>CAZQKB010000028.1:0-10198 GCA_964593755.1 uncultured Mesohalobacter sp. | reverse complement strand
ATCATAATCATTATTTCTTTTTTTAACAATTAAATTTGGTTTACAAATCTAAAGGCCGGCATAGGCAGGGGCCCACAAAGAAGAAATATATTTTTTCTAATTGAATATCAACATATAAGTCTATTAGTTAAACGCCTAAGTCAAAAAATATATTACATTTGAGTAGTCATTCATTAACGTAAATTTATTTCACATTTGATTTCACCCAGGCTAAAAAATAACATACATCGGGTAATACCATTCGGGATCATTTGGCTTTTATTCGGAATAATATTTTTAGTAGTTGAATATGCCGCAACAAACAGATACGAGTATAAGGTTGATGGAGTTATTGCACCAAATTTTCTCATATTGGTATTTGCATTAACCGCGGTAACTATGGTTGGGTTAATTATAGGAATAATAGAATTGCTTTTCATCAATAAGATTTTTGAGAAAGCGAATTTTGTAACCACTTTTTTAGGAAAGCTCATCATTTATTCGTTTTCTTTATTTTTTCTCATTTGTCTGCTTTACCCCATTGCCGCCAGTATAGAGCTGGGAATAAACGTAAGTGATAATTTGGTATGGGAAAAATTTACCGAATATTTAGACAGTATTGCCTTTTTGAGCACAGGTTTTCAAATGGGAGTCTCTTTAGTATTTACTTTGTTCTATAATGAAATTCACCATAAAATAGGTTCAAAGACATTTACAAATTTTCTTACGGGCAAATACCATCAACCTAAAGTAGAACGAAGAATATTTATGTTCTTAGACATGAATTCATCTACCGCCACTGCCGAAAAACTCGGTCATCTAAAGTATTTTGAATTGCTTAAGCTCTATTACAATGTCCTTTCTGAAGCTGTGATAGACCATTCAGGTGAAATTTATCAATATGTCGGTGATGAAATGGTGGTAAGCTGGGAATTATCAGCGGGATTAAAAAATAATAATTGTATCAAATGCTTTTTTAAAATGAAACAGGATTTGAAAGCAAAGCAGGATGTTTTCAATAAAAAATATTCAATTACACCAACATTTAAAGCAGGTTTACATGTCGGTGAAGTTGCCATAGGTGAAATTGGTAAATTTAAAAAAGATATTATTTTTACCGGAGACACCCTAAATGCCACGGCGAGGATACAGGCATTATGCAATAAATTGAAAGTTGATCATTTAATTTCTGCTGACTTAATATCACTTTTGAAAACAACACCCAGGCTTCAGTTCAAGTCCTTAGGCCATCATGAACTCAGAGGTAAGGAAATTGATGCTGAGCTCTTTACATTATAAGATAATCCTGAAAAGTTTAGAAGAAACTAAATAATGTAATATCAAAATTTAATTTTCTGTAAATCAACAATTAATATAGTAGTCCCGATTTAAAAACGTATCTTTGCACTCATTTTATTTTTATGACAAAATTTTCAGAATTAGGCTTACAAGATAATCTTCTTAAAGCCATTACAGATCTTGGATTTGAATCGCCAAGTGATGTACAAACACAGAGTATCCCCGTTTTATTAGAAAAAAACACAGATCTTGTTGCTCTAGCGCAGACCGGTACGGGTAAAACAGCTGCATTCGGATTTCCTATGCTTCAGCTGACAGATGCAAGCAAAAAAGTAACACAAGGCTTGATCTTATCACCGACCAGAGAGCTGTGCTTACAAATCACAAACGAACTTAAGCTTTATGCAAAATATATAGATAACATCAATATTGTCGCGATATATGGTGGTGCGAGTATACAGGATCAAGCCAATAAGATTAATCGGGGAGCACAGATTATAGTGGCTACACCCGGTCGTATGAAAGATATGATTAAGCGTCGTATCATAGATATTACTCAAATTCAGTATTGTGTGCTTGATGAAGCCGATGAAATGTTGAATATGGGCTTTTATGAAGATATTACCGAAATTTTATCTCATAGCCCAAAGGAAAAGAGCACCTGGTTGTTCAGTGCAACCATGCCAAAAGAAGTGTCTGGAATTGCTAAGAAATTCATGAATAAACCTATTGAAATTACAGTAGGTCAGAAAAATGTTTCTACAAAGAGTGTGAGCCACTCTTATTTTGTAGTAGGGGCAAGAGATCGTTATAATGCTTTAAAACGCCTGGTTGATGCACATCCTGATGTTTATGCGGTTATATTCTGCAGAACAAAACGGGACACACAGCGAGTGGCTGAAAAGCTGATTGAAGATGGCTACAACGCAGCAGCCTTACATGGTGATTTAAGTCAGAATCAGCGTGATTTGGTAATGAAAAGTTTCAGAAACAAACAGGTTCAGATGCTTGTGGCTACAGATGTTGCGGCCAGGGGTATTGATGTTGACGACATTACACATGTGATCAATTATCAGCTACCGGACGAAACTGAAATATATACACACAGAAGTGGTCGTACCGGTCGTGCCGGGAAAACCGGACAGTCTTACGTCATTATTACTAAAAGTGAAAGACGTAAAATAAGTTCCATAGAACGCATTATTGGGCAGAAGTTTAAAGAAGAAAAACTACCAACTTCAGATGAAATTTGCGAAAGTCAGATGTTTTATCTGGCAGAAAACATAAAAAACACAGAAGTCAACCATGCAATTGACACGATTTTGCCTAAACTTCAGGAATCTTTGGCCAATCTGGACAAAGATGAACTAATCAAAAAATTCTTTAGTGTTGAATTTTCTCGCTTTTATAATTACTATAAAAATGCTCCAAGTGTAGAGCAAATGGAAAACACAGCAAGTAAGGATCGTTCTAGAGGAAGTAGCAAGTCTTTTGGTAACGAAACACGTTTTTTTATCAATCTTGGAGAAAAAGATGGTTTAAATTGGATGGGATTAAAAGACTATCTAAAAGCAGAATTGAATCTGACCAGCGAAGAAGTAGGAAAAGTAGACGTCATGAAGACCTTTGGGTTTTTTAATACACCAAAGGAATTAGAGCAAAAAGTGATTTCAACCTTTCAGAATGCCGAATACAATGGCAGAAAAGTCAGTGTAGAAATTACAAAGGATAAAAAGAGTTTTGGTAAAAAGAAATCAAAAAGCAGAGATTCAAAACCTCATAGAAAAGGAAAAAGCGATAGTAGAAAAAAATCATTTGAGAGAAGGCGTAAACGCTAATCTGTTATTTTTGTCTTAAGTCTAATCTGTAAATAATACTTTTCTAGGATTTTAGTTATTTTTAGACCAATGAAAAAAGTTGTCTATTTTTTATTTTTAACCTTGAATTGTTTTTTTGTAAGTGCTCAAGAAAGCGAAAAAGAAGTATTCATGATCGAAGGACAAATCATGAATGCAGCCAATGATAAGCCAATATTTAACGCTAATATCATAAATATTAATACCGTAAAAGGGACTGTTTCAAATAAAGAAGGCCGCTTTAACATTAAAACTTCAATAGGTGACACCTTATATTTTTCTTTTGTAGGTTTCAAATCAATGCAGGTAAAAGTCAATGATGACTGGGTAAAATTTGGCGAGGTTAAAGTAAAAATGACGGAGGTGGCTATCGCTCTGGAAGAAGTAACAGTATCTAATATTAAGCTTACAGGGTATTTGGAAATAGATGCTAAAAATATTCCTGTTTACGACAACTTCAGGTATCAGATTTCTGGTCTTGACTACGGTTATGAAGGTGGTGCTTACCAGAAAAGTTCATTTTCACGAACACTTGATGCTATTTTTAACCCCACAGATCTGCTGTATAAAGTCTTTGGGAACAAGCCACAGCAAATGAAAAAAATAAGACAGATGAAGGAAGACAAATCTATCAGAGATTTGTTGGTTGACAAATACAATCGTGAAACACTTTCAGCTGTACTGCAGATTTCTATTACAGAAATAGAAGAAATCTTAAAACGCTGTAATTATTCTAAAGACTATATTGAAGAAGCCAACGATTTACAACTCTTAGATGCAATAAGCAACTGCTACGAAAATTATAAAGCTGTAAATCCCAACTAATGTCTGAAAAGAGGAAATTGGTTTTTTTATCAGGAGCGGGAATAAGTGCTGAAAGTGGATTAAAAACTTTTAGGGACGACAATGGATTATGGGAAGGTCATGATGTTACAGAAGTCGCTACACCCGAAGCCTGGAAAAGAAATCCGAAATTAGTTTTAGAGTTTTATAACCAGAGACGTCGCCAGCTTAAAGAAGTATATCCAAACAAGGCTCATAAAATTATAGCCGAACTTGAACAGTATTTTGATGTGCAAATTGTAACTCAAAATGTAGATGATCTTCATGAAAGAGCTGGTAGTACAGATGTTCTGCACCTGCATGGAGAATTGTTTAAAGTAAGACCAGAAAACGACCTTGATCATATTATAGAATGGAGAAATGACCTTAATCTTGGTGATTTTTCTGATAAGGGTGTACAGCTTAGACCACATGTTGTATGGTTTGGAGAAGGCGTTCCAAATATGGCGCCGGCCATTGATACTGTTTCAAAAGCAGATATAGTTGTAGTTATTGGTACATCTCTTCAAGTTTATCCCGCAGCGGGCTTAATGAGTTATGCCAAGGCTCAAACTCCAATTTACCTTATAGACCCAAAACCAGGACTTTCAGAATCTGAAAATCTTTTTATTTTTGCAGAAATTGCCTCAGTTGGCATGCAAAAACTCAAATCCATTTTACTTGAAAATTAAATCGTAAATGAACTCCCTTACAGCAATTTCCCCTATAGATGGGCGTTACAACTCCAAAACTTCAGAACTCAACGATTTCTTTAGTGAATATGCCTTAATTAAATATCGTGTAAAAGTTGAAGTAGAATATTTTATCGCTCTATCTGGTTTAGGCTTGAAACAATTACCTAAGCTCATAAAAGATCAGGTTGAGAATCTAAGGTCAATTTATTTAAATTTCAACTTAGATAACGCACAATCTATTAAGGATATAGAGAAAGTGACCAATCACGATGTAAAAGCTGTAGAATATTTTTTGCGGGAAGAGTTTAAGAAACAAAACCTGACCGATTATATTGAGTTTATCCATTTTGGTCTAACTTCACAAGACATAAATAATACGAGTGTCCCATTGTCTCTTAAAGATGCTGTAGAGCAGGCTTTTTTACCTTTACTTGATGAATTAGTCCAAAGAATAGAGGAGAAGTGCAGCAAATGGAAATCTATACCTATGTTAGCAAAAACTCACGGTCAGCCGGCCTCTCCAACACGTTTGGGTAAAGAATTTAATGTTTTTGAAGTGCGGTTAAAAACCCAGTTAGAGCAACTTCAAAATGTTCCTTTTTCTTCAAAGTTTGGTGGTGCAACAGGAAATTTCAATGCGCATCATTTGGCGTTTCCTACACAGGACTGGAAGGCTTTTGGTAAACACTTTACAGAAGAGGTTTTGGGTCTAAATTACTCTTTTCCTACGACTCAAATAGAACATTACGACAATATCGCCGCACTGTTTGATGTTATGAAACGTATCAATACCATTATTATTGATATGAATCGTGATATTTGGGCTTACATTTCAATGAATTACTTTAAGCAAAAAATTAAAAAAGGTGAAGTAGGGTCTTCTGCAATGCCTCATAAAGTAAATCCAATAGACTTTGAAAACTCAGAAGGTAACTTAGGCCTGGCCAATGCCATTTTTGAGCACCTTTCCGGAAAATTACCAATCAGTCGTTTACAACGAGACCTGACAGACAGCACGGTATTGAGAAATATAGGTGTTCCGATAGCACATACTATCATAGCGATTAAATCTACAATAAAAGGATTAGATAAGTTATTGCTAAATGAAGATGCTATTGCAATAGATCTGGAAGACAATTGGGCTGTTGTTGCAGAAGCTATTCAAACGATTTTGAGAAGAGAAAATTATCCTCATCCTTATGAAGCTCTAAAAACTTTAACGCGGACAAATCAAAAAATCAACAAACAGGTTATCAGTGAATTTATTGATACTTTGGATATAACTCAGGAAGTTAAAGCTGAGCTTAAGAATATTACACCTTTTAACTATACGGGTATATAAATGTTGCAATCGAAGATTTATGCCTGGATAAACGCGGCCAGACTCAGAACTTTACCATTGTCTGTATCAGGGATTTTGCTAGGTAGCGGCTATGCCTTATACCAGGGTAAATTTGATGGGTTTTTATTTACTTTGGCAATTATTACGACTTTGTTATTTCAGATTTTATCCAATTTTGCAAATGACTACGGCGATGGTGTAAAAGGTACTGATAATGATGAACGCCTTGGCCCGCAAAGAGCATTTCAAAGTGGAAAAATCACAAAAAGCAGTTTTAAGAAAGGATTATTAATAACTTCAGTATTGAGTTTTTTTTCTGCAACTGCTTTAATATTACTGGCATTTGGACTGGAAAATGCATTACTTAGTATTGGTTTCTTTGTCCTGGGATTGCTGGCAATATGGGCAGCAATAAAATACACTGTGGGCAACTCTGCTTATGGATATCGCGGTATGGGAGATGTTTTTGTCTTTTTGTTTTTTGGTCTGGTAAGTGTAATGGGTTCCTATGCCTTATATTCTAAAACCATAGACTGGCCTATATTTTTTGGAGGTATAGGTATAGGATTGCTTTCAACTGCCGTACTGAACTTAAATAACATGCGAGATTTAAATTCAGATAAAAAAGTTGGTAAAAATACGCTGGTTGTATTGTTAGGGCAGAAAGTATCAAAGCAATACCACTTTATTTTAATTATCCTGGGTATCCTTTCTCTGATAGGCTTCTATACATTAGCAGGATTTTCTAAATGGACTTATTTAAGTGTAATTACAGCTTTTATTTTGTTTAAGCATCTGGAATTTGTTTATAAAAATGACAATCCTAAAGATCTGGATCCTGAACTAAAAAAAGTAGCTTTGAGTACATTTGGAATTGCCTTAATATTTTTTGTACTGCAGTTATTTATTTAATTTCATTTAAAATTGTTACTTTATTCTGCAATGAGAGAAGTAAAGATAATGTAAGTATTAACAGGCTTTATCAATTATATAAATAACTTAATCCTTTATATTAAATGAAATTGTGGACACTTCTATAAGTCTCCAAAACACTATCTAATTTTTCCGGTCGCCTGGTTGCGATAAGGTATTCTTTTTTGTTTTTTAGTACGATGTGTAAACCCTTTTGACCCCTTATTTTATATGTCGTACCATATTTAGAAGAACGGATGCCATAGCCTTTTATATCATTACAATCTATGATTGCTGCCTTTTTGATACTATGCCAGACGATATGGTTTTTTACAAAGGGATGAAAATTGATAAATATGCCGTATTGGTTGATGAAAATGGTTAGCTTTGACATTATTGCCAAGATCAATAGACCAAAAAAAACCAGAGGTAAAATGACAAGATGAATTTCCTCTAATAGATATACATCAACTGGCATTTCGGATTTAAACCCAAGCACAAGAGCAGTAAAAGTAGAAACACACAATATAAAAAGCAAAATCGTTAACCAAGGTTTTCTAAACTTTTGCTTTTCTTTAAATAAAGCTCTCATCGAAAAATTTTAATGGTAAAAATAAGAAAGAGATGCAAATCTGAAAGCTTTCTACCAGAAATAATGAAATAATGCTAAAATTGAAAGAGTGATTCAAGCTAGTAAAGACTTTTAAGTGCTGTAAAATTAGTTTACATTTGAATAATTTTCAAAATAGTTCAGAAATGCAAAAACTTAAACATAAAAACTCCAATAATTTCTTTCTATTATCTGGTCCCTGTGCCATCGAAGGAGAGGAAATGGCTTTAAAAATTGCTGAAAAAATTGTAACGATTACAGATAAATTGAAAATACCATACGTTTTTAAAGGCAGTTTTAAAAAGGCCAATAGAAGCAGGATAGACAGTTTTACTGGAATTGGCGACGAAAAAGCTTTGAAGATACTAAGAAAAGTTGGAGAAACATTTCAGGTTCCAACAGTAACAGATATTCATAAGGAAGAGGACGCTGATTTAGCTGCAGAATACGTTGATGTGCTTCAAATTCCTGCATTTCTAGTCAGGCAAACAGACCTGGTTGTTGCTGCTGCAAAAACAGGGAAGTATGTAAATCTAAAAAAGGGTCAGTTTATGAGTCCTGGAAGCATGAAGCATGCCGTTCAAAAAGTCTACGATTCCGGAAATCAAAACGCCTGGATAACCGACAGGGGAACCATGTTTGGCTATCAGGATCTGATTGTAGATGTAAGAGGAATACCAACCATGAAGCAATACGCACCAACAGTTTTGGATGTTACCCATTCCTTACAACAGCCAAACCAATCTTCGGGCGTTACCGGAGGTCGTCCAGACATGATTGAAACAGTTGCAAGAGCAGGAGTAGTTAACCATGTAGATGGCCTATTCATCGAAACACACTTCAATCCCTCAGAAGCTAAGAGTGATGGTGCTAATATGCTGGACTTAAGCTTATTAGAAGGCTTGTTGACCAGGCTTGTTGACATCAGGCAATGTGTGAATGGATTTTAGTTAAGCGAAGCATTAAATTTTATGCGCCTAACTTGTAACTTGAGTGGCTATAATCTGATATGAAATAAATTAGTTTTGGACTGGAAGTTTAAGCCATAGGGTAAATTAGGTTTATCCTACAATCCTGAATATGTAAAAATTAATTAGAAAAAGCTTGGAAATGAGCTTAGGTCGATATTGCCACAAGTTTTATTTACAGGTATTCTGGTTCAATTAAATCAATTAGACTTTTTGTTTCACTAATGTTTTGTCTTAAATCTAAATATATTAGTTGTTCAAAATAATCAATAAATGTGTCCATGTCTTTTCTATCAAGCTTGGTTTTCATATGAGTAAATTCATTTTTTATTATGCTTAATTCAAGAAATTTATTTGATTTTACTACTGTTTCGCCGGATAATTTCTACCGGCGATTAAAGCAAAAATTAAATCTACAATTCGTCAGACCACTGGCTAAAGACTTTTCTAGGACTGAGAAAAGTAAACCTGTCCATACGGCAGGCGGGCGTCAGAGGCATTAGAGGTGCGAACAAATGCATGCTCATGGCAGCGGTGGCTTGTAACATCAAAAAACTACTGAAATTTCAGAAAAAACCTACAAAAAATAGAGCAAAGGGAGTTGCTTTTGTCCGATTCATAAAAATGAGCTATATGACTTCTTTTGGGTAATTCCAAGCCCTCCAAAAATTGAAATTCGTTATCTCTAATTCTTATAATTGAGTCAAAAAAAGCTCTTCTAAGGGCTTGTATTAAATAGGTTTTTTTAGCTTTTGATGGGTTGCGCATCAGCAACTATTGTTGCCCGTAGTGCTTTCTTTACCATTGCTTTTTAATAGTCCTGAATTAAAACCTCAGTTGGTATTTTTAAATCAGTATTTAATTTTCGAATCATATCTAAAGTCAGTTTTCGCTTCTTATTCATTATTTCGCTTACTCGACTTTTAAATCCAATCGTTTTTACCAAATCTTTTTGTTTTAGCCCAAGCTGTTCCATCCTGAAATTAATTGCAGAAATCGGGTCAGGCATTTCAATTGGAAAATTTTGGTTTTCGTAATTATCGATTAATATTGATAAAATTTCAAGTTCATCACCCTCATCAGTCCCTTTTTTCGCATCGAAAATGGTTTCTAATCGTTCAAGTGCTTTTTCGTAGTCAGTTTCGTTTCTTATAGGTTTTATTTCCATCTTAAATTTCGTTTGCGTTAATTTTATCGTATTCAGCGTGCGTTCCAATAAGTCTTATCCACGCCAATTGATATTCAAAGTTAAATTTTACAACTAATCGGTAATTATTTCCTTTTATGTCAAAGACAATTCGATTGTCCTTTAAAATACTCGCTTTTGGATATTCAGATTTTAATTCGTTAATTGTTTTCCAGTTAGATTTTTGAATTTCATGATACCAAGACCTAAGTTGTAATTCACAATCAGCATGTTTAATCCAAAAATCTCTTAATGTTCCTCTCGAAAAAATTTTCAATTCTGTCTTTTATGCATTAAGGGCAGGGTCTCGGCTATGCGTAGTGCGGGGCAAAAAAGCCAAAACTTTTCAATTTAGAACCGACCCAAGCGAGCAATTTTCTGTTTATAATTTTCATTCTAGAAATATATAAATTGCGAGCGAAAAAACAGTCACTAACCTTCGATTTTGCCCAAAACTCCCGCATTACTTATAGGCGTTGTTGGGCATAGTGTTCTATTCAGGTTTGATTTTCACTATCTTATCACCTTG
>CAZQKB010000027.1:0-17461 GCA_964593755.1 uncultured Mesohalobacter sp. | reverse complement strand
AATCATTATTTCTTTTTTTAACAATTAAATTTGGTTTACAAATCTAAAGGACGGCAAAGGCAGGGACGGGAGATGGGTGTTTATCAAGAACTTTTTATCACGAAATAACACCCTTTGCCTATCGGCATTTCCCTCGAGGGAAAAAATATCAATCAAATTTAAAGCAATGAATATCAATTATATAAATAAAAAACGTCAATGGTAGTGATTTTGTGAGGCACGAACAATCCCGAAGTTTATGGAGTATCGAGATCACGACCTCTGCCGAACTGCTTCAAAAGTCAAAATAGCCGTAGAAACCGACAAATTCATAGAATCTATATCTCCCTGCATGGGAATGTTGATGGCCTGGATGTCTTTTCGGTTTCTCCAAATATCAGTTAGGCCATAAGCTTCAGAACCCATTATAAAAGCTGTTGGCTTAGTATAATCATGCTTTAAATAAGAATTAGAATTTTGGAGGGTCGCAGAATACATCTGAATCTGTTGATCTTGTAAAAACTGAATCACCTCCTTCGAAGATGCCACGACCAATTGGTTTGTAAAGATCGCTCCAAGACTCGAACGGATAGTATTTGGATTGTATAAGTCTGTTCTCAGGTTGGCAATAATGATTGCATCAACTCCTGAAGCATCTGCCGTGCGTAAAATAGCCCCAATATTTCCAGGCTTTTCAGGAGATTCTAAAACCAAGACTAGAGGTGTTGAATTTTTAAAAATTAAATTCGATAACCCATGAGATTTACTTTCACATAAACCGATTATACCTTCTGTACTAGAGCGGTAAGCCAGATTTTCGTATACAGCATTAGATATTTTTATGACCTCTACATCAATGGGAAAGCTTAGTTCAGCTTTATAAAGCTCATCAGCAATTAGTATAGACTTAAATTGATAACCATATTTAAGCGCCATTGTAATTTCTCGAACACCTTCAACCACAAAACAATTGTCCTTTGTCCTCAATTTTGACTTGGATTGAAGTTGTTTTAGGTATTTAACCTGAGGGTTTTTTATACTGCTAATGGTCATAAGGTTGTCCTAAAAACGTTAATATTTATATAATTCCAATCGAGTATTTTTATTTTATGCCACTGATAATCAATATTTTAATTTTTATGATATTAAAATGGTTGATAAAATGGCATCGTAATTGTTTTCTAATTTACGTATGTTATTAAAAGATTAACTAAAGCTAAGATTTCAAAGCTAAGTTTAATTTGTTATTTTACAAATAAAAAAGAATATGAAACCGATTTTATCATTATTAATTATCTGTACCTTATGGAGTTGTCAATCTTCTGCGCAGCAGGAAAGCAAAAAAATGGAATTTGAGATTAGCAAAACTGACGAAGAATGGAAAGCAGAGTTGAGCGCAATGGAATATGAGGTACTTCGTAAAGCAGCTACAGAAAGACCTTTTACCAGCGATCTTTTAGACATAAAAGAACCCGGAGTATTTGTTTGTGCCGCATGTGAAAACCCACTCTACGAAACTAAACACAAGTTTGACAGTGGTACAGGCTGGCCAAGTTTCGACAGAGCTATAGAAGGTAGTTTAGCCCTTTCATCTGATACCAAATTAGGATATAAAAGAGACGAATTGTTGTGCGGAAAATGTGGTGGTCACCTTGGACATATTTTTAATGATGGCCCCAGAGAAACCACCGGCAAAAGACATTGCATAAATGGGGTTGCTTTAGATTTTATCGCTGAAAATGAGAACAATGGAAAAAAATAAAAACACTGACTGGAAAAACAAGTTATCACCGGAAGAGTATGATGTCCTTAGAAATAAAGGGACTGAAAGACCTTTTACCGGAAAATACAACATGCACTTTGATAATGGCACTTATGTGTGTAAAGGCTGTGGGGCAGAATTGTTTGACAGCAACACAAAATTTGACAGTGGCTGTGGCTGGCCAAGTTTTGATAAAGCCAAAGAAGGTGCAGTTCGCTATGAACCGGATCATTCTCTCGGGATGAAACGCGTAGAAATTCTTTGCAATAATTGCGATGGACACCTTGGACATGTATTTGACGATGGTCCCACAGAAACAGGACAACGCTACTGTGTAAATTCTTTAAGTTTAGATTTTAACCCTAAAAACCAATAAACCATGAAAAAATTAATTGTATTACTTATCAGTATAACGCTTTTGAGCTGCGAAGGCCCTCAGGGACATCCAGGACCTCCGGGTTTTGATGGTATAAATATTCTGGGAAGCGTGTTTGAAGCTAATGTGACGTTCTCGCCGGCCAATGGATATTCTGCCCTTGTTCCTTTTCCTAACAACATAGAAGTCTTTGAAAGCGATGTTGTTATGGTATATCTCCTTGAAGAACAAGTAAGCGACCCAACAGGACCAATAGATGTATGGACGCCTCTACCAGCCACATTTTTCCTGAATGGTGGTTCACAGGTAGTCTATAACTTCAATCACACATTTTTAGATGTCAATTTATTTTTAGATGGAAATGTAAATTTAGATACTTTAGGACCAGCTTTTACAAATAACCAAATCTTTCGAATAGCAATATTACCTGCAGATTTTGCTGAAGAATTTGACATAAATGTCGAAAACTACGGCGAGGTGATGCAGGCAATGAAAGCACAAAATCCAGATTTTAAAATACAATCTTTTTAAAAATAGAAAAATTTAATATCTATAAAGGCTCCTGATCTGGGGGTCTTTTTTATTTAAAATAAGCCCATATAAAAGCTCACATTCCAAAAAGCGTCATTTTGACATATAAATATACGTATTTCAAGTCATAATGTCACTTATTATTGCCTGGTACAGGAATTGACCATAAGTTTTTGAAATAATTAAAATTGAAGTTTAACCTAAAAAATTATAACATTATGGAACTTATGAAAAGAACAAACGGCAATTGGTTACCAAGTTTATTGGAAGATATCTTTGAAGACAACAATATTCAAAGACGTTTTACAACCATGAATTCTCTACCTGCTGTAAACATCGAAGAAAAAGAGGATAAATACAGCTTAGAGATGGCAGCTCCGGGTAAGTCTAAGAAAGATTTCAACATCGAATTAGATAATGAACTGCTAACTATTTCTTCTGAAACAAAGGAAGAAAAGACTTCTGATGATGAGGCGCGACACTTTACAAGAAGAGAGTTTAGCTACGAAAGCTTTAAGAGAAGTTTTACGTTACCCGAAACAATAGATACAGCAAAAATTAAAGCGACCTATAAAAATGGCGTACTGACTTTAGATTTACCTAAGCGCGAGGAAGCAAAAACACAACCTAAGCGAATGATAGACATCAGCTAAGGAAGTATAGTTTGGTTTGAGTTAACCCTTTAGTTTGCACTAAAGGGTTTTTTTATTTTAGTGATTTTGCACCTTTTATCACTTTTGCTTTTAATTCTTCTTTATAGTCCAGGACTTTTTTGTGTATCTCTTCATTGGTCGCCCCTAAAATCTGAGCAGCCAGAATTCCGGCATTTTTTGCACCATCTAAAGCTACTGTAGCCACAGGAACACCGCCTGGCATTTGAAGTATAGATAAAACCGAGTCCCAGCCATCGATGGAGTTTCTGGACTTTACGGGTACGCCAATAACCGGCAATGCGGTAACAGAAGCAATCATACCAGGCAGATGCGCTGCACCTCCTGCACCGGCAATAATTACGCCTATATTTCTATTGGCGGCAGATTTGCCATAATTCATCAGTTTATCCGGTGTGCGGTGTGCGGATACAATATCTACTTCTACAGGAATTTCAAAAGATTTTAGAATATCTATCGCGTCCTGCATAACCGGCAGATCGCTTGTACTTCCCATAATTACGGCTACGGTTTTCATAATAATAAATTTAAATATCTATGCTGCCCGAAAACAGCGATAGTTTCAGCATCATCGCTTAATCCCTTCTCGCTTATGCTTAAGTACTGCAAAAATACCAATAAATATGATAAGAAAATAAGATACCCTGGCTATAAAATCACCATATTTCACATAAAAAGTCTCTTTTTCCACCAATGGAATCTCAGCTTTTAAGCTGATTCTTGTATTATAAGCCGATTGCGAAATAACCTCGCCTAACGGATTGATAAATCCAGAAATACCAGTATTAGCGCTTCTGGCGACACTTCTTCTGGTTTCGACTGCACGAAGTTTTGCGTATGAGAAATGCTGTTTATGGCCTTGAGTTTCGCCCCACCAGGCATCGTTGGTTATGATACCCAAAATCGTAGCTCCATTTTGCACATAGCCTGTCACAAACTCTCCGTAAACAGACTCATAACAAATAATTGGTGCAACTTTTACTTTTTCGTTAACCTTGAAAACTGAACGATTTTCCTGGGTTGTTTTCATGGCTACAGTTCCGCCCAAATCTATCATGACATCTCCTAAAACAGGCCTTAATAAAGATTGATAAGGAAAATTTTCTACGCCTACAACCAGTTTTGATTTGTGGTAAAACTCTACTTCCTCACCATTTTTCATAAAAAAAGCAGAATTGAAATCATTGTAGTAAAATCCCCTTTGACTGTAATTGGTTTGTGCTTTTATTTTGGTTGTGTCTCTGACTATTTCAGCCATAGAAATACCATTGACTATTGAAGCTTCAGGATATTTTTCTAAAATATTCTTTGAAAATTGATAAGCAGAACTGCTGTGAAAACGACTCAATAAAGTACCATTGGCAAAAACAGTTTCCGGAGAAAGAATTAAGGCATCACCGAAAGGCTTTTTCTGATCTATAAGCTCTGAAAGATTATCCGCAATTTCTTTGTCCTTTGTGTAATATTTGTCTGAATACGGGTCTATATTAGGCTGTAAAACAATCACTTCAAACTTATTCTCAAAATCACCATACTGAGACTTTACAACATAAGATGCTACTATCGGTAAGGCTATCAAAAAGACCAATCCGATAATACTATTTAAAAGTTTTAAGCGATTTTCTTTCCATTTGATATAGGCATTAAACAGCAATACATTTACTACCCAGATCCAAAGTGTGCCTCCAAAAGTCCCTGTAAATTCGTACCATTGCACCCAGTTGATATTTTCAGAAAACACATTACCCAGATTGAGCCAGGGCCAGGAAAATTCCCAGTTTAAATGCAGTTTTTCAAAGCCAATCCAGAGAGTTATGAGGAATACCAGGGCATTTCGATTTGAGGTACGCTTAGCTATAAACTGATAAGTTAGAAACACCAAAGCCATCAGGGCCGAATTCACCAAAACAGCAAACCACATCCCAAAGGCTGTAGAATAATACAACCAAAAAGTGGTAATAATGTTAAAAGTAAAAAAACTAACATAAGCAAAGCCAAAGCTCTTTAGCATCATGCGTTTGGGTGACGCATTTCGCAGTTTCAAGAATACGATAAGCAAAGGCACAAAGCCTGCAAATATCAAACCTGCAAACCCATACGTAGGCCAGGATAAACTGAGCAGTAACCCCGACAAAAGAGCAAGACCTAAATTTTTTAATTTTGACATTCTCTAAAAATGTAACACAAAAATAGAAGGCTTCTTTTAAAGTAAAGTCTTTTTTGGTTTAATTTCTGATTATTATTATCGAATCATTTAAATGTAAATTAACTTGTAAAATGGATAGGTCCTTCACTTGATTTTAATTATTAAATTTGAAATATTGAAAAATATATGTATTTACTCTCAAAACTTACAGAAGAAAAAAATCTAAACTACAAGGGTGGCATATACCATCATACGCAGATCAAATTTGCCTTTAACACCAATCGAATAGAAGGCAGTAGGCTGACCGAGGAACAGACTCGATATATCTTTGAAACGAACACATTATTGACAAATAATGAAAATAAAAGTATTAATATAGATGATATTTTAGAGACTATTAATCATTTTAAATGTTTTGATTATTTACTAGATATTGCAGAAGAAAAGTTGACCGAATTTCATATTAAAAAATTTCATAAACTATTAAAAAATAATACTGCACAATCTAAAAAAGCTTGGTTTAATGTAGGCGAATACAAAGCTTATCCCAATGAAGTCGGCGGAAAGGAAACGACAAAACCAGATTTAGTGAGCTCTGAAATGGTTTTATTGCTCAACAATTATCACAACAAAAGCAAAATACAATTTAAAGATATCATAGACTTTCACTATATATTTGAATCCATTCACCCTTTTCAGGATGGTAATGGCAGGGTTGGTCGACTTATCATGTTTAAAGAATGTTTGAAACACGGTATTGTCCCTTTTATTATTGAGGACGAATTTAAGATGTTCTACTATCGCGGTCTATCAGAATATCCTGACATCAAAGAATACTTAACAGATACGTGTCTTTCTGCTCAGGATAAATACCGCAATGTGATAGATTATTTTTTTCCAGGCAAAAATTAATGGATTATTTCCTCCCAAAATCAGCCGGAATTTCACCCCAAGCCTTTGTGTCCCATTTTAAAATTTCAGTCTTATAGTGGTTTTGTTTTAGCCAGTCCTCTGCTCTTTTTATAAGTTCAAAAACTTCTGCATTTTTTGATGTTTTTTTCAACTGTGTTTTGGCATGTCGTTTTCTGACCCAACTCATCGCTGTTCTGGAGTCAGAGTAAATCACTCTGTCGCTTTTTTGTTGTTTTAAAAAAGCCAATCCATGCACTAAAGCTAAAAATTCACCAACGTTATTAGTAGATTGTTGAAATGGCCCCTTATGAAAAAGCACTTTACCACTTTGCGTCTCTACACCTCTGTATTCCATAAGTCCTGGATTTCCACTCGAAGCAGCATCTACACAAATCGAATTTTTGTTTACAGCACTGGGAATTTCCGGCTTAATAAGGTTGTGTTTTTTCAGCTTCTGAAACTCATAGAAACCCATATTAAAGGCATCCTGAGCTGTAGCATGATTTGGAAATGACTTGTATTTTGCCTGAGGATAATTTTTAATCTGCAATTTACACTCATCCCAGGTTTTGTAAATACCGGGATTGTGTCCGTCCCAAACCACATAAAACTTTTGCTTTTTAGCCATTAATTACTATTTATAAAACAAGTTACATTTCATCTCTATAATTCAACAATTCAGTAAAGCTAATTTTAAAACAACTTTTATTTGAACGAAATTTGATTCAATAATAATAAATATTTTTAGCTATGGACAATTCAAATATTAAAACTCAACAAAATCAAACAGCCTATCAAAAGGCCAAAAAAGAAATGTTAGAGCTGAAATCCTTTTATTCCAGCTTATTAACTTACGTCATTGTTAATATGGGTTTTATCTATATATGGTATGAATATTCAAATCCAGGCTTTCAATGGTTTTGGTTCCCTTTAATTGGTTGGGGGTTTGGCTTAGCAATGAAAGCACTTTATGTGTATGACGTAAATATTATCTTTGGGAAACAATGGGAACAACGAAAAATCGAAAGATATTTGTCAAAAGAAAATCATTTTGAAGCATCGGAAACAGAAAAAAACAATTCTTACCTGAAAGCGAGGAAAAAGATAAATAGCCTTAAGGGTTTTTACAGACATTTTGCCGTATACGTGCTTGTAAATGTATTTATAGTTGCCGTCATTGTCCGGAGTAGCAATGTTGATATTTTCAGCTTTGATGCGCTTTCAACACCACTATTTTGGGGAATTGGATTGGTTGCTCATGCATTTGGCGTATTCGGAGATGATTTCTTTTTAGGCAAAAGTTGGGAGGAAAGAAAAATCAAGAAATTAATGGATGCTGAAATGTAAATTAGTTTTAGAAACAAAACTTGTACGTGCGTTTTTATGCCAGTAATTCTGAAATTTGTCTCATCGAGCGCAGTCGAGATGTACTATTAAGCTCTTGACTGCATTCAAAGGGACAAAATCCTTGTTTTTCAGTTGATGTTTTATTATTGGCAAAAAAAACGTACATACATCAACATATGATGTAAAACCATACCTAATATCAATATATAGACTTAATTTGTTAACTTCATTGCATAAAATTCAAAATACTGATGAAAGCTATTATCACAACTGTAATACTACTGATTAGTCTCCAATTAATCGCTCAGGATGAATTTATTATTAAAGATGTTAAACTTTTTGATGGTAGCGACATCATCAAGAAAACCTCAGTACGTGTAAAAAATGGAAAAATTGCGGAAGTATCTCCTGAACTTAATTTAAAAGAGAGTATCAAAACTATTGATGGCACAGGAAAAACGCTCATACCGGCAATGTCGAATGCCCATGTGCACGCCTGGTCTGCTGCATCACTTAAACAGGCAGCAAAGGCCGGTGTGTTGAACGTTATGGATATGCATGGCATTGAAAATTTTCAATACAACTTGAGAAAGCTAAAGGACTCTACAAACTACGCCCGCTACTATGTAGCCGGTTTTGCAGCCACTGCTCCAGAAGGACACGGAACGCAGTTTGGTTTTGCTGTACCAACACTCACAAAGCCGGAAGAGGCTCAAGAGTTCGTGGCAGAAAGAGTAAAATCGAATGTAGATTACATAAAAATTATCGTAGAACCTTACAGAGAAACGCTTTCTCCGGAAACAGTAAAAGCGCTTGTAAAAGAAGCACATAAGGCAAATCTAAAAGCTGTAGTTCACGTGAGTCGTCTTGAGGACGCTGTTCAGGTTTTAGAAAATAATGCCGATGCTTTAGTACATATTTGGTGGGATAAGCCAATAGCTTCAGAAAAACTCAGTGAATTGTCTGAAAATAAAGATTTTTTTATCATTCCTACCCTATTAACAACGCTCAAAGCCTTTGAAGCTATGGGAGATGAAAGCAGGAATTTTTTAACCAAAGCACAATTACTGGCTGAAATAAAAAAACTGCATGATGCCGGCATACCTATCTTAGCAGGAACAGATCCTCCTAATTTGAACATAAATTATGGCACAGATTTATATGAAGAATTATTTCTGCTTAAGGAAGCAGGCTTAACTGAACTTGAAATATTAAAGACGGCTAGCAGTAATGTGGCCAAAGCATTCGATTTAGAAAACTTAGGCAAAATTCAATCAGGATTTATTGCGGACATGTTACTGATAAACGGCGATCCTACTGAAAATATTCAGGATATAAAAAATATTGAGTTTATTTGGAAAGCAGGTCAACGTATAAACACTTCAGATTAAGAAATGCTTTTATAATGGTTTGATAAATATTGTCTTAATTTTACTAAACACTTAAGGCATTCACAATCAACACTATGCTCAAAACACATTGCCGTAACAAGAAAAAGCTTAAAGGTTAATTACAAGTTGAATATTATATTCAAATCAGAATTCGGCAAATAAAAAAGTCATCGTCTCAATTCTCTAAATCAATTTAGCGGTTGTGATGGTTTCTTCTATCACTTTAGGAAAATGTTTCATTTCCAGATCGTGAATTTTGGCTGCAACATCTTCTGCACTATCATTTTTTGACACGGGGCATTTGGTCTGAAAGACTATAGCGCCTTCATCATAATTTTGATTGACATAATGTATGGTTATGCCGGATTCTATTTCATTATTTTGCACAATTGCCTCATGAACATGCATGCCATACATACCTTTTCCACCATATTTAGGCAATAAAGCAGGATGTATATTTAAAATTTTGTTGGGGTAAGCATGAATTATGCTATGTGGTATTTTAAGTAAAAAACCCGCTAAAACGATAAAATCTGCTGAATAATCCCTTAGCTTTTCTAAGACCAGATCTTTTTCAAGGAGTTCTTCTTTGGTAAACACAAAAACATCAATATTTTCTTTTTTAGATTTTTCAATAACTTTTGCATTTTTGTTATTACAAAACACAGCAGAGACATTTATTTCTGGTTTACTTTTAAAATATTGAATAATGTTCAACACATTAGAACCGGTACCGGACGCAAAAAGTACAAGAGATGTAGGTGTTTTATTTTTCACTTTTTAAAGTATATTTTTTTTTGTACTTTGCAATTTATAAATATGTAATTAATTCGCTTTAAAATAAGTTAGTTTTTACATTTTTGAAATTAAAATTTGAAATACGGCAAAGTTTCTTATTTTTGCCTCCAATAAACTTTAAAACAAATTAATTATGTCAGACATTGCATCAAGAGTAAAAGCCATTATCGTTGACAAACTAGGTGTGGACGAGAATGAAGTTGTAAACGAGGCAAGTTTCACAAACGATTTAGGTGCCGACTCATTAGACACCGTAGAATTAATTATGGAATTTGAAAAGGAATTTGATATTCAAATCCCAGACGACCAGGCAGAAAATATTTCTACTGTTGGTCAAGCGGTTTCTTATATAGAAGACGCAAAATAAATATAAATTCATGGAGTTAAAGCGCGTTGTTGTTACAGGCTTAGGAGCACTCACGCCTATTGGAAATAATATCCAGGATTATTGGCATGGTTTATCTCATGGCAAGAGCGGTTCAGCACCTATTACCTACTACGATACAGAAAAATTCAAAACTAAATTTGCATGCGAGTTGAAAAATTTCAATGCAGAGGATTATTTTGACAGAAAGGAAGTTCGTAGATTAGATAAATTTGCACAATACGCTTTGGTTGCTTCTGACGAAGCAATACTAGATTCTAAAATAGATCTGGATACCATAGACAAATATCGTGTAGGCGTTATATGGGGTGCAGGAATCGGAGGATTAGAAACTTTTCAAAATGAGGTTATAAACTACGCCAAAGGCGATGGAACACCTCGTTTCAATCCGTTTTTTATTCCTAAAATGATTGCAGATATTGCTCCTGGAAATATCTCCATAAAGCATGGTTTTATGGGTCCAAACTATACTACGGTCTCAGCATGTGCTTCCTCTGCCAATGCTATCATTGATGCCCTTAACTACATCAGAATGGGGTATAGTGATATTATTGTAACAGGCGGTAGCGAAGCGGCAGTGACAGAAGCTGGTATGGGAGGGTTTAATGCTATGCATGCACTCTCAACAAGGAATGACAGCCCGGAAACTGCATCAAGACCTTTTGATGCCACCCGAGATGGATTTGTGCTTGGAGAAGGTGCAGGTGCTCTTATTCTAGAAGAATATGAGCATGCTAAAGCCAGAGGTGCTAAGATCTATGCAGAAGTTATTGGCGGAGGTTTATCCTCCGATGCCTATCATATGACAGCGCCTCATCCTGAAGGAAAGGGGGTTGTTGCCGTCATGAACAACTGCTTAAGGAATGCAGGGCTCAAGCCTGAGGATGTAGATGCTATCAACACACATGGTACTTCTACTCCACTTGGTGATGTTGCTGAACTTAAGGCTATTAAAGAAGTGTTTGGCGATCATGCCAAAAATATCAATATCAACTCAACGAAGTCCATGACCGGTCACCTCTTAGGTGCAGCTGGTGCAATCGAGGCCATAGCTTCAATCCTGGCTATGCAACACAGCCTTGTCCCACCTACTATAAATCATGAGACTAAAGACGAAAATATTGATTCGGAATTAAACTTAACACTTAACAAAGCCCAAAAAAGAGAGGTGAATATTGCCATGAGTAATACCTTTGGTTTTGGTGGTCATAATGCCTGTGTTGTGTTTAAATCTATGAAAGAATAAACTCTACACATATTTCATGAAATTTATTGAAGACATTTTTAGCTCCCGTTCAAAAAAGGACGGGAGCTTTTCTTATAAAATGCATGAAATATTAGGCTTCAAGATCAAAAACATTAGCCTTTATGAAAGTGTTTTCACCCATAGGTCTATGAACCTCAGGGATAAGTTTGGCAATGACATCAACTATGAAAGACTTGAATTTTTAGGCGATTCTCTTCTTGATTCTATAATCTCTACACATCTTTTCAAACAGTCACCTCAAGGCGACGAGGGTTACCTGACAAAGATGCGCGCAAAAGCTGTAAGCAGAAACAATTTAAACAAAATTGGCAAATCCTTTAACCTACTTGAATTTTTACAGTCTCAGGTAAAGAAAGAACATTTCGGTGATAATATATACGGAAACCTGTTAGAAGCTCTTATTGCCGCCATATACATTGACCAGGGGTACAAAAAATGTGAAAAATTTGTCACAGAAAAAATTATTATCCCTTTTATTGATATTGAGGAGCTGGAAAACAAAGTCATTAGCTATAAGAGTTATATGATAGAATGGTGTCAGAAAAACAAAAATAGTTATGAAATTAAAGAATGTCTGGATACAGGTTTAAGAGAAAATGGACAACATTATTTTGCTATGGCATTTATATTGAACAATCAAATTATCGCTAAAGCAAGAGCAACATCAAAGAAAAAAGCAGAAGAAAAAGTTTGCAGAAGGGCTTATTACGCTCTTCAAGATAAAATAATAGATTGATATACTTTAAAAGCATTAGAGATAAAAGCCTCTGCTTTTCAATATATAAAAAGACCTTTCTATTAAATTAACTTCTACATAATACCTTAGTGATTTACTATATTTAATTTTACATGATGAGAAAATTACTCTTAGATAGTATTGAAGATGTAGATTATAAACTCATTGGAATAAGCGCTTCTATAGAACCCTATAAAATTGTTTTCCAGGTTAATAGCCGTTTAAAAACAAAGTTTAAAAGAAAACAAAAAGACATTGAATTGATACACAAAGGTTTTAAGATCAGTTTTTCTTTATTTTCTTTTACAGACTCTAAAACAGCTTGCAAAATATATTTCATTCAGAATAAATCTAAGTATATTGATCAAAATTCTAAATTTGTAAATTCTCTTTTTGAATTTGAAGAGCAACAGATTGATAAATATTTGATTAACTCACACAAACAATGTGACTATTTTATAAAGATTGAAGATGAATATGACAGGTTTAAAATTAAAAAAATGTTACACGATTTGAATGATATACCTCAAATAATAAGTGCATACGAAATTAATAATGAAGACATAAAAAATCCGAAAAACTTAATTTTTGAATAATTAATTTTATAAAAATTACTATGAAATCTAACAAAAAAACCAAAATAATCGCCACGCTTGGACCTGCTACTTCAAACAAAGAAGTTTTAAGAGATATGCTAAAGGAAGGCGTTAATATTTTTAGAATCAATTTTTCTCATGCCAAATATGAAGATGTAGAAGAACGAGTAAAAATGATTCGAGAACTCAATCAGGAATATGGATATAATGCCGGTATCTTGGGAGATCTACAAGGTCCTAAATTACGTGTTGGTATTATGCAGGAAGGTGTTGTTGTAAATGACGGAGACAAAATAAAATTTAAAACCGGAGATAGGTTTGAAGGCAGTGCAGAAGAAGTTTATATGAATTATGAGGCTTTCCCACGCGATGTAAAAGCAGGAGAACGCATTCTTCTTGATGATGGAAAATTAATTTTTGAAGTTGTTTCTACCAATAAAAAAGATACCGTAGAAGCCAAAGTAATTCAGGGTGGAGCACTCAAGTCAAATAAAGGCGTCAACCTGCCTAACACAAAAATATCACTACCAGCTCTTACAGAAAAAGACGTTGAAGATGCAAAATTTGCCTGCAAACTGGAAGTCGATTGGATGGCCTTGTCTTTTGTGAGATATGCCAGCGACCTTAAAGAGTTACAACAACTTATAAAAGAAAATTGCAGTCATAAAATACCTATTGTTGCCAAAATTGAAAAACCGGAAGGTGTCAAAAATATTGATAAAATTGCTGCATATTGCGATGGTCTGATGGTTGCACGTGGTGACTTAGGTGTAGAAATTCCAGCTCAGGAAGTACCGCTCATTCAAAAGCAACTCGTTTTAAAAGCGAAATTAGCAAGGATACCGGTCATTATTGCGACTCAAATGATGGAAACCATGATTGAAAGCTTGACACCTACAAGAGCAGAAGTTAATGATGTTGCAAATTCTGTAATGGATGGCGCTGATGCTGTAATGCTTAGTGGAGAAACCTCTGTTGGTAAGTATCCTGTACAGGTAATACAAAAAATGTGTCAGGTGATAAAAAGTGTTGAGAACTCGGAGCTCATTAAAGTACCGCATAACCCGCCAACAATCAAAACTAAACGCTATATTACAAAATCGGTATGTTATCACGCTGCAAGAATGGCCAACGAAATAGATGCCACAGCCATTTGTACGCTAACGAATAGTGGTTACACTGCGTTTCAAATTTCAGCATGGAGACCTGAAGCTCATATTTTAGCTTTTACATCAAATAAGGTTATATTAACACAATTAAGTTTGCTTTGGGGTGTAAATGCTTTTTACTATGATAAATTTGAAAGTACAGACGTTACCATAGAAGATGTCAATGAAATAGCAGAAAAAAGTAAGTATGTGGAAAAAGGTGATTATCTCATTAACCTTGCAGCCATGCCAATAGATGATAAAGGTATGGTTAACACCCTAAGGGTTTCCCAAATAAAATAATATTGAAGATACCTCAAAAACACAAAATAGTTATTGGCAGGAAAGACGTCGCAGACTTTCCCGAAATCGGTTTTAATCAGGTCGAAGTTAAAATCGATACCGGTGCTTATACATCGTCAATACACTGTGGTTTCATCGAAATAAAAAAAGATGGCTTGCTGTATTGCAGTTTTTTGGATGGTAAACATCCTGAATATAGTGAGGATATTCATGTTTTTAAGAATTTCAAAACTATACGCGTAAAAAGTAGTAACGGTATTGCTCAAAAAAGATACGAGATTAAATCAAAAATAAAATTGTTTGGAAAAAGCTACAGTATTTCACTATCATTGAGCGATAGAAAAGACATGAAATTTCCTGTACTTTTAGGACGTAAATTTTTAAACCCCAAATTTGTTGTAGATCCTTCATTAAAGGATTTATCACATAAAAATGAAATCTATGAATATCAAAATATTATCCAGAAATCCTAAATTATACTCTACAAAAAGGCTTTTAGAAGCTGCAGAGAAGCGTAAACACAATGTACAGGTCATAGATCCATTAAAGTGTGATTTGGTCATCGAAAAACGTAATCCTAATGTATATTATAAAGGACAATACATCGAAGATACAGACGCCATTATTCCAAGAATAGGCGCATCTGTTACCTTTTACGGAACAGCTGTTGTCAGACAGTTTGAAATGATGGGTGCTTTCAGTACTATAGATTCTGAAGCTCTTGTAAGGAGCCGGGATAAGTTGAGGAGTATGCAGGTTTTAACCCGTGCAAGAATTGGGTTACCTAAAACCGTATTTACAAATTATTCGAGAGATGTAGAAGGCGTTATTCAGCAAGTTGGAGGCACGCCGTTGGTCATCAAACTTTTGGAAGGTACGCAGGGTTTAGGCGTGGTTTTAGCGGAAACCAAAACTGCTGCAAAATCTGTTATTGAAGCATTTAATGGCCTTCAGGCCAGAGTTATTGTACAGGAATTTATTAAAGAAGCCAAAGGTGCAGATATCCGCGTTTTTGTAATAGATGGTCATGTTGTAGGTGCTATGAAACGCCAAAGCAAAGAGGGCGAATTTCGATCTAATCTTCATCAGGGCGGATCAGCAGAAGTTATAGAGCTCACAGATGAAGAAGAAATTGCTGCCATAAAAGCAGCCAAAGCGATGAGACTCGGTGTTGCAGGTGTTGATATGCTGCAAAGTGACCGTGGGCCACTTATACTGGAAGTTAATTCATCTCCAGGACTGGAAGGTATAGAAAAAGCCACAGGAAAGGATATTGCTCGAAAAATTATACAATATATCGAGAAAAATGTCTGATAAACCATTTATAGACGAGAAAAATATACTGTATATCCTGGACGAAGCAATTTTACCGGGACAGCACAAAAGACTTAATCTGCATACGGCAAAACTCTTCACAACTTCTGCCGTTGAAGTTCCGGTAATTATTGAACGTTCAAAAAAACCCGGACCTGTTGTACTTGTTACAGCAGGAATTCATGGCGATGAAATCAATGGTGTGGAAATTGTACGTCAGTTTTTAGCCAGAAAAATGAATAAACCTCTTAAGGGCACTATCATCTGTATTCCTGTGCTTAATGTATTTGGCTTTTTGAATATGCAGAGAGAGTTTCCGGACGGAAGGGACTTAAACAGGATTTTCCCCGGGACAAAAAAAGGACCTTTAGCCAGCAGGTTTGCCTACCAGCTTACAAATGAAATACTGCCCGCAGTAGATTATGCCATAGATTTTCATACCGGAGGCGCTAAAAGGTTTAATGCCGCTCAAATACGAATAGTAGACAATGATGAGCATCTCAAAAAACTGGCAGAGGTTTTTAATGCGCCCTTTACCGTGTATTCTTCAAACCTGAAAAATTCATTCAGGACCACTTGCAAAAATCAAAACATACCTGTTTTACTTTACGAAGGAGGTAAATCTTCAGATAATGATGCAGGCATTACCAGACACGGCTTAGATGGCCTGCGCCGTGTACTAAAACATCTAGGTATGCTCAAAGCCGAATTTGACGCTCCAAAAGCTGCAAAACCTACAGTATTTATTCAGAAAACAAAATGGTTACGCGCCAAGTATAGCGGGCTGCTACACTTAAAAGTTGAAATTGGTCAATGGGTAGAAAAAAAAGAAGTTTTGGCGGTTATTACAGATCCTTACGGCAGTTTTAAACACGTTATGAAAACCAGAAATGAAGGTCATATCATCAACGTCAACCAATCCCCAATGGTATATCAGGGAGACGCCCTTTTTCATATTTCAACAGATGAAGACGACTAAATCTGAACTCAGAAAAATATATAAACAAAAGCGAAAGGAATTATCTGGTCTTCAAATTGAAGAAAAGAGTATTGCCATCGCCAATCAATCACTTAAGCTGCCGGTTTGGGATAAGACATATTTTCATTTATTTCTTACAATTAAAGCTCAGAAGGAAGTAGATACTGAACTATTGCTTCACGTCCTTCAGGGCAAGGACAAACAGATTGTTATTAGCAAAAGTGATTTTAAAACATTTCAATTAAATCATTTTTTGCTCACGGACTCTACGCCTTTGATTGTGAACAAGTTCGGCATTCCTGAGCCAAAGGACGGTCTCGAGGTAAAAGTAGATATGATTGATGTAGTTTTTGTACCATTACTTGCTTTTGACCGGAAAGGACATCGAATTGGGTACGGACAAGGGTTTTATGACAGATTTCTAAAGCAATGTAAAACGACGGTCGTAAAAGTTGGTCTGTCTTTTTTTGAAGTTTTAGATCAAAATCTTGAAATAGAGAATCATGACATTGCTTTGGATTATGTGATTACGCCAAATAGTGTTTATAATTTTTGAGGGTGATTAGACTTACAACCCTTTTTTGATTCTATAAACCGAATCAAAACCAAGTAAAGTTTCCAAATATGACAATTATCATAAAATGACTACTTTTTAACTTTGAATTTTTTTAGCCTAGAACCAGATGGCTTATGTTTACAAATAATTTTGAAGTTTTTGTTTAAAACTTAACCTCTAAAGCTATGAAAACACTTTTACCATTTACCAGTTACCAGTTACCAGTTACCAGTTACCAGTTACCAGTTACCAGTTACCAGTTAC
>CAZQKB010000026.1:0-19231 GCA_964593755.1 uncultured Mesohalobacter sp. | reverse complement strand
GGTGCAAATGTATAACCTTTTTCCTTTTTGACAATAACTTTTTTTGAAAAAAAATGAAAAATTTTTAATCGCCTGTGCATGACCTTGACTTTCAGTTATTTATTTAATTATTTTTTTTATCTATTTATTATATTTTGCTGTATTTAATAAAAATTTATTTTTGCATAGTATGATTGAAACTAATAAAAAGTTGAGTAGTGTGAAAATAGAAGAGCTAAATGCCAAATATTTAAATCTTGACTTAAACGAAAGAATAAAAGAAGTGTATAAAGATTTTGATGCAGAGGATATGATTCTTACTTCCTCATTTGCTGCTAACTCTTCTTTTCTTCTTCATCTCTACAGTTCTAATGCTCCTGTTAAACCTAGAGTATATTTTATAGATACGTTTTATCATTTTGAGGAAACCCTTCATTATAAGAAAAGATTATCTAAGAAATATAATCTAGAAGTCTATGACATTATTCCAGATTATGAGGAGCATTTGCACACAAGAGATCATGAAATGTGGAAAACCAATCCAGATCTGTGTTGTGACATTAATAAAGTCAGGCCAATAGATAGAATAAAAAAGAATTTTAAACTATGGTCTTCCGGGCTGATGAGATCGCAAAATGAACATCGTAAAAATTTAAACATTTTTGAATTTAAAGATGGATTGATAAGATTTTATCCTATAATTGATGTAAGTCTGGATGACAGGCAAAAATATATTGAAAAACATAAATTAGATTATAATCCATTAGTTTACAATGGTTACAACTCGATAGGCTGTAGTCATTGTACGCAAAAAGGGAAAAATCGAGAAGGCAGATGGGTTGGATTAGCCAAAACAGAATGCGGTTTACATATTTAATACAAGACAAAACATGAATAAACTTACAATACGTCAGATAATATCTGAAGGCAAAGTATCACAGGAGTACGACATTTATGCTTGGGTAAAGGCTTTTAGAAATGATAGATTCTTAGCTCTCAACGATGGATCTTGTTTAGCAAATTTACAGTGCGTAATCAATCCTGATGACTATGATATCGAATTCCTTAAAAAGATAAGTATTGGATGCTCGGTAAATGTAAAGGGCACTTTAGCCGAAAGTCAGGGCAAAGGCCAAACAATTGAAATAAAAGTTGAAAACATTACAATTTTAGGTCAGGCCAATAGTGATGATGTTAGAAAAACTATCCTATCTCCTAAAAAACACTCTTTGGAAAAATTAAGAGAACAGGCTCACCTAAGAGTAAGAACAAATACCTTTGGAGCAGTAATGCGTTTAAGGTCTAAATTGTCATTTGCAGTTCACGAATATTTTCAAAAAAACAATTTTCAATATGTCACTACTCCTATAATAACAAACTCCGATGCTGAGGGAGCGGGAGAAGCTTTTACCGTAACCAATATGGATTTAAAATCTATCCCAAAAACTGATGATGGTAAGGTAGACTTTAAAAAAGATTTTTTTGGCAAACAAGCAAATCTTACTGTAAGTGGTCAATTAGAAGCAGAAACTTATGCACTTGGCTTAGGAAAAGTTTATACATTCGGACCTACATTTAGAGCAGAAAATTCCAATACTACAAGACACTTATCAGAATTCTGGATGATTGAACCGGAGGTTGCTTTTTGTGACTTAGAAGGCAACATGGATTTAGCTCAAGATTTTATAACTTATGTGATTAATTATGTTTTGAAGAATTGTAAGGAAGATTTGCAGTTTCTAGATGATAGACTTATCAAAGAAGAAGCATTGTTACCAAAACAACAAAGAAGTGAATTGTCACTCATTAAAAAACTTGAGTTTGTTGTCAGTAATCAATTTAAAAGAGTAAGCTATACTGAAGCTATTGAGATCCTTAAAAATTCTAAACCAAACAAAAAGAAAAAGTTTGAATACCCTATTGAAGAGTGGGGAGCAGATTTACAAAGTGAACACGAACGCTTTCTCGTTGAGAAACATTTCAAATGTCCTGTAATATTATACGACTATCCTGCAAATATCAAGGCTTTTTACATGAGACTGAATGAAGACAATAAAACAGTACGTGCCATGGATGTACTATTCCCCGGCATTGGAGAAATAGTAGGTGGTTCACAGAGGGAAGAGCGCCTAGATGTTTTAACTGAAAAAATGGACAAACTAGATATTAGTCAAGAAGAACTATGGTGGTATATTGAGACAAGAAGATTTGGCACCTGTGAACACAGTGGTTTCGGATTAGGATTTGAAAGACTAGTCCAATTTGTAACTGGCATGAATAATATAAGAGATGTAATACCCTATCCTAGAACACCAAAAAATCTTGATTTTTAATCTCAGTTTTATAAGTTTAGATCCAAAAGCATATTGAGAAATATGCTTTTTTTTGTATATTTATGTAATTATTAAAATTTATTATGCTCAAGCAAAAGCTCTCACAGAAATTATCACAAAGGTTGTCTCCACAGCAGATTCAACTCATGAAGCTTATACAATTACCTACTCTTGCATTTGAGCAGAAAATTCAACAGGAATTAGAAGAGAATCCAGCTCTGGAAAGTGGTAAGGAAATAGACGACAATTATGAAGAACAGGATTCAGGACAAGAAGAGGAACATGATATTATTGAAACAGATTTTGATGTTGATGAATATTTGAGCGATGATGAAATTCCGAATTATAAAACATATTCTAACAACTACAGTCCCGATGATGATGACAATAAAGTTCCTTATGCTGCAGGAAAATCTTTTTCAGACTATCTCAAAGGTCAATTACACAGTTTTAGGTTAAGCGATGAAGAAGAACAGATTGCAGATTTTATTATTGGCAGTATAGATAATGCCGGCTACATGCGCAGAAAGGAAGAGGACATTATTGACGATTTGGCTTTTACCCAAGCTCTATACACAAGTAAAACAAAAATTGATAAAATATTAAAAATTATTCAAAGCCTTGACCCTGCTGGTATAGGTGCTAGAGACCTAAAAGAATGTCTAGTACTACAACTGAGAAGAAAAGAGCAAAATAAAATTAATAGCCTGGCTTTAAGCATAGTAGAAAATGCTTTTGAAATGTTTTCTAAGAAACATTTCGAAAAGCTAAAGCATAAATTTAAAATAAACGAAGAAGAATTAAAACAGGCTATTGATCAAATTGAACACCTAAATCCTAAACCTGGTGCTTCATACTCTTCAAGCTCAAGGCCTGTGGATCAGATAACCCCGGATTTTACTATAAAAGTAAAGGATGGAGAACTTGAACTCACCCTAAATTCAAGAAATGCGCCTCAAATGCATATTTCTAAAGATTATAGTAACATGCTTAAAGGTTATAAGGAAAACGCTGTAAAAAGTAAAGACCAAAAAAAGGCTTTGTTGTTTATTAAACAAAAACTCGATTCTGCAAAATGGTTTATTGATGCAATAAAACAAAGACAAAATACCTTAATTTCCACGATGAGCTGTATTATGGACATACAAAAAGAATATTTTTTAACGGGTGATGAGAAAAACCTTAAGCCTATGATCCTAAAAGATGTTGCCGAGAAAATTGAAATGGACATTAGCACAGTTTCACGTGTTGCAAACAGCAAATACGTAGATACACCTTACGGCATAATGCTTATTAAAGAATTTTTCTCAGAGTCTATGAAAAATGAAGATGGAGATGACGTATCTACTAGAGAGATAAAAAACATTCTTAAAGGTATAATAGATAAAGAAAATAAGCAAAAGCCTTACACAGACACAAAGCTAGTAGATGCTCTAAAAGAAAAGGGTTATCCCATTGCAAGAAGGACTGTGGCAAAATACAGAGAAGTGCTGGGTATACCTGTAGCAAGATTACGTAAGGAGATATGATACATTCCTTTTTAAAACTGGGAGCTTACATATTTCACCCTTTGTGGTTATCTACATACGCAATAGTATTTTATTTTTCTTACTCAAGTTTTATGTACACATATGAAAATATGTTGGCCAAAATATTTGCAACCATAATTCTTACGGTTTTTCTACCCCTACTTTTTTTAATATTATTAAAACCACTAAAAATTATTAAAAGTATTCAGCTTAAAAATGTAAAAGAAAGAAGAATACCTTTACTTTTTTTTACCTCAATAACTGCTTTTATTTTAAATTTCATATTTGATCCAATACAATATAGAATACCGTTTTATTTTTTTTCTGCTGTATTTTTTTCAGGGATAATTGGGATACTACTATCTTTTCTTAACTACAAAATAAGCCTTCATTCTATTGGCATAAGTTCAATTTCAACTTTTATTATTGCCTTTAGTTTATTTTATCAAACACAAACCTTAGTTTTTGTAGCCCTATCAATATTTGCAACAGGTTGGGTTATTAGTTCAAGATTGGCTACAAAAGCCCATAAACTAGATGAACTTATCAGCGGTCTTATACTAGGTGTTAGTAGTCAATTTATATTTTTACAATTCTGGTATAATTAGGCTATCACAAAATATAAAACACTAAGCCGGCTTTTATTTCGTCAACACCTAAAGGTTGTCCTGTATCCTGAAGCAAACCATCAAAAAGAGGATTTAAAGAATACTTGAAAAAGAAGTTGATTTTACTCTTCCCAAAAGCAAAATAAAAGGCATATCTCATTCTATTCAACTCGTCAAACTGGGTTTGTTCAACTGTTAAGGCACCTTGTCTGTATACAGATTTAAAATAGTACAGGTAACCGATATTCAAACCTGTATATATTCTCCAAAAAGAATTGTTATCACCTATATCAGAAGTTCTCCACCTCAGGTGAATCGGCATTTCAACAACGTTAGTGCTGAACCTGTTTTCATTAAAATCTACATTACTATCAATGACATCAAAAATAGTTTGTCCTGAAACATCTTCACCAATAAACAGATTTTGGGTATAAGTATTTACTGATAATCCAATCCCCACACCTATAGAAATATTTCTTCTGGTATTAAGAGGCATATCTCTGATATAACCCAGGTGAAATCCACCCGAAAAGCCAGATTGCCTCATATCCTGTGGCCTGTTAAGCAAAAAATTCACACCTAAACCTAAATAGAATTGATCTTCCCGGTATAAACTATCTACTCCACTAAAATGTTTCTCTACCAGGCCATTTTGAGCTATAAGGCTAATACTAAAAAAGAATGCTATTATAAATATAAAGTATTTCATCAAATGTAAAGGTATAAAAAAAGCACCTCAGTTGAGGTGCTTTACATAATCTTTAAAATCAGAGGTATTATTCAATGTTTTTGAGGGCTTCTCCTTTTCTTGTAATGTAAGTAATCTTCAAGGCTTCAGCTTCTCTAAGTTCAGTTTTTATATCAGAAACAAGACCCATATTGGTTTCTTTATCAACTTTCAAACCTGCAATCATAGCTTGTCGAAGCTCTTCTCTAGCATTTTGTCTTTCTTCAAAAACAAATTGCTTGATATCTCTTAAACTTGCAAATTTGTCGTTTAATTGAATCCTGGCTTCTGTACCTGCGAGAGATTGATAACGATCTGATGGCTCTCCGGCATAAATATACATTATAAGGTCTTTCTTTTCTAGCTTTTCAACTTGGTCTGCATAAGGAAGAGTATTCTTAACTTTAATAGAAGTATCTCTCATTACAGTCACAACCATAAAGAAAAACAAAAGCATGAACACGATATCAGGCAATGAAGCTGTAGATATGGCTGGTAAGTCACCGCTTTTTTTCTTTTTAAATTTTGACATGTTATCTTAAATTTTATTAATTTGAATTAGCTAGATGTTCTTTTGGGTTCAGCCTCAGATAATTTTTGAGGATACATATCCTTTATGACACCTATACGTTCTTTAAGCTTGTCTTTGTCACCAGTATAGCTTTCACTTTTAAAGGCATCTTCCATCTCGATGAAAGTCACACCATATAAACGTTTAGCTTCTCTGTTCCTTAATTCATTATAAGCTGCAACCAACTCATTTTGTACAGCAATATAATCTGAATATTTTGTCAATCTGTTATTTTGTAATGAAATAACAGCCTTCACAGGATTATCTGATGATGATGGATCCTTTGCTCCTTTACAGTAATTACAAGCTTCGTCTCCTGTTCCTCCGCCATTATCTAGAAATTGGATTGCTGCCTGCTTAAGGTTTTTTAAATCCATAGGTTCGTCTTCAACGAGCAAATCTCCATTGGAGTTTATTAAAACTATGAAAATATTTCTTTCCTTAAGTGGTGGCGGATCCTGTTCATCCTGTATCGGAGGCAGCTTTCTATTAATACCGCTATCTGTTTCTATGGTAGTTGTTACCAGGAAAAATATAAGCAATAGGAAAGCTATGTCTGCCATAGATCCTGCATTAACTTCCGGTGCGCTTCTTCTTGCCATAATATTAGTTTGTAGTTGCTTTCTTTATTGTTGAAACAAACATTGAAACAACTGCTGCAAGTGCTAAAAAGTAAAATGTATATAAACCAGTTCCAATCCATTTTGCTCCACTTTCTGAAAGTGTTTCTGTATCACTGATATCAAAACCTGTACCGTAATCGCCGGCAAAGCCTAAATATGAAACAGCAATTACCAATACAAACAGACCAACAGATATTAGGGTTTTCTTTATATTCCCTTTAGCAACACCTATGACTGTAAAAATTAAGGTGGCTACTACAGCTATTCCAAGTATTATGTAGGACAACCATAAATCTGGGCTTATCAAACTGTTCTGTAATTCTGCTGAGTCTTTGATCAACTCATCATCTTCTATCATTATTCTTACAAACAATACTGCTGCAAGAACACCGATAAGTATTTTAAAAATATTTAAAAACTTAGTCATATCTGTTTATTGTTTGTTTTTATGTGCTACTAAAATATCAACTAAAGTAATAGATGCATCTTCCATATCATTTACAATACTGTCAATTTTTGCTACGATATAGTTATAAAATATCTGTAAGATAATTGCAACAATCAGACCAAATACTGTTGTTAAAAGTGCCACTTTAATACCACCGGCAACAAGAGAAGGCTGCATATCTCCGGCAGCTTCAATTTTATCAAAGGCCTTAATCATACCAATTACCGTACCCATGAAACCAAGCATAGGTGCAAGTGCAATAAATAAAGACACCCATGAAACATTTTTCTCAAGCTGTCCCATTTGAACACCACCATAAGCAACAATAGATTTTTCTGCAACATCTATTCCTTCATCTACTCTGTCTAAACCTTGATAGTATATAGAAGCTACTGGTCCACTTGTATTTCTACAAACTTCCTTAGCAGCATCGACTCCACCACTTTCTAAAGCATCCTCAACTTTTTGAGCTAATTTTTTTGAATTTGTGGTAGAAGCGTTTAAGTATATGATTCTCTCAATAGCAATCGCTAAACCTAATATTAAACACAAAAGAACGATAGCCATAAATGTCGGACCACCTTCAATAAATCTCTTTTTTAATTCCTGATGAAATCCTAGGTCTTCTTCTACCTCAGCTTCTTCAGGTTCTGTAATTTCTGCAACTTCTTCAACCACTTCTTCCATTGGCTCTTCTTCTACAGCCGTAGAATCACTTTCCATTTCAGAATCCTGCATTTCAGAATCCTGCATTTCTGATTCATCCTGAATAAAGGTTGGTAAATCCTCATAGTTTAAGTTAGTTGCATTAGCATTTGTAATTGCCATACCAAATACCATTACACAAACGATGGTCAAAATTGAAAATAATCTTTTCATTATAGTTTTCTTTGAGTTAATAATTGATTTAAAAATTTGGATAAATATAGAAAAAATATATATCCCACAAAAAAAAAATAAATTTAGTTCCCTGATTTCAAAATTCTATTTTTCTAAAAATATACCATATATATTAAGTAGGCAAAAACTGTAAGTCACTTACTGATGTTTTAACAATTTCGCCAAATCATACCCAACCTTACTTCCAATAGCAACACCCATGCCTCCCAATCTTACTGCGAGGTGTACATTATCTTCAACAGACTTAATAATTGGTTTTTTCTGATTGCCTACACCAAGTATTCCGCTCCATGCTTGATCTATTCTGAAATCTATATCCGGTATAATAAGATTTCTAAGAATTTCATTTAGCCTCTGCTGTATCTTATTTGTTACTCCAAATTCTGATGTGGTTTCAATCTCTGCATCCAAATGTCTTCCGCCGCCTAATAGTATTCTGTTATTAACATTCCTGAAGTAATAATATCCTTTATTCATATGAAATACACCTTTGATATTCAAACCAGGTATTGGTTCAGTAATAATCACCTGATTTCTTACTGGTTTTAAATCTAAATCCAAAAACTGATCAGCAAAAGCATTGGTAGCTAAAAAAAGCTGCCTGACTTTAAAACTAAAGTCTTTTAGAATAATTTGTACTGATTGTTTATCAGCAGAAAAATCTTTGACTTCTACTCCATTTAATACCATTATATTTTGTGATTGGGCCTTTTTTAATAAATTCATCATCATGAGACCTGTATCAATTTGACCTTCAAAAGGATTTAAAATCAATTGATGAATGCATTTTTTAAAGCCAAAATAATTTGATATAATTTTGAAAGTCTTTTTTCCAAAAACAGGTTCAACGATTTGGTTAATATCAGTCAATTGGTTTTTGCAGTTTTCAAACAAGCCTCTGTCTTCTTTTAAAAATACCTCAAAACCACCATTTTCTTCGTATGCCAGATTTCTATCACCCAGGTTTTCCCTGAGCAGTATTAAGCCTTCATGCCTTGACTTTACCAATTGAAAAACTTCTTCTGTAGAATGGTTTTCTAAGTCGAAAAGCAGCTCACTAACGCTTCCATAACATGCAAACCCTGCATTTTTTGTACTCGCGCCTTTTGGTAATATGCCACGCTCTAAAACTAATATTTTTGAATTTGGATAATCCTTTCGCAATTGTAATGCGCATGACAGCCCGACTATTCCACTGCCTATTACACAAAAATCTATGTTTGAAAACCAGGTTTTCTTTTCCCAGTAGGATAAATTCATGGATTAGCGATTAATCTTGAAAATAAGCGTCTATGATTTTTTCAGCATTACTTTTGTCTGCTTCTTCAACAAAAATTTCAATATCTCCAATAGCAGAACCGTAGGCAGAATCTGTTTTATCTATCACCATAGCTCGAATATCATTTTCTATAAGCCTTCTTTGAATGCCTGTAGCTTCAATTGAAGATTTTGTGCTGTGTATTCTCGTTTTAGACATCTGTTTAGTTTTCAACTAAGATAAGTTTTTTTGAGATGGGACTCAACTTTTAGCATTTTTTTATGTCATAAATAAGTCTACAAATCACATATTAAGCCCAAAATTTATGCTAATGAGATTATTGTTTTTCGTTTTATGTTTATCAATTTGTTTTTCTTCAATCAGGGCACAAGACCACAGCCTTGAGTATTTTCTACCCGACGATGTTACTTACAAGCCCGAGATTCCTGAACCCAGTGATATCATTGGATTCGTGCCCGGAGACTGGCATGTCACCCATGATAACGTAGTTCAATACATGACAGAACTGGCCAGAGTTTCTGAAAGAATTACCATTGAAAATCGCGGATATACTTACGAAAGAAGACCTTTAATATTACTTACCATAACTTCTCCTGAAAATCATGCCCAGTTAGAATCTATAAAAGAAAAAAGAAAAACCTTAACAGATGCTATAAAAGACAATAGCGATTACGAGACACTTCCAGTTGTTGTTAACCAGGGGTTTTCAGTACATGGGAACGAGCCCAGTGGTGTAAATGCATCTTTGGTCCTGGCTTATTATCTTGCTGCTGCTGAAGGAGAAAGTGTAGATAAATTGCTAAATAGGTCTATAATCCTGCTTGATCCAAGCTTTAATCCAGATGGCATTCAACGTTTTGCACACTGGACAAACAGCAACAGAAGCTTACACCCAAATCCTGATCCAAACGACAGAGAGTTTGATGAAACCTGGCCCGGCGGCCGAACAAATCATTACTGGTTTGACCTGAACAGGGACTGGCTACCAGTTCAACTGCCCGAAAGTCAAGCCAGAATAAAAACTTTTTACGACTGGAGACCCAATGTATTGACAGACCATCATGAAATGGGCTCAAATTCTACTTTCTTTTTTCAGCCAGGTATTCCTCAGAGAACCAACCCGCTTACCCCAAAAATTAATCAGGAACTTACAGGTAGAATCGGAGAATTTCACGCCAAAGCACTTGACAGCATAGGAAGCTTTTACTATTCAAAAGAGAGTTTTGACGACTTTTACTACGGTAAGGGTTCTACTTTTCCGGACATCAATGGCAGCATTGGTATTTTATTTGAACAAGCCAGCTCCAGAGGAAGCGGACAACTAACTGAAAATGGTCTTCTTGAATTTAAATTTACAGTTAGAAATCAATTTACTACTGCTTTATCAACTATAGATGCTGCTATAGCGCTAAGGAAAGATTTATTGAAACTTCAGGATAACTTTTATCACAATACTATTAATGACATTGAAGATACTTATTATGTTATAGATAATCATAAAAATCCTTTTTTAGTCAAATCCCTTCATGAAGTTTTAAAAAAACATCAAATAGAAACTTATGCCTTTACAGGTGAAGAAACCATTGATGGTAAAAAATTCAATGAAGAAACTGGTTTCGCTATCCCACTTAAACAACTACAGGGCCGTTTAGCCAAAGCTATGTTTGAGTCCAGAACGACATTCAAAGACAGCATTTTTTATGATGTATCTGCCTGGGACTTTCAACATGCTTTTGGCGTTGATTTTGCAGAAACCAGTAAGTTAAACCTCGCAAATAAAATAGAAACTTATAAGTTGCCGTTACAGGATTTTTCAAAAAGCGATTATGCTTATGCCATAAGATGGAGTGACTTCAATGCACCAAAATTAATTTATAAATTACAGGACAAAGGATTAAGGCTAAAAGTTGCCGCCAAAACCTTTAGCACTTCAACTAAAGAATTTGATTATGGTACTGTTATCTTACCCATTCAAAATCAAAACTTGAAGGCTGGTCAGATTTTTGAATTATTGAAATCTCTAAACAAAGATTTAAAAGTCGAAATCACTGCTTTAGATACCGGTTTAACAACGGGTATAAATCTTGGAAGTCCTAATGTAGAAAGCATTAATCAACCAAAAATTGCTTTACTGGTAGGAGAAGGCGTAAGGTCTTATGATGCCGGTGAAATATGGCATCTATTAGATGCAAGGCTTGAGATTCCAGTGACTAAACTAGACACAAAAAACTTTAGAATCTCACGATTGGACAAATACACCCATCTGGTTATTCCAAGTTCATCTGACCGTTTTTTGAGTAAATCTGATCTTGAAGGCTTAAAGTCCTGGGTGAGAAAAGGGGGAAATATTATAGGATACAGAAGCACGTTAAGGTGGCTAAGCAGAAAAGGCTTTATTAATATAAGTTTTAAATCAGACAGTCTCAACATTAAAGATATCAGCTTTGAAGACCGACGTAAAGTAAGAGGCGCCAGACAAATAGGAGGTGCCATATTTGAGGCCCATATCGACAGAAGTCATCCTATAAATTTTGGCTTTACAAATGATAAAATTGCCCTGTTTAGAAATACAGAATTCTTCATGAATCCTAATAAATACAGTTATAATAATCCTATTCAGTATACTGAAAACCCTTTAGTGAGTGGCTTTATAAATGACAGTAACCTGGATTTGCTCAGGAAAACTGTTCCTTTTCAGGTAAACAGATTTGGTCGCGGTCGGGTGATGGTCTTTACAGACAATACAAACTTTAGAGGGTTTTGGCTGGGAACAACAAAGTTGTTTTTAAATGGTTTATTTCTATCTGGATTAATGTAAAAACAGAATTTTTGAATAGCTTATAGTTAAAAAATAAAAATAACTTTTATTTAAGGCATATTCCCTATTGTTTCACCTTGAACCGGAGAGTAAACTTTCTTTAGACTACCATTCACGAATATTTCTGCAAAGAAGGCTTTCATACCAGTTGCTTTATGCATTTGAAGTTGATTTTGGATATGAAAATGTAAATGTGGTTCGGAAGAATTTCCTGAATTTCCGCATAGACCTAAAACATCTCCCAATTCAACCTTTTGACCCTCTTTAACTTTTATACTGTGTTTTTTTAAGTGGGCAAAGTACAGGTATTCATCATTATCAGTTTTTAAAACAACTGTATTTCCAGGGACAAAAACAGGATTCATTTCTCCAGGTGTATTATCAGGAACACCATCAACAACCATAGTAACTACTGCTTCACAAGGCGCAATAATTTCTTTGCCAAAGGCATAGTAATCCTCATTTTCCATACCATTTGTTTTATAAGATTTGCCTGTACTATCTTGAACTATAAAGTCGAATGCTCCTTTTTGAGCTTTACTTTCAACATGATAGTTTTCAGCTTTTGTGTCTCCTCCCCAAAATACGAACCATTTCTCTTTAAAGGGTAAAATTAGTCTGGTTTTATTTTTTTCGGTAACTGGAATAACTTTTTGCTCTTTATAAGGCTCGATATATAGTCCATTAATTTTATTTTGATCATCTATTGAAATATTTAACGCCATAATATCCCTTTCAAAAGTTGTTTTATAACTGGCAAATGAACCTCTGACAAATCTTTTAAATTCCCTTGCTTTAATATTTCCTTGTTGAAATTTCAAATTTGTAAAAAATGACTTTGTCTGTTCTAATGGCAACTGCTCTTTAAAAACATCGCTAAACAATTCGAATATAGCTTCATAGCTGCCATTATTATAATAAGTTTCAAACTCTAATGCAATTTGCTTATGCATTTCCTTTTCCAAAGCGTTCTGTGCTTTCGTCGGAAAACCAAGAGTGAGAAAAATCAAGAATAAGTAAATTCTAAAAGTTTGCATTTTTACTTTAAAATTAATATTAATTTTTAATCTGATAAATGAATTAATAAAATTTTGAAATCTTCAAAAATCGCTGTCTTGTATTCTTTGAAAGTATTTACATTCAAAACATAGGTTAAAAAATTTCAGTATCTACATTAAGACCCTATTTTTGCAATGATGAAAATACGATACTTTTTACAATGTTCTTTCTGGGGCGAAAATTATGTAGGTTGGCAGAAACAACCAAATAAGCAAAGTATTCAAACCTGTTTAGACCAGGCCTTATCAACGGTGCTTCAGGAAAATATTGAAGTTATGGGAGCCGGAAGAACCGATACAGGCGTTCATGCTACATACTTTATTGCCCATTTTGATACAGCAACAGACTTATCCAAAAAGCAAAATTTAATCTACAGACTAAATAATGTATTGCCTAAAGATATTGCCGCACAGGATATATTTAAAGTAAAACCTGATAACCACGCCAGATTTGACGCCTCGTCACGTAGTTATAAGTATAAAATTGTGACCAGAAAAAACCCATTTCAACTCGGTTCTGCGTATTATATTAAAAACGAACTAGATGTTAAACTTATGCATAAGTGTGCACAACAACTGCTGTCGTTTTCTAATTTTAAAAGCTTTAGTAAAGTAAAAACAGCTGTGAAAACTTTTGAATGTCAAATCATTAATGTTGAAGTCAAAAATGAAAATGATTTGGTCGTTCTTTCAATCAGTGCAAATCGCTTTTTAAGAAATATGGTAAGAGCGATAGCTGGTACTTTGATTGATGTTGGCTTAGGCAAAACAACACCTGGAGAGTTTACAGAAATCATAAAAGCCAAAGATAGAAAACGCGCAGGAAAATCTGTTCCGGCAAAAGGTCTATATCTTACAGACATTAAATACCCATATCCATTAAAATCTATTTATGAGTAAAAATAAGACCGGTACTGCTTTTGATTTTGGATTGTTTAAACGCATATTAGCGTTTACAAGTCCTTACAAAAAGACTTATTATTTTGTCTTGTTTTCTGCTTTAGCATTGGCAACGCTGGGAATGCTAAGACCGCACCTTCTTGGTCTGATTGTCGATAATGCTTTACCCGATGCTAATAAAGAACAACTGGCAGAGCTCATTATTTGGATGGTTGCTGTGCTTTTTGGCGAAGTCTTATTTCAATTATCTTTTATTTATTTTGCCAACTGGCTTGGACAGGAAGTTATTCGTGATATACGTGTCAAGCTTTTTGACCATATGATAAACTTCAAAAAGCAGTATTTTGATAAATCTGCTGTTGGCCGTCTGGTTACCAGAGCAGTAAGTGATATCGAGACCATTGCAAGTATTTTTAGTCAGGGACTTTTCATGATTTTAAGCGATTTACTTAAAATGCTGGCTGTGCTGATATTCATGTTTTACAAAAGCTGGGAACTTACACTTATAGTACTGACGGTTTTACCTTTTATATTTTATGCCACCAGAGTGTTTCAAAAGAAAATGAAAGTGGCCTTTGAAGAAGTGCGCACCCAGGTCTCCAACCTTAACTCATTTGTTCAGGAAAGATTAACCGGAATGAAAATAGTGCATATTTTTAACCGTGAGCGCAAAGAGTATGAAAAATTTAAGGACATCAATGACAAACATAAAGTTGCCTGGAATAAAACAGTACTTTATAACTCTATATTTTTCCCCATTGCAGAAATGTCTGTTTCTGTAACTATAGGTTTATTAGTTTGGTATGGTGGTTTGAGAATTGTGGAGTCTGACACCTTAACCCTTGGTATTATCGTGGCCTTCACAGAATATGTGCGCCTGTTATTTTCTCCGTTACGTCAAATTGCTGATAAATTTAATTCTTTGCAAATGGGTATGGTTGCAGCCAATCGGGTATTTGGAATTCTGGACACAGAATCCTATATCCCTAATAAAGGAAAGCTAAAGCCCCAGCATCTTAATGGTAAAATTGAATTTGAAGATGTGCGCTTTAGTTATGTTGAAGATGAGGAGGTCCTTAGAGGCATCTCTTTTGAAGCACGACCTGGAGAAACTATTGCTATTGTTGGCGCAACTGGAGCAGGAAAAAGTACAGTCATCAATTTACTGACCCGTTTCTACGACATCAATGGAGGTAAAATCCTTATAGACAATCAGGAAATTAAAAGTTATGAACTGGGTGCTTTAAGACGCCAAATAGCCGTGGTTCTGCAGGATGTGTTCTTATTTGCAGAAAGTATCCTGTACAATATCACTTTACACGATGAAAACATAACTAAAAGTGATGTTATAAAGGCTGCCAAATCTATCGGTGTACATGATTTTATTATGAGTTTGCCAAATGGATACGAATATAACGTAAAAGAAAGAGGAGCTATGCTGTCTTCAGGACAACGGCAGTTAATTGCTTTTTTACGTGCTTACGTTTGCAAACCAAGTATATTAATTCTTGACGAAGCTACTTCTTCAATAGATTCATACAGCGAACAACTTATCCAAAAAGCAACAGACCATATCACTAAAGACCGTACCTCTATAATTATTGCTCACCGTCTGGCTACCGTAAAAAACGCTGATAAAATTATCGTAATGGATCAGGGTCAGATTATAGAAACCGGAACCCACGTTGAACTACTCAAAAACCCGGAAGGCTACTATACAAAATTATACAAGGCCCAGTTTAAGGATGAAGAGCATAAAGTTGCTTAAGCATTTAGCTTTTAATGATAAACTAATTCGTTGGTCCTTGTAAGATTTTCCTCTAAGTTTGGATCATGAACAAGGAACACTAAATAACGTATAATAAATTAAACCTCAAACCATTACGCTCTTCTTCAACAAATATTAATAAAGTCTTTCCCATCGGGGTAGTTCGAGAGGGCATTACCCATTAATAGCCACAACATTATTCACTTGTTGTGGTAACATATCTTTCAAAAGGTTTTCAATACCATTTTTTAGTGTCATTGTAGAAGACGGGCAACCACTGCAGGCACCTTGTAAAATAACGTGAACATCTTTGGTGTTTTCATCGTAAGCTTTAAATACAATATTACCTCCATCACTAGCAACAGCAGGCTTAACGTATTCCTCTAGTATTTCAGCTATTTGTTTAGACATTCCAGAAAGATTTTCTGAAGGTTCCTCAACGTTCTGAGTTTCGGCTGAAGACTTTACTGTAGCCTGTTGAGATTTTACAATTTCGGCGTTTTTTTCTAAGTAGGATCTAATGAATTCTCTCAATTCCATTGTGATATCATCCCATTCAGCCATATCGTATTTATGTACAGAAATAAAATTATCATCCATGTATACTTCCTTGACGAAAGGAAAATGAAATAACTTTTGAACTAATTCTACGTCTTTCGAATCGTCTATATTTTTAAATTCCAAAGCTTTAACCACCAATTTTTTATTGGCTACAAACTTCATAACCTGAGGATTTGGTGTGCTTTCAGCATAGACCGTAACCGGTATTTTCTTTTTTTGCTGCTGAACTTCTTCAACTACCGGTTTTCCAGATTGTAAATAATCTGAAATTTTTGCAGAGAGTTCATCCTGAACATCTTCCCATTCTACAATATCATATTTTTGAACAGCTACAAAATTTTGGGCAATGTAAACCGTTTTTACAAATGGAAGATAAAAAAGTTGTTGTGCTAAAACAGAATTTTTGGCCTCATCGATGTTTTTGAATTCAAAACTTTGATGCTGAACTAGAAATTGCTCCGTCTCAAATTTGACTATAGTATTATCTGATGTTGGGACTATATTGATAAAATTAGACATTTTTTTAGATTTTTTAGTAATTCGCTAAGACAAACTTAATGAATTGAATATATTTACGGGCGAAAATAATTTATATGAAAAACATATTACTCATATTTATAATTTCTTTTTGTTATGTAGGTGTATCAGCTCAGGATATCACCATGCAGAATGGAAATTTTAACCAATGTTCCGGAAATTTTTACGACTCTGGCGATTTAGGCGGAGATTATTCAAGCAGTGAAAACTTTATAATTACCATATGTCCTGACGGGCCGGATTTAGAAACAGTTGTAGAGTTTACGGCCTTCTTACTCAATAACGATGGCGGTGATTTTCTTACGGTTTATAATTCAGATACCAATGATCCCGCTGAAATAATTGGATCTTTCACAGGTACATTTGCCAATAATCCGGAATTAAATTTTATAGCATCAACCCACCCCAGTGGTTGTTTAACTTTTGAATTCGAATCTAATAGTTTTTTTAACGGTCCAGGTTGGGAAGCTGACATATCTTGCAGACCAACTTGTCAGTCCATTACAGCAGATATTTCAGATATTGAACCTACCTGTGGTGATCCAACAAACCCATTGATTCCTGCTAACCAACCCGTAAATTTTACAGGCAGTGCTACGACTTCCAGTGGAGATGTGAGCGATTTAACCTATGAATGGAACATAAACGGCGATATATTTAATGGTCAAACCGTTACCCCGACAACCCCAGGCAATGGTACTGTAAATGTTACTTTAACAGTCACAGATAGTTTTGGTTGTTTTGATACCATTAGCGAAAGTTTTGTTGTTGGAGATGATTTGATGTTAGTTGATGATACAAATTTCACTTTAGATCAGTTAGTGACTGATGTATTGATAAGTGGTACATGTTCAATTGTTAATAATATCTCTTCGCCACTTAGTGCTGCAGCTTCTAATGCTGGTTTTGATAGTTATGGGTATTTTAATAAAGGTTGCTCAAATTTCCCTTTTGAGGAAGGAATTGTCCTGGCTTCACAAGGTGTAACTGGTATACCGACTGGCATACCTCCCGAAGGTACTTTTGGTCCTGGAGATCCAGACTTAAGCGCTTTAGGGGCTGGAAATACCAATGATGCAACGGTCATTGAATTTGAATTTACACCATTTGTGGATGAATTTCAATTTAATTACATTTTTGCTTCTGAAGAATACGTTCCCGGACCTAATTACCCTTGCTCATTTGCAGATACCTTTGCATTCATTTTAAGTGGACCTGGTATACCTAATGTGAACAATTATGATCATGATGCAAACCCTAATACACCTGAGTTAAGTCTTGACTTAGGAGGACTTAATATAGCATTAGTGCCTGGCACAACTGTTCCCGTAAGCGCAGTTAATGTTCACAATATAAGCTGTGGTCCTGGACTTGGCGAATTTGCTTTTCCACAATTTTTTGATGATATCAATTTTCCGCCTTCCTACCACTCCATTGATGGACAAACTAGAGTTTTTTCAACGGCACCAGTAACTGTCATACCTGGTCAGACATACAACATCAAATTAGCTATTTCCGATTATTCTGACTCCATTTTAGATTCTGCAGTATTTATTGAAGGAGGTAGTTTTGAACTGGGTGCAAATATTGGTGAAGATTTGGTTCTTGATGAATTAACGCCTTTATGTGAAGGCGAATTACAAACCCTTGAAGTTTTTGAGGGCATTGCACCTCCAGGTTTTTCTTTCCAATGGACAAAGGACGGCACGCCCATTGCCGGAGAAACAGGACCTACTTTAGATATTACCGAAGCCGGAGAATACTGTATCGAACTTCAGGCCGGTACAGACTGTGATTCATCAGATTGTATTATTGTTGAATATGTACCTATTTTTAACTTTAATGAAGATGTTACTGAAGATTTGGATCTGACAATTTGTGATCCTTTTTTAATTGATCCAGTATTTGACCTTACTCAAAATGACACTCCCATTCTGGAAAATATTTCAAACGAGTTTTTTGGCGATTTTCAGGATTTTCAAACTGAAAATCCCGGCGTAATTCCTTACGAAGTTAATTACTATGAAACATTGACAGACGCACAAAACAGAACCAATGCCATTGTAGACCCAGCGAATTATACGCCACCATCAATTCCTTTTACTGTTTACTTTACCGTAGAAGATGTTTTTGGTCTCGATTGTTTTGGTCCGGGAAGTATAGGTAACTTTGATTTGTTGAATTCACAACCAGTTAATGGAACTCCTAATAATATTTCCTCTTGCAGCGATGTTCCAGGTATAGACACTGCTACTTTTGATTTAACCAGTAATGATGATTCGGTTTTAGATGGCCAGGACCCAGCTATATTTACAGTCAGTTATTTCCTGAATGAACAAGATGCTATAGATAATGTAAATCCAATTGCTGATCCGACGAATTATCAGAATACATCGAATCCTCAAACCATTTGGGTTAGGCTTCAGGATACAAGTGGTGGCCCTAATTGCTGTGCTGTGGAGCAGTTCGTTATTGGTGTTTTTGTTACGCCTCAACCCACCATAGACCCACAACCCTTACAACAATGTGGGGATTTTACCTTAACCCAGACCTTTAATTTAACAGCCAATGATGCTGTGGCCCTGGGTATTA
>CAZQKB010000025.1:0-27494 GCA_964593755.1 uncultured Mesohalobacter sp. | reverse complement strand
TTTGGAAAATTTTTACCTTCAAATTACTGACGAAACGCTGAACGAATCTTGGCTTAAAACATACTTTGCGAGTATTCGTAAAATGGTTACGCACTTTAAGCAAACTAAAGAAACGATTGCAATAGACGGCAACGTCTAAATAGTCTCATTCCTTCGATTTATTTTTGCCAAAAAAATAATTATGGCAGAAAACAACAAATTGAATTTCTTGAAAGGACTTTTGGTAGTTCAGACTATTGGTCTACTAGTCTATACATTTATTGCGATACAGAATGATGGATTAAATTTTTTCGTGAGAGCTATAGAGTTTGCCACCTCAATGACGTGGATGGGTCAATTTGCTATAGACTTCCAATGTTATTTAGTGCTTTCTGCTCTATGGATTGTTTGGCGAAATAAGTTTTCCGTTAAATCGATTTTCATAGCAATTGTTGCAATGATTCTAGGAATAATTGTTTTCGCACCATACCTATTATTTCTAATAACGAAAGAAAGGGGCAATTTGAAAAGAGTTCTAATTGGGGATAGGGAATAAAAACTACCCCAACAATGTAAAAAAGCAATAGCGGTTAGGGTGTAAGTTCAAACTGTTTTTGTGTTTATTTAAATATATTGATGACCGAAAAGAAAGCGGGTATTGTTCCGCTACTGCTCTTATGCTAAACCCTAGATTTCAGTATTTAATACCCTGATATTTTCTTTTTAGGGTCAAGTTTTGTGAAACGATATAATTTCGGTTTGACATTAAATAAATTGGTATTTCAATTTTCAGACTTTCCTGTTTTTAGTATCAAATCTTTTGTCTAGTACTATTCTAATTTTATTCTTATATTTAAGTGCTTTAATTGTGCACACACAGTTGGTATAAATGAAGAAGATACCTGATTACTCAACAAAAAATGAAGATAAACAGACCGCAGAGTCTTTAGTTTCTTTAATTTATTATTTTGCTAAAGATTGGATGAGGCCGTCACCTAAACATCATGTTGTCCTTCAAGTCTTTATCTTTATACTAAAATTACCGGTTTTGATTTTACTATTGGCCTTATCACCTGTAATTTTTATTTTTCTGTTTATAACACTTGTCGTCGGATTATGAAACAAGAAGCACCTGTCAACATTTTAGTCCTGCTTTCAGCTTTTCTTTTTTGCATCCATCAGGTCCTTCAGATGCAATTTCAATTGAATATCACTTTTCTGGATAATTATTTAGATCCTTTTTTGCTTATGCCGTTAATTTTATATGCTCTGCTTTGGGAACGCAGGATTCTTTTAAAGGATAAAACTATAGATTTACCGCACTCCCATATAATAGGCTACTTTTTGATAATGGTAATCTTCGGTGAAATCCTATTTCCATTAATCAGTGAAAAATTTACAGTAGATTATTGGGACATTCCTGCCTATGCACTCGGAACGCTCACTTATGTCTTTGTTAGAAAAATTCCTTTATCATCAAATTCAGGAACCACAGAAACAAGAGCTTGAATCTGAGTTAAACTATGTTGAAAACAGATAACAGGTGCTGAATGCTTACGTTAATCTCTATCGGGTTTTAGGTGTTGCTTAGTAACAATCCACAAAAGATTTGACGCTTGTTAAATCTTAGCTTTTTGTAACTTTGGTCACATTCTCATCGATTAGAATCACTTATTTTTGCAACATGCAGGAATATATCGATATATTTTTAAGTTCATTCACGGGGTATTTTAATTATCTGGTTGAAGAAATCACCAACCCGAAGCTTACAGGTTACTTTTACTGGCTAATTGCTTTATCACTGTTAGTGATGGTTTTGGAAGTGATTTTTCCCTGGCGAAAAAACCAAAAGTTTATCAGAGATGGGTTTTGGCTGGATTTGTTCTATATTTTTTTCAATTTTTTCCTGTTTTCACTTATAGGCTATAATGCGGTTTCTAATGTTTTTGTCAATCTCTTTAATGATGGCCTGGCAAGCTTAGGTATTGAAAATTTGGTAGCGATTAATATTGCTGAATTACCGGTGTGGTCGCAGTTGCTCATCATGTTTATCATTGCAGATTTTATACAGTGGAATGTACATGTGCAGTTGCATAAACGCGATTGGCTCTGGAAGTTTCATAAAGTTCACCACAGCGTAAAAGAAATGGGCTTTGCGGCCCAGTTCCGTTTTCACTTTATGGAAACCATTATTTATAAATCGGTTCAATATTTGCCTCTGGCCATGATTGGGTTTGGGATTCAGGAGTTCTTTTTGGTGCATATGTTTGGTGTATTCGTAGGGCATCTTAATCACGCCAACGTAGGTTGGGATTATGGGGTGTTGAAATATGTCTTCAACAATCCCAAAATGCACATCTGGCATCATGCTAAAGCCTTACCAACTCAAATGCAAAAAGGTGTCAATTTTGGGTTGACGTTGAGTATTTGGGATTATATTTTTGGGACGGCTTATATTCCTAAAGACGGCAGAGATATCGAATTGGGCTTCGATGAGGATGAAAATTATCCAAAGGAGTTCTGGGGGCAGGTGAAAAGGCCTTTTGTTGAGAAATAGAACTTCAGATTCCTCGCGAAGACGCAAAGGCGCAAAGCTCTTAAACATTAACTTTTGTTCTCTAAATTCATACCTCTGCGACTTAGTGTCTTTGCGAGAGACTAAATCCGAACTAATTTTAAAACCTGTACGCTTTGCTCAATATACACAAATGCAAAATAACTCAAATGCAAAAAGGTGTCAATTTTGGGTTGACCTTGAGTATTTGGGATTATATTTTTGGCACAGCTTATATTCCCAAAGACGGCAGAGATATCGAATTGGGCTTTGATGAGGATGAAAATTATCCTAAGGGGTTCTGGGGGCAGGTGAAAAGGCCTTTTGTTGAGAAATAGAACTTCAGATTCCTCGCGAAGACGCAAAGGTGCAAAGCTCTTAAACATTAACTTTTGTTCTCTAACTTCATACCTCTGCGACTTAGCGTCTTTGCGAGAGACAAAATCCGAATCAACCTAAAAATATCTTAGCGACTTAGCGCCTTTGCGAGAGACAAAATCCGAACTAATTTTAAAACCTGTACGCTTTGCTCAATATACATAAACGCACAATAACTCAAATGCAAAAAGGTGTCAATTTTGGGTTGACATTGTGTATTTGGGATTATATTTTTGGTATAGCCAATATTCCAATAGACGGTAGAGATATTGAATTGGGTTTTGAAAAGGATAAAAATTATTTAAAGGGGTTTTGGGGACAAACTTTTAAGCCGTTTAAAGAATAATATGGGAAATGGCCTGTTGTTTTATAAAATTTCTATTATCTAAACAAATATATTTCATGTTATATATCATGCCGTTACACAGGCTTAGGAAAAAACATTGAAATCACTTTAGGCACAAGACATTTAATTTTGTGTACCGCGTTAGAATTTGAAAAACATGAAACTAAATTAAAGATTTTTGTCAACCACCTTTTAAACTAATTAAACACGAACAGTAAAATCTAACTATGCGCAATCCTATTCAACATTCCTGCAAAAATAAAATAATGAAAAGGCAGCATGCTGTACCAGTATAGTCTGCCTTTTAAACCTCTTGGTCTAAAGGTAGCGTTTTGGTGTAAAATGTCATTATCGTCAATGTAAAATTCTAACCAGGCTTCACCTGGTACTCTCATTTCCGCAAAGAGCAAAAGTCGTTTTTCTTCTTTGTCGGCATAGAGTACACGCCAAAAGTCTAAAGCATCACCGGGATTAATGCTGGCTATGTTTGTCCGGCCGCGTCTCAGACCAACACCGCCAAAAAGTTTATCTATAAAACCTCTGATGCGCCATAGAAAATTGGCATAATACCAGCCATTCTGACCACCGATCTCCCAAATCTTATCAATGCTTTTCTCAGCATCATCTACTTTAGTTTGCTGATGGTCTTTCAGACATCCGAATTTTGGCACTTTGATGTACCTGTCTAAATCTCTTTTAGAAAATCGTCCGCTTACTTTAGAGTCTTTCCAACTGGACAACACCTGATTTTGTTCAATTTTATCAAAGGCTAAAGCAATCGCTTTTTTATAGGAAATCAGATCATGATTAAGCATTTTTTCCAGTTTTCGGTCTTTTGTAGTGACATCCACTTTCATACTGTCAACTAGGTTTTGAGCGAGTTTGTAGGACGTAGCGGTAACAAAAAATAACCAGTAGGAAGAAAGTTTTGGCGTCATAACCGGAACGTTTACTATAGTTAAAGGCAAATCTCTAACTTCGGCATAAGTCTTCATCATCTGCTTATAGGATAAAGTGTCTGGTCCCGGGATGTCAAAAGATTGGTTAAAACAGTTGGTTTTATTGATGACGTTGGTCAAATAAAATATAACGTCTCGTATGGCAATAGGCTGACATTTGGTATTCACCCATTTTGGTGTGATCATGAACGGTAATTTTTCACACAAGTCCCTTAAAATTTCGAAAGAGGCACTGCCAGAACCTACAATAATACCTGCTCTAAGTACAGTTAGTGCAAAATTTCCTTGTCTTAGAATGTTTTCGACTGCCTTTCTGGATTTAAGATGTTTCGAAAGTTCTTTTTGATTTACTATTCCGCTAAGATAGATCACCTGCTTAATCCTTGTTTTATTGATCAATTCAATAAAATTTCTGGCAGATTTTGCTTCTAACTCGTCAAAATCAGTAGTCGATGAGCTCATAGAATGTATGAGGTAATAAGCAACGTCTATATCTTTAGGTATTTGAGGATTATTTTTTTCAAGGAAATCAATTTCAATAATCTTGATCTGACTTTTAGTCTCTTTATCCACCGAAAGTCTTTCGGCATCTCTTACTACACAATAAACGTCATGGTTATCTTTTAAAAGAAGTGGGAGCAGTCTCATGCCAATATAACCATTTGCGCCAGTGAGTAAGATTTTCATTTGTTGGTTGAGTTTATTAGTTTATAAATTTTATGAGTTTATAAGTCTTATGAGTTTATAAGGTTTATGAGTTTATGAGATTTTTAATTAAAGTCTTAAAATAGATGAGTTTAAAAATAGTGAATTTAAACTTCTAATACGAATATGTACTGAATATTACATTGTGTGGATTCTAACCGCAACGATCCCAAAGGTCTGCGCAAGGTTCGCAGGGATATTTTTTTCGATTTACTAAGACTTAAAACTGCGACTGAAAACTGGCACTGCAAACTGCGACTGAAAACTGTCCACTAAAAATCAACTGTAATACTCATCGATGCCCTGCCCACTGACGTCCAGTTTTTGATCCATCACTTTTCTCATAAACTGATGAATCCTTTTCTGATCAGCTTTTATTTTGACAAAATAATTATCCATATAAATAGAGTATTGCTGCGATGAACCTTTATATATTTTTAATTTGTGGTAAGGTATAATCAATGCATAAGTTTCTAATATTGATCGGAATGATAATAAAATACCTTTGGGTCGCATCTCTATGCTGCATGTATTAACATAGCTGTCTAAAATCAAAAGGTTATGGATCTGAACACTCGACGAATTTATAAATAACTTTCCGGAACCAATTCCACCCATTTTTATCCTGTCCATAAGCGAGAAAGCTTTTCCAACGCTTTCATCAATTTGAGCCTTTATTTTTGGTCTGTTATAAGATACATTGAGTAGCATTTCTCGTTTTTTATAAAGATAGATAAAATCAAAATATAACTTCTTAATGGGCTCTTTTTTTTAGATTATATTTGCCTTTGTAAATTTTTAAGCAATGCGTGTAGAAGAACTTTTCATTCCTCATATTCAAACTTATTTAAAAGAAAATTATCAAAAAGAGATAGATTCTTTTGAATTTCAGCAAACCAGAAAAGAGTTTAGTGGCGATACCACACTGGTGGTTTTTCCGCTGTTGAGGCACATTAAAACTAATCCTGCTGTACTTGCAGAAGATATAGGAAATTACCTAAAAACTAATATAGAGATTGTTGAAGATTTTAATGTGATAAAAGGTTTTTTAAATATTGTTCTTAGTGATGATCACCTGGTTTCTGTTTTAGAAGATATAAATGCAGACGCATCTTTTGGGAAGCAAAAGCCAAACAGAGAAAGGGTAATGGTGGAATTTTCTTCCCCTAACACCAATAAACCACTGCATTTGGGACATATGCGTAATATTACATTAGGTTATGCTGTAGCCCGGATATTGGATTATGCAGGTTATGAAGTTTTTAAAACCCAAATCATCAACGACAGAGGTATCCATATTTGTAAATCTATGCTGGCCTGGCAAAAATTCGGTCACGAAGAAACACCTGAATCTGCTAAAATGAAGGGAGATCATTTGGTCGGTAAGTATTATGTCAGGTTTGATATTGCTTACAAAAAAGAAATTCAGGAACTTAAAGATAAAGGTATTCCTGAAGATGAAGCCAAAGCCAAAGCTCCAATTCTTCTTGAAGCTCAGGATATGCTTAAACGTTGGGAAGAAGGTGATGAAAAAGTGGTATCACTCTGGCAAAAAATGAACAATTGGGTTTATGATGGTTTTGAAGCAACCTACAATCGTATGGGTGTAAGCTTTGATAAAAACTACTACGAATCTGAAACCTATCTTTTAGGTAAAGATATCATAAAAACCGGCTTGGAAAAGGGTGTATTTTATAGAAAAGATGACAATAGTGTCTGGATAGATTTAAGTGATGAAGGTCTTGATGAGAAGATAGTTCTTCGTGCCGATGGTACAGCAGTTTACATGACACAGGATATTGGTACAGCTGTAAAACGTGTGGATGATTTTGGGATTGACAAAATGATCTATACGGTTGGAAATGAACAGGATTATCATTTTAAGGTCTTATTTCTGATTCTTGAAAAATTAGGATATGATTGGGCGAAACACTTGTATCACTTAAGTTATGGCATGGTAGATCTGCCCAGTGGGAAAATGAAAAGTCGTGAGGGCACCGTTGTTGATGCAGATGACTTAATGCAGGATATGATGCTAACGGCCAAAGAAATTTCTGATGAGCACGGCAAGATTGATAGTTTTGATGAAGACAAAAAAACAGAACTCTACAATATGATTGGATTAGGAGCTCTTAAATACTTCATCCTAAAGGTCGATCCTAAAAAACGCATTGTATTTGATCCAAAGGAATCTGTTGATTTTCAAGGAAATACAGGTCCTTTCATCCAATACACACACGCCAGAATTCAATCGATTTTAAGGCAGTTTGATGGAGATTTGTCTGAGAAGATCAAAGACTACATTTTAGATGAAAAAGAAAGAGATCTGGTAAAAATACTTGCCCAATTTCCGGATGTGGTTCAGCAGGCAGCAGCCCAGTACAGTCCGGCTGTAATAGCCAACTACAGCTTCGATTTGGTCAAAGCATTCAATTCTTTTTACCAAAACCTGAGCATACTTGGCGCAGATCATGATAATCAGAAATTGTTCAGGGTAAAACTTTCAGCTTCAACAGCAAAGGTCATTAAGACAGCTTTTGGTTTGTTAGGAATACAGGTCCCTCAGAGGATGTAGATTTAAGTATTTGTTATGCTGTCTCATTTAACCAAATTCATTATTTTTAGAATCAAATTATATTGTCATCACTTAATAGTCAGCTTTGAAAAATAAAAGATTTTGGAAACGATTTATAATTCTGATTTTAGCCATTCCGGTATTGCTAACCGGAGGTCTTTTGATATATATTCAGAGCAATCAATCTGATATCATTCAGGATCAGATTTCAAGTATGAACCAAAATTACAGTGGTTTAGTAAAAGTTGGGGAAAGTGAATTATCAATTTTCGGCAATTTCCCATATATATCAATAAAAGTTTATGACGTTCATATTTACGAAACAAAGCAAGATAACGCACCAGAGCTATTGAATGTTAAAGATATTTACGTTGGTTTTAACTTATGGGATATTGTAAAAGGTAATTATGACATTCAGTCTTTACTGATTGAAGATGGTGATTTTAACATAATTCTTTATCAAGACAGTACAACAAATTTACAAAGATCTTTTGCAGGCGCAACCAATTCAAAAGCTGATACCACATCTTCTAAGGCTAATGTCCATCTCAAAAAAATAATACTAAAGAACTTAGATATCCATACGCTGGATGAATCGACCAGTACTCAAATTGAAAAATACATATATTCAGCGGAAGGTAGTTTTAAGCAGGCAAACAATACCATTGCAGGTCATGTAGACACAGAATTTGAATTGAATATTATAAAAGAAGGAGATACCACTTTTGTCAAGAAAAAACATATTGAAATTCATACAGATATTTCTTTTAACGAAAAATCAGGTATTTTAGATATTGAACCTTCCGGTATTATAATGGAAAACGGTGATTTTGAATTTAATGGAGCCATTGAATTTAAAAACGATGTAAATCTTGATTTGAATATTAAAGGGACAAAGCCCAATTTTGATATGTTTATTGCTTTTGCGCCACCAGAGTTATTAGGGGTTTTAGAAAATTACAAAAACGCAGGGCAAATCTACTTTAATGCAACTGTTAAGGGGCAGGCCGGAAATGGAAAAAATCCACTTATTGATGCCAACTTTGGAGCAGGAGAAGCCTTTTTGGAAAACACCAATAAAGGAAAAAAAATAGACAAAATGGGTTTCAAAGGCCATTTTACCAATGGTGAAGACAGGAACCTTAGTACGGCAAGTTTTTCGCTGACGGACATGACGGCAGCGCTCGGAAAAGGAACTTTCAAAGGTTCAATTTTTGTAGAAAACTTCGAAACTCCCGAAATAGAGATGCAAATAGACTCCAATTTCAATCTTAATTTTATTGCAGATTTTTTCGAATTAGATCAATTTAAAAATGCCTCAGGAGAAGTCGCTTTGAAAATGAATTTTCATGATATAATTGATATCGATGAACCTGAGAAAGCTTTACAACAAATCAATCAGGCTTATTTTGCAGAATTCATTGTCAAGGATTTAAGTTTCGAATCTAATGAATTACCAATGGCACTAGATAATTTAAATGTCCATCTAGAAATGAATGGTAAGGAAGCAAAGCTCAATAAGTTTGACTTGAAAATGGGCAATTCTGACTTGTCAGTGACAGGTTTTCTCTCAGACCTGCCTGCTGTAGTTCACCACACCAACATTCCGGTACAAACCCATTTGGATATTGTTTCTAATACATTAGACTTAACTGAATTAACAGGTTTTAAAGTTCAGGATTCTATATCCTCCGGTATAGATGAAGAAATTAAGGATTTAAGCTTGGGGTTTACCTTTAAAGCTTCTGCCAGAGATTTTACAGAATCAAAATACTTACCCAAAGGTGAATTTTTTATTGATAGTTTATATGCAGAATTAAAGTATTATCCCCACAAGTTGAATGATTTTTATGCTGATATATTAATTGATGACAGAGATCTGAAAATTGTAGATTTCAAAGGAAATATTGATGAAAGTGATTTTCATCTGGATGGATTGATTCACGATTATAGCTTTTGGATGCAGCCTGAATTGAATGGAGATGTAGATCTTGATATCAATCTTAAATCTTCTAAAATAAGACTTGAAGATCTTTTGACTTATAATGGCAATAATTATTTACCAAAAGAATATCGACATGAAGAATTCACCAATCTAGAATTACATTTTGAATCAAGTATGCACTATATCGATTCAACTTTGCACTCCATCGATTTTGATCTGGACAAGCTCACTGCAAAAATGAAAGTCCACCCACAGCAATTCCATGATTTTAGAGGGAAAATACATTATGAAGATGATCATATTGTGATAAAAGATTTTCACGGTGAGATTGGAAAAACCAATTTTAATATCGACTTAAATTATTATTTAGGGAAAGATCAACAAATAAAGAAAAGAGATAATTATTTTGCTTTAAATGCAGACTATATTGATTACAATGCGCTTTTTAATTTTAACCTAAGTGGTGACACAGAAGCGACAAAGTCCACAGAACCAACGACTGAAGATGTCATTGCTCATGCAGAAGCGTTTAATATTTATGAGCTGCCTTTTACAGGCATGCAATTAAAGGCAAACATTAAGCATTTTATTTTCCGAAATCTGGATATAAAAAATATTATTGCCGATTTTAGAACTACACCTGACCATTTTATCTACATGGATACTTTAAGTATGGATGCAGCCGGAGGTAAAGTGGCATTGAATGGCTATTTTAACGGGAGTAACCCTAAGCAAATTTATTTTCAACCGGACCTGGTATTGGAAAATGTAGACCTGGATAAATTGCTGTTTAAATTTGAAAATTTTGGTCAGGACCATCTGGTATCAGAAAATTTACAGGGAAGGCTTTCAAGTAGAATAAGAGGTAAGATAAGAGTTTACCCTGATATGGTTCCGGATTTAGATCAATCTGAATTGGAAATGGATGTGAGAGTCTTAAACGGCAGACTAAAAAACTACAATCCCATGCTGGCGCTATCAGACTATATGGGTGATAAAAACCTGCAAAACGTAAGATTTGATACCCTGCAAAATAATTTGGTTGTCAAAAAGGGAAAAATAGAAATTCCCAACATGACCATTGAATCTACCATTGGACATATGGAGTTTGCCGGAACACACGACAACAATAACAATATTGATTATTATCTGCGGATTCCCTGGAAAACAGTTAGGAAAGCAGCCTGGAAAAAATTGGTCGGAAGTAAAAATGATACTATTGGAAATGAAAGTCAGGAAGATGAAATTATCGAAGTTGACCCGAACAAGAATATCAAATACCTGAACTTAAAGATAAAAGGGAGTATTGATGATTACAAAATTTCTTTGGGTAAAAAGTCGAAAAGGTAGTTTGTCATTATTAAGATTGAACATTTAGCAATCTGGACTTTGGATTTAGAAGAAATGAAAAATTTCTATGTCAAGTTTTTTGAGCTAAAGACCAGTACAAAATATTATAATAAAAATAAGAATTTCAGTTCGTATTTTCTTTCATTTGACAGCGGAGCACGTCTGTAATTGATGAACAAGCCTGAAATTATTGAAGCTATCGGTACTTTAGAAAAAATTGGCTTACACATTTTGCAATTTCCGTAGGTTCACAAGAAAGGTAGATGCATTGACAGCCTTAATAAGTGAAAGCGGGTTTAAGATTTTAGGAGACCCTCGAACAACTGGTGGTGGATACTATGAAAGTGTCATCTTAGACTCTGAGGGAAATTGTCTGGAAATTACGATTTGATTTGAAGGATGGGATTTAAACAAATGGTGTTTTTACCAATGTTGAATTGTATTTTTAGCTAGGTTAAATAACAGACTAGAATTAGTATTCATTATTTGGTAGTTTTCTATTATAATCAGCAATGAAATAAAAAAGCCCACTTTAGCAAGAAAGCAAAATTGAATAAATAAAAAAGGTGGGATTTTATCCCACCTTTAAAAAAAAATTATTTAATCTTTATTATTTTAGGATGTATATTTTGCTGTTATCTCTATAGCTACTGTTATTATTTGAATACCAGTCTGTGAAAAATTCTCCATTAGAAAGCGCCCATTCTGCCAGATTAAGATAGGCCTGGATGATATCTACACCTTCTACCGGATAATCAAAAGTGCCATTGATGTCTAAAGCCCATGGCAGGTTATTACTTGTTTTGTAGTATCTCCCTGCGTTAACACTAGAATCATCTTCACCGGTTCCAAATAAAGATGCATCTGCCAATGCCGTTGGTTGTTTGTCTGCAAGATGGATTTCAGCTCCACGTTGTTGGTTTTTTATAAGGAAAGGATTGTAAGGCGCATTCCCTATAGACTGTTGCGGAGAAGAAAAGGTAATCACCAGATTAATAACATCTGAAGTTCCTGTGCCGCCAGTTCCCGGAATTGTATTAAAGAAAGAACCATTACCATCTCTGTTGATGACATTTTCGGCTGAGTCAAAAACTGGTATTACAGCGTTTGTCTGTCCGTTCTCAGTACCATTTCCTGCAACTGAAAACAGGCTGCCTGTCAGAACCTGCCCGGATACAGAAGCAATATCTGAAGGATTTACATTATCCAACTGGATTGCGAAACCATTATTTTGTGAGCCACCTACAGCTCTCACCTTAAGGGTGGCATTAATTTCGACAACTTCGTTGTCTGCATTTGTTATTTCATTAAATCTATAATCAACAACTAAATCGTTAAAATCGTAATCACCCTGAGAAGGCCAAAGATCTTCGAAAGCTAGAGTATTTAAGCTACTTTCACCTGGAAAAACATTATCATAAGCTTTTGTAGCATCGTTAGGGTATGCATCGTCTTCGTCAGCAACACCATCGCCATCCGAATCCTGAATTGCCCCAGCCAAAACACAATTTCCAACACCATTTGGATTTTGAGAAGGATCAGCAACATAAATACCTGGAATTATAATATCATCCAAGTGTCCGCGTGTAGCTCCTCCGCCACCAGTTAAAAATTCATATTTAAATTGAAAATCACCGTTAAGAGTGATATTGAATGTACCATTTTGGTCACCTGGATTTACAGGCTGAGGTCCCCAAACCGTTGTTTCTGACCCATCAGTGCTTATAGCAACCACGCGTAACTGCACATTGCTTGTACTATTATTACTTTTAGAATATTTAAATGAAGCTTGAGTGTTTTGGGTTACTGTAATCCATGGACTAATAACTTCAGCAGTCTGTCCTTGATTAGAAAGTGCACTTGATCTTGCACCATAAGAACCGTTAATCGAAGCACTTTGATGAGGAGAAGTTCCCCACATTTGCCAGCAATTAGCTCTAATAGCATTCCTGTCACCAGATTCAAAATCTTGTGTTACTTGAGCAGTAATTAATCCGCTAAATAAGGCAATTATAAATGTAAAAACTATATTTTTCATGGCTTGTAAAATTTAAATGTTAGGTTATTATTCTTCGTCGGTATTTGGTTCAAGAAAAGTAAAATCAATAAAAAGATTTCTTTCTAGCAATAACTCTTTCTGATAAGTACCCCACGAGAGCATTAAATTTTGCTCTTTTGACGGAACACGAAGATCAATTGAAAAATTGTCAGAAAGTGAAATATTCATACTACGTATAACTTCTCCACTTCCTGTTTTAATAATTAAAGGTCTTTTTACCTGGCTTGTTACAGGAATACCATTGAAGTTGATAGTGTAATCACTTGAAGTTTTCCAGTCAAAAGTGTCTGTTACTTCTAAATTTTTAAAACTATCGAGTTCGTTAGTATTATTGTTATTATTGCCATTTACATCTCCATCAACTTCGCAGGAAATAAATAAAAATGCAATCAAAGCGCTGATTGTTAGTTTTTTAAATAAATGAGTTTTCATGGTTTTAAGTTTAAATTCAATACAAACTTAATTGATATTTACATCCAGTTTGAGTTTTTTCGTTCAAATGCATTTCAAATACGACCAAATGATTAGTTCTTTCGATATAATGTAAATTTGTGATATTAATAGATTAAATTCTCAATAAAAATAAAACCTAATGCTATTAATGGTTATTATTGATTGCAAAATCAGGAATAATTAAATATTGTATAAAATCATTTTTTCTGTTTTGAAATTATTTTGAAGTATAGATTGTACTTCAGCCTATATGCTTATTACATTAGGGATAATTTTCAAAATATAAATCATTCAAAATTTTGTCCTTTTAATAGCTTAAGGAACTATTACTTTATACACTATATCCAGCTTAACCTACTGCTTTCAACTTTATAATTCAGGTAATTGACAATTTTTAATGCTTCTTCCAATTTGAGATAATTTATCCTCTCACTACCCGACGCCGTATAAATTATCAAATCAGCATGTTGATTGCGCTGCTGAAATACATTTCTTTTCAAGGCTAAAGACTGTATTTTATGGGTAGCAATGTATTTTTTGTTGGTATGAATTGAACCGGAATGGATCAGAATAAGATTTTCATTTATACCCACATAGCTTTTTCTCACTTTTTTATAAGCCACAAAGACCAAAAATCCTGCAAGTAGAGCCGGAAACGAAATAATATAGATATTATCTAACCAAAAAAACAAACCAAAACCAGCGGCAAAACATATTATGAGGTATACTGATACTAATCGAAACATCAGCCTCATACTGCTTTTGGATACAATGAATTTTTGTTTGTACTCTAAGTCGAACAGCGATCGAAAAAGGATGTCTACTTCGTTCTCCTGAAGGCCTACCAATCCGATTTTCTTCTTGTCATTCAACTCTTCTGAAGAGGCCTGGCTGATGAAAACACTTTTTATTTTGAACAGGTCTTTTATGGGATTGGTTTCCAGTTCAAAAACCTGGGTTTTAGATTTTTTGATGACCTGGTTTATCCGTTTGAATAAGCCGTATTCTACTTCAAAATCCTTTTTAAGTTTTGTGATTTTAAGTTCAAAATAACGGATTATAGTGCTGACGACTGTAACTAAAAACGATGCTGCAATAATCAAAACAAGTAAAGCCACAAAAAAGCCAAAGCTTGTGTCTACTCTATCCGCATAAGCATCGCTGACATCTACATCATAAAAATTAGAAATAATATCTTCTACATATTGGAATAGTGTCATTATAAAAACAAACACCAATCCAAAACCTTTCAGGTAGTTTGCACTGAGTCCAACTTTTAGCAAACGGCCAATGTCCAACTTAAATACTTTTTCTGGCGCAGTGTCATTTAGAGATATTGTAGAATCTCCTTCATATTCATTTTCCGCTAATTGGTCTGTTTTATTTTTTAACAGCATTTGCTTTAAAGCGACGGCGTCCTCTCGGCTAAGTGCCTTAATCTTTATCTCAGCAGAACCCTGACCAGCTGTTTCAATTTCAAAACCAACCACATTCATCATTTGCTGAATCAAATTTTGGTTGATGTTGATGTTCTGAATCCTGTCAAAAGGGATGTCTGTATCTGTAAACTTAAAAACACCGGACCTTAAGAAAAAACGATTTCCTTCAATATGAAACTTAAAGTTGAGATAACTTTTATACGAATAAAGCAATTGAAGTAAGAGCAATAATACAAATCCCAAAATTACAAAATGCAAATAATTGTTCCTGATGTTGCTGCTTAAGAGCGGCAGCAATGCATATACATTTTGACGAATACGCTTTACCAAATCCATCAGAAAAATGACGAGTATTCCTCTGAAATTTTGCCGTTGAGGTGTGTAGAAATCAGTTGTCGTCAAGGTCTGCAGCTTTTAGAATTTGGGCTTTAAGTTTGCTGGCGTCATCTTTGTTAAGACCTGCTATGCTCAGGTCTCCGGACGATGAACCTGCTGTAAAAACTTTTAAGGTAAAGATTTTAAAAACTTTAAAAAGCGGACCCTGTTTTATTTCAACATGTTGTATTCTTTTATAAGGTAAAATAGTTTGCTTAAAAACAAAATAACCATGCTGAAAAATAATGTCATTTTCTCTTATGCCAAATTTCCTGCGTGGAAAGCCTTTTTCTATTTCAATAAAACTAAAAGCAAAAATCACAATCAAAAACCCAAGGATAAGATAAAATGCCAAGTCGGGCAACTGTACAAAATAATTGAGCAGAAATAATCCACCAAACAACAATACAAACCAAAAGCCAATTAATAGTCTCTGTACACTTAGGTAGGATTTGTCAATCGGGTGTCCTTCGACATCTTCAAATTTTGGTAAGTTATTAATATCTAAAGTTTGATTTTGAAAGTCAAGCATTTTATAAAAGTTATTTCATCCAAAATTACAGGAATTTTTTGATTTTAAAGCCCTTGAAAATTTTATATTTTTGATCAAAAAAAATGAAGATTAAGTTGAAAAATAACTTGAAGCCGACACTTGTTTTCCTTTTGTTTTTTTCTTTAGAATGCTTCTCTCAGGAAAATGGTCTTTCAAGTACTAGGCATGAGATTGTTCGTAATGGCGTAGGCTTAGGCTCTGTTATTGCAGTTGTGATATCATGGCATAGAAACAAATCCGTACTCTTTGCAATTATCCACGGTGTGTTCAGTTGGCTGTATGTGATTTATTACGTTATAATCAGAGAATATGAAGACTGATGTATTAAAATTAAAAATATATTGCAAATTTACTTTAGATTAGAAAAATTACAACATCACATACCCCAAACCTAAAAGCTAATAACTACATTTGCACTGCATTTGGTTTTAAGCGACCAATTTTGGCGCTTGAATTAAAAGGGAATGTCGTGAAAATCGACAGCTGTTCCCGCAACTGTAAGCTAAAAACTGACAGAATTGAAAGTTTTTATGCTGACGTCTGAATTATCAGGAGGTCAGTATATCAGCCAATTTGAGTTAGTATTTATATTGAAACGATTTTTAGTTTCAATATGAATCGCTTTTTAACCTGCTTCATACCACTGTCCCGAAAAAAATGGGATGGGAAGGTTGTTAGAAAGACGCAAGCCAGGAGACCTGCCAGAAAGCATAACCAATTCGTAAATCTTCGGGATAAAGATTTTGAATGTGTATGAGGTATATATTTTTCTTATGGCTTTTCCTTGCTACTGCTTTATCAATTAAAGCACAGGATTTTTCTGTCCAGACTTTAGATACCGTTTATTTATCTGACGATAATCTGAAAACTTTCAATACGGGTCAAAAGCAGCTAAAAATAAATGATTCAATTCTCATACAAAACAATCTTTCTCTTACCGATTTATTACAAAGGCAAACGCCTATTTACTTTAGACAAAACGGCTATGGCATGGTGTCTTCGCCTTCTTTTCGCGGTACAACAGCTCAACAAACTGCCGTACTTTGGAATGGAATTAATATCAACTCAAACTTAACAGGACAGACAGATTTCAATACTTTATTGACGGGAAATTTTAGTAGCATTAATGTTAAGTTTGGCGGCGGAAGCGTGTTATATGGAACCGGAGCTATTGGAGGCAGTATTCATCTTAGTCAAAATATTTTAAAAAATATTGAGGAGCGACATCAGTTTCAAACAGCTTATGGAAGTTTTAATACGTTCGAAACCCGTTATGCTTACCAAAAACAGGTTAAGGCATTGAAATTTAAACTGGCTTATGCCAGGAGACAATCAGATAACGATTACGACATTCCCGAACAAAATCGTACCAATACAAATGGTCAGTTTGAAATGAACAGCCTGGATGCCGTTGTACGCTTTGATTTAACGGATAAAAACATTCTAAGCTACTTCAGTAATTTTACTTTTGGAGAGCGCAATTTTTCTTTGATCCGCCCATCAGACCCAAGGACAAAGTACGATAATACGGATACCAGAAATATGATTGAATGGCAAAGTAATTCAAACCAAATTCAATCGAAATTGAAGTTGGCATACCTTACTGAAAGATTTACATATTTTGATAATTTATCCAGAAACACATCTACGACTTCAGAAGTAGAAACGCAGTGGATTCAATATGAATTGTTATATAGTCTGAATACTATCAAATTGAAAGCTATTCTAAACTATCAGAACGCTATGGGACAAGGCCATCAGTTAGAGGACGCTGAACGCGATATTGCAGGGCTATCTTTTTTATTTCAGCATCAACTGACCAAGCAATTAAATTACGAAATAACCTTGAGACAAGATATTAACGATGATTTTGAAAATCCGTTCCTCTTCAGTTTGGGTAGTAAATACCAATTGAATGACAAATGGTTTTTGCGTGCACATGCCTCCAGAAACTATCGTCTGCCCACATTCAACGATCTGTTTTGGGTTAATGGCGGTAATCCTGAACTTATCCCGGAAACAGCCTATCAAACTGAAATAGGAGGGACGTATAATTTCAAAGGCTTAAACTTTTCCTTAAACGGATTTTATAATGACATCACCAACATGATTCGCTGGCTGCCGGATGAGTTTGGTCTTTGGCGACCTCAAAACACCGATGAAGTTATGACTTACGGCCTGGAAGCATCAATAGCCTATGCCTTTAGGATTTCAGATGAACATGCTGTTCAGTTAAATTCAGATTTCGCTTATACCATTTCTGAAGATCAGACTACAGGAAATCAGCTTATCTATGTCCCGTTTCACACCGCCAATGCCAACCTGATGTATACTTATGGCCAATGGGATTTTGGAATGACCTGGCTCTATAATGGTTCTGTATTTACCCAGAACGACAACAATCCTGAGCGCAAGGTAGAGGCTTACAATCTATTTGACTTGCAGATTAGTAAGCGTTTTCCGAAGATCTTCAATTCAAAACTAAGTCTCAGGACTTCCAATATTTTTGACCTGGCTTACGAGGCTGTAGATAACAGACCTATGCCCGGACGAGCATTTTCTATTCAACTTTTAACCACTTTTTAAATACAAATGATCATGAACAATTTTTTTAAAATCACACTTTTACTTTCATTTTTTGCTTTTCTTTCCTGCGAAAATGATGATAATTCCAATTCACCTGATATTCAAGGCGACTACCAAAATGGTACAATTGTTCTTAATCAAGGTGGCTTTAATGGTTTGTCCGGAGTCAGTTTTATTTCAGATGACTTAACTCGTGTGGAGCAGAATGTTTTTTCAACAATAAATGATGGAGAAGAACTTGGTTTGTTCCCTCAAAGTATATTTTTTGACCTGAATGGGTTAGCCTATATCATTTCAAATGGTTCAAACCTGATTACAGTTGTAAACAGGTTTACTTTTGAAAAAGTTGCAGAGATCAGCACCAATCTTGATGTTCCAAGATATGGCGCAGTCCTGGATGGAAAAGCTTATGTCACCAATCAGGCGTCTTTCAACACGGGAGCAGATGATTTTGTAACTGTAATTAACCTTGAAGACTATAGTGTTGAAACCACCATTCCATTGACCAAAACAGCAGAATTTATCGTTTCCGATGGATTCAGGCTTTTTGTTCAAAATGCCAGTTTTGGCGAAGGCTCTGACATTACAGTCATAAATCCGGATAACAACTCTATTGAAACGACGATTGAAACCGGTGATGGCTTGCAAAATATCATTATCAATGCCGGTACGATATATGCCAATCACGCCACAGGAATTGACAGGGTTGACACCAGCACATTAGAGGTGTCTTCTACGATAAGCTTTCCTGCAGGTTTAAATGCTGTTTCCCAACTCGACATCTATAATGGTCAATTTTACTATTTGAGTAATAATAATGTTTACTCTACAAGTATAGTTGAAGATAGCTTAAGTGATGAGCCTTTATTTACTTACAGCAATTCTGCGCCTAGTTCTGTTTATGGCTTTAGCGTTAATGATGATCTCATTTATATTGCCGACGCTATTGATTTTGCTTCAGATGGAAAAGTGTTCATTTTTGACACTGAAGGCAATCAGGTATTTGAAACTTCGGTCGGTTTATCTCCAAGCGGCTTTTATTTTAATAATTAGTTTTTTTATTTACATGCCGACTTAAATAATAGAAAGATAATAACTTAAGCAGAAAGTTGGGAGGTCTTAATAATTGAGGTTTGGATAGTTTTTGAATGTAGAATATTTCTAAATTCTGTAACAAAAAGTAATGACTTGCTACTAATAAGTCAAATCTTTTAAAATAATCCTTATGACCAAATCAAAAACTAGTATCATTGTGCTTTTTTCATTATTAGTACAAATGACAATGGCACAAGAAATTAAAGGCGACTGGAGTGGTAAGCTCAATGCCATGGGACAGGAATTGCCCCTTATTTTTCACATTTCAGAAGAAAATGAGAACCTAACCGCGACGATGGACAGCCCGGCTCAGGGTGCAAACGGGATTCCGGTAGAAAAAGTAGAATTTTCAGACAACATTCTAAGTATGTCAATGATGGGTGGTCAGGCCACTTATGAAGGAACGCTGAATGGAGATACAATCTCCGGAAAGTTCAAACAGGCAGGAATGGAGTTCGAACTTAATCTAACTAAAGGTGAGTTAGAAAAACCTGGAGATACATCACTACCCAGTACTGAGAAGGAAATCAAAACATTGGCTGAAAAAGAAGAAGGTAATTATAAATATTCTGTAAAAGACTATTTTGCAAAACCAGCCTCTTCCAGCTTTCAGTTATCTCCTGATGGAACCTACATGAGTTACAGAGAAAAAGATGAAAACTTGAAAAATCATGTTTATGTGAAAAACACAAAAACGGATGAAGTAAAACGCGTCATCACAGAAGGTGAAGAATTGATTCGTGGTTACGGTTGGGCTAATGAAGGTCGATTGATATATATTATGGACAAAGGAGGAAATGAAGATTATCATTTGTTTGCTGTGGATATAGATGGCAGTAACCAAAAAGAATTGACACCTTATGATGGAGTAAAAGTAAATATTTTGGCCTCGTTAAAAGAAGACAAAGACCATATGATTATTTCGATGAATAAAAATAATCCTTCAGTTTTTGACCCTTATAAGATCAATATCAAAACCGGTGAAATAGAACAACTGTATGAAAATACTGATTTAGCCAACCCGATAATGGGATATGAGTTTGATAAGGACGGAAATCTTAGAGGGTTTACAAGATTAAAAGATGGTGTAAACACTGAAATGTATTATGCTGTAAATCCTGGAGAATACAAATTAATGCATTCAACAAAATGGGATGAATCTTTTAGCATTATCAGTTTTGATTATGCAACGGATAATCCTCATGATGCTTATGTGGCTTCAAATTTAGAAACAGACAAAGTTCAGATCTATAAATATGATTTGGCCAAAAAGGAACCCATAGAAAAGCTTTTTTCTAATGAACAATACGATGCCGGTGGTGCGTCGCTATCAAGAAACCGAAATTGGGAATTAGATTATTACAGTTACGAGGGTGAAAAAAGAGTAGTTGTTCCCGTAAGTAAATACTTCAAAAAACTCCACAAAAAGCTGACAAAGGAATTTACAAATTATAATTTTTCAATTGCTGACAAAACAGACGATGAGAGTCAATATTTGATCTATGTCACAAGCGATAAGCTTTACGGGAGATATTATTCTTATGATGTCGAAAAAGATGAGATAAAACTGCTATTTGATTTGATGCCACAACTGAAAGAGGAAGACATGGCCGATATGGTTCCAATTTCATTTAAGAGCAGAGATGGACTGGGCCTTCACGGTTATATTACACTTACAAAAGAGGCTGCCGAAGGTCCTGTACCGGTTATTGTGAATCCACATGGCGGACCACAGGGCATAAGAGATTCCTGGGGTTTTAACCCGGAAGCTCAACTCTTTGCGAGCAGAGGTTATGCTACATTACAGGTTAACTTTAGAATAAGTGGTGGTTACGGTAAAGAATTTCTACGAGCCGGATTCAAAGAAATTGGTCGTAAAGCCATGGACGATGTAGAAGATGGTTTACAATATGTTATTGAGAAAGGATGGGTAGACAAGGACAGAGCCGCTATTTATGGTGGGAGCCATGGTGGATATGCCGTTCTTAGAGGTATGACCAAAACCCCGGATTTATACGCTTGTGGAATCGATTACGTAGGCGTGTCTAATCTATTCACTTTTATGGAAACTATTCCGCCTTACTGGAAACCTTACTTACCTATTTTAAAAGCCATTTGGTACGACCCGGATATCGCTGAAGAAAAAGAAATCATGAACGAAGTTTCTCCTGTTTTTCACGTCGATAAAATCAAAAAACCGCTATTTGTAGTTCAGGGAGCAAACGATCCACGGGTCAATATTGATGAAAGTGACCAAATAGTAAGACAATTAAGAGAAAACGGTGTTGACGTACCTTATATGGTTAAATATGATGAAGGACATGGTTTTGGAAAAGAGGAAAACAGAATGGATTTATATGAAGCAATGATGGGTTTTTTGGCTGAAAATCTGAAATATGAAAAAGTTAAGGGTTAACTAATATCTCTATAAATAATTAAGAAGCTGTCTCAAAACCTGAATAGCTAGTCATTCTGAATTCATTTCAGAATCTTAGTCTAATAATTTCCAATTTGTTATAGAATCTGAAACTCCCGACGCTTCGGGACAGATTATCAAATTAAAGGTTTTGAGACAGCTTCTTTTGATGTTTAATTTTGATCAACCTCAAATCTTTTTAAAGTTCTAAAGCATTTTTTTGAATTAATTCAAAATTACGCAGAATTGTAATAATTTATAAGATTACTATTTTTAGGTAACAAACAAAATCAAATTATCTCAACATTATAGTATGTCAAATCCCAAATTCAGTTTACTACTTTTTATTTTTATTTTACCGATTTATTTTTTTGGACAATCTTTTATTGAAACTGTAAATAGTGACACTATTCATTACCAAAACTTATCAATTACAGATGACTATCTTATATACACTCAGCCAGGAGATACTTCTGAAAAGAAAATAGATATTGAAAAGGTAGAAGGCTATTATAGCAATTGGAGTAATAAATATTATCATAAAAAAATATTTAAAGCTAAAAAGTATACTGGATTCCTAAAATTGAAATCTGAAATGGGTGATTATTTTGATTTTATTGAAAGGATTTTCGAAGGAAAAATAAATGTTTATCGTAGTAAAGACTATGTTGCTAATAATTCACAGTATTATAACTATTGGTTTTTTGAAAAAGGCGATAGTTTAGCAATAGTATTTTCAGCAGATAAAGACAGAGGTAATTTTAAAATTGTAAATACTAAGTTTCATATTACAAATCAAGAATTTTTAGAATATATTTTCGCTGATGATGAGATCTCACTATCGGCTATAAGAGAAGAAGGTAAACGAGGAAATCTTCTTGAAATCAGACAAATAGTAAATGATTATAACAACAGACACTTTAAAGATAAAATAGATTCAGATCATGGAATACCTCAAGCAGAGGTTGTATTTTTCAGAGATTCACGAAAAGAACTTAAGGAAAATTTAATTTTACAAGTCAATGGTAAAAATTTTAAGTTCGATAGAAATACTAAACTTAAAATTGAAATACCAACAATTCCAAATTTAGTTTGTATTAAAAATAGTGATAATGACTATTGTAGATTGTTATCTTCTTCAACGTCATTTACAAAATTTTATAAAGTCATATTAGATAAAGACAAAACTGGAGATGTTTTTATAAAAAATGGACTATCAAATTTTTACAAGGTAAGATTAGAACATTATGAAAAAGTTGAGTGATATCACCTCCATAGCTTATACAATCCAACAATAGGTCCCAGGGCTAAAATGGAATACACGAAAATACCAGTCGATATTTCGGACAGATAAGATAGCAATTCTATACTAAGGATTGTAATTCCGAATCCAATACAATTTACAATGGTCAATGCTGTTCCCTTAAATCGAACAGGCGCATTTTTTGCCACCAATGTTGAAAATAATGGTGAATCTGCAATAACAACCATTCCCCAAACAAGAAGAAAGAATAGATAAATTATAGAATTATTAAGACTGAAAATTAAGGGCAGGAGCAAACAACATAAACCAGATAAGGCCAGGGCAAAAGAAGCCACTTTTTTGGCGCCGAATCTCTCAGATAAGAAACCGCTTACTACACATGCCAGGCCACCGATAGCAATAATGATATAAGACCATAAAGAAACATTTATATCATTCACTTTCTGATCATTAAAGGAAGAAATCAGGACTGGAACAAACGCCCAGAAAGCATACAATTCCCACATATGCCCAAAATAGCCGGTTGCTGCCTGCCGAAATGCCTTAACCTTAAATACCTTGAAAAATGCCGATAATTCAATCCCTGAACTCTTCCTGTGATAAGGCCCTAACGGAATAAAGAGAAGCATTAAAAGTCCACCAAGGAACGCAATTGAGGACGTCATTAAAATAACATATTCCCAGGAAATTTGTCCTGTAACAGATTTGAGCAAATGCGGAAAGGCCGTTCCTAAAACAAGTGCCCCAACTAAAAACCCCAAAGACTTCCCGAGACCTTTATCATAATAATCAGAAGCGATTTTCATGCCGACAGGATAAATGCCGGCCAGGAAAAATCCGGTCAAAAACCTAAAAACTATGATGCTATTGAAGGAATTGCCTTCCCAGAGTAAGCCTAGATTGAACATTGCGCCAAGTATTGCACAGGTGAAAAACACATTAGACGGTAAAAACCGATCTGCAACTGTAAAAAGCGCGAATAAAAAAGTGCCTGAAATGAACCCGAATTGAACAAAAGACGTTAAATGTCCTAAGTCTGAATGGTTTAAGCTAAAATCTGCTACCAGGTTTTGCATCACCGCATTACTGGCAAACCATAAAGAGGTACAACAAAATTGAGCTAAAACAATGATGGGTAAAATTACCCTTGAAATCTTCAAAATTTAACTAAAATAAAATTAGGGTGCCGGATTAGGAATTTCGGCATGAACTTCATCGATTTCCTTTAGAATCTTGTCATTCAAGGTGATGTTGATGCTGTCTATATTTTCTTCAAGTTGTTCCAAAGTTGTAGCACCAATAATATTGCTGGTCATAAATGGTCGATCATTGACAAATGCCAATGCCATTTGAGCCAAACTTAAGTCATGTTTTTCTGCAATATTCAAATAACGTCTGGTGGCTTCGGTAGATTGAGCACTGCTGTATCTTGCAAACCTTGGAAATAACTTTAAGCGTGCATTATCTGCAGCCTTGCCTTTAAGATATTTACCGGAAAGCACACCAAAAGCCATGGGTGAGTAGGCGAGGAGGCCAATGTTTTCCCTCATTGAAACTTCAGCCAAGTCACCTTCAAAAGTTCTGTTCAATAAAGAATATGGATTTTGAATGCTTACCATTCGTGGTAAATCATGCATTTTAGACTCGTTGAGGAAGCGCATGGTTCCCCAGGCTTTTTCATTTGAAATTCCAGCATGTCGTATCTTACCACTTTTAATGAGTTCATCTAATGTCTGAAGAATATCATTAAAATTATCCCGCCATTGGTCACTTGGGTCATGCTTATAATCTCTGGTGCCAAAAGTATTGGTTGATCTTTCTGGCCAGTGCAGTTGATATAAATCAATATAATCGGTTTGCAGTCGTTTTAAACTGTTCTCAACTGCTTCATTCAGCGCTGCTTTGCTAAAGCCGTTTGTTCTGATATGAGCAGTATAATCACCGGGACCTGCAATTTTTGAAGCCAATATAATTTTGTCTCGGTTTCCTGTTTTTGCAAACCAATTACCTATTATTCGTTCTGTTTCTGCGTAGGTGTCAGCGTTTGCCGGTACCGGATAAAGCTCTGCCGTATCAAAAAAGTTGACCCCTTTGTCCAGTGCCATATCCATTTGGGCGAAACCTTCTTCCTGTGTATTTTGATTACCCCAGGTCATCGTTCCAAGGCAAATCTTGCTTACTTTTAAGTCTGTATGTGGTAATGTTGTGTACTTCATTTTGTGATTTATTTCTAACCATGCTGAATTTATTTCAGCATCTATTATTATTTTCTATTAACCTTTAAACCGACTTAGACTAAGTCCATCCCTTACCGGCAATAATACAGTTTCAAAATCAGGATGTTCCTTTATTTTTTTATTATAGGCTCTTAAAGCTACAGTATCTGCATCTTCTGCTTTCTCATCTATGACTTTTCCACTCCACAAAACGTTATCAGAAAGGATAACAGCTTTAGGATTTAACTTCGGTAAGACCAGGTCTAAATATAAACTATAATTGCTTTTGTCTGCATCAATAAAGATTAAATCGAAATTAGATTTTATTGCTGGTATAATGTCTCTAGCTGCGCCGATATGACTGATGATTTGATCCTTGTAGGCTGATTTTTTAAAATATTTCTGCTGAATATCAACAAGTTCTTCATTGATGTCTATGGTGTGAATTTTTCCATTATCACTCAGTCCTTCAGCCAGGCACAAAGTTGAATATCCAGTGTAAGTACCGATTTCCAAAATATTTTTTGGACTAATAATTTTAGATAATAAGCTAAGTAACCTTCCTTGAAAATGTCCGCTTAACATTCTTGGAATAAGTACTTTTTGCCAGGTTTCTTTTGAAAGGGCCTTCAAAAGTTCTGGTTCTTGCTGTGTATGATCAACACAATAGTCGTCTAAGGCTTTGTCTATAAATTCCATTTGTACTTTAATTCAAAATTGGTTTTAATCCCTTTCAACTTTTTAGCTTATCTGATTGATTAAGTTGTAACACAAAGGTACACAAAGGAGCTTAAAAGAATGCAGAGAATATATTTTGGAAACCAAATAGTTTAATGTAAACTTTAAAACGTGTGATAATTGTCATTTTGAAAATCAGGGTATTACAATATTTTCAAGAATAGTATTAGCTCTTTACATTGTTCGGAAAATTCAATACCAGTTATGACGCATTTCTTCCTATTCATAATCACGGATTTAATGAAAAAATTTAAATCTATTACTCTACTCCCAATCTCTTGTAAAATTTCTTTTTTTCATTTTTATCTTCGCCAAATAACCACGTCACAACGTTTTCATTCCAAATTTTATCTTTTTCTGAATTCGTGATGATGTTCTCCTTCACTGCAAGATCCAGTAGTTTTCCGGGATAGGAGGATTGAGGTAAACTTTCCATTTCACCTAATGGATAGGGGTCATCAAGACCGGCAATGATTTGTTTACTTTTTTGGTTTTCTAATAACAGTTGAAAAGATTTGGTGTCATGAACCAGTGTGTCGAAGAAAATATTCTTATGTCCAACAGATTTTCTTGGGTGTACTTTACCTTCAAAAAGGTCCGGCCTGCCATCGAAGCCCTGTATCCTTCGACCTAGATTTATTTGCGCCAATTGTCCTCCGTGAGCAAAACAAACCCTCATATTTGGATATTTATCCGGATAACCATTAAGGGTTAAAAAGTGATAGGCGTCGGCGCATTGTGCCAGCATCCATATCAGATGAAATCGCCATGATGTATTCTCAAGTTTGATAAACTTTTCGCCATCATAAGGGTGAATCTCAACGGCCAGGTTGTATTTGTCTGCCAATTCGAATATAGGTTCGTTTTCTTCATCAAATACACAACGCCAGGTGCCAATAGAGTCCATATAATGGGTAGGAAGACAGAGCAAACGCATATCCAATTCTTCTACACATCGTTCTATTTCCCATAATGCACTTCTTACAAAACCCGGATGAACAACAAATCCACAGGTAAATTTCTTAGGATTATCGTGTTGAATCTTTGCATTAAAATCATTTTGAAAGCGTAAGGCTTTTTTCATTTCCTCGACACGTAAACCATTGCCATAGAGTTGTGATAAATTAAGTACAACGGCATGATCTATATCATAACGATCCATCCATTCCAGTTTTTCATCAAGAAAAAAACTCGAATCAGTAACGGGTCGTTTCCAGTTTTTTTGAAGCATAAATTTACGCTCCTCATCGACCCAAAAAATTCCCTTTTCCTTCATAAATGTCGGTATTTCCTCAGGATAAGGAAGCAGATGCGAATGTCCGTTGATACGTAGTTTTCTTTTCATAATGACGTAAAAATACACTAATTGATCGATTTATGAAGATTTCTAAAATCAAAGTTTCTTTATTTTTTTTGAAAGTTATTGTTATTTATCGTAATATTGCAATATATAATTAGTCGGTAGTCGGTAGTCGGTAGTCGGTAGTCGGTAGTCGGTAGTCGGTAGTC
>CAZQKB010000024.1:0-27628 GCA_964593755.1 uncultured Mesohalobacter sp. | reverse complement strand
CCTAACGGACACATGGCCCTCAACCATGCCTGTCTACCAGTTCCAGCACCTGGGCTCAATTTCCCAACTTACTTGGGAGATAAATTTCAGACTCGATGGAAAGTCCTATCAGACTTCCATTCAAGCTGGTGATTAATTAGTGAACCTTGAAAAAAATTCAGGATGAAACCTGAACTGAATTCAAAGTAAAGCCTGAACTGAATTCAGGACAAGCTTGGCCGCGGCTTCATTTCGGCTCAACTTTATGACCAGCAAATGATATCACGATTCTTCTGGAATCGCTCGATTCAACTTATGTTGTGATCTGGCTGGGGCTCGAACCCAGGACCCTCTCCTTAAAAGGGAGATGCTCTACCAACTGAGCTACCAGATCATAAATTTCCGACTTGATCAGAAATCTTAACTTCCCGACTTAGTTTGGATTATTTGAGACCACCAATCAAGCTGATAGGTAATTTGTGAATCCTTAATTAAATTCAGGGTAAACTTGGCTGGGGCTTCATTTCGGCTTCGCTCAATGACAAGCAAATGGTATCACGATTTCGATACTTCGTGACGCCACTCGCTCCATCCAACTCACGTTGTGATCTGGCTGGGGCTCGAACCCAGGACCCTCTCCTTAAAAGGGAGATGCTCTACCAACTGAGCTACCAGATCATAAATTTCCGACTTCATCGGAAATCTCAATTCCTCAAATAGACTGTGAATTGTTTAACCCCCAAATCTAAATTCTAAAATTTCAAAGTACTAAAATCATTTCTGATTTTGAGGGTGCAAATATACTATCTAAATTTAATTTATCAATAATATGCGTTCTTTATTTTTAACTATTTTTAAATTTGTCAAATCAAAACCCTAAACATGATAGTTTTATTAGGATATATGGGCTCTGGGAAAACATCCGTTTCTCAATTTTTATATAAAAAATATCACTTAATCCATTGTGATTTAGACCAATATATAGAAAAACATGAGAAAAAATCTATTTCAGAAATATTTGAGGATAAAGGCGAGATTTATTTCAGAAAAATAGAAAATAAATACCTTAAGAGAATTTTATCTGAAAACAATTGCGAAATTCTTTCACTTGGTGGCGGTACACCATGTTATGCAAACAATATGGAGCTGCTCAAAAGCCATCAATCTAAGAGTATTTACTTAAAAGTTGATTTGGAAGAACTAACTAAAAGGTTGTTTGAAAATAAATCAAAAAGACCTTTGGTTAAGGATATTCAAAATTCAGACCAGATGAAGGACTTTATAAGAAAACACCTCTTTGAAAGAGAATTTTACTATAGACAGGCTAAGCACATGATCAATACTACCAATTTAACTATTAAAGAGATAGCAGAAAAAGTTTTAAGCATAAACCAACTAAAATAATTCAGCTTTTGCCTTTTCTTCAAAACTTATCTTCACAATTTCATGCAAAGAGGTAGATAGTGAAAGTCCTTTAAAATCTGCTTTTATTGGAAATTTTTTATGGCTTCTGTCTATGAGTACAGCTGTCTTTAGCACTTTCAAGTCAGTGTCTAAAAGGTGTTTTACTGCATATAATAATGTGCTGCCGGTATTCAGTACGTCGTCTACCAAAATAAAGCTTTGGTTCTCATATTCATCTGGTTTTAAGCTTATGTTTGGAGATTGGTGAGGTTTTTTCTTATTCATTTTAATCTCGCAAAGTTTGGGTTTGACCTCACTGACCATTTTTATGTGATCTACCAGCTTTTGTGCAAAAATATACCCATTATCTGCTATACCAGCAATGATAAGTTCGCTTTGGTGATCATAAACTTCCAAAATCTGAAAAGCAATCCTTTTTATTTTATGCTGAATCTGCTTGTCGCTTAAAATCAATGTTCTTTCCTCCATAAATTTTTGAAAATTATTACTCAAATTAAGCTTTGATTGTCAAAATTTTAATTTTATCAAGCTTTTCTATAAAGTTAATAAAAATTAGTTTTCAGACTAAAATCAACTCTATTTGAATTGTAAAAATAAATATTTAATCGATATTTAGCCTTTTATTTTAATCTATAAATTATAAGATTTTGTGCGGAATAGTTTGTGCTTTTGATATAAAGCAAAAGGTAGAAGAATTAAGGCCTCAAATATTAGAAATGTCTAAAATCTTAAGACATCGAGGACCAGACTGGAGTGGAATATATACAGATGAGAAATCAATTTTGGCTCATGAAAGACTAGCTATAGTTGATCCAACTTCAGGAAAACAGCCCATTTTTAGCAAAGATAAGTCTCTTGTCTTAGCTGCAAACGGTGAGATATATAATCATAAAGCCCTAAGAAATGAAATAGATGATTATGAATTTACTACCAATTCTGATTGTGAAATTATTTTAGCACTTTACAAAAAGTATGGCAATAATTTTATTGATAAGCTCAATGGTATTTTTGGATTTGCCCTTTATGACAATAAAAATAACACTTATCTAATTGCCAGAGATCATATGGGTATCATACCACTTTATGTTGGAAGAGATGCGCATGGTACTTTGTATGTAGCCTCAGAGCTTAAAGCCTTAGAAGGAAAGTGTACCAGGATAGAATCCTTTCCTCCGGGGCATTTTATTTCAAATGATTCAGAAGATTTTCAACAGTGGTATAAACCTACCTGGAAAAAATATGAAGATGTAAAGGATAATGAGACTTCCATTGAAAAATTAAGAGATGCGCTTGATGCAGCAGTTCATAGACAATTGATGAGTGATGTGCCTTACGGTGTATTGCTTTCAGGTGGCTTGGACTCTTCAATTACATCTGCTTTAGCCAAAAAATATGCAGAAAAAAGAATTGAAGAACAAGATAAAACCGGCGCATGGTGGCCAAAATTGCACTCATTTGCGACAGGACTTGAAGGCTCACCGGATTTAAAAGCGGCCAAAAGCGTAGCAGAGCATCTCGATACTGTCCATCATGAAATTATCTTCACCATTCAGGAAGGTTTGGATGCCATAAAAGATGTTATTTACCATTTAGAGACTTATGATGTAACTACGGTAAGGGCCTCTACACCTATGTTTTTAATGGCCAGAGCTATCAAAGCAATGGGTATAAAAATGGTACTATCCGGCGAAGGTTCGGATGAACTTTTTGGAGGTTATCTATACTTTCATAAAGCTCCTGATGCACGAGCCTTTCATGAAGAAACCGTTAGAAAATTAGATAAACTATACCTTTACGATTGTTTAAGAGCAAATAAATCCCTGGCTGCCTGGGGAATTGAAGGCCGTGTACCTTTCTTAGATAAAGAGTTTATTGATGTAGCTATGTCAATAAATCCTGAAGATAAAATGATCAAGGATGGTCGAATCGAAAAATGGGTATTGCGAAATGCATTTGAAGATATGCTTCCTAAAGAAGTCGCCTGGAGACAAAAAGAACAATTCTCTGATGGGGTTGGCTATTCCTGGATAGATACTTTAAAGGCCAAAGTTGAAGAAGAGGTTTCTGATGAACAACTCGCTAATTCAAAATTTAAATTTCCTTTTCAACCTCCAAAAAGTAAAGAGGAGTTTTACTACAGAACTATTTTTGAAAGTCATTTTCCAAGCCTGGCAGCAGCCCAAACGGTACCTTCTGTACCTTCAGTGGCTTGTAGCTCAGAGATTGCTCTGGAGTGGGACGAGTCTTTTAAAAACATGAACGACCCTTCTGGAAGAGCCGTTTCTAATGTGCATTCAGACAGTTACGAAAAAGATTAAAATTTAATCAATAGTAACATTGTGTGAGGTTAACTCCTGGGAAGAAGATGAATCAATATCCTCCAGTGGAATTTGAGGAATAACTTCAAAGTCTAGTGTTGTTGTAGATTCGCTTTTTATCAATCCAACGTCCTTTGCAAAGTAATTGATTATTGTTGAGGCCTGTTGCTCCTGTAATATTGGGATCGAAACTGGTCCAATTGCGGCCAGCACCTCAAGTTCAATAATCCATTCAGAATTGATAACATCCGAATATGTGGTCCCATTTACAGACACACTATCAAGGTCTCCGCCCATTTTTGTAGTAACGGTGACATTTATTGTAATGGGTATACCGCCTTCTAGCTGTTCCTGAAAAGTTTCGCTTTCAGAAAACATTTCTGTTCCTGCCGCAAGTTCTGTATTGTATACCGGTACATTTTCCAGATTGAAGGACAAATCAGAAAAATCTGGAATGCCTACATTAAAGCTTCCGTTGTAGATTAAACTTGAGTTGTTTTTATATAGTGTACCCTGTGTAAATATGCTGGTTGTAAGTCCCGAATTTTCAGGATTGCTGGATTCCAGTTCAAAAGCCTGATTTCCGGAAACCTGAGTTGTATTTGAAATACTTATAGTTTCATTGCCGGAGAAATCACTCTGTCCTGTAGCAGTGAACTGATTATTGTAATCCCAATTATTGCCCACTGTGAGTGGAAAATAGTCTGTTGTTTCTTCTGTAGTAGGAGATGTGTCATCATCGCTGGAACAGGCTGTAAAAATAATTGCAGTTATAAGCAATATAAAAAACGTTGTTTGTTTCATAAATAAAAAATAAAAGGTATAAATATTTATGTTCCAAATATAGACTTTTATTAAGAAGTGATAAAACTATAGATATTTCTAATTGTTTTTTTATTTTTGTATAAAGTTAAATTATAATGACAATTACGCAATTAAGATACGTACTGGCCGTAGCTGAGCATAAGAATTTTACAAAAGCAGCTCAACATGCTTTTGTGACCCAGCCTACACTAAGTATGCAGGTTCAAAAGCTGGAAGAAGAGCTTGGTGTAGAAATTTTTAATAGAAACAAAAAGCCCATAGCACTTACCCAGGTTGGAGAAAAGATTGTTGAACAAGCCAAAAATATTGTAAATGAAAGTTACAGAATTCAGGATATTGTAGAACAGCAAAGAGGTTACATAGGCGGGGAATTCAAATTAGCTATTATACCTACCGTGATGCCTACGCTTTTACCCATGTTTATCAAAAATTTCATAAATCGGTACAATAAGGTAAATTTGAAGATATATGAAATGACAACTGAAAATATCCTTCAAAAATTAGAAAGCGGAAAAATAGATGCTGCGATTGCGGCTACACCACTGGAAACCGAAGATATCATAGAAAAGCCTTTGTATTACGAGCCATTTGTTGGATATGTACCGCCTGAACATGAGTTGCATAAGCTGAACCAGCTTTCACCGGAAGATTTAAATATAGATGACATTTTGCTTCTTGAAGACGGGCATTGCTTTAAAGATAATATCCTCAACATCTGTAAAAACCGAAATGCAAAATTTGATATGCCTTACCAAATTGAAAGTGGTAGTTTTGAAACCATGATAAAATTATCAGATGAAGGCTTGGGAATGACTTTATTACCCTATCTGAACACGTTAGAAGTTCCGGAAGTGCAAAAGAAAAACTTAAGAAATTTCAATAATCCAAAACCTGCTCGGGAAATCAGTTTGCTGCATCACAAAAGTGAACTTAAGCTTCAGATCATAAAAGCCCTTCATGAAACCATTAATGGTGTAGTAAGGGGAGCTATAGCCTTTCAGGATGTGGAGATAGTAAGTCCTAAGCCAAAGGGTTGAAGTTTTAAGTTTATAGTTTAAAGTTTATGGGTTTATGGGTGTCCATTCATGAATATTGTTGACAAATTTTATTAAGCTCAATGTTTATATTTTTAAACTTTAAACTCTAGTAATTTTAACTTTTAGCTTTACATTTTAACCTAATACCCCCATAAACTCATAAACTCATAAACCCATAACCTCATAACCTCATAACCTCATAACCAGTTATCAGAAACCAGAAACCAGTTATCAGAAATCAGAAACCAGAAACCAGAAACCAGAAACCAGAAACCAGTTATCAGAAATCAGAAACCAGAAACCAGAAACCAGAAACCAGAAACCAGAAACAAGAAACACGAAACACGAAACCAGAAACTTTAAACTACAAACCTTAAACCTTAAACCAGAAACCGGAAACCAGAAACCAGAAACCAGAAACACGAAACACGAAACACGAAACCAGAAACTTTAAACTACAAACTTTAAACCTTAAACCTTAAACCTTAAACCTTAAACCAGAAACCGGAAACCAGAAACTTTAAACTACAAACTTTAAACTCATAAACCGGTTTAAAAAAATTTATTAATCCTAAACATTCCTTACTTTTGCAATCCAAATTGTAAAATATGAAAGCAGGAATTGTCGGTTTACCAAATGTTGGAAAATCTACCTTATTTAATGCATTATCTAATGCTAAAGCACAAAGTGCAAATTTTCCTTTTTGTACAATAGAACCTAACATTGGCGTTGTCAATGTGCCGGATCCAAGACTCAAAAGACTGGAAGACATTGTAAAACCACAGCGCGTAGTTCCTGCGACAGTAGAAATAGTGGATATTGCAGGTTTGGTGAAAGGTGCCAGCAAAGGTGAAGGTTTAGGTAACCAGTTTCTTGGCAATATCAGAGAAACGGATGCTATAATTCATGTTTTAAGATGTTTTGAAGATGGTAATGTGGTTCATGTTGATGGGAGCGTAGATCCCGTAAGAGACAAAGAAACTATAGATATTGAGTTGCAATTAAAAGACCTCGAAACTGCAGAAAAAAAACTGGAAAAAGTTAAACGCGCTGCTAAAACAGGCAACAAAGATGCCCAAAAAGAAGCTGAAGTTCTTTCCAAAATCACCAATCACCTTGAGCAGGGCCAATCGGTTAGAAGTTTGCCTATAGATGAAGACGAATACTTAAAATTTGTCAAACCTGTACAATTTATTACAGACAAACCAGTCATGTATGTTTGTAATGTCAATGAAGATGACGCCGTTTCCGGCAACGCTATGGTTGACAAAATCAAAGACATTAGTAAAGATGAAAATGCGGTAGTTCTCACCTTAGCCGTTGGTATAGAGGCTGATATTGCAGAATTGGAAACCTATGAAGAACGACAGATGTTTTTAGAAGATATTGGTCTTGAAGAGCCCGGAGTTTCAAAACTGATCAGACTGGCTTACGACTTACTCAATCAGCAAACTTATTTTACCGCCGGTGAAAAAGAGGTTAGAGCCTGGACAGTTAGAAAAGGTGCAACCGCTCCCGAAGCTGCAGGTGTAATTCATACCGACTTTCAAAAGGGCTTTATTCGTGCAGAGGTCATTAGCTTTAAGGATTATGATCAAATTGAAAGTGAATCTAAAATCAGAGAAGCAGGAAAGCTGAGAATCGAGGGTAAAGAATACATAGTTAAAGACGGCGACGTTATGAATTTTAGATTCAACGTTTAAAGTTTTTACTACATTTTGACTAGATAATTCCTTAATAAAAATATAAAAACATAAGCTATATTGTAAATTTGTTGGTCTATATTGCAATTCTTATTATTTTTAGTATTGAACTTTAAACATTGAAAGATATGTCAGACAACAAATCACAAAACAGCAATTCAAGTAGTCAGAAGGAAAAAGATGAATCTGTAGACAAGACACAAAAATCCTCAGTTGAAAACCAGACTGAAAACACAGATGACAAGCCAGTAGATGAAAACCTGGAGTCCAAAGACGAAAAAGTTGTTCACAACGAAGATGAGCGTGCAAATGAAAAAGCGGACAATAGTTCGTCTGCAGCTGATGCCACAAAATCCGAGGAAAATTCTTCAGTCAGTGATATCTCGGAGAAAAGTGATGAGTCTGATCTAGAATCTAAAGCGGACGACAATCAAGATTCAGGTACTGGTAAGGATGAAAATGAAGAGGATGTTACTCAAAATCCAGATTCTGATGATCACCACAAAGAAATAGATGAAGCTAACGCAGAAGACTCAGAAGATGAGGATAATTCTTCCCGTCACGATATAGAGCTCAAAGATTATGATGCAATGTCTATTGATGAGCTGGTCATTGAATTGGAAAAGCTTCTTAAAAATGAGAAAGTTCAGGCTATACGTGAACATGTTACTCAAATTAAAATTGCTTTCGATAAAAAATTTAATGAAATTATTGAAGAAAAGAAAGAGCAGTTTATCGATGAGGGCGGTAATGTAATAGACTTTCACTATTCTTCGCCTGTTAAAACAAAATTCAACAGCATTTATTTTGATTATCGTGAAAAGCGAGATGCCTACTATAAAAACCTTAAAAAGAATCTCAACGAAAACCTTCAAAATAGATTAGCCCTTATAGAAGAGCTGAAAAATATGATAGGTACGGGTAGAGACATGAAGGTTAATTTTCAACAATTTAAAGATCTGCAGGAACGTTGGAAAAATGCTGGTCCTGTTCCACGTTCTGAATATAGTGAGTTATGGAATAATTACCACCATCACGTAGAACGTTTTTATGATTTCCTGCATCTGGACAGAGAGTTTAGAGATCTTGATTTTCAGCACAATTTAGACCAGAAGCTTAAAATAATTGCCCGCGCAGAGGAGCTGGTCAAAGAGGAAAATATAAACAGAGCATTTAGGGAATTACAGCTGCTTCACAAAATGTGGAAAGAAGAGTTAGGTCCTGTTGCAAAAGAATACAGAGATGAAATCTGGGAGAAATTTTCTGAGGCTACAAAAAAAATACACGAAAACAGAAGGGCTCATTTTGAAGAACTCGATAAGGAAAGGGAGAAAAATTTGGTTGTAAAGTTAGATATTATAGAGCAAATTAGAAAATTAGCCGAAACAGAAATTAAATCCCATAAGATTGCTCAAAAGAATATAAAACTTGTAAACGAATTACGCGAACTGTTCTTTAAAGCAGGAAAAGTACCTCAAAAAGACAATGAAGATGTTTGGAAAGCTTTTAAGGAGAATGTTAGAATATTTAATAGATCAAAAAACGCTTTTTATAAAGGATTAAAACAAGAGCAAAACGAGAATCTGGAGAAAAAACTAGAACTCATCAAAATAGCAGAAGATAACAAAGACAGCGAAGATTTTGATACAGTAACCCCATTGATGAAAAAAATCCAGTCCGACTGGAAAAAGATTGGATTTGTTCCCAGAAAGCATTCAGATAAAATCTGGAAACAGTTTAAGGCTGCCTGCAATCATTATTTTGATAGATTCCATGCTTATAAAAATGAAGAAAATAAAGAAGAATTCGAAGCCTTTAGTGCAAAGAAAGATTTGTTGGATAAAATAAAAGACTATAAAATTACAGGCGATGAAGACAAAGACCTAAAGGCTGTTAAAGCATTTATTGAGCAATGGAAGTCTTTAGGATTAGTGCCCAGACAAAAACGGTATATTGAAGGTAAATTCAATAAAGCTTTAGACCAGATTTTTAACAATATGGATATAGACCACACTAAAGCTGAAATGTTGAAATACGAGAATCGCCTTCAAGGACTTGAAGAGGCAGATGACGATAACAGGCTTTATAAAGAAGAGCAATTTTTAAGAACAAAAATAAGCGAGACAGAATCCAAAATAAATCAATTTGAAAATAACTTGCAGTTCTTTTCGGATGCAGATAAGGAAAGCCCATTAGTCAAGGAAGTTTATGATAATATAGATAAGCTTAAAGAGGAATTGAACATGTGGAAAACGAAGTTGCGTAAAATTAGATCATTATAATTTTGGACAACTACAGGTCTGAACCATTGGAATGCATATTATGCCACGGTAAAGCAGACTGGTTTTGTAACTATTTTAAAAAACAAGTGCATTTTTATAAATGTTCGAACTGTAAGTCAATTTTTAAAGACAATTCTGTTTTTCCTGATCTTACTTCAGAAAAGCTAAGATACCTGACTCACAATAATAATGTTGAAGATGAAAATTATCAAGCATTCGTAAGTCCAATTACAAATGCTGTGGTTAAACATTTCTCGGAAGATAAAATAGGTTTAGATTATGGTTGTGGAACAGGACCGGTTGCAGCCCATGTTCTAAAATTAAAGGGATATGAAATCGTACTGTATGATCCTTTTTTCTACCCTGATGAAAATTATGACCAACAAAAATACGACTTTATCATATGCTGTGAAGTTATGGAGCATTTTCACAAACCCGATAAAGAATTCAGACTTTTAAAATCCTTGCTTAAAGAAGAAGGCAGATTATATTGCAAGACCAGTCAAATTTCTGATCACATTTCAGTTCAAGAATTTAAAGACTGGCACTACAAAAACGATCCAACGCATGTGTTTTTTTATACGCCTTCTGCCTTGGAATATATTAAAACCAATATGGGATTTCGATCTCTTAATTTTGATAAAAAATTGATTACTTTTAATGCATGAAATCATTAAAATTACATACTGTAGCAATGATACCTGCAAGGCTGCAAGCAACCAGATTTCCGGGTAAGCTACTTCAAGATTTAGGAGGGATGAGTGTAATTGCCAGAACTTACATAAATACAAAAGCGACGGGACTGTTTGATGAAGTTATTGTAGTAACAGACAGCCGGGAAATTTTAAATGATATTACAAAACATGGTGGCAAAGCCATGATGAGCCAAAGAGAACATAGTTGCGGAAGTGATAGAATAGCTGAGGCCGTTGCAAATATTGACACAGATATTGTAGTGAATGTTCAGGGCGATGAGCCTTTTACAGACAAAACCAGTTTATCACCATTGCTTGAAGTTTTTGAGGATGATCACGATAGAAAAATTGATTTAGCTTCATTAATGACACCTTTAAATGATCCTGAAGATATTCAAAATCCAAATTATGTAAAGGTCATAGTTAACAATGAAAATTTTGCATTGTATTTTTCCAGATCACCAATACCTTATCACCGCAACAAATCCTTTGATATTCAATATTTCAGGCATAAAGGTATTTATGCTTTTAGAAAGCAGGCCATTTTAGAATTTTCTAAAATGAAAATGCAACCCCTTGAAATGGCTGAACAAATTGAATGTATACGTTTTCTTGAGTATGGAAAAAGTATAAAAATGATAGAAACCAATGAAAATAGCTTTGGTATAGACACACCTCAGGACCTTGTTCGCGCAAAGCTTTATTTAAATCAACTTAAATAATTTAATATGGGAGAACAAAGGCTAATGTCTAAGAAAAAACCTTCTTTTCCTGTAAATGAAAGGTTAGAAAAATATTTGATCAGGTACGATAGAAGTACTGAAATTCCCGTGTTTTATGAAGATCTGCTGAGGTTTTCCGGTTCTGTAGCAGTTTATGATAAACACGACGAAGACACACTTTGGGTGAGGTGCTGGTACCCGGAATTTGAAAGAGAAGAAATAGATAATAGTTTAAAAAAAATATACACAATCCTTCACTCCGATGGAAGAAGTCAGGGCTTGGACCATCTTAATGTCGACGCTATAGATTTCTGCACATTTGGTAATTCAAAGCCATTTAGGATTAAAATTAGAAATATCTTAAATGACAATTTTATTTACTTCTACATAAAGAAGGCAGATGCTTCCAGGATTTATGGATTGGAGTTTGAACACATTTTATCCCCTAACCGCATAAATTTTCTTGTTTATAAAGATACGCTTATAGAAGAGCATATAGTAGGTATTCCAGGAGATGAATTCATCAAAGAAAAACTGGACGAATGTACTACATCAGAAAAAGCGCAGATTGCCAAACAGTTTGTAAAATTCAACGAACGCTGTATGTTGAGATTACTTGGTGATATGCGTTCCTATAACTATGTCGTTATTCCTACTCATGATTTTGACCGTGTTGAGTTCAAAATAAGAGCCATAGATTTTGACCAACAAAATTATGAAGGCAGGCTTAATGTTTATCGACCACAGTTTTTTAAAGAAAACTATAGGATGGTGCAAATTGTAGAAAAACATCTTGAAGAGTCTTCGATTCTTCAGTATAAAAAGGAAGAACGTTCTCAGGTTGCTAAAAGACTTTTAGTTTCAGAAAAGCGATTTAGAAGATTAATCAGATGCATGATGAAAGATACCATTTCAATTCCTGAAAATGTAGACAGGTTAAAAACTGAATTATTTGAATTTACAAAAGATGTAAACTTTAAGCACTCAAAAACGATGGGTGAGGTTTTAAAGTCTGCATTGTCTTTTGTTAAACGAAACTATTTTGAATATGATAAGTTTAGAGCTTTCTAAGTTTTTTATTCCAGATAACGGTAAAAAAAAACAAGGTTTAGTAAAACTTAACCTTGTAAATTCAATTGAAGTAATGAAGTTTAATTTATCTCAGAATTATTTTTTTGCTGATTTTACCACCACGCTCAGTCAAAATTTGAACAAAATACACACCGGGATTATATTCATTTAATAATATATCTTTATTTCCATTGGCCTGGAAAGAAGTAGACATGACATGTTTAGCTAAAATATTATACATACGTACTTTAACTTCACCGTTTTCAATTCCTTCTATTCTAAGATTATCTTTTGACGTCATATATACATCTATTTGACTGCTATCAAAATCGTTTGAACTTAAATTACCATTAGGAACCTGGATGGCATCAATAAAATAATTAGTACCAGTAGCTGCACCGTTATCTCCCTGATCATAGATGATTAATAGCTCATTATAGCCGGTTGCAGGAGATCCAGGAGGAGTTAAATCATTTAAATCGATTACGGCTTCTGTCCATATATTAGCTGGAACATTCACTGCAAGCGAACCTGGAGAATCGTAAGATGTTGTAGCATCGTTGTCTTTACGAAGGCCAATTCTTATGTTATTAACGTATGGTAAATTACACGTCTCAACATATAGTCTAAGTGAAACTGAACCAGAAAAAGGAGGATCTATTGGCGTTATAGGATACCTCTGAACGCTAAAACCTGATTCTATAGCGACCTGAATGGTTTCTGTAGCAGAGTTTCCGGCAGTAGAAGGTGTGGGCACACTATACGTAGGTGTAACATTAAAGTTGCTTATGGCTTCAAATTTATTATCTCCTGGTCTATTGTTGTAAACCCAGGAATTGCCTGCTTGTAAGTCTGCATCCTCATCAGCTAAAAACGGATATAGGTTAACGCTTAATTCTACATTGTCAAAAAATAAATCTTCTAAATTTGATAAACTTGTATCCGTGGAGTTGAAAATTCTAATGACATCAAAACCACCAGCTGCATTTACAGCAGCATCGTCAGGCGTAGACAGGGTCACATTAGTACCTGATTCTGTTTGCCAGCTACCGCCAACCTTGTCAAAATCGCCTAAGCTGGCAACCAAACTGGCGCCTAAACTGTTATTTAGTAACTGAATTCTTAACTGACCTGAGCCTGATCCTGCAGATCCTGGATTGGCAGAATAAAATCTTGCAGACCAGTCTATGACCGTTCCTGCTTGTATGTTTTGGGGCAAGAAAAAGAATACGCTGGATACAGGAGCATTTTGATTTGGATTATCAACATATGATATGTTTGATACATTCACACTTGAATCATTTGAATCGGGATTAGGAACACTGCCTAAATAGTCAGCTTCTTGTTCAAAGCCGCCAACCAAAAGCTTGCAATCATCGACATCGTGTAACGGAAAAGTCTGCGAAATCCCTAAAAAAGGCAAAAAAGATAGGAATATTAAAAATAAAATTTTTTTCATTTGTTAAAGTATTTGTGGTTAAGTGATTAGTAAGTTTATGTAGAATATTTACATAATTTTAAGTAAAATTCGTTCTTCAAAACTAAGCCTATAATTAAACTACAACGTTTGAATTTTATTCCAAATTATACTAAAGTTTAGTTCAATCATGACTTATAATTTTAATATTTTAATGATAAGTATAAGGAATACAAAAAGTTAGATAACTTTTATGAGTAAGCTGTAATCATCTTAATATGCTTAATTTTCTAAGGATATGGTTTTAAATTTTTACTGTGTGTGATAGAATGAATATATAAACAGTTTGTAAAAATCAATGAGCGGTGTATGCTGAGACTACTTGGTGATATGCGCTCCTGTAATTAGGTCGTTGTTCCAACACATGATTTTGACGGTGTGGAGTTCAAAATTAGAGCAATAAATTTATATTAATTAAACTATGAAGGCAGGCTTAATGTTTATCGTCCACAGTTTTTAAAGAAAACTGCAGAATGGTACGAATTGAAGAAAAGCATTTTAAAGAGTCTTCGATTCTTCAGTATAAAAAGAAAGAACGCTCCCGGGTAGCTAAAAAACTTTTGGTTTTAGAAGAGCGATTTAGAAGATTGATCAGATGCATGATGAAAGATACCATAGCAATTCCTGAAAATGTAGACCGATTGAATAACGGGTTGTTTTAGTTCACAAAAGACTTACTTCATGCCTTATACAGCTTTCAGCAATGACTATACATTATATTTAGCGACATCAAAATTGGCGGACAGAAACGAGAATACATATGAAAGTGGTAAAACACCGGACATCATAACCGCTAATGAAAATATGATACAGGAAGCTGTTAATTTCAATATTAATTAAGTAAAATATTTAATTATTTCTCTAAAACAATTTGTTCTTGACATCGTTGACGTCGATAAAATACTGCAGTCTTATTGAAATAGTATGTTGAAGGTTTTGCTCAAAAAGAGAATTTAGACTATTTACATACCCTAAATTCGAAAAATCAGAATTTTCAAACAATTGTTGTCTATATAAAACCGTCAAAAAACTACCTGGTGCTACTTGCCAGACATAATTTAGATCGACATTCCAGGTACTAAAATTGACATCTGGATTAGAGTCTAATTCAGTCTTAGGCAGATTGGTATCTTCAATAACTCTTCCGTCCTCATTTAAATCATACATGAACTCATCATAAACCACATTATCCCAATAGTGTCTAAATTGTAGAGATAATCCGTGAAAAGAATTGAAATTGTAATTAGCTCTTATACTGTTTTCTACAATTTTTCTGTCACGTTCTCCAAATATTGGCTGATTTTCGAAGAAATCAGCAAAACCCCTGTCATTTAACCTGTTATTGAAATTAAATTCATAAACCATAAAAAAATAATCATTGAATCTAACCCGTGGTTCTACACTAAACCTGTAAGAAAACGAATCTCTATTCTCTTCAATAAAAGTATTGGCATTAGCACGAACATCTATAGCAAATACTCTGTTGTAATTTGATGATATAAAACCACGCAGATTTACAAAGTTTTCCGAAATAAAAAACAGGCCATCAACTCTGGGTTCAAAATAATCAAAGCTTTTACCGGGATTAAAATCTAAATTAAACCCGAAGCTGTCCAGGTTTAAGTTTGTTGCAAAAAAGTCTGCATCCAGTCTCAAGCCGGTATAGGTAGAAGGCCGAGCTAGTCTTCTGTAATTGGCCCTAAAGGAAAGCCTGTAAGTTTGCAGTTTATCAGTAGGCTCAAAAATTTCATAAGAAAAGCGTGCAGTCAGGTTATTAAAATTATTCCTGAATAAAAGTCCCAGATCATTTATGTCGTACTTATCATCAGCATAATCATGCTCCAAGCTATATTGATAATTACCAAAAACCTTTCCAATGCTCAGGTTTGTGCTAACACCGGTTTGGGAGTCATCAACAAGATTCAGGTAAGATATCTTAGCTTCCCCATTCAATCTGTAAGTGTTATCCCTGGTTTGTAAATCAAATAGGGCACCAGTAACATTGGCATCTCTAAAATCTCCAAAACGTGTTGTATTTGTATTGATTAATGTTACAGATGAATTACGGTTAAACTGTTTATCTAAAACCAAAATATTGTAGTTTGTCACAGGTTCTACAACAATATTTTTTTCTGTTTGATTAATAGTGTCTATAACGGTTGAAGTGGTTCTTTCTGTGACAGCGTTAAAAACGCCTATACCAAGACCATTCTGTAATCTTCCTGATACTTTAGTGGCATTAATTAAATCTACATTATCCGGTCGGTTGACTTCAATTTCATTAGGGTCTAAATCTATCCGGCCTGTAGGAGCGCTTCCCACACGTCTTGAAAAGAAGAGGTCTCCTCTGTTAAATAGCTCAACACCTTCTGTAAAAAACTGCCTTTGTTCTGCAAAAGTTTGTTCAAAAGGTCCGAGATTGAGTACGAGGTTGTCAAATCTAGCTTGACTAAAATCGGGTATAAGCGTAGCATCTAAAGTAATATTATCCGTTATTCCGTACTTAATGTCCATACCTAATTTAAGTTCCGTATCAGTATCAGTTCCGCTAAATCTGCCAATACCTGTTGTGAATGGAAATAGATTTAATCTTAAAGGCGGTTCTAAATCCTTCAAACCTTCAAGTTTACCATGGTAAATACCCGAATAGCCTTTAGTTGGGTTAATTGGGTTCCACGCATACTCTGACCTTTCTCGTCTGAAGTTTCTTCTGAATTGAATTCCCCAGGTTTGTACATCTGTACTTGGAAATCGCAGTGATCTATATGGGATTCTTAACTCGAGTTGCCAGCCTTCATTAGTATGCAAAACATTACTATCCCAAACGGCATTCCAGCCAAAATCTCTACCCAAACTCGGTGAAGATAAAGCGTCCGCCTGAGTTCCCGAACTGAAGACAATAAATTCTGTGTCGTTTTGAGCATCGTTATTAGGATTTATTACCAGTCTGAAAAAATCAGTTTGTCCAAAATCATCTCTTTGGGTAACTTGTTTCATAACTTTAGAAGGATCATCATAAAGTACAGCAGAAAGATAAAGACCATAATCATTGTAGAATAGCTTGACTTCAGTTTTCCTTTCTTCTGTTGCAGGTATATCAAATCCCGGTTCAAACTGAACAAATCCCGTAGCTACAGGTACACTGTCCCAAACTCTTTCGTTTAATACACCATCAATTTTTACATCAGCATCTATCTTTTGAATAAAATATGTCTTACTATTATTGTTTTGAGCCTCAACCAAAGTTATAATATTCAATGTTAGTAGAAATAAAATGCAGTACTTTATCTTCATTTAATATTTAATCTTAAAAAAAATCTTCTTTAGGACAAATTCTAATAAAAAAAGTTTAAATGCAAAACAACGATATTCTTACAAATGTTAATCAAAAATTAGTTTAATATTAATTAAATTAATATTTTGCATAGCGAAATTAAACATCTTGAAAAATGAAAGCAGTTAAGCGTCTTTTCGATTTTCCTTATTATCAACTGGAAAAATACAATCTTAAGCATGCACTAGTTACAAAATACAATGGCCAGTGGAAGTCACTTTCAACAAAGCAGTACATAGATAAAGCTAATGCTTTAAGCCGTGGGCTTATTAAGTTAGGCGTACAACCAAATGATAAGATAGCCATTATTTCTACTAACAACAGGACAGAATGGAACGTTACTGATATTGGTATTATGCAAACCGGTGCGCAGGATGTACCTATTTATCCAACCATTTCGGAGGATGATTACGCTTATGTTTTAAACCATAGTGAATCTATTTTCTGTTTTGTATCAGATCAGGAAGTTTATAATAAAGTAATGGCTATTAAAGATCAGGTCAAATCTCTAAAAGAAGTTTACACATTTGACGATATTAAAAATGCAAAAAGCTGGAATGAAGTCCTGGACATGGGCGACGATCAATCTCTACAAAAAGAGGTTCAAAAGCGTATGGATGCTGTAACCGAAAACGATTTAGCCACCTTGATTTATACTTCAGGTACAACGGGAAGACCTAAAGGCGTTATGTTGTCTCATAAAAACATTACCAGTAATGCAATAAATAGTGCAACCCGACTGCCTCTTGATTTAGGACAGGCCAAAGCATTAAGCTTTCTTCCGGTTTGTCATATATATGAAAGAATGCTTCAATATATGTATCAATATTGTGGAGTGAGCGTATATTTCGCAGAATCGCTTGAAACCATAAGTGATAACCTCAAGGAAGTTCATCCGGATGTCATGTCTGCTGTTCCTAGACTATTAGAAAAAGTTTACGATAAAATCATAGCTAAAGGTGCTGATTTAACAGGGGTCAAAAAAGCGCTGTTCTTCTGGGCAGTTGATCTGGGATTGAAATTTCAACCTTACAATGAGAACGGCTGGTGGTATGAAAAGAAACTAGGAATCGCAAGAAAGCTTATTTTCAGCAAATGGCAGGAGGCACTTGGCGGAAATCTGAAGGTGATTGCTTCAGGAAGTGCAGCTTTACAGCCTAGGTTAGCCAGAGTTTTCAATGCGGCAGATATAAAAGTTATGGAGGGTTATGGTTTGACAGAAACTTCGCCCGTTGTAGCAGTAAATGATGAAAGGAACCAAGGCTTTAGAATAGGTACTGTAGGAAAACCAATTCCTGAATCAGAAGTGAAAATTGCAGACGATGGAGAGATTTTAGTCAAAGGTCCACAGGTCATGATGGGGTATTATAAAGATAAAGAAAAGACAGATGAAGTTTTAAAAAATGGATATTTCCATACTGGTGATATAGGAGAAATAGATGCTGAAGGGTTCTTGAAAATAACAGATCGCAAAAAAGAGATGTTTAAAACTTCAGGAGGTAAGTATGTCGCACCGCAGCTTATAGAGAATAAAATGAAACAATCCCGCTTTATTGAACAAATCATGGTGATTGGTGAAGGACAAAAGATGCCGGCTGCCTTTATTCAACCTAATTTTGAATTTTTGGAAGAATGGGCTCATCGCCATGAAGTAACGTTTAAAAACAGAAAAGACCTGGTTTCTCAACAAGTTGTGATAGATAGATATCAGGAAGAAATAGACCATTACAATTCAGCTTTTGGAAGGTGGGAACAGGTAAAGAAATTTGAGCTTACGGCTGAAGAATGGGGTATTGAAACCGGGCATTTAACACCGACAATGAAACTTAAGCGAAGAGAAATAAAAGCTATATATAAAGATTTATTTGAAAAAATTTATGGACCTCAATCCTAAAGCACCAAACCATAAAGCCGGATTTGTAAATATAATTGGTAATCCAAATGTAGGGAAATCTACATTGATGAACGCTTTTGTAGGCGAAAGACTCTCAATCATAACATCTAAAGCACAAACGACCAGACACAGGATTTTAGGTATAGTTAATGGTGAGGATTTTCAGGCTGTCTTTAGCGATACCCCAGGAATCATAAAGCCGGCATATGAACTTCAAAATGCAATGATGAAGTTTGTGCATTCAGCAGTAGATGATGCCGATGTGATTTTGTATATGGTTGAAGTAGGAGAGAAGCAGCCTAAAAATGCAGACATCTTTAATCAGGTCTCTAAGTCAAAAATACCTATTTTAGTTCTGGTCAATAAAATTGATAAGAGTAATGAAGAAGCTGTAATTGAGACGGTACAATCATGGTCTGAAAAACTTCCCAATGCTCAAGTCTTTGCTATATCAGCACTTAATAATTTTGGAGTAGAAGAGGTTTTCAAGCAAATATTGAATCACCTGCCGGAATCACCGGCGTTTTATCCTAAAGATAGCTTAACAGATAAGCCCGAGCGTTTTTTTGTCAATGAGGTTATTAGAGAAAAGATACTCATGCACTATAAAAAAGAGGTGCCTTATAGCGTAGAAGTTCAGACAGAAGCCTTTGAAGAATTAGACCATATCATTAATATTAACACGACCATTATAGTTGAGCGTAAAACCCAAAAGGGAATTATAATTGGTCATCAGGGTAAAGCTCTAACTCGAATAGGTACAGAAAGTAGGAAAGATTTAGAAAAGTTTTTTCAAAAGAAGATTTTCTTAGACTTATACGTGAAAGTTGAAAAAAACTGGAGAAGCAATGAAAAAAAGCTTAAAGGTTATGGCTACCAAAGCTGACACTTGCTAAAAGATCAAATTCTTAAACCTGACTTATAAAAAGTTTGTTTCCAAAACAACTAGTGTCCTCTGAAGAATATAATAGTTGAAAATGTCTTTACAATTATTCTAAAGTCAAGGTATAAACTTCTTTCCTTGATGTAGTACAGGTCGTATTGCAATTTTTCTAGACTTTCGTTTTGTGACGTAGCGTATTTTGCATTGACCTGAGCCCAGCCCGTCAGTCCAGGCTTTATAATATGTCTTGTTTCGTAAAAAGGAATAGCCTCTTTTAAGCTTTCAATAAATTCAGGTCTTTCGGGTCTTGGTCCAATAAGGCTCATTTCACCCTTTAATATATTCAAAAATTGAGGTAGTTCATCAATTCTGCATCTTCTGAGAATTTTTCCGAAAGGCGTAACTCTAAAATCATTTTTAATAGCCCATTTAGCACCATCCTTTTCAGCATCTTTTACCATAGTTCTGAATTTGATAATCGTAAAGGTCGAATTGAATTTGCCAACTCTTTCCTGCTTATAAAAAAGTTTTCCTTTGTTAAAAAACAAGTTTATTAAAACAATGACAGGAATTAAGATTAACATGATTACAATTCCAACGAGGCTAACCAAAATATCAACCAACCGATTTAATATCAAGTATAATTTATTTTGATTACTTCGACTGAAAGGAAAATATACATAAAAGTTAGAGGTTATATCTTTAAGTAAAATTTTCTTAGTCACTTCTTCATATACTTTATAATACGGTTTTATAGGTATACCTTTTTTAAGCTGTGGAGCAAGGTATTTGTAGAGGTCTTCATTAACGCCCTTGTAAGAGTTGGCAACAATGATTTCGCTAATATAATTAACGTCAAAAACTTCATCTAAGTCCTTTAAGGAAAAGGATTTTATTTTTGTTTTTGTTTTTGTTTTGTTTTTAGTATCTATATATCCAATGATATGATAGTTTTTATCATGTCTATGGATCTCACTTACAATCTCATCCACATTGAAATTTTCCCCAATAAAAATGACATGTTTGTAAAATCTAGGTGCTGTGATAAAAGTGATATAAGAAAACCTCCATAAGGTCAATAAAATAAGATTTGCAATAAAAAGATATAGAATATCAGATCTGTTTTGAGGAAGTACAGGAGTTATGTAAGGCGTAAGAAGAAATAACAGAATTGTTGTAGTTAAGCTTAAAAATAGATTTTTAAAGACTATAAATCTTGATTCTGCTTTTTTTAAAACATAAAGTTCAAATACTGTTCCGAAAAAAAGAAAATAAGCCAGATAACAGCCTAACCATATTGGAAATTTTTCAGAATAGTAAATATAGGTTTTTTCAAAAAACGCATTCATGCCTACAATACAGGTACATAAAACTAAAAGGTCTATAAACCTCAGAAGTACTTTTCTTTCAGAAAGTTCAAAATGAAATAAATCCTGTGGCATTAATGTAAGAATTAATTTTTTAAAATAATCTGCAATATAAAGCTTTAGAGTTTTGTACGGCCTTTGATTTTAATAACTGACAATATTAATAAAAAATAAGATTTGATAATTTTTAATTTATAATTTCAATACACAGTTCTTATTAGTATTTTTGTATTTAAGATTATTATAATGCAGTCATCACAAACGCCTTTTACGAAACATGAACTGCTTCCTCAGGAAGAAATGCTTGAAGTTACAAAAAGCAAAAGTGCCATGATCATTGGCCTGCCAGGAGAAACTTCAGAAGATGAAAAGAGAATATGTTTAACACCGGATTCTGTGAATGCCCTTACAGCAAACGGACATGAGGTGTATATAGAGAGTAAAGCAGGAATCCATGCAGGTTTTGAAGACAGAGATTATAGTGAAGCTGGTGGAGTAATTGTCACAGACAGGGAAAAGATATTTTCATGTCCAATTGTTCTAAAGGTTTCACCGCCCAGTTTCAGGGAGATAGAAATGCTTAACCCGCATTCTATTTTTATTTCAGCGCTTCAGCTAAAGATGCGCAAAAAAGAATTTTTTCAAAAGTTAGCTGAAAAAAGGGTAACAGCTTTGGCTTTTGAATTTATAAAGGATGAGCACGGTGGCATGCCTGCTGTTAGAGCTTTGAGTGAAATTGCAGGAACTTCTTCCGTTTTAATCGCTTCAGAAATCCTTTCAAGCTCTCAATATGGCAATGGACTTATGTTTGGCAATACCAGTGGTGTTCCACCAACAGAAGTTGTAATTTTAGGGGCAGGCACAGTTGGTGAGTTTGCAGCAAGGGCAACGCTTGGCCTAGGAGCAAACGTAAAAGTTTTCGATAGCTCACTTACCAAATTAAGACATATTCAGACTAACCTCAATCAGCAAATTTCCACATCTACTTTACAACCTAAAAACCTGATCAAGGCATTGAGACGAGCAGATGTTTTAATTGGCGCTGTAAGAGGTGTAAATAGATCGCCAATTCTTGTGACGGAACATATGGTGAAACAAATGAAAAAAGGTGCGGTAATCATTGATGTAAGTATAGATATGGGAGGTTGTGTAGAGACCTCAGAAGTGACCTCTCATGAAGATCCTATCGTTGTAAAGCATGATGTGGTCCATTACTGTGTACCCAATATACCTTCCAGATATGCCAGAACGTCTTCTGTTTCAATAAGTAACATGTTTACGCCTTACCTTTTAGATATAGGCGAAAAAGGAGGTTTAGAAAATACACTTAGGTTTGATGTCGGTCTGAGAAATGGATTATACCTTTACCATGGTGTACTCACAAGTAAATCTGTGGCAGATTGGTTTGATTTGTCATATAGAGATCCCAATTTATTGATATTTTAGAAATGAGTTTAAAAAAAAGAATAGCCTTTTTTGCAGTCGGCCTTATCATAGGAATTATTTTCGTTAAGCTAATCTTTGGTAAAAAAGACGTAAGTTTTGACTATCTGCCAAATGATAGGGTGTTAAAAACTTTAAAGACTAAGCAAAGAGTCTTTAGTGAAAACGCCTTTCAATTTTTTAATGATCAAAATATCGATACCAGTCTTGTTGAGGTTTTTTTAAAGGACGGTGATGTAAATTTTTCTGAAAGTCTACAAAGAAAAAAGCCCTGCAATTTTTATCAGATCGAAAAGAATTTGGAAAGTAAAGATTATGCTATATATGTAAAAAATTGTGATACATTAGTTACAATTGAAAAAGCCTTCAAAATAAGTACGAAATAATTTTGAAATTTAGTAGCTTTGATTAAGTTTGAAAAAATCTTACAAGCATGAAACGTATTATCGTTGACTATAAAAAACTCACCCCTGAAATTTTATCCCTTCTGGTTGAAAAATACCCGGATGGTTATGATGATAAACATATCATCAAATTCAAAAATGCAAGAAATGAATCTATTGAAGCTGTAGAAGTCAAAACAGAAGATACGGTTTATCTGGTAAAAATCAGTACCAAACTAGAGGTGACTATGGCAGATTTTGATGAAGATGATTATGAAGACGACGACTTCAACGAATCAATTGTCGATATTGAAAAACGTGATACTGAAGTCGAGGACGATGACGACGATGAGGAAGATTTATAACTACTAAAAGAATTTATTTATACTTAAGCTTTATTTGCTCCAAAGTCTTGGTTTTCAAAAAATAATTGTACTTTTGCAATCCTTTTAGCGCTAGTGGAATCTAAGAGGATTTAAAGAATCAATTATTAACACTCTTATTTGTACGCATAATTTCCACTACAAATAAGATACAAATTTAAATCAGCAATGGCTGAAGAAACCAAAAAAGACGAGCAATTAGAAGCTCAAGAAACACAAAAAGAAGCGACTCCAACTACTGAGGCTTCTGAGGAAACTCAAGAAAAGGAAGTTAAAGAATCTCCACAACAACAAAATCCAGAAGAATTTTTAGAAAGTTTTGATTGGCATAGGTACGAAGAAGGTATCGAAGAAGTGGATGATGAAAAGCTTCAAACTTTTGAGCAATTAGTAGAAGAAAATTTTGTTGAAACTTTAGACAATGATGTTGTAGAAGGTACTGTGATCAATATAACTGATGATGATGCCATTATAGATATCAATGCAAAAAGTGAAGGCGTTATTTCTTTGAATGAATTTAGATATAACCCGGACTTAAAAGTAGGAGACACCGTAAACGTTCTTATAGATGTAAGAGAAGATTCAGAGGGTCAACTTATTCTTTCTCACAGAAAAGCAAGAGTGATTAAGGCATGGGAGCGTGTAAACAAAGCTCATGACGATGGCACTATTGTAAATGGATTGGTTAAGTGCAGAACAAAAGGAGGTATGATTGTAGACGTATTCGGTATCGAAGCATTCTTACCTGGTTCTCAAATTGATGTTAAACCAATTAGAGATTACGATGCTTATGTAGGTAAAACTATGGAATTTAAAGTCGTAAAAATAAATCATGAATTCAAAAACATAGTTGTTTCTCATAAAGCTCTTATCGAGGCAGATATCGAAGAACAGAAAAAAGAAATTATTGGTCAGCTGGAAAAAGGACAAGTACTGGAAGGTGTTGTGAAAAATATTACTTCTTATGGTGTATTTGTTGATCTTGGTGGTGTTGATGGATTAATCCATATCACAGATTTATCTTGGTCAAGAATCAATCATCCAAACGAAGTTCTTGAATTGGATCAAAAATTAAATGTCGTTATTTTAGACTTTGACGAGGACAAAACTCGTATACAATTAGGTTTAAAACAACTAAGCAAACACCCATGGGAGGCTCTTGATGAAAACCTTAAACCAGGTGATACAGTAAAAGGTACAGTGACTGTTCTTGCAGATTATGGTGCTTTTGTTGAAGTTGAAGAAGGCGTAGAAGGATTAATTCACGTTTCTGAGATGTCCTGGAGCACACACTTACGTTCTGCACAGGATTTTGTAAAAGTTGGTGACGAAGTTGAAGCTAAAATATTATCTATAGATCGTGAAGAGAGAAAGATGTCTCTTGGTATCAAACAAATGACACCAGATCCATGGACAGATATTACAACAAAATATCCAGTTGGGTCTAATCACAAAGGTACTGTAAGAAACTTTACAAACTTTGGTGTATTTGTTGAACTTGAAGAAGGTATTGATGGATTAATTTATATCTCAGACTTATCCTGGACAGAAAAAATAAAGCACCCATCAGAATTCTGTAAAGTCGGTGATGAGCTGGATGTAGTTGTTCTTGAACTTGATGTTGAAGCCAGAAAATTAAGTTTAGGTCACAAACAGACTAAAACTAATCCTTGGGACAAATATTCTAAAGATTTTGCAGTAGGTACTAAACATACTGCAGAACTCAGCGAAATTGTTGATAAAGGGGCTACGATAAACTTTAATGAAGATGTAACTGCTTTTGTACCAAATCGTCACTTAGAAAAAGAAGATGGTTCAAAACTTAAGAAGGGTGAAGAAGCAGAATTTATCATAATTGAATTTAACAAAGAATTCAAGAGAGTAGTAGCTTCTCACACATCAATCCATAGACAGGAAGAAGAGAAGATAGTTAAGCAGGCACAAGCAAAAGCTAAAGAAGACAAAAAAGCAACTTTAGGTGATGCAAATGCTCAACTTCAAGCGCTTAAAGATAAAATGAACGAAGGAAAGTAATCTTAAATTCATTTGAGACTTATATTATAAAAGTGCTTCAATTTTGAAGCACTTTTTTTATGCTTTAATGTCTTGAATCTTAGAGCTAACTATATTCTATACAAATATTCTTAGGCTCAGTAAAAAATCTGAGGGCTTCAAAACCACCCTCACGACCAACACCAGATTGTTTTGTGCCGCCAAATGGTGTCCTGAGGTCCCGGTTCAGCCATGTATTTATCCAAACTATACCGCTTTCAATTTCCTGACTCATACGCATACTCCTGTTAAGATTCTGTGTCCAAATAGTTGCAGAAAGTCCATAAAGGCTTGAATTTGCCATAGTTAAAGCCTCTTCTTCATCTTTAAAAGGCATAATACTTACAATTGGGCCAAAAACTTCTTCCTGGTTCAACTTGCAGTTATTGTCTTTGACTTCAATTATACATGGCTTCATATAAAACCCATTTGGGTATTTTTTTAAAATAATTCTATCGCCTCCATATAAGATATCCGAATTGGCATCATTTTTTGCCATTTCAACATATGACTGCACTTTTTGGAAATGCGTTTCAGAAACCAATGCACCAAGATTGAGATTATCACTAACAGGATGTCCAATTTTTAACTGACTTACTTTTTCTATAAAATCTTTTTTGAATCTGTCGTATATACTTTCTTCAATAAAAATTCTTGATCCACATAGACAGATTTGTCCCTGATTAGCAAACGAGGATCTTATTGTAGTTTCCAGCATTTTTTTATAATCGCAATCTGCAAAAATGAGATTAGGATTTTTGCCGCCTAATTCAAGAGACAGCTTTTTAAACATTGGCGCAGCTGTTCTGGCTATATGTTCTCCTGTTTTAGTTCCGCCGGTAAATGATATCGCTTTTATTTTTGGGTGTTCTACTATAGCCTGACCAACTTCTGGTCCTAAGCCGTGGATAATATTTAAAACACCATCAGGTAATCCTGCTTTCTTGCAAATTTTTGAAAGTAGATAAGCCGTCATAGGTGTAACTTCACTAGGTTTGGCTATAACGCAGTTCCCTGCAGCCAAAGCGGGTGCGATTTTCCAGGTCAAAAGGTATAATGGTAGGTTCCAGGGCGAAATACAACCTACAACACCAAGGGATTTTCGCAAAGTAAAATTAATAGATTTTAAACCTTGATTTTCATGGCTTTCCCCATAAAACTGCGTTAATGCATGAGCGAAAAATCTAAAGTTTGATGCTGCTCTGGGTATGTCTATAGATCTGGAAAGATTTAATGGTTTGCCATTGTCAATAGATTCTGCTAAGGCTAATTCTTCTAATGAATTTTCAATTTCATCTGATATTTTCAATAGGATCTTCGACCTTAGGTCAATTGGCATGTTAGACCATTTGGGAAAAGCTTTCTCTGCATATTTTACAGCCTTTTCAACATCTTCTTTTTTGCTTTTCGGCAAATAACCGTATACTTTACCAATTGAAGGATCTGTGTTCTCTAAAGTTTCCCCAGAATCAGAAGACACAAATTTACCATCTATGTAATTGTATATATTTTTCATAGTTTAAAATTACAAAGACTTTTTGATTTTTCATACTGACTTATCATAACAAAAAAACCAACCTCAAAAGAGATTGGTATTTGTTATAGTTCCAGAACATTTTTAAACTTTGTATGATCTTTGTACTTAGTACTTAATCTTATTATATCATCGTTTCAATGTAAAATGCGCTTTAAAGGTGCTTGGGTTCATGGTTGTAGGTTCAATGAATTCTACTCTAAACCAGTAATCCTGGCTGGGCATGATTTTCCCGTTGTAAGTACCGTCCCAACCTTGTCCTGCGGGGCTAATTTGTTTCAGCAGCTTACCATACCGGTCAAAGATATAAATTTTTGCGTTAGGTTGGTCAGATAAACTGGTGATATTCCAAGTTTCGTTTATGCCATCCTGGTTAGGGGTAAAGAATGGCGGATAATCAATGAGCATGATTGATTTTTCGATGATACCGCAGCCACCCTGATCACGTCCCCGAACGATATGCAGACCAGGGGCTAGTCCTGTATAGACAATGGTATTCTGTCCTGGCGCAAGTGACTCCCAGGGACCATCATCGAGCTGGAACTCAAAGTCCCCGGAACCTGTGATATTGCTCACTTCGATGACATGAGTTCCGCTAAAAGAAGGCGTAAGTGCTGTCAGGGTAAAATCAGGTGGTGTGTTTTGTATGACTTCAGCCGTATTAGAGACGATGCTGCATCCTGTGAGGTTATTAGTAACTTCAACCGTATAAACACCCGGGAAGATAGCCTCTATGCTTGCCCCGGCTAAGACAGGATTAGCGACCCCGTCAACACTCCAGACAAAAGAGAAATCCTCATCAGAGAGGCCTGTATCTATA
>CAZQKB010000023.1:0-28017 GCA_964593755.1 uncultured Mesohalobacter sp. | reverse complement strand
ATCATAATCATTATTTCTTTTTTTAACAATTAAATTTGGTTTACAAATCTAAAGGTCGGCAGACAGTGGTTAGGGGGCTCTCAACATCTGTTAAACTTTATAGGAATATATCCAAATAAAAGGAATAATTCCTATTTTTGTATTCAAAATGATGTCATGAGATGCTTGTATTCCGCTATTGAAATTTATAAACCTGCTTTGCAGTCCAGTATGCCATTGCCTTTAGCCAATCAAGGTATAAGTGCAGGTTTTCCGAGTCCGGCAGATGATTTTTTAGACCTGAGTATAGACCTGAACAAAGAACTCATAAAACATCCTTATGCCACGTTTTATGGTCGCGTGAGTGGTGATAGCATGATTGGTGCCGGGCTTGACGACGGCGACTTGCTCATTATAGATAAATCTCTCGAACCTCAGGACGGAAAAATCGCGGTGTGCTTTATAGATGGAGAATTTACGGTAAAACGCATAAAAGTAGATAAGGACAGCCTTTGGCTGATGCCGGAAAACAAGAAATATAAACCCATAAAAGTCACCGAAGACAACGAGTTTATCATTTGGGGCGTGGTAACATCCGTGATCAAAAATATGTAAAGGCCCCCTTGGGCCTGTCTGCCGACAGGCAGGCCCAAAGGGGGAACTACAAACTTTGGTAAGATTAATTATGTAAAAAAAAATCGGTTCCCTCTCCTTTGGAGAGGGCCAGGGAGAGGCTCATATGGAACTATTCGCTCTTGTGGATTGTAATAACTTTTACGCTTCCTGCGAGCGGGTTTTTAAACCCGACTTGAGGGACAAACCTATTGCCGTATTGTCCAACAACGACGGTTGTGTGATCGCGAGAAGTAATGAAGCTAAAGCTCTGGGTATTCCCATGGGTGCACCGGCGTTTAAGTATCAGCCTTTTTTTGAAAAGCACAACATTCACGTATTTTCTTCAAATTATGCGCTTTACGGCGACATGAGTAACAGAGTCATGAATACTTTGGCACAATTTACACCGGATGTAGAAGTTTACAGTATTGATGAAGCTTTTTTAAAGTTTTCAGGCTTTGACTATTATCAATTTGAAGATTATGTGCGCAAAATTAAAGCCACAGTCGATAAAAGCACTGGTATTCCCGTCAGTATTGGCGTGGCTCCGACTAAGGCTTTAAGCAAAATTGCCAACAAAATTGCTAAAAAGTTCGCTGACAGGACCGGTGGTGTTTATGTCATGCAAACCGAAGAGCAGCGCATCAAAGCCTTAAAATGGCTTGACATAGACGATGTTTGGGGCATAGGTCGCCAGCACGCGGATAGGCTTAGAGCTAAGCAAGCCTTTAAGGCTTATGATTTTACCCTGTTGCCGGACGATTGGGTGCGTAAGCAGATGAGTGTGGTTGGACTCCGTTTAAAAAAAGAACTGGAAGGCAAGCCCACCTTAGACTTAGAAGAGATAGCCAACAAAAAAGCCATTGCCACAACGCGTTCCTTTGATAAGCAATATAGCGATTATGATGTTATCCGTGAGCGGATTAGCAGCTTTGCCATCAGTTGTGGTGAGAAACTGCGAAGACAAAACAGCCATTGCAAACTTGTACACGTGTTTTTAAGGACTAACAAGTTCAGACCGGATTTGCCCCAATACCATTGTAGTACAGTTATAAATACAGAATATCCCACAAATTCCAGCATAGATTTAGTAAAATATGCTATCAAGGGCTTAGACAAATTATATAAGCCGGAGTACCACTACAAAAAAGCAGGCGTAATGGTTATGGAGCTTCAGCCGGAGCATACAGAACAGCTCAGTTTGTTTTCAAAAAAGAACCCCAAGCACAAACAATTGATGCGACATATAGATCAGCTCAACCAAACTATTGGCAGGCATAAAGTCAAGTTTGGCAGCCAGGATTTAGGTCGTGTCTGGAAAATGCGTCAGGAGCGCTTATCTCAACGCTATAGTACGTCAATAAAAGAAAGTATTGTGGTAAAGGTTTAGATTTTGGGGCTTTCATGCCTCAGGGCGTGACCAGGCTGTCGGTAAGCTCAAAACAAAGCCTCAATCCTTAAGCCGTGCTCAAGATTTGAGAATTATCCAAAGTTAAGCAAGAAAATAAATTCATAAATTTTATAGGACTTACCGTTTAATGATTTTAAAAATTTTAGACTGCTCATCTGTTTTTATTTCAGCAATATAAGTAGATGGCGCAAAATGATTTAAGTCTAAGTCAATTTGAGTATCATTATAGGATCTATTCAGTAAAAGCTTACCGTTTAAACTGTATATGTAAATCTGTCTGATGGGAAAATCATTAGAAATAGAAAGCATGGTTTCAACAGGGTTTGGATAATAGTTTAAAGCCATAAAATCACTGGAAACAAGATCTAGCGCGAAAGAAACTGTAATAGCTAGGGGTTGACTTCTGCATTGTCCGTTATCATTAACAGCATAATAAGTGACATCATCTTCAACAGTAAAATTTGAAGGTAATGGGTTGATATTGTCCAAAGCATCTTGTAAAGTAGAGTACCAAAAGACATTAGAAGGTATCACGACCAGGTCATTAAGTGTAGCGCCCTGAGTAACGGTTTGTTGACTATTGCCTGTTGGGGCGTCTATACCGTCCAGTACGGTAACCGTTATATTTGTTAATAAAGCACATTCGTTTGGATCAGGTGCGAAAAAATAAGTTGTAGTTTGATTAGGATTAAAAGCAGGACCCCAGGTTCCGCTGATACCTTCATTGGAAACATTTGGAAAGTTGGGAATAGGTTCTCCTTCACAGTAAAAAGGATCGATATTAAATTCAGGAATCGTGCTCACAATGTCATGTCCGGAAATTCCCCATCCTTTATTAAACAAAAGATTGTTGATAGCTGGTAGAGCGCTAGATGTATATTCTAAAAATGTAGCCCCTAAAATTTTATTGTCTGGTGTTAAAGGATTACTGTTCCAGCCAATTAAGGTGTCTGAATAATTTTGACAGTCTAGACCTGATTCGTCCAGCATTCCAATGAGTTGAACATTATTATTTAAAATCCAATTTTGTAAATTATGGTTAAAATTATTGGCAAGGGCAAACATATCCGTCATATCAGTCACATTCGCAGTATTCCAGTTTTCAATAGATGGATTATTGGCGTTGTTAAAGGCATGGCTTTCAGGCAGGTCATTTTCAAAAAAGAGTATTTCTCTTTTAAACATTTCAGACATATTGGTCACATTTGATGTATCCCAATTACCAATATTTTGATCAAAAAGTAAAGCAAATTTGAACATTCTAGACATGTCAGTTACATTAGAAGTATTCCAATTGCCAATGTTTTGATTAAAAGCAACAGCCCCATCAAACATGCCTGACATGTCAGTGACACTTGAAGTATTCCAATTCCCAATATTCTTATTAAACACAGATGTAAAACCTGAATTAATATCCGAGGAAAACATTTCTGACATATCAGTAACATTTGAGGTATTCCATAAGCCAATATTTCTATTAAAACTACTGGCGTTTTTAAACATTTTGCTCATGTTTGTAACATTTGACGTGTCCCAACTCCCCACGTTTTGATTGAAAAATCTTGCCTCTTCAAACATGCCGGACATATCTGTAACATTTGGGGTATCCCATTGACTTAAAGCCTGATTGAAAAAAAAGCAACCTTTGAACATACCCGATAAATCAGTCACATTAGAAATATCCCAAAAATTAATATTGAAAGCAGAGTTAAAATTAAAATTATTGGCAAACATGTTTTTTAAACTTGTACAATTAGATAAATCTGGTAAATCAGTGGCATTTACAGTAACATTTGCGCCCGCAAAAGCATCTTCAAAAGTGTTCCATTCGACATCACCCCATTGATTTATTTCCTGAAGATTATAAGGATTAATAAATGGTACAAATATGTATTTAAAACTCTTAAAATTTTGCGGTTGTATTTTTAATAGAATTTTTTGGTTACTATTATTTGATGGTAATCCAGGTATTAAAACGTTAGGACCTTGAAAAGTACCTGAGCCAGAAGCTGGTGCAGCAGGCGGCAAAGTTTCCCAGGTATATGCAACCGGCCCTGTTGTGGTGGCCTCAAATTCAAAAGTTGTATTTGTACTATTTACACTCCAGGTTGTTATAAATTCCTGGGCGTTACTAAACGTAGTTATAAGAATCGAAAATAGTATAAGAGGTAAATTTGTTTTCATCATCAAAATATTAATTCTTTTAATATTAATTATTTTTACTTTATGAGTTAATTATCTCACAGACTTTTAGAATATTGTTATGAAAATATATAAAAAAAATAAATGATAAAAATCTACCCATTACATCAAAAATATAATTGTAGATTTATTAATCAATTTTGATTCAATAATGTATTATCCACATTATTTATTCATATATCTCTATTTTCTATTGTATCTATAAAACTTATGATAACCACAGCAACATAAAAAATATACCAAAGAAGTATCAATAAAACAAAGATACTTTACTCAAGTCTCAATACATATTGCCTATGTAAAAATCATTACCTACTTTTAAATTCTAAATTAAAACAGGTCAATGTCTGAAAAAAGCGTAAAACAAAAATGGATAAACACCTTTCAAATTTTAGCTGCTTACTTGGTGGCAGCCTGGACATTCTTGCAGTTTGTGGACTGGTTGCTCAACCGCTACAACCTTTCACCTAATTGGGTGGACCTCATGTTATGGACGTTTATCGGGATTATTCCATCACTGCTTATCTACCTTTACCACAGGGAAAGGATCAATAATGGCATCGTAAAACTTAGAGAGAAAATCCTGATTCCTTTTAACATTATATTACTTGGTGTGGTATTGTTTTTTGCCTTTGGAAACACCGATTTAGGAGCAACAACCAAAAATGTAACCTTTGAAAATGCATACGGAAACCTTGAAACCAAAACCTTTACAAAAGAAGAGTTTAGAGAGGGTATTGCCATTTATAACTTTGAGCAATTACAAAAGAAAGACAGTACGTTTTCCTGGTTAAAATTTGGAATTGGCAAGATCTTAAGTGAAGATTTACGTCAGAATAAAAACCTGAGTCCTGAATCCAATTATAGAGTCAGAACAACGGATAAAATTCGCGATGCTTCTCTGTTTTATGATAAATATGTTGATGGTGAGTTTAAAATAGAGGATGATAACTTCACGATTAAAACCTTTATTAGAAAAGCAACAAATGCTAAGATTTTAAAAGAAAAGGTGTTTTCGGGCACTAATTTATTTAACCTTATTGATGAATTAAGTGTTTTTATAGCCTCGGAAATAGACAAGAAAAGTTCTTTACAATATATAGACTTGCCTGTAAGTGAATACATGACCAACTCTTTAAAAGCTCTGGAGGCTTACGCTAAAGATAATTATGACGAAGCTTATAGGATTGACAAAACATTTTCTTTGGCTTATTTAGAAGATGCAAAAGCGATCATGTCTCAAAATCGCGGAACACTTGAAGCCAGGGATGTCATAGATAAGGCTTTTGCAACAAAATCACTATTACCACTCCAAAAGCAATTAGAGGTCTTAATTCAAAAAAATTTAATTTACGGAAACTTTAAAGAAGCGGAAAAACAAGTTAAGCTTCAACTCGAAGTAGATCCAAACAATAAATTTTATAACAGTGTTTTGTTTTCAATTTACGGAGAAACAAAGAATACAGAAGCTTTTTTCAATCATGCCGAAAAGCTATTTGAAACCAACAAAAGTGCCTATAATGGGAAAAATCTTTCTGTAGCGGCTATGACAGCCGGTTTTGAAGATCAGCTCATATCTGCACTTAACGCTTTTGAGCTGGTAAACCCATCTATTAAATATTTAAAGGTTGAGCCATTAATTTTTAGTGGCCAAGTTGAAAAAGCTAAAAACATTATTGACGAGTATAAATTATCATACACCGGAAACAGGAACAGGATAAGGGTTTATGATAGTATTTTTAACTTTTTAGACGGTAAAAATCTAAAAGATATTGACTTAGAAAATTTTGAAGGTACTTTCAGGTCTAATAATAACGAACAAATCTTGTCGTTTTGGCTGGAAGATGACAGGCTTATTGAGTATGTAAAAAACCAGGCAATGAAACCTTATATTCCTGCCGGAAATGACGCCGCTGGTGGTGGATTTATAGAAAATTACACCTATTACACAAAACTGCTGAAGGATGAAAATGGAGAGGTTTTTGCACTTAAAAAGTCTGTCTTTTACTGGAATAGTACACCTACGTTTTTGTTTTGGAAACTGGACGATAATCTTAAGCAGGCAAAGGAGGCCTTCGATCATAAGCATTTTGATAAAGCCAAAGCTCTTTATATAAAAGCTAAGTCAGAAAACCCAAGGCATGTATACATAGATAATATCTTAGGTCATCTTGATTTTAAATTGGCCAATGATTCAGTTAAGACCATAGCTCAGTACCAAAAACATAAAGGCGAATATGGTCCAAGAAAGTTTTGGACAGAAAATGGAAGATTCTATTACAAAAGACAGGATGATGATATCAACCTCCCTAAAGTCGAATTGCTGCCTATAAATGATAGCCTATACATGGATATGACCCGACTGGGAACGTTAATGGTTTTTTCTAAAGAAAGCAATAAGCAAATTTCAAAATCCTACAGTTTAGATAATGAAAAATTTAAATGGATTATGAGAGATGAAGAAAGTAATGTTTTTGAAAAAAAGTGATTCTCATGATCTGTCATTCTTGCCTGCCTCGATTATTTTAATGTCATCAGTAGCAAACATTTATACTGGAACTTAAAAAACCCTTTTAAACATATTAAAATTTAAAAGGGTTTGGTATTTTTAGAGAACACCTATTTAATTTCCTTTAGGGCATTATCAATAAGTGTTCTCAAATGTTGTTTATGCGCTTTGCTGGCAATGTCTCCGCTTGGCTGAGCCAATGAACGAATTTCATTCAGGTTGTATAAAACCATAGATTTTACGTTATGCGGATATCTGCGGCTTTCTTTGTCGGTCAGCATATCTATCAGCATGTTGGTATATTCTAATTGTAAATTTTGTCTGAAAGAATTTACAGATCCTTTAATGTCAGCTTTAAAAACAGCATCGTTAAGGTCGGTCATAAAAGCAGATAATTCGTATGCATTACCATACAATTTACTGTCCACAATCCTTTGCAGTGTATTAGGATGAAGAATGTGTCTCAGTACATTTTTCTGATACCTCAAAACCTGCTCATGAATTTTTGGATCTTCAGGTCCGCTGTAGAAATTAAAACCTCGCCTTTGCATCGCCAAGTAGTTGTAGAGGTCATTTGGAGCCTCAAAGGCATCCGGTGCAAAGACATGATCTTTTAAAGCATCCATTGCTCTTTTTTGATCTTCTAAACTTACCGGTGTATAGGGTTGAGTTTCTCCTTCCTGACCGGCCATAGCGCGGTCAACATAAACCCCTCCAATAAATCTTGAAATAACATCTGTTGCTCTGGCCCGCTGGCTGCTCAAAATATAATAAGCTCGTCGTAATTCCTGATACGATTCTCCGGGTTGAGTAAACTTAGATTTGATGTCTTCCATCATCTGGTTGACTAATTCTATTCTCTCCAAAGAATAGCCAATTTGATCATTAGACAAATCTCCTGTCATGACTCTGGGATCGATGGCTTTTCCCGGTGAACGCATGTCATCCGCATCATTCCCAAATATGAGTTCAGGCTCGGTAGAACGTGCCAGAAGTGTCTCTTTTTCAGCTTCAGAATCAAATGGCGTATAGCCAAATTGTATAGCCCATACATCATAAGGTCCTATGGTAGTATCGTAATACTGTCCCTGTAAAGCACGGTCTTTCGTCAGATTGATAGCTGCATAATCCATGACAGATCCGGTCAGGCATTTACCAGTTATAAATTCCTTGTCTGCCAACTGTTCAGGAGAGAAAAGCTGACTGGCTTTCATATTGTGATTTAGACCAAGGGTATGACCAACCTCATGCATGATAAGAGCCAGCATGGCTTCCTTTTTCATGCGTTCCATTTCTAAATCAGATGCACCGGCAGCCTGCATTACCGCTTGTCCAAATAAGGTGTTTTCGTGCATGATATGTCCATGAGAGCACAGGATTTTATTTTCATCCAAAAATTCAGAAGGGTCGAATGCTTTCTGATTTTGAGCCAAATCAAAGAGTTTATCATACATCACACGATTTGTAAAATGCACATATTCCAGCATAATATCTGCACCAATGATCTGCCCTGTATGTGGATTTACAAAGCTTGGGCCGTAACCACCAAAAGGAGGATTAGGTGAAGATGTCCACCGTAACACGTTATAATTAATATCACCAGCATCCCATTCCGCATCATCAGGCTGCATCTTGACCACCATGGCATTTTTAAAACCGGCTTTTTCAAAGGCCTTATTCCATTCCAGTACACCTTGTTTGATGGTCTCTCTCCATTCCACCGGCGTTGAATTTTCCATCCACCACACAATTGGTTCCTCAGGTTCAGAAATTTCAGCGTTAGGATCTTTCTTAACCAGGTTCCATCGGTGGATTAAATCTCTGTAGGGTATAGAGCCCGTCGCTGTCTGGTCATCCACCTGGGTGGTAAAGTAACCAACTCTCGGGTCATCAAATCTTGGCTTGTAATTGTTTTCAGGCATTTCTATCAAACTGTGAAACATTTTGATGGAAACATTTCTTCCATCGGTCACAGCATCCGAACCACCATTCAATACCGAAGATCTGGAATACACATATTCTACTTCGATATTCGTATTATCCTGATAATTGTCCAGCTGGATAATTTTAGTTTTATCCTTATCCAAATTACCTAAAGTAAAAGAAGTAGGTGAAGTACCAGGAAATTTTGGGGGCTTAACCTGAGTAAAGGTCTCTTTTAGAAATAAATCATCTGCTTTGATAAGATAAAGTCCTTTATCTTTATCGTGAGCTTCAATTTTTATACTGGCCATAACACCCTCACTCGTATTGGCATCTTTTGATTTCGAAATCGCATTTTCAGGATCAAAGTAGAACGATGTGTTCTGTGCGACAAATTCAATTTTGTTATAATATTTTTTGACTTTAAAAACCTTTGAGGACCCATAAGCTCCTCTAAACCTTCCGGCATCAGTGACACCATTAGACACCTGGTTAAAATGAATGTACTCTTTGTTCAGATGATCATCATTTACCAGCATTTGAATGGAGCCGGTCAGGGTGTCTCGATAAACCGTAAAAAGGCCTTCGATTTTTTCACTGGATTTTGTAAGGTCTTCAATGCTTTTATCTTTTTTAGCTTTTGAAGTTGCTTCGGTTTTCGCCTTTTTCTTTTTCTTCTTTCTTTGTGCTTCTGCATTGTGAGGAGTCATGAAACATCCACAGAGGATGCAAACTATCAGTATTTTGATAGAAAAGTTAAGTCTTGTCATCATAGTATTTTGAAATATTTAGTTGAAAACAACTAAAATAATTCTAATTGAGTAATAAAAGCTATAAACAGTGAAAAAAACCTACTTTTTGTTGAATTCAAATAAATATATGGTGTTTTTAGACTAAAATTTCTTTCCGGATACCAAATATTGAAATTTTACCTGGTAAACTTGAAAAATACGTTTTATAAGATTTTTAAATCTAAAATTAAACAGCGCATTGATAATTTCATCAAAGCTGGCATTCTGATGGTAAAATTTCATTCTGTTTTCTATCTGTTCATCGGTGTATTTCGTGTAAACCCTTTTGCTGGACACTTCACAGATTTGCCATTTGAGTAAGTTACGTTTTCGCCAGATTTTTCGGTATTTATCAAATGTGTTTTTTCCGGTTTTAAGATATTCATCAATATGTTGACAGGCCAAATCTGCACTTTGCATGGCGTATCGTATGCCTTCACCGCCCAAAGGATTGACTGTAGAAACCGCATCGCCAACAGCAACCACATTGTCCTGAAAAAAGGTGTCTTTTATGCTTGGGCTGTATCTTAAAGTTCCACCGTGAACATCCAACAGCTCGTAATCTTTGGCTTTGATGTAATCCTTGATCACCATTTCGGTGAGCTTTTTTGTGGTCTTGTTGGTGGCGTCCTGGTCTTTGGCTTCAATATGTACTTTTCCTGCTCCAACTTTTAGTATTCTGTTTTCCATTGGGAAAATCCACGAATAGCCCTTTAAAGCCCACTTATGACCCAAGAAGAAAATCAAATCGTCTTTGTACTTATCGTAAGTCTTTTGGTCAACTTTAATAAGGTATTCTATGCCACTGCCAAGAACCATATAGGGTTGATCATCTTTGTTATCATACATGACTTTTCTAACCGGGCCTGTGGCATCTACAACCAATTTTGCCTTATACTTTACAGTTTCTTTAGTTTTAGCATCGACAAAATCAACAATAACAGCATCTTCTAAAACTTCTTTTTTAACATAACGATGTCCCATCAGCACTTTACCACCGTGTGCAGTAGATTCGTCTGCGAGAAATTGTCTTAACCTTCCAAAGTCTAAAACAACACCTTTACGCTCATTACTCTTCCATCTATATTCATCTTTTGTGCATTGAATCACCAGATTTTTCCAATACGCACCAACGACGCTTTCAGGTAATTGAAACTCTTCAAGAGGAACCAGGGTCATTCCGGCGCTGGAAAAATTGTTGTCCTCAAAACTCTCGTAACGTTCAGTAAGCAATACTTTATAGCCAAGTTTGGATAAATTACGAGCAGTTTGTCCACCGGCCGGACCACCACCAACAATGATGACATCAAAAGATTCCATAGAATAAGATTAGGACTGCAAATATAGCTTTTAACCTAAAGAGGTAAAATAGATTAGTGGTTTTTAGTTCTCGGCTTTTATTCTTTAACTCTTAGTGGTTATTTTTTCTTCTCTATTCTCTATATCTCTATTCTCTTGTGATAAATGTCTCACCTCAAACTTTGCAGTCATAACGATTAGATTGAGGGTACGGTGAGCAAATGTGATTTTGATAAAATTGCTATAAGTTGATAAATTTATATGCTACAGAGGTTTTTCAAATTGATTTATTACCCTATAAACCCATAAACCCATAAACCCATAAACCCATAAACCTATAAACCCATAAACCCATAAACTCATAAACCCATAAACTCATAAACCCTATAAACCCATAAACCATAAGTCCTCAAAGCTAATCTTCCTTTGTTTTACCCAAATAGGCTTCAGGTACTTTATCCCGGTGCTTCCAGCGTTTATGCGTCCATAAATAATACTCCGGTGCTTTATAGATTTGTTCCTCTACCAGTCTGAAAAATTTATCAGTAATGTCGTAATTTTCAAATTCTCTTGGATCTTCAGCTATGGTTTCAAAGGTGACTTCGTAGAATCCACGTTTAATGCGTTCTACACTAAAAAAAACGACGACCATGTCTAACTGCTTGGCTAAAGTTTCCGCTCCTGTGTACATAGGCACAGTAATACCCATGAATTTTGCCCAGTGCAGTGCTTTATTGGCTTTAGGAGATTGGTCAGATACAAAGCCATTTATGGTCAGTTCGCCGGCATCTTTCCTTTCCTTCAAAACTTTAAATGTCTCTTTGGTGGTAACGAGCTGCGTATCATATTTTGCTCTGATTTTCTTAACCAGTTTATCAAAATATTTATTAGCAAGCCTTTTATAAACTGCATAACCTCTGTGATTAACGTAACGCTGAAGAATAAAAATCCATTCCCAGCTACCGTAATGCGCACACATGAGCATTATGCTTTTTTGTTTTTGTTCTAAATCTTTAATAAGTTCAATATTTGTAAACTTATATCTTTCCTTTATGTCCTTCTCTTTTACAGTCAGCGATTTAAGTGATTCTAAAATCATATCACATAGATGATGATAAAATTTAGACATGATTCTGGAAATCTCTTTGTTGCTTTTCTCGGGAAAAACAAGTTTTAAATTCGATTTCACTACTTTTTTTCGGTATCCAAATATTCTATAAATGAAAAGATATAAAACGTCAGATAAAAAATATAAAAGCCTAAAAGGCAAAATAGAAATGAGCCAAATAAATGGGTAAACAAGTATGTAAAGCAGTAATTGCATATTATATAGTCTAAGCTTAGTCTTGAGTGTGATTTAAAATTTGATCAATTACAGAAGGGACTATAGCAGAATGTGAAGAATGATGAACAACTTCCTCGTCTTTTAAAATAATCATCTGTGGAGATTGATGAATGATCCCAAATCGATTTGAAATTTCATCTGAAATATCCCGGTGGGCTAAAAGGTCTAAATAAAGCAAAAGCACTTCATTTTCATCAAATTCAGCGTTATTCTGAAATTGATTCAGCACCATACGACTAATACCACAGCGGGTAGAGTGTTTAAATATCACAACCGGTTTTTCGTTGGAAACTTCAATGGCATGGTCAATTTGACCTTTATCGTCCAGTACTTTCCAGTCTAAAGACTGTTGCTCTTGTTTAGAGCCAAATAGATTATTGAAAAACCCCATATTAAATAGAAATTTAATGCCATATTGTCTTAAAAAATCTTAAATTGTAAGACAAAATGTCAATTTATTACAAAGGTATAGCTTTTGACTCACCTTAGTTGAATTTAAAATACAAAGAAAATGAATTCAAATCAATTTACCATAAAAGCCCAGGAAGTAATTTCCAAAGCACAACAACTTGTGCAGGAGTTCGGGCATCAGCAAATCGAAAACGAGCACATTTTTAAAGCTATTCTCGAGGTCGATAAAAACGTTCTGCCGTTTTTGTTCAAGAAATTAGGTGTGAACCAAAAGCTATTTACCGATATTCTGGACAGTACCATAAAGAGTTTTTCTAAAGTATCAGGTAGTGATATTATGCTTTCACGCGAAGCGGGACGAACTCTAAATGAAGCACCAATCATTGCTAAAAAGATGCAAGATGAGTATGCTTCTGTAGAACATTTAATTTTAGCGGTCTTTAAAAGTAATTCTAAAGTTTCCCAAATTTTAAAAGATCAGGGCGTTACAGAAAAAGCTTTAAAATCTGCCATTGAGGAATTGCGTCAAGGCGATAAAGTGACGTCACAAACTGCAGAAGATACTTACAATTCATTAGACAAGTATGCCAAAAATCTTAACCAGTTAGCTGAAGAAGGCAAACTGGACCCTGTAATTGGTCGAGATGAGGAAATTAGACGAATTTTGCAAATTCTGTCCAGACGAACCAAGAATAATCCTATGCTGGTTGGTGAACCCGGGACGGGAAAAACCGCCATTGCAGAAGGTCTGGCCCATAGAATTATAGCGGGTGATGTTCCGGAAAACCTTAAATCAAAGCAGATTTACAATCTTGATATGGGTGCATTGATTGCAGGAGCAAAGTATAAAGGAGAATTTGAAGAACGATTAAAATCTGTGATTAAGGAAGTTACCAAAAGTGATGGAGAAATCGTATTGTTTATAGACGAAATTCACACCTTAGTTGGTGCCGGTGGCGGTCAGGGTGCCATGGACGCCGCCAATATTCTCAAGCCCGCACTGGCCCGAGGTGAACTCAGAGCCATAGGCGCAACGACTTTAGATGAATTTCAAAAATATTTTGAAAAAGATAAAGCTCTTGAGCGTCGATTCCAAAAAGTCTTGGTGAATGAACCGGATACCGAATCTGCGATTTCAATACTTCGTGGGATTAAAGAGAAATATGAGGCTCACCATAAAGTACGTATCAAGGACGAAGCCATTATTGGTGCGGTAGAATTGTCTCAGCGCTATATCACCAATAGGTTTTTACCGGATAAAGCTATTGATTTGATGGATGAATCTGCCTCTAAATTGCGTATGGAAATCAATTCTAAGCCAGAAGAATTAGATGTTTTAGACCGAAAAATAAGACAATTAGAGATTGAAATTGAAGCCATCAAACGCGAAAAAGATGAAGCTAAACTCAAATTGCTTAAAGCAGACCTCGCTGAATTGAAAGAGGAGCGGAATGCCTTAAATGCCAAATGGAAAACCGAAAAGGATTTGGTGGACAATATCCAGAAGATAAAGACAGATATTGAACAGTTTAAACTTGAAGCTGAGCGTGCAGAGCGGGAAGGTGATTACGGTAAAGTAGCCGAGATACGCTATGGGAAAATTAAAAATGCACAGGAAGAGCTTGAAAAATATCAAAAACAGGTTGAAGACAATGAAGGCAAAGACAGCCTGATAAAAGAGGAAGTCACTTATGAAGATATAGCTGAGGTCGTTGCCAAATGGACAGGTATCCCTGTAACAAAAATGTTACAAACCGAACGTGAAAAGCTTCTCCACCTGGAAGATGAATTGCACAAACGCGTCATAGGGCAGGAGGAAGCTATCCAGGCGGTGAGTGATGCTGTAAGACGAAGCCGTGCCGGACTCCAGGATGAGAAGAAACCCTTAGGCTCTTTCTTATTTTTAGGAACAACCGGTGTTGGTAAAACAGAATTAGCCAAGGCCTTAGCAGAGTATCTGTTTAATGACGAAAACGCCATGACCAGAATAGATATGAGTGAATATCAGGAGCGCCATTCTGTTAGTCGATTGGTTGGTGCGCCTCCGGGATATGTTGGTTATGATGAGGGTGGCCAGTTAACAGAAGCAGTAAGACGTCGTCCTTATTCTGTTGTGTTGTTGGATGAAATAGAAAAAGCCCATCCGGATACTTTCAATATCTTGTTACAGGTTCTTGATGAAGGTCGATTAACCGACAACAAGGGTCGCGTTGCAGATTTTAAAAATGCCATAATTGTCATGACCTCAAATATGGGAAGCCATATCATTCAGGAAAAGTATGATAATCTAAGCGATGTAGACACAGCTATGGAAGCCGCCAAAGGGGGTGTACTGGAATTATTGAAAAAAAGTGTCAGACCAGAATTTCTGAATAGAATTGATGACATCATTATGTTTATACCTTTAAGTTCTCAGGATATTAAATCTATTGTAGATTTACAATTGAAGGTATTACAAAAAATGTTAATGAAAAAAGGCATTACTTTAGATGCGACAGATGAAGCCAAATCATATCTGGCAAAATTAGGCTACGACCCACAATACGGCGCAAGACCTGTGAAGCGAGTAATTCAAAGGGAAGTACTTAACAAATTGTCCAAAGAAATTTTAGCCCAAAAAGTGACAGCAGACAGCATAATATTATTAGATCAGTTTAATGATGAATTGGTGTTTAGAAACCAGAAAGATTTAGTGAGCTAAAATCAAATTGAAATGGTATAATAAAGACTACTCACTTGGGTAGTCTTTATTTTTACCTATATATCATATGCCGTTGTATAAAAACGGCGCCCAAAGTTTTGGTGATTTTCCGCGCTCGCCGAAATTACCTTTTATAAAGGCGCGTTTAATTTCATTTAGCGTATAATCTGGTTGTAGATTATTTTGAATGATATTCTTAAAAAGCAATTGCATGGTAATTGCAGTACCCGAATCATCTACTGGCCATAAGGAAAGCATTGTGGAGTTGGATCCTGCGGTGAGAAAAGCAGTATTTAAACCATTTATACCTTCACCACCATAGAGTTTGCCGATACCCGTATCACATGCACTCATAATGACTAAATCTGTTTTTAAATTTAAGGAAGATATTTCCGGGGCAAGTAAAAAGGTATCTTCATTACCATCACCTCCATTGGGTTGTGAAAACATTAAACCACTAAATTCCGGGATAATATCTCCCGTAAAGCCATGTGTTGAAATAATAAGGTATTTATAATCAGCTAATTCTCCAGAACGGTCACGTCGTTTAAAATCACTTTCTGTCATCTCCATGCCGGTTACTATTTTAGCATCTTTCGCCAATGTGCCTATGTATTGCACCTCTTTTAGCGTACCTGCTAAGTAATTTGCGCCTCCAAAGCCAATTGCCTCCAGTTCGGATTTAAAATTAAAGATTCCTTTGTCTATTTTTTTCTGTACTGCATCTGAAATTTTGTAAAAATCTTCAATGTTTCGTGCTGTAGCCTTTACATTACCCGATGGTTGGTATTGGGCACCTCCAAATGCAATTACAGACTTTCGGTTAGCAGAATAATTTCGACTTGCCATGTATTGCCAAACACTAACATTAGGAATATATTTTACATTATGATTTTCTATGAAATACTTGTTTTGTGGTGTTTTAAAAGCCTCAAACGGCAAATAATTTAACTCAGAAGAGACTGAAATAATAATGTTTTTGTATTTGTCCGTCAGATCTTTTACGGGGTTTAAGGTCAAATCGTACCAAAAGCGCATAAAGTCGTTTAGTGGTTGTTGTATATCTGGCTGATCAGACTTTTCTAACACTTCTCTTGTCCATTCGACCAATGTAATAAAGTCCTCTTTGCTATAATTTTTTTCTTTATTGCTAAATTGTACCAACTTGCCATTGACGTAATCCACGTTGAAGTTTTGCATGTATTTATTTAATTCTGGCGGTACTTTTTTAATACGATCGGTATAAGCTTTTTTAATTTGAATTAAACGATCTAACGAGAAATTGTAGCGTATCTCGGCGCTATTTTTTGTAATGGCTGTGATGATGATTTCTCCTGGTTTGCCAAGGGAATACATCAACAATAGCTCATCATTTTTCAACATGGATTTAGCATCAGCCAGACGAGCCGTTTTGATATTACTTCCCAGTAATTCCTTAAGGTATCCACTTCTGGACTGCTCTTGCAGATTAAAAAGTTTACCAATTTCGTTGGTTTGCTTATATCCCATTATGAGAAATTCATAGCTTCCAGAAATTTGGTTCATGTATTCTAATTTCTGCCTGGCGTTGAGTGTTTTTTTTACTTTATCTACCAATGCTATGCTTTTTTCAAATTGCTTATTTGCATTGATATAGTCTTCTTTTAAGTAAAATATTGAACCGAGATTGTTATAGGTATTTTGAGCCTTTTCGTATTGTTTTGCTTTCAGTTGTGTTTGAACGATTTCTTCAATTAATTCGCTGGCTTCAGTATAAAAGCCTTGTTCGGCTCTTATCAGTGCATAGTTGTTTTTGGTATTGTTGAGTAACTCCTGGTCATTAATTCGTTTGGCAATGTTGTACGCGTTCAGGATATAATCTCTTGCCTTTTGTTTGATTTGAGGGTCGCGACTAAAAAAGTTTTCAGCACCTATAGTCCCGTAAGCTTTTGCTCTAAAATAATCGTTATCAATGTGATTTGCAATTTGTTCCAGTTCCTTTGCAGTTTCAACAATATCATCTTTATTAGCATCCAGCCTGCTTAATACATTCATTTTGTGTAAAACTATATTGGCTTGTTGCAGGGAAGAATAATTAAGGTTACTATAGGTTTTTAAGCCTTCGTTTATATCCAATAGTGCGCCACGTGTATTTAAGGCGTTGTCTTTAACTACAGATAGAAAATTCAAAGCATGACTTCTTCGCCAATACAATTTAGTCTCGTTTCGGCTCAAATCAATAAATCGTTCAAATTCTTGCTGACTTGCTTTAGTTTGACCTTGATAATAGAGGGTAATGGCTTTTAAATTTGGAAGTATTTTTTTGAATATTGGGTTAGGGTTGGGTAAACTTGAGTAATAAGCAAACAATTGATTGAGAGATGTACAGACCTTGCCCTGGGTTATAATTCCATTGACACATATGTCTAATTCTGAGGCTTTTGCTGTATTTGTCTTTTTGGTTTCAAAATAACTTTTCCACTTTGTTTTTAAAGCTGAAAAGTCTTTTTTGGTGAAAGATTCAATTTTAGATATATCATCTATAATGTCTTGTGAATTTTGAAAAGTATTGAGTTGAGATGCCCATTCTAAATTTTGCATTGCATCAGAAGTGTTGCCTTTTGAGTAATCAATATAGGCTTGAGTCAAGTATGGATACTGCAATAAGGGTTGAATATTCATAGCCTGATTGTTAGCTTTTTGAGCTTTTTCAAGATCGCCAGCCAGGATTTGATAATAGGCATTAAGGTAAAACCCTGCAAATTCGTCTGAAAAATGAACCATCAAGTTTTCACTTCCACTTTTCATTTCAGACAAATTATTGGTATCATACCCATTTAAAAATTGATTGTAATAGGTATTAAAGTCTTTTTGAGCAGAAAGATTTAAACTAAAAACTATGAATAAAATGAAAAGGTAAATGGACCGTTTTTTCATGACTTTTGATTTAAATTGAAATATTCAACACATTCTTTTTGTAATAGCCTTTTTCAATAACTTCACCATTTTTGTCCAGTTTAAAGCCTAACCCTTCTTTATAATTGTTGTGCCATGCGCCAATGTATTTGCTGCCATCGTCGTAAAAATAGACACCAAATTCTTTTCGCTGGCCTTGAATACATTGTCCGTAATATGAGCCACCTTCATTCCAAACATGAATTATGGGGTAAGCTCTTTTACCATACGCAAAAAAACCGATTGCGTAAGATGACTTATACTTTTCCATAGTAAAACCTTCAAAGCTGGCAGAATTACGATTGGTGTAATAGTCTGCACTGTGATTAACCTCATAGTCTTTGTCTGTAGCATTTCCATTTTCGTATTGTCTATGCCAGGCGATCTTGCCATTATCTATTCTAAAAGCGGGCCCGTTTTTTAAATCCTGACGGTACGTATAGAGTTCAATACTACCGGTGTTTTTATTCATTATAATTTGCGTGCCATCTAATTGATGTTTTTTGTTGTGTGTCTGATAAAATGTTTCGCCCTTCGTGTTTACGATCATTTGTCCACCAACGGGAAGGCCGTTCATTGTAAAACCTATTGTGGTATTCCCTTTTTCATCTGTCTTGTTTTCAAAAACGACTATGCCCTTTTTAACTTCTTTTTTACCAACTTGATTGCCGTAGGCAATTTGAGCTATTGACGGGCTGCTTATTAAAATGGCTAAGATTAAGAGTGTGTTTTTCATGATATAAGTTTTAAGTTGTGTTTTAGAATATTAAAGGTTGCAATTACTGGTTAATTTGACTTCTGTTTTCTTACCATCATCTACGGTTAAGGTGTATTTTGTGTTGTCTAAGCTATTTCTGGTGACCCGAACCTTTGCAATTTGAGTCGTTATACCATTAACATTTTGAGTGGTACCCAGTTTATTTCGAGTAACTTTTACACCACTGGCATCATAGTATAGATTGATAAGCTCTATTTGGTATTGGTCTTGTGTTACACCAACGGCTAAGACAGAACCACCGCTATAGTTACAGAACTTACCGATGGCATAGGTAGTTCCACCAATTCCAAATCTGTTCAATAACGGGTGGTTTGAAACATTGACATATTCAAAATCATCGTAGTTTAAAACATAAGAACTCCCAAAGGTTTTAAGTTGATTTAAAAACTGATCGACTTCCTGTTTTGCCTTTTCATACTTTACTGCATTGGCTTCGTTCTCTTTTTTAAGAGTATTTGCGCTTTTATAAAGCAGGAACGGGTTAATTTCATTGGTTTTGGTATTGACTACAAATGCTGATGTATTCTTAATCTTGTCCTGATAAGAAAAATAAAATTGCGGTGAGATATTATTTTTCAGACTTACAAAAGCTTCATCTCGTTCAGGATAATATTTTACATTTGTATAGAAATTTGCCTTTCTATCTGTAGTTAACAATTGAATGTTTTCAGCATATATTTCTCCTGTAAAAATATTGCTTATGTTCAATTCTCTACCGTTGATGTTTATGAGGTAATGGTCTTGTAAATGTCCTTTTATAAAAATTCGTTCACTTTCTAACGTAAGTAAGTCGACTTTAAAGAGAATATTGCCATTTACAGCTAATATGGCATTATCGTGGTTATAGCTTTTGAAACCAAAACTTTTGGCATGCAAAAAGTTTTTGATATTATATTTAATTTTCTTGCCCTTTGGCATAGAATACACATGTTTCCCAATAAATAAGTATTTCTTATCGTCTGATAAGAAGCCGTTATTGTCGTAATCTGCTTTAAACAGCTTATTATATTTATCTGTTTTATAATTGTATTTAAATACCTGTTCTTTGGATTTATGTAAAACAATAATTTCATCTTTATTCCATTGGCCTAAAAACATATAACCATCGAGTCGTTTTGCAGGCGCGTTTGGTTTCAAAATTAATGTGTTTTTGAAGGTGTCATTTTCAAACTTTACCTCTGTTAGTCTCGCATTTATTTGAGCCTCTGATAAAAACTCCATAGTAGATAATTCATAAATAAAACCACCGGTTATGAGATTATTTTCTGGATTGTAAAAGGCTGAAACAGTTTCAGTTTTGTAAATTTTATTAGGTTCTTTTAGGCTTTCAATTTTAGAATAATCATCTGCAATTTTATGATGTATTTTGGTATGATTGTAAATATCAAGTTGCTCATTCAATTGCGTTATTAACTCTTCTCCATCGTCAAGATAATAGGCTTTTAGGTATTTTGCTCGAAAACCACTCTTACCTGTGGTGAATTTTATTTGGTTGTGTTTTTCATCTTTAAAGATTATTTTTTCAATTACTTGATCGTTTATTCCAAAAAAGAGTTCACTCCCAATCTTATGGATTTGTATGCGGTTAAACCCGTTGTGATTAATCAAAGATGTCATTTGCCATTCTTCGTCTAACAAAAATTGACTTCTGGTGTTATTAGATTTTAAAAGCACATAATCTATGTATTCTGTTTTGTTACCAGAATTTTGAATATAAATACCATAAAAGCTGTTTTTGTCTTTACTATAATTGAACAACAATCCCACATTTTCCTTAAAAGGATTCGGTGTTTGTTTCACTTTCACATTGGCTTCAATAAAAAAATTGCGATCCCAATCTGGAATAAATTCATTTTCAAATTTTATTTTGTTGTCTTTAGAATATTGCTCGTTTAGGATATGGTCTTGTGCATTTAAGCTCAATACGGCAATAAAAATGAAAAGTATTGAAGTAAAGTAAGCCATGCTTTTTTATAAGCTGATAAAATTAAATTGAAATTGCGGTAGATAAAATAGGGCAATTGTCGTATTTCTTTAGAATAAAAATAAAGAAGACAGCATTTGTAAATTTTGGATAATTAGGACCTAAATTTAAGGTTGAGAGTAATATGATTAATTTAGTTTTTCTTTTCTAAAAATAATCAATATTTAGACTAACAAATAGCATCAATTGTATGTATTGAATCTGTTTAATAAAAGCATCAGACCTGAATTTTTAAATTGAATAGATGATATTATAACGTTTTGGCCACAAAGTGAAGTCGATATTAAATCCAAAGTAGATCTAAAGTTGAATTTACTTCAGAAAACGTTGATTAAACAGCGAAGTTCCTTGGATGCCACAAATAAAGCTAAAACTTATACCGCTAAAATGGGCTAAGACCCACAATACGGTGCAAGATTGGTGAAACGAGTAATTCAAATGGAAGTGATTTACAAGTTGTCTAAATAAATTTTAGCCCAGAAAATTGACAGCAGACCGCATAATACCATTAGATCAGTTTAATGATGAATTGGTGTTTGGAAACCAGAAAGACCTGATTAAAGAAAGCTAAATATTTTCTTATAATTATATTAACATAAGTTGAAGTTTAATAATTTATATTAAAATGAATTAAATAAACAGTGTTATGAGAAGTATTTTATGGTTAGTTGCAGTAATTTGTATTGTTATTTGGGTGTTAGGATTTTTTGGTATAGTCGGAGGAATGCCAACGGGAAATCTTATTCACGTTTTACTGGTTCTGGCAGTTATTGCAATTCTTTATAATATTATTAAAGGAAGGAAGCCGCTTTAATACCTATATAAAACCAGAAAAAAACCACGAATAGATTATTAATCTTTTCGTGGTTTTCTATTACAAGTAATAAATTATCTTATTTTTCAATCAATTTTACGACGCCAACACCTTCCAGGCCAACGTAAATATAGCCATCCGGTCCCTGCTCAATACTCCTTACGCGTCCTTCTCCGGAAAGAAGTTTTTCACGTTTGGTGACTTTATTGTTTTCAATAACCAAATGTTCAACGTACATAAATTTTAAGGAACCAACTAACAGGTTTCCATCAAGATGAGGATATTTTTCAGATCTTACAAAAGCCATTCCGCTCGGGGCAATTGACGGTACCCAGTAGTGAAATGGCTGTTCCATGCCTTCTTTTTTTGTCATATCCGTGAAAGAAGTACCATTATAATTAATCCCGTAACTGATGACTGGCCATCCGTAATTATCGCCTTTATTAATAATATTTATTTCGTCTCCACCTCTTGGGCCGTGTTCATGTACCCATATTTTTCCGGTCTCCGGATGTTTTTCCATACCTTGTGGATTACGATGGCCGTAGCTGTAGATGGCTTTTTTGGCATCAGATTCATTTACAAATGGGTTATCAGCAGGAATAGAACCATCATCATGCAAGCGATAGATCTTACCATTATCTCTGGTGATATCCTGTGGGTTATCATCACGATATCCGCGATCACCTACTGAAAAATAAATATAACCATCGTTATCAAACTCTATTCTGCTACCGAAGTGTTGTCCTCGATCTGAATAGTTTTTAGCCTGATATAGCAACTCTACATTTACAATTTGATTGTTGTTGAGCTGAAATCTTATTAATCTGGTATTGGCCTTATCATTATCATCTGGATCTTCATTCGCAAAAGTCGCATAAATCCAAGGTTTTTCGGGGTAATCTGGATGAATTTTCACATCCATTAATCCGCCCTGACCTTTTACCTTTACATTAGGAAAACCTGTAAGTGTCGTCTTAACTTTGTTTTTGACATGAAATATCTCACCTTCTTTCTCAGTAACGATCATACTGCCATCAGGAAAAAAATCAAAACCCCAGGGAATGTACATATCACCTGCAACGACCTCATATTCATAGGTTATTGTAGATTCCTCTATATCTTTATCTACCTGAGCGCAGGCTATGAAGCTGACCAGAAAAAAGCTGTATAAAATCCTTTTCATAATAAAAATTTTAAATTTTTCTGAAATATAAGTATGTTCTGATTATTCTGTGTTTATTTAAGAAATTTTAAATAAATGCATCACATAGATCTAAATGCCGATATTGGAGAAGGTTTCCCTTATGATGCAAAACTGCTTCAATACATAACATCCTGTAATATAGCTTGTGGAGGACACGCCGGTTCTTTTGATAGCATTACTAAAACAATTCATTTGGCTCAAAAGCATGATGTAAATATTGGAGCACATCCTTCGTATCCGGACAAAGATAATTTTGGCCGAAAATCTTTAGATATTTCAAATGAAGATTTAATTATTAATATTCATGAGCAGCTCAAATTGTTCGAAAGCTGTATTGAAGCATCCAACTCTACCTGGAAGCACATTAAATTTCACGGTGCACTTTATAATGACTTAAAATATGATAGAAGTAAAGCGGAAGCAATTGTAGATTACCTTCATGAACATCAACCAAATAAAGCACTTTTTGTTCCTCCAAACTCTGAAATTCGAAAGGAAGCTTCAAAAAAAATACCATTTAAAATTGAAGGCTTTGCAGACAGAGCCTATAATGAAGATTTGAGTTTGGTTCCAAGAAATGTCGAAGGAGCGGTTCTTTTGGATGCTGAAATGGTTGTTGACCAGGTTATTAGTATGGTTTTAAATCAACAGGTTAAAACAATCAGCGGTGAACATAAAAAATTTAAAGTGGAAACCATTTGCCTTCATGGAGATACCCCATCGGCCTTAAATCTTGTGAAAAGCATAGCCAAGTCATTACAGAAACGTCAAATTATAGTCCAATGAAAAATCTGTTTTATAATTTTGATATACATCAATATGCCGAGAATGCTTTGTTGATTTCATGGGCAGTCAATAGGCCTGAACATGAATTTGTGAACTATCGGCAGAAATTTATTTCATTTTTAAAGAAAGAAGATAAGGATATCAAATACCTTACGCCTGCATTCGATGCACTTTTGATAGCATTTCACACTAAAATAGATATGAAGTCAAAATTATATAAGACCCATGAACATTTGAAATCTTTTTTAAATAATGATATTACAACTCCAAAAAAAGAGATTTTCAATATCCCGGTATGTTATGAAGATTTTGGATTAGACCTTGAATCTATTGCCAGGCATTCCGGGTTAAGCGTTCCCGACATTATAAATATCCACTCTGAAAAAGTATATACCTTATATTTTATAGGTTTCTTGCCAGGGTTTTTATATATGGGTAATGTTGATGAACGTATCAGAATACCAAGACAGCAATCTCCAAGACCTAAAGTAGAGCAGGGGAGTATTGGCATTGCAGAACTGCAAACCGGTATTTATCCGTCTTCTTCACCAGGCGGCTGGCAAATTGTAGGCAGAACACCTGTAAAAATTTTTGATGCCAGTGAAAATCCTCCATGTCCATTCGCGCCGGGAGATCAAATCAGGTTTAAATCTATTAGCAAAACCGAATTCGATGAAATATCAAATGCTAATTCAAAAATCATAAAAAAAGTATGATAGAATTACTCAGCAGTGGTTTTTACACCAGTATTCAGGATAAAGGACGTTTTCAATACACCCATTTCGGCGTGCCATTAAGTGGAGCAATGGATCAAAATTTATCAGCTTTAGCCAATTTGTTGGTTGGAAATACCGAACAGTCTGCTGTGATAGAAATGACTTTTGCCGGGCCAAAACTAAAGTTTAATAAAGCATGTACAATAGCCGTCACCGCAGTAAAAGCAAAAGGCACATTAAACGACAAACCATTAGTATTTAACAGGCAGGTCAAGATTGAAAAAAATGATGTTTTGAATATTCAGCAAATAGAAACCCGGGCTTATTTGGCCATTCGTGGTGGATTAAATAGTGAAATGAAATTAGGGAGTTTTAGTCAATATGAGGGCATTACTCAGAATTTTAAGTTGCTTAAAGGTGATGTTATTGAATGTAAATCACTTGAAATTGATTTTAGCACCAAACATGCCAGTATTAATTACAATTTAAGTGCATATAAGGATGAAAGTATTGAGGTTTTTTGTTTGCCTGAATACGAACTTTTACCGAAATCCTTAAGAGCAAGACTTAAACAGAATTTTGAGATTTCTTCTAAAAGTAATCGAATGGCTTACCAATTGGAAGATAAAATTGAAAATAATCTTGAGGGTATTACTTCAAAACCGGTCATGCCAGGTACAGTACAACTAACGCCTCAGGGTAATTTGATCATACTCATGAGAGATGCTCAGGTTACAGGTGGTTATCCCAGAATATTTCAACTCTCCGAGAACAGTATAAATAAATTGGCACAAAAACCACCAAATACTCCAATAGGGTTTAAAATTATAAATTTTTAATTATGGATAAAACAAAGGCTAATAATTCCGGAAGCCATCATCTCGTTTCAGCGGTATTAGAACAAAAAGACGGTTATACAACATCGATGAATTTAGGTAAACATAAACTCTTAGCTGACGAGCCGGAACATTTAGGAGGAAAAAACAAAGGGCCAAGTCCTTACCAATTACTCTCTTCGGCTTTAGCCAGTTGTACAGCCATAACAATTCAAATGTATGCCAAACGAAAAGACTGGGAGCTTTTTAATGTAGAAGTACACGTTAGTCATAAAAAAGACCATTGTACAGATTGTGAAAAAATAGAAGATGAATCTTCAAAAATAGATGTCTTTCAGAGAGAGATTTATTTAATTGGAAATTTAGATGAAAAGCAGAAAAAAAGATTACTTCAAATTGCCAACAAATGTCCTGTGCATAAAACATTGCATTCTGACATTGAAGTCGTTACCAAACTCAGAGATTAAAAGTATATCATCTATTTGTTAATTTTTATTAATCATACCTACAGAACATAGACTATTCTTAATTTCGTAAAAAAATTAAAAATATATTATGAAAAAAATAGTATTAAGTATAATAGCATTATCGTTTACCTTTTATTCTTGTAAAAACGATAACACTAAAGAAGAAAGCAACCAAGATAAGCAGACCGAGCAGGAAGAAGTCATGTCGCCAAAAATCACTTTAAGTAAATTAGAAAATTCTCCAAAGTTTGAGGAAGCTATGCTATCACTTGATGAGGTTAATGTCGGTGAGTCTGATAGTATTTCCAAAGTCGATTTCAATTTTAATGTTGAAAATTATGAGTTAGGCGCACAAACCCCTACAGCAGGAGAAAATGGTCTGGCAAATTCTGGAAAAGGACAGCATATACATTTTATATTAGATAATAGTCCATACTCTGCTCACTACGAGGCATCTTTCTCAAAAGATATTGAAGAAGGACACCATGTATTATTGGCATTTTTGTCAAGATCATATCATGAATCAGTCAAAAATGCATATTTGGTAGAAAATATTACTGTTGGTGAACCGGAAGGAGAACCTGCAGATTTAACTGCCCCGCATTTGTTTTACAGCAGACCAAAAGGAACTTATTCTGGAAAAGATACAGAACAATTACTATTAGACTTTTTTCTGGTAAATACTGAAATTTCAGAAAATGGAAATAAGGTCAAAGCAACAATTAACGGAGAAGAATTTATGATAACAGAATGGGCACCATATGTCATAGAAGGCTTAGATAAAGGTGAAGTAAAAATAAGACTCCAATTGCTGGATGCAGAAGGTAATATGATTGAAGGACCATTCAATGATGTAACAAGAACTGTAAAATTAGATTAAGAATTATTACATAATAAAATTTACCCTGGCTTAATGGTCAGGGTTTTTTTATGCCGAAATAATAATTAACTTTAGCCTTAAATATTATTAAGAAATGAACCCCTCAGCTTTAGGTTGGATAAAAAGATACCTGCAGGATTACAAAGTAGACCTTTTAAACTTATCTTCACTTTCTATAGACGAATTCTATAAAAGATTAAGAGCTTGTGGTTTTATTTATGGAACAAATCTATCGCCGGTAAGCCAGAGATATAATGAAGATTTCAAACTTACGCAGGAAGAATTGGCTAAAGTGAATTTATTTACAGCCTTACTTATTGTATATCAGAAAAAGAGAAACTCGACAGATGTAGAGACCGGTTTAAAATCTATTGTAGATTTCTACAGTAATTTGAGAGATTCACATAATTCTATATTTTCATTTAGTTGGAAATCCAAAAAAATAGACCAAGAACTTGAAAGTATATTACACCAGCGCGTTCAGACCAATGATTCTTTCATTCAAAAGAATTTCAGTAATATTGTTACCAATGCCTTGCTATTTGTAGATGTTCTCACCTTCAGCAAATATCTCGATGACGAAAATGCACCATTTTATGCATCAAAACTAGAAGAGCTATTGGTTGATACGGTATATTTTGCTGTCAAAGGCAAGAAAATTAAAGGCAAGTACGATACTATTATTATAAAGTTACTTCAAACCTCACTTAGATATCATGAAATTAATGAGGAACATTTAAATAACCTCAACGAAGTAGATCTTTTATTCCTTAGGCATCAATTAGAAAAGCAGTATCTTATAGATGTTGTTTGTATGACGTTGTACTCAGACGAAAAAATAGACGAAAGCGAAAAAGCTTTTGTGCTTGCTCTTGCAAATCAATTAAAGTTTTCTTTAGGCGAACTTGAGTCTTCAATTCAGTTCATGTATGATTTTGTTGAAAAAAATAAAGCAGACATATACTATTTCAATATTTCAAATCCAGTTAAGTATTTTTATGATAAAACATACCGTTCAGTTTCGGTATTAATTCATAGAAACAGAAAACGGATTTTACAAGAGGTCTTTGAAAGTAAAGAGTTGATGCACTTGATAGTATTATCAACACACAGGGAATTAGATAATGTTGAAAAAAAGAAGGTAAAGTCTCAATTACTGGATATCTTCAAGACTATTCCGTCGCTTACAATTTTTGCATTACCTGGAGGAAGTTTGTTGTTGCCCATCATTATAAAAATGATTCCAACAATACTACCATCATCTTTTAATGAGAATCTGAAAGTATCAGAAAAAAATATCAAAAAAAAATAATCTGCAATTTACTCATATTGAGCAGCTTGAAAATTGATTTTTCAAAAGGCAAAAAAAAATCAATTTTTTTTCAAAAAAAGTTATTGTCAAAAAGGAAAAAGGTTATACATTTGCACC
>CAZQKB010000022.1:0-38380 GCA_964593755.1 uncultured Mesohalobacter sp. | reverse complement strand
TTTGTTGATAACTTTAACATTTTCGGGTTGGTTTAATCATAGAATACAGGCAGGTCTGTGTCTACTTTGTGGTTCTCTGTGGTAAATCTAATCCATACTCAAAAACATCAGCTAATACGTTGATGATGTGCATTTTATTTGAGATCAATACTATTTCAAAAATATTTTTTTGTATTAAGTAAGTGCCTAAGTCGATATATTTTTTACATAGCATTAGACATGTAAAAAAAACGGTATTGTAAAGTGACATACAAATACAAAAGCTATATATTTGCGAGCAAATGAGAATAAATAGCTTACATATCAAATCAACATGTCCACCACCTGAGCAAATATCAATGTGGTATGCTCGTCTGTTTGATGGGATTAATGTGACGTTTTATTCTTTAAATTGAAGATCTTGAATTAAGAATTTATTAAAAAAAAATAAGTATAAACGTCCAAAACTAAATTTTGGACGTTTTTTTTGAGAAATATAAATAAAAATACTGAATGATCAATAAAACATATCGCCATTGCCCATAGGTTTTAAAACACTGAAAGACAAACCCTTGTCTAAAACCTGAATGATTCGCCAAAACGCGAACAGGGTTTCTATTGTCATTGTTTAAGCATAACACATTGATTATCAGTAAAATAAATCAATTTTTTTCTTGCTTTTTTCAAAAAGGCATTTATCTTTGCACCGGCATTTAATCACAACTATTGATTGAATGCATTTAAAAATTTGAACTAAAAACAAAAGCCATGAGTAAATATCATCAGACATTAGATATTGCGATGTTCCCGCTGGGGCGCTCAATATGGCTTCGGACGTTTAAGTAGATTCCTACCCAAGTGCCGAAGCAGCGAACTTCTGTTTCGGTAATATCAAATTTCCCAGAACATTACTGAACAGTTTATCAGAACTGAATTGTACGTCTATTGTTGATAGGCATATCTGAAATTAGAAAGTCAGCTTGCTTTAATCAATAGACTCCAAACAACAAACTTTATCACTTTTAATCTTATCCGCTGGTGGATGCGGATGAATACTGTAAAATCATGAACAATAATCTCAATAGTAACTATTTGTTTAAAGCCCTGGATGCCTACCCATTCGACCTGGCTGAAACGCTTGAAGCTTTGAATTATGCTTTGGCTTATGATGCAAATGATGTGGAAGCCTTGTACTTGATGGGTTTGGTGTATGCGGAACAATTGAAAGATTATCCAAAAGCCATAGCCTACTTTGAAGACGCTATCGCCATACAGATAGACTTCTCAAAAGTATATCCGGTTTATGTCTTTGTGCTGATGAATTTTGAAGAGTACGACAAAGCACAAAAAGCATTGGATTTTGCCTTGACTTTGAAAGGGATGGATAAAGCATCTCTTATGCGTATGCAGGCTTTGATTTTCGAAAAAAACAGCAAATACAAAAAGGCCATTAAAGCCTTTAGAAAAGCAAAGCTCCTGGGAATGAATAACGATTTTATCAATTTTATTGATACCGAAATACGTCGGGTCAAAGAAAAGATAAAACCAAAAAAAGCAAATAAGAAAAAGAAAAACAAGAAAGGCAAGTCAAAAAAGAAGGCCTAAAAGAAATCAAGATTCCAGTCTTGTTGAGTGTTTCAGTACAGCACCATTGTGCAAAACCTTGCAGAAGTGTATCAGGTTTTTGTATTCAGCTGGATTTTGATGACCCTAACAGTGGTCTCTTAAATACTGTTGTAATCTATGTGTGGTGGGTTCGATTCCCATTCCCGAAACAATTCGGGATAGCTCAGTTGGCAGAGCAATAGAGAGGTAGAGGGTTCGAATCCCTGATGGTCTCATAACCATTGAGTTTCTGTAAAGAAACTTCGGCACTACATTTCGGTTGTAGAAAGCTGAATTGTTCAAAGCTGATCATCTTTTAAAACTGATCACCAGCCTGTCACGCTGTATAATCATGACAAAAACAGTTATGGAGTCAGTCGCTTTCAGCTGAAATTATTTCGCTGATAAAACGCTGAAACCTACTTTGAAATTCTGACAAGCCGAAGGGCTTCGGTTGAACCCGAAAATTGTTCAATAGGTATTGAAAGATTCTTTCATGGAAAGCATCCACAATTATCTATCCAATGGTTTTCACCTTCTTCCGAAAAACTTAGGGCTCAGATTTTCCGTAGGAATCAACGGACTGACTTCAGGCTGTTTTTAAAAAAAATACAACTCTGCCGTTACCAGAAATGTATAAGGCCATAGTGGTCAAAGTAAATGTTTAATTATTAAAAACTGTAACCATGAAAAGGTTAAGAATTAATGCCGGACAAGTGGGTTTGGTATTTAGAAATGGAGATTACATCAAAGCTCTAACTCAAGGTAAATACTGGATTGGGTTAAGCCAAAGGGTGCTGTTGTACGATATGCGCCTGGAGTTTAAAAGTTCAATTGCCCTTGAAATTTTACTTAAAGACGAAAAGCTAAATGCTTTGCTTGAAGTTGTTGAAATCAAAGATAATGAGTTGGTCTTGATGTACGAAAACGGTAACTTCAAAACTGTGTTGAATGCCGGTCGATACGTTTACTGGAAAGGTTTGGTTGACAGAACTTTCGTAAGGGCAGATTTAAGTAAAATCTACATCACCGAAAAGATAGATGAGGTCTTATTCAAAAAATACGAATTGATCAGATACATCAGAATCTTTGAAGTTGAATCTTACGAAAAAGGTCTGCTCATCATCGACGGTGAATACACCAAAACTTTGGAAGCCGGAACTTACAGGTTTTGGAATAACGATACCAAGGTGAAGGTCCTTAAAGTAGATTTGAGGCAAATGCAGATGGAACTCGCAGGACAGGAATTGTTGACTAAGGATAAAGCAGCATTGCGAATAAACTTCTTCGCCGACTACAGAGTGGTTGATATAGAAAAAGCGCTCTTAGACAACAAGAACTTCGAAAACCAATTATACATTGGTTTGCAAATGGTCTTGAGACGTTACGTGAGTGCCTGCAATTTTGATGAATTGCTCGACAAAAAGGAAAACATTGCTGAAGCTGTTTTCGGTGACATACAAAGCATTGCCAAAACTTTGGGTATAAAAATCCTTAACTGCGGCATAAGGGATATTATCCTGACTGGTGAAATGAAGGACATCATGAACCAGGTTTTGATCGCTCAAAAGAAAGCTCAGGCTAATGTCATCATCAGGCGTGAAGAAACCGCTTCTACCAGAAGTTTGTTGAACACTGCCAAATTGATGGAAGACAACAACATGCTTTTCAAATTGAAAGAAATGGAGTACGTTGAAAAAATCGCCGACAAAATCGGTGAGATTACTTTGAACGGAAACGGTAATATGGTAAAGCAATTAAGAGAAATATTCTCCGGTAATTAACGTAAAGCTTCGGCAAATGCCGGAGCTTTACTTTTGTTCTAGTAATTTTAAAACTTCCAATTTCAGGCCTCTCGCAATACGTTTAAATCGGTCTTCTTATTCTTTTAAAAGAAGCCATTATAAAATCGTTAAATTGCCAATCAAGTCAATTCATACTATAGATTATTTAGCTCTGAGTAAAGGCTGAAATTATTCAATAATTAGTTTACCATAAAAATTCTGCTTTGCATTTGTTAGCTTGACGAGATAAACACCTGAAGGCAGAGATTGAACATTAACTTCGAATTCCTGACCTGAAATGTTTTGAAATTTTTGAGTCAATACACTTTGACCTATAGCATTATATAATGTTATTAAAGGAGCATTAAGAATGAAATCAGAAAAATGTAAATTGAACATTCCACTATTAGATGGATTTGGATAAATGCTTAGAGTATTAGAAAAACTCATCTCATCTGAATTCAAAGTCAAATTATTTAAAATTATATCAAACCTGTCATGTGCTGAACTTTGAGGAATTGAAAAATCAACCTGAAAATTGTAGGACTGATTTTCTGTTATGAAACTTTTTTCGTTTAGATATTTGTCAAAGATAAATATTTCTATATTGGGATTCCAATTGATAAGATCAACTTCAAAATGGTAATTTGAACCCTGGTATTGAAAAATATTTAACGGAATGACCTCGTTAATTTTTGGAATATCTCTTCTCTCGACCGAAAGCAATCTATCAGAATTCACGGAGCAAATATTTTCTGTTGAACTAAACATTTTTCCCATATCATCATTGCCATAGGTATTGTTTCCCTCTGGTTGAAATCTAAATTTCATAACATCCATTCTGATGTTATCCTGATTGTACAAATTCAAATTCAAGGATTGTATATTATTATCATTAAAAACTTCTGTTGGATTAGAGCCTGAAGTGTTTTTATCCGATTCCTGAAATTCAATTGTTGCACCACCTGATGGGCTTGAAATATCGTCATCATTTTGTACAAAGAAACTCTGTCCCGGCTTGATGAATCTATTACTGGTCAAGGTTACATATTGACCATGGGTTCCAAAACCTGGATCAAAAACTATAATATCAGATTTCAGGTTGGTCTTTGTCACCTGATCAAAATCTACAATAGCCTGATAAGGATTTGCCACTAAGCTGAAAAAATCATTTTCCTGACTTAGTATTTGTGTATTATCTGTACCAATATATAATTCTCCTGTTGCATGAAGCGTTGTTGGCGTTACAATTGGATTGACACTATTTAAATCCACGCTTCTATCACCTCTGATAAAAATTAAATAGGGTTTGCTGTACTCTAAACCTTCCACGTCTGTATTTGGAATAACAGACCATGCAGAATCTTGATTACCCGTCAAAGTATTGTCAAATATAAACATGGAAGGATTTCCAGAAGGTGTTGCATCGAAACCATTGTTACCATTAACATCTCCCGTAATATGCGTACCTACGTTTGACTCATATCCGTTATCTGATGGAGTTAAACCTCCTTGCTGCCAATTTTCTCTGATAGTTCCACTTGTCATTACTGGTGATGATAAAAACCTAAAAGCTCTATTACTTGCAGGAATATAGCGCTCTACAGTCGTTGTTCCGTTAATTCTAACTCCATTGGCATCAGCCAACTGTCCTGACCCATTGGCATCACTCATAAATGTAAGATCTGATGTTAAATCTGCGTCCAGGTCCAAAACTGCTATAGGGTTAACTGTAACACTTTTAAAACCTGTTTCATTGGCCAATACCGCTGTTCCGTTTGAAATATTTAAAGTTCCTCCTACCAGGTCGCCCTCAGTTGCAGATAAATCTTTTCCGTCGGGGTTAACAGGCAGGAATCCGTTGATATTATCATAAGTAAAGTCAAGGCTAGAAACTTCTATACCAAAAGTACTAGAAGAAGAATCAGGTCGTCTGTCAACTTGAACATAATAAGTCTCTCCTGAGTTTAATCCTTGCAAATCAATGACCGGCATTTGGCCAATATTGACATTTCTTCCATCATCCTGATCAAAGCCAATTTGAGTAAAGGTTGTAAAATCACTACAATCTGTAGCGGTATAAACTGCTATTTCGGCGTCGTCAGACTTAGCTCCTATCAAATCAGTGGTGATTCTTACATCACCGGAGGACGGAGCATCAAAACTAAACCATACAGAACCGTCAACACCATTTGCGAGATTATCAGCAGGCTCTCCGGACTCCGCTGTTGCCGCTTTTAAGGTGAAGGCATCTCCAGAATTATTTAAGGTATTAACAGAAAGTAAAATAGCATTACAAACATTGTCATTTGCCGGAGCTAATGTTGGTGCTTTCACTTCTAAATTATCAATGCTAATGTCATCAAAATCTAATGAGCCACCTTTTCTTTGAAATTTTAATCTGAACAAAGTGTTCAAACCGGCACTTAGACTATAAGATTTATGAACCCAAAACTGAGATAGATCTGCCGGATTTAAAGTATCCAATAGAGTCCATACGCTGCCATTCCAGTAAAAAATTTCAAGATTTTCTGTTGCCTCTGAAGGCTCTAAACAACCATTTCTTATATCAAAATTTATTTCAACAACAGACTCTGAGCTCACATCTACAGGTGGAGATTCTACAGCGTGAAATCCACCATATATTCTGAGGTAATTGGTGTCGTTAATGCCACAATTAGAAGCAACCTCAGACTGTAATATTCTGCTTTGCGTCCAACAGGCCGGTATTGAAGCACCTGAGTTAAAGTTTTCAGCATACGGAAATGCTGTAGCATTACACAATGTTGAGAAAGTAGTCAAATCAGACCATTCACTGGTATTGCCTGAGCCACAATCTGCTCTGACATAAAGAAAATATTCAGTTCCTGACGATAGTGATGAAAGACTGAGGTCTGTAACACCAGCTAAGACTGAAGTTGTTGGTGTTGTTGATCCATTAGGTAAGACCCCTGTTGTATTGTAATAAATATCATAACCATCGGAAGGAGAACTAACAGACGGATTCCAATCAACCTCAGCTGTTGTAGTGCCAATATCGGAAACATTGACATCCTGAGGTGCGCTACAAAACGAATTTACATTTGTAATGCCTGTAACTATAAGACTGAATTGTTGTACATCGTTGGTAAGTGTTCCTTTGTGAGTTACTTTTATGGTGTAACTACCGCTTGGACCTGAAACATCGACCCTTTCAAAATTATCAACAATATTGTCAGCGTCATTGGAATTGGTATTGACGCCGGTCAATCGCCATGGATAATAAGTACTTGTATTTTGGGTAATTTCAATATCCAAATCATTGACTAAAACAGGTGTTGAGTCATTCAAATTAGAAGTCCAGTTTCCTGCGGGATCTGTCCATGAAATGCTGGCTAATAAATCGTTAACATTATCCGATTCAACGGTTACTGAATAAGTTTCGCCCTGGTTTAAAACAATTTCTTCAACTATTGTGGATGTCCCTTTATCGGAAAGGGTTTCTGCAGCTTTTTTAGCATTAAGCAAACCCCAGCCAAAATTGGCATCCGGTCCGGTTATTCCAGCATCATCTGCTGTATGTAGTGCCAGACCTTTAAGCGTTGCCGCACGCATATAAGTACTGAATAAATTGTGATGATATTGTTGTAAAAGTATTAACGAACCAGCCACATTTGGAGCTGACATTGAGGTTCCATTATATGTAGCATAGGCATTGTCTGAAGTAGCTATTGGTGAATATAGACCCGTACCGTTTCCTGTAATGTCTGGTTTTACTCTAAGGTCATCAGTTGGCCCCTGGCTACTTCCGGAATTTATATTGACAGAAACCAGATTCCCATTAACATCAATATTCGCATCCTCCGCATTTGCAACAGAAAGGTTGTTTTTGGACACACCTTGCCCGGTTAATTTATCATACTGAGGAAAATTAGAATCTAAAGGTGATGTATTAAAGCTACTAGTTCCAAGATTACCCGCAGATACCACCATTAAATAAAAGGGAGCGTTGTAAGACACTAAGTCCCATTCATAAGCATTGTAAGTATAACCTCCAAAAAAATAATCTGGAAGACCAACTGGATCTAGACTATAAGAATGATTAGACACCAACATGCCAGTCGATGCCGCTGTTAATGCCTCAGCTACATCATCATTCCATATATAACTTACAACATCTGCATGAGATGCCATTCCCTTAGCTGCGGGTTGTATGCCGGCTGCGTTTATTGTTCCTGTAACATGAGTAGCATGATTAATTTCATTTATACCGCCTTCAGGAATAACATCTCCTAAGCTTACCCTATCTGTTCCACCTGCCCCATCAAACTCCTGATGTGTTGTTCTTACATGTCCGCCATCCCAAACATAGCCTGTCATGCCTTGACCATCTAAACTTAAACCTAATCCACCGCCGGAATTCAAGTAATCTGTTCGTGTAGAAACTGCAGCATCAACATTATTAGTCTTGTAGTAGTAGAGTATACCATCCTCACTGATTCCCTGCAGTTCATAAAAAATTTCATCTTCATCAAAATAAGTAATATCTAATCCTTTGGACCGTGCAACCTGAATGGCTTCTGCTTTATTTTGATTGTACTTTTGTGAAAATGACTTTGACAGTTTCCTGAGCTTTTCGACGTCATAATTTTTAGTAATTTCTTCTCTTTGCTGCTGCGTCTGAGAATTTACGGCTGTAAAAACCAAAAAAGCCATGGAAAAGAAAAAAATATCAAATGATGGTATTTTACATCCTGAAATCATAAATCAAAAGTAGAATAAACAATCCTAATATTGAAAAAAACATTCATAAAAAGCCATTTTAAAGAAAACAAATTTATGGGATTGTTAACACTAAATGAAAGCATTACTATTAAATTTGCAAATAATATTTATTGTAATGGAAAGTTTACTATCAAGTCTAAAGATTAATGTAAACCCTTGTTTATACATTAAAGACCCGGAAAGTTCTGAGTTGGGACAGAATATTGTTTCCAAAAGTATTGATTTAATAGAGGAACTTGGTATTGAAAAATTCAATTTCAAAAGGCTTGGTACCGCTATACAATCTAATGAAAGTTCTATTTACAGATATTTTGAAAATAAATACAAATTGCTCCAGTATCTTTCTGCCTTGTATTGGGGTATTTTGGAGTATAGACTTGTCATTGAAACAAATGCTGTTGAAGATTCTTCAAAAAAACTACTTAAAGCCATAAAAGTTCTTACATTAACACCTCAGAATATTGCATATTATTCTAATCTTGATCAATTAAAATTAAGAAATATTGTAATTTCAGAATTTACAAAATCCTATCATCACAAACACGTAGACAGTGACAATGATGATGGCAATTTTAAAATCTATAAGCGTTTAATTTCAAGACTTGTAGAGATGATAAGTGAGGCTAAACCAGATTATAAGTATCCTAAATCTTTGGCTTGCCAGATTATTGAGGGTGCTTTACAGCAATATTTTATGCAGAAACATTTTACATCGCTTGTTGATAGCACAAATGATGAGCAGGTTTACAGTTTTTTTAAAGATATTACCGTTAATGTATTAAAAATAAAGTAACATGACCCCTTGGCAAAGACTTCTTAATTTAATGAAACTTGAGCAAAAAGACATTTATAAAATTTTGCTCTACGCTGCATTTGCCGGACTTGTAGGTCTATCACTTCCCTTAGGTGTGCAAGCTACAATAAACCTGGTTGTTGGCGGGCAGTTTAATGCCTCTATAATTATACTGATCAGTTTGGTTCTACTTGGTGTTATCTTTCAAGGTATCATAAGATATATGCAGTTAAGGGTAGCTGAAGATTTACAGCAGCGCATTTACGCCAGGTCTTCATTTGAATTGATTTACAGATTTCCAAGAATGCAGTCTCAGGCACTGGACGGATACTACGCCCCGGAACTCGCCAACCGTTTTTTTGATACCATGGTCATCCAAAAAGGTTTACCAAAAGCACTGATAGATTTTTCTGCCGCATTACTTCAAATTATTTTTGGGTTAATTTTACTTTCTTTTTATCATCCTTTCTTTATATTCTTCGGAATTTTTCTGGTCATTCTCCTTTATGTTGTTTTTCAGTTCAGCGTACCTAAAGGTATACAAACCAGTCTAATGGAGTCTAAAATGAAATACAAGACGGCGCATTGGATAGAAGAAGTCGCTCGAAATTTTGAAAGCTTTAAAGTTATTGACAGCTACACACTTTCTACAAAAAAGAACGACAATCTGGTGATGAAATATTTGGAAGCCCGTGAAAATCACTTTTCCATTTTAAAGCTTCAATTCTTCAAAATGATTGGGTTTAAAACCCTTGTTACAGCAGCACTGCTCATTATTGGAGGCTTATTAGTGATTAATCAGCAAATGAATATAGGTCAGTTTGTGGCAGCAGAAATTGTCATTTTATTAATGATAAATTCTGTTGAAAAACTCATTCTTGGTCTGGAAAACGTTTATGACATCTTAACCTCTACTGAAAAAATCGGACAGGTTACTGATCTTCCTTTAGATGAAGATTCTCCAAACAAGCCTCTAAAAGAGGATGAGGACTTCAATATTGAGCTTAACAACCTCAGTGTTGAATATAAAAATTCTAAAAAGAAAGTCTTAGATGATATTGATTTGATTATCAAACAAAATGAGAAGGTTCTTATAGAAGGACCAAGTGGATCTGGAAAAACAACTTTACTGAAGGTCATTGCAGGTCTTGTCATAAAATGCGATGGTCAAATGATGGTTAATGACATCAATACTATCAATATTAACAATAGACATTACAGGTCCTTTATAGGCTTCGTATTTCCCAATAATGCACCATTCGACGGTACTATTCGTGAAAATATAACCTTTAACAACCCAAGGGTATCCGAAAAGCGTCTTAAAGAAATTTGCGATGTCCTCGGCATAAGTAAACTGATAAAGACCCTTCCAAAAGGTATTGATACACACATAACAACAGATGGTAAACAATTGTCGTACACAATGACACGAAAATTGGTCATTGCCAGAGCATTGGCTGTAAACCCGAAAATATTGATATTAAAAGATCCTCTAGATGAATTTGATGATGACGAGATTAAAGCCATCACTGACTATATTTTTAGTGAAAATCACAAATGGACTGTAATTGTGGCAAGTAAAAATGAGATCTGGAAGAAATATTGTAGTCGTATAATTAATCTGGAAAACGGAAAAATAGTCTAACCATGCTTAACATTTCTAAAATAAATCTGGATAACGAAGATGAGCTCAATGAGTTCAATTCTATGCAAAATGTAAAAAATCGCGTAAGGTTTCTAACATTCAATAAGGTAATGATCTCATTACTTATAGTGTTTCTGGTGTTTATGTTTCTGCCCTGGACTCAAAACGTACGTGGCAGCGGAAATGTAACAACGCTGGACCCGGGCCAAAGGCCTCAGGCCATTCAATCTGCTATTCCGGGAAGAGTAGAAAAATGGTATGTGAGTGAAGGAGATTTTGTTGACAAAGGGGATACAATAGTTTATATTTCAGAAATAAAAAGTGAATATTTTGACCCTGATCTTTTAGATCAAACACAAAAACAAATCAATTCTAAAGCCTTTTCTCAAAAATCTTATGAGACCAAAGCAGAGGCATTGATGAGAAATATAGAGGGACTCAAGCTTGAAAGAAGGCTTAAGCTTGAGCAAGCGCGTAATAAACTTATCCAGTCCAATCTTAAGGTTGAAAGCGATAGCATTGACCTCGAAGCCATCAAAATACAGCTAAAAATTGCAGAAAGACAATTTAGCCGTACAGACACACTGGAAAGCGAAGGCTTAAAATCCAGGGTAGATCGTGAAGAAAAAGAGGTGAAACTTCAACAAAGCAGAGCCAAACTTGTTTCTCAACAAAACAAATTGCTTGAAAGCAGAAACGAAGTTTTGAATGCAGAAATTGAATTAAATAGAATACAAACCGAATACAGTAACAAAATTTCAAAAGCTGAAAGTGACAGAATGAGTGCGATCTCATCACAATTCAGTACAGAGGCAGATGTCGCAAAATTACAGAATACTTTTAGTAATTATCGGGTTAGAGACAGCATAAGATACATCAGGGCTCCACAAGATGGCTTTATCAACAGAGCAATCCAGCGTGGTATTGGTGAAACCTTTAAGGAAGGGGCAGAAATAGTAACCATCATGCCTCTTGATATTGAACTTGCAGTTGAAACTTTTGTAAGACCAATAGATTTACCTTTAATGCATCCCGGTGAAAAGGTGAGGATAATTTTTGATGGCTGGCCTGCAATCTTTTTCTCAGGATGGCCAAATATGAGTTTTGGGACTTATGGTGGCAAAGTTGTTGCTGTGGAAAGAAACATCAGTTCCAATGGCAGGTACAGGGTTTTAATAAAACCAGACCCTGAAGAGCAGGAATGGCCGGAAGTTATTAGGGCAGGCTCCGGAGCTAAAACTTTTGCATTATTAAAAGATGTGCCAATATGGTATGAAATATGGCGACAAATCAATGGTTTTCCGCCGGATTATTATATGCCTGATGGTGGTGACAAAAAAAATGATAAAAAATAATGAGGATATTACTTATCTGTTTTTTCATTTTTAGTTCAGCTCAAGCCCAACAAAACCAATTGGAATTGAGTGTGCTTACACTTGACGAGTACCTTGGTCTGGTAAAGCAAAATCATCCTGTTGTAAAACAGGCAGATTTAAAAATCACAGAAGCCCAGGCCAAATTACTCAAAGCCAGAGGTGCTTTTGACCCAAAAATAGAAATCGATTGGGATACTAAAGATTTTAAAGCTACGGACTATTACAACATCCTAAATTCCAGCTTTAAAATACCAACCTGGTTTGGTGTGGAGTTGGCCGCAGGTTTTGAAAAAAATACGGGTGTATTTCTTAATCCGCAAGGCAATGTGCCTGAAAATGGCTTATATAAAGCAGGCATTTCGGTGCCACTTGGACAAGGACTATTTATCAACGATAGAATGGCTGGTCTAAGACAGGCACAAATCACACAAGATCTTAATGAAGCTGAAAGACAGCTTCAGATAAATGATATCATCTACGAAGCTAGTCTGGCCTATTTTGAATGGTTTGTAGCCTACAAAGAAGTTGAACTTTTTGAAAATGCTTTAGAGCAAGCTGAAATACGACTTCGAGGTATTAAAAGAAGAGCAAGAATTGGAGACCTACCGGGTATCGATACCCTTGAAGCCGGAATTATTCAACAATCACGAGCATTAAGTCTTGAAAAGTCTAACTTAAAATTAATTAAAAAACGCCTTGAGCTCTCAAATTTTCTATGGATTGGCAATAATATTCCTGTAGAATTAGAGGAAGAAATTGATCCACAGGAATTATCTCCTGAGGATATTGATAATGTTCTGAGTACAAATCTTATTGTTTTAGAGGATTACAATTTATTAGAACATCCTAAGCTGAGGTCTTTAAACTTTAAATTAGACAAATTAAATATCGAAAGGCGACTGAAAGCAGAAATGCTAAAACCTCAGCTGGATTTGAAATACAATTTTCTCAATGAAAACATCAGCAATATTGAAAACTTTAATGTTGGTGAGTACACTTTTGGGCTGCAGTTTAAACTGCCTATATTCTTAAGAAAAGAAAGGGGAGATTTAAGACTAACAAAAGCTTTCATACAGTCTGCTGAATATGATTTAGAACTTACTAACACCATCCTAAACAACAAGATTAATGCTGTAGAAAATGAAATTCTATCTTATAACCGACAGGTAGAGGCTTCATCAAGCATTGTTGATGATTACCAAATACTATTAAGGGGTGAAGAACGAAAATTCAGTTTTGGTGAAAGTTCTATTTTCCTGATCAACTCTCGTGAAGTCAAACTTATTGAATCACAAATCAAGTACTTCGAAAGTTTTAAAAACCTATTGGATTCGAAAGCGAAGTTGTTTAATGTATTGGCTTTAGAATTTTAAATTATGGCTTTAGAAAATAATACATTCAGGAAAAAAGCAAACACTAAAAAGCTCTGAGTAGTTTCATGATTAATATTTAAATTCCTGTTCTGCAATTGACTTAATTCTTTTTTATATAAACTATCATTTACAAGATTTAGAGGATGCGATAAATCACCTAAGTTTTTCTTTCTCAGAATTATTCTCCATTCATTTTCATATTTCCAAATGGTATCTTTGTAAGACAAAACGTAATAAAGACCAAGATTTACGTTAGAATCAACTTTCTCCGATTTACCGTTTTTAATCTTTTCATAATACGTGTATTTGTCTAAGTCAATGCTTTTGAGCTATTCATAGGTTATTGGCAAGATATCCACTCTTTCTGAATCAAAAGAACTTAAAAGCTTATTTGAATCAAATTCAATAGTATATCCTTGCTTAAAAGTGTAATGTGGCCAAAATAAATTATTCGCGTAACTATTAGTTAGACAAAAAACACCTATTTATTTATAAAATTCATTTGATTTCTGGTTAAAATATTTATTGAAATCATTTAATGTTGTTTGTTCTCCAAAGTCCTTTTGAATAATTTTTTTATAGACATTTTCTAGGTTAAGAAGTTGGAAATTACCATCCATTATATCATTTAAAGTGTAAGGATGAGAAAAGTGTATTTTATTATCAGTTAAATTTGATAAAGAATTTTTATTTAAAGCATAATACTTGTATAGTCTACTCGGTTTTTCTTCCTTTAGTGTTACTTCTACAAATTTTTTATTCTTGCTTAACTTTAGGATTTTATTATATGATTCGATTTTCATCATATTATCGCTAACGTTTCGTGTATATTTCGGTGGCGACCAAAGAAGCACAGCCCTTTGTTTTTCAATCGTAAAGATAGCAATTAAATCTTGAACTTTCGTTTTAACTCCTAAACCTCGCCATTGAATATACATTGTGTTGGTATTAGTATTTTTTACGGTTTCAGGTCTGGAATATTATCAATAATTGATGGTCTTCGGATTTTAGCAAAATCTGGATAATCTTCATTAAATTCGCTATGTCTCCTTTTCTTTTTAATCCAGATTCCTACTTCTTTTTCATAAGCCATCTGCCAAAGATATAATTCAGCCGCAAACATTTGTTCTATGTAGATTGAATAACTCCATGCAAGTCCGATGTAAAAAATGCAAATAAACCAACTCCATTCAGGAAACTCCATTCCTTTATTGCTTAAATAAAACATTATACCAGATGGAAGAAATATTAAAATCTCGACGGCTAGTGAAAGTGTAAAACCAGCAATAAATTCAGTTTTTCTTTGTCTAAGAATATCAAATCCACGACTTATTGATTTTCCAATATCTTTATTTTCCCATGCAAAGGCTGGAATTATTAAAAAAACTACCATTCTAATGCCTTTTAGAAAGAGATCAATCGAAAAGGATAAAGAAGAATTACCATTACCTGCCAGTGTTCGAGCCATATTTTCAGCATTCTGTTCTGACTCATTATTCGCATTATTCTTATTGTTTATTAATAGATCTATCACAATTAGTATAAACCAAATGAGACCCCAAACAAAAGACAGTAAAATTATTGGCACTAAATTGGAAGAAAAAGTTTTTAGTAATGCTTTTGCTAGATTAAACTTTTTTCCAGTCTCCTTTTGTTGTAACAATTCTAGCATTACAGAACATGATAAAGATAATAAAAAAGCAAAAAAACAAATTATCAAAAAGAGGATTAATAACTTGTCTTTAGTATTATAAATTTCCCAATTAAAATACCAATCAAAATATACTATTAATGGTGCAATCATTAACCATACAACAAAGATTGGAAAAAGTAAAATAGGGTGTTGCCGAAAAGTTTTAAAGGATGCAGATATTAGTGCAGACCCATTTTTTATTCCTTTAAACATTCAAATACTTATTTTTAAAATTTGTTTGGATTTTCAATATTAATGCCAACTAGCATATGTCATCAAAAATACGACACTTTTTTAGATTGCTTATGATTTGATCTAATTGGGACTTAAGACTTCTTCAGTCTGATTAGACTTTTATAATCAATAGCTCAGCAAATCTTCTAAAGCGGCTTTAAGCCTGGCTTTGGCTAAATAGTCTGCCTCCAGATTTTCAGCAAAAGGAATTGGGGTATCTAAACTGCAAACCCGCTTGATTGGCGCATCCAAAAATTCAAAAGCGTGTTCTGATAACCAGGCAGATATTTCTGCAGCTACACCACCGTAAGCTGAATCTTCCTGTAAAATCAGGACCTTATTGGTTTGTTTTACACTTGCTAATACAGCCTCAAAATCTAAAGGTTTAAGGGTTCTCAGGTCCAAAATATCAAAATCATTTTCACCATAGTCTTCAGCCATTTCCAAAGCCCAGTGCACACCCAACCCATAAGTGATGATACTCAATTTTTGACCTGATTTAAGGGTTTTTGCTTTTCCTATTTCAATATTGTAATAATCCTGCGGAACTTCAGCTTTTATGCTTCGGTACAGGGCTTTATGTTCAAAAAACAAAACGGGATTAGGATCTTCAATAGAAGCCACCAAAAGCCCTTTGGCATCTTCGGGAAATGCCGGATAAACCACCTTTAGTCCCGGTGTTTTAGTAAACCAGGCTTCATTGGTCTGGCTGTGGAATGGACCGGCACCAACACCCGCACCACACGGCATTCTTAATACCACGTCAGCTTTTTGTCCCCAGCGGTAATGCACTTTTGCCAGGTAGTTGACTATGGGATTAAAACCTGATGATACAAAATCTCCAAATTGCATTTCGACCACAGATTTGATATTGCAAATACTCAGTCCCATAGCAGCTTCTATAACACCGGATTCACAGATTGGGGTGTTGCGGATTCTATCGTGACCAAACTCCTCTAAAAATCCTTCTGTAATTTTAAATACACCGCCATATTCTGCAATATCCTGCCCCATGATTATCAAGTCTTTATGTGCTCTCATGGCTAATCTGAGTCCATCCGAAATGGCATCAACAAACCGCATTTCCTTTGTATTCTCGTTTGACACTTCAATTGGTTGGTATTCATGCGTAGCAAAAACATCTTTTAATTCTTCCTCTTTTGAAGATTTAATTTTAGGCTCGTCAAAAGCTATTTTCAGGTGTTCATCTATTTCAGATTTAAAAGCGTTTTTAATAGCATTTAAATCCTCTTCTCCTGCAACCTCTTTTTCAATTAAAAACCTTTCGTAGTTATCAACCGGATCTTTTTCTTTCCAATAATTCATGAGTTCGTCAGGAACGTATTTTGTTCCACTGGCTTCTTCATGGCCTCTTTGCCTAAAGGTTTTAAACTCAATTAAAACAGGTTTTGGGTTTTCTCTGACATCCTCAAAAATATAAGTCATTTTTTCATAAACTTCAGCCAGATTATTACCATCTATAATATGAGAATCTATGCCATAAGCTGCTCCCCTTTCTGCCAAATCTTCAATATAAAATTGCTCTGAAGACGGCGTAGACAAACCGTAACCATTATTCTCAATACAAAAAACAACAGGCAGTTGCCATACCGAGGCGATGTTTAAAGCTTCGTGAAAATCGCCTTCACTGGTACCACCTTCTCCGGTAAAAACAGTAGTGACCTTGTTTGTACCTTTAAGCTTTTGAGCAAGCGCAATGCCATTGGCCACACCCATCTGCGGACCAAGGTGTGATATCATACCCACAATATGGTAATCCTGTGTACCAAAGTGAAAACTTCGGTCCCGACCTTTGGTAAAACCACCGGCTTTCCCCTGCCACTGCTTAAATAATCTATGCAGCGGGATTTGCCTTGTAGTAAATACACCTAAATTTCTATGCATTGGCAGGATATACTCGTCGTGTTTCATTGCAGAAGTAACACCAACGGCAATGGCTTCCTGCCCTATACCACTAAACCATTTTGAAATTTTACCCTGACGAAGAAGAATTAGCATTTTTTCTTCAATCAATCTCGGTTTGAGCAGGCTTTTGTATAAGTCTAAATAAGTCTTCTTATCTAATTGAAATGTTTGTGTTTGCATGCTTTGATATATACCAGGACTAAATTATAACAAATAATTGATAATTGCTTTAGAATTCTAAAATTTGGAGGGCAATATTCTATTATTGTTTAACAATAAATGCTGTATATTTGAATTTGGTAATTATAATCCTAACCAACATGCCAAAGGTTTTAAAAATAAGTTTCATCATATTGTCTGTACTCATTATAGCAGGAATAGGCGGCTATTACTACTTAAAAAACAGCACCAAAAAATTAAGCCCCGAACAAATAGTCGTTTTCGAACAGGACAGCTTAAACATTAAAGTATTCTATAACAGACCTTATAAAAAAGGAAGGAAAATATTTGGAGATCTTGTACCCTACGGAGAAGTGTGGCGTACAGGCGCAAACGAAGCCACAACTTTTGAAACCAACAAAGACCTGTCAATAGAAGGATCTATTCTCAAGGCTGGCAAATACACCCTATGGACAGTGCCTGACAAAACCTCCTGGCAACTTATCTTTAATGACAAAATGTATAATTGGGGCGTAAATTTTTCTGACGGCAAAGCTTCGAGGGTCGAAAAATTTGACGCTTTAAAAGTTGAAGTACCTATTTCAAAAAACCTGAAAACTGTTGAACAGTTCAGCATATATTTTGACGAACAATTTGGTACCATCAACATGTTTTTGGCATGGGATAATATTGTAGTTCCTTTATCTTTGAAACCCGTAGAAATCTAGGTTTTATTTTGAATAAACACATTAACCCAAAATATCTTAAACGGCTTAAAAAGAGAAAGTCATTATCTGCAAACGACATTCTGCAAGGTTTATTTAAAGGTGATAAAGTTGCTTTGAGCCAGTCTATCACATTTATTGAAAGTGAACAGCAAAAACACCAGAATATTGTAGATGAACTGATTTCTGAATGCCTGCCAAAATCCGGAAAGGCTATTCGTATTGGTATTACCGGTGTTCCCGGTGTTGGCAAAAGCACATTTATAGAAGCATTTGGAAAGCACCTCATCAGCTTAGGTAAAAAAGTAGCAGTCCTGGCAGTAGACCCTTCCAGTTCTATTACAAAAGGAAGCATTCTGGGAGACAAAACCCGTATGCAGGGACTGGTTACAGAAGATAAAGCTTTTATAAGACCTACAGCCTCCGGGAGTTCTTTAGGTGGCGTAGCAAGAAAAACCCGTGAAAGCATTATTCTATGTGAGGCTGCCGGATATGATGTCATTTTGGTGGAAACTGTTGGTGTAGGACAAAGTGAAACGGCCGTCCACAGCATGACAGATTTCTTTTTACTTTTAAAGTTAGCCGGAGCAGGCGATCAATTGCAGGGGATCAAAAGAGGAATTATTGAAATGGCAGATGCCATTCTCATCAACAAAGCAGATGGGGATAATTTGAAATCTGCTCAAAAAGCAAAAATAGAATTTCAAAAAGCACTTCACCTCTACCCTGTAAAAGAAAGTGGCTGGATACCAAAAGTAAAATGCATTTCCGCACTCAATAATGATGGTATCATTAAAACCTGGGAAATGCTTGTTGACTACATATCGCGCTCAAAACAAAGTGGCTATTTTGAAAAAAATAGATTTAGACAACAAAAATATTGGCTCTTTGATAGCCTCAACCAAAAATTAAAACAGAATTTCTACCAAAACCCTGAACTAAAAGAGGAGTTAAAAAGCCAGTTAAATGCCATTGAACAGCAGAAAATCTCGTCTTTTAAAGCTGCAGATGAACTCTATGCGTTTTATTTGAAAAGCTTAAAACAAGGATGAAAATATTTTTACCGAAATGATTCATTTATAAAAAAATATTATTAAATTTGCAATCCAAAATTTACAAGTAACATGAGAAAAGGAATACATCCAGAGAATTATAGATTAGTAGCATTTAAAGATATGTCTAACAATGATGTATTTATCACAAAATCTACTGCTGAAGCTAAAGAAACCACTGAAATTGAAGGTGTTGAGTATCCATTAGTAAAACTTGAAATTTCAAGAACTTCACATCCTTTCTATACCGGTAAAACAAAACTTGTTGATACAGCAGGTAGAATTGATAAGTTCAAAAACAAATATGCTAAATTTAGCAAAAAGAAATAATTTTTCTTCGATAAAAATATTTAATCCTCAACCGAAAGTTGAGGATTTTTTTGTCTCATAACAGCGAAGTTTATTCTAAAACTCAGGAATTTATCTGATTAATTACTAAATTTAATCATTAATCAGAAACTATGAAGAAAATAGCTGTAGTTGGTCCTATTCCTCGAGATACCATAAAGACACATAAAAAAGAAATTATTAAAAAATATGGATGTATAACCCATCCTGCTATTGCCCTCGCAAAACTGATGGAAAACGAAGGCAAAGTTTTTCCCATTTCAAACATCCATAAACAAGATGAGCAGGCTATTAACGACTTATTTAGCACATATCCTGCCATAGACACCAAAGGAGTTTCTAAACAAAAAAACAAAGGCACTTCAATTTTCTTAGATTTTGTAGATCAGAACAACAGGCTGGAAAAGCAGACTGCATTCATGTCGCCAATACTTCCCGAAGATGTTGAACCCTTTCTTGATGTAGATGCATTTGTGTTTGTACCTATAACAGACTTTGAAATACCGTTACAAACTTTAAAATACATAAAGGAGAACTCCGATGCAAGGATCATTTTTGATGCCCACGGCCCTACAACCTGTGTGACCGTAAATGGAGATAGGCTAAGACGTTTTTGGATAGAAATAGAGCAATGGCTTCCATATATTGATGTATTAAAAATGAACCTCGAGGAATCTCAATGTTGTTGGTTTAAATCTGAATACAAACTGGAAGAGATGGTTTCCTACGATGAAAGCAAAAGAAACCATTTAAACGATTTTGCAAAATATGTTTTAAATCATGATACTGAGCACCTTTATGTAACTCTGGATGCAGATGGATGTAACCATTACACTTACAACAAAGACAAAGAGGTTAAGAAAACATATATCAAATCCATGAAAATGGACAATGTTATAGACACTACTGGCTGTGGTGATAGTTTTGCAGGTGGTCTGGCTTATGGGTTTTGCTTCCATAACAACCCCATAAAAGCAGCACAATTTGCAAACATATTGGGCGCTTTCAGAACTCAGGGAAAAACCTTTGAGGTTTTCAAAAATAAGGAAGTCACCTATAATACGCTAAAAGGCTATTACGGGTAAAACTTTATATTTTTATGAAAATAGAACTGCTGTTTTGGGATTGGGAAGATAATAAGCTTAACGACACTGCTTACAAACCAGGACAAAAAATAAATGATGAGGACAAAAACCTAATAAGAGTAAATGACCATACTTTCAAACTCAAGAATTTAGAAAATGTTTCCATTACGCACAATAAAAACCTGATAGTAGAATCTATTCATTATTTTTAAACTTTACCATTAATAAATGTCAAACCTCTAAGTCGAATTTTAAAGATGAAGTCTTAAGTTTTCTGAATAAACACTTGAAAAAAGCGAATAAACCCTATAAAGGAGATATTTTAATGGTAATCTTTAGAGAGGAAATTCTAAGCTCTGCAATTTTGAGAAGATCAGAAATAAAAATTGACCCTGATAATTTAAAATCCGTCTTATTCACTTGATATTTTTTAACATACAGTATAAAAAAACCTCCCGTAAACGAGAGGTTTTAATATTATTGTCGAAAAAAGCTGAATAATTATCTTCTAACTTCTTTAATTCTAGCTTTCTTACCTGTAAGGTTTCTAAAGTAGTAAATACGTGAGCGTCTAACTTTACCTCTCTTATTCACTTCTATTTTTTGAATAGAAGGCATATTGACAGGAAAAATTCTTTCAACACCAACCGTACCACTCATTTTTCTAATGGTAAAAGTTTTTGTGAGCCCGGATCCTTTAACTTGAAGGACTACCCCTTTAAAGAACTGTATTCTACTTTTTTCACCTTCTTTAATTTCATAATAAACAGTGATTGTATCACCACTTGAAAATTCCGGAAAATCTTTTTTTTCTATGAATTCGTCTTGAACGTACTTTAATAAATCCATGATAAAATGTATTATTGTAAAAAGCTTTAGAACATTCACGATTTTCGTCAGAGGTTTTAAAGCGGGTGCAAATATATTTTAATTTTATTTCATAGCAAAACATTATTTTATTCAAAATCAGAAAAAAGATGGATTTTAAACAATACATTAGAGAAATACCTGACTTTCCTAAACCCGGAATTAGTTATAAAGATATTACGCCTCTATTTCTTGAACCTCAGATTGTTAATCTTTGTGTTGAAGCTATTTGCGATAACATTCCAAACCAAAAGAAAATTCACAAAGTTGTAGGTATTGAATCCAGAGGTTTTCTGCTTTCTACTTTAATAGCCCAAAAGCTTAACGCAGGTGTAGTTTTGGTCCGTAAGCCGGGAAAACTTCCCTACAAAACGCATAAGAAATCCTACAAACTGGAATATGGAGAAGATGCTATTGAAATGCATATTGATGCCATCAAAAAAGGTGATAATGTCCTAATTCACGATGATGTTCTGGCCACAGGCGGTACTGCCAGAGCTGCTAATGAGCTTGTAAAGGCTTCAGGCGGTACTATTATACAAAATAACTTTCTCATAGAACTCGAGGCCTTGAAAGGCAGAGAATTACTGTTTGAGGAAGACGTCTTTAGCCTGATGCTGTATTAAATAAAAAACCCAAAGTAAATCCAGAATTTACTTTGGGCCTATTGCAATCATGAAATAAAATTAATCTTTCTTCTCTTCAAATTGTTCAAATTCACTTTTTTGCTCTTCTTTAGGCCATGAATTGTTGCTGACATCTATATCAGCTGTTTCAAGATTAGGGTCTAATTGAATTTTGGTAATTTTCTTACTGCTGGCCACGGTCTTTGATACCTGATTATCATTCTTTCTCCAGACTTGTACCGGGTACTTTTTGATTTCTTTACTACCATCTTCATAAGTATACTCAACAATGACCGGCATTACCAAACCACCTGGCTTATTAAAAGTGATTTCATAGAAATAATTTGGTAAATCTTTCATCTGGCTTCTTTCCTCTTCAGTAAAGTTGTCCATCATAAAAGTCTTCAGGTTTTGAGAATTCTCCAAATTATCTTCACTTGGAGCATATTCATCAATATTTTCTATGTCTGAAGGCACCATATATACCAGTCCTTTTAGCCTTGGATTATTTTCAGGATCTGTTATTCCAAAACGCTTTAAATATTCTTTGGCCTCTTCCGTTACTTTGTCTGTAAGCTTGTATGTTTTAACCTCTTCAATACCAATATCTACATAATCTGTAGTGTAGAACCAACCTCTCCAAAACCAATCCAGATCTACAGCAGAAGCGTCTTCCATGGTTCTAAAAAAGTCTTCCGGTGTTGGATGTTTGAACATCCATCTTTGTGCGTATGTTCTAAAGGCATAATCAAACTTTTCCGGTCCCATAATGGTCTCTCTTAAAATATTTAAGGCTGTTGCCGGTTTTCCGTAAGCATTATTTCCCAGTTGATAAACCTGCTCCGGATTGGACATGATTGGCGAAATAAAGTCCTGAGAACCTTTCATATAATCTACAATTCTATAAGGAAAACCTCTCCTCGAAGGGTAAGTTTCATTTTCTCCTAAGAGCTCCGGGTAATCTTTACCCATTTGTTGTTCTGTTAAAAATTGAACAAAAGAAGTAAGGCCTTCATCCATCCAACCCCACTGACGCTCATCACTATTAACGATCATCGGAAAATAATTATGTCCTACCTCATGAATGATCACACTTATCATTCCGAATTTTGTTCTGTCGCTGTATGAACCATCTTCATTGGGTCTTCCAAAGTTGAAACAGATCATTGGGTATTCCATTCCTATACTTGCACCATGAACTGAAACAGCTTTGTGGTAAGGATAATCAAAAGTAAATTTACTGAAGTTTTTTAAGGTTTCTGCTACTGCAACGGTAGACCATTCTTCCCACAAAGGGTTTCCTTCTTTTGGGTAAGCAGATACCGCCATGACTGTTTTATCTCCTACTTTTACATTCATCATGTCCAAAATGTATTTTCTTGAAGTTGTAAAAGCAAAATCTCTTACCATTTCGGCTTTGAAGGTCCAGGTCTTGGTTTTTGTAGATTTTTCTTTTTCGTTTTCTATAGCTTCTTCTTCTGTAAAGATAACAACAGGTTTATCGAAAGACTTTTTGGCTTCCTCATATCTTTCCAACATTTTTTTGCTGTAGACTTTCTTTCTGTTTACAAGTTCTCCTGTAGCCTCGATAATATGGTCTTTCGGCACTGTAATGTTCACTTCATAATTACCAAATGGCAAAGCGAACTCTCCGGAGCCCCAAAATTGATAATTCTGCCATCCTTCTACATCATTATAAACAGCCATTCTTGGGAAGAACTGTGCTACGATAAACATTGTATTCCCATCTTTCTCAAAATACTCATAGCCGGAACGGCCTCCATCTGCTATCCTATCATTTATTTTATAATTCCATTTGATGTAAAACTCAAAGCTTTCACCTGGTTTTAAATCTTCAGGCATCTCTACACGCATCATGGTCTGATTTATGCTATACTGCAGAGGTTTACCGTCTTTAGAAACTTCTTCAATCTTGAAACCACCATCAAAACCTTCGCCCATATAATTTGAAACTATCGAACCTGGCCTCATTAATGGACTAAATCCACTTCCATTTCTTTCTTCTGAAGGGCTGTCTTTTTCTCTGACGTTTTGATCCAGCTGAACCCATAGATACTCTAGATTATCCGGTGAATTATTAGTATAAGTAATTGTTTCTTCCCCAAAAACCTCTTTGGTATCTTCATTTAAAGATATGTCCATATTGTAGTCCGCCGTGTTTTGGTAGTATTCATGACCGGGAGCTCCTGATGCGGTTCTGTATTGATTTGGGGTTGAAAATTCCTGGTAAAGTTGTCTGAATTTGTTTTGATTGGTATGCCCTTCTTCTTTTTCTTCTTTTTCCTGGGCATAAATTGTAAAGGTTAAAAACAAGGCCATCAAGCCAAATAAACTTCTCATCATATCTTAATAATTTTAGGTTGCTAAAAATAGAAATATTATAATTTTCAAAACTGATTAATTGTTAAACTTTAACAATGCCTCAGAATCAAAACGTGTTAATAGGACACTCTCTTTTTCATTTAGTTTAAAACAGTGTACTATATTTTTTTGTTCTTCTATAACGTCTGTAAGCAGCAAGTTGATAATTTTCAAAGATTTAAGCGCTTTCACATCATCTACTTTTAAAAAGATATTTATCCGGTCATCATCAAATTTATAACCAAGATATTCTATGTCAAAGTTGGTATCATTAGAAAATAATTTTAACTTTTTTTCAAAATAAAGGGCTATGATGTCGTCAATATTTCCTGATTGTACAGACGGTTTAAGTTCTATACCCTCATGATATCTTGTTTTTAATACACGTTCTAAGTCATCGTGAAAGAGCTTAGAAATAATTTCCAGCCTTTCTTTATCCGGATTGTAGGTGATTTCAGTAAGACTAACATAATATTCATGCATTGGTTTACTTGAAGCGCAAAGGATTACTATTGTAAGAAGGAAAATACGTCTAATCATCTATAGTTTGATTTTTATTTTTTTCATTATTTTTTAAAATTATGTATTCTTTAGCCAGTTTTGGCAGCAATTCCATTAAAAGTAATTGATTTTGCTGTTTTATCAAAATAACAACTTGAGGATTATTTTCGACGCAATAATAAATAAAATCTTCAATTAGATTGTCAGGTACATTTAAATCCTCCTTATAAAATTGCTTGGGAAATATTTGAAACAGCTGGTCTTTTGAGTTATCAGTTTTTTCAAAATCCACTAGCTGTTTATACTTATTTATGTTACCATTGATAAGGTTGAATAAATAATCTATAGACAAACCACCTTGAGAGCTTGTTGCAGAATATAATCTTCTTTCTTCTCTTGTGAATTTCTGTACATAAGCTGGAAATCCAAGTTGAGTTTGACTAAAGTTGTCTGTTTTTATACTTTTAGCGTCTTTTTCTAAATCGCCTGACAAACCTAAAGAGTAAATATCGATCTGGTTTAACTCGTTCACTTTAAGCTCTAATGGGATTTCCAAAACCTTTTCGAAAAACTCTTTTTTAACAACAAATTTTTTTTCGGTATACTGTATCGATGAAATCAAAATACTATCACCTATTTTTGCTTCAATCTCAAATTCACCATTCAATTGACTGATGGTGGCTTTATATTGGCTGATATTTACAACATTAATAAATGATTTTTCCAAATTTTCACCCGTAAACTGTCCTTTCAAATATTTGTTTTGAGCTCCAATTTCATTGCAAAACACTAGAGGCAAACCAATTAAAAAAGAGGTGAAATAAAATCTTTTGGCTCTAAAAATTAAACGAATTGTGTAGCTGATGTGATTTATAATTTTCAAAGCTTGATTTGAATTTAGATTTTATCTGTAATTTTTATTTTTAGATAAGCTTTAGCCATATTTGGTAACATTTCAAAAAGAAGTAGTTTATCTTTTCTTTCAAGAAAATACTTCATTGACGGATATTGTTCAAAACAAAAAATGATGAAATCGTCTACCTTATTAGATTTAATATTAAGTTCTTCAATAATATAATCTGCAGGTACCACTAATTTAAATTGCAAGTTATTAAGCATATCTATCTCATCGTCTCTTAAGTCACTATATCGAGATTTGTAATTAGGGTCTATCAATCGATATAAAAAGTCCCTTGTCATTCTCTTTTCTTCGATGAAACGATTTTCGGGCTCTGAAAAATATTCAACTTTTGCATCGTAACCTAGTTGCTTCAATGTTAAAAGGTCAGTCTTTACACCTACTGCGTCCTTTTCTAAGTCTCCACTTAGTGCCAAAGAAAATAAATTTACCGTTTGGAGTTGATTCACTTTTTCTTTTAAGTTAATGTTTATGGTTTGCTCAAAATATTCCTGTTTTACAATAAACCTGTATTCATTGTACTGGATAGAAGTAATCAAAATAGTATCTCCTGTTTTTGCTTCAATTTTAAATTTTCCGTCAAGTTGACTTATACTAACTTTATACTGACTTAAATTTACAATTTCAATAAAGGATTTATCTAAACCATTAGCCTTTAATTGACCCTTAAGTATGTTTTCCTGAGCGCTAACCCATAAAGTTGAAAATAAGACTAACACATTTAAGTGTCTTTTGTAAAGCCGTAAAAACATCACTCGCATTCGCTAAATCAAAAACAAATGAAGTGTATTAATAAAAAAAACGTGGGGTCATTTCGATTTATTTAGCTTTATAAACCTAAACTTTATATTTTCTTTGAGAAATGATATGCTAACCTTACAGAAAGTAAACCCTTTATAAATCCTAAAGTTCAAAGCTTGCTATAAATAAATTTAGTCTATTTTGGTTTTAGGGGTATTGAATTCTTCTGCTTTTTCGAGAAGAAATTGAATTAAATCCATTTCATTGCCTTTATCCAAAAGTTTATTATCGAACCCATGATCAAAAGCCCAAAACAGAAATTCATTAATTTGGTCTTCCTGAATATTAAAATTTTCTTTAAAAAAATCATTATCGTACATTTTCCTGACCTCAACGTCAACATTTTCTACAAATTTTGTCTCCTTTTTGTCTTTTTTCTTGACCAACATTCTAAAAATCTGAACAAAGTCCATTGGATAATCTAAATAATTATTATCAACGGCTGCATTTTCTGTTCGAATTTGACTATCTATTGTAATATCAGCATCATAACCATTAATCAATTCATTTCCGTCTATATTAAGTTCTGCATTTGTTGTATTTATTTTTTTAATATCTACGGTAAGGTCACCACTTAATGCATTCGATGATATTGTAACTTCGTTCAGAAGGTTTATATTCTCTCTAATATTGATAATGATATCTCTATCATCCATTATTTCACTTGTAATTTCAACTTCAAAATTTTGAAATTGTACAGAAGAAACCATCAAATGGTCCTTATTTTTAACTTTAATTAAAAACTCACCGTAAGAGTTTGTAGATGTTCCTTTTTCAGAATTAATATTAAAAACATTGATATTTGAGGCGTCTGCATCTGAAGGAACATTTATTTTACCCTTAAGAATTTGACGTTCTGGAACTTGTCCAAACGTTAGGCTTAAAAAAAAGAATAGGGCAATGGATATAATTAGCTTCATTTTATTTTTTCACTAAATTTAATCATAAAAAACTTAAATGTAAAAGATATCATTATTAAAAAAAAGTGAATACTTTAGGAATACCTCATGAGCGTATTTTTTGAATATCTCCCTTGGATTATATCAACTCATATTGCTTTCCAGGTAAAGGTCTTACAAGACCTTTTAGTTCTAAATTTAAAAGAATTGTTGATAGTTTTGAAGTAGTGATATTGCAACTTAAGGCCAATGGATCAAGTTCTGTTTTTTGAAGAACTTTTAATTCTTCAATTACAATTTTCTCATCTGCAGTTAAATCTACAAACAATGCCGTTTGTTTGGGTATTTTTGGTTTTTTATCTAGTTGCAAATCCAGCATATAAATGACATCTGCTGCAGAAGTAAGCATCATGGCCTTTTGTTTTTTTATCAAATTGTTACAGCCAATACTCATCTTGTCACTAAACCTACCAGGCAAAGCAAAGACTTCTCTGTCGTATGAATTTGCTATTTCTGCTGTGACCAAAGATCCGCCTTTTTCTGCACTTTCAATAACTATTGTCGCTTCACTAATTCCAGCGATAATCCTGTTGCGTTTTAGAAAATTATTTCTATCAAATGCATCGTCACTACAGAAATCAGTGTAAAAACCACCGTGTTCTAAAATTTCAGCTTCGTACTTTTTATGGACTTTTGGATAAATTTGATTAAGCCCATGGGCTAAACACCCTATGGTTTGTAATTTGTTTTCTATGGCAGATTTTTGTGCTGTGATATCTGTGCCGTAAGCGAATCCAGATACAATGACCGGATCAAAAATCGCAAGGTCTTCCACGAGCTGTTTTGTGAATTTTATCCCATGTGTGGTAATTTTTCTTGTACCAACGATACTTATGATCGGCTTGTGCTTTATGTCAACATTCCCTTTTTGAAAGAGTATAATAGGCCCATCAATACAATGCTTAAGCTTATCCGGATAGTTGTGATCTTTAAAATACAAAAAATCTATCTTGCTGTCATTGATAAACCTCAGTTCTCTTTCAGCCCCATCAAGATCAACATCTGTCTTAATACTCTGAATCCTTTTTGTTCCTAAGCCGTTTATTTTGGAAAGTTTACTTGATTTTTCATTAAATATGGCTTCTGCAGATCCTAATATATCTAAAAGTTTTTTTGCCGTTGCATCGCCAACGTGTTTTAACCTGTGTAATGCCAGAAGATATATTTTTTCTTGTTCAGACATTTTTGTAAGCCTTAGTTACCTTCCTCTATATCATCTTCAGAAATTTGCTCTTCGTCTTTGATAGAATCTTCCTGCGTTATTTTTTTTGAGTTTGAAGATTCTATTTCCTTACCCATGTAAACCAATTTATAATCCTCCTCAACTTCTATTTCTTTGCTGTCAGAAGGAATAATTTCTAAAGAATTTTCTTTAGTTTTAATAAAAATTGGAATAACCTCAGGATCTGCCTTGGTGATTTCAATTAAACCTTTATAATGCTCCTGAGAATTAATTTTGATCTCGTGAATCTCCGGATATCTTCTGGCTAGATTTACCAACTTTATGTAGTCATCAGTATGAGAGAATAGACCATCCTTAGGATTATTTTCCGGATCATTCATTTCCTCAGGCGAGATTACCCTAAATGTACCATTCTCACCAAACTCCTTAGCAAAGTTTTCAATTGCTTTTTTATTTATTGTAGTATTGCCAGTTAGTGCCATTAAATATCCTATATCGCTCAACTCCAAATTATCCTGAAGATCATCCGAAAATATATCAGCTACAAATGCAGTAAGTCCTATTTTTTTGGCCTCGTCTATATTGCTCTGGTTATTATCTACCATAACAACATGCCGTTCATTATCTTTTAGGTATTTGGCTACAATTCTGGAGAAAGATGATGAACCAACAATTAAAATACCACTGGAATTTTTCAGAAAAACTCCAACTAACTTAGCAAAAGGTCTGGCCGTTGTGGCATTGAGTAAAACTGTACCAAGAACAATCATAAATACAAGAGGCGTAATATATTCTGCATTTGGAACACCCTTATTGGCTAACTTAATCCCAAAAAGAGAAGCAATACCTGCAGCTACAATACCTCTGGGACCTACCCAACTGATGAAAAGTTTTTCATTAAATTTCAAATTGGAGTTGATACTACTCAATAAAACGCCTAAAGGCCTTATCAGAAATACTATGATCAAAAACAAGTAAAGGGATTTTATATTGTAAACCAGCATTAGCTCGCTAAAGTTTATATTTGCTGCCAGCAGGATAAATAAAATACTTATTAATAACACACTGAGTGATTCTTTAAAATAAAGTAAATCTTTAAAATTTGGAAGATTTGTATTACCCATTATAATACCCATTACCACTACCGCTAAAAGTCCGCTCTCATGAGCAAAAGTATCTGCCAGAACAAAAACACCTAATACACAAGCCAGTGTAACAACATTTAGTAAGAAATGTGGAATTATTTTCTTTTTAATGAGATAAATCAAAGCATGTGCAAATGTAAAGCCAAAACTAAACCCAAATAATATCACTTTTCCAAAGTCCATCAATGCTATTGAGGTGTATTCTGCTCCAGCTTTGGCGTTGATAAACTCAAAAACAAGAACGGCAAATAATGCACCAATAGGATCTATTAAAATTCCTTCCCATTTTAATATGGCAGAGATATCGCGTTTGAGTGGAATATTTCTCAGAATCGGGGTAATTACTGTTGGACCCGTTACGATAACCAACGCAGAGAACAGGAGTGAAATCTTCCATGAAAGTTCAAAAATAAAATGTACAGCGATGCCAGCCCCAATAAAAGTGATGAGCACAGCAATACTTATCAATTTGACAATTACATTACTTACATTAAGGATTTCTCCTCGTTTGAGTGTCAAACCACCCTCAAACAGAATAATACCAATAGCTAGAGATACAAAATAATATAAACTCTCACCGGGGAACAGACCTCTGCTGCCGTTCCAAATGGGCTCAATAAACTTTGAACCATCCTCTGTGAATTGTGTTGCAATAGGGCCAACAAGAAGACCTATAAGTATTAAAGGCAAAATAGCCGGAATCTTAAACCTCCAGGCAACCCACTGCGCTAAAATTCCGAGTATTATAATCGATGCTAATTCGAACATATTATATTATTAGTCGTTAAAAATAGCATAATTCGTTTACAATCAAAGTAAGTTATGAGACTTTTAGTATCTTGCATATCCGAAAAATTTTTATGAAATTATACCCAATAGAAACAGGTCATTTTAAACTTGATGGTGGTGCCATGTTTGGCGTAGTTCCTAAATCCTTGTGGTCTAGAACAAACCCTGCTGACAGTAATAACATGATAGACATAGCCGCTACATCCCTTCTGATTGAAGATGGTGATAAGCTCATATTGATAGATACTGGTTTAGGTAATAAACAGAGTGAAAAATTTTTCAGTTACTATTACAGATGGGGAGACCACAGCTTAGACAAATCTCTGGCAAAACACGGTTTTCACAGAGATGACATTACTGATGTCTTTATGACACATTTACACTTTGACCATTGCGGTGGAAGTGTGCAATGGAACAAAGACAGAACTGGTTTTCAGCCTGCTTTTAAAAATGCGAAATTTTGGACCAACCAGGAACAATGGGACTGGGCTATAAATCCAAACGACAGAGAAAAAGCCTCTTTTCTTAAGGAAAATCTGTTGCCTATGCAGGAGTCAGGACAGCTTCATTTTTTAGATCGTTCCGAAAAGCGACACTTCTACAAAGAATTAAATTTTGAAGTTCTCTTTGTCGACGGGCATACCGACAAGCAAATGATTCCCATAATAAATCACAAAAATCATAAACTGGTATTTGCTGCTGATTTACTTCCAACAGCTGGTCATGTGCCTTTAGCTTTTGTTATGGGTTACGATACAAGACCACTGCTTACGCTGCAGGAGAAAAAAGCATTTCTTAGTGAAGCAGCTGATAAAAACTATTACCTTTTCCTCGAACATGACGCACACAACGAAGTTATTGATTTAAAGCACACAGAAAAAGGCGTCAGACACAATAACACTTATAAATTTAGAGAATTATTCAATTAAACCTTAAACAATGAAAATTAGAAATTTAAAATCAATTTCAACATTAGCTATTGGTTCAATGCTTATGTTAAGTTGTGGATCTGCTGGTCCAAAAATTGTTTCAACACCTATCGAAAACATCGATACTCAACCTAGAAAAACAACCGAACTCACCGAAGAGCAGAGACAAAACTGGGCACATTTTGATTTGGTATCCGACACCATTCCGGGAATGAGTGTAGATAAAGCCTATGCTGAACTTGTAAAGGACTATGAAGGCAAAAATGTAATAGTAGCTGTCTTAGACAGTGGCGTAGATATTGAACATGAAGATTTAAGCCCTGTAATCTGGATAAACAAAGACGAAGTTCCCGGAAACGGAATAGACGACGACAAGAACGGCTACATAGATGATGTTCACGGCTGGAATTTCTTAGGAGATATTGTAGGTGAAAACCTTGAAAAGACAAGAATCGTAAGACAATATCAGGACCAGTTTGAAGGCAAATCTGCATCAGACATCTCTGCAGAAAATAAAGAGGCTTTTGAAATGTACACTAGAGCCAAAGCAGAATATGATAAGGAATTTGGGCAGGCTAAAAGTAGTCTCGAAAGGTATAAGGGCATACAACAGCAATTAAATGCCTCCATAGCGTCAATGAGTAAAGAAATAGGAAAAGACGACTTCACTAAAGAAGATATCATGAATCTCAAAACAGATTCTGAAAGTTTAAATCAGCAAAAACAATTTATGATGATGATCATGAACAATGTTGGTGATGACCTTGCCGGCGCAAAAAGTCAATTACAGAGTGCAGTAGACTATTTTGAATCTCGAGTAAAATATCACTTTAACCTGGATAAAGATTTTAGAGCTGAAAATTTAGGCGATGATCCTGATGATATATCAACCAAGTATTATGGTAATGGCGATGTGAGTGGACCAGACCCTAAAAAAGAAGACGCTCGCCATGGTACTCACGTTGCTGGAATAATTGGAGCTGTAAGGAATAATGATATTGGTATGAAAGGCGTTGCTGATAAAGTTACGCTTATGCCTATAAGAGCTGTGCCAGATGGTGATGAATATGATAAAGATATTGCTTTAGGAATAAGATATGCTGTAGATAACGGCGCAAAAGTAATAAATACCAGCTTTGGAAAATATTTCTCAACACATCCGGAGTGGGTAAACGAAGCTATAAAATATGCTGCTGAGCATGATGTTCTTATCGTAAATGCGGCTGGTAATGAAGGTATCGATTTAGATGAAACCCGAGTTTATCCTAACGACGAATGGCCAGGACAAACTGTTGAAATTGCAGACAACTTTATCAATGTTGGTGCGATGACTTCCGAATATGGCTCAAATATGATAGCTGGTTTCTCTAACTACGGAAATGGTTCTGTAGATGTTTTTGCTCCTGGAGCAGGCATATACGCAACAACACCGCTTAATACATATGAGTTCTTGTCTGGAACCTCTATGGCATCGCCAAATGTAGCTGGAGTTGCAGCCGTAGTTCGGTCTTTGTTTCCAAAATTATCAGCTGCTCAGGTTAAGAGAGTTATCTTAGATAGTGGATTATCTCCTGATGCAGATGTTATTGTAGGGGGTGACAGCGATAATGTTCAGGCATTTTCTGAAATATCTGAAACCGGAAATATGGTTAACTTATATAATGCTATAATTTTGGCCAGTAAGATGTCAAAATCTTAAATTTTAAGTAATAGATTATAAAATTTTCTAAACCCTGATGTTTATGCATCAGGGTTTTTTAATTTTTAGAAAAAATTATATTTATGAGATATTTTATTGTTTTTACTTTAATATTTACACTTCAAATTACAAAAGCACAAAACACGAAAGACTACTGGCAACAACATGCAACCTACACGATGGAGATTGACATGGATGTCAAAACCCATCAATATACAGGAAAACAGGAATTGGTATACACCAATAACTCACCGGATACATTAAATAGGGTGTTTTATCATCTGTATTTTAATGCCTTTCAACCTGGCAGTGAAATGGATGTAAGGTCAAGAAACATTAAAGATCCAGATTCCAGGGTTGGTGATAGAATTTCAAAACTTAAAGAAGATGAAATTGGATTTATAAAGGTACAGTCCTTAACTCAGAATAATGAAACATTAGATTACAATATTGAAGGTACTGTTTTAGAGGTTAATTTGAAGGAACCCATCCTGCCTGGTGAATTAACCACCTTCAAAATGGATTTTACCGGACAGGTTCCTTTACAAATAAGAAGATCAGGTAGAGACAATAAGGAAGGCATTGAATATTCTATGACTCAATGGTATCCTAAAATGGCAGAATACGATTTTGAAGGCTGGCACGCACACCCATACATTGCCAGAGAATTCCATGGTGTCTGGGGAGATTTTGATGTAAAAATCACCATAGACAAAGACTATGTCCTGGGTGGAACCGGTTATCTTCAAAATCCTAATGAGATTGGTTATGGTTATGAAGATGAAGGTGTAAAGGTAAAACGCAAAGGTAAAAAACTCACCTGGCATTTTGTTGCCCCCAGTGTACATGACTTTACATGGGCCGCTGATCCAGATTACATTCATGATAAGGTTGTTGCCAAGGATGGAACTACTCTTCACTTTTTATACCAGGATGATGAAAAAATTAAAGAAAACTGGAAAAATTTACAGCCTAAAACAGAGGAGCTATTGGCTTATTTTAATGAAAATATAGGGCCTTATCCTTACGATCAGTATTCTGTTATACAAGGTGGTGACGGCGGTATGGAGTATGGTATGTGTACACTTATTACTGGTGAGAGAAAGTTTGGCAGTCTAGTTGGTGTGACTGCACATGAAATGGCACACTCCTGGTTTCAATTTGTTTTAGCTACAAACGAAAGCCAGCATGAGTGGATGGATGAGGGTTTCACATCTTATATTTCTGCTTTGGCTGAAAATGAAATATCAGGTAATAAGCGTAAGTTTCCTTTAAGTGGTTCTTACAGAGGATATATGTATTTGGCTAAATCAGGCATTGAACAACCACAAACCACTCACGCAGACAGGTATGGTAGAAATGCTGCCTATGGCGCCTCAGCTTATTCTAAGGGTGCAGTATTTCTAGGTCAGTTAGAATATATCATTGGAAAAGAAAATGTAGATAAAACCTTGAAAAGGTATTTTGACGAATGGAAATTCAAACATCCGACACCAAATGATTTTATTCGTGTAGCTGAAAAAGTCTCAGGAGCAGAATTGAGCTGGTATCTTAGAGAGTGGACAATGACCACAAACACCATAGATTACGGCATCAAAAACATTAATACAACACCAAATGCTACTATTGTAACGCTTGAAAGAATAGGTCTTATACCAATGCCGATAGAGGTAAAAGTTACTTACGTTGGAGGCAGCAGTGAAATGTTTTATATTCCATTGAGGATTATGCGTTGGGAAAAACCAGATATGCCAAACACTGTAGATGACTGGGCCTGGGCTTACCCTACTTATGACCTGGAGATTCCGGTTGGAAGCTTTAAAGTTGAATCTATAGAAATTGATTCTAGCCGGAAAATGGCAGATGTGAATAGAGATAATAATGTGCTTACGAAATAAATGTTACAAGCATCATTTTTCAATTGATTTAGTTGATTAGAATTAATGTCTTAACATCATGAAAAATTTATTATTTAGTATACTTTTTTATATTGTTGGTGCAGTCATTTTTGCGATTAAGAACTTAAGAGAAATGCATGGAGATGATCCGAAGATATATTACATATTAATTTTTTCATCTTTATTAGCAGCTGTCTTTTTCATGCTCAGATGGATTTTAAAAATAAGAACTAAATAATCTAAACCAATTATATTTTAATCAGATTAGCTTTAATATCTAGTATGTAAAAAACGCTTTAAAGATCCATTTTTAGCGTGTTTTTAAACCTTTTACAAATTTCAAAGTCTAAAAAATAAACAATTTTAACCTTAAATTAATTTACATGCAAAACAGATTTATTATTCTGCTTTTGATTGGTGCTATGACACTTTCAACATCGGGTTGTGGTGTATTTAAAAAATCTAAGTCAAAAGCTAAAAGTTCAGCTCAAGCTTCTAAAAAATCATCAAGTAAGGATGGTATAAAGCCTTACGCCAAGGTGATCACTAAAGAAGCAAAAACAGACAAAGGCCTATTTGATGTACATAAAATCAAAAAAGACTACTTTTTTGAAATTCCAGACTCTCTTTTTGACAGAGAAATGTTAATGGTTACAAGAATCGCGAAAACGGCAAGAGGCTTGGAGTTTGGCGGTGATAAGCAAAACGAGCAGGTCTTAAGATGGACCAAAAAAGGTGATAATGTTTATCTTAATGTTGTGTCTTACAGCGTTTATGCTAATGATTCACTTCCTGTTCATGAAGCTGTTAAGAATTCTAATTTCGAGCCTATTCTTTACGGTTTTGAAGTTGAAGCTTACAAGAAAGACTCGATAAACAATAATGTGGTAATTAATGCTACAAAGCTTTTTGAAGAAGACGTAAAAGCAATTGGATTACAGGATAGCAGACGAAGAAGATACAAAGTGTCCAGGATAGACAAATCACGCTCTTATATCGATACCATAAGAAGTTATCCGGAGAATATAGAAATAAGACACGTCAAAACTTATAATGCCGGGAATCCGCCTTCTAACAGCAGTACAAGCAGTTTATCTTTAATGTTCAGCAACTCCATGGTTTTACTGCCTAAAGTGCCTATGCAAAGAAGGTATTACGATGAACGCGTTGGTTGGTTTACGTCAAGACAAACAGATTATGGTCTAGAAGCTCAAAAGTCCAAAACAGTAACTTATCTGGACAGATGGAGACTGGAAGTGAAAGATGAAGATATAGAAAAATTTAAAAGAGGCGAACTTGTTGAACCCAAAAAGCCTATCATCTACTATATTGACAGAGCTACGCCAAAAAAGTGGAGAAAGTATATCAAACAAGGTATTGAAGACTGGCAGGTTGCATTTGAGGAAGCAGGTTTTAAAAATGCCATCATTGCAATGGATCCACCAACGCCGGAAGAAGACCCCGATTGGAGTCCGGAAGATGTTAGATATTCTGTTGTTAGATACCTGGCATCGCCAATTCCAAACGCCAATGGTCCACACGTGAGTGATCCACGTTCCGGAGAAATTTTAGAATCGGATATCAACTGGTATCATAATGTAATGACACTTTTAAGAAACTGGTTCTTTGTACAGACCGCCGCTATAAATCCTGATGCCAGAGGCGTAGAGTTCAAAGATGAAATTATGGGAAGGCTTATTCGTTTTGTATCTTCTCACGAAGTTGGGCATACTTTAGGCTTACCTCACAATATGGGTAGCAGTGTTGCCTACAAAGTAGACCAGTTAAGAGATCCGGAATTTACTAAAAAATACGGTACAGCACCATCAATTATGGACTATGCAAGATTCAATTATATTGCACAGCCCGGCGATGGAGATGTCGCTTTAATGCCTAACATTGGTCCATACGATAAATATTCTATAAAGTGGGGATACAAGCCTATCTTGGGCAAAAATGCAAAAGAAGAAAAAGAAACCCTCGACCAGTGGATATTAGAAAAAGCAGGTGACCCTATATATAGATTTGGCCGCCAGCAAATTGGTGGTGTAATAGACCCAAGTTCACAAACTGAAGACCTGGGAGACGACAGTATGAAAGCAAGTGAATACGGTATAGAAAACTTAAAGCGTATTGTACCAAACCTTATAGAGTGGACAGCAGAAGATGGCAAAGACTATGACGATTTAGAAGATTTATACGCTCAGGTAGTTGGACAGTACAGGAGGTATATGGGTCACGTTACTGCCAATATTGGTGGTGTGTATGAATTCTACAAAACCTACGATCAGGATGGCGCCGTTTATATTCATACGCCAAGAGATAAACAAGTCAGAGCTATGAAGTTTTTGAATGAACAACTCTTTACAACGCCTGAATGGATGCTGGATGAAGAAATTTTTAACAAAATTCAATTTGACGGTTATCTGGAAGATTTAAGGAGTTTACAGGAAAGAACATTAAACAACTTGCTTGATTTTGGGCGATTTGCTAGAATGATGGAAAACGAAGAGCTCAACGACGATGCTTATACGCCAATTGAAATGATGCAAGATTTAAGAAATGGTCTATTTAGTGAATTGCGTTCAGGTAAAGAAATAAGCAGACCAAGAAGAAATCTTCAAAGAACATATGTTACACGTATGCACGAAATGATGACAGAAGAACAGACGCCGTTACCCGCAAGATATAGAAGCTATGTCAGCAGAAGTAATATTGAAGTAGAGAATTCTGATATCAGACCATTAGTAAGAGCCGAATTGACAAATCTGAGAAGAAGTTTAAGAAACTCCAGAAGTCGTGACCGCATGACGAGATACCACGTTCAGGATCTTATTGAAAGAATTGACAACATACTAGATCCTAAATAATTTCTAAAAGGTTTCAGTAATTTCTATGGAGCTGTCTTTACCAAAAGGCAGCTCTATTTTTTTATCTGCATAAATTAAAAAATCGACTTAGGCACCTATTTAATATTTTTAACTGCTTGATATTAATTATTTTAATTACATAATCAATCTCTGTGTAGCTTTGTGTCTTCCCTGAGTCATTCTAGGTTATAGCTTTACCACAAAGGAAACACAGAACTGCCTGTATTCTATGATTAAACCAACCCGAAAATGTTAAAGTTATCAACAAATT
>CAZQKB010000021.1:43092-43664 GCA_964593755.1 uncultured Mesohalobacter sp. | reverse complement strand
TGGATAATGGTCGTTCTACGTTCTTTGGTTGGATTACCTTGACTAGCAAATTCGTGAGCTTTAATGCACATATCTATGGCGCCATCACCATTGGCGTGAAAGGTAGATTGCAAGCCTTTATCGTAAACATTCTTCAACATTTGGTTGACTTCCTCTTGTGAAAAGGTTGATTCACCTAACCAGTTTTCTTCACCGCTTGGACCACCTGTCAAGTAAGGTGTGGTGAATAATGCGGTTCTTCCTTGAGGCGAACCGTCGATGGTTATTTTTATACCCCCCAGTTTAAACTTGTTATTGTACTTACCAAAATCATCGGCGCTATACAGTTTAAAAATGGTATCGAATTCAGTAATAAAAGGATAAGAAACGACATCAATAAATAAAGCGTTTTTATCTGCTCCCTTTTGAATAATTTCTATATCGCCTAAATGCGATGCACCTTCTTGAGCCGTAGTCACACCTGCCTCTGCATAAATCATTTGTCCATCTTTAAGTTGTTGCATCAATTCCTCTTCACTAGGCTTAGGCAGGTTGGAGAATATAGGTAAGAAAGCCGTTTCCATAATGAGTCC
>CAZQKB010000021.1:0-43082 GCA_964593755.1 uncultured Mesohalobacter sp. | reverse complement strand
CTCATTTGTTCCTGGTTTTCTGACGATAATACCTCCAGGAGGTGTTTCAGTTTTATCAGAAATTCCATATTGCTCCATAGCTTTAGAATTTAACACCGCACCATGAAGTGAGACGTGTATAACCATTACCGGATTATTAGGAAAAGCTGCATCTAAGTCATCGCGATTTAATAATTTTCCTTCAGGCATAACCGTATCATCGTAACCATAGCCCATAATCAATTCACCATCTGGTATGTTCTTTTCTGTTTTTAAATTTTGTAAAGCCCTAACAATACCAGCCACATCATCCGCTTCGCCTACTGGTGAAGGCGAACAATTTGCTTGTGTGCTCATTCCTAAAGAGTTGATGAAGTGAGAATGTGGATCAATAAAACCTGGCATTAAGGTTTTACCTTCTAAGTCAATCATTTGGTGTCCGCTTCCTGCCATTTCCATGGCTTCGCTAGACGCACCTGCAAATAGTATCTTACCATCTTTAACCACAACAGCTTCAACATATTCAGGACTTTCACCGGCCATAGTGAGAATATCTCCACCATAATAGACGACAGCGTTATTTTCTGCTTCTCGTTTTTCAGTTTCTTTACAAGAGAATAATAGACATATTCCAAAAATTAATAGCAATGGTGTATTTGTTTTCATATGATTTGGTATTTATTATTGCCAGCGTTTTGTGTAAGAGCAGTAGCGGATTAAACGCCACTTCCTTTCTGTTGTCAATATACTTAAATAAATACAAAAACGGTTCGAGTTTGCACCCGAACCGCTATTGCTTTTATGCATTGCTGGCGGTAGTTTTTATGCCCTATCCCCAATTAAAACTCTTTTCAAATTGCCTTTTTCTTTCGTCAATAGAAATAATAGATATGGTGCGAAAACAATTATTCCTAGAATCATTGCAACAATTGCTATCAGAATCGATTTAATGGAAAACTTATTTCGCCAAGCAATCCATAGAGCAGAAAGCATTAAATAGCATTGGAAGTCTAGAGCAAATTGCCCCATCCACGTCATTGAAGTGGCAAATTCTATAGCTCTTGCTAAAAAATTTTCTCCATCATTCTGAATCGCAATAAATGTATAAACTAGTAGACCAATAGTCTGAACTACCAAAAGTCCTTTCAAGAAATTTAATTTGTTGTTTTCTGCCATAATAAATTTTTTTTGACAAAATAAACCGAAGGAATGTGAATATTTAGACGTTACCGTCTATTGCTAAATTTTCTTAAGTTTGTTTAAAATGCGTAACCATTTGACGAATACTCGCAAAGTATGTTACAAGCCAAGATTCGTTCAGCGTTTCGTCAGTAATTTGAAGGTAAAAATTTTCCAAACTAAGATTTAATACCATCCGGGCTAATGCCGTATTTTCTGAAAGACCAATTATTTTTTTCCATAACGGAAGTATTGCGGGTATAGCTATCTTATTGATTTGATTAAAACAATTTTCAAATTCTTTGCTCTCTCTATGAATTCTAAGTTGTCGGTTGAATAATAGGTCAATCTTGTGTTCAATAATAACCTCAATTAATTCATTTTCATTGTTAGCATTTGACTCCTTTTCTGCAATAATTTTGGCTTGAGTTAGGTGATATGCCAGAAGTCTTTGCGTAAATACTTCTAAGTCCGCAAATAAATGGTAAAAGGAAGATTTATTCTTGCCCACTTCTTTTGAAAGGCGTTCTATTTTAAGTCCACCTGGCCCTTCGTAAGCGAAAAAGCGATAGCCTTTTTCAATCCAGGATTTTTCGATTTCCTTCATCTTTTTTTAATTACTGCCAACACTTGTATAAAACCATCTGACACCTCAATTGCCTTATTCTTAATCTCTTGAACATAAATTGAATCAATAGTTCAGAAACTTCTCAGCTTACCAATCTCCTCCTAAAACCCGATAGAGATTAACGTAAGCATTCAGCAACTGTTGTCTGGTTTCAACATAGTTGAGTTCAGACTCAAAAGCCTGTCGTTGTGATTCTAAAAATTCCAGATAACTGGTCACACCTTTGTCATAACGTTCTCCGGATAAGAACTGAGCATTTAATGAGGCAATAAGTCGATCTTCTCTGGCTTTAAGCTGTTCCTTTAGGGTTGAAATTTCAATTAAAGCATCTTCCACAGAACGGAACGCGTCTAAAACTGTTCGTTCGTAAGCTAACAAGGCCTGTCTGGTTTTGCTTTCCTCAATACTAATCTGACGCCTGATCTGACCAAAATTAAATAAAGGTCCCAATATCGATCCTCCAACATTCCAGGCCAGAGGCCCATCTGTCAGCATGGATAGTTCGTTGGACACGCCACCAGCCAAACCAGTTAAACTGATATTTGGAAATAAATTTGCTTTCGCAGAACCTGTAATGGCATTTTGAGCAATCAAGTTTTGCTCGGCTGCCATCACATCGGGACGTCTTAATAGCAAATCGCTGGGCAATCCGGCTGGTATACTAAAAGTGGTATCAATTTCTAAAAGTTTGCTTTCTGTCACTATTCTTCCCGGATTTGCACCAGCCAAAACACTTAAGCGATGCTCAGTCTGAGCAATAAGTCTTTTCCATACCGGAACAGATTCGGCGGCCACAGCGCGTTTAATTTGCGCCTGATTGACATCAATTTTTGCAACAATTCCTTTTTCAAATCGCTGTTCGATGATATTAAGAAGGCTATCCCTAAGGGCTAAATTCCGTTCTGAGATCTCCAATCGCTTTTTGTAATCTAAAAGCAGGAAGTAATTGGTGGCTACGGAACTCACCAAGCTGAGTTTTGTCGCTCGATAAGCTTCTTCACTTTGCATCAATCTTGCTCTGGCAGCTTCATTAAGGCGTCTGAATTTACCCCAAAAATCAATTTCCCAATTGGCAAATGCCACCGCAGAAAACTGTGTTTGTGTATTGGGCAGAAGTAATCCTTGGAAGTTACCCCTTGAAGCATTGCCCTGAACTCCAAAATTTGGGAGCATTGCCGAACGCTGAACGATGATACCATCCTGAGCCTGGAGAATTGTTTCGGCAGTAATATTTAAATCCTGATTATACTCTACCGACTTTTTTATCAAACTGTCCAGGACAGGATCTTTAAAAAGACTAAAAAAATTTAAACCGGAAATACTGTCCTTAGATAAATCAAATGTATTGACCAGGGTATCAACCGGAGCTTGATTGGTTTCTTCAAAATAAAAACGATCAGGTACATTAACTTCTGCCCCTTTATAATTTTTTCCTGCTTTACAACCTGCGAGAAAAACCATTAAAATTAAACCTATGTATATCCTAATTCTCATCCTTAATGGTTTTAGGTTCAACTTTTCTATTTTTTTCATAGCCTGCCCATTTCCCAATTAATACGAATAACATGGGATAGAGCAACACGCCCAGCCCAGTTGCAACCGTCATTCCACCTAATAAAGCCACACCCATTACTTTTCGGGCTTCAGCACCGGCACCACTAGCTAAAATCAACGGCAAAACTCCGAGAATAAAAGCAAAGGAAGTCATCAAAATTGGACGGAATCTCAACTTTGCTGCAGATACAGCAGCATCGAAAAGGCTTAAGCCCTCATCAAATTTCAGTTTGGCAAATTCAACGATAAGAATGGCATTTTTTGCAGCCATAGCAATGAGCATAACCAGCGATATCTGTGCAAAAAGATTCGTAAGGTAACTTTCGCTCAGCAATCTGGCTAAATATAATGAACCAAAGGCTCCCATAAGTGCAAAAGGCGTGCCCAGGAGGATAGCCATGGGCATACTCCAGCTTTCGTACTGTGCCGCTAGAATGAGAAACACAAAAAGCAGAGAAAACGCAAATATTAAAGATAACTGACCGGAAGATTTTTTCTCCTGATAGCTCATACCATTCCAAGCGTAAGTCATATCAGACGGCAGGACCTCAGCAGCAACCTCTTCAAGAGCATTTAGTGCTTCCATAGAGCTATACCCGGAGGCCGGTGCTCCTGAAACTTCTGCAGACCTGTAGAGATTAAACCTTTGGGTATAGTCAGGTCCTGAATCGGGTACTACATCTACAAATGTGGAAAGTGGGACAGAGATGCCATCTCTATTTTGCACAAAAAACAGTTCCAGACCTTTTTCATTTTGTCTGTATTCTGGCTCGGCCTGCACGTAGGCCTTGTACAATCTGCCATATTTAGTAAAATCGTTCACATAAGCGCCTCCAAGAAAAGCTGAAAAGGTCTGGTAGACATCATTCAGCGCAACATTAGATTTTAAGATTTTATCGCGATTAAGTAGCATTCTTCGCTGTGGCACACTGGCCTGATAAGTTGTAAATGCCGAAGCTATCTCAGGTCTTTTTTGGGCTTCTGCTATAAATTTATAGGTATTTTCAGCTAAATATTGAGGAGACTGACCGCTTTTATCCTGAATCATGATACTAAAACCGGACCCATTTCCTAAACCGGGAATCGCTGGTGGTCCAAAACCGTAGGCCTGAGCTTCAAGAATATTCATATAAAGCATGCCATTGGTTTTTTTAATGACCTCATTGGCCGTAGCCGAACGATTATCCCAGTTTTTAAGCTTTACAAACAAAAAGGCATTGTTAGGAATCATTGCCCCGGATAACAAGCTAAACCCTGAAATTGCTGTTGTGTATTCAATATTATCATCCTGCAGTAAAAGGTTTTCGACTTTCCTGACAACTTCATCCGTTCGTTGCAGTGAAGCGGCATTCGGCAACTGAATATTTACAAAGAAATAGCCCTGATCTTCCTCAGGAAGAAATCCACTAGGCACCAGCTTACCGAAAACGCCTGCTATAACAACAGTTATCAATAGGTAAAGAACACCTCTGGTTAACTTTTTGCTGACACGAGCGGTAGCTCTTCCATATTTTTCAGTACCGCGATCAAATATGGTATTGAATTTTTTAAAGAATTTTCCAAGCGGGCCTTTCTGTTCAGACGGTTCTTTCATAAGAATAGAACATAATGCCGGTGTAAGGCTCAAGGCATTTATAGATGAGAAAACAACCGATACAGCAATGGTAATAGCAAACTGCTGATAAAGTTTACCCGTAATACCTGAAAGCGCTGCCACCGGAATAAATACAGCAATCATCACCAGTGTGGTCGCAATAACAGGACCGGTCACCTCGCGCATAGCGGCAGATGTTGCTTTTTTAGAATTCATGCCTTTTTCAATATTGACCTGAACGGCTTCCACCACAACAATAGCGTCATCTACAACAATACCAATAGCCAAAACTAAGCCCAATAAGGACATAGAGTTTATGGTAAAATCTAGTATGGGAAAAAACATGAAGGTGGCAACCAGAGAAACCGGAATAGCCAATGTAGGAATAAGTGTTGCCCGAAAATCCTGGATAAAAATATAAACCACCAAAATCACCAAAATAAGGGCGATGACCAGTGTTTCAATAATTTCGTCTATCCCTGCTATTATAGGTTCGGTGGCATCCAGAGATACTTCGTACTTCAAATCATCAGGAAAGGTCTTTGCTATCTCATCCATGGCATTGGTCACGTCTTCGGCCAGAGCTACCGCGTTGGTTCCCGGAGACTGGTAAATCGCAATGGCTGCAGCATCTTTTCCATTAGTACGGGATAAGGAGTTGTAATTTTCAGCACCCAGTCTGACTTCAGCAATATCTTTGAGTTTTAACTGACTCCCATCAGCCTGTGTTCTAACGACGATATTTTCAAAATCTTTTTCGTTGACCAATTGTTCCGGTAATCTAACGGTGTAGGTGAATTCTGTTCCCGGTGGAGCCGGCTCAGCGCCAAACTTACCTCCAGGCGCAACAACGTTTTGCTGTCGTATCGCATTTAAAATTTCAGGTATGGTAATGCCCAATTTGGCTAAGCGGTCTGGTTTTATCCAAATCCGCATGGAATAATCACTGGCGCCAAAGACCTGAACTCGACCAACACCTTTAATTCTGGAAAGTTGATCCTGAATATTGATCAACGTATAATTACCGAGAAAATCACTATCATAGGTCCCATTTGGTGAAGATATGGATAGCAGCATCAAAATACTAGACATGGATTTTTGAGTTTTCACCCCAAGTCTTTTAACATCTTCCGGTAATTTTGGTGTTGCTGTGGCTACTCGTGTTTGTGTGAATACGGTATTCATGTCAGGATCTGTACCAAGATCAAAAGTCACCTGAAGGGTCATACTGCCGTCGTTTGCATTAGTAGATTTCATGTAGAGCATATTCTCTACCCCATTGATCTGCTGCTCCAAAGGTGTGGCCACTGAACTTTCTACCGTTGTAGAGTTGGCGCCGGAAAACACCGTACTCACCTGTACGTTTGGCGGTGTGATGTCCGGGTATTGTTCTACAGCGAGACCCAAAATACTTACACCACCAATAATGACCATAAAGATGGCAATAACAATAGCTACAATGGGTCTCCTTACAAAAAATATATCTTTCTGTTCGTTTTCCATGTTAGCTCGATTTTACCTGAGATTCAAACTTGACAACTTCAGGATCTACTGTTGCACCATTTCCTGCGCGTTGCAGGCCTTCTAAAATCACTTTATCCCCTTTTTTAAGGCCTTGCTTAATTATGAAATAATCTTTGTAAGGCTCTCCTAATTCTACACTAACTTTTTGAACTTTTCCGTTGTCATCAACTTTGAGGACATTGTAAGTTCCCTGTATTTCATTCACGCAGCGTTGAGGCACCAATAAGGCATTTGGAATGGTCTTAACCTCAGCTCTCACTCTTGCAAATTGTCCTGGGCGAACAATCCTGTCAGGATTAGGGAAAATCGACTGGATCAATAAAGTTCCGGTGACGGCATCGACTTCTCTGTTGATGAATTTCACTTTACCTACATGTGGAAAAACACTCCCGTCTGAAAGTACCAATTGAAGTTCATTATCTAATTTTTGATCATTCTTAGAATCTTTGCTTTGAGGTCTGTTTGCCCAGGAAAGATAATCACTTTCGGTTATAAAAAATTCGACCCGAAGGGAATCAATGGTTGAAACAGTATTGAGAATCACCGGATTTGGTGATCTGCCGACAAATTCTCCGGGCTGAGCCTGGGTTTTGCCAATAACCCCATCTACCGGAGCAGTTATATTGGTGTAATCCTGATTGATTTGCGCCAGTCTGAGTTGTGCCTTTGCTGCATTAACCATCTGCTCAGAACCTTTTTTGGCGGCAATAGCCGCATCGAGATCTCTTTGGCTCACGGCATTTATTTCTGCTAATGGCTGAATACGTTTATAATCACTTAGGGCTCTATCTCTGTTGATTTCTGCTCTTGCCAGATCACTTCTGGCGGCCGCTACGGCTTCATTCAGAGAGTTGGGATCGACTTTATACAGTAATTTTCCTTCATCTACAAAACTACCTTCCTGAAAATGCATACTTTCTAAATAGCCTTCAACCCGAGTTCTGATCGGAATATCTTTGTAGCCGTAAACCTGACCTACAAAATCTTTTTCGAGTGTAATACTTTGCTCATCGAGACTTACAACTTTTACTTTAGGAGCTGGCATTGATTGTTCGGCCTGCTCCTTTTGACAGGACGTAATCAAACAACAAAACAGAAAATATAGTGGGATATAACGCATGATTGATTAAAGTTTTTCTAAAAATTGGATTATATGAATAATTAATACAATATTAATAAAATTCGTCTATTAACATAAATAATACTTAATTAAAATGACTTTCATCTTATAAATGTTTTGAATAAATCGTATTTTATATGTTTATATTAATCTTTATTATTTTAATTTTCTAAAAAGACTATTCAGATAAGATATTAAGGCGCCGAAAGAAAGCACCCCAAGAATGGTTAGCAGCACAGTCAAAAACCTTCCGACGTTAGTAACCGGGTAGTGATCTCCGTATCCTACGGTCGTAAAGGTTATAAAGGCCCACCACATGGCGTCTTCAGCAGTTTTGATATTGCCGGGGCCTTTTTCAATGTATAGCACCAATAAAGTAATGATGAAAAGTCCTGTTATTTGAATAAAAATCAGTAATCCAAAAATACTTTGCTTGACTTCATCTTTTACAAAGTTAAATATGGCTTTAAAGGACCCGATACTTCTTATGATCCTAAAAATTCTTACAATCCTAAAAAATCTGAACAATCTGGTTTCACTTATAATCGGTATCGAAGACAACAGGTCTAACCAACCGTTGGTGTATAAATATTTCCATTTGTGTTCTGCCTGATACAACTGTTTGAAAAAATCGTAGATAAAAAACAGGCACAGTACAAAATCGAAATACAGCAATAAGCGGTTTACTTCAGATTCTACCGGTAAAAACAAACTTACACCAAGAATAATGATGCTGAATAATGAAAAGAGTAAAATAAGAAGTTTTGATACCATAGTACATCTCAAAAACCTCGAGAGCCTTTAACTATTCAAAGGCCTTGGTAATTTTTTTGGTATAACTTTCAGCATTGGCCGACAAATCCTGTGGGTTTTCAACTTTTGAAGTCACTACTGCGACTAGCCTTTTACCTTCTTCTTTGGTTAAATCATAAGCTACGGTCTCTAGTACATAGCTTTTATAAGTATAGGAAGTTGAAGATGGTTCAACATAGACTCCAGTACTCGCTAAAGTTAAAGGATGGTAATAATAGGAATAAAACCCGAGGTAATAAGGCTGGTAAAAAGGGGTAGTTGCTCCAGCATAATATCCTCCATCGGTATAGGTTTTTGTGGTTTCCTGCTCATCTTTTACAACACTAAGAACTACAGCATCATAACCTTCAGTTTCTAAAAAGTTTCTGAACGCTTTCCTGGATTCTTCGGTGGGCTCATCCATGAGCTTAATATTTTGTGGTAGAACTGTAAAACTCGCGGTAGCTTTCGCCCCTTTTTTGCGCATAGCTTCAGCTATTTCATTCTCAAAAGCTACCCGCGCCTGGGTATTATCTGTCTTGGCAATTACCAAAACATTATTATCCTGAATATCTGCGGCATAATCTGCTTTCCAGGAGGCCAAAACTTTAATGTTTGAACAGCTGCCCAGGTTGACTAAAATTAGTCCAAGAATGAGTATTTTAAAATAAGTCTTCATATTTTTTTTGAAGCAAAACTAATATATTATGTTATTAATTTTATGAATGACCAAATAAAAATTTATTTGTAGTCCGGTTTTACGCCTAAGGTTGAAATTTAAGATATTAAGACCACTATACCTTTGATGGATATTTTATTGCAGTTGGAAAGTTCGGTTACGTTTTATTTATTGAAATGATTAAATTTTTAAAGTATTAATAAAATATCGTGATTATTAACTCGTGTTTTGCGATATTTAAAATAGATTTTTTATTTGTTATTAGATATATGAGGAATATCATTTTTAATACTTTACTTCTCAATTAACTTTGTAGTGTAGAAATCACTTTTATTATGCAGGATTTAATCAGCAAATATAATGTAGCCGGACCAAGATATACAAGTTATCCCACTGTACCTTATTGGGATGATGAAAGTTTTTCTTATCATCGCTGGCAAAACACTATACAATCTTCTTCAGATCAAAAAGAAGCAGTAAGTCTTTATATACATTTACCATTTTGCGAAAGTCTGTGCACTTTTTGTGCCTGCAACAAGAGAATCACAAAAAGACACACTGTAGAAATACCCTATATAAAAGCTTTACTTAAGGAGTTGGAACTTTACACCACATTGTATGGTCATAAGCTTAGCATAAAAGACATTCATCTTGGTGGAGGTACACCTACTTTTTTTTCACCGGAAAATCTAGAATTACTATTAAAAGGGATTTTTGAAAGAAGCTTTATTACTGAAGATGCTTCTTTTAGTTTTGAAGGTCACCCTAATAATACAACTTTCGAACATCTGAAAATTTTAAAAGACTATTTTTTTGATCGTGTTAGTTATGGCATTCAGGATTATAACCCCGAAGTTCAACTAGCCATCAACAGGAAACAAAGCTTTGAAAATGTAAAATTTGTAACAGAAACGGCCAGAAATTTAGGTTATACATCTGTAGGTCATGACATTATATATGGGTTGCCTTTTCAGACTGTAGAACATATTTTAAACACAATTAAAAAAACCATATCACTAAAACCAGACAGAATAGCTTTTTACAGTTACGCACATACACCCTGGATTAAAGGCAACGGACAGCGAGGATTTAAAGATTCGGACTTGCCGGATGCCGAAACAAAACGTTTGCAATATGAATTAGGAAAAGCTATGCTTGAGAAAAATGGTTACTATGAGATTGGTATGGATCATTTTGCACTCTCTCATGATGAACTTTATATTGCTCTGCAGCAAAAGTCGCTTCACAGAAACTTTATGGGTTACACGACCCAACATACTAAACATCTCATTGGCCTGGGTGTTTCATCTATAAGTGATGCCTGGTTTGGTTTTGCACAAAATGAAAAAAACCTTGAAGACTATTATCAAAGATTACGAGAAAATAAAATACCTGTGTTTAGAGGTCATATCTTAACGACTGAAGACTTAGAAATCAGAAAACACATTTTAAATTTAATGACAAAGTTTGAAACAGACTTTTTTAATACCAACTTAAACCAAAGAGCTTTAGATACAATTTATGATCATTTGAAAACGTTTATAAATGACGATTTGATAATCATAAAAAACGCAATGATCACAGTAAAACCTAAAGGCAAAACTTTTATAAGGAATATATGTATGGCATTTGATCTTAGATTATTAAGAAAAAAGCCTCAAACTCAACTTTTTTCAATGACAATATAATTAAACCTAAAAACCTAAATCCATGAAAAAAATACTTGTACCCGTCGATTTTTCTAAACCAGCTGAAAACGCTCTAAGAGTTGCAGCTGAAATTGCTAGAAAGAACAAAGCTGAGCTTCATGTTATTCATGTTGTAGAAATGGCAGAAACACTATTTGGCACAGAGCAATTTAATGTCAATGATGAACAGATCATTTTCTTCCTCAAGATGGCTAAAAAACGATTTACAAAATTTCTTGACAAACCTTATCTTGAAGGTCTTAAAGTAATAGACAGTGTAGAAGTTGGCTCCCCAACAATGGGAATTAATGAAACCATCAAAGATGAAGACATAGACCTTTTAGTCATGGGCTCTAATGGGGCTAGTGGTCTTGATGAAATACTTATCGGCTCCAACACAGAAAAAGTCGTGAGACACTCTAAAGTTCCGGTATTAGTTGTAAAACAAGAGCTTCAGAAGCTTGAAATTAATGACATAGTTTTTGCGTCTAATTTCGAAAACGAAAATCTAAATGCGTTTAAGAATGCAAAAGCATTTGCAGATAGTTTTGGGGCCAAACTTCATCTTTTATACGTCAATCTTCCCGGAAATCAATTTTACAGCTCTGAGGAGATTACTCAACAGATCAACAAATTTCTAGAAAAAGCTGAAATGTCTGATTTCCATAACATAAAAATTTACAATGACTATACTATAGAATTAGGTGTAATAAATGGTGCTAAGGCACTTGGTGCAGATATCATTGCAATGCCAACACACGGAAGAAAAGGCTTATCTCACTTCTTTAATGGAAGTATAGGAGAGGATGTTGTAAACCATTCAACACTCCCGGTAATTACATTCAAAATTTAATGATTATCCATTAATAATAACCTAAGGCCTCTTTTCTAAGAGGCTTTTTTATTGTTAAAAAAAAATAACAATACTATAATATGACAAGTATGCTATTAATTTTTTTAAAATATTTCAATATTTAGAATTTAGACTGAAAAATTGACATTAAACTAAGGGCTACTTGGAATATCATTTAAATTATCCGGTATGTTTATAAATATTTTTTAAATTTGCAAATTGCTTTTTAAGGTTCATCCTAAAAGTTAAATATGGACAAAAAATATTTAAACAGACACGATAATTTACTTTCATTAATCGGCTGCACTCCATTAGTTAAGTTAAATTCATTAACAGCAGATCTTCCAGGAAAGTATTACGTAAAGTACGAGGCACAAAATCCTGGTCATTCTTCAAAAGATAGAATTGCAGTTCATATCATAGAGAAAGCTGAACGCGACGGTATCCTAAAACCCGGAGATACTATAATCGAGACTACAAGCGGTAATACTGGTTTTAGTATTGCGATGACAGCAACTATAAAAGGTTATAAATGTATTTTGGCTGTCAGCTCGAAATCCTCGCAGGACAAAATTGACTTATTAAAGACCATGGGCGCAGAAGTTCATGTTTGTCCTTCCAATGTGCCGCCGGATGATCCACGATCTTATTACGAAGTTGCAAAACGTATCCATAAAGAAACGCCAAATTCAATTTATATTAATCAGTATTTTAATGAGTTAAATACTGAGGCGCATTATCTTACAACCGGACCTGAGATTTGGAGTCAAACCGAAGGTAAAATCACACACCTTGTTGCATGCAGCGGAACCGGTGGTACGATATCAGGCACTGCAAGATATTTAAAAGAACAAGCCCGAAAGGTCGGGACTGACGTAAAAATATTAGGAATTGATGCTTATGGTTCTGTATTAAAAAAGTACCATGAAACTGGAGAACTCGATAAAAAGGAAATCTATTCCTACAGAATAGAAGGTTTAGGAAAAAACCTGATACCTACAGCAACAGATTTTAAGGTCATTGATAACTTTACAAAGGTTACTGATAAGGAGTCAGCACTAATGGCTAGAAAAATTGCTGTAACTGAAGGCATGTTTGTTGGTTACACCAGTGGTGCTGCTATGCAGGGTACACTTCAGCTTAATGACAAAGGAATGTTTGACAAGGACAGCTATGTTGTTATTATATTTCCGGATCACGGCTCAAGATATACCAGTAAAATCTACAGTGATGTCTGGATGAGAGAACAGGGCTTTTTAGAAAAAAACGGAAAACCTGTTAATAGTAAATCGAATCAATACCACAAAATTTAAATAATATTAATTAATTTAGTTTATTAAATTAAATATAGATAAATATGAGAGATTTATTTTCAAAAATTTACAGAGATAAAGGACCTTTAGGAAAATGGGCTGATCAGGCAGAAGGTTATTTTGTTTTTCCAAAATTGGAAGGACAAATTAACAACAGAATGAAATTTCAGGGTCGCGAAGTGATTACATGGAGTGTAAATGACTATCTAGGTTTAGCCAATCATCCTGAAGTGAGAAAAGCTGATGAAGAAGCTGTAAAGAAATACGGAAGTGCTTACCCTATGGGTGCCAGAATGATGAGTGGGCACACAGAACTTCACGAAAAATTACAGGATGAGTTAGCCAAATTTGTAAAAAAAGAATCTGCATATGTACTTAACTTTGGTTACCAGGGCATTTTATCTACAATAGACGCTTTAGTTGGTAAAGACGATGTTATTGTTTACGATGTAGATGCCCATGCTTGTATTATAGACGGTGTCCGTTTACACCTGGGAAAACGTTTTACATACAGACATAACGATTTAGACAGTATAGAACTCAACCTGGCCAGAGCTGAAAAAATCGCTGAACAAACAGGTGGCGGAGTTTTATTCATTTCCGAAGGTGTATTTGGAATGCGTGGTGAGCAAGGCAAACTAAAAGAAATTGTAGCCCTAAAAGAAAAATATAACTTTAGATTGTTAGTCGATGATGCTCACGGTTTTGGCACCCTTGGTGAAACAGGTGCAGGAGCCGGAGAAGAGCAGGGCGTTCAGGATGGCATTGATGTCTATTTTGCCACCTTTGCAAAGTCAATGGCCAGTACAGGCGCGTTTATAGCTGCTGATAAAGAAATCATAGACTACTTAAAGTACAATATGCGTTCACAGATGTTTGCAAAATCATTGCAAATGTCACTTGTTGAAGGTGCGTTGAAGCGACTGGAACTTATAAAAAATAATCCGGAGTTTAAAAATAAACTTTGGGAAAACGTTGATGCACTTCAAGGCGGCCTGAAAGAACGTGGGTTTGATATTGGAACAACTACAAGCTGTGTTACACCAGTTTACCTGAAAGGAAGTATTCCGGAGGCCATGGCATTAGTCAAAGACCTTAGAGAAAATTACGGCATATTTTGTTCAATAGTGGTTTACCCTGTTATTCCTAAGGGTTTAATTCTATTAAGAATGATTCCTACAGCAACTCACACGATGCAGGATATTGAAGAGACCCTAGAGGCCTTTTCGGCTATTCGTGAAAAACTTCACAGTGGTATTTATAAAAGAATTGCTCAGGAAGTTATGAAAGGATAATATAAGATATGTAGCATAATAAGGGTCTCAAAAACTGAGACCTTTTTTTATGGCCTAGGGTTAAAAACTTCTGCCATCATACATCTGGCACTGCCTCCACCTAAGGTTTCAATAGTAGGAATTGGACTGTGTAAAATATCCAAATGCTTTTCTATCTGTATGATTTGTTCCTGAGTTAACGAATTATATGCAGTTGAACTCATTACCAGATAAGCCTTACCAGAATTAGACTCTACTTCCAGCATGTTACCAGCAAATTGATGCATTTGCTGTTCATCGATTTTTATAATGACTTTGCCATCATCTAAAAGGCTATCTGAAACTAACTTTTTGTGCTTTTTATCATCAATACTGTCAAAGCAAACTACAGCTATTTTCTTTCCTATGCACATCATCACATTGGTGTGATAAATAGGTAAACGCTCACCATTAACAGTTTGATTAGCTACAAATGGTATAGGCATATATTCAAAATCTTCACAAAATTCAATAAATAAATCCTCATTAGCTCTTGGGGATAAGGCACAATAAGCTTTTCTATTCTCTCTATCAAGAATCAAACTGCCGGTACCTTCAAGGAAAATCATTTCTTTCTCTGCTTCAGTATAGTCATAAACTTCATTAAACTCAAAACCTTCATCTTCCAAAGCCTCAAGTATATCCATACGGCGTTCACGTCTTCTGTTTTGTGCAAACATGGGATAAAGTGCAACATTGCCTGAATAGTGAAATGACACCCAATTGTTAGGGAAGATAGAGTCCGGAGTGCGGTTTTCTAATACATCTTCAAATACAAATATATTTATACCCGCATCTTTGAGAACATTCACAAAATCATCAAACTCTTTTTGAGCTTTCCGGTTAATTTCTTCCGGCGAAAGCTGTAATTCTTTTTGAAAGAAATTATTGACAGCTGTTTCAGCATTCATCTGAAAGTTTACCGGCCTAATCATCAGAATATTACTTGTTGTCTGTGGCATTATTCTTAATTCAATTTTGTTTTTAGTTTAAACTATGACCTGCTACTTTCTCTGCTCAATGGCATAGTTGAACATCTTAGTAGTCCTTCTTGTTTAGCGATTTCTCTATAATGGACCTCTTCTACGGTAATACCTCTTGCCCTCAACCAATCATTTAGTCTCTTAAAAGTAGCATCTGAAATAACCACTTTCTCAGAAATTGAGAAGATATTTGAATACATCTCATACATTTCATCTGCTGTGATTTCAAAGATGCTATCAGGTCCAAAGAAATCAACCAACCATTGGTATTCCTCTTCTTCCAGGAAGCCATTTTTATGCAGAATAGCATGTTTATCACCAACAGGCTGAAAACAACAATCCAGATGCAGCGCATTGGCGCGTGGGTCTGTATTACTTTTTCTTAAATTAAAAGATTTTACAATTTTATCAGGGAAATGCTTTTGAATTTCTTCTACAGCTTTCATATTGGTTCGCGCGGTTATGTATTCAGCATAGTCTTCACCGCGATATGTACCTATGAAGATGTAGTCATGATGAGGCATGACATCACCACCTTCCATGTGAGCTTCCTCAGGTAATTTTATTAATTTCTCCTGTGGCACCTGATTTAATATGTATCGAATGGCTTCAATCTCTTTATCTCTATCCGGAAGAATATTGGATTTAACAATCTTATCTTCAATAACAAAACAAATGTCACGAGCGAAAATCTGATTGCAATCTTCTATCAGCTCAGGGCGATACACATCAATATTGTATTTTTCAAAAATCTTAAGTACCTCATCCATTTCCTGAATCATATCATCTTCTTTGGGATAGGTTCCTTTTTTGATATGTTCGATAGATTTTGGATCGTAAGCTTCTTTTAAAGTTGGTGTTGGTCCATTACTGTCTGCTCTACCAAGAACAACTTTTTTAAGTGGAGCAGTTTCGTTTTGAATATTAAGTTTCACAGTTTAATTTTAATGCTGGCAAAAGTATAAAAACTAATAGAGGTATGATGTAATTTAGAACGCTAAAAACAAAATAGGATCTAAAGTATCTGCCTTATAGAACTGCAGATCTGATTGAGAACATACACCCGGATAGTCTCCATCGTGTTTCTGGATATTTTTGATTATTTGGAAATGTAAATGAGGTAAATATCCACCATTTTCGGTAGGTTCACCCAAATCACAAAATACCTGATTTTTTTTAATAGGCTGACCTATTTTTAAATTTTTTAAACTCGCTTTACTGAGGTGTCCATAAAGTGTGTAAAGTTCTCCTTCATCGGAGTCATGCTTTAAAATTATACAGGGGCCATAATTACCAAAACCTTGATTGTCTTTAAAACTATGCACTTCTCCATCAAGCGGAGCTGTTATTTCTTTTCCTGACTTTGCCCAAAAGTCCACACCAAGGTGAATATTTCGTTTTTGTTTATTATCATTAAATAATGACTTTTCTTCATATAGAGAACGTTTTTCTAAATAGCCTCCATAGAGTACATCTGCTCCACTCTCGTCTCTTATACTCTTAAAGTATAAATTTAAAGAAGAATGATTTGAAGGGTTCACAAAATAGCTTTTCAAGGTTTTTGCTGATAAATCAACGGGGTGATAATCCGACTGTTTAGTATAGTCTTTTAAAATTGGTTGAAATTTCATTTCTTTCTATTTCTTCTTACAACCATTGATCGGTTGAATGCATTAATACTTTTATGCTGTCCAAAGACTACTGCTGCAGGCGCAAATAAGATAAACAATCCATAACTGCCAAAAACAAAAAACATTACTATACTGCCAAAAATACTTATCGCCGCGCTTAATATAACCCAGTACCAGGCTGTTTTTGCAAAAATACGATTAACGTGTTTTGTATTTGAGGTACCACAATACTTACATAAAACTTCAATTTCTTCTCCAAATTTTCTTTCAAATTCAAATTTTATAGTGGCTTTTTGTTTTAAAGGAATTTCTTTGTAACACGAGGAACAGGTTGCAAATAATTTCATAATAATCATTTTAAAATTTTCAAATCAAAAATCTAGTCGTCAAGATAACGTTTAGAATGTTTGGTTTAGCATTATACAACCGTTGCCAGCCAAAAGTTGAATCCACAGAACCTTTCGACACGCTCAGGGTAAGTGATTCAGACAACTTTTGCTTACAAAAGTTGGTTTTCTGAGATCCCGAGAGAAACCTCGGGAAATGCAGCCTGCACAAATTTTTCTGCCTTTCAGTTGAAAAATTTGGCGATCTGCTTACATATTTCTTCTATACTGTCCTCCTACTTCAAATAAAGCATTGGTAATTTGGCCTAAAGTACAATATTTGGTAACCTCCATCAGACTCTCAAAAATATTATCGTTTTGAATGGCAGTTTGTTGTAATCCTGTTAGCAGCCTTTCAATCTTACCCTCAAAAGTTTTATGCTGATTTTTAAGGTTAGCGATTTGATTTTCTTTTTCGTCTTTCGTTGCGCGGATGACTTCCCTGGGTTTGACCGTTGGAGAGCCTTTACTACTTAAAAACGTATTCACCCCAATAATTGGAAAATCACCGTTATGCTTTAAGGTTTCATAGTACAAACTTTCCTCTTGAATTTTACTACGCTGATACATGGTTTCCATTGCTCCCAATACGCCACCTCTTTCAGTTAATCTATCAAATTCCATTAAAACTGCCTCTTCTACCAAGTCTGTTAATTCTTCAATAATAAATGAACCCTGAATAGGATTTTCGTTTTTAGCCAGACCTAATTCCTTATTAATAATCAATTGAATGGCCATTGCACGTCTTACGGATTCTTCTGTTGGTGTGGTAATGGCTTCATCGTAAGCATTAGTATGCAACGAATTACAATTATCATAGATCGCATACAACGCCTGCAAGGTTGTTCTGATATCATTGAAATCGATCTCTTGCGCGTGCAATGAACGACCTGATGTTTGTATATGGTATTTCAACATCTGAGCTCTTGGATTGGCCTTATACTTTTCTTTCATGGCTTTAGACCAGATTCTTCTGGCCACACGACCAATCACGGCATATTCCGGATCTATGCCGTTAGAGAAAAAGAAGGATAAGTTCGGTCCAAATTTATTGATGTCCATACCTCGACTAAGGTAATATTCCACATAAGTAAAGCCGTTTGAAAGCGTCAAAGCTAACTGCGTGATCGGATTGGCACCGGCTTCGGCAATATGATATCCGGAAATAGACACTGAATAGAAATTCCTCACCTTATTGTGAATAAAATACTCCTGAACATCACCCATGAGTCTCAAGGCGAATTCAGTTGAGAAAATACAGGTATTCTGTGCCTGATCTTCTTTTAAAATATCAGCCTGCACCGTTCCGCGAACTACCGCTATGGTTTCCGCTTTTATTTTGTTGTAAACATCAGCCGGTAAAACCATATCTCCGGTAACGCCAAGCAACATCAAACCTAAGCCATCATTACCTTCAGGCAGATGCCCATCTTCCGTCCCTGCCTCGCCGGCAGGCAGATTTCCAAAAGGGTCATAAGCTTTGCCATTTTGACAAATATATCTTGGTATTGAAGTATTTTTTTCTTTATAAATCTCCTTTATTTTGGCTTCTATCTCTTTTTCAAGACCATTGTCTTTGATATATTTTTCACATTGCTGGTCGATAGCGGTGTTCATGAAAAAGCCTAATAACATTGGCGCCGGACCATTGATCGTCATACTCACAGAGGTCATGGGGTTGGCTAAATCAAATCCGGAATACAATTTTTTTGCATCATCCAGGCAACAAATTGATACACCGGCATTCCCAATCTTACCATAAATATCAGGTCTGTAATCAGGATCGCTACCATATAGTGTTACAGAGTCAAAAGCTGTTGATAATCGCTTTGCTGGTAATCCATGGCTTACATAGTGAAACCTTCTGTTTGTTCTTTCCGGACCTCCTTCTCCAGCAAACATACGTGTGGGATCTTCACCAGTTCTCTTAAAAGGATAAAGACCTGCTGTGTATGGGAATTGGCCTGGTACATTTTCCTGTAGTAACCATTTTAATAAATCGCCCCAGGCTTTGTATTTTGGTAAAGCCACTTTTGGTATTTTAGTATGGGAAAGAGATTTAGTATGGGTTTCAATTTTAATTTCTTTGTCGCGCACTTTAAAAGTGTAAACATCGTCACTGTACTTTTTCTGCGTGGACTGCCATTCTATAATTTTTTCCCAGTTGTAGGGATCCAAATCCATCTTGATTTTATCAAATTCTTTTATCAATAAATTCAATAAGTCAAAATCGGATTGGTTTTGCTTTAAAATATCATCTTCAATCAAACCATTTTTATCCAGGAAATCCTGAGCTTTATCATTATAAATCTCTGCCACCGTGCAAATGGTTTTAAATATGCCATAAAGCTTTTGTGCCACCTCTACCTGATGATCAGCTTTTTCGTCATAGGACCTGTTATTTTCAGCAATTTCAGATAAATAACGGGTACGCTTAGGCGGGATAATAAAAATCTTTTCAGACATTTCATCAGTAATTTGATAATTACTACCCAAGCCGGCACCAGTTTTTTCTTCCACTTTATCCATCAAAGATTTGTAGAGGATATTCATCCCGGGATCATTAAACTGTGAAGCAATAGTGCCGTAAACAGGAAGTGAATCGAGGTCAGCATCCCACAGGTTATGGTTACGTTGATATTGTTTTTTGACGTCTCTTAAAGCATCTTTAGCGCCACGCTTATCAAATTTGTTGATGGCTACCAAATCTGCAAAGTCGAGCATGTCAATTTTCTCAAGTTGGGTAGCTGCTCCAAATTCGGGTGTCATCACATACAGTGAAGCATCACTATGGTCTAGAATTTCAGTATCGCTCTGGCCTATACCAGAAGTTTCTAAAATTATTAAGTCAAATTGAGCTGCCTTAAGGACATTAACAGCATCCTGAACGTGTTTTGACAGGGCTAAATTGGACTGTCTTGTAGCTAATGAACGCATATAGACTCTGGGAGAGTTGATAGCATTCATCCTAATTCTATCGCCTAGTAAAGCGCCTCCTGTTTTTCTTTTGGAAGGGTCTACAGAAATAATACCTAGAGTTTTATCCTTAAAATCCACCAAAAACCGGCGTACCAATTCATCCACTAAAGAAGATTTTCCTGAGCCTCCAGTACCTGTTATGCCAAGGACGGGGACATCCCCTCCTGAACTGCTCAAAGGGGAGGAATCTGAATTTTTATCTGCTTTTGAAATGGGGAAGACTTTTTTATAGTCTTCCTGGTTATTTTCAGCTAATGAAATAAGCCTTGATATCGTTGTTACTTCTTTCTTTTTTAAAGACTCTAAAACTTCATCTGATGACATTTTTTTTAACCATGACCCGTCATAATTTGTAGGTACCTGTTTCTCTTCTTTGGGCAGATTTGGAGAGACCTCGGAAGTTTTTACCAAATCATTAATCATTCCCTGAAGGCCCATTTCTCTCCCATCGTCTGGTGAATAAATCCTGGTTATACCATAATCCATGAGCTCCTTAATTTCTTCCTCCAGGATAACACCACCTCCACCACCAAAGATTTTAATATGTCCGGCTCCTTTCTCCTGAAGTAAATCGTACATATATTTGAAATATTCGTTATGCCCACCCTGGTAAGAAGTCATGGCAATAGCATTGGCATCTTCCTGAATAGCACAGTTCACGACCTCATCCACACTTCGGTCGTGTCCAAGATGAATTACTTCAACACCCGTTGATTGGATTATTCTTCTCATGATATTGATGGCAGCATCATGCCCGTCAAATAATGAGGCTGCTGTAACTATTCTAACCTTATGTTTTGGTTTATATTTTTCTGGTGTTTGCATAGATATTAAGGATTTATCAAAAAAACTCTGCTAAATTAAGTATTTGTAAATTAATAAAGCTTAATGCTATGTGAAAGTGTGATGTTTCAAACGACTGCATTATTTTTTTATCCAAATCATAATTAATTGTCATCGAATTAATTAAAATTTTTAATGCTTATTATTATTTGTGTTAACATAATTTTTAGATTTATTTGATTATTTTAGACCAACCTAAATTCAGTATATGAAATAAAATTACTTAACCTTAAATCTTTACTTTATGGCAAGAGCAATGTTTGAATACACGAAAGAAGTTTTAAGAAAAGTCTCTTTCGATGTAAAATTGTTTTGTAAGGAAGTTGAAAAGGCAGTAAAACGACTTCTGCCCCATGAACTTGATGAGTTGAAGATTTTTATTGAGCATTTAATTTCTAAAAATCCAAAACTCAATAGATGTAGGATGTATTTAAGTGCATAATTAGCTTGAAGCCGCTTTTTAAAAGCGGTTTTTTTATACTTCATAAATAGCTTATTTTTGTGATCCTCTAATATCAAGACATGAAAAATATTTTAGCTTTTGCAGGGTCAAACAGTTCAAAATCGATAAACCAGGAATTATTGGAATTCGTTACCGAACAAATAGATTTAGAAACGGACATTATAAAACTCACGGATTACCCTATTTCTGTTTATGGCATAGACCATGAGTTGAATGAAGGGATTCCTGAAAATACCATACAGCTTCATAAAAAAATAAAAGTTTGCGATATCCTTATTATTTCTTTAAATGAACACAACGGCGGTGCTTCGGTATTCTTTAAGAACCACATCGACTGGCTCAGCAGACACGACAGAAGTTTTCTTGAAAATAAAAAACTTTTTCTGCTAAGTACTTCACCTGGACGTGGCGGAGCAAAAATGGCCTTAAACTGGGCTGCAGAAGTATTACCGAGGTTTGGAGCAGAAATAGTTAGCAAATTTTCTCTAGCATCATTCAACCATGCCTATTCAAAAAAAGATGGCATATTCGATCTAGACCAAAAGCAGGCATTCGATTCTGCTTTAAATCAATTATCCATTCATTTTTAGTATTAGCGTTGAGGACCGAAGTCATTAAAAATATAGAAGATACTGAACATTTTACCTCAAAAATTTTAGAGTGGGCTAAGACTTTTGATGATATTGTTTTTTTGGATTCTAATGAAAACAGAGATTTACACTCTAGCTTCGAGAAAGTTCTGGCTGTAGAAGCATTTACGGCTCTGAAAACCAATACCGGGAATGCTCTGGAACAATTAGAGGAGTATCAATATACCACGAAGGACTGGATATTTGGTTATTTGTCTTATGACTTAAAAAATGAAATTGAAAACTTATCTTCTAATAATGAAGACCGTCTGGAGTTTCCGGAATTGTATTTTTTTCAACCGAAAAAGCTCTTTTTTATAAAAGATGATACATTGATTTTTTCTTATCTAAGGATGGTTGATGACGAAATAGAAGATGATTTTGAAGCTATATTAAAACAGGAGGTTAAAGAAGATAATCACCCTCAAAATATAGAGATTAAAACCGTATTAAGTCGGTCAAAATATATAGAAAAAGTTAAGGATATTCTTGCACATATTCATCGGGGTGATATTTATGAAATGAATTTTTGTCAGGAATTTTTCGTAGAAAACCACGAATTCAATACTATAGAATGTTTCAAAGCCTTAAATAGAATTGCTCAGGCGCCTTTCACCTGTTATTTTAGACATGAAAATTTATTTGCAATCGGCTCCAGTCCGGAACGTTTTTTAAAAAAGCAAGGCTGTAGAATTTTATCTCAGCCGATCAAAGGGACAGCAAAAAGAGACATTAATCCAGAAACTGATGAGCTTTTGAAACGACAATTAAAATCTAATCCTAAAGAAATTTCAGAAAACGTGATGATTGTAGATTTGGTACGCAATGACCTTTCTAAAATTGCTAAAAAAGGAAGTGTAAATGTAGATGAATTATGCGGGATTTATTCATTTAAACAAGTACATCAAATGATATCCACTATTTCTGCAGAACTCAAGGAAGACATAAGTTTTTCAGACATCCTAGAAGCAACTTTTCCTATGGGAAGCATGACAGGTGCGCCAAAACTTTCAGCTATGGAAATTATTGAAGATTTAGAATCGACAAAAAGAGGGCTTTACAGTGGTTGTATTGGTTATATTACACCCGAATTTGACTTTGATTTTAATGTTGTCATCCGAAGTATATTGCACAATTCTAAAAATAAGTACACAAGCTTAATGGTGGGTAGTGCCATTACACAAGCTTCTCTTCCTGAATTAGAGTATGAAGAATGTTTGGTAAAAGTAAAAGCCTTAGTCGAAGTTATTAAACACTTAAAAGCTTAAGGACAATTTTTATTTTTTTGGTATTGTATTAGCTTTAAAACTATAGATTATAATGTAATACCTAAAAGCATAAATTTTCATTCAATTACACTAAAGCAAAGAGGATTTATAAGTAGTTTTGTAAAACCGTCTAGCTTTGTAAATCGAATGTTCAAAAAGTTTCAAAATCAATTACAACAACTTATAGCCTCTCCAAAAAAATATCGATTTTTGGTAGCTGCAAGTGGTGGATTGGATTCTACAGTTTTGATTTATTTATGCCATCAGTTTGAATTAGATTTTGGAATATGCCATGTAAATTTTCAACTCCGCGGCGTGGAAAGCGATAAAGATGAAGCGTTTTTAAAAGATATATCATCAAAACTGGACTGTCCTATTTTCATACATTCTCAGAACACTAAAATTTATGCTAAAAATCAGCAACTTTCTATTCAAGTAGCGGCCAGAGAAATTAGATACAACTGGTTTAAAAAATGTATAGATGAAGAAGGCTTTGACTATTTGCTAACTGCTCATCATGCCGATGACAACCTTGAAACTTATCTGATTAATAGCTTTCGAGGCACAGGCATAAAAGGTCTTAAAGGGATTCCAGGTAAACGCAGGTATATTCTCAGACCTTTGCTCAGAATGTCCAGAGAGGAAATTTTAGACTTTGCTCAAAATCAAGAACTCATATGGCGTGAAGACCAAAGCAATGCCAGCGATAAATACTTAAGAAATGTAATTCGACATCATCTTATTCCATTTTTTCAGGAAAGGCAAGATGATCTTTACGCGCGTTTCCATACCAGCCTTTCAAACATCAATCGTCAGGAAACTTTACTGGAAGATTATCTTCACCTTATTTTCAAACAGGTCGTAGAGCAAAAGGAAAGTACCTACCGGATTAAGATTGAGGCTTTAAAACAATTTCCAAATCACGAAAATATTCTTATAGAGTTACTTAAGGATTTTGGCTTTAAGGACTGGGATAGTATTTCAAATTTATTAAATGCTCAAGTCGGAAAGTATGTCAACTCAAATACACATAAACTGGTAAAAGAACGGGGTTTTTTAGAACTTTTTCAGGCTAAAGATATGCCTAATAAAGAAATATTAATTTCTTTAAACAATCTACCAAATTCCTTAGATTTCACGGCAGGTCGACTGTATTTTGAAACGGTCGATTCTTTTCAAAAAACAGACAAAAATACCGCTTATCTGTCTAAAAATTTGCTTAAATCTGAACTTTGCCTTAGGCCGTATAAAATAGGGGACTATTTTTGTCCGTTAGGAATGCAGGGCAAACGAAAACTCAGCGACTTTCTCAAAGATGAAAAATTGAGTACTTTTGAAAAATCAAAAATTTGGGTACTCACACATAAAAATGATATCGTATGGGTCGTAAATCATAGAATAGACAACCGCTACAAAGTAACAGAAACCACAAATCAATGCTTAAAAATACAGTTCTTTCCACTTTCATCCTCTTAATAGTCTTTAGTTTTCAAGCAAAGGCACAGTTTGGCAACCCATCCGGTGATGTTTTAAATCCGATTGAATGGACAGCTAATGTCACTAAGGCTGATGATATATATACTATTTCATTTATTGCTATTCTTGAAGACGGCTGGCATATTCCATCTATAAGGCCTCTTCCTGAAGATGCTATCGGTCCTATCGCCACAGAATTTACATTTTTGAATCCGGAGCATTACGAACTCCTTGGTGATATTTATGAACCAGAAGGTGTAGAGACCTACGACGAAACTTTTGAGCTTGACATCAAGTATTTTGAGGAAAAGGTAGCTTTCAAACAAAACATTAAAATGCTTTCTTTTGACGAACCTGTAAGAGCAGAAATATATTTTAATGTTTGTGATGAGACACGATGCTTGCCACCTGAGGTAAAAACCTTTAATTTTAAAATAGACCAAAGCGGTAGCTTTAAACTTCTGGCAGATGATATAAGTATTGATGAAGAAGACCAAAACCTGACCAATTCACTTAAATTAGATATTAAAAATCCAGAGTTAATATCCGATGATAATGCTAAAAAATCTTTCTTTACGTTATTTTTACTCGGGTTTGTTGGTGGTTTATTAGCACTTTTAACACCATGTGTTTTTCCGATGATACCATTAACGGTTTCTTTTTTCACTAAAGGCGCCAGAACAGCGAAATTGGGTAAAATAAATGCCATCATGTATGGCCTTTTTATATTTGGGATTTATATTTTATTGAGTTTACCCTTCCATTTACTGGACAGTGTAGACCCTGAAATTCTGAATAATATTTCTACCAACACCTACCTCAACATCTTTTTCTTTGTTGTCTTTATTGTATTTGCCATCTCATTCTTTGGCTATTTTGAAATCACCTTACCACAATCCTGGAGCAATCGCATGGACCAAAAGGCTTCTAGTATTGGTGGCATTGTTGGTATTTTCTTTATGGCATTAACTTTAGCCATTGTTTCATTTTCATGTACAGGACCAATTTTGGGCTCATTACTTGGTGGCTCCTTAACAGCAGACGGCGGTGCCATGCAATTGAGTTTTGGTATGGGTGGATTTGGATTAGCGCTGGCTTTGCCTTTTGCCTTGTTTGCCCTATTCCCTAACCTGCTTAAATCGCTTCCGCAAAGTGGTGGCTGGCTTAATACGGTAAAAGTTGTTCTGGGCTTTTTGGAAATCGGCCTGGCCTTCAAATTTTTATCAAATGCCGATCTGGTTGAAAACTGGGGTTTGCTCAAGAGAGAAGTTTTTATAGGCATTTGGATTTTGGTAGGTGTGGGATTAATTTTATACCTTTTAGGAAAAATAAGATTTCCGCATGATGCGAAAACCATTAAAGTTAATAAAGGTAGGATTTTCTCTTCTGTGTTACTTCTTGCTTTTGTCATTTATCTTATTCCCGGATTGACCAATACAGCTTATGCTAACCTCAAACTATTGAGCGGTTTCCCACCACCTTTAAACTATAGCCTTTACGATAAAGGTGACACTGGACCTTTAGGCCTGGAAGCATACAAAGATTTTGATGAAGGCTTAAAAGCTGCAAAAGAAACCGGTCTGCCCATTTTGATAGACTTTACAGGTATGGCTTGTGTAAATTGCCGAAAAATGGAAGAGCATGTCTGGAGTGAGCCTCAGGTACTAGATATTCTTGAAAATAAAGTGGTACTGATCTCATTGTACGTTGACAAACGCGTAAATTTACCCAAGGACAAGCAATTTAATTTTGAAAAAACTAATGGTGAAATCAAGCAAATTCGAACCATTGGTGACAAATGGGCAACATTTCAAACCGTGAACTTTCAGAATAATTCACAACCCTATTATGTAATGATGAATTCTGACATGAAGTTACTCAATAAACCCACGGGCTATGAACCTGATGCTGATAAATTTCTCACCTGGTTAAACGAAGGTTTAAAAGAATATTCCAAAGCTGAATAAATTTTCTTTGTGTGCCTCCGTAAAGATCTCTGTGATTTCTCTGTATGATAATTATAAATGTTATTTGGTAAAAAATCAAAAAAATAAAACAACATGAAAATACTAGGAATAGGCTCTCGATTATATCATCCTGTCTACGGGAAAGGTGTAGTCACCAACGTTACTTCAAAACATTACTGGGTAACATTTATTGACAGCGGATTAGAAACTATAGATATAGATGCTGATTTTGAAGTCATTGAAGCCACAGATGATGATGTAGATACCGTCAGTTTTTATGAAGTAGAAAAAAGTTTAAAGGCCATCCTTAAAAAATGGTCCGATGTTTCTGAAGTGGTAACCATTGCTGATAAATGGAAAGGTGGTAAAATCGTTTTTGAACCTAAAGACACCACAATGAAAGGCAAAGAAATGCCTATTGATACTTTTTTTCACAAAATTACAATGGTAAGAGATCGATTAAGAGTGCTTGAGCAGAAGATCAATTCCAGTAATCTTGAAGAAAATGAGAAAATAGACTTGCAGCAATACATCACTCGAAGCTATGGCAGCCTGACGAGTTTTAATGTGTTGTTTAAATTGAAAACGCAACAGTTTAAAGGGCAAGGGAAGTCTTAAATGAATTTAAGGATTTGAGATTTTGATCAAAAAGATTTGGAGAAATTTTTTGGTGCCTAAATTAAATTTGGACATCAAAAAATATAATTAAACTCAGTAATAATAAACAGACTGATCCTATAAGACCGGTTTTGTAGAAGTCCTGTTTATAAATTATTTTTGGGGATTTCCTAAGTTGCTTTTTAAATATTATCAATATTATAAATGGTAATGAAACGACAAAACCATAAGCATAGAAAGTAGTGGGGTGATAAAGCTCTGTCATGGCATTCCGAATCAGGCCAAAAAACACATAATCCATGACTACAGATAAGGTTAAAAAAAATAAAGCATTGTAAACCGAGGCATCCAGAGGCTTAACTTTAGGATAAGTCCTTAAACATGAAAATGAAGCATAAAACCAAATAACAGGCGAAACCGTTAACATCAGTGTCATACCTAAAACTGGACTTAAACTCCAGGGAAACCAGAGTAATAGATTAGACATCCAATACACGGCAAAACCAACGGAAAAGTTATATAAAATCCATCGGGGCATGACTTAATTGTTTCAATGGTTAATTAAGCCTAACATTAGCTAAAAGAAATTAGATAAACCTTCTTACATTTTTAGGAATGATCTAAAATTAATTTCTTTAGAGTTCTACAATCTTATATTATTAAACGACTACAGGAATTAACCTTATTATTTTTGAGAATACTCAAATAAGTTTGAAATTAAGAACATATTAAAACCAGAAAATTAAAAATAAGTATTCTGAAAAAGGGTCAACATGAAACCTTAAACCTAAATCTACTCCTTATGCATAAACGCCTGTTTACCTAGTAATTCTTCCTCAGTTTCTACGTTATCTTCGTCTGGCACACAACAATCTACCGGACAAACGGCAGCGCATTGGGGTTCTTCGTGAAAGCCCATACACTCTGTACATTTATCGGTGACAATGTAATAAAATTCATCACTTACGGGTTCCTGAACTTCATCTGCATCTGCTTCTTTTCCATTAGGAAGCACGATATTCCCCTCTAAATCAGTGCCATCAGAATAACGCCAGTCATCTGCACCCTCGTATATAGCGGTGTTTGGGCATTCCGGCTCACACGCACCACAATTTATACATTCATCTGTTATCTTAATCGCCATGTTTTTCTTTTATTGTAAATTTGTTTCAAAATTAAGCATAAAAGAAAAAAACAACAAGTTAATGCTCACTTTTGAAGAACGAAAAGCAGCTTTTGTTGAGCTTGGTCATAAAATTGGCCAATTACTTGATGAACAAACCTTAAATTCATCTGAAAGTCAAACAAATTTTCAGGAGCTATTGAATTTAGCCAAAGCAGAAAATCAATGGTTTAGCATTGAAAATATTTGTTTTGCGCTAAAAGAATGGCAATCAGCCCTTACCGAGTCTAACCTAAATTCCTGGTTAGATAAATATGATATAGACTTTGATCATACACCCCTTAATATTGGGATAGTGATGGCCGGCAACATTCCACTGGTTGGTTTTCATGATTTCCTATCAGTATTAGTATTCGGGCATAAAGTCACTATAAAACAATCTTCTAATGACAAAAGACTTTTACCATTTCTCGCCCAACTACTGATACGCATTAGGCCAGAATTTAAAGCCTTAATTGAATTTACGGAAGGTAGATTAGAAAATTATGAAGCTGTTATTGCTACTGGCAGTAACAATACTGCCCGGTATTTTGAATACTATTTCAGTAATGTACCACACATTATTCGTAAAAATAGAAATGGTGTTGGAATCATTACCGGAGAAGAAAGCAGAGATGACCTGGGAAAATTAGGTATTGATATTTTTCAGTACTTTGGATTAGGCTGCAGAAATGTTTCAAAATTATATGTGCCAGGAGGTTATGATTTTGGCCAATTTTACAAGGCTTTATCAGACTTTGAATCTATCATCCATCACAATAAATATGCGAATAATTACGACTATAACAAAGCCGTTTATCTAATGAGCGAAATAAAATTTTTAGATAATGGATTTTTATTGCTTAAGGAAGACAAAGCCCTTTCAACACCTATTGGTGTTTTGAATTACGAAGTATATGAAGATGATGACGTATTAAAACAATCTATTTCATCACAAAAAAATAACATTCAATGTATTGTTGGCAATCACAGTATTGCTAATTTTACTTTTGGTAAAGCTCAACAGCCAGGTCTTTCTGACTATGCAGACGGAGTAGATACCATAAATTTTTTAAAACAATTACCTACAAAAATTAAACTATGAAAAAACACAACTTTAGCGCAGGTCCCTGTATTTTACCTCAGGAAGTTTTTCTTAAAGCTTCTGAGGCCATTATGGATTTTAATAACTCAGGTCTTTCTATACTTGAAATTTCTCACAGAAGCCCTGCTTTTGTTGATGTTATGGAAGAGGCTCGTGCTTTAGCCCTAGAGCTTTTAGGTCTTCAAAACAAAGGCTATCAGGCCTTGTTTTTACAAGGCGGTGCTAGCTTGCAATTTATCATGTCTGCTTACAACCTTCTAGAAAATAAAGCAGCTTATCTGGATACCGGTACCTGGTCTGCAAAAGCTATAAAGGAAGCCAAATTACTTGGTGAGGTTGAAGTTGTAGCCAGTTCAAAAGACAAAAATTACAACTACATTCCAAAAGAATATGAAATTCCGGCAGATGCCGATTATTTCCATTGCCAAACGAATAACACCATATTTGGTACCTCTCTTAAAGAGTTTAAAAAAACAGATATTCCTGTAGTTTGTGACATGAGTAGTGACATATTTTCAAGACAATTAGATTTCACCTACTTTGACCTGATTTATGCCGGTGCACAGAAAAATATGGGTCCGGCTGGAACAACATTAGTTGTGGTAAAAGAAGACATTTTAGGTAAAGTTAGTCGTAATATTCCCTCTATGTTAGACTACAAAGTGCAAATTGGAAAGGATAGTATGTTTAACACACCTCCTGTTTTTGCAGTTTACACGTCTTTATTGAACTTGAGATGGCTTAAGGAGAAAGGTGGTATTGAGGCTATTGAAAAAATAAATAAGAAAAAAGCAGAGTTGATATATTCTGAGATAGATTTAAATCCATTATTTAAAGGCTTTGCTAACAAACCGGACCGCTCTAATATGAACGCTACTTTCAATCTTATAGATGATACTTTAAAAGAAAGATTTGATGGGTTGTTAAAAGAAGCTGGTATAAATGGTTTAAACGGCCACAGAAGTGTTGGTGGGTACCGCGCTTCTATGTACAATGCCTTACCAAAAAAATCGGTAGGCGTATTGGTTGAAGTTATGGACGAATTAGAAAGAAAATCTTAATCTAAAAATACAGTAATGAAAATATTAGCAAACGACGGTGTATCTCAGGCTGGAGTAGAAATGCTTCAAGAAGCAGGACACGAAGTAATACAAACAAAAGTTGCACAGGAACAATTGTCTAAATATATGAATGACAACAATGTAGAAGTTCTTTTGGTAAGAAGCGCAACAAAAGTCAGAAAAGATCTAATAGACGCCTGCCCTGGTCTGAAAATTATTGGTCGTGGTGGCGTTGGACTGGACAATATAGATGTAGACCATGCCAAATCTAAAGGCATTCATGTCATCAACACCCCTGCTGCTTCATCAGATTCTGTTGCAGAACTGGTCATGGCTCATGCGCTATCCGGTTTCAGGTTTTTACATCAGTCAAACAGAGAAATGCCTCTTGAAGGTGAGTCTAAATTTAAAGACCTCAAAAAAGCCTACGCCAAAGGTGTTGAGCTTAAAGGCAAAACCATGGGGATTGTAGGTATGGGTCGTATAGGTCAGGCTGTAGCCAGATGCGCTATCGGCATGGGCATGAATGTAGTAGCCCATGATAAATTTATGGAAGAAGCAGATGTAAAAATTGAATTCTATGACGGACAACATCTTACTTTTAAGTTGAAAAGCGTTGATTTCGATAAATTATTAGCCCAATCTGATGTTATAACTTTCCATGTTCCTGCACAAAAAGATTATATTTTAGGTAAAGCAGAAATTGAAAAAATGAAAGATGGTGCTGCGGTAATTAACACAGCCAGAGGCGGCGTAATTGATGAAAAGGCAGTTGTTGATGCTCTTGAAAGTGGTAAATTGAAATTTGCAGCTATAGATGTATTTGAGAAAGAACCAACACCAGAAGTGAAATTACTTATGCAGTCTCAATTATCGCTAAGTCCGCACATAGGAGGTGCTACAAATGAAGCTCAAAGCAGAATAGGCACTGAACTCGCACAACAAATCATAGATTTAAGCTAAAATGCAGAAATCTTTGTTCATATTATTTTTACTATTTGCAAATTACAACTTATTATTTGCTCAGTCTCAGACAGGTATTGCTTCTGTGAGACATTTAGCTCATGAGGGTAAGCTTACCAAAACAGGTGAGTTTTTCTCGCATGATAGTCTCGTAGCATCTCACAGAAGCATACCCTTTGGGTCTATAGTAAAAATCACCAACCTCAAAAATCAAAAAACTGTTGATGTCAGAATAAACGACAGAGGGCCATTTATAAATCACCATATAATTGACTTATCTGAATTTGCAGCACAGAAAATTGGTCTTGCAGTTAAAAATCGAACTGAGGTACGGATTGATATCATTAAACTTGAAAAAGCATTTAAAGTTGAAGATTTTCAAAATTTTCAAGATGAAGAAGGTGAATACTCGATAAAAATGGGCAGTTTTGAAGATAAAATTAATGCTACTGATTATGCAAAGCGACTAACTGCCGATTACAATTTGGATAATATTTCGATTACAGAGGACACTTATGATGGTAAACCTTATTTTAAAGTTTATATCGGAAAATTCTCCTCTCGTTCTATTGCAGAACAATACTTGGCACAGTTACCAAAGGCTTTGCAAAGCGGCTACGTTACTACTTTAGAATAAAAAAGAATCAAGTTTAACTTAAATTAATACTCAAATTATTTTTGCTATATTTAAAGTATGAAAACTTCTTCATACTCTATAATTTCTCTACTGCTTTGTTTGGTCTTTGCCTGTAATTCTGTTAAAACGGATTCGGCTTTAAAGCCCACGAAAACTGATAGCAAAACTAAGGTAGATACCATAGAAATTGTAAATGATAGCCTTGAATACAAAGTCATTATATTAGAAATTGGCTTTAATGCCTGGCTTCAGACCCAAAGACCACGCGGCTTTTATTCTCAACAATTCTTAGAGCTTAAAAACAGACAGAAAGTAACGGTATACAATAATCGTTTTATGGAACCTTCAAAATATTCCAGAGATTTATATCCCTTTTTCATTGACTACGACTTTAAAACTGATTATGGTTATGAAGTAAATTATTTACTTTACCACTATTTTCTATTTTTTGAAGAGCGGTATAGTCAAAATCTCAGGTATTAATTTATCGCTTTAAGGTTAAATGTCCGGACAGAGATCTGCCGGAATTCAAAACAATTTTAAACCAGTAATCCTGAGGAGGCATTAATCTGCCGTTATAAGTACCATTCCAGCCAATTAGTTGTGGAGAACTTTCAAAAATAAGTTTACCATACCTGTCAAAGATATAAATTGTCTTAACGTCGTTTTCGTTTTGTCTTAGGCCTTCAATCTGCCAATAATCATTAAAGCCATCTCCATTAGGTGTAAAAAACCCAGGGATCCTTAAAGCTACAAATTCTACACTAACTTCGCCACAGCCATTCTTATCTCTTACAAAAAAGGTGTTTTCGGTTGCTGTAATATCAAATATATTTGAATCTGTATACGTAGAATTATTAAGTGCGTATTCGTAGTCACCACTGCCTTCAGCATTAATTATGAGTTGGTTATTTACACCAACAAATCCTGTTTGTGTATACGTCACTATTGGCGTGCTTGAGGCAATGACATCAAAATTCTTAGAATTTGTACAAATCAATTCTTCTTCTCCAATTTGCTGTGCACTTGTGACATCAACTGTATAATTTCCGGGTTCACTTACAACTATGTTTTCGGTTGTTTCACCTGTATTCCAATCATAGGATATTTCACCCTGAGGGTTTTCTAAAGCAGCACTGAGAGTTATGGTTTCTCCATTATTTTCACAAATTAAATAATCTGTAACATCATCAGAAAATTGAGGCGCATCAATTTTATCAAGTATAACGGGAGCTATTCCGCAGGAATTATCAGAGTTCACTCTGGCATAAGCTGTAAAAGGCAAAAGTTCTGTATCAATTTCAAGAAATCCTGATGTCAGTTCATTGGATTGATTTATGGCATCATTTTCTGTATTGTAAAGGTCTACCTGACTTGTATTTACATTGAAAGCATCGGCAACTTGATTTAAAATTGTCTGTCTTGTAAATGAAGTTGGAGAGGTTTCCTGAACAGGACAAACTGCAGAGAAAACCTGTTGTAATTGATTATTTTGACCACTGAGCAAAACTTGCTGAAAAGCAACACAATTACCTGGCCCTAGAACACTTGCAAATACAACCTCGTTTGGAGAGGTATTGTTGTAATTTCCTGGGTTTTCAATAGGGTTTGAACTTGACTGTGCGTCTTCAAAAGTATTGTAAAAGTTCAATACCTGTAGATTAGCGTCAATTTGATTCGAAATTCCAAAGAGATTAAAAACGCCAAGACCATTTTCATCTGTACAGGTAGAGACTGTTAAGTCTTCCGGCAGAATTATCTCATCATAGAATACGCTTATATCGTCCTCTGCTGTACATCCGCTGGGCAAATCTACCTCAACACTATAAATTCCACTTCCGAAATCATTTTGGGAAACAGTGAGGCTATTTGTGGTATTATTAATCAGTTGTCCCTCAAAAAACCATCTTATGGCTAAGGCGTCCTCATTTTCTATCTGTAAGTTTATGGTTTCGTCTTCACACAATGTTTGGTTTTGTCCTAAATCTACACCGACATTAAAGCTATTTGCTTCAATGAATACAGCAGAATCAAATCTAAAATTTGTTTCATCTGCAATAACAAGTTTTATCTCGTAAGTTTGTCCGGCAATGACATCAGTTTCGGCTGTCAAGATAGTAGTTTGCCCATTGAAGTTAATCGGTGACGCCAAATCGTTAAATTGTCCAAAGAACTCTTCATTTAAGGCATCGCAGGCTCCTGGTATTTCGGGCCTTACGGTCGTTACCTGAACAGGCGTATCTGTACCCGGGACGAGTGCCAGGTTTTGGTATTGACCGCCAACCGGTCTGACCAAAAAGGCAAATGCATCTGAAAACTGACAGGTTGTAGGCTCGTTTTCCCGATATTCCTCTGAAGCGAAAATATATCTGAAATTGATACTGCCGGCCTGAGGAACAAATGAAAACTCAAAAATTGTTGCGTTTATTGTATTGTTGATCCCCAGAGCATCTTCCAGATCCTGATCTCCGATCCAGTTCTGAGCATCATCATCACTCAAAGTGTTATTTGGTCCTGGTACATTACTCAAACGTCCCGTTGTTAAGACTAATCCTTCACTAAAAGGAAAATCTGAGTTTCCTGCATTAAAGTAACCATAACTTAACTCTCCATTTGAAAAATTTCCGGTTACTGTATTATTTACCACGATATTATCTACACAGTTCGTTCCAAAGAGGACATCCTCAATGAGTTCCTGCTCAGAAAACGCATTAGCATTTACTGAAATATTCTGTGCAGTTAAATAATGAGATATTATAAAAAAGGCAATAAAAAAACTGAATCTAAATGTTTTCAAGAAAAGTATTATTGAAAGTTATACAAGGTAAATCAAGAAATCAAACTCTTACCGTATCAGGCACCAGAACGGTGTAATCACCACCGTTTCTAATGACATCTCTTACGATAGATGAAGATATATAACTTTTACCACTGGAAGTGAGAAGAAATACGGTTTCTATTTTTTCTAATTTACGATTGGTATGGGCAATGGCTTTTTCAAATTCAAAATCTGCCGGATTTCTTAAGCCTCTTAAAATAAAGTCGGCTTTATTCTTTATACAAAAATCAACGGTTAGACCTTCATAAGTATCTACAATAATCTTAGGCTCATTTTCGAAAGTATCCAGTAAAAACTGAACACGCTCTTCCAGGCTAAACATATAATTTTTATTGGCATTGACACCTATGGCAAGAATTATTTCATCGAAAAGGGTTAAACCTCTGTGTATGATATCATAATGTCCTAAGGTCAAGGGGTCAAAAGAGCCGGGAAAAACAGCACGCTTCATAGTCTAATTTTCTACAAAAATATAAAAAATAAGGGAGTTGACTTAAGCCTTCTCAATAGCATTGATAAATAAATCCTTAATTTCTATGCCTGCGGCGGCAGCTTGTTGAGGCAAAATACTGGCTTCAGTCAATCCGGGGCAGGCATTGATTTCTAAAAAGTGAGGCTTTCCATTGTGAAAAATAAATTCTGACCGGGTTAAACCTTTCATTTTTAGTATTTTAAAAATTTTTACAGCCAGAGCCTTTACTGATTTTGTAGTGTCTTCATCTATTTCAGCAGGTGTTATTTCTTTCGATTTTCCAAGATATTTAGCCTCATAGTCAAAGAACTCATTTTCAGAAATGATTTCAGTAATGGGTAAAGCTATAATTTCACCATTGTAGTTTACAACACCAACCGAAACTTCTCTTCCATCAAGAAAGGATTCTATGATCACTTCATCATCCTCATTGAGTGCATAATGAATGGAAGCTTCAATTTCAGACTCTTTCTTTACTTTGGTTATCCCAAAACTACTACCTGCTCTATTGGCTTTAACAAAACAAGGTAAACCAACAGCTTTAAGGATTTCCTCTGTATTTATAATTTCACCTTTATTGTAAAAGTAATTTTTTGCTGTAGGTATACCGTAGGCTTTAAGCACGCTGATACAATCTCTTTTATTAAAGGATAAAGCAGCATTATAGTAGTCGCTGGCGGTCTGTTTGATACCTAAGTTCTGAAAATAGCCTTGTATAAGACCATCTTCGCCGGGCGTACCGTGAATGGTATTAAAAACAACATCAAAAGTAATTTTTTGGCCATTAAGCCTAAATGAAAAATCACCTTTATCTATCTCATATTTTTTATCATCATGCCAGATGTACCAATCGTCTTTGAGAATGTAAGCCCTATAGGTATTGTAAATATCTTTTAAGGTGTCATATACAAAGTTTCCACTTTTTATGGACACCTCCCATTCGCTGGTATAGCCGCCCATAGCGATGGCTAGTGTTTTTTTCATCAATTGAGCTTTAACTTATCTTTTAAAATGCCGATCATTTCACTTTGCACTACCTGATACTGATCGCCGGTTTTCATATTCTTTAAAGCAAAAGTACCGTGTTGAATTTCATTTCCACCTAACAGGGCTACGTACCAAAATTCGTTTTTGTCGGCGTAGGTCATTTGTTTTTTCATCTTATCTGCGTCGGGATACAGCTCTGCTGAGATACCGTTTTCTCTACAGATTTTAACAAGCCTCATGGCATGTTTAGCCTCTTCTTCTCCAAAATTTATAAATAACAAGCGGTTATTCTTAACTAAAGTTTCAGGAAACAGATTCAGGTCTTCCATGACCAGGTATATTCTGTCTAAACCAAAGGAGACGCCTACACCGCTTAGATTTTTCAAACCAAAAATCCCTGTAAGATCATCATATCTTCCTCCACCACCGATGGAACCCATTTTGACACCGTCGGGCGCCTGCACTTCAAAAATAGCACCGGTGTAGTAATTGAGGCCACGGGCCAAAGTAACATCAAAATCTAAAATAGAGCCATCAAGCCCTAGACTTAAACTTTCATTGATGATAAACTCAAGTTCTTCAATACCTTTAAGACCAACTTCTGAAGTTGAAAGCAAGCTTTTAACAGCCGACAGCTTTTCTCTGATATGAACATCTGCCAATTCAAAAATAGGATTTAGCTTTTCCACAGCCTGCTGGCTAATACCTTTTTCCAGCATCTCTTCCACAACCTTATCTTTGCCTATTTTGTCCAGCTTATCTAAAGCCACAGTAAAGTCAATAAGTTTATCAGACTCTCCTATAATTTCTGCAATTCCGCTGAGGACCTTTCGATTGTTGAGCTTGATGCGACAACCCTTAAGCCCTAATCTTGAAAAAACGCCATCGTACAATTGTACAAAATCAACTTCCTGCCACAGGCTGTCACTGCCTACCACATCGGCATCACACTGGTAGAATTCTCTAAAACGCCCTTTCTGCGGACGATCTGCGCGATAAACCTGCTGAATTTGGTAACGTTTGAAGGGGAAGTTCAATTCGTGCTGGTGTTGAACGACATACCTTGCAAATGGTACGGTAAGGTCGTAACGCAATGATTTACCTGTAACTTTACCAGCGATTTTATTGGAGTCTTTGGTATTAAAAGTTTTTTCATCTACCTTTTGCAGAAAGTCTCCGGAATCTAAAATCTTAAAAATCAACCTATCGCCTTCGTCTCCGTATTTACCCAAAAGGGTAGAAGATTTTTCAAAGCTTGGCGTTTCTATGGGCTCAAAACCAAAACGCTTAAAATGGGTTTTTATCGTATCAAAAATATAGTTACGCTTGGAAAGTTCAGCGGCATTAAAGTCTCTGGTGCCTTTTGGTATTGCAGGTTTTTGAGCCATGGAAATGAGATATAGGTTTAGTATTAAGCCTTTATTAATTGATTGAAATAATTGAACAACTTACCCTTGGTGATGTTTGCGCCTTGTTTAATCAAGGCAAAAATATCTTTATTGCGGTCATCACTGAGTGCTTTGGTCGCTTCATGAATATCGACTTCCTCATCAAAGAAGTGTTTTTGCAGCCAGGCATAACCCTCTGAAGTTGTAATATCGATATTAGGGTGATTCACCTGAATTTTGATCAGTTCTATTTGAGTTTCTGTAAAATGGAACAAAAAGAGATGCTGAGGCGATATATGTTCTAAATACTCTACTTTTTTCAGTACACCTTCCCAGACCAGGTCACTAAAGATATCCAGCTCCTCCTCTGCTATGTCTGGTTTGTTGGCTTTGATGTCGCTCCACTCCTCAGCGGTAATGGATTGGGTCGCCAAAAAATTGATAAACTCCTGGTGTAATTCTTCAAATTGCTCCTTTGTTAATCTTTCGTATTTCATAGGTGCAAAAGTAAGAATTATCCTTAGTATGTTTAATGAATTAAGTTTGTTTTAAAAAATACAAATAACTCAACAGTATGTTTAGCTTATTAACTCTAAATAAAACAGTAATTTGAATTAGATTAATTTAATTCTAGATAGTTTGGCTGCTTTTTTTTGTTCAGTTTTACGCTGTTTTCTATATCGGGTATGGTTTGTTTTATTAATTCCAGATAAGCTTTTAGATTTTTAGTTTTTTGTTTGTCTCTTTTAAGGAACGCCTTAACCAATTGGTTTCGTATTTTGTTTTTATAGTCTAAGAGATACAGCCTGTTGTAGTAATTTACATCGGCAAATTTTACCTTGAACTTTCTTAATTCACGACTATAGTATTCTTTTGAAAATAACTGAATCTCAGGCTTTGGCCTATCTTCTCTGTCGTGAATAAGATATGTGTTTGTAACAACACCTATTTTGAAACTGTGAAATTTTAGTCTTTGACAGTAATTATCATCTTCGCCGTAATGAAAAAATAATGGATCAAAACCACCTATGGTCATCAAGCAAGATTTGCTAATCAGCCAGCCTGCGGCATTTACAAATGGAACTTCATAAATGTCTTTCAAATCATTTCTAAGAACATGATCTGAATAAAAGTATGGGTTTTTATCATATCTAACATAATTTGAAAAGTTTCTATCCAGTTTGGTTTTGTCGGCATTGATATGTATTGGACTTAGAATACCAAAGTGCTTATTCTCGTTTTGGATCTGAATTAATCTTTCAAGCACATTGCCAACCAGATAGGCATCCTGGTTCAATAGAAAAACATGGTCCGCACCTTGATTTAAGGCATAACTTATACCTAAATTGTTAGCCTTCCCAAAACCTAGATTTTTGTCTTGCTCAAAAAGTTTTACTTTAGGAAAACTAGCCTTAATCTCATCTGTTGTCCCATCTGATGAATGGTTGTCAACCATAATGACCTTATATCGATTAAAATCTATACTGCCCAGACACTTATCCAGAAAAGTTTTGGCATTATGGGTGACGATGATAATAACACAATTATTCATCCGCTTTTCTTTTTACCTTTATATGCCTTTGCCAGATTATTAAAATTATTGCTGCCAAGAATTTTCTTGGCTATCTTAATTTTCTTTGCTCTTTTGGCTTTCTTTCTTGTCTTTATGAGTTCATCATAAAAGTGAAAATATTTAGTGATATTCTTGGTAACATCAAACTCTTTCTGCGCAAAAAAGCGAAAAAACTCTGAGTCTGATGCAGAATACTTATTAAATTCAGCTACCATTTTATCCTTATTATATTCATTCTTAGAATATCTGCCGGAGCAATTATTTTTTAGAGATAAAGCTATACTATCTTTTATATATCCATCTCCATAAGATTTAAAATATTTTCTGTTATCAAATACAATCACAGGTCTTCCGCATGCCATTGCTTCAAAAGCACTTCTTCCCAGGCCGATAACCATGTCTGCTCTGTTGATTTCTTTTTCTATGCTCCAGACAGGATTTTTGTATTTGTAAGCTTTAGAAAAATTGAGAGAGAGTTCTGCACAAATATCTTCAATAAAATTATTGGCTGAATCACTGTGGCACAGACTTAAAACATTCTTTAAATCTTTATTTATTTTGTTTTCTGGTTTGAATCTCTCTAAATTTATAGAATTATGAATTAAATAGCTTGGGCAATCTCTAATTGCTAAGTGATTTTGAACTTCTTCTGATATTGCAACATAAGCATCTGCTTTGCTCGAAGGCTGTTCTAAAGATGGATAAATGCCATGGCAAGTTTGTATTATAAATCCTTTTCTGTAAAGTTCTTCAACGGTCGTATTATGATTTGCTAGTATGAGATCATAATTATTATGGGACATGAAAAACACTCCTAGGTCTTTTTCTATTTTTGAGCTTACAAAGCCTTTAGTAAAAGTAAAATACTCAACTTTATGACCCAATCTCACCAGCTCTTCTATAATGGTAAACGTAAAAGTTTCTGACCCGCCTATACTATCTAAGTAATGATTTGAGACTAAGATGTTCATGATCTTAAAGCTTTAAAAAATAGTATCTCATCTTTTAATTGGTGGTTAATGAGATTTATATCATGACCATTGAGTTCTGTTTTGTAAGAAAATGGATCAGCCTTACGTAAAGCACCATATACATTAACTTTCACCTTGTCCTTGCAAGATTTGATGATATTATCAGTATTGTTATTGCTAAGGTTCAAATATTTTAAAGTCCTGTCTAACTCACTTTTGGTCTCATTATATAAAGCCTCATAGGTCAAAACAAAAGAAATATTGGTATTATAAAATTGAATTAATTGCTTGTAATATTTTTTAACTTCTAAAATTGCTTTTTCGGTATCATGATTTATAAATGCCTCCATGTCTGACCTCACCATAGAATTTACGATTGCTAAAGGATTTCTGAAAATTAGTATATATTTACCATGGGGAAAGTCTTTGATAATGGTTTTATGCTTTAATGAATGCGAAGGCGTCTTCTCTATTATTAATTTTCTAGGATTTTTTTGAGCAATTTTAAGCAATTTCTTTTTTGCCATTCTTGGTTCTTTAATGTAAATCCCTGATTCACTTGTTAAGTATTTGCCATCTACCTTATTGTAATTTAAAAGGAATGGCATTACGCTTTCATGAGACTCAAGCAAAGACCATAAAAATGTAGTACCGCTTCTAGGACATCCAAAAATAAAAGCCAAATTTTCGATTGGCTTATTTTTTGTTTTAAAATTAAACAACCTCATAGCTATAATCTATAAGAACACCTTTATTTGAAATTTGCTCTTTTCCTGAGCCATAAAAATCCCCGCCAACGACTGAAATTTCATGCGCATTTTCAATATCATCCTCCAGCCCATTTTCAGAAAATAAAGACAGCTGAATATTATAATTATTCTTTGGGAGTGGAAATTTTGGTATAGTTAGCTTAAAATTATTTTCTCCTTCTTTTAAATCATAATAATCATCTTGAAATAAGTTATTACATAAGAATCTAACATTTTGATCATTATCTAAAAACATTATTCTTATGGCAACTCTTTTTAACTCTAATTTTGATAATATACTTAGATTAAACTGATATTCTTCACCTAACAAAAGCTGATAAATATTTTGGGCTGATGCACTCTCAATTAAAAAATTATTAAACATTGCATTGCCTTTCCCTGTGCGGTCCTTTCTTGTCTGAAGTGACTGGGTTAACAACTTTTTTGAATTAGATAAATAAAAACCCACACTTTCATCTGTACCACCTTCAAACGCCACTTTACCATGCTCTAAAACCATAGCCCGTGTACACAAGCTCTTTACAGCGGCCATGTTATGACTTACAAACAACACCGTTCTGCCGCCGCTACCGGAGATATCTTTCATTTTCCCGAGGGCTTTTTTCTGAAATTCAGCATCGCCAACGGCCAATACTTCATCAATGACTAAAATATCCGGTTCCAAATGCGCCGCAACGGCAAACGCGAGGCGTACACGCATTCCCGATGAATAGCGTTTTACCGGCGTATCAATATACATTTCGCAACCCGAGAATGCTATGATTTCCTCTTCTTTGGATTTTATTTCAGCTTTAGTCATCCCTAGAATGGCACCATTTAGAAAGATATTTTCTCTACCCGTCAATTCCGGATGAAAACCTGTACCAACCTCAAGCAAGGAAGCTATTCTGCCTTTGGTTTTTATTTCACCGGTTGTAGGTAAAGTTACACGGGATAATAATTTGAGTAAGGTCGATTTTCCTGCACCATTTTTTCCGATGATACCCAGAACTTCTCCTTGCTTAACTTCAAAATTGATGTCTTTTAAAGCCCAAACATAGTTTTCTTTTGCTGATTGGCTTCGGTCGTTTACTGCCCCAACTTTTAAGTAAGGGTCTTCTTTTCCTCTGACCTTATACCACCATCTATTGAGGTCATGGCTTAATGTGCCTGTACCCACAAGCCCAAGTCGGTATTGCTTGGAGATATTATTGGCTGTAAGTATAATATTACTCATGTATTTTTCAATAGGTAAAAATCTATGTAAATATAAAAGGTTTAACTAAAATTGCCTTATAAGACTTGTTAGTTTTTAAAGTTTGATGTGAGAAAATTATTACATCATCGTTGAAACACGCAAACCACAAAGACTTTAATCTTTCGAAACAACCTCATCTTTGGTTTTCGGGATTAGTCCGACTGCGCAAATCAGAGATAGAACGATTGCAGCTATAATGTATCCCGAACAACCTCGTGCCTCGGTTTTCGGGATAAGTTCAACTACGCAAATCAGAGATAGAACGATTGCAGCTATAATGTATCCCGAACAACCTTGTGCCTCGGTTTTCGGGATAAGTTCGACTACGCAAATCGGAGATAGAACGATTTCAGCTATAATGTATCCCGAACAACCTCGTGCCTCGGTTTTCGGGATAAGTTCGACTACGCAAATCAGAGATAGAACGATTGCAGCTATAATGTATCCCGAACAACCTT
>CAZQKB010000020.1:0-47106 GCA_964593755.1 uncultured Mesohalobacter sp. | reverse complement strand
TGCCACCAGCTACAGCAGTGGCGTCTAAGAATTCGATGTCAACAGTATCAAAAGAGTCATCACAAACACTATTAGAAATGGTCCATCTTAAGGTATAGGTTTCTCCCGGGGTTCCGGAAAAAGATGTTGTCGGGTCATTGACGTCACCAAAGCTGCCATTACCATCGCCTGCATCTACAGACCAGGTTCCTGTTTCGAAGTTTAGAGGTGTATCACCACCATTAAATAAAGCTTGCGCCACTTCATTGGCTGCGAGTGTTGCCGTTGTGCCGCAAATGCCTGAAGATCCTGTTTGGTCAGGACCGGCATTGGCTACTGTTGGGTCGTCAAAGAGTTCAACGCTAATTTCGTCAAAAGAATCTGGACAATTTCCACTGGAGATGGTCCATCTTAGGGTGTAAATACTTCCTAAATTCCCAGTAAAGGTTGCATTAGGGTTTGTAGCATCATCAAAAGAACCGCCAATTCCAGATTCAACAGTCCAAAGGCCAGTTCCTATAGTAGGGGTATTGGCGGCTAAAGCGGCATTAACACCACAAGCATTTTGATCGCCGCCGCCATTAGCAGAAGTCACTGCATCAAAGAACTCGATGTCGACCGTATCAGTAGAGTCTGAACAATTTCCATTAGAAACTGTCCAGGTTAAGGTATAGGTTTGTCCGGCAGTTCCAGAGAAAGTTGTTGTCGGATCATTAGGGTCTGTAATATTGCCTTGCCCATCACCAACACCAGTAATAGACCAGCTGCCGGTGCCTACAATAGCTGTATTAGCAGCTAAAGTTGCTGCTCCTCCACAGACGCCTTGAAGGCCTGTTTGGTCTGGACCGGCATTGGCTACAGTGGGATCGTCAAAGAACTCTATGATCATATCATCAGCACTAGGTAAACAGGGTGCACTAGAAATGGTCCATCTTAAAGTGTAAGTCATATCTCTGGTACCGGTAAAAGAATCCGTTGGATTAGAAGTTGTTAATATGCCAGGCACACCACCAAAATAGCCATTACCATCACCAGCAACGATGGTCCATTGTCCTGTTCCAACAGTAGGGGTATTGGCTGCAAGTGTGGCTGTGTCTCCACAAACGTCTTGATCAGCACCGGCATTGGAAAAAGTTGGAAGCACTAAGAATTCGATGTCAACAGTATCAAAAGAGTCATCACAAACACTATTAGAAATGGTCCATCTTAAGGTATAGGTTTCTCCCGGGGTTCCGGAAAAAGATGTTGTCGGGTCATTGACGTCACCAAAGCTGCCATTACCATCGCCTGCATCTACAGACCAGGTTCCTGTTTCGAAGTTTAGAGGTGTATCACCACCATTAAATAAAGCTTGCGCCACTTCATTGGCTGCGAGTGTTGCCGTTGTGCCGCAAATGCCTGAAGATCCTGTTTGGTCAGGACCGGCATTGGCTACTGTTGGGTCGTCAAAGAGTTCTATGACTACATCATCGGTAGAATCTGTACATGAACCATTCGAAATAGTCCATCTTAAGACGTATGATACATTAAAATTGCCTGAAAATGTTGTGCCTGGATCACTAGCATCTGTAAACGAACCACCTATGCCAGAAACTATACTCCACATACCTGATCCAACTGTTGGGGTATTGGCAGCTAAAGTTGTACTGTTGTCTGCACTACCACAAGCGTTTTGATCTGGACCTGCATTGGCTGTTGAAGGCGCAGCAGATAATGTAATCACCACATCGTCACTAGAGTCTGTACAGGAACCGTTTGAAATAGTCCATCTTAAAGTATAACTTGTTCCAGGTGTCCCGGAAAAAGTTGCTGTAGGAATAGTAGCATCACTAAAGGAACCGCCAGCCCCGGATATTATACTCCACATGCCTGTGCCTACTGTTGGTACATTACCTTCTAAACTTGTTAATGTAGCACAAACCTCCTGATCTGCTCCGGCAGCTGCTGCAGTTGGCAACCCGTCTATAGTTACAGAAACATCAGAACTGTTTGGGCAGGTACCGGCTGTAGTGTAAGTCACAGTATAGTCGCCAGGAGTAGAAGTGGAAACATCTATAAGCCCTGTACTCGTATTAATACTCAAGCCTGTTGCACTGGAAAAGGTTCCGCCGGTTGTTCCTGTGATACTTGGCACTGGATCTGTATCATCTGCACAGTAAGCTGAAGAATCGTAAGAAAATGAAGCATCATCCTGAGTGGCAATAGTCACTGATAATCCAGCGGAAGCATCACTGACATTACTCGCAGCATCGGTAGCTGTCGCCGTAATAGTATGATCGCCTAAACTTAAAGTAGACGCAGTAATCGTCCAGTTCCCCGAACCATCTGCCGTATCACTTCCTATATTAGTATCTATACTCGAAATTAAGTTGATCGTCGAATTGGCTTCGGCCGTCCCACTGAAAGTCGGTGTGGTGTCGTTCGTAATATTATCATTATCTACGCCACAAGCATCTGATGCAGCCTCTAGATCCGGAGTGCTGGGTGCGGGAGGGACAGTAGAATCTTTAAGTATTGTGTCTGTGACTTCAGGACCAGTGTTTCCAAAGTTATCATCTAATGTGACACTTAAGGTAAGAGTCCCATCGGGTAATCCACTGAGATCGATCCCTGTGATTTGATCAGTTGCCGTGATTACGGTGCCTGAATTTGAAACAGAGCCTGCTCCGCCATCTGAAGTGAACTCGTAGTCATAAGTTGCGCCGGCTTCTGCTCCTGTAAAAGTGAAGCTGACCGCATCATCGTTTAATGCATTTATTGGGGATTGATCAATGCTTACGGCATAACCAGAAGGCGCAGTGGTATCCTTTGTTACAGTATCGTTTGCAGCACTGCCTTGATTACCAAAGGTATCGGTCAAGGTGATACTTAGCTGTATGGTGCCATCGGGAAGACCGCTTAAGTCTATTCCTGTGATTTGATCTGTGGTTGTGGATATTGTTCCCGAACCTGTGACTGAGCCAGCACCACCATTACTGGTAAAAGTATAATTGTAAGTGGCTCCAACTTCTGCCCCAGCAAAAGTGAAACTTACTGCACCGTCATTACCTGCATTTATTATCGATTGGTCTATGGTAGCAGTGTAGCCTGTTGGAGGAGCAGCATCTTCATCTTCTATAGTAATAGTGACCTGTTGTGTACCGCTTTCAACAGCATTGGTTGGTGGATCCATGTCTATGATAATGGTTTCATCGCCTTCTTCAATACCATCAAATAATGAGGTTACCCGAATACTATCCCTAACTTCTCCCGCTTGAAGAGTTATTGTGGATCCGGTTATACTATAATCTGTACCGCCACCTGAGGCAGTACCACTAAATGATAATGGAATGCTTATGGTAGTTCCTGCTACTGCATCTATTTTCCCTCTTACATAGGCTTGACCACCACTTTCATCAGTGATGGGATTATATATGGGGAGCACCTCTAATGTTGCGTTAGGTTGACTGTCATCATCAATTATGGTATAGGTGACTTGCTGTGTGCCGTTTTCAGTGCCATTGTTTACACTAGATATATCTACAACAACTGTTTCGTTGCCTTCAAAAAGCGCATCTGGTACATTAGTAATATTCATTGTATTGCTAGTAGTACCAGCGGAAATAACAATACTAGAACTTGAAATTGAATAATCTATATTCGAGCCTACTGCTGTTCCTGAAAATGCAAGAAAAACAGAGGTGTTTGCTCCATAAGTATTAGACAAAGTAGCTGTAACCAGATTAGTAGTACCATCAGACTCTGAACGAGATGTTGGACTTATGCTTAGAGTAACTGTTGGTATAGCAATCATATTTAGGTTTGCTGTATATGTTGTAGCACTATACTCTGTCCCATCGTTGACATCAAAAACAAAACTTGAATTGGTATTACCATTTTGAATGTACTGTAAATTTCCAGCGTCTAAATTGGCTTTAGAAATTTGGTCATTAACACTTACCGCTTCGCCGCTATTAAAAATATCATTCCCATTGGCATCTACAAATAAAATTCCTGTAGAAGGTAGAGAGGTTACTCTTACGTGGTCTAAAGGATCACTGTCTGAATCGCTATAACCAAAGTCTCCTGTTGCAAAGGTATAGGTAAGATTTTCCGATGGATTGGCGGTAAAACTTGAGGCCGTTGGTGCGGAATTAGGCGATGAGCAAGTTACGTTAGGTGAATAATTACCGGGTGCAATTCCAAATGGGTTTGTATTATCACTACTCCAATTGATGTGGTTATTAATTGATGCTCTTAAGGTGGAAGCGTTACCGACAAGCGTACCTGTATATTTAGCATTATCTTGTTCTGTCCCTACGGAAGGAAATAATGATACACAATTGACACCGTTGGTTAGTCCCGGTGGCAATTCTGATTGTGCAGTACCAAAAGGACTAGATGTTAAAGCAGAGTCATTCCATCCATTACTAACGTCTAACGTGACAGGTGTACCATTTCCGTCATCTCCATGAACACCAGCTATAAACGTTGGTGTGGTACTAGGTTCAGGCGATGCAGCCTGATAAGCCAGAACCTGATCTCCTCCACTTAAATTCCAACCAGTGCCGCTAGAAAGTGTTGCTGTACCACCTCCGAAAACCGAAAATGTATCAACACCTGATTCTGTAATAAAAACAACTGTTCCGCAACTCAAACCACCTGTTGGTGCTGTATATGTCATGTGGCCTTCAGTTGTGCCTACCCAATCATTAGTTGCATTATCCCAACCTTCTTCTGTAAAATAAATTATTTCCCCAGCCGAAATATCAGTAAGAGTAATGAATGAAAAACTGTGATCTTGACCAGTACTTGGGCCAGAATCAGTATTGTATCCAATAAAAGCGATGTCTCCAGCATTTAGTTGTGCATATGAGGTTAAACTGAATAGCACAGCAAATAAACTTAGTAGAATTGTTTTTAGTGTAAAAGTTGTTTTCATTTGATTAATTTTTTTAAAATTACATAAAAAACCCCATTTATTTATATAATTAATTTTTATAATATTGAGTTAAATGTCTTTTTTAAACCTATTCTGAAGGAAAAACGTTAATACTTTTAAGTATTAATTTTATATCATTGAATTATTGCTAGTTGTTGAAAAACTTAAAATCAAATAATTTCTTTGACTGATTGATTGGAAAATAACATAAATATTCTTGGGGTAATTGAAAAAAAAGGGCTTTTGAGCCCTCTTTTTTGTAAAAAAAATTTGCTTAAGATCTGGAAGGAAAAATACCTATCATAGCTATACAAACATTTATGCCCAAAAATGGATTTCTGTTGTGAAAAGGTAAATTACCACCAGCTAGATTAGTAATTCCAGAAATTTCAACACCGCCTAGTTCATCCACATTTGTTGGCGTCTCACGATAAATTTCTGGCATGGACCCAGCTGTTCCCAACCCATTAGCTCCTCTATCTGTTTCAGCAGTAGCATTTTGATTATCAGTAGTAAATACCTTTACATTGGCAGTACCATTAGATAAAGAATGAGAATGAGAAGGCATTTGAGTTTGGTTAAGCGTAATTTGCTCAACACCACCTCTTTCACCCCACGTGATTGGAGATAGTCCAGGGCCATGACCAATGTGTACGATACTTCTGCCTCTTAAGTCTGGTAAAGCAAATGTTGTTCTTCCGTCTCCTCCAAAGGTTGTTCCTAAGAGTGAAAACAAGGCAGTGTTCGCAGAAATGGGCAATAATTGTCCATCACATTTAGACCAACCGCGTGGTGCAAAATTAAATCCAAAAGCTTGAATTTGTCCGATAAATGGTTCCATAATTAAGTGTATTGTGTGTTTAAAAAAAAAACACGGGTTAAAAAAATAGTAATCAAAAATCAGTAGCATAAATATGCATTATACCACCCATTTTGTTGTCCTTCAAATGATGTGTCATTATTGATAACACTAGCTTTAATCTCTTCAAAATGATAAACACTGTTCGCTTTGTTGAGCTTCCATATTTTAGATTCTAATGAATATACTAATTCTTTATTCCATGAACCATTCATAAAACTTTCATTCATTCTTAAATCAATACTACTCAGCAATTTCCCTCTTTCGGGGATAATTGAATTTAGTGCCTGAGCTGTTTCGTATCCAAGCATAGCCAATATAGTAGGATAATAACTATAAGCCTTAAAAAAAGTATGGTCTAATGAGTTTTGAACTTTAGTCATTTCAACAGGTAACCAGGGTGCTACCATATATATGTCGTTTGAAATATTATAAGCTTGTTCCAGTTGCTCTTGGTTTAAACCAAACGGTAAAAAAACTAAAGGTATATTGATTTCATTCTTATGTATTTCTAAGTAGGTCAGATTCTCCTCTGCAAAAATTCCATTGTAAAATTGACAAACGATATCATTGTCTAAATTTTTATAAAACTGCTCTAAATAATAACTTTCGTTTGTTCTGGGGTTCAATGGTGGGGTGTAATGACCTGTAAACTCACCACCCAATTTATAAATGGATTTTTCTAAACTTTTTACAAAACCATATCCTGCATCGTTGAAACTATTAGAAACACCAATTTTTTTATAACCTGAATCTATTAACCATTGGCTAAGTAAATTTAAGGAATCACAGAGACCATAAGATAGCGTAAATGCGTATTTGTTATTTTTAAAATTGATATTAGGATAAGCTCCTAATCGAGCAAAGATAGCTGGTATTTCAAGTAAATTTACCTTTTCAAGCAAGCTATGTAGACCATAATCCCCTACATAACCTACAATGGCGTTCACGTCATCTTGGAGAACAAGTTTATCTATTTTATTACAAATTTCCTGGGTATGATCACCATAGCCAATGCCTTCTACAATAAATGTATTTTTTTCTGAAAACAGGAGTTTTAAACCATCAATAAATTCTTTTCCCAATTTTGGAAATGCTTTTGACTGTGGAATTAGAACTCCTACTTTTAACATTGCAGCGATTTATTTTTTTGACTAATATAGCTAATTAAGTTTGTTAAATTAAATTTAAATTATACAAATTTGATAAAATAAGATTAATTTTTTTGAAGAGATATTAATTCAAGTGTTTGTTTCTTCAGTATTTAAAAAAAATGACATGAAATAAAACTAAAAAGAATCTTGGTCTAATGGGCAAAAACAGATGTACCTGACTTGTTAATTTTAAGCGATATTACTATTATAAAAATTATTGTTGTAATTGTTTTTTTTTGGAAAGCAGATCTATTAAGTGATACTGAATTTGCTTTTAAAGGTAATTCAAAATCAACACCCTGTATGATTTTATTGACTTGTTTTGAAAACACATTGATGATTTCAATAACCTGTCATTATTGAATAACTTTAACTTTTCAAAAGGAAATAAAAGGTAAAAGACATCATTATCCATGGATTTTTAATATGCCGTTTTTGTTGGTAATAGCTTTACGGAATAGAATTTATTGTCTAATTATAATGTAAAATTTTACATTTAATAGTGCATAAATTAAAAATTTAACTAAGAATCAAAGGATAATGGTCTTAATTAATCGAGGTATTTTATATGCCTAATACTGGAGTGTCGTTAAAATGATTAAATTCTTTAATTTTTGTTTCTCTTCCTTTAAGCATATGCTTTTTTAAAACCTTATCAGCTAGTGTTCCATTGGTGCGAAGTGATCTCTCATTTGGATCTAAATAATGAGTATTTAAATTAAAATTAAGACAGCCAAGGGTATCATAACTAGGAGGTTCAACAATAGGCATATCATTTGTGTTCTTCATGTTTATGCCACAAATATTACTACCTGCACTTGTTCCTAGATAAGGAATTCCATTTTGAATAGCTGTTTTTAAATTATTCAAAACATCGTTTTGATATAGTTTATTTACTAATTCAAAAGTATTTCCTCCACCAGTAAAAATTCCTTCAACCTGTAAAATTGCTTCAGAAGGATTTTCATACTTGTGTAGTCCTTTAACTTCTAGTCCTATTTCAGCAAATGCCTTTGATGCTACCGATGTATAGACATCATAGGAAATACCGCTGGGTCTTGCGTATGGAATAAAGCAAAGGGTTCTGACATTTTTAAAGTGTTCTTTTAGAATAGGCTTTAGATATTCTAAATAAGCTGTTCCTATCACTGCCGAACTACTTGCAACTATCATGTTTTTCATTTAACTAAAATAATACATTAAATCCTAAACTGATATCAAATATGGACGAGTATTCATTAATAACATTATTAATTTAATTCATCAGTGTCAATTAGTTTTAAACAAAAAATCCGGAACCATAAGATTCCGGATTTAAAAAAGGTTTAGACTGAAACTATTTGATTAAGCTTTTACAGCTTCTTCTTCCTCTTCTTTTAGAGCGTTTTTATCTGATAAATCGATTTTAGTTCTGCTACTTGTATCAAACATGATAGGTGTTGCAATAAAGACAGATGAATAAGTACCTACAATAACACCAATGATTAATGCAAACATAAACCCTCTTATACTATCACCACCAAAGATGAAGATGGCCAATAACACGATTAAAGTTGTGAAAGAGGTATTCAAGGTTCTGCTCAATGTAGAACTTGCGCCAACATTTATGATTTTAAAGAGTTTCCAATTAGGATGTATGTTATAGTATTCTCTTATTCTATCGAAAACAACTACGGTATCATTTAAAGAGTAACCAATTACCGTAAGAATTGCAGCTATAAAAGCCTGATCTATTTCTAAGCTGAATGGCATAACCCCTTGTAACAAAGAGAAAAGACCAAGAACAATCAGCGTATCGTGAATAACGGCTACAACCGCACCAACACTAAACTGCCAGCGTCGGAATCTTAATAAAATGTAGAGGAATACAACAATCAAAGAACCGATTATAGCATAGAAAGACGCTTCTTTGATATCATCTGCAATGGTTGGCCCAACTTTCATAGAGGACATGATTCCGTATTCTGACTCTTCACCCTGAGATAATGAAAATTGTTCTTCCGTAAATCCATCAGGGAAGTAGCTTTGGAAAGCTGCATACATTTTAGAAACGATCTCCTGACCAACTTCTATACCTTCTTCATCAACTTTGTAGTTTGTCGTGACTTTAATCTGGTTATCAGAACCAAAAGTTTTGATATCGGCACTTCCTAAGGCTTCAGTTAAGGCAGTTTCCAATTCGTTTGGATTTACAGCCTGATCAAACCTTACAGTATAAGTACGTCCACCCACAAAGTCGACCCCTTCATTAAGACCCTTTGTAGAAAGTAAAGCAATACTTGCCAAGATTAACACACCTGAGAAAATATATGCAACTTTTCTTTTGTTTAAGAAGTTGATAAAAATATTCTTCAAGAAGTTTTTCGTAGGTGGTGTAGAAAAAGCTAAAGCTTTGTTGTTCTTACCATAACCATCTAAAAATAATCTAGTTATAAAAATTGCTGTAAATAAGGATGTCAAAATACCTATCAATAAGGTTGTAGCAAATCCTTTAATAGGTCCGGTACCGAATAATAATAATATTAATCCAGTTAGACCAGTGGTAATATTCGCATCTAAAATAGAAGATAGGGCATTTTTAAAACCATCTTTAATAGCTTCGTATTGAGCTTTGCCAGCCGCTAATTCTTCTTTTATCCTTTCAAATATAAGAACATTAGCATCAACCGACATACCAATGGTCAATACAATACCGGCAATACCGGGAAGTGTTAGTACAGCTTTTAATCCTGCCAATACGCCAAAAATAAATACGATGTTTACCACCAAAGCAATATCTGCGTAGATACCGGCTTTACCATAATAAAATACCATCCATAAAAGTACAAGGACCAAAGCGATAAGGAAAGAATTAATACCACTGTCAATAGCTTCCTGACCCAATGAAGGCCCTACAATTTCACTTTGAATGATATCTGCTGATGCAGGTAATTTACCCGCTCTTAATACGTTTGCTAAATCTTTGGCTTCAGTTATCGTAAAATCCCCACTAATCTGGCTGTTTCCACCGGAAATCGGACCTGTTGTAACACCAGGCGCTGAATAAACTATTTCATCGAGAACTATGGCGATTTGAGTACCATTTTCATAAGCTTTACCGGTCATCTCTTCCCATATCTGAGATCCGCGACCATTCATCCTCATACTAACAACAATTTCCCCGGTTTGAGTATATTCCTGTTTTGCATCGGTTATTACTGATCCACTTAAAGCAGGTTCATCTTTTCTATTACCTTTTATGGCATACAATTCTATAACTTCACTTCCTTTTGCAGGCTTACCCCATTTAAATTCCAAAAATCTTTGCTCATCTTTGAGAAATTGTCTGGCTTTAGGGTCTTTTAAATAAGTATTAATGACAGCTGTATCAGAAATCTGAGCAACACCTAAAATAGGCGATCTTTGATTTTGAGACATGGATAATTTAGAAAATAGGGGATTAGTCTTGGCTAATTCTTCCTCTTCGCTTTCAGCATCTTCAGAGCTGTCTAAAAGCTCAGCCAATTCATCATCAGTGTCTGTTGAATCAACAACTTTTTCCTGACTTTCTGTAGTTGAATTTTTAATAGAATCCTGTAAAGCTACATTCTGTGCAGCAACGGTGTTAGCCTGAACAAAAAAGTTTACTACATCACCAAACTGGTAAACATCCCAGAATTCTAATTGGGCTGTGCTTTGAAGTAATTTCTGGATTCTAGAAATATCCTTGGCGCCGGGAAGCTCTACAAGAATTCTACCTGATTCACCTAATCTTTGGATATTTGGTTGTGTTACTCCAAATTTGTCTATACGCTCTCTGATAACTTCAAAAGCTGAAACTATGCTTTCATCGATTTTCCTTTTGATGATAGGTTGCACTTGTTGATTGGTCATGTTGAAGTTAATTTCATCAGACAAATCTTTATTAGCAAAAACATTTGGAGAAGCTAATTTTGCCCCTTCAATTTCGTTGAATGACTCAAAGAATAAATCAATATATGGATCAGGACTATTTTTCTGTTTTTTAGAGGCTTCTTCTATGGCTTTATTAAAAGCTGGATCATCAGTCTTATTGGCCATATTTCTCAATATATCTTTTACAGATATCTGGAGAATTACATTTATACCACCCTTTAAGTCCAGTCCTTTATTTAACTCTTTGTTTTTGGCGTCCTCATATGTAATACCTACAAAATAAGGCTCGTTTGCAACAGAATCTAAGTAAAACTTAACTTGTTCTTCTCTTAAATCGGCGTAATTTTTTTCAGTATCCGGTACTTCTGAAATTGCAAAAGCCTCAGCATTAGCTTCAATCTGGCTGGCGATATAAGTGTACGATAGTTGATAAATACAGACAATCCCAAATAAAATGGCGAATAATCTAATTAATCCTTTATTATGCATTTGTTAAAAAATTATATGTGTCTAAAAAATCGCACAAATATAGGGCTTCATAAATAAACCGCAATAAAATTGAAATAAATATTTGATACAATATAAAACTACACTAGAATTTCTTAAATATTTTGAATTTATAGCAATTTAAAAGTTTGAAATACAGTTATTTGTATATATGTGTCTAGTTTTCGAAAAAGCAAAATTATTTAAAAAGTAAACCCATCCGATAAAGATGGGTTTGTTTGATATATAATAAGATCAATTTAATATGCTCCCCATTCTTTTAATGAGGCTTTATTCATTTTTACATAATCTGCATTTCTTGCCTTTTCAGCAGCTTCCAAAGATTGCTGAGCCAGTTTTATGGCCATTTGCTTTTCTCCTGCCTTAGCATAAATAAGAGACTGTTGTCTTAGCATCCAGTAAGGTTTGTCATCACGAGATTCCATTGCCTCGTCGATCCACATTTTAGCTTTTGTGATATCCCTGTCTGTTTCCAGGAAGTAAACAGCAGCATTATATAGGTCAGCTGGTTTAGGGTCTTTCATACTCATTTCAATACTTTCCATTACTTTTCTGTCAGAAGGCACTTTTACTAATATGTGCGAAGATGTATTTTCCCAGGTTATTATAAGATGAGCAGAATCTTTTGTAAAATGTCCAAAACTTATCGTAAATGATTCAAATGCCGGTTCAACTTGAATAGTTTCTACTTCAACCTTTGCCACTATCAATTTCTCATTCCATTCTCTGGGTGTACCCCAATTTTCAGTATCTTTATACAAGTATATGGCCCAATTATTTTCTCCTGGTTCAGAAAAAATGGCGTATTCGCCAGCTTCAACTTCTGTATCGCCAAACACAATATTATCATCGAAACTAATAGTTGTATTCTTATTGGCGCCTGTTCTCCAAAGTTTATTGAGGGGTACAAGATTTCCGAAAATTTCTCTTCCTCTCATAGATGGACTTGAGTAATTGACTTCAAAATTTGTCAAGCCTACAACTTGTTGTAGCTTAACGGCTGGACTGGGTTGAGGAGTCTTGACCTGAGCATTCATGCTGGCAAAAACTACCATAAAACATATTAAAAATAACCTTTTCATAATTTATGATTTTTAAATTTGATGGACCAATATTATGATTTTAGCAAAAAAAAACCTTAATTTGTGAATAAAAATTAGTTTAAACTTAACAATATAAATTCATTATGAATAAATATCTACTATCAATTTTCGCTTTTTGCCTTTTAGTTTCATCAATTTATGCCCAGAAAAACCAATGGGCTAAAGTTGGTTATAATGATATGAAACTAGAAGAAAGTGAGCGCATTGAATATGATATCAATCTTAAGAACGCTTCTTATTTTCAAATGGACAGATCTAATTTGTTATCATCAATAATTACTGCACCATACAGAGAGGATGCTACAACCAGTAATGTTGAATTACAGATACCAAATGAAAATGGAGAATTTGAAATTTATGAAATTTTTAAAGTTAAAACACTTTCTCCTGCATTGGCTTTAAATTACCCTGATATTTACTCATTTGTAGGCAGGAAAATAAATGCTAAAGATGGAAGTTTACTCAGAATGACTATCACACCTAATGGCTTTTATGGCATGGTTTTAAAACCTAATACAGGTCAAATGTTTATCAACCCAGTAGATAAATCCGGTGACTATTATGCAGTATACTTAAAATCAAATGCAACAGATCTTACTCAACCGGGTTGTTTATTTCAAAACCAGACAGAATTAATTGCAAACCAAACTTCAAGTATAGAAACCCAAACTTTTGTAGTAGATGACAGTAACTTAAGAACTTACAGGTTAGCTGTTGCTGCAACAGGTGAATATTCCCAATTTCACATCAACCAGGCAGGCGTTGGCGGAGGATCTACTGCGCAGCAAATATCCGCAGTTTTAGCAGCCATAACGGTAACTGTAGACAGGGTAAATTCTATCTATGAAAGAGATTTAGGATCAACACTTCAACTTGTACCCAATAACGATCAGGTTATTTTTCTAAATGGGAACACAGATCCATATACTAATAATGATGTTTTTGCCATGTTGAGTGAAAATCAACTAACACTTGATAATGTCATACAATCTGCTAATTATGATATTGGACATATTGTAAGCACAGCCCCAGGTGGTGGAGTAGCTGCTTTGGGTAGTTTGTGTATTCCAGGCGTCAAGGCAAGTGGTGCTACCGGAGGTGTTGCACCAGTTGGAGACCCCTACGATGTTGATTATGTAAGTCATGAAATAGGACATCAGTTTGGTGCGCAACATACCTTTAATAATTTTTGCGGTGGCGCGAGATCCGATGCAGTAGCCGTTGAACCGGGAAGTGGAAATACAATTATGGCTTACGCTGGTATATGTCCACCTAATGTTCAAAACAACAGTGATGCTCATTTTCACCAGGTCAGTATCAATCAAATTTTTCAAAATATTTCAAGTGGAAATGGTTCCTCTTGTGCGACTCTAACAGGTCAACCTAACACTGCGCCTACAATAACTCCGTTACCAAACTATACTATACCTAATGGTACGGCATTTTATCTGGATGTAACAGCTACTGACACTGAAGGTGATGCATTAACTTACAATTGGGAGCAGATCAACAATGATATATCTCCTTCACATCCGCCTCAATCAACCTTTACCGTAGGTCCAAACTTTAGGTCTTCACCCTCAACTACAGAGTCGAGACGATATTTCCCTAATTTAAATTCAGTGCTAAACGGAAATCTAGCACCAACATGGGAAGTTATACCAACTGTAGCAAGAAGTATGAATTTTGCCGTTACTGTAAGAGATAATAACATCAATGTAGGTCAGTCTTCCAGGGATGTTGTCCTCGTAAATTTTGCCAGTGTGGGACCTTTTCAGGTTACTTCTCAAAATACAACAAATATAAATTGGTTGCCGGGTGAAACTAGAACAATTTCGTGGGACGTTGCCGGAACTGATGCCAATGGGATAAATACCAGCAATGTCAATATTCTATTATCTACAGATGGAGGACTTACGTTTGATACTACTTTGGCTTCAAATACCCCAAATGACGGCTCGGAAGATATTACAGTACCCGTATTACAGGCTCCTTTCTGTAGAATTCTTGTAGAACCTGTAGACAATGTTTACTTTGCTGTGAATCAAACGACATTTGCTATAGATTCTAACGTTTCTGTTAACTGTGATGATTTTATAAATAGTAATCCTGTAGCGATTCCTGATGGTTCAGGTCCAAACCAACAGGGACCATTGGTTTCCAGTGTTATTAACATTCCATCAGATATTACCAATATAGATGACGTTAATGTTACTCTGGATGTTTCACACACTTATATCCAGGATATGGTTTTTCAGTTGACTAGTCCTGGCGGAGATATAGTTTCATTATGGGCAAGAAATTGTGATGACGAAGATAGTTTCGTTATTACATTTAATGATAATGGATCAGCTTTGCCTACACCAGGTACAGATTGTGGACCTTCTCCCGGACCAGGACCGGTTGGTGTTTTTGCTCCTGTAGATCAAGATGATGATTTAATGACTGTATTTTCTAATGGAACTAGTGGAGATTGGACGCTTCAATTTGCTGATTTTTTCAATGGTGATACCGGTACTCTAAATTCATGGGAAATTGAAATTTGCTCAACTACTTTCTCAGTTGAAGACAATCAGATTAATGAATTCTCTATTTCTCCTAACCCTAACAGTGGTATTTTTAACCTGAATTTCAACCAACCTTTAGGCAACGATACTACAATATCAATTTACGATATCAGAGGTAGGCTTGTAGAGTCTATTTTACCAAATACGAACAATACATCTTTAAGAGTAGAGCTTCAAAACGAATACCAAAGTGGTGTCTATTTAGTTGAAGTATCAAATGATAACGGTAAAAACGTAAGTAAATTGATTATTAAATAGAAAACTTATTTAATAAAATTACAAAAAGCTGTATCAGATACAGCTTTTTTTTTGTCTATTCGTATATTTACAAAAAATATCTTCTATGAAAAATATCCTATTGCTCGTCAGTGTAGTTTTATCCACTTTCGTTTACTCACAATCAAATTACTGGAATTTAAAAAACATCAATTCTGTTCAAAATGAAGAATTAGTCAATTATGAAACTCAAGTTTCTGATTTTAGCGTTTTTCAACTTGATGAACAGTCCTTGAAAAATGCCCTGCTTCAGGCACCAATGCGTTTTGAAAAAAATAGCTCAGACGTCTTAATTGAAATTCCTTACGCTCAGAATACTTTTGGGTTATTTGAAATGTTTGAAGTGCAAACCCTGCATCCTGATTTAGCACAGAACTACCCTATGATTAAATCCTACGTCGGGAAACATAGAGGGCAAAATTCAGACAGGGTGAGAATAACAATAACACCACAAGGTATTTTCGCAAAAATATTTAGCACCAGTGGTTCAGTATATATCAATCCTTATACTAAAAATGGTACTTTCTATAAGGTATTCAATATGAAAGATGCTATTTTCCCACATGTAACCTGCGATTTTGAAAACCATATAGAAAATCAAGCGACACAAAGTATACCTGAAACAGAAGAGTTTGTTGTAGATGATTCTACTTTTAGAACATACAGGTTTGCTTGTGCCACCACAGCTGAATATTCTATTTTTCACATTAATGAAGCCGGTGTTTCTGCCGGTTCTACAACACAGAAAAAAGCTGCCGTACTTTCGGCAATGACAGTTTCTTTGGATCGGGTAAACGGGATATTAGAAAATGAAGTAGCAGTTAATCTTCAGTTTATTCCTAATGTAGATAATATTATATTTTTAGACCCTGCAACAGACCCGTATTCCGGTACTAGTAATACAGGCACAATACTTGGTGAGCAAAATGCTTTTATACCTGGTTTTATAGGTGATGATAATTACGATATTGGACACGTTCTAACTACAGTAGGAGGTGGAGTTGCCTTTTTGAATAGTCTGTGTAACGATAATATCAAAGCAGGCGCTGTATCTGGATCTCCAAATCCTGTCGGAGATGGTTTAGATCTCACTTTTGCTCATGAAATAGGACATCAGTTTGGTGCACCGCATACATTCAATAATCCTTGTAGTGGAAACAGGTCAGATAACTCAGTATACGAAATAGGTAGCGGGGTTACAATAATGTCATATGCCGGTATTTGCAATCCGAATGTTATTGGAGATAATTTAGATCATTATCACTCCTCCAGTCTGATTCAAATGTTTGGAAGAATGACAAGTACAAACTGCGCTCAAACAACCAATATCGCAAATACACCACCAACAGTTACACCCGGTGCTGATTATGTTATACCCAGAAGAACAGCATTTATCTTGGAGGCTCAGGCCTCTGATGCAGATGGTGATAATTTAACTTACACCTGGGAGCAGTTCGATAACCAAATAGCAACACAGCCACCTTCATCCAGTACAACTGGTGGTCCATTATTTAGAGGATATGCTCCAACAACGTCACCATCAAGGTATTTTCCCAGAATGGAAACTTTACTTAATAACCAATTGCAAACCACCTGGGAAGTGCTGCCTAATATTGCCAGAGATATGGATTTTGTAGTCACAGTGAGAGATAATAACTCTTTAGGAGGACAAAATGAACAGGATTTGATCAGTTTGTCTGTAGTAGACACTGCTGGTCCATTCGAGGTGACTTCTCAAAATCAGGATAATATAGTTTGGAATTTAGGAAATACAGAAACCATAACCTGGAATGTTGCCGGTACAGATGCTAATGGTATAGACGCTTCAGAAGTAGATATTTTAGTTTCCACTAACGGGGGCGTATCTTTTGATGAGGTTTTGCTGGCAAACACTCCTAATGATGGTACACAAGACATTATCGTACCTTCTGGAATCGTCGGTTCTAATTGTAGGCTTATGGTTAAGGCTTCAGACAATGTGTTTTTTGCTCTTAATGAGAAATTTTTCAACATCAATGCAACTTGTCAGTTTGCCGAAGAAACGTCAAACACCAGCATTCCTGACGGTGCTGGATTTGTAGGCCCTGTGGCAGGTACTCCGGCTGAGTCAACAATCTCAATTTCTCAAGACGATATTGTTTCCAGCGTTGCTGTTCGTTTGCAATTGTCACACGATAGATTTAAAGATATTGATATTGAACTTGAAAGTCCTTCTGGCCAAATTGTAAAACTTTGGAGTAGAGATTTGTGTAATACAGAAGAGATAGACCTAAGTTTTGAAGATGGCGGAATACCATTGTTCTTTTCAAATTGTGATGATGTGGTCACAGGTTCTTTTCAACCAGTAGAAGCTCTTTCAGCTTTTGAAGGTACTGACACCGATGGAACCTGGACTTTAAGAGTAACAGATTTCTTTTTAGGGAATACAGGGACTATTGAATATTGGGCTTTGGATGTTTGTTCTGCAACGACATTGGACAATGAAGTTTTCGAGCAGGAATTCTTTAGTGTATACCCTAACCCGGCATCAGATGTCATCAATATAGATTTTATTAATTCTTCAAATGCAAGCATACAATTGATAGATTTAAATGGACGTTTGGTAAGAGAAATCAGTAAAAAGGATAATAACTCGACATTCAGTTTGGATGTTAATGATTTAAATACTGGTATTTATTTCATTAGGGTCAATCAAAATGGTTCTGAATCGGTTAAAAAAGTTATCATCAGATAAACTAAAATAAACTTAAAAAAAAAGCCTGTTGGAATTTATTCCAACAGGCTTTTTTCATTAAAATTGATCACATTATTCTTTAATAAATTCTAAAATGGCCTCATTTAATTCCTTTGGGTGCGAGAATGAAAGCCCATGTGGTCCGTCTTTTATAAGACTTAACTTGCAATTCTTAATCAAATTTTGTGCTTTTTTGCCTGATACTTCAAATGGAACAATCCCATCATCATCACCATGAATAACCAAACTAGGAATATCAAATTTTCCGAGGTCATCTCTAAAGTCAGTTGTAGCAAACGCATCAACACAATCTAAAGTTCCTTTTAAAGAAGCCTGCATGGCAATACTCCAGTTAAGCTCTACCTGAGCCAAACTCACTCTGTCGCTTAATTTTTCATAGTTGACAAAGTTTTTGCCAAAGTCTTTGAAGAAGTCTGCTCTGTCTTCTTTAATTCCAGTTTTCATTCCTTCAAAAACGGAAGAATCTACCGCATTCTTATTATCCTCTGTTTCCAATAAAAAAGGTGTTACGGCACTAACTAAAATGGCCTTACTTACATTGCTTGTTCCATATTTGCCAATATATCTGGCTACTTCGCCACCTCCCATGGAAAATCCGCACAAAATGACTTTTTTCAAATTTAATTTTGAAATTAGATCATTAAGATCAGATGCCATGGCATTATAGTTATATCCTGCAAAAGGCTTGGAACTTTGCCCAAAACCTCTTCTGTCGTATGCGATAACTCTAAAACCGGCCTGTACCAAAACTTCAATCTGATTGTCCCACATTCTGTGGCTTAGTGGCCATCCGTGAATTAATATAATAGGTTTTCCGCTACCGTAATCTTCATAGTATAAATTTACATTATTACTATTTTCTTCAAAATTTGTTGTTATGTATCCCATAATTTTTTTTCTCTAATTTATTTAAAATCTGATTTTGAACTTTATGCTTTTCAATCTTTAACATTTTTTTCAAGTTTAAGAGAAAAAATATAGATTTATTTAAAATTCCTTTATTTTAGCTTAAAAGTTTTAGTTTGAAATCTATACTACAGTTTTTATATAAAAATCAGGCCAATATCTACAAAATAGTATTGGTAATAACTACTGTTTTTTTGATTGTTTATTTTTTCCCAAAAGGTTATAAATTTAAATATGATATAGATAAGAATACACCCTGGCCTTATGAAAACTTATATGCAAAATTTGATTATTCAATTTTAAAATCAGAACAGGAATTAAAAGAAGAAAAGCAACAAGTTGAAAAGAACCATTCACCGTATTATGATTATGACAATTCCATTTATTTGGAGAGCAGAGATGATTTTATAAAAGATCTCAATTCTAAATTTTCTCTGGATACCCTTATTGTAATTGACCAAAGTAAAGTAAAAGCTTTTGCAACTAATCTTTTTGACGAATTGTATAACTACGGGCTAAGAATCGATGAAGACAGGTATCCTGAAGATAAAATTGTCTTTCTTAAATCCGGAGATCAAATAAAAGAAGTGGTCCTCTCTGCAATAGAATCGCAAAACGATTTAAAGTCAAGTTTGGAATCTGACCTTAACAACAGCCCTTATAGTCTCTTTAAAGATGAAATCATAGCACTTTTTTTTAAACATGTAGAAGTAAATGTTTTTTTCAATGAGGAATTGACTAAAAAGAGCTTAAAGCAAAATTTAGAAAAAATTTCACCAACACGTGGCACGGTTAAAAAAGGCAGTAAAATAATCAGTAAAGGTGAAATAGTAGACTCTGATAAATACCAAAAATTAATATCACTAAAAGCTGAATACGAAAATCAGGACTGGGATGACAATTCTTTTTATACGGTTATTTTTGGTTATGTTTTACTGGTTTCTTTGGCGCTTTTAATGCTGCTTTTATTTATCAAAAAATACAGAATAGAAATCTATGAAGACAATAACAAAGTCACATTTATCTTTTTCAACATTTTGTTTGTTGTTGGACTTTCTTTACTGGTTCTTCATTTCAGCCCGGAATACATCTATTTGGTTCCAATCTGTATTTTACCCTTAACACTAAAGGCGTTTTTTGATCCACGACTAGGAATGTTTACCCATGTAATAGCGGTTTTGATTCTTGGTTTTATAGTACCAAATAGTTTTGAGTACATGTTTCTTCAGATCATAGCCGGGATTGTAACTATTCTTACTGTTTCTGAATTATACAAACGGGCTAATTTATTTATTTCTGTTTTTCAGATTACATTAGTTTATGTGTTTTCATATTTAGCTTTTAACCTTATACAGGAAGGAAGTTTTTATGAAATTGACACTTTTAAGTTACTGTTCTTTTTACTGGCCGGTGTAGGTTTACTTTTTGTACAACCGCTTATATATGGTTATGAAAAACTGTTTGGTTTGATTTCAGACCTGTCTTTATTGGAATTATCGGATACAAATTCTAAATTACTGAAAGAAATGGCCGAAAATGCGCCTGGAACTTTTCACCACTCGCTTAATGTGGCTAATTTAGGTGAAGCCTGTGCAAGTGAGATAGGTGCAAACGCATTACTTGTAAGGGTTGGAGCGCTTTACCATGATATTGGAAAATTAAAACAACCCACTTATTTTACTGAAAATCAAAAAACATCGGTATCGCCTCATGACGAGTTAGACCCTATAGAAAGTGCTGAAATTATCATCAACCATCGTGCCTTTGGTATCGAAGTCGCAAAAAGGAACAATTTACCCGATCGGATTATCGATTTTATAAGAACCCATCATGGAACAAGTTTAGTGTATTACTTTTTTAAAAAACAAGAAAGTATAGATGGAGAAGGTGTTGATGAAAGTAAGTTTAGATATCCAGGGCCTAAACCTTTTAATAAAGAAACAGCAATTTTAATGATGTGCGATAGTGTTGAGGCAGCCAGTAAAAGTCTTAAAGAACCCAATACAAAAATTATCAATGATTTTGTTGAAAAAATAATAGATAAGCAAGTTGATGAAAAACAATTCCTTAATGCAGATATAACTTTTAGAGAAATTGAACAAATTAAGAAAATATTAAAAGGAAAATTAAAGAATATTTACCATCTTAGGGTAGAATATCCAGAATAAAACATCATGGCAAAATTAATTAAACTTTACGAAGAAAATCCATCTGATAAATTAATTAAAGAGATTGTAGATGTCTTGAGGAATGATGGTCTTATTATCTATCCTACCGATACAGTTTATGGACTTGGATGTGATATAAACAGTAAAAAGGCTTTAGAAAGAATAGCACTGATAAAACAGATAAAGCTGGAAAAAGCCAACCTCTCTTTTATATGTGATAGTTTGAGTAATCTTTCTGATTATGTCGCACAGATTGATTCTAATACCTTTAAAATTTTAAAGCGAAATTTGCCGGGACCTTATACATTTATTCTTCCTGGAAATAATAATCTGCCTAAAGTCTTTAAAAAGAAAAAAACGGTTGGTATTCGTGTTCCTGATCATAATATTTGTACCAGTATCGTAAAAGCCTTAGGTAATCCTATTGTTTCTACATCTATAAAAGATGAAGATGATATCATCGAGTACACCACAGATCCTAGTTTGATTCATGAGAAATGGGATAAATTGGTTGATATTGTTGTAGATGGCGGTTATGGTGACAATGTTGCTTCTACCGTGATAGACTTGACCACAACGGAGCCTAGTTTGATAAGAGAGGGTAAGGGGTCTATAGAAATCTGATACACCTCCATAGATTTTAAACTTCAATGAAAATCTAAAGTAATTTTACTTCCAAATAAAGAATTTTGTAATTTATTTATACTTGATTAATTTTCTTTATCAAAACTATCTGGCCCAAATGGTAATATGAATGTTCAATCAGGGCTTCGATATTTCTTTGATAGCTACCGTATCTTTTATCAACGAAATCCTGATTTAATTCTTCAGGTGTCATTCTTTCTATGAGTTGGCATAATTCTGCGGTATCTTTCCAAAGCTTATCTTTAAATTCGTCCCACGATTTTTGTGATTTGATAGGAGGAAAACTAAAACTAAATTTATCTTGTATTTCAAGTTTTCCTGTATTAAACACATTAAGGAGACCGGAGATATAGTAGTGAATGTGCTGTGCCAAATCGGCAATTGAATGTGTAGGCTTTATTTTTTTGGTAGCCGCTTTCCAGTCCATATCAATTAATTGATCATTAAAGTTTGTATTGGCAATCCAATAACCTTCTAAGACAACTTCCTTCAGACGATCTGCCAGATCTTTGTTTTGAGTCATTTGATTTAATTTATTTTAGAGTTCGAGTTGAATGCATCGTGTCTATTCACCAACCATCTCTGGTTTTAATAAACAGAGCATTTTTCAACCAATTGGCCTTTCAGACAGTCTGGTCTGTTCACGTAAACTCTTTTTAATTCCTACACTTTTTTTAATTTCAATAAGCCATTTTATTTTAGGCTTTACTTTTGAATATATTGTCTTTTTTTCAGTCTTGCAAGATACAGGCAGAAATGAATTTAAAATGATTGCACATAACAATTTCTTGGTAATATTTTCAAAGTAAATGTATGAAAAAAGCAGAAGTAAGAGACTAAGAAGTTTTTAGATTTTTGTTCTATACTCTGGATAGGCTAATAATAGATACTCAAAGTAAATGAGGCTTACAGCCCTATAAATTTTTAAATATTATTTTAGTGAAATATATTAAACAAAAAAAATTCCCATCACTTGCGTAATGGGAATTTATGTAAATTGTCAAGGGTTTTTTATTGACCCTGACCTAACGAATAACCTCTTTCACCATCAAAGGTATAAAGGTTTTCAGTTTTAATTGTATCAATTCCTATCTCTACGGCTTTGTTAAGGACTTCGATAATGTCCTCTTTCGTAGCTGTTTTTCCTTCAACAGCCTTGAAGCGACATCTCCAGTGGTCTGTACAGAAAGTCTCTTCATATCCATTTGGCCATACTTTTACACCTCTGTTGGTAATCATCGTTAATTCAAGAACATCTGTGTTCATGCCTTTACTCATTTTTTCACCAATTACATCTGGATCTGTACCTTCCCAATCTACAAAAACATCAACGCCTTCTAAAACTTTTTCTTTTCTTGGTTTTCTCGTATGTCTTGGAATTTCAATTCCTCCGGTATTTTTAAAATCAACTTTTTCAAGCTTAGTAGGCACCTGTCCTAATCTCTCGATTACCGCATCGGCAAATTCTTTAGTTCCGACTTTTTGAGTGCTGGTTTCTTCATCATATACATCGTAGGTATGGATGCCATCTTCCATTGTTTTTAACCAGGCATTTTGAACTTTAGCAGCAATATCTGACTGTCCGATGTGTTGTAACATCAGAATTGCACCTTGCAACAAACCAGTTGGGTTAGCCAGGTTTTGACCTGCTCGTCTTGGTGCAGAGCCGTGAATAGCTTCAAACATGGCGTGGTCGTGACCAATATTTGAAGAACCTGCAAGACCTACAGAACCCGTAATCTGTGCAGCTATATCAGATAATACATCACCGTAAAGGTTTGGCATAACGATCACATCAAAAGTTTCAGGTGAGTCTGCTAATTTTGCAGCACCTATATCAATGATCCAGTGTTCGTTTTCAATCTCTGGGTATTTGGCAGCGATTTCATCAAAGACTTTATGGAACAAACCGTCGGTTTGTTTCATGATATTGTCTTTAGTAAAACAAGTTACTTTTTTACGACCAAATTTCTTGGCGTATTCAAAAGCATATGTGATAATTTTCTCACAACCGGGACGGCTGATTAATTTTAAACACTGCACAACCTCGTCAGTTTGCTGATGCTCAATACCGGCATATAGATCTTCTTCATTTTCTCTAACGATAACCACATCCATTTTAGGGTGTTTGGTAGAGATATAAGGATGTAAACTTTTACAAGGTCTAACATTTGCAAAAAGACCTAATGTTTTACGGGTAGTTACATTTAAACTTTTATATCCACCACCTTGAGGAGTTGTAATTGGCGCTTTTAAGAATATTTTGTTGCGTCTTATAGTTTCCCAGGCTTCTTTGGATATACCGGCTGTATTTCCAGCTAAGTAAACTTTCTCGCCTACATCTATTTCGTCGATGTCGAGTTGAGCTCCTGCAGCTTGAATAATACGTAAAGTGGCATCCATAATTTCCGGGCCAATGCCGTCTCCCTTGGCTACTGTTATTTTAGTCATAAGGCTTATAAATTTTTAATTTTCGCAAATATCGTTAATCTCTTTCAATTTTTGTTATTAAAATTTTATAAATGTTTGAGATAAAGAAGTCTGAATTACACAATAAGTATATTTCTCAAAACTATTTCAAAATATTTTGCATTTAAAATGGATAGATATTAAGAATCTACACCAGGCTTTCAATCTTTTGTATCATCTCTTTTGCTAAGTCGTCTGCTTTATTCTGTGATTTTGCTTCAGTATATACTCGAATAATCGGTTCAGTATTCGATTTTCTGAGATGTACCCAGGATTCTTCAAAGTCTATCTTCACGCCATCTATAGTGGTAAGCTTTTCATTTTTGTATAAATCTTCAACTTTTTCTAAAATATCATCAACATCTATTTCAGGTGTAAGCTGGATTTTTTCTTTAGCCATAAAATAATCAGGATAGGTTTTACGCAATTCTGAGACTGAAATTTGTTTTTGGCTCAATAAAGACAGAAACAAAGCCAGACCGACCAAACTATCCCTGCCATAGTGTAACTCAGGATAAATAATTCCACCGTTACCTTCACCGCCAATAATGGCTTTTGTGTCTTTCATGGCCTGAACCACATTCACTTCACCAACAGCGCTGGCCGTGTATTTGCCACCATGTTTTTCTGTCACATCCCTTAAAGCGCGAGAAGAGGATAAATTACTTACAGTATTGCCTTTTCTTCTGGATAGCAGATAATCGGCAACACTTACTAAAGTGTATTCTTCCCCAAACATTTCGCCATTTTCATCCATAAAGGCGAGGCGATCTACGTCAGGATCTACTGCAATACCAAAATCGGCCTTGTGTTCAAGCACCGTCCTGGATAAATCGGTCAGGTGTTTTTTAAGAGGTTCCGGATTATGTGGAAATTCTCCTGTAGGATCGCAATAAAGCTTAACCACTTCTACATCCAATTGTTCTAATAGTGGTATTATTGAAATACCGCCTGTTGAATTTACAGCATCCAATACAACTTTAAACTTTTCTTTCTTAATGTTTTCTACTAATACATCATCCAGGGCTAAAATTTCTTTGATGTGTAAATCGATATAAGCATTGTGATTGGTACGTTTACCTAAGTCCCGGACTTCAGCAAAATCAAAATTTTCCAGTTCTGCTATTTGTAAAATATTAGCTCCTTCTTCGGCATTAAGGAATTCGCCTTTTTCATTAAGGAGTTTTAAAGCATTCCATTGTACGGGATTATGGCTGGCAGTAATGATGATACCGCCGTCTGCATGCTCCATGGCTACGGCCATTTCAACCGTTGGTGTCGTGGAGAGTTCCAGACAAACTACATCTATGCCTAAGCCTAAAAGGCTGTTGATGACCAGTTCCTGAATCATTTTTCCTGAGGGTCTGGCGTCACGACCTATCACAACACGATAATTATCTTTTGGTCTGTATGCCTTAAGCCATGTACCATAAGCTGAAGCAAATTTCACAGCGTCTATAGGGGTGAGATTGTCACCGACATTTCCGCCAATAGTACCTCTGATTCCGGAAATCGATTTGATTAGTGTCATGTAATTAATTTTTGTTTGTTCAAAAATACATGAATTTTAAAATTTGAGCAGAAAAAAGATGTTGGGTTTAGATTTTTAAAAAAAATCAATAAAAAAGATGAATATGGAGGTTAATATTTAATTTTCTCTTAATTTTAAAATATGAATTATCTGGCACATATATTTCTTTCAGGAGATAAGGATGAAGTCAAAATAGGCAATTTCATTGCTGATTTTGTACCCGGAAAAAAACATCTGGACTATCCGGAGTATATACAGAAAGGTATTTTGCTGCATAGAAAGATAGATGCCTACACGGATTCTCATCCTATATTTAAAGTGAGTAAGAAAAGACTGTTTAACGACTTCAGGCATTATTCTGCTGTAATTGTAGATATGTTTTACGATCATTTCCTTGCCAAAAATTTTAGCCAGTATTCTGATATCCCTTTGGAAGAATTTGTAGCTTCATTTTACGACATAATGATGAAGAATGAGCCCACCTTACCAGACAATGTCAAACGTGTACTGCCTGTTATGGTGAAATATAATTGGTTACTCAGCTATAGAGAGCTGGATAAGCTTCAGGATATTTTAAATCAAATGAACAACAGGACTCATCATAATTCCAATTTGCATCATTCCATTAAAATACTTAAAAGCGATTACAAGCTTTTTGAAGATGATTTCAAAATATTTTTTGATGATATTCTGGAAGTTAAAAATGAAATGCATAAATCTTTGAAAATACACTAAATAAAGGTTAATAGTATGTCAACTGAAGTCCTATATCAGAAGGTCTAAATTACATTTGAACAAAAAAACATGTTCGGACTATTCAAAAAAAAATCAAAACTGGATAAATTAAGAGACCAATACGCCAAACTTCAAAAAGAGGCTTTTGATTTATCTAAAACAAACAGACAATTAGCAGACCAAAAAACCGCTGAAGCAGAGGAAGTTGCAAAAGAAATTGATAAGTTAAGAAAAGAAGCCTAACCTCTCATTATATTAACAATTAAGGTTTTAAGCAGCTCACCATCATTTGTATTTGTACTTTTTATGCCTTTCCCGCCGGCATCTGCAGTTCGAATTAACTCCAATATTCTTGAAGTATCTTTCATGGTATAGTTTCTGGAAGCAATGGCATAGTCATTAACAAAAAAAGGAGGTACACCAATAGCCTTTGCCATAGCGTATTTGTCTTTGTTTTGTTGAGAATGGTAAAGCATAATTTTACTAAAATGACTATACAACTGACTCAGGCTTAGAACTAAAGGATGGTTTTTTGGATTCTGGGTAAAATATTTGACAATTCTTTGCGCTTTTAATTCATCTTTGACACTTACGGCTTTATTCAGTTCAAATACATTGTAATCTTTGCTTATCCCAACGTGTTCTTCAATATGTTCAGGGAGAATATTGGTACCTTCCGGAAGAATTTGCTTGAGCTTCTCTAGTTCCTTATCAATTTTTGAAATACTATTACCCAAAAATTCAACAAGCATTTTGATACCTTTGGGTGAAATGTTGTAGTTGGACTTTTTTAAACTACTTTCAATCCAGTTCATGACATCTCTTTCGTATAATTTTCCGGTTTCAAAATACTCATATTTAGATTTGATGTCTTTAAAAACTTTTTTTCTCCCATCTGGTTTTTTATGCTTAAAACACAATACAAGTATAGTTGTAGGTTGAGGTTGAAGTACATAAGACTCAAGCTTGTCAGGTTGTTTTAAAGATTGCGCTTCCCTTAAGATAATGACCTGGTGCTCGGCCATCATAGGATATCTTTTGGCAAGGTTGATTAATTCGTCAACATCAGTATCTTTGCCATAAAGTATAGTTTGGTTAAAAGCCTTTTGGTCTTCCTGTAAAACATTGTCTTCAATGTACTTTGCTATGAGGTCTACAAAGTAGGTCTCCTCGGCACCTTGGAGCAGATATATAGGTTGATATTGTTTTTGCTGAATTCTTTTAAGTAAAGCTAAGGCTTTTTCCATTTTTTAAAATGATATTCTAATAGATGTATAAATTGAACTTTCCTAAATATGATTTTAGATTTCAAAAATACCAAAACAAAGTCAGGATTTTTTCTAAGCTTAGAAAAAAATTTATTGTACTTACACCTGAGGAATGGGTAAGGCAGCATTGCGTGATGTTTTTAATCCAAGAAAAAAACAATTCACCTCACCTGATGAACGAAGAAAAAAAAGTAGACGTTAATGGCATGTCTAAACGATATGATATTGTGGTTTATAAACCTGACGGCAACATAAAACTTATCGTTGAGTGCAAATCTCCTAAGGTAAAGCTAAATCAGGAAACATTCGATCAGATTGCGAGGTACAATTTAAGCCTTGAAGCAGAATATTTAATGCTTACCAATGGAATAAATCATTACTTTTGTCAGCTTGATTACAAAAATCAAACTTATATTTTTCTACCAGATTTACCCTAATATTGGAAACAGCTATTGTCATATTAAACTGGAATGGTCTTGAGCTTTTAAAGACATTTTTGCCTGATGTGGTTAAACATTCTCCGGAAGCCCGTGTATATATTATTGACAATGCCTCTACAGACCATTCGCTGGAATACATTGACAAAAACTTTCCCGAGGTCGTAAGTATTGCTTTAGATAAGAACCTTGGCTACGCAGCCGGCTATAATGAGGGTTTAAAAAAAGTAAAGGAAGACATCATTATTTTGCTAAACAACGATGTAAAGGTCACTAAAAATTGGTTGAAGCCGATCAAATCAAAATTTGAAACTCATAAGGAAGTTGCTGTAATCCAACCTAAAATACTTGATTATAAGAATCCTCAATACTTTGAATATGCCGGCGCTGCAGGTGGTTTTGTAGATGCTTTTGGTTATCCATTCTGCAGAGGCAGGATATTTTCAACTTTAGAAAAGGATGAAGGTCAATACGATATAGATTCAGAAATATTTTGGGCAAGTGGAGCTTGTTTTGCAGTGAGAAAGAAAGTTTTTAATGAATTAAAAGGTTTTGATGACACCTATTTTGCACATCAGGAAGAAATTGACTTATGTTGGAGGGTCTTTAATGCGGGATATAAAATATGGTATTGTCACCACAGTAAAGTGTATCATCTTGGTGGAGCGACCTTAGAACAGCTTAACCCTAAGAAGACTTATCTTAATTTTAGGAACTCCCTTTACAATATCATCAAAAATGTACCCGAACCCCATTGGTTCAATGTATTATTTTTAAGGCTATTGCTGGATGGATTGGCCGCATTAAGATTTTTATTCTCAGGACAATTTAGTCATATAATTGCCGTTATTAAAGCGCATTGGACAATGTTTTCAAGGTTTTATGTTTACTTTAGAAAAAGGAGAAAAGTACTCAAACCAAATTATTTTAGAACACGATCTATCATTTACAATTTCTATATTCTGAAAAGAAAAAAATATACGGATTTAGAATAAAAATTAATTGTTAATCACTCTTATTAACTGAATACATTAATTAAATTTGTCTGATATAAAATTATAAATTAACAGAAAAGATGAAGCATACAAAAATCATTATTGGTTTAATCTTATTTTCAATTATTTCAACCTCTTGTGTTTCCAAAAAGAAGATGGCAGAAGTTGAAACTAAATACAGAGAGACAAAAGCGCTCTTAGACACAGCAACAATGAAGTTGAACATGTGTAATGATGAAAAACAAAACTTAAAAGGACAGATAAGTGTTCTTAAAGAAACTAATAAATCTCTGTTCAGTCAACAAGGAGAATTAACGACCCTTACTCAAAAAGGTGCTGAAAATCTTGAAAGAACTTTAGAAAGTCTTAAAGAAAAAGACATGCAGATCAAATACATGCGTGATGCTATCAACAGAAAAGACAGTGTGACATTGGCATTAGTTCAAAGTCTTAAAGGTGCAGTTGGAGATATGAGTGATGACGATATCCAAATTAACGTAGAAAAAGGTGTTGTTTTTGTTTCTATTTCAGACAAATTATTGTTTGGCAGTGGAAAATATCAACTAACTGATGAAGCCAAAGCAGTACTGGGTAAAGTTGCTAAAGTTATAAAAGCAAAGCCAGATTTTGAATTTATGGTTGAAGGTCATACAGATGATGATCCGATTAAAACAGAATGTTTTAGAGATAACTGGGACTTGAGTACAAAACGTGCTGTTTCTGTTGTACAGGTGCTTCAAACAGAATATGGCGTAAATCCGGCCAGAATGGTTGCAGCAGGTAGAGGAGAATACGTTCCTTTAGAGTCTAATGAGTATGATTTTGGAAAAGCCAGAAACAGAAGAACTAAAATTGTAATCCTGCCAAGAATCGATCAATTTTACAAAATGATCGAGGACGGGATGAAAATGTAAATCACCTGTTTGATCAAAAAAATATCAAAGCCCCTTCCCGGGGCTTCTTTTTTTTAAATTAAAAAACATTTATTATTAAGATATATCAACTTTTATTTACACTTTTTTTTGTTTCAAGCCTTTACTCACAAGACTTTGAAAACATAAAGGAGTTTTTTACGCTTTACCCTAATAAAAAAGTTGTAGAAAAAGATTCTACAATCTATAAGCAAAAACTGATATTGGCTCCTGTAACAAGTTACAGTCCGGAAAAGAGTCTGGCTTTTGGCGTTGGTGCTAAATATTTATTCAAATTCAAGGGTAGTGGTGAGGAGACAAGAACCTCAAACTTGCCCATGTCAGTTCAGTATACTTTAAACAATCAATTTTTTATCTATTCTGGCTTTGAGATGTTTACAAATCAGGAAGAATGGGTCATTGAAGGTAATTTTTTGTTTCAGAATTATCCAAGGTTGTACTATGGTATTGGTAATGATACCGCTGTAAGTAACGAAGAAGAATATAATTATTATCAGTTATTATTTGAACCTATATTTTTGAAACAGATGTTTACCCGATACCTTTTTATTGGTGGTGGTGTAAGAATAAATCATATTTATAATACTGAAGTTGAGGAGAATGGATTAATTGACCTAAACATGCCTACAGGTTTTGACGGTTCTACTTCGGTAGGCCTTGAAACAGCTTTGCTTTATGACAACAGAAATAATTTACTAAATGCTACCAGCGGATGGTACTTTGAAGGAACTTATGGTATTTATGATGATTTGGTAGGAAGCTCTCACAATTTCAGGCTATTACGTTACGACCTTAGACATTATTTTTCTATAAACAACAAATCTAAAGACGTATTGGCCGTACAAACTATAGGTAGGTTTTCAAGAGGTGATATCCCTTTTTCAGAATATTCTTTCTTTGGAGGAAGTGATATCATGAGAGGTTACAGAGAAGGAAGATACGTTGACCGCGACATGATTGCAACTCAACTTGAGTATAGAAAATCTTTTATAAACTCCAGGCTTGGTGCGGTGGCTTTTTTAGGGTTTGGCAATGTTTACAATAATATTTCAGATTTAAAATTAAATGAACTGAAACCAAATTATGGTGTAGGATTAAGGTTTAAAATAGATAAATCAGAAAACCTCAATATTAGGCTGGATTGGGGATTTAGTGATAATAAGAGCAATATCTATTTTGGAATTGCCGAAGCTTTTTGATATCTTCAAGTCAAAAAGAACCAGAACATCAAAAATCAATACTTTTCAAAAAAGTTTCAACTGCCTTTATGTCAGTAAAATTAACAAATTATTAATATTTATTTTTGTCGTTTAATTGTATTTATTACTGTAAACCAGCTGTATACATATTTTTTAACTTAATCTTATTAAAATAAAATCTTAATATAATTTGCTCTGCACTATGCTTGTAGTTATTAAAGTAGAATTTTTAAATATATAAAATGAAAGTATTAGTTATTGGTGCTGGTAACATGGGTTTAACCTATTCTGAAGGCATGGCGAAATCGCCTTTACTGAACAGGAGAAAACTGATGATCCACGATATTTCAACAGAAACTATCGAATTATTACGAAAAGAAGCACTTTTTGATGTTTATGAAAAAATAGAAGACTGTCTGCCCAAAGCAGATATAGTCTTTATAGCAGTCAAACCATACCATTGCGAGGAATTATTTCAGGAGATTAAGCCAATGGTTAACAATGAGCAGATCTTTGTTTCATTAATGGCCGGTATAACTATTGAAAAAATCCAAAATTTATTAGGTGTCGACAAAGTTGTAAGAACTATGCCTAATCTTCCTGCAAAAGTTGGTAAAGGTGTTACATCATTTACAGAATCCAAAGATGTTTCCAGAGTTGAATTGCTCATGATCAGAAATCTTCTTGATACTACAGGTGAGTCTATTCACGTCAAAAATGAAGATTTTATCAATAAATCTACAGGTATATCCGGTAGTGGACCTGCATACATTTTTTATTTTATGCAGTCTATGTTGGAAGCCGCTATGAAAATGGGATTCTCAGATAACGATTCCAAAGTATTGGTTAGTAATACCTTTGAAGGGGCAGTAACATTGTTTAATGACTCAGATTTATCACCGGAAACCTGGATGGACCGTGTCGCCTCTAAAGGAGGTACAACCCGTGCTGCATTAGATTCTATGGACGACAATAATGTGAAAGAACTTATCAAAGAAGCAGCTTATGCTGCATTTAACAGGGCAACAGAATTAGGAGAATAAATATTATGTTTAAGAAAAGAATAGTTGTTAAAGTAGGTACAAACGTTATGACCAACAGAAATAATAGAATTGTTGGTCCTATACTAAAAAATTTAGTCAGACAAATCGCCTATTTATACGAGAGAGATATCATTACTATACTTGTTTCTTCTGGTTCAGCCATTGCAGGAAAGGAAGTCCTTGGTGGTTCAGATGAAAAAAATCCTTCTGTGAGAAGACAGATATATTCATCTGTTGGTCAGCCCAGAATGATGAGGCATTATTATACCATGTTCCATGATTTTGGAATGAGGTGTGCTCAGGTACTAGCAACAAAACGAGATTTCTCTCCAGGTAAATACCGCCAAAACATGATAAATTGTTACGAAGGTTTACTAAGGGAAGGCATTATACCAATTGCCAATGAAGATGATGCCGTGTCTTTGTCGATGTCGATGTTTTCAGATAATGATGAGCTGGCAAGTCTCGTTGCTGATTTGGTAAATGCAGATATGTTGATCATGTTGACAGATATAGATGGACTTTACACAGGTCACCCTAATGATCCTAAGTCTAAGCTGCTGCATCACGTCAGACCCCATGAAAATGTGGAGAAGTACGTACAGGCTTCAGAAAAAGGCGAAGGTGAAGGAAGAGGTGGTATGGAATCCAAACTGAAAATAGCCAAGCAAACCGCAAGTAAAAATATCCCAACATTTATCGCAAATGGTAAATATGACGATGTTATCCTAGACATTGTTAATGGAAAATCAATAGGAACAAAATTCTCAGTTTAATTATATAAAAATCATATATGAAATTATTAGATACAGTTTTAAAAAACAGCGTCTTGGAATCAATGATGAAGATTATTGATAACAAGCGTGAAGATATCATAGAAGCCAATAAAAAAGATTTAGAGGCTTTTAATAGAGACGATCAGGCATTGTATGACCGCCTTGTTGTAGATGATAAAAAAGTAGATGGTATGATTCAAGCCATCAAAGAAGTAAAAGACCAGAACGATCCGGTTGGAAATATCATTTCCAAGACCAGATTAGACAGTGGGCTTGAAATTGTCAATAAAACAGATCCTTTTGGAACAATATTGATTATATACGAGTCTCGCCCGGATGTGACCATAGAGGCAGCTGTTTTGGCCTTTAAAGCCAACAATAAAATACTGCTCAAAGGTGGGAAAGAGGCTGTAAACAGCAATATTATACTTGAGAAATGCTGGCATGAAGCCTTAGAAGAAAATGGGCTATCCAAAGAATGGATAAAGTTGATGCATATCAACAGAGAAGAAACACAGGAATTTTTACGCAACCCTTCAGAAAAACTTGATCTTATCGTGCCTCGTGGTGGTGAAAGATTAATAGATTTTGTAAAAACCCACGCTACATGTGCAGTACTCATCAGCGGACGAGGAAATAATTTCCTGTATGTTTCTGAAAATGCAGATTGGGAAAAGGCTAAGAAGGTTATTATCAATGCAAAAACCGATAAAATCTCCGGCTGTAATGCTTTAGATAAAGTATTAATTAATTCAAATATTCCAGACTTTGAAGCTAAAGTAGCTGATTTGACAAATCAACTTAAGGCACACGATGTTGAAATATTAACCTCAGGAAAAATTTCAAATATCCTTTCAAATGAAAATAAAATTGAACAAGAGGATGTTTGGTATGAAGAATTTCTGGCTTTGAAAATTGTCTTGTCTTCAGTTGAAAATATCGAAGAAGCCATAGAAATAATAAACAAATACTCAGGTAAGCATTCCAGTGTAATCATGACTGAACAGGGCACTGAAGCAGAATTGTTTATGGAACAAATAGACTCAGCAGCAGTTTACCACAATGCGTCATCAAGATTTACAGATGGTGGACAAATGGGCGTTGGAGCTGAATTGGCCATATCGACAGACAAACTCCACCATAGAGGACCACTTGGTTTAAAACAGTTAGTAACCAATAAGTATTATGTTTTTGGAGACGGACACATTAGAGTCTAAGCCCATAATATAATTACCTAAATGATAAAGACCTCAAAGTAAAAACCTTTGAGGTCTTATTTTATAAAAGATTAGGCTATATATTTATTTTCCTTCAAACTTAGGCTGTCTTTTTTCTATAAAAGCCTGAACACCTTCTTTATAATCTTCAGATTGTGCAGATGCAATCTGATACTCAGATTCCAGAGCCAACTGTTCCTCCAGGCTATTTTCCATACTTTTATTAAAGGCTTTTTTGATGTATGCCAAGGCTTTCGTTGGCATATTGGCAACCCTATGCGCAAGTTTATCAATCTCATTTTCAAAGGTTTCAGAAGAGTAATACGTATAAATCATGCCCATTCTTTCAGCTTCAAAAGCATCAATTTTATCACCAAGCATAGCCAGCGTAGATGCTCTTTGAAAGCCAACAAGTCTGGGCAAAAAGTAGGTGCCACCACTGTCAGGGATTAGTCCTATTTTACTGAAAGCCTGAATAAAACTAGCCTTCTCACAGGCAACAACAATATCACAACAAAGGGCCAGATTGGCTCCGGCACCGGCAGCCACGCCGTTCACGGCAGCAATTACAGGTATTTCAATATTTCTAATTCTTGTAACTATTGGATTGTAATGTTCTTCCAATATTTTTTTAAATCCGGGGTTTTCATCTGGATTTGTGACTTCCTGAAGATCCTGTCCAGCACAGAATGCTTTTCCTTTTCCTATTAAAACAATGGCTCTGGTCTTATGATCTTTTATACAATCGTCCAAATGCTTTTGGAGTGATAATGCCATTTCACGATTAAAGCTATTGTATTTTTCCGGACGATTTAAGTAAAGGTAAGTGACGTTTTCAACTTGTTTTTTTATTATACTGGACATGGTTTAGATTTTTTTTAAAAATACAAAACCCCTAAAGATGTTTCAAGTTTAATTATTAAAAATGATGTTTTTCATAGCGGTTAAATGGATTTTAATCTTTTGGTACGAGTAGAATTAGTTCTCTTTTGAGCTTTTCGTAATCATCTGCACCAACGTAGTATTTTTTGTGCTTGTTTTTCATCTTAAAACAAACTGCCTTAGCGTACTTGGCATTAAAAATCATATCTCCATTAAAATTGTAGCGCCAGCCTATGCCATACCATTTTGAGGGTGTAACAATTTGTATACTTTCTCTGTCTATTTCACTGACCTTAAAAGATTTTTTCAAAATTCCAATGCCAAACTTAAGTTCGAGCTTTTCAGTAGATAGTTTAATTTGAAAGTTATAGGACAGTAAAAAAAGAAAACCAATTAAGGCAAGATTAAAGTAAACTGCAAAGACAGGAAATTTTTTACCATTTTCATTGCTCAAACCCTGGGCACCAAAACCTAAGATAAGTATGACAAGAAAAACAATTATTGCCACAACCCAAACTAATAACAATTGTTGCTTTTCTTTGAAAATGAGTCCTGACATTTGGTGCGCTATGATTTTGATCTTAGAAAAATACTGACAATCAGTGTAGTAATAATTCCCATTACCGGAGCAGCTATAAGGTTTTGTAACATATAGTTTGCAGTGCTGAAATATTCCTCAGCTTTCACCTGAGTCATCATTTTATTTTTTACACTCATACTTATAGCATTATCGAAATAGTCCGGAGATAGGTATTCAACTGAAACATACGTACTGAGCGGTGCCAATAGTGCAATGATTAAACTTAGAATAACACCACTAATAAACAATTGTTTATACTTGGCCTGACCTTGGTAAAAATTATACTTTTTATCTCTTAAGGCAAGGACATAAATAATTATTGACGGGATAGCGAATAAATTTGTGTATATATAATGTTGTTCAATATTTACATCGTGAAGTCCTGTGGCTTTTTCTATGGCCATCCAAAGTAAGCTCATAATGGTAAAGATTAAAGCCCATTTAAGCTCGATTTTAATACTCTTCATCTGGTTTGGTTTTTGGTTGAGTTTTAAAAGTAAACAAAAGATATTTTTAAAGCAAACTAAATACCCTGTAAATCTGAATTTTAGATTGTGAAAATATAAAGGTATAAGCCTATAGACTAATGCCTTTTACCCATGAATACTTTGGTGCTGGCTGAGGTTTTCCATGATTTTAGCTTCGTATTTTAAAAGGTCCTGCCATTTTTGATTAACCTCTTCTTCATTACCATATTTTCTGGCCAATTTCAAAAACAAGGTGTAATGGTTAGCCTCAGAGATCATTAGTTTTCTGTAAAATTGCCTTAATTGTTTATCTTCCAATTCTTCAGAAAGGAGTCTAAATCTTTCGCAGCTTCTGGCTTCAATAAGTCCGGCATAAAGCAAGCGATGTACCATCTGCGTTTCTCTGCTGCCACCTTTGGGGAAAAATTTCAATAATTCAATCACATAATAGTCTTTTCGGTCACGACCCATTTCAATCCCTTTTGATTTTATAAGGTCATGAACCATTTTAAAGTGACTCATTTCTTCCTGAACCAGTTCTGTCATTTTGGTTACAACTTCTTCATATTCAGGAAAGCTAACAATAAGTGATATGGCAGTAGAAGCTGCTTTTTGTTCACAATAAGCATGGTCGATGAGAATTTCATCAATGTTTTTTTCTGCTATATTTACCCATCTTGGGTCAGTTGGTAATTTTAATCCTAACATCATCTAAAAGTCTAAATCTAGTTTTTGTTTCAAGAGTTCTATTTTTGGATTTTTTTCCACAAAATGCCTGTATTTTTCTTCACTGGTATGTACATATTTTTTGGCTTCGGAGGCCAAAACATTAATTTCAATATCAATATGAGAATTCCTTAAACTATTTCTGATATATTTTAAGATTCTACTTTTGTTATGTAAAATTTCAATTTTCATCGTATCATTTGGCATGTTGATGACTATGGTCTTATCTTTTAATTTTGGAATGTCAGAGAGTAGAGTAGAGGCGAGTAGTTTTTCTCCTTTTTTGTCTACAATCTCAGCGAATTTTATCCAGTATTTTTTTAAATCTTCCAGGCTGAATTCTTCATTTAGAATTTCCTCTTCCTTTTGATTTTCTTTTACTGTATTAACGTGATTTTTTTTGTATAGAATAGATTTTAAAGAAAGTCCGCTTTTTCTCTGAGGTTTATTTTCAGACCCATCAGATTCAGGCTTAGAATCAGTTGTTTTGCTTTCATTTTCTTTAGCCTTTACTTCCTGATCTGTATCATCAATCGTGTTGATTTCAGGCTCACTTGGGTTTTTGGTTTCAGGATTTGTGGTTTCCCCTGGTTTTGGTTCATCATGCTCTGATTGGTCTTCCCTTTTTATTTTTTCAGGTGTTGGTGTTTGATTTATGGCTTTAGATTCATTTGCTGAAATTATGCCATTAGACTTTTTTTTTTCAGTTGCATTTACAGTGAACGAAGCCAATTTCATTAAACACAATTCTACATGAAGTAGTTTATTTTGACTGAGTTTATAGTTAAAATCACAGTTGTTTGCCAAATCAATAAACTCCAAAAGTTGTTGCATGCTTAAACTTTCAGCTTGTTTCTTATAGGCTTGTTTTGAAGCCTCACTAACATCAAGTAACTCAAGGGTTGCTGGATTTTTGCAGACCAAAAGGTCCCTGAAGTGTGAAGCTAAGCCACTTATAAAGTGCTGACCGTCGTATCCTCTTGCTAAAATGTCATTTAAGTAGATCAAAACATTTGGGATGTCTGTATTTAAAATATAGTCAGTGGTCTTGATAAATGTTTCATAATCGAGAACATTAAGGTTTTCAGCTACAGCTTTTCTGGTAAGGTTTGTGCCACAATAACTCACAACCCTATCGTAGGTTGAAAGCGCATCCCGCATAGCACCATCAGATTTTTGAGCAATAATTTGAAGGGCTTCATCTTCTGCAGTTACGCCTTCTTTTGCCGAAACATATTTTAAATGTTCTTTGATATCCTGAATTGTGATACGCTTAAAATCAAACACCTGACAACGCGATAAAATTGTCGGGATAATTTTGTGCTTTTCAGTTGTAGCTAAAATAAAAATAGCGTGTTTTGGTGGTTCTTCAAGGGTTTTTAAAAAGGCATTGAATGCTGATGATGATAACATGTGTACCTCATCTATGATATAAACTTTGTAATTTCCGGTTTGTGGTGGGATCCTAACCTGGTCGTTCAAATTTCTGATATCATCTACCGAGTTATTGGAGGCCGCATCCAGTTCAAAAATATTGAATGCAAAGTCAGTTACATCAGAACCTGACTGCTCATTGACCATCTTAGCCAAGATTCGCGCACAGGATGTTTTGCCAACGCCCCGAGGTCCTGTAAACAATAAAGCCTGCGCCAGATGATTATTGTCTATAGCATTTTTTAAGGTATTGGTTACGGCTTTTTGACCAACAACTTCTTCAAAAGTACCGGGTCTGTATTTTCTTGCTGAAACTATAAAGTGATCCATAAGGCAAATATAATTAATGCTTGGTTTAAGGATAAAAAAATCAATCAAAACTTTTGAACAGCTGTTGATTTTGTTTGATCAGTATGATGGTTAAAAAAGTATTCAAATATTTGAACATCAAAAGTATTTTTTTCAGCTTTTATATTCAAAATTAGCATAACTTTAAGGGCTTAAGTCTCTTATCAATCAGAGATTATATTTTTCTTTGCTCAGGACCTATCATCAAGTAAAACTAAAATGGATTTCTTTAAAGCAATTAAGTCAATATTGAATTTATCAATAATTCTTTTAAGTTCGGTTTATGCACTTGCACAGGATACCGGTGAACTTTCCGGTTATGTCTATGATTTTGAAACCGGAGAACCTATTCTTGGCGCAACGGTTCAGGTTTTGGATACACAATTAGGCGCGGTAACTGATATAGATGGTTATTATATCATTGAAAATGTACCGACTAAGTCTGTTACACTTAAGGCCTCCTACGTTGGCTATGAAAGCGCTTTACGTTACAATGTTATTGTTAAATCGGTAGGTAATGTAGATGAAAACTTTGAACTGGTAGAAACCGCTACACAACTTGCAGCCGTTACCATTCAACCCAGTCCTTTTAGAAAAAAGGAAGAAACACCCCTTTCCATTCAGTCGCTTTCAGCGGTTGAAATTGCCACCTATCCCGGAGGTAATAACGATATTGCTAAAGTGGTGCAATCCTTACCCGGTGTGGCGAGCTCTATTGGAGGATTTAGGAACGATGTGATCATTCGTGGAGGTGCTCCAAATGAAAATGTCTACTATCTTGATGGTGTTGAAATTCCCAACATCAACCACTTTGCGACTCAGGGAAGTGCCGGTGGTCCTGTGGGTTTACTGAATGTTAGCTTTTTTGAAAATGTAACGCTGTCCACCAGTGCTTTTGGTGCGCAGTACGACAATGCCTTGTCCGGTGTGCTTCAGTTTGACCAGCGTAATGGTAACAATCGAGATTTTAGAACCAACATCAGATTGAGCAGTAGCGAAACTGCATTGACCTTTGAGGGGCCATTGTTTAAAGGCGATAAAGACTCTAGTGATACTTCGTTCATCGTTTCCGTCCGACGCTCTTATCTGCAGTTTCTGTTTCAGGTGATTGGTTTACCATTTTTACCGGATTACTGGGATTACCAGTATAAACTGACTCATAAAATTGATGATTACAACGAGATTTACCTCACAGGAGTTGGTTCTATTGATGATTTTTCCATCAATGTTCCTGATGATATTGATGCCGAACAGCAAGCTCAGCTTGACCAGGTACCTGTTATTAAACAGCGCACCAATACTATTGGCGCCACATGGAAACGACGCTTTAAAGAAGTTCCCGGTTTTATGACTACAACAATAAGCACCAATTATTTGAGCAATAATTTTACCCGTTTTGAAGATAATGTGAATGAAGCCAATCCCATCTTTAGAAATAATTCAACCGAACAGGAAACAAAACTGCGCTACAATTTCAATCGGTTTTACGATGAATGGAAAGTCAAAGCCGGATTTGTAGTTCAGCAGGCCAACTATACCAACAACACGTTCAACTTAACAGATGACTTCAATTTTGATTCTGATCTGTCTTTAGTGAGATACGGCCTTCATGCCCAGGTTTCCAGAAGTTTTTTTAATGATAGATTAGGCCTTTCCTTTGGTTTACGTGCAGATGCCAACGACTTTACTGAAGGTGGCAACGACCTTTTGTCTACATTGAGTCCACGGATATCTGCTTCTTACGCCTTAGACGAAGACCAGCAGTGGAGCATTAATGCCTCGTGGGGCAGATACTACAAAATACCGCCTTATACCGTTTTAGGATTTCAGGACAATAACCGAAATTTTGTAAATCAGGAGGTGAGTTATATTGAAAACGACCACACAGTTTTAGGTTTGGAATATTTACCTAACCGGGATTCTAAATTTTCTCTGGAAGGTTTTTATAAACAATACAGGGATTATCCGGTTTCAATTACCAATGGCGTTTCACTAGCCAACCTAGGTGCCGGTTTTGAAGTTTTAGGTAACGAACCTGTCACCAGCGTAGGACTTGGAAGAACTTATGGTTTAGAATTTTTATATCAAAAAAAATTGTCTAAAGATTTTTATGCCATCCTGGCCTATACTTTTTTCAGAAGTGAGTTTACCGGTTTAGATCAGGACAACTATTTGCCAAGTGCATGGGATAGTCGGCACTTATTGACTTTTACCGGAGGTTATCAATTTGGAAGGAACTGGGAGCTCAGTGCCAGGATGCGTTATATAGGAAGAACCCCTTTTGCTGAAGTAGATGTAGATGCTACAAACGCACAAAACACCTATCCGGAACTACTCATAGACTATTCTAACTTTGGACAAAACCGATTGAGTGCCTTTAATCAGACTGATGTCAGGATTGACAAAAAATGGAATTTTGCAAAATTCTCTCTCAATGTATTTTTAGAAATTCAAAATATTCTGGGTCAGCAAATACCTGAACCTCCTAATTATGGGCTGCAACGTGATGAAGAAGGTAATGTGATTATGCCCAGAAACGTCGTCCAAATTGAACAATTAGACAGTAGTTCGCCTTTACCGTCTATTGGAATTGTGATTGATTTTTAGGGTTTTCGTTTATTTTTTTTAAAAGGTGGTGTATTTTTGGTGTTATATACTAGTTATGCGCAAGCTGAAAAAATGAAAAGACTAACTATCTTAATATTAATTTTTGGACTTTTAAGTTGCAAAAGTGAAAACCAAAAAAAGGAAAAAATGGAATCACAAAGTCCGAATTTAGAAACTCTGGCATTTGATGGAATAAACATTGACTTTCAATTCAATTCTGACAAACCGACTTTTGGAGATTTGTTTTTAATAGTTGGCTTTAAAAACCCTAATTTCCCTCCTAATAGCAAAGAATTTGAAAAACTTTCTGAATTGGGATTTGAACAAGCCGATGATTATTTTGGAATTAAAAACAAAACCGAAAATGGAGATGATGTTAAACTTTGGTTATTCCCAATCATAGACGGAGAAGAAGTTTATCACAATAAGGGACCTTTTGATGCAATCCGAATTTCTTACGTTGTGGTGCGGAATGACCCAAAAACCGCTGAACTTTTTGAAAATACATTTAATGAAATAATATCAAATCTTGATGTAACACCAATCTTTGATGGAAAACGAATTAAGAATTTTGGAGAAATAAAACCTATTTTAACCAAAACTATTCAATATTGCCGACAAAAATTAAAAGTAGAACCAGGTTCTAGTAAAGCTTTGCAACTTGACTGGTAAAAAGCCAGCGCATAACACTATGTATCTTCAATGGCGAGGTTTGGTAGTTGAAACGAATGTTTTGGGATTTATTTTCTAACTTTACGACTGAAAAACGAAGGGCTGTGCTTTTTTGGTCGCTACTGAAAGACACACTTCCCGCAGAAAATAAAAAACCAAATACTATATCTCAATGAAATTTTAATTAGCTTAGAATTAGACTAATGATAAAAGTACAATCAACCTTCTGTATAATGGTCTTATTGATTAAATTTAGTCTAATTCTAACACTGATAATAAATAGAACCGTTTACCATGACTAAACCAATTGTCTTACTATTTTGTTTATTTTCAATAGTAACTTCAGCCCAGTTCAGGATAGGAGATGTGTTATTGGAATTCAGTGAAAGTATACCGAAAGAACAAGGAAATATAATGACCATTGCAGGTATAGAAAATGATTCTATTTATGCCTTAAGCAGAGCAAAAAAGGAATTCTTCTTTCAAACTTATGATGCCAAAACAAAGCGCTTGACATCAAGCAAAGTTTTCAACTTGCTTAAAGATTATGAAATAAGAGACTACGTTTTTGTCGGTAAAAAGCGATTCTTAATGGTATCATTCTATGATGTGTTTTCAAATCAATATCGGTTTATAGCTTTAGAAGTTAGTAATAATGAAATAGTAAATACCACTATAATTCATATTGTTAATGCAGAAGATTGGACAAGAAAAGGAGAGTTTTTATTTAAACAATCTAAGGATGGCTCAAAATATTTAGTAACACATGTACAGAAAAATTACAGAAATCCAAGTGTAAAATATACTTTAATGCTATTGGATGAAAATCTTAATAAAGTTTTTACGGATAAAAACACTATTACATCAAATGAAAATAGAGTTTGGTCATTTAAATTTTCTGACACAAAATTTACTGATAAAGATGATATAGCCTTTGCTCTTATTGAAAGTTACAGAGACAAAGAAGAAAAAAACAAATATAATCAAGTAACATTGTTTTCTTACCAGGCAAACAACGCCTACAGTAGAACTCAAATAGAAATCGAATTAAAAGATAATTATCTAGTAGATTGTAATGTTGTACCAACCAAAGATAATCGATTACATATTACAGGCTTTTATTCTATGCTGAATACTAGAGGCAGACGACAATGGGATTATGAAGGCATTTATGATATTGTGATTGATGCAAGGAAAGAGAAAGTAATTAATACAAATTTTAATCGTTTTGCCTGGAATGTTAGGGATATAAGAGATCTCAATCCCGATTTTGTTAAAAATATAGCTTTTATCGAAAGGGATAATGGTGGTATCATTGTATTTTCAGAATATGACGTAAATCTGGGGCCAAGCACATTTGGGATCTGGCCTTTAGCCTGGACGTCTCATTATTTTGATTCTGAATTTGTCATAGTCACAGCCTTAAAGGCAGATGGAACTCTAGCTTGGGCTGATGCCATTGTTAAATTTCAATCGATGAGCATTGATACAATTGGTATTCAGCTCATTCCAAGTCCAAATTATACACAACCTTCATCGATAACTTTTCCTTTGGCAGAGATGGGTTCAGGAGAAGAATACCTCAGCGTACTTCCAATTTATAAAAATGGTAAATTAATTGTTTTCTATAATGACCACTATAAATCCACCGACTATAAATTAAAAATTTTAGATAGGCTAAATGAAATGAAAACGGTTGCGTATACGTTTGAAGATGATACAGGAATGAGTGAGCATTTTTTTCGGCATCAGTTCAAAAAGGGACAAATTAATCTTAAACCCTTGATAAGTTATAAAATTTCAGACAACAGATATCTCATATACGGTGGTAACAAAAAAGAGAACGCACTTGGAGAAATGATTATTGAAGAGTGAAGTGCAAATGGATAAAAAAGCCTTCCGAAACTCCGGAACGAAACATTAGAGCGAGACTTCGGAACAAGGCTTTTTTTGTCTAAATTATAGGAATTAGAGATAACGAATTTCAATTTTTGGAGGGCTTAGAATTACCCAATTCAACCAATTAAAAGCAATTTTTTAAAGTAATCGTTGCTCGTGAATTTTAAATCATGATGTCAAAAAAATTATTGTAGAAAGAATAAAATTCTTTTTTTAAAAAAACTATATTGCGGCACTTTTAAAAAATTTATAATTAAAATAACCAATATGTCTGAAATAAAAAAAATCACCTTTCTCAATTTTCTGCTTGTAATAACACTTATCGGTTGCACTAGTGAAGATGCCGAAAATAATGATCCTGTTGAAAATCTTCCTGTTATTCAGACTAAAATTGTAACATCAATAACTGCAAACTCTGCCCAGAGTGGCGGTGAAATTATCGATGAGGGCTCAAGTTCGTTATTGAATAAAGGAATTTGCTGGAGCACATCAGAAAATCCTACAATCGATGATAATGTCAATATAGCGACAGAATTATCGACGAGTTTTGATAGTTCTTTGAATGATTTAGAACCAGAGACAACATATTTCGTTAGAAGTTTTGCAACAAACGATACTGGCATAGCTTATGGAAATCAAATTGAATTTATTACAGACCAGGAAGAAGTTGATCCGCCTTGCTCTCCGGAATTGAACACTATAACGCATCAGGGTATGACAGTAGATTTTAGTAATAATTTTTCTTCAGGTGAAAATTATGCCACTTTCGGCAATTACGGTGTTTATGCTGTAGGAATACAAGGAGATCTGCGCATTGATTTTAGTCATGAGCCTGAAACAGGAATATATACTTTGGTTAACGATTTTTCATTAAATCAAACCCTAAATGAGGCTTACATTTCTGCGGTTTTAGATCAGGGTTTTTTAAATGCATTTTGTACTTCAGCGCCTAGTAGTGGCGATTTGATTTATGTAGATAAATTAAATGAAGGTAATTATTCTATTACCTTTTGCGATATTGAATTTTCATGTTTAGTTGGAAATAACAGCTATAATTTCACGACAGACGGTAATATTTCAGGCGAATAAAGAGTTTTTTATAATAGATTCCAATTACTTTTAGGAAGTCTGTTTAGTTTAATTATTATCTAACTAAGCTTACCAAAATAAATAAAGTACACGTGTTTTTGGACGTTTCTGTCCGTTTTAATATCGTTTTAAAGAATTAAAACCAAACTTTACAAATGAGAAAAATCAGACGATTTTACGGAATTTTAATAGGCTTAGTGATTTTATCATCCTGCTCAAGTGATGATGATATCGATATAATAGTTGGAGAGTGGCAGGCTATTCAACAATTTGAATCAGATATATCTGTTGAACTTACGCCAGTACTTGAATGTGTCTACACCACATTCACAGCAGATAATAAAGTTTTTGGGGATTATATTACTTCAACAGATTTACCAGACGATTGCAATAATATATTTTTTGAAATTGGAACATGGACAAATATTGGAAACAATCAATATAGACTCGAATTTCCCAGCGGGCAAGATCAAATACATTTGTTTTATAAAGATGGTGAAAATTTGGTAGAGGAATTACCTAATGGAAATACAAGAATCATTTACAAGCCTTACGAATAATAACACTTAACATCGATACGAATTTACCATTGATGGATTTTTGATTTGAATCCGAAAGTCTGCGATTTATTTTCTAATTTTAAGATCGAAAAACGAAATATATCGCTTCTTTGTTCACCACTAAAATATACACTTCTCGTTTGCAATAATATAATAAAGACTCTTATGAATTACTATTGGATAGCAGTTATTGCCATATTATATTTAGTTTTCACAACTATTCGAAAATCCAAAAAGAAAAACAAAGAAACTTCAACATCAGAATTAAACATTCAAATTGACGAACCAGTAAATTTTGGTTATAAAATTGTTTGGTTTGCCATTAAATCTGACAACAAAGAAAAAATTGCTGAATTATTAAATATCAAACAAACTTCAAAATCAAACTGGGAAAAAGGAATTGAAAAAGCGTATTCAGATGGTGTATTTATAACACCACAAGTTGGCGAATGGACTTTAGCAGTTGGAATGGGATTACCACTTGGTGATAGTCAAGAAAGTATTGAAAAACTCGAGAAAGTGCTTAACGAATTGAGTTCTGAATTTGGAGAGGCTCAATTTTTTGGAACACACAGAGTTGTGGAATATCATAACTGGATGAAATCAGTAGACGGAAAAATAGAAAGAATTTATTCATACGTTGGCGAGAGTATGGAAAACATAAAAGTTTATGGAAAACCGACTGAACCAGAAAGTAATCTAAACTTATTTAATTCACTTTCAGAAGAAGCAAAATCGGACGAATACTATGATAGAGAAGATTTGGATTATGCAGACGAAGAGCTTGTGATGAAAATTGCGGAAAATTGGAGCGTAAATCCGAGCAAATTGACTAAACGAACTGATATAAAAATCGAATTAGGAATAATAGGAAAATAAAAAACTACCGCCAAATATAGTAATTGATGCGCAACCCTTTAATTTTATATAACGTGCAAATCTTCTTCTATATTAAATTCAATAATTACCAAATCTTGGTTGACAGTTTTATGGAGACGGTTACATCATGTTGCCTGGAAACGTCATTTAGTTTGAACAACTAGACAGCAGTTTGCCATTACCTTCGATTGGAATTGTGGTTGATTTTTAGGGTTTTCGTTTATTTTTATTAAAAAAGTGATGTATTTTTGACGATATATGCTAGTTGTGTGCAATTTATCCGAAATACTTGCCGAATATTTCTACACCTTTTGCGTATTTACTTGTGGCAATATGCATTGTCATAAATGGTAAACTAATATCCAATGAATATTCGTCAAGTTTTACCATCAATCCTATTTGCCAATGTGCGTAAACTGAAAATCTATATTGTCCCATAATAAAAACTGCACACAACACAGTATATAAAACAGTGGGGCGTTGTGTGTCTTTTTAGCCCACTTGCACTTAATTAAGGTTATCGGTTTTGGATAGGTAAGTGCATCCTATCCCCACCGTTTCATATACTCGGCACGTTGTACGCAATTTAATACTGATAATGAGAAATTTACTTCTAATTATAACGTC
>CAZQKB010000019.1:0-56560 GCA_964593755.1 uncultured Mesohalobacter sp. | reverse complement strand
GTCGAATTAGAAAAAATGAATGAAAAAAAGGTCAACCTATATCAGTATAATACAAACCGTTATGAAAAATATAAATAAAATACCTTTCGCTGTTATACTGATTTTGACAATAATTGGATGTCGAAACATTGACAAAAAAGAAAATGAACCAGAGCAAAAAGAAACAGCCCTGGTTAAAATGGAATTTGGAAAGTGGAACAAAGAAAATGACAGTCTTGGCGTTGAATTAGACGTTAATAATTTTGAAAACTGGCTTGAATTAACTAATCGGACTGAAAAAATAGTCTGTGATGATAGTATACCAAGAATAACTTTAACAACAGATAGCGAAATTAAAACCATTTATTTCAGAAACAGCTGTCTAAAAGAAGATCCTATTAAAATTATTAAAACTAAAAATGTAATTGAAATCTACAATAATGAGATTAATAAAAATAAAGAATATGGTATTCCCTTGGATAGTTTGGAAAATGTTTTAAGAAAAGATATTGAAAATCATGGGAAAAATCCAGAGTTGAGTGAAAGCCCAGAAAAGCTAATGATATGTATTCTGTATGATGATAAAAATGAATTTAAAAATCTACCTAACATCTTAAATCAACTTACAGAAATCTATTACCGAATTACAAATGAAACAGATTTGAAAATACTTTTAATTGATAAAAACTACTTTAGTCCACCACCAATGGCAAAAGATAAAATTTAATAAATACGCACCACAATAATAGCCAAAAGCAAAAGCCCGTCTTTCTAAACTATTTTATGCTTATCTAATTTTTTTAAATAAAAGACTATAAAAGTTGTTTCACAAAAATAATCCTAAATTTGCTAAAGAGAAATTCAGATCTGGCAGTAAAAAGTATTCAATTTATCTTTGGTTTTGTTTTTTGGGTCATTGCAGGTAAGAAAAATTATATCTGAAATAATGGTAACGATGAACCTGGGATTTGGTTCCTGACTATTTGTTTCGGTGTATTATGTCTATCTGTTTTATACGCTTTTGTAAATCTGAAAAGTATAAAACACTAAGGAAAACGTCAATATCAAAAAGTTTTATTGAATAAGAAGTTTCGGGCTAAAAGGGATTTTTTGTTTTTAACAAATTTCACATTTAAATTAAAAAATTGGACTTATTATCTTTGGTCAATAGCATAGAGTTACTAAAAATAAGATAACATAAATTAAAAGAACAAATATGGATGTATTTCTCAAAAAAGCAATTGATGAAGCTAAAAAAGGTCTTCAGGAAGGTGGTATACCAATAGGCTCTGTCTTAGTCCACGATGGACAAGTCATAGGTAAAGGGCATAACAAGCGAATTCAACAGTCTAGTGTTGTTTTACATGGAGAGATGGATGCTTTAGAAAATGCTGGCAGACAGTCAGCTGGTGTTTACAGGAACTCTGTGTTATATACAACATTATCACCTTGTCCTATGTGTTCAGGTGCCATCCTTCTCTATGGTATACCAAAAGTTATTATAGGAGAAAATCAAACATTCAAAGGTTCAGAGAAGTTACTTGAGCAAAATGGCGTTGAAGTCATCGTTGTAAACGATTCAGAATGTATTGAAATGATGGAGAACTTTATAAAAGAGAATCCTACATTATGGAATGAAGATATAGGAGAACCATAATACTTATAATAAATTCTACTTTAAACTGACTCTACATTTGCCTTTAGACCGTTTTTGCAGAAAGACTTTAAGTTTTTCTACAACCTTACATTTTTTATAAATATGACAAATTATCAGCAATCCTTTATTCTAGCCTGAGAGCTAAATCAATGAAAATAAAATGAATACAAACCCTCAGCTTTAAAAGTTTATAAAACCTTATGACGCTGAGACACAAAAGCTGGTATTGCAACTACGAGATTTTGTTACTGATATAGTACCACAAGAGTTACATTTATTCTTATAATTACAACTTAAATTGTTATTTTTACTTTTGTACCTAAGTCAATTAAGCAATTAAATACATAGCCTATACTTATAAATGACTTAGAAAGCGCAAAAAAATAATACAAATGAAACCACATATATTTGGTTAGATAGACTAATCAGCTTTGCCAAAACACTTTTATAAATGTACCAGGTCTGCAAAAGTGTGATATAAAGAAAATTAATGTGCCATGGATAAAATATTATTCCTCTTCATATTTCAATTCATCGTAAGTTTATCATTTGGTCAGTCTGATCGTGAAATAGCTTTAGCAAAAGCAAAAGAGGCGATTCAGCTTATGGACAATGGAAAAATAGAGGAAAGCATTAGGCTTTTAGAAGAAAGTCAGGAACTTGATTCAAAAAACTATATCTATCCCTATGAAATTGCATACGCCTATGTATTGAAGAAGGAATATAAAAAGGCTATAAATATTCTCAAAAAATTAAAGGCCTATAACACCATAAACAGCCAGGTCTATCAAATGCTTGGCAACTGTTACAGTTACCTCGGTAAACCGGATAAGGCTATAAAAACTTATGAAGAAGGTATGTCCCGTTTTCCGAATGCCGGTAATTTGTATTTAGAAAAAGGAAATGTCTTCCTTGGACAGGAGGCATATGACAAGGCCATTGAAAATTACGAAAAAGGTATTGAGGTTGATCCTACTTTTTCTTCAAACTACTTTAGGCTTGCAAAGCTCTTTTTAAACTCGAGCGATAAACTTTCAGGACTTATTTATGGTGAAATTTTCATGAACCTGGAAAGAACCTCCGAAAGAACTAAAGAAATGAGCCAGCTTCTCTTAAACACCTATATATCCTCTATATCATTGGGAAAAGATAATGCTAATATTGACTTTTGTGAAATAGTCATAGATGCTTCAGAAATAGACCCTGACAAAGAATTAAAACTACCCCTTTGTGCAGTTTTTGGAAAGAATTTCATTCTAGCAAGCCTTAATGAAAAAACAATTAACCTGAATTCAATATCTTCAATTAGAATAAAGTTTATTGAAAACTTTTATAAAGAAGATTATAAGGCTTATCCTAATGTGCTTTTTGAATATCAAAAAGAAATCTTTGATAAAGGTTTTTTCGAAGCCTATAACCATTATTTGCTCCAAATGGGAGCACAAGAAGAATTCAAAGCCTGGTTGAACTCTCACCAAAAAGAATATGATGAATTTGTGGAATGGTACACCAAGAATGATAACATCATAAAAATTAATAATAATAATAAATTTATACGCTGATATAAAATGTCCCTCTAGGTGATAAGGCATCGTATAAAAAAATAACTCAGTATATCCCTTATTAGATGATGAAAGTTGAATTGACTTTTTGACTTTTAGCAAAAACTTTTTGAGGTCATTCTAATACCTTTGTCTCCATGGATTTAAAAATAAACATTAGCAATATCTCAGTAAAGAACTGGCTCTTATTGGATGGTATCGGGGCAATTGTTACAGCAATCATGTGCCTGGTGATAGGACATTTTGAAAGCTTTTTCGGCATGCCTAAATCAATAATGTTTGTGATGTCTGGTTTTGCTTTTTGTTTTGCCGGTTTTTCGTTGTCTTGCTTTGCATTTGTAAAAAATAAATTTAAAAAATACCTCAGAACTATAATTAAGGCTAACATTATTTACGGCATAGCGATATTTATATTAGTAACTTTACACATCGAAAGATTGACGGGAATTGGCATTATTTACTTTGCTGGAGAAATCATCATTATAACTTTATTGGTTTATAGCGAGTACAATAAAGTAAAAAAGGGAAATAAAGAATAATTTTACCCAACTATGAAAATCTTATTAACCTCCATCGGTACACGCGGAGATATAGAGCCTTTTCTTGCCATTGGCGCTATTTTAGAAAATGAAGGACATCAAATAGTCTATTCTTTTCCGGAACAGTTCAGTAGCATAATTCCTGAAAAATCTTGTTTTCATCCATTGTCATCAAAAGTAATTGAGCTTATAGAAAGCAACGAAGGAAAAGCTCTGATGGGCAAAGCAAGTATGCGAAAAAAGATTAATTCCTTACTCTATCTTTACAGGCAGGGTAAAGAAATAAACAAAGAGCTTATTATTGAGCAGTTTGAAATTGTTGATGAAGAAAAACCAGATTTAATTATTCATAATGCTAAATGCAGTTACCCAACACTTTGGGCGCTTAAACATAATAAGCCAAGGGTGTTGCTAAGTCCTGTTCCTTATTTTATGCATTATGTAAAAGGCCATTCTCACGTGGGTTTCTATAAAAATTTTGGCGGTTTATTTAATAAATTAACTTATGCGCTCTCTAATTACGGACTCACCAAAAGCATTTACGACGGACAAAAAAGCTTACCCGAAAGATACACGTTCCAAAAATCGGTTATAAAGAAAAAACTACTCACGGGAAAAATTATATTTTCAATTTCACCTTCACTTTTTCCTCGTCCGGTCTACTGGCCTAACAATGCACAAGTATTAGGTTATTACCACAGACACAAAGCAATGCACTGGCAACCCGATAATGCTCTTGAAGGTTTCCTGCAACGCCATACCAAAATCGTCTTTTTAACTTTTGGAAGTATGATAAATACCAATCCAAAACAAAACTCAAAGATCCTTTATGAGTATTTGAAAACCCATAATATTCCAACTATAGTCAATATAGCTTCTGGTGGTCTGGTAGAGTTAAACGAGTTTAGGAATGATGAAAACTTCCACTTCGTAAAATCCATTCCATACGAATGGATTTTCAAAAAAGTATACGCTGTCATCCATCACGGCGGCTCAGGCACAACACACACCGCTATTAAATACGGATGCGTTTCATTGATCCTGCCACACATCATTGATCAATTTGCCTGGAACCAACTTATTCAAAACCTTCGTATAGGACCAAAAGGAATATCAATCAATAAGCTGAATGCCAATAATTTAAACAATAGTATACATTCACTTTATCATAAAGAGGAATTTAAAAACAATGCAGAAAAGCTTTCCCTGGCCATGCAAACTGAAGATTTGAAACCTGATCTTTTAAAATTTATTGAAAAGGAAGCGATTTAAAAACCTTGATAATAGACTCGACGGTAACAAAAATGGCAGATAAATTAATTTCATACTATTGTGAAATTGAGCTTACTTAAGTATAAAAATAGAAACTGCTTACTATTAACCTTCATTTTTAAATTTATTGCACTAAATTGCATAAGCTAAAATTTGAAACTCAACTGCATGATTAAAAAATTTGTGCCTATTGAATTTTAGCATCGAGTAATAGTGATATTCTTTTCAGACTTTTGCACAAAATACCAAAATTTAGGCTAAAATGTTAATAAGAACTCACCAATTGTAAACCTGGTAATAGCGGTATTCATTTTTTTACAATATGTAAAATTGTTATTGGTATTTGAAGTTTTGATTGCACTTAGCTTATATAATATTTAATAAAAATAGAAAAAGTGACGTCAACCCTAATTAGTTATACTTAAGTCTTTTTGATGATTTAATTACAAAAAGTAACAAATTAGCAGGTGCCACCGTAAAGTTTTTTATTGATAAATAAAACCGGAAGTCAGCAGAAATACTTTAAATAGTTAACTTCCAAAGTTAGGGAACCAAGATTTGTTTTAAACGTTAAGGAAATAACCCCTGAAAGAATGTTTAACCAAATAAAGAAGGTAAACACTTTATTCCTTTATTTTTAAATGTCCAGGTCATTTAAAATGAATAACATATTTAACCTGGCAATCTTTTAAAGTAACTAAATCCAGCCCTTGACTTACTTTATGATTGATTATCTAATTAAATACTACAGAATAAGATTTCCCTTAATAATGCATAACTATGAATCAATATAATTTTTTATGAACGAGAAAAATATTAGTATCTCTATCGCTACTGAAAAGGATCGAGTTAAAATCTATCAACAAAGACATGACATATACGCCAAAGAGTTGATGCAACATTCCGAAAATGATTTAGGTCTATTAAGTGATAGTTTAGATGACTTTAATACTTTTATCTGTGCTAAAATAGAGGAGGAAATTATTGGATTTATAAGTATAACACCTCCCGGTAATGACAAGTATTCAATTGATAAATATTTTGATAGAGATGAACTGCCATTTAGGATACACGATGGCTTCTATGAAATGAGAATCCTAACAGTTCTGAAAGCCTATCGTGGACAATCCTTAACCTTGGCTTTAATGTGGTCTGCTTTTAGATGGATAGAATCGAATGGCGGTACAAACATCATATCCATTGGCAGAACGGAGATTTTGAATATGTATTTGAAGTTAGGGTTTAAAGCAATGCATAAAACAGTAAAATCAGGCAAGGTCAACTTTGAATTATTACTGGGCAATGTTGATGAATTAAATGTTTTTATCCAAAACAACTACAAACTACTTTTTAAAAAGATAGAAAATCAATTTGTTTGGAATTTGGACATTTCCTTTTTTAAACCCTCAGAATGTTATCATGGAGGTCATTTTTTTGAGGCTATAGGAAAAGAATTTGACAACCTGAACAAACGAAAAGAAATAATAAATGCTGATGTTTTAGATGCCTGGTTTGATCCATCACCAAAAATTCTACAGGAATTACAAACTCATCTTCCCTGGATCTGTAAAACATCACCACCTACAGATTGCAGCGGGATGGCAAGCAGCATTGCTGGTATCCGTGGCTTGAAACCTGAAAACATACTACCGGGAGCAGGTTCTTCAGATCTTATTTTTATGGCTTTTAGAGAATGGTTAAGTGCCGAGTCTCGTGTGCTAATACTCGATCCTATGTATGGTGAATATGAGCACGTTTTGGAAAACATAATTGGTTGTACAGTAGATCGAATTTCATTAAATCAAGAAACAAATTATGTATTTGATCCTGACATACTTATCGCTAAGGCCAAAGATAATTATGATCTAATTGTCATTGTAAATCCCAATAGTCCAACAGGTCAGCATGTGCCTGGAAAAAATTTAGAAAAAGCTTTAAAACAAGTACCTGAAACAACACGCATTTGGTTAGATGAGACTTATGTAGAATACACCGGCAAAAATCAATCCCTTGAAAAATTTGCAACCAAAAGTAACAATATTGTAATTTGCAAGTCCATGTCCAAAGTGTATGCATTAAGTGGTCTACGTTCTGCTTATTTATGTGCATCTCCTTATCAGCTTGAAAAATTAAAGCACATTTCTCCTCCCTGGGCTGTTAGTTTGCCAGCGCAGATAGCGGCAGTTTATGCTCTAAAGGATAACAATTACTACGAAGAATGTTATAAAAAAACCCACTCCTTTAGAGAAGAGTTTTCCGAAGCACTATTGAAAATACCATCAGTAAAAGTTATTCAAACTACAGCAAATTTTATCCTTTGTTCTTTTACAGATAATCATTTTAATGCTGATTTTGTAGTTTCAAAATGCAAAGAAAAAGGATTGTACATTAGAAACATTTCCAATATGGGGACCAATATTGGAAAACACACCATCAGAATAGCTGTTAAGGACAAGCTTACAAACAACAAGATGATAAAAATTTTAAAAGAAGTATTAATTAAGGATTCGAGTATTATAGCAGATGCTAAAGTTATTTAAATTGATTTAAGGCAAGCCAACAAAAAAAAACCGCGAAGATCTGCCTTCTAAATTATCACAGATTTGTGATTAGTTTTGAATTCGCTGGTTAATTAAATGGAATACATAAAGACAAGTGCGGGTTGGAAAAGATCTGCTTTATCTACATTTTAAATCTTTTTAAAGTTCAGAGTAAAAATGCACATTAATTGATATTCTCATATTAGCCTTTTAGTCCATAAATATTAATATTTGTTTATCAGACATCGAGCTTAGCTAAGAAAAATAAGCCTATATTTCAGGAGATTTATTTTTTTGAAAGACATTACAGTTGATCAATTATTGTAATGAATGTATAACTTTTCCAATTATGACCACACTAATTTTATTTGCCGGTATTGCAGGAGTAACCGTTTTCATTGGAGGCGTTTTAGCAAATTTTTTCAACCACCACATTAAAGAAAGTGCTATAAAATATGAGATAATTCATACTTTAATGTCCTTTGGTTCCGGGATTATCCTTTCAGCTCTGGCACTGGTGCTTATTCCAAAGGGTATGGAAGAGTTGAATTTAATCCCTTTAGCCATTTCATTTCTAGTTGGAGCAATTTTATTTATGTCTATTGATCAATACCTGTCTAAAAAAGGTGGTCAAATGGCTACTCTTCTCGCAATGATGATGGACTTTGTGCCAGAATCTATTGCCTTAGGTGCAGTATTCGCCATAGAACCAAATGTTGCTGCTTTGTTAGCAGTTTTTATAGGATTGCAAAATCTTCCTGAATCTTTCAATGCTTTTAGAGATTTGGTACAAAGCGGGTTCTCTGCCAAAAAAACCCTGTTCATATTTTTTTTGTTAAGCTTTTGTGGTATCGTTGGCGCTTTAATTGGACATTTGGTTTTATCTGATTATCCAAAATTAACAGCACATTTGATGATTTTTTCCAGTGGAGGCATATTGTATTTACTGATTCAAGATATTATACCGGAAAGCAAAATGGAGAAAAAATACTTGATTTCACTAGGGGCCATTTTAGGGTTTTTGGTAGGTATAATCGGTGAAATGTCTATATAAAATCTACAATACATCCTTATTATAATTTTCTTTAGGACCAACTATAGTAAACAATTTTTAAATGCCTTTTTTGGATTAAAAATATATCAGCCTAATATATACCTCGTCTCCTAACTTAACCTGTTACGGCTCATAGAACCCTGACATTGACAGCTATTTGTATTAATGATTTTCAATTATTGCACTATACTCAGAATATGCAGAATACAAAAGATATCGCATGTATTTATAGGATAGAACATCCTGATGATTTCACCTTAAACAGAATTGATACTGATTAAGTAGCAAATAATACTAAATACGTTTAATAACTCTTCCAAAAATAAGAAGTAAACAAAATAAGTACAGTAAATAACTCGAGACGACCAAGGAGCATCAAAAATGCACTCCACCATTTAGCGAGTTGTGGTAAACCATTAAAATTATCTACCGGACTCACAATACCGTAAGCGGGACCAACATTACCCAAAGAAGAAGCCGCAGCACCAACTGAACTCATAAAATCGAGCCCCATCAAAGACATAACAAGTGTTCCCATGATAAAGGAAAGCATGTATAGAATAAAAAAACCAAGCACAGTATAGACTATTTTTTGATCAACAGATTTGCCATTGTAGCGCATAGGTAAAACTGCATTAGGATGAAGCATTCGCTTAAACTCAAGGATTCCATTTTTAATTAAAAAGACCTGCCTTACAATTTTAACACCACCTGAAGTTGAGCCGGCAGAACCACCAAGAAAGAACAAACCAAAAAAGAAAATACTTACAAAAGGCAGCCAGGCTGTAAAGTCGGAAGTTACAAATCCTGTGGTTGTTATTACAGAAACGACCTGAAACAGGCAATGCCTGAAGGTGGCCTCAGCACTTCCTAGCCCCATAGGATGACTTGTACTGGATAAGGTTAAATCGCCTAAAAAATAAACAGCCAAAAATGTTATGGCTGTCGCAATAAGGACTATAGAAGCATACCATCTGAATTCCTCGTTTTGGATAAACTTTTTAAATTTCAACTTGAATGCAAAATAGAACAACACAAAGTTTGTCCCGGACATAAACATAAATATGATTATGATGTATTCTATCCAATAATTACCATTCCAAAAAGCAATACTGGCATTTTTTGTAGAAAAACCACCTGTAGAAAGTGTACTTAGCGAATGGTTAATGGCATCAAAAACACTCATGCCGGCCAAGTGAAGCAAAACAGTTTCGAGCGCCGTAAAAGAAAAATATATCAGCCACAAACGCTTTGCTGTATCTGTTATTCTTGGTTTTAACTTATCTGCACTTATACCAGGTGCTTCGGCAGTAAATAACTGCATCCCTCCTATTCCAAACATAGGAAGAATAGCTATGGTTAAAACTATGATTCCCATACCTCCTATCCAGTGCGTTAGACTACGCCAAATCAAAATGCCTTTGGGCATGATTTCTATATCATCCAAAATGGTTGCTCCGGTTGTCGTATATCCTGAAATGGTTTCGAAAAAAGCATTTGTGAAATTGGGAATTGTTCCTGACATCAGATAAGGTAAAGACCCACTGAGTGCCATCATTATCCAGCCTAATGTTACAATAAGATATCCTTCTTTTTTACCAATATTTTTAGGGTGGTTCCTGGTAAAAAACATGAGTAATATTCCAACTATGACAACGACCAAAAAAGCTGTAACTAATTGGGAAAGTACAGCCGTTTCTTCGTAGTACCAACTTGTTATTGCTCCAAAAGACATAAACACACCATTGAATACCAGAAGTATTCCCATAATATGTAAAACGACTAAGAAATTAAGTTTTGGCATTTAAACGAAAAATTTTTCAACCTTGTGAATAGATTGGGGTAAAGAACAAACCAAAACCCTGTCTCCTGCTTTTATTACAAAATCACCTAAAGCTATTATCCCTTCTCCATCTCTTATCACACCAGCAATAATGGATGTTCGAGGAATATTTAAATCTGAAATTCTATCATCACAAATTTTCGATGTCGGCTTAACTACAAATTCTAAGAGTTCAGCATTCAGATTATTTAATTTTGTCAATGCTACAATATCTCCTTTTCTAATATACCTGAAGATGTTGTTTGCGGCAATAAGTTTTTTATTAACAAGCGTATTTATACCAATAGATTGACTGAGTTGAAAATAGTCCATATTTTCAACTAGTGCAATGGTTTTTGGAACTCTTCTGGAATTTGCTACCAGGCAGGACATGATATTAGTTTCTGAGTTTTCTGTAACTGAAATGAATGCATCCATCTCTGAGATATGTTCATCTTCTAAAACATCAACATTATGTCCATCAGCGTTGATGACCATGGTTTTAGGTAACATATCTGCTATCTCATGTGCTTTTTCAGCGTCTTTTTCTATCAACTTAACTTTAAACTTTTTCTCACATAAAGCTTTAGATAAGCTACGACCAATGTTACTTCCTCCCAGTATCATTACATTTTTGATATCGCGCTTGGATGTTCCTGAAAGTTTGTAAAGCTCTTCAACGCCGGATGCATCTGTCACAAAGTACACGCGGTCTTTTTTATAAAATTTTGTATCACCACGTGGAATCAAGGTATACTGAGTACCGTTACGTTGTATAGCTATTGGCATAAAATGTAAACCAGGAAATACATCTGCAGCTTCTTTTACAGACAATCCTACAAACGGAGCATTCTCTGACAAATTGAAACCTATCATTTTTAAAATGCCGTCGTCAAATTCAAAAGTATCTGTGAATGCAGACTGGCTTAATAGCTGAATGATTTCTGAAGCTGCCAAATGTTCCGGCGAAATCATTTCATCAATACCTAAATTATTGATATTGATCTTATCCTTACAATCAATAAACTCCGGGTTAGAAACTCTGGCAATGGTTTTATTGGCGCCCATTTGTTTAGAAATACCACAAATAGTAATATTGGTAGATTGGTCTGAAGTGACCGCTATAACAAGATCTGTATGGGCTACATTGGCATCATTGAGTATACTTAAAGAAGTTGAGTCTCCGTAAATGGTTTTAATGTCCAAATGCTTGTCAGCGTAAGCTAATCTTTCTTTATCAACATCAATTAAAACTATGTGATGGGATTCATAAGATAACAATTTAGCTAAGTGAAATCCTACCTCTCCTGATCCGGCTATGATAATTTTCATGTTGCAAAATTAGTCATTTAAACTAAATTGCAATTCATTAAAGCAAAAATGTAGTGTTAAAAGCTATGCTCTGGACCAGGCCATCACACCACCGTTGAGATTATAAAGTGATGTAAATCCGGCTTTTTCCAATTTTTTGGCGGCATTCATACTCCTTTGACCGCTTCTGCAGTAAATGATCAATCTATCCGAAGTCTTAAATTTTGATTCGCATTGATTCACAAAATCTGATTTAAAAACATCAATATTAACAGCATTTTTGATGTGCCCCTGCTTGAATTCATTGGGCGTTCTGACATCTACAAGTTTTAAACTTTTGTCCTGTTTTAAAAGTTGTTTGAGTGCAGTTGCTGAAATATTTTCAACAGAAGATTTTGATTTGAAAAGATTTGAAAAAAACATAACAATAAAATTTTTACAAATCTAATGAACACCAAAGCTACTGTAAGTAACATTTGTTACAATCCAAACCATTGTAAATGTAGTCTTTTGTAGAATATTAAATCCTAATATTATTTATATAAAACACAATCTTAGTATTTTTGTAAAAAATTAAATATGCTCATCAAACAATTTAAAGACGACGCTTTAGCTCATTATTCTTATGCCATAATTTCAGAAGGTAAAATGGCCTTGGTAGATCCCGCCAGAGACCCATTTCCGTATTACAGTTTTGCTGAAAAACACAATGCCGAGATTGTAGCGGTATTTGAAACACATCCTCATGCAGATTTTATAAGTAGCCATTATCAAATTCATTTGGAAACCGGCGCTATAATATATACCAGCAAAAAAGTTGGTGCAGATTATCCTCACCAGGGTTTTGATGATGGTGATCATTTTAAAATGAATAATGTAGAATTCTCTGCCATCAATACACCGGGTCATTCACCGGATAGTATTTGTGTTTTAGCCACAGATTTAAACAATGAAGATCAGGCACTCTTTACCGGAGATACCCTTTTTATTGGAAACGTTGGACGTCCGGACCTTAGAGAAGATGTTGGTAATATGAAGGCAACCAGAGAATCACTGGCTAAATCTATGTACCACACGGTCAAAAACAAATTCAACGATTTGTCAGATGATGTCTTAATTTATCCTGCTCATGGTGCGGGAAGTCTGTGCGGCAAAAATATGAGTAGCGACTCTTCGAGTACTTTGGGCAATGAACGCGTTGGTAACTGGGCTTTTAAAGACCAAACCGAAGAAGAATTTGTTAAAGAACTGCTTTCTGACCAGCCGTTTATTCCCTCATACTTTGGGCATGATGTAGATACCAATAAGAAAGGACCTAAAAAATTCATGAAGAGTATTTGGTCTGTGCCATTTCACCTTAGTGTGTCAAGTCTGGAAGACGACTACCTGGTAATAGACACCAGAGATGAAAGTGATTTTAAAGCAGGGCATTTGGCCAATAGCGTAAATATCATGGCAAGATCAGAAAAAGACAAATTTGAGACCTGGCTTGGTGCAATAGTAAAACCTAAAGAAGCCTTTTTTCTTGTCATAAATGAATCAGACAAATACCAGGAAATCATGCATAGAGTAGCCAAAATAGGCTACGAAAACCAGGTATTGGCTGTGGTTACACTCGCTGATGATACTGAAATTATTGATGAAAAGATCGATTTAGAAAATTTTAAAGCCAATACTCAGAAATTTACTGTAGTAGATGTCAGGAATAGCTCTGAAGTGGCCAATGGATTGAAATTTGAAAATGCCATACATCACCCTTTAAACAACCTGAGGGAAACTGTTTCTGAAATACCGGAAGATAAACCTATAGTCGTACACTGTGCAGGCGGTTACAGAAGCACTGCTGGTTTTAGCATTATTAAAAATGCTAAGCCTGAGGCTAAAGTTTTCGACCTGAGTTTTGCTGTATCAGAATTTTAATTTGACTTGAAATTTCTTTGTAATCTAAAACCGTTTTTGAAAGTGTAGTCTAAACTTTTTGACAATGCCTTTTTTATGACGCGAAATTTAATGGATTTTAGACTTTTTTTAGAAATTTTCATTTTTTATAAATTTTTTACGCAACCATTTTTATATTTTGGACACTACATAGTGTAATAGTTATTTTATGATTTGGATATTTTTAGCTTTAGGTTTGATTGTAATTAATCTTTTATTATTAAAGTTTAGCAGTAACGACTGTGAGATTAGAACCAAAAAAAGAAAACCGAAGCTTAATATGCCTGAAAAAAACGAATTAATTCCCAGGCCACTCATGGCAGATAAGTAATTTTTAATTGATTTAATTGATTATGTGAATGCGAAGTATTCTTCGCATTTTTTTTTGATAAAGTTACTGGCTTTACAATACCTGTGCTTAAGTAAGCTTTTCTAAAAACCTTCACAATCTTCACCTGGCACATCTACTCCTGCAGCCTGTTCATATACCAGGGATGCTCCAAGATGACCGACATACACCAGACAGGAAGACCCCATAACACTTGATAATAAAATGAAAGCTGATAAGATAAGCTTGAAAGATTTTGGAAAAACAAATAGTCTTATGACCCAAAGCAAAAGGTTTGCCAGAAATATGTATAGTAAGTAATAAGCAAAATTCTCGTGATCTTTTAGTATGGTTGGATCGCATAAATCACGGGAGACTTTACCGTCTTCAATATTTCCAGTGTAAATGGAAATACCACATCCAATAAGACCTAAAACCAGCAGACCTAAGTTAAAAAAAGCCAGGCTTTTCTGGAACTTAAAGATCAGGTATAAACTTAAAAATCCCGACAACATAAGAAATGCTATCGGGAAATGTACTGTGAGCGGATGCCAGGTTTGGATATCCACTACGGCTTATTGTATCTTTACTGTAATTGGGTCTAAGCGCTTACCCACTTTTTTAACCTCAACTTCTACAGTTTGCTCTTCTTCCAAAGCTGAAAAAGGAACTTCTTCTCCATTTTGAGTCAGTTTTGTGTCTTCAATAAAGTAAAGCTCTAAGGTTTTACCATCTTCGGTTTTGACGTAAATTTCAGACTTATCGGCTTCTACCTCAATAACTGTTCCGGTATAAGTCCCAGACTCAACAACATCAGTTGAATTACCACATGCTATAAATAATGTGATAGATAATAAGAATAAACTTTTAGTAATTAATGATTTCATGGTTTCGGTTTTTTATAGTGTTTATTATATTGTTTACGGGCAAAATAACCCAAAATTAAAAGACAAACAAGTGTGATGAGTATAAATTGATAGCTTATGATTTGGTCACCACTGGCATAGGAATGGAGTCCGGTAAGGTAAAAGTTTACACCAAAATACGTCATCAATATAGAACCAAAGGCTAAGACTGAAGCCCAATTAAAGGCAAAACGTCCTCGTAAGCCCGGCACCAATCTCATATGAATAACAAAAGCGTAAATGATGATACTTATCAATGCCCATGTTTCCTTAGGATCCCAACCCCAGTAGCGACCCCAACTTTCATTAGCCCACTGTCCACCAAGAAAGTTACCAATGGTCAGCATAACCAATCCTACAGTAAGTGAAATTTCATTGATAACTGTTAACTCTTTGATATTCAAGTCAAGCTTCTTTTTATTCTTTTTGGTTGTAAAAATGATAAGCATTAGTGCTACCAATCCTATAATCATGCTTAAGGCAAATGGACCATAGCTGGCAACAATTACAGACACGTGAATCATCAACCAGTAAGAATCTAATACAGGCTGAATATTTCCTATAGAAGGATCTAACCAATTCCAGTGCGCTACCATAAGGATTATTGAAGTCACAAAAGCCGTTGAAGCCATGGTCAGGTCGCTTTTTCTTCCAAAAGCCAAACCAAAGAACATGGTTGCCCAGGCTACATAAATCATACTCTCATAGGCATTACTCCATGGCGCATAACCGGAAATATACCATCTCACCGCAAGTCCCAATGTATGCGTCAGCCAGAGTAAGAGTAAAATTACTTTTGAGGTATTAAGTAAGGTGAGAGAAATTTTACCTGTTTTAAAAATGCGGTAAAGCACAATAATTATCATAAATACACCGGCATACAAATAGTATTGAAATAACCTGTTGAAAATATCAATCTTATTATACATCACTTCTACATCAACTTTGGTGTCTGACAGCATTACATCAGAACCATATTTAATTTGATAAGATTTGATACCTGTTAGTATTTCATCTGCTTTTGTATAATCCTCACTTTGTTTTGCTTCCTGAAGTCTTTGGATGTAAATGGGAAGAATTTGCAATGTGTAAACAGAATCCATACCCGAGAAATAGTTTTCCCTCATGGCTTCATTTCTGGATACCCAGGTATTATCAGGATGATTAGGAATCGGAAAAATCCTAAGCATTTCTCCCTGCAAAGCATTGTAAAACAAATTTACTCTTTGGTCTGCGGAAATAAAGTCTTTTTGAAATTGATTTCTCACTTTGGCCCGATAAGCATCACCAAGATAAGGGCTAAGTTTGTAGCTGCCATCAGGATTAAAAAAATCTGTTAGTGTAGCATATTTTTTTCCTTTTTCAATACCGAGAATGTTGTGTAATGAATCGTTGCCTTTCTTCAGATATATCAAAGGTGTAGTATACCAAACCACGGGATTCTCCAGCATTGAAACCATGACCTGGTCTGAAGTTAGACCCTTGTATGATACTTTCTTACTAAGTTTTCTCAATAATTCTGACGAAAAAGTATTAATTGGCTTCATTCGTCCCTGATCATCCTGTATAACCAATTTACCAAATTTTTCGGCGTGGTATTTATCAACAGCATTAGCTATGATTAAAGAATCGAATGATGCTTTGTCAAACTGCAAAGGAGGTGTTGTTTTTTCTTCCAAATGATCTGTATGTGGAATACTATCCTGAGCTACAGCATTTGTATTAAAAGAAATTACCAGGAATAAAATCATAACTCCAAAAGCTCTGGCTTTCTTTTTTCTGATTTTTTCCAATTGAACCCTTAGGTTCCCAAACCTTGAACCTTTGTCTATTAAAATCAATAATAAACCGAGGTATAATAAAAAGTAACCTATGTAGGTCACCCATGTTCCCCAGAAATCATGATTCACAGATAGCACCGTTCCTAATTCATCAGGATCAAAAGATGACTGAAAAAACCTGTAACCACCATGATCTAAAACATGATTCATGTAAATATCATAATTGTAAGAATCACTTCCGTCCAATACCTCAACTTTACTTTTGAAAGATTTGTAAACGGGGGTTTGCCTGTCTACCGTTCCGGGCTGTTTTTCTGCTATAAAATCATTCAATTTTATGGCAAAGGGCAATTCAAGTATTCTACTGCCGTATCTTAAACTGATATCAAATCCTCCAACGCTAACAGGTGTCATTGGCTCTAACATTCCTTCACCACCAATAAGATTTACAATCTTAGACTCTCCCTGAGCTGTTACTTTTACTTTTATACCATCCGGTTGATTTTTATCCTGTATATCAGATTTCATGATGCCTTCTTTACCAATAATTGGCATTTCAGGTAAGACAAACTGCATCTGACCCATGGTGTAAAGCGATCGGAATTTCAGATCCTGAATAGAATCAGCGATAAGCTGAAACTGCTGTTGGTCTGCCATGCGCATTACTTGCGCCTCAAAAGGACTTTTTATGGTAAATTCTCCGGATTCACTCTCAAAAATATTTACAGCACCTTCCGTATCTTTATTATACGCAAATAAGGTATTGTGTATGTTGGCTACTTCACCTTCTTTCAGATAGTGTTCATGTCGCTGACCATCTCCGGACTCTACAAGTTTAAGGTGTTTTACTCCTTCAGGGTCTTCTATAATACCCAATTTGGCATCTGCTATAAATTCGACGATCTCAAAAGTTACGGGCGTGTTATTAAAATCTGTTTCAATGGTTTTGTTATTGTCCAAACCATCTGCAAGAACAATTTGAAAACTTTGATTTCTTCGTCTTGCTACACCGTCTATTTCACCATCAATATAAGTTGTGAGATGAACATCTCTGGACAACATTGTATTTTCAACTTCACCTTCTCTAATAGGCATAATACCTTCAAAACTGATGTATCTGGTAATTAACGCACCAACTAAAATGAGTATAAAAGACAAGTGAAAAACTAAGGTGGTCAACTTTTCCTTTCTCAATAATTTAAAGCGAAAAATATTTCCAATAAAGTTGATCACAAAAAAGGCCATGATGACTTCAAACCACCAGGCATTATAAATCCATTCTCTTGCTGTAAGTGTAGTGTAAGAATTTTCTACAAAAGTACCAACAGCCATAGCGACAGCAAACACTATAAACAATACTGCCATGAGTTTTGTAGAAAATAAAGTGGCTTTAATTTGATCTGTTAAAGCTAAAATAAAAGGTTTATTATCAGTTTTCGACATCTTCAAAAAAATTGAAGTGCAAAGATACTCAATAAGGCATGATTAAGCCAATAAATACAGATAAACGCTTGTACAAAGTTTGTTAATTATGAAAAGTTTAGGTTGTAAAAATTATCATTTTAAGGTTTATAAATTCTTGCTCATCAATGATATAAAACATACTTTCAAAATATAATAAAACAAGTTAATTTTGATTATTTACATTTTTAATCTTTAAATCTTTATAAGAAATAGCAACAGGTTTTTGTTTAAGGTCAATTAAACAACAATCTTTTTTTAAATTTGCAAGTTATTGTATCAACTTATGGCCAAATCTAAACGAACTAAAAATCCACCAAAACCTAAATTTTCTTTTTTTTCCTTTTCGCAAAGACAAAAAATTATATTGGGTAGCTTTTTATTTTTCTTAGGCTTGGCATTATTCATCTCTTTCCTATCCTATGTGTGGACGTGGCAGGAAGACCAAAGCACCTTAGGAGAACTCTTTAATCGCGATGTACCTACAAAGAACATCATGAGCAAGCTTGGCGCATATATGGGGCATACTTTTATATATATGGGTATTGGTGTTGCTGCATTTAATTTTGCAGTACTGATAATCATGAGCGGAACAAAATTATTTTTAAATCTCAAGCGTTTTGGGCTGCTTCAAAAATGGTTTTGGGGCCTTTACCTTATGTTTGTCCTGAGCTTAGGATTAGGTTTTTTTGCTCGTTCTTACCCTATATTAGGAGGCATGATCGGTTATGAAATGAATGATCTGGCCATAGATTACATCGGCAAAACAGGTGCCATTCTTGTGATTTCTTTTCTTTTTATCATATATATTGTTGTAAGACTAAAACTTACACCTCAGCACCTTATTTCAAGGTTTAAAACTAAAAACATCAAAGAAGATTTGAGCGATTTGACTTCTGCCCCCAGGAAAGAAGTATCTGAAGTTAATGTCGAAGAAACACAAGTTGAAAAAGAATTTGTTGAAAAACAAAAACCAAAGGACACTACTAATGATGCAGTGATTGAAAGTGATTTTGTAATTCAAAAAAACAACAAAGAAGAAACCGAAGAGAAACAAGATGAAATCAATAAGCCTGAAGGCCATTCAGAGATAAAAATTGAAGTTGAAGCAGCTGCTGAAGAAGAGGATGAAATAGATGAAAAATCTCCAAAAATCGTTGAAGATTTCGGCGAATTTGATCCAACTTTAGAACTAAAGAACTTCAAATTCCCAACTATAGAGCTGCTGAAAAGTTACACACAGGGTTCTGGCATTACAATAGATGAGAAAGAACTTGAGCAGAATAAGGACAAGATTGTTGAAACGCTGAATAACTATAAGATTGGGATTGCTCAGATTAAAGCTACTGTCGGGCCCACAGTTACACTCTATGAGATTATTCCGGATGCAGGCATCAGAATTTCTAAGATTAGAAACCTTGAAGATGATATAGCTCTGTCTTTGTCTGCTCTAGGAATTAGGATTATTGCTCCAATTCCCGGTAAAGGCACAATAGGTATAGAAGTACCAAACCGAAAACCGTCTATTGTATCTATGAAGTCTGTCATTGCTTCACAGAAATTTCAAAATGCTGAAATGGCCTTACCCATTGCTTTTGGAAAAACCATATCTAATGAAACATTTGTGGTTGATCTTGCCAAAATGCCTCACTTACTTATGGCGGGTGCAACAGGCCAGGGTAAATCTGTTGGACTTAATGTCATATTGACATCCCTACTCTATCAGAAACATCCTGCAGAAGTAAAATTTGTTTTGGTTGACCCCAAAAAAGTTGAATTAACACTTTTCAACAAAATAGAAAGACATTACCTGGCCAAATTGCCTGATACTGATGAAGCCATCATCACAGATAATACCAAGGTTATCAATACTCTAAATTCGCTGTGTATCGAAATGGATGACAGATATGAGCTGTTGAAGAAAGCCATGGTTAGGAATATCAGGGAATATAATGTCAAGTTTAAGAAAAGAAAACTCAATCCTGAAAACGGACATAGATTCCTGCCATACATTATTTTAGTTGTGGACGAGTTCGCAGACCTTATCATGACAGCAGGTAAAGAAGTGGAAACACCGATTGCGCGACTGGCTCAACTGGCACGAGCAATTGGAATTCACCTTATTATTGCCACCCAAAGACCTTCAGTAAATGTCATAACTGGAATGATAAAAGCCAATTTCCCGGCAAGAATAGCTTTTCGTGTTACCTCAAAAATAGATTCAAGAACCATTTTGGATGCCGGCGGAGCCAATCAATTAATTGGTCGTGGAGATATGTTGTTCACTCAAGGAAATGAAGTCATAAGATTACAATGTGCTTTTGTAGACACTCCTGAAGTTGAGAAAATCACAGATTACATCGGTTCTCAAAAAGCATATCCGGATGCTTACAAATTACCCGAGTATGTTGGTGAAGAAGCCAAATCTCCGCTTGAAGACAGCATAGAAGATAGAGACAAGCTATTCAAAGACGCTGCAGAAGTCATAGTTACAGCTCAACAAGGCTCTGCATCATTACTACAAAGAAAATTAAAACTGGGCTATAATCGGGCCGGCAGAATAATAGACCAACTTGAGGCAGCTGGAATCGTTGGCCCTTTTGAAGGGAGTAAAGCCAGACAAGTTTTGGTTCCTGACCTCAATTCGCTAGAAGAACTATTAAAAAATGAATAAATAAAATGGTATCATATTTGATTACCTGTATTATTGCAAAATAAGTTTGAACAATGAAGAATATATTTATTTTAATAACGATATGCATATTTCAGCTAGCTGGCTTTGCTCAAAATGATCCTAAAGCAGAAAAGTTAGCAGAAGAAGTCTTAGAAAATGTAAAAAGCTACAACAATATAAGTGTAGAGTTTACTTATGTTTTAGAAAATATTGCAGAGAATATCAAGGAACAAACCCGAGGAGAAGTATTTGTAAATGGTGAAAAATACAGGCTCAATTTGATGGGAAATACACAAATTTATGACGGCAAAAAGCTATATACTGTCATACCGGGCGATGAGGAAATAAACATCTCAACTGTGGATCCTAACGATGATAAAGCTATTACGCCTTCAAAAATGCTGACTTTCTTTGAAGATGGATACATTTACAAATGGGATATCGAACAAAAAACCAGCGGAAAGACTACCCAGTATATAAAACTATTACCCATAGACTCGAATGCTGAATATGAGAACATACTTCTCGGTGTAGATAATATCACAAAAAATATTAGCAATCTCATATATACAATGGACAATGGCACAAGAACCGAAATAAAAATTTTAAACTTTAAGCCCAATCAGCCTTTGTCAGAAAATGTATTTAAGTTTGATAAGAGCAAGTATCCAGACTATTACATCAATGAGTTAGACTGATAAGTATTGAAAACACTTGACAAGTATATAATATCATCATTCCTTAAGACGTTTATTTCAGTCTTTTTGATACTCATTCTCATTTTCACACTTTATATAGTATGGACCTTTATTAAGGAACTGGCCGGGAAAGATCTGGATTTGATAATTATTTTAGAGTTTATTTTCTACATGATCCCGAGTCTGGTGCCTTTAATATTACCACTCACTATTCTGGTCACTTCCATTATGACCTTTGGAAATTTTGCAGAGAACAATGAATTTGCTGCTATGAAGTCTGCTGGTATTTCCTTACAGAGAGCCATGAGTGGTCTTATTATTTTTATTATTGTCCTGGGGTATGTCACCTATCAGTTTTCTAACACAATTATCCCTTGGTCAGAAAATAAAACACTGACATTAAGGCGGAATTTGGCCAAAATCAAACCTGCAATGGCCATTAATGAGAATATGTTTAGTAAAATTGGTGATTATGTCATTAGAGTCGAAGAAAAGTCAGGAGAAAATGGTGAATTCCTGGAAGATGTCTATATTAGAAAAAAGGGAAGTTCAACCAGGGACAATAACGAAACTATAAAGTCAAAAACAGGAGAATTCAAAACCAATTCTAATCCGAATTTAATCTCATTAGTCCTTAAGGATGGAAATTATTACAATGAAGTTCCGCCAAGCAACTACGAAGAAAGACAAAGAAAACCATTTGTAAAAACCTCTTTTAAGGAACATGTCTTAAACATCGACATTTCTGAACTGAACAAAAATGCCTTTACCGACGACACGGTTATTCATCCCTATAAGGGACTAAACACCTCGGGCTTACTGAAAAATTTAGATTCTGTATCAACCAATTATACCAATAATATCGGTACTTATAACCGTGGAATGAACCAAAGGAACGGCTTTCTTAATACTTTTCCAGACAAGTCTGAAGAAAACCTCAAAGCCAATAGAATATATAATAAAAATAAGAAAAACTTAGGACCTAAAATCAATAACACTCAGGAAGTAGAACAAGATAGTGTTAAACAAAAAATTTTGCACTCAGAAGGTTTTTACAATATTGACAGCTTATTGCTGAACCAACCTAAACGTATTTACAGTCAGGTTCTTAACTCTTCAAAGAACAACCTAAGTGCAATAAGTCTTCAAATAAAATCAAAGGAAAGGGTATTCGCTACAAAAAGTAGAATTTTAAATAGAATAGAACTGGAATTACACAAAAAATATGCCTTAGGTATAAGTTGCGTAGTTCTATTCTTTGTTGGTGCTCCACTTGGCGCCATAATAAGGAAAGGTGGTTTAGGTCTACCCTTAGTCATATCTATACTATTGTTTCTTTCGTACCATTTTTTCGGAATATTTGCAGGGAACAGTGCAGAAACGGGAAGCTTAAGCCCATTTATTGCAGCCTGGATTTCAACATTTGTTATGCTCCCTTTAGGTGTTTACCTTACTTACCGGGCAACTACAGATCAGGGTTTCATTAACTTAGATGCCTTTACGGATCCGATAAAAAAGTTATTAAAGAAATTAAAGATCATAAAAATTAAAGATGAGGATGATGAATAAAGAAAAGATAAAACTTGATAATATTTCAGATGCTATAGAAGATATAAAAGCAGGAAAGATTATCATTGTAGTAGATGATGAAAATAGAGAAAACGAAGGGGATTTTCTAGCAGCTGCAGAAAAAGTAACACCGGAAATGATCAATTTTATGGCCAAGTATGGTCGAGGTTTGATCTGTTGTCCGCTTACAGAAAAACGCTGTAAGAAGCTCAAACTGGATATGATGGTTGGCAACAACACCGATCCTATGGAAACTGCTTTTACAATATCCGTAGATCTAAATGGAGACGGTGTAACAACTGGAATTTCAGCTTCAGATAGAGCAAAAACTATAAAAGCTCTATGTAATGAAGATTTAAAACCTCATGAGTTAAACAGGCCAGGGCATATCTTTCCATTAAAGGCCAAAGAAGGCGGCGTTTTAAGACGAACAGGACATACTGAAGCGGCTATAGATTTTGCAAGGTTAGCCGGATTAAAACCTGCTGGTGTGATTGTTGAAATCATGAATGAGGATGGCAGTATGGCAAGATTACCTCAGCTTACAGAAGTCGCCAAGGCACATGGCCTTAAAATTGTTTCTATTGAAGATCTTGTAGCCTACAGAATGGAACATGACTCTTTGATTGAGAAAAAAGAGGATTTTAATATTCATACAAGATTTGGAGAATTCAGACTTAGGGCGTATCTACAAACCACTAACAGAAATATACACTTGGCTCTGACCAAAGGCCACTGGGAAGCTGATGAACCTGTTCTGGTAAGAGTAAACTCAACATTAGTCAATAACGATATTTTGGGAACCTTAACCAATAATGCCGATAAAAAACTGGATGATATGTTTAGATTACTTAATAATGAAGGTCAGGGCGCAATAGTCTTCATAAACCAAAATGTTGAAAGCCTGAATCTGTTGAACAGACTTCAGATTTTGAGAGAAAACCAAAATGGCGAACTGGTCAAAGCACCAAATATCAAAATGGATAATAAAGACTTTGGGATCGGCGCACAGATTTTGCACGACTTAAATGTGCATAAAATAAGATTGATGTCTAATTCTGAGCAAACCAAACGGGTTGGTATGATAGGCTATGGTTTAGAAATTATTGACTATGTTAGCTATTAGACAGGTTTTAATCCTTCAATAAAGTATTTTTCACTTTTTCAACTAAAGTTTTTACCTCGATATCATTAGTATTAATGGTAAATTTATCTTTACCATAAGGACCATAAACATCTGCGTTTGATATACCGTTAAACAAACCAAAGGTAGGCGTATTTGTAGCGGTAGCAAGGTGCATAACACCACTGTCTGCGCCAATAAAAACAGAACAACTTTCTATAATCGCCGCCATTTCCCTAATATCATGACTTAGAAAGTTTTTATAAGCAAAATCAACTTGAGAAGTATTTTCTTTGGGTAGAATTTCAAAAATATTTACATCGGGTAATTGAATTTCAATCTCTCTGCAGAGGCTTTGCCACCACTGTTTTGAGAGTTTTTTTCGACCAGTAGCATTGGTAAAAATAGCTACGATAGGTTTGTTATTTTCAATCGTATCCGATATGATTTCCTGACCCTTATCAATCTCAGCTTTTGTAAGTTTAAGTTCAAGTTTTGGGTAATTTTCAATACCTTTTCCTTTGTTCAATATATACATTAAACTATCTACCGGAATCTGCGCAATATGAACGGGTGGGCGACTTTTATTTTCTGAATTGAATATTTTGTACCTGGATTTTGATAGCCGTACAAATATTCGGCTGGAATTTGAACTTTCAATCCCAACAATGGCAATATCATATTTTTTGGTAATGACCCTGTAAGAGGTTCTGATGTATTCAGATAAGTTTTTAAAAGGTTTTTTAGGTAAAGGATAGATCTCGCCAATATTTTTATAATTCTCAAAAATAATATTAGAGAGTGTGCCATTAACGAGTAAATCTATTTTACAGTTCGGAAATTCCTTTTCCAAAGCTTGTATAAGAGGGCTTATGAGTAGCTGGTTTCCTAACCTATGGTTAGGTCTTGTTACTAAAACACGACGTATTTTGCCCTTATCAACCTTTGACAATTCAAAAATATCAGAAGAATTTCTAAAAGATGAAGTTAAAAATTTAAAAAAACGCTTTTTGTAAGGATTTACGATTTTTTTTAAGCGTGTGCTCATGTCATTTGAATTTGCTTCAAAATTACATAAACTTAAACTTCTAAAATAACTTCGTTAAGTGGTCTTCTTACTTTTTTAAAAGATGCAAACTTATCAGATTTATCCCTTTGTCCTACCGGTAGAACAAGAACAGGTTCTAAAGTATCGGTTTCTAAGTTTAATATTTCTGCGTATTTATCGGGCTGAAAACCTTCCATAGGACAGGCGTCTATCTTGGTCAAAGCGCAGGTTGTAAGCATATTACCTAATGCAAGGTAAGCTTGCTTCATAGCCCACTGACGAAGATCTTCATTTGTTTTTTTTGAGAAATCATTAATTAGGAAATCCCTGTAAGGCTGTAATACTTCATCTGGAGTTTCTCTAATTTGTTTAATCAGATCAAAATGTTTAACTATGAAATCCCTGTCTATTGGTTTTTCTATACAAATAACAAAAACATGTGAGGCTGTTTTCACCTGTTCCTGTCTGTAGCTGACCTCAAATAATTTTTCCTGTAATTTTTTATCGGATATCACCATTAGTTTAAGGGGCTGCAAACCATATGAAGTTGGTGTTAAATTAAAGGCCTCCTTCAATAAATGTATTTGTTCTTCTGACAAAATGAGCTGATTATCAAAGCTTTTTGTAGCATACCTCCAATTTAATGCCTCTAAAATATCCATAACAATTTTTCGACAAATGTAAGGGCAAGCCATTTAGATGATTATCAAAATAATCATAAAATTAAAATAATCAATCTACACTATAATTTTATCAAGCTACGAATTTTTAGTACATTAGTTTTTTTAAAAAAATTTAAAATGCCATTGACTAATATTCCGAGTGTTGACTTGAAAGGATTTCTTTCTGACGACCCTAAACAAAAACAAGAGTTTGTAAATGCTATTGGCACAGCTTATGAAGAAATAGGCTTTGTATCCTTAAAAAACCATTTTCTAAGTGATAAATTGATGGAAAAGCTATACCAGGAGGTAAAAGCTTTTTTTAACTTACCGGAGGATATAAAGAAAAAATATGAAAGAGAAGAATTAGCTGGGCAACGAGGCTATGTATCTTTTGGAAAGGAACATGCAAAAGGCAGTTCGAAAGGAGATTTGAAAGAGTTCTGGCACTTTGGCCAGGAACCGGACGAAGACGCAAACCTTCCGGAAACTTACCCCGAAAACATCGTTGTAGAAGAGCTGCCAGACTTCTACTCTACTGGAATGAAAGCCTATAAAGCATTAGAAGATACAGGAATATATGTTTTAAGAGCCTTGGCTATTTATATAGGTCTTGATGAATTTTATTTTGACCATTGGGCAAGAAATGGAAATTCTATATTAAGACCTATTCATTATCCACCTATAACTGAAGAGCCTGAAGGTGCTGTTAGAGCAGGTGCACATGGAGACATTAACCTTATTACACTTCTCATGGGAGCCTCTACAGGTGGTTTGCAAGTTAAAAGAAAAGATGGTGAATGGATAGATGCAAAACCTGATGAAAGCGATTTGGTTATCAATGTAGGTGATATGCTGGAAAGACACACCAACAACAAGCTTCGCTCAACAATACATCGCGTTGTTAACCCACCTCGCGAAGAATGGGACAAACCCCGATACTCTATCCCATTTTTTATGCACCCAAGAAGTGATATGAAATTGGATTGCCTTGAAGAATGCGTTGATGAAGAAAATCCTAAGCAATATGAAAATATTACTGCCGGAGCGTTTCTTAATCAAAGACTTGCTGAAATTGGTCTTGCTAAAAAGTAAAAAATTATGGATTTAAAAGATCAACTTCAGAATTTATTTCCTGATCATAAACCAGAGGAAAACCATCAGGAAGAAGTTCAAAATAGTCTTGATATTTGGCTTCAGGATGCCCCCCTTATATGTAAATACGAAAAAAGAAAAGGTAAACCCAACACAATTATTGAAAATTATAATGGTGCAAAATCTGACTTTAAGACCTTAACTAAGCATCTTAAGAAATTATGTAGTGTAGGTGGAAGTCACGACGAGGAACGCATTATCATCCAGGGTGATTTCAGAGATAAAATTATGCAGGAGCTAAAAGCTATTGGTTTTAATGTAAAAAGAGTAGGCGGCTAATTATGGACAAAATCCTTCATATTTCAAACGGTGGCAACTTAACCAATAGACTAAAAGATCTAGAATTTAAGGACCCGGTTTTGTCATGGGAAGAAATGCTATGTGAAGGACCAACGACCTACAAAATAGAAACAAGAAAGCTGTTCAGATTAAGACAAAATTTCTTATCCAAAAACTATGATATTGAAATAGATTTTAAAGCCTACAAAAAAGAGATCGATAAACTCGATGACCCGGAGCAGTATTCAGAAATAATATTGTGGTTTGAATATGATTTATTCTGCCAAATTAATATGCTTGCTGTGATAAATCTTTTGGAACAGCGAAAAATTAAAAAACCTATATATTTGGTTTGTAGTGGTCGCGTAAAAGGTGAAAAAGAACTAAAGGGCCTATCGGAGCTGACAAAAAATCAACTTTTAAACCATTACAAGAAAAGAGTTCTACTCTCTCTGGAGGATATTGAGCTGGCAAAAACCCTTTGGGGAATTTATTGCGGGAAAGACCATAATCTTTTCAAACCTTTTATTGTTCAGAAATCTGCATTTGAATACTTGGGAAATTGCCTCAAAGCACATTTGATGCGTTTTCCGGATTCTAAAACAGGCTTAGGCACATTAGAACAAAATGTTTTAAAATTATTAGAAACCCATGAAATTACATCAAGGCATCACCTAATTGGATATGCCATAAACTATCAGGGTTATTATGGCTATGGAGATTTACAGTACAAACGCGTCATAGGTAATTTAGAGCCCTTCATTGACGATAGAGACGGCAGAATTGTTTTAAATGAAAATGGTAAAAAAGTACTTAATGGCGAAACAAATGCCATGCAAATCATCAATAACAATGTTACTTATGGTGGAGTTAAGAGAGCAGATTTTAGTTTTGATCAAAAGGAAAACAAACTTATTAAAAATTAAAAATGTCAATAGCTGAAAGTGAATTAATATTGAATCCTAATGGAAGTGTTTACCACCTCAACCTAAAACCTGAGAATATTGCTGACATTATAATTACAGTTGGTGATCAGGACAGGGTAGAAATGGTATCAAAACATTTTGAAGTCATTGAATTTCAAACCCAAAAAAGAGAGTTTAAAACCCATACAGGATTTTATAAAGGCCGAAGAATGACTGTTCTTTCTACTGGTATAGGTATAGATAATATTGATATTGTCATGAATGAATTGGATGCCCTGGCCAATATCAATTTTAAAACTCGTACTATTAAGGAAAAACTTAAGACCCTTAATATTGTTAGAATTGGAACTTCAGGTGGTATTCACGATTTTGTAGAACTGGACAAGTTTGTGATGAGCAAATACGGACTTGGTTTTGATGGGCTTCTCCATTATTACGATAAAGATGTTTCAGAAAAAGAAGATATAGATTCACTTAAAGACACCATTCGGCTGGATCATAGAAAAGCAGAACCTTATCTTGTAAAATCAAGTGATGATCTCGCTGAGTTGTTTGAATTGGAGATAAATGTAACTTCGGGTATTACTACCACAAATATTGGCTTTTACGCGCCGCAGGGCAGAACATTGCGAATTTCAGCAAAAGACAATAATCTAATTGAAGACCTTTCAAAATACAATTTCAACGGATACTATGTAACTAATATGGAAATGGAAACCAGTGCTATTTATGCCTTATCAAAAATTATGGGTCATAAAGCCTTAGCTATGAATGCTATAGTAGCCAACAGGACAACAGGAGAATTCAGTAAAAATTCTAAAGGGGTCGTTGAGGATTTGATAATTTTTACCCTAAACAAACTCGCCAACTTATAACTACAAACTAACTTTAGTTTTTAAGGTCTTAATCCTGGTGTCTTTGTCTGTTTGTATATCAAGACGCACATAATAGGAATCATCAGCTTTTAGCATTTCAATTTTACCCTCAGTGATAACTTCATATCCGGCATCCGGACAAAAGCAATGTTTTGCATGTGTAAGTCTTAGCTTGGTTAATCCTTTGTTTTCCGCTTTTAGTTCAGTTTTGTCAACAGGTACCTGAAAATAAATTTCCTCACTATAACCGTCATCTGCTATTTCAGGACGGCCTTTGTAACTGTAAGTATATTTTATTGTATTATACTGATTATTATCTTCAAACTTCAGGTATTGCTTTCCAATGCTATCATCCATAATACTTATTGAGGTGTTCTTCATTATCTCAGTCTTACAATCGTAACCTTCAGGACAATCCGGAGATTCTTCCATGTTTTTTAAGCTATTACAGGAAAAAATAGTTGTAACAAAAAGTAAGATAATTAAGGGTTTCATAGTTTAAATTTAGAAAAATTAAATTTATAAATATAATTTCGATCTTAAAGCATTACAAACTCAAAGTATAACAATTGTTTAACTGTACATCTTTTTAGTTAAACAAAATGTATCTTATTTTTGAAATATGAAAATTTACCAGCTAAACAAATCTATTGAGCTTCCAATTTCTAAAGAGGAAGCTTGGTCATTTTTATCAGACCCCAAAAACCTTCAAAATCTTATGCCGGAAGATATGGGTTTTGATATTATCTCAGGAGCCGACAGAAAAGCTTATGCCGGCCAGCTTATTGAGTATAATGTTGTGCCGTTCAAGGGTTTTAAAACTAAATGGGTGACTGAAATTACTCATGTTCAGAAGCCTTATTATTTTGTTGATATTCAATTGTATGGACCCTATAAACTATGGCATCACAAACATTTTATTCACGAAATTGAAGGTGGTGTAAGAATTGAAGATATTGTTCACTATCGTGTTCCCTTTGGTTTTCTGGGAAGATTAATGCACCCAATAGTGGTAAAACCTAAACTGGAAGATATTTTCAAAATCAGAACAGAAAAAATGCATGCCTTATTTGGCATCTACAATTCAAATAAATAAAAATTATGAAAAAGAATATTTTAATTATTGGAGGAAGTAAAGGAATAGGTTTAGAAACAGTTAATCTGTTGGAAGGAAAACACAACCTTTATGTGACCTCAAGATCAAAAGAAAATCTAGATGGAAAAGACATCACCCATTTCACTTTTGATGTTCTGGAGGACGACATTTCAGATTTAGATTTACCGGAGAAAATCGACGGACTCGTGTTTTGTCCTGGTAGTATAAATTTAAAGCCATTTAAAATGCTAAAACCTTCGGCTTTCGAAGAAGACATCAACTTGAATTTTATGTCTTTGGTAAAGGTTACGCACGGACTTTTAGATAAATTAAAGGCTTCTGACCAGGCAAGTATTGTTTATTTCAGCACTGTTGCTGTTCAAACAGGAATGCCTTTCCATACCAGCGTTGCAGCTGCTAAGGGCGCCATCGAAGGATTTGCGAGATCTCTTGCCGCCGAATATGCACCAAGCTTTAGAGTGAATGTTATCGCTCCTTCATTAACAGATACCCCTTTAGCTTCCAGACTATTAGGCAACGATAAGAAAAAAGAAAAAATGGACGAGCGCCATCCTCTCAAAAGGGTAGGAACGCCGCACGATATCGCCGCTATGGTCGCATTTTTAATGAGTGAAGACAGCTCCTGGATGACAGGTCAGGTACTGGGTATCGATGGAGGAATGTCTAGTCTTAATGTAAGTTAAGATGGACAAAGTAAATATTTTTTGGTTTAGACGGGATTTCAGATTGGATGATAATGTAGGATTGTTTTATGCTTTAAAATCTGAAAATCCCGTTTTACCTATTTTTATTTATGATACAGACATTATTGATAAGCTACCTAAAGATGATGCAAGGCTGACTTTTATATATGAAACCCTGCAAAAATTAAATTCCAAATTAAATAAAGACTTAGATACCTCAATAGCTTTTTTTCATGGCAAACCAATTGATATTTTTAAACACATTGTTAAAAAATATGATATTGAAAAGGTTTTCACAAATAAAGATTATGAGCCTTATGCTTTAGATCGTGATAAAAATATAGAGGCATTTTTAGAGGATAACGGAATAGGTTTTAAATCCTACAAAGACCAGGTCGTGTTTGAACACAGTGAAGTTGTAAAAAATGACGGAGATCCTTATTTGGTCTTTACGCCTTACATGAAAAAATGGAAAGAGGAATTTAAAGAAATAGATTTCAAAACTTTTGATTCTGAAAGTCTTCTGGGAAATATTGTAAAAAATAAAATGCTTCCAAATATTCATTTGGAGGATATGGGGTTTGAAAAATCCTCTATAAAAGTTCCCGATTATCATCTGGAAAAAGAATTCCTTCAGAATTACGGAGATACCAGAGATAAACCATCAATAAACGGAACGTCAAGGTTAAGTCCATATTTAAGATTTGGTTTAATTGGCTATAGAAAATTGGTTGAAAAAGCCATGTCGGTTAAAGATGAAACTTTTTTAAATGAACTGATATGGAGAGAATTTTATAAAATGATATTGTTCCATTACCCAAATTCTGTTGATGAAGCTTTCAAAAAGAAATACGACAGAATTGAATGGCGAAATAATGAAGAAGAGTTTGAGAAGTGGAAAAATGGCCAAACCGGTTATCCTATTGTTGATGCCGGTATGAGACAATTGAACGAAACCGGTTGGATGCATAACCGCGTCAGAATGATTGTAGGCAGTTTTTTATGCAAGCATCTTTTGATAGACTGGCGTTGGGGTGAGGCTTATTTTGCAGAAAAGTTGCTCGACTTTGAACAATCTTCAAATGTTGGAGGATGGCAATGGGTTGCAGGTTCAGGTGTGGATGCAGCGCCTTACTTTAGAATCTTTAATCCATATAGTCAGACCGAGAAGTTTGATAAAGATAAAAAATACATTAAAAAATGGGTGCCGGAGTACGGCACTGACGATTATGTTGAACCTATGGTAGAACATAAATCTGCTCGCGAACGTTGTTTAGAGACTTACAAGGAAGCATTAAATTGAAACTAGTAATTTCTTAATCTATCAAACCTTTTATAATAAAAAGACCTTCAGTAAAATATATCTACTGAAGGTCTTTTTTTGCAACAAAAACTAAATTGCAACTATTTCTTTGCTACTTGTTTGCGCTCATCCATTGGTGGATATTTAGCTAATATTTCAGCAACAATTTCATTTATTTTTTCATCTTTTTTATCCATTCTTTGTGTTAAGGCATCAGTACCAAGTCCTTGCCAAACCAATTCTTTTTTATTGGCATCTATGATATCAATAAAAAGAGTGCCCTCAACAGTAGTAGAAGAAGTCACGCCTAAACCGGGACCACCCCATCCCCAACCCCAGCCCCAGGCAAAACCGAAGTTATTTTGATAGATGTTAACGCGCTCTTTGGTTTCAGTCATAATACTGATAAGCACGTCCGGATCATCTGATTTCACCATACCTTTTCTTGATAATTCTTCATCAATGGCCCTTAGAATCCTTTTTTTATCAAGGTCAGAAATTTTTGCCTGGTCTATACCAGGTTTAAAGAAAGCATAGGTCTTGTAATTATCAAAATTGACTCTTGTATCATAATCTACGGCTACATCAACTGAAGCACAGGATGTCATCAATACCGCCATAATTAAAACAAATATTATCTTTTTCATATTTTGTTGTTTAAGTTATTAATTAGGTTTTCATCCACATGTTGTGGCAAAGTTATATTTAGTTTTGGTTCATTTTGCATTGCTCTTTTTATAGCAAATTCTGCGCCTTTATTTCTAGCCCAGGCGCGTCGAGATATACCATTATTAACATCCCAATGCAACATGCTCTTTAAACGTTTATCAGCTTCTATACTACCATCAATCACCATGCCAAAACCACCATTTATAACTTCTCCCCATCCTACACCACCGCCATTGTGTATGCTTACCCAGGTTGCGCCTCTAAAACTATCTCCAATAACATTTTGTACAGCCATATCTGCTGTAAATTGACTACCATCATAAATGTTTGAGGTTTCACGATAAGGAGAGTCAGTTCCTGAGACATCATGATGATCTCTGCCAAGAATTACAGGACCAATTTTATCTTCCTTAATGGCATTATTGAAAGCTTCTGCAATTTTCATTCGGCCTTCGGCATCTGCATACAATATTCTTGCTTTTGAGCCAACCACCAGTTTATTGGCTTTTGCGCCTTTAATCCATTGCATATTGTCCTGCATCTGCTGGGTGATTTCATCAGGAGCATCTTTAGAAAGTTTTTTAAGGACTTTATAAGCCAATTCATCCGTATAATCTAAATCCTCATCTTTTCCACTGGCACAAACCCATCTGAAAGGGCCAAAACCATAATCAAAACACATTGGACCCATAATGTCCTGGACGTAGCTGGGGTAGGCAAAAGCCCCACTCCCCGACCCTCTCCCCAAAGGGAAAAGGGAGCTTACAAATTCTCCTTTATCATTTTTAAAGACTTTTGCTCCGGCGCGGGAGGCTTCCAGTAGAAAGGCGTTACCATAATCAAAGAAATAGGTGCCTTTTCGGGTGTGCGCGTTTACAGCTTCTACGTGCCTGATTAAACTTTCCTGTACTTTTTCCTTAAATAGTTCCGGATTTTCGGCCATCATTTGGTTTGATTCTTCATAAGATTGCCCAACCGGATAATAACCGCCAGCCCAGGGATTATGAAGCGAGGTTTGGTCGCTGCCAATTTCTATTTTTATATTTTCCTTATCAAAAGCTTCCCAAACTTCAACAATGTTGCCATTATAAGCTATTGAAACTACTTCATGGTTTATCTTAGCTTGCTTTACTCTATCGCATAATATATTGACATCATCAACCACCTCATCGACCCAACCTTGCTCATGTCGAACTTTAGTCGCTTTTGGATTTACCTCTGCACAAACTGTTATGCAGCCAGCAATATTTCCCGCTTTAGGTTGTGCGCCACTCATACCTCCTAAGCCTGCAGTTACAAATATGCCACCTTTTGGTGAACGATTAATTTTCCTAAAGGCATTTAAAACTGTAATGGTTGTGCCATGTACAATACCTTGTGGACCAATATACATGTAGCTGCCAGCCGTCATTTGACCGAATTGCGTAACGCCCAGGGCATTAAATCTCTCCCAATCGTCAGGTTTAGAATAATTTGGAATCATCATACCATTGGTAACAACAACCCTTGGCGCGTCAGGATGTGAAGGGAATAATCCCATCGGATGGCCGGAGTACATGACCAAAGTCTGCTCTTCTGTCATTTCTGACAAATACTTCATGCTGAGTAAATATTGAGCCCAATTCTGAAATACTGCGCCATTTCCGCCGTAGGTAATTAGTTCATGCGGATGCTGAGCAACCTTTGGATCAAGATTGTTTTGAATCATAAGCATGATGGCTTTGGCCTGTTCAGATTTTCCGGGATATTCGTTTATAGGCCTCGCATACATCTCATAGCCCGGTCTAAACCTGTACATATAAATTCTTCCATAGGTATTTAACTCCTCATAAAACTCTTGTGCCAGTATAGGGTGGTGTTCACTTTTGAAATACCTCAAAGCATTTTCAATAGCCAGTTTTTTCTCTTCAGGGTTTAATATCTCCTTTCGCTTTGGCGCATGGTTAACCGATTCGTCATAAGGTTTAGGGTCGGGTAATTCTGATGGTATACCTGTATTAATGGCCTGCTGGAAATCTAAACTTGTTTCAATCATATCTTATGCTTTGTTTTTATCAAATCCGTAAGGACAATGACGACAGCCACTTCTACAGCAATATCCTCGCTTGAGATGGTATTGCTCAGTAAAACAGCGATAACCTTCTTTGGTTAAGTAATAGTCGCCCTCTTCTATGGGAATAATTTTTTTCATTCCTCAAAAATAAGGATTTTGTAGTTTAACTTTGAATTGAATAGCCTTATTTTTGATGGCTTAATCCTAATAAATGACTTTTTTTCAACAAAACTTTACAAGTGAAATTCAAAATGTCTATTGGAATAAAAAAACGGGTATTTCAATCGATATAAAAAGAGAAGACAAGATTCATCCACAGGTTTCAGGAAACAAGTTTAGAAAACTGAAATACAACCTTTTAAAAGCCTTAAATGAAAATTACAAGTGTATATTGACCTATGGTGGAGCGTTTTCTAATCATATTTCTGCTACTGCAGCAGCAGCAAAAATAAATGGCCTAAAATCTATTGGTGTGGTAAGAGGTGAAGAAATAAAAGAAAAATTTGAAAATGACCTTGAACACAATCCAACTTTAGCTTTTGCAAAAGCTCAGGGTATGCAACTACATTTCATAAGCCGAGAGGATTATAGGTTAAAAGATGATATTTCTGAAATAAATAAATTAAAAAATAGATTTGGAGATTTCTACAGAATCCCGGAAGGCGGCACTAATGATTTAGCTGTAAGGGGCTGTGAAGAAATTTTGAATGACGATGATGAAAAATATGATGTAATTTCCTGTTGTGTTGGAACTGGCGGAACTATTGCCGGGATAATTAATGCTTCAAAACTAAACCAACAGATCTATGGCTTTTCAGCATTGAAGGGGCATCAGCACAAGGAAATTCGTAAATATGTTAATATGAATAACTTCAGAATTATTGAAGATGATGAATTTGGCGGTTATGCTAAAACCAATGATAGTCTGGTTGAATTTATCAATTCTTTTTACCGATGTACATCTATAAAATTAGATCCTGTTTATACTGGTAAGATGTTTTTTAAACTCTTTAAAATGATAGAACAAAACCATTTCAAAAATGGTACTAAAATATTAGCCATACATTCCGGTGGTTTACAAGGTGTAAAAGCCTTCAATAATTTACAAAAATCTAAAAATAGAACGTCTTTAATATTTCAGTAAGGCTTATTATTGTTAAATTTGAAAATAAAATCTTAGTAAATTGAAATCAAAAATATTTACAGTATTTATTCTTTCCGGAATAATTTCATTGAATTCCTGTGGTTCAAAAAAAAGAGCAATTTCAAATACAAAACCACCTGTAAGCACTCCGGCACCAAATACAGAAAAATCTGAGGTTTATGACCAGGTCGCTACAGTAAAAATGGCCCCTAAAAATTTGAACCTGACTGAGTCGTATATTTACCAGTTTGCAGATATTGCACAACAGGAAATGCGTATGTATGGTATTCCCGCAAGTATTACGCTTGCCCAGGGAATATTAGAATCCGGCAATGGTCAGGGAAATTTAACCAGCAGATCAAACAACCATTTTGGCATAAAGTGCAACGGATGGCAAGGCGCTAAAGTCTATCACGATGATGATAAAGCCCAGGAGTGTTTTAGGAAATATACCCGAGCAGAATATTCATACAGAGACCACTCTTTGTTTTTAGCTACAAGAAATCGGTATGCTTTTTTATTTAATTATGATGTTACCGATTACAAATCCTGGGCAAAAGGATTGAAACAAGCAGGTTACGCCACCGACCCAAGGTATCCGGATAAACTTATAGGTTTGATAGAACGGTACAAACTTTACGAATACGACAGAGGAATTACTGTTAATATGAGACAAACTATAGCCAAACAAGATTCTAATACTACGGTCCCTGAACTAAAAACTAATGAAAATAAAGACAAAAAAAATAATTCAAAAACAGGAACAAATATCTCTGTTAAAACACATACAGTAAAAGCTGGTGATACGTTATATAATATTTCTAAACGTTATAACATGAGTATTGAAGATCTAAAAAAATTTAATAATTTAAAAGGCAACATAATCAGTATTGGACAAATACTAAAACTGAATTAATTACATATGATATATAAAAGAAGTAGTGCACTATTCGACGAAGCGAAGCAATACATAGCCGGTGGTGTAAATTCTCCTGTAAGGGCCTTTAATGCCGTTGGTGGTGATCCTATTTTTGTTAAGCACGCAAAAGGCGCATATCTGTACGATGAGGACGGCAGAAAATTGATTGACTATATCTCTTCATGGGGTCCGATGATCCTTGGTCATGCCTTTGAACCTGTAACAGAAGCCTTAATCGAAGCCGTAAAAAAAGGAACCTCATACGGCATTCCAACGGAATTAGAGACCAAAATTGCAAAACTGGCCATTGAAATGGTACCAAATATTGATAAGATCAGATTTGTAAACTCCGGTACAGAGGCATGTATGAGTGCCGTCAGACTGGCTCGAGGTTATACCAAAAAAGATAAAATCATTAAATTTTCAGGCTGCTATCACGGCCATAGCGATGCTTTTTTGATTCAGGCCGGAAGTGGTGCAGTTACTTTTGGTTCACCAAACAGTCCTGGTGTAACCGCCGGAACAGCAAAAGATACTTTATTAGCAGAATATAATAACCTGCTTCAAGTCGAGGAAATTATCCAGGCGAATCAAGGCGAAATTGCCGCTATTATTATAGAACCTGTGGCTGGAAACATGGGCTGCGTTATACCGGATGAAAGTTTTATCAAAGGCCTGAGAAAAGTCTGTAGTGAAAATGACATTTTGTTAATCTTTGATGAAGTGATGACAGGCTTTAGACTGGCTCAAGGTGGTGCTCAGGAAACTCTGGGAATTAAGGCAGATATTGTTTGTTTTGGCAAAGTCATCGGTGGTGGACTTCCTGTTGGTGCTTTTGCTGCCAATGCTGAAATCATGTCCCATTTGGCGCCTGAAGGTCCGGTTTATCAAGCTGGTACTTTAAGTGGAAATCCATTGGCCATGACCGCCGGATATGTTACGCTGAAGCATTTAAAAGATCGTCCTGAAATTTTTGAAAGTGTCGCCAAAAAAACGGAAACCCTGCATAAAGGTATTGAAAGTGTTTTGGCTAATCAACCACTACCCTATCAAATTAATCGCTATGGATCAATGCTTTCCGTACATTTTACGGATGAGCCGGTAAAGGATTTTGTTTCTTCTGCTAAAGGTAATAATGAACATTTCAAGAATTATTTTCACGGCATGCTTGAACAAGGCATTTATCTCCCACCAAGCGCATTTGAAAGTTATTTTTTAAATGATGCCTTGAGTTATGAGGATATAGATAAAACTGTAGAAGCCTTAAAAAAGGTTTCAAGTAAATTGTAAAAAATAAGACATTATTTGATCTTTTAATAAATAGGTAATTCCAGTAAGCTATTTGTTGAGGAGTGACCGAAAAAATATAGTAAGTATCCGCGATGAGTAATCAATTGAATTGGGATCTCATTTGATTTGAGATACTTATATTTAAACTAATGAATGACCATATTAATCGATATTCAGAGATTGAAAGACACAAAGGGTGAATATGATTTTCTGCCCTTTAAAAGTATATATGTTTACAACGTATAAAACTTACTACTTAAACTCTTTAGATTTAATTTAAAATCTTAGTTTAAATTTTCAGGCATAACTACTGAAACCAAAATTAATTTATAATTAGGGATGAATTCAGATTAAAGGTGTTTATCCTGTAAACCAATTAGTGTGAAAGTTAATAAACAGGATATTGTTAAGAATGTAAAAAGAGTTCAAAGTATCCTGTTTATCAGCAAGTCCCCTCAAATGAATTTAGTTTGGGGGTTCTTTATTATTAGTTTGATCGGTTTTTTAGTGCTATCTATCCCATGGTTTCATAAAGTAGATGTCTCCATTTTAGAGCACTTATTCACCTCTATTTCAGCTGTATCTACCACCGGATTAACCACGGTCAGCGTTTTTGAGACTTACAATTTTTTCGGACAATTAATTATTCTGGTTCTCTTTCAATTTGGTGGTATTGGATACATGACACTAACGACCTATTACCTTTTATTTTCGGCTCAGAAAATTTCACACTGGCACAAGAAAATAATTGGGGCCGAATTTGATATGCCAAAAAAAATCAGAATTAAAGATTTCATTAAAAGCGTTGTAGTCTTTACGCTAATTATGGAAACACTAGGAGCCATATGTTTGTTTATAGCTTTTAAGCTCAGCGATATGGAAACAACGAAAGCTATTTGGTATGGTATTTTTCACAGTGTTTCAGCTTTTTGTACTGCAGGCCTTGACTTGTTTGGTAACAGCTTTCAGGAATTTAACGGGGACTTGTTCATAAATCTTACGATCTCAATCTTATGTATTTCAGGGTCATTGGGCTTTATTGTGGTAACCGATTTGTGGTACAGGATTCGTAAAAAAACCAATCAACTTTCCTTTACTTCAAAAATTGTTAGCGTTGGATTGGTTTTTCTTTTGTTTTTAGGAACAGCTATGGCCTATTTCTTTGAACCTTCCATAAAATCATCAGAGCATCAATGGCTGAATGCTTTCTTTTTGGCCATGACTTCGGTCACAACCGTGGGGTTTTCAACCATTCCTACAGGCAAATTAAGTTTGAGCATCATCATGATCGTAACATATTTAATGTACATAGGAGCATCTCCATCAGGTACGGCGGGAGGAATGAAAATCACAACCTTTACAGCCATTATCTCTTTAATTAAAAGTAGACTATTCGGCCAGAAAAAGATAACCTTCTTTACCAGAGAAATCCCAACTAAAAAAGTTTTTGTTGCCTCTTCAACGTTTATACTTTACACGAGTACAATATTCATTTTTACTTTTTTGCTTACATTTACGGAAGATTTTGATTACAAGGACATTATTTTTGAAGTTGGTTCTGCCCTGGGAACTGTAGGCTTAACCACAGGTATAACTTCTCAGTTCTCGACTATTGGCAAGATACTCCTCATCGCATTAATGTTCATTGGTCGATTGGGTGTACTTACCTTTGGGTTCGCCCTTTTGGAAAGAGAATCAGCAAAAAACAAAGAGGAAGATCAACAATCAGAAGAAGAATACATAGCCATCGATTAACAAACATAATACCAACAGACTTATGCAAATCCAGGCCAACTCTCCGGAACATTACATCGAACAACTACCGGAAGACCGACAAGAGCCAATGAACAGGCTTAGGGCAACAATCAAAGATAACCTGCCACGAGGTTTTGAAGAATGCATCAGTTACGGCATGATTGGCTACGTTGTGCCCAAAAGTCTATATCCTGATGGTTACCATTGTGACCCCAAATTGCCCTTGCCATTCATCAATTTAGCTTCCCAAAAAAATTACATTGCTTTATACCATTCGTGTGTTTATGCTAATGAAGAGCTCATGAACTGGTTTAAAACTGAATATCCCAAGCATTCTAAATACAAATTAGACATGGGTAAAAGCTGTATCCGCTTTAAACGAATGGATGATATTCCATACGAGTTGGTCGGAGAACTATGCTCCAAAATCAGTCCACAGGAGTGGATTGAGCTTTATGAAAAACAAATCAAACGATAAATCATGAGTAAACAAAAAGATAAAGACTATTCTAAGCTTGAACCAAAAGTCACTGGCATTGGCGGCATTTTTTTCTCAACAGAAAATCCCAAAAAATCGCGAGAATGGTACGCTAAACACTTAGGTCTTGCCGTAAACGATTATGGGTCCAGTATAGAATTTAGAAACGCGAATAATCCGGAAGAAATCAATTATCTGCAATGGAGTCCATTTCAAAAAGGTGATCAATATTTTGAACCTTCAAAAAAGGACTTTATGATCAATTACAGGGTTCAAAATATTGAAGGCCTGGTTGAAAAGTTAAAAGCTGAAGGTGTAAGAATTTTAGACGAAATTGAAACCTATGATTATGGTAAGTTTGTTCACATCATGGACCATGAGGGCAACAAGATTGAATTGTGGGAACCTCAGGATCATGTGTTTACAGCAATGGGCGGCGAAACCACCAAGTGATAACTACTTGAGCTGCCGGTCAAAATGGTAGCAATTCAATATTTTGTTACTTTGTATTAATGTAAAAAAATGAAGCGCTGATTTCTGGTATTCAGTTATTATTATATCATCATCATTACCTAATGCAATGTGATGTACTTTGTGATTGTATACAAAAAGTATTACAGGAATACCTAAAGGAAGAAAATTATGTTCATACCTGAATGCGCCATTTTTCATTTTCCCTTTAATGACTTTTTCATATTGCTTTTTGCCATCTGAATAAGATATTCGCAAACGCCTATCATTAATAAATTCAAAATTTACCTTTTCTACACCTGCAGCCTGATCTAGATCGAATATTTCTGTAAGTAATTTAAAATTTCCGTTTGTTCTGTAAGGATCAACAAAATAAGTGCCGTCCATGTAATGAGATTGACCTTCGTAAAGATAAACTTCAGGATCACCTACAGCCTTACTTACGCTTTTACATGAACTTATGCTGAACAAAATACTCAGACTTAATACCAAAATTAACCTACGAGCGTTAAGGCATTTGTTTTTGCAGTTTTTTGAGTTCTTCAACATAGGTCCTTTCATTTGATAATCTCGGTATTTTGTGTTGTCCTCCTAATTTTTCATTGGCTTTTAACCAATTGTAAAACAATTGTTGCTTAGCCACGTTTAACACCAACATATTCAGCGTGGTATTGTTTGTTCTTTTGGCATCGTAATCAGAATTAACGGCCCTAAGGTTATTATCTAATGACTGCCTGAAAGCATCGATTGATTTAGGCGGTTTTTTAAATTCAATAATCCATTCATGAGCCCCTTTTTCTTTGCCTTCCATAAAAACAGGACCGGCTGTATAGTCTACTATTTCGACATCATGCTCAAAAGCTGATTTTTTTAAGGCCGCTTCTGCATTTTCAATAATGAGTTCTTCTCCAAAAACATTTATGTGATGCTTGGTACGTCCGGTAACTTTTATTCGGTAAGGGTTTATCGAAGTAAATCTTAAAGTATCCCCTATTTTATATCTCCACAAGCCTGAATTGGTAGTTATGACTAAAGCATAATTTTTACCTGTTTCAACATCCTCTATGGGTACAGCCTTTTCACTTTCTTTACCATATACATCAATAGGTATGAATTCAAAAAATATGCCATAATTTAACATCAACAATAAATCCTTTTTATCGTTTCTGTCCTGCACTGCAAAAAACCCTTCTGAAGCATTATAAATTTCATAGTACTTGAAATTTTGATCAGGAATTATTTTTTGGTACTGGTTAAGGTAGGGCTCAAAACTTACTCCACCATGAAAATAAACCTCAAGGTCGGGCCATATCTCTTTGATGTTTTGTTTTCCCGTTGTATTCAATATTTCATTTAGCAAAACAAGCATCCATGAAGGAACACCGGCTAAGCTTGTCACATTTTGTACTATGGTTTCCTGAATAATGGCCGGTAATTTCTTTTCCCAGTCGCCCATCAAAGAAACCTGTTCGCCTGGTGTACTTGAAAAACTAGCCCACAATGGCATATTATCTATAAGCAAGGCCGATAAGTCGCCGAAAGACGTACCGTTGTTTTGGTATATTTCCTTACTACCTCCTAACCTTAGCCCTTTGCCCGTAAATAATTTAGAATTCTCATTATTATTCAGATACATGCAAAGCAAATCTTTACTTGCAGCATAATGATTGTCTTCTAGGGCTTCCTGACTCAATGGAATAAATTTACTTTTTGCATTTGTGGTTCCACTGGATTTGGCAAACATTTTTATAGGTGTTGGCCAGAATATATTATTTACCCCTCTTCTACTTTGTTCTATTCTTTCAAAAATATCTTCATAACTTACAATGGGCACACGTTCATTAAAATCTTTGTAAGTTTTAATGGATTTAAAATCATGTATTCTTCCGTAATCAGTATCTTTGGCTTTGCTCAATAACTGAAATAACAATTCATTTTGAACCTCATCGGGATATTTTAAAAACAACTCCATTTGATGGATACGTTTCTTCAAAAACCATGAAGCAACATTATGAATAATCTGAATGGGCATTAATTAATTTTTGAAAAGTAAAAATATCAAAAATATGCAATATACAGGTGTTTTAAAGAAAATGAAAACCGAATTTGTAGACCCGGTTCAATATTACCTCACATTTGAAAACAGCTTTGTAATTTTAAATCAGTGTATTGACAAAGAAATCGGGATTTCATTTAGAAGTTTTGAATGTTTAAAATGTGGAAACGATAAAAAGATATTCCGTCAGGGATATTGTTACGACTGTTTTTATGATTCTCCTGAGGTAGGCGATTGGGTAATGAAGCCAGAACTAAGTAAGGCACATTTGGACGAAGAAGACCGTAATTTGGAGTTTGAAAAATCTGTTCAGCTTCAACCTCATATCGTGTATTTATCAAACACAGCCAGTGTAAAAGTTGGCGTAACGCGTAAAACCCAAATCCCTTACCGATGGATAGATCAAGGGGCACACGAAGCCATCGTTATTATGGAAACACCAAATCGGTATTTAGCAGGAATTACTGAAGTCGCACTGAAAGATCATGTTTCTGATAAAACCAAATGGCAGGCCATGTTAAAAAATGACATTGAGGATTTGGATTTAAAAGAGATAAAACAAAAGTTGAAAGAATATCTCCCAAAAGAAACTGTTGATTATTTTAAGCCCAATGAAGAAGAATTAAATATTAACTTTCCGGTAAAACAATATCCCAATAAGGTTAAAAGCTTAAACCTTACAAAAACTAAAGATTACCAGGGCAAACTTGTAGGCATAAAGGGGCAATATTTAATCTTTGATGATGAGACTGTCTTTAATGTCCGAAGTCACGGTGGATTTGTAATTGACTTGAATATTGGCTAGGCCATTTATTTTTCTAAGATATAATACCAAATATCATTAACTAAAAAATGCCCGATTGTAAAACCGGGCATTTTAATGGTGTTTCAATAACTTTTATTCTTCCAGCAAAGCAAAAAATTTGTCAAGGTTAGGCATAATTACGATTTGTGTTCTTCTGTTTTTTGCCATATTTTCCTTGCTGTTATTTGGCACTAACGGATCATAGCTTGACCTTGCCGCCAATATTAGCTGCTCTGATGGTACATTAAATTTATCCTCCAGTCTTCTGACGATCGCTGCACTTCTTCTTGAGCTCAAATCCCAATTATCCACTATGTAACTTTCCTTTTTTATTGTTCTGTTATCTGTATGCCCTTCGACCATAATTTCCAAAGATGGCTCAGATTTAGCAATATCTGCAATTTTTTGAAGAATATTGTCAGCAGAGTTGCCTACACTAAAACTACTATCTTTAAACAGAAGATTGTCGTCGATGTTTATCTTTACATAAGTATCTGCAATAGAAAGCTTTAAGTCATTATCACTAGCACCTATATTTTTTGATATGTTATAGGCTATAGCAATATTTAAAGAATCTTTTAAGGTGGTAGCCTCAGATAATGTTGATTCAGGCACTTTATTCAAAGTTTCGCGCATCGTCTCTTTATTTTTTTCAGATAAGACCATGTCGCCCTGATTGACAAGCATACCTTTTTTTTCTTCGTTAAGAGCAGCGATTTTATTATTATATCTCGCTACACGAAGATTGATTTCATTCATTTTAGCCTCCAGTTTTTCTTTTTCTACCTCAGTCTTTTGCAATTCACTCCTTGTGTTCTCATATTGTGTTTCCATAGCAACATATTTCTTTTTAGAAACACAACTCAAAGAGATTAAAACAGAAATTCCTAAGATTAACTTATTTTGTAAGTTCATAGTTTTTTTAAAATTACTTAAGCTATCTCAAAACCAACAAGGCTTATTGATTTTGAGAATGCTTCTGGGTTATTGGATATAAGATGAATTAATGCAATCTCAACAAATCGTTTTTATAAATTAATTATTTTAAAAACAAAAAGCCAATATAAAATTGGCTGTTGATTTGTTATGAGTAAAGAATTTAATTTTTAAAAATCTTTCTTTTCTTCTAAAGACTGAATATACTGCGCTTTTTTAATTTGCTGTCTTCTTTGTACAGAAGGTTTTGTAAATTCTTTTTTATCTCTAAGTGTTTGTAAAACCTGAGTATCTCTAAACTTACGCTTTAATCTTTTTAAAGCTCTGTCTATTTTTTCGCCGTCTTTTACTTTAACTATTAACATATGTAATATACTAAATTTTTGGTTTGCAAATATAGGAATCTTTTTTGTATTCAAAACTTTTTTGAAATAAAATTATGTACTTCTTTGAGCCTTAAAATTTATCAATCGTTAATATTTAAAAAAACACTTGATTATTAAACTAACAATTGTTAGTTTTGACTATATTTTAGTAAATATGTCAAGATTTTATCCTTTGCAGGTCAATAGATTAGAAAAGGCAACAGACGATTGTACTGTTGTTACATTCAGTGTACCTGAAGATCTAAAAAGTTTGTTTTCCTTTCAGCCCGGACAACACTTAACACTTAGAAGAGAAATAAGTCACGAAGATGTAAGACGGTCCTACTCATTATGCAGTAGTCCGGTAGAAGATGAATGGAAAGTGGCGGTAAAACATATCCCTGAAGGAAAATTTTCAACTTTTATCAACCAAACCGTATCCGAAGGTGATACTTTAGAAGTTATGCCACCCAGTGGATTGTTTGGTGTAAAGCCTGATGAAAAATCTGCTAAAAATTATGTCTTCTTTGCAGCAGGGAGTGGTATAACTCCAATATTATCAATGATAAAAACACACCTGGCTTTGGAGCCACAATCAAAATGTCAGTTGTTTTATTTGAATAAGAATGCAAAATCCATTATATTTAAAGAAGAAATAGAACAAATCAGAAATAAGTACTTTGGCAGATTTGAGATTTTCTATTTTTTAACCAGAGAGCAAAGAGATATTGAATTGTTCAATGGTCGTTTTACGCCCGAGAAAATTCAACAACTTTCAGAAACTTTACTCAATGTAGAAAACACTGATGAATGTTTTATATGCGGTCCTGAACAAATGATTTTTATGATTCGCGATGAGTTATCAAAATTAGGTTTATCCAAAGACCATATACACTATGAGCTTTTTGTTTCCGGTCTCTCTGAAAAAGATAAGGAAAGGGTTGAAGAAGCGCGAAAAAAGCGGAAAGGCATTACAGAAATTACCATTATGGATGGTGGAAAAGAATTTCACTTCGATATGAGTAAAGAGGATGACAACATACTTGATGCAGCTTTAGCCGCCGGTGCAGATTTACCCTTTGCGTGTAAAGGTGGTGTATGCAGCACCTGTAAATGTAAAGTAATTGAAGGCGAAGTTGAAATGAAAGTGAATTATGCACTTGAAAAAGATGAAGTTGCACAAAATTATGTTTTGAGCTGTCAGGCTATACCAACCACAAAAAAAGTTATTGTAGATTTTGATGTTTAAATGATAAAATGAAATTGTTATGAGTTCAAAAGAGATTAAAAATTTAGAAGATATCTTTAATGCAAAAATTGCTAGAGATGAGAAAATAGAACCTAAAGACTGGATGCCGGAGAAATACAGACAAACGCATATCAGACAGATTTCACAGCACGCCCATTCCGAAATTGTGGGTATGCTTCCAGAAGGCAACTGGATTTCAAGAGCACCATCACTAAGGAGAAAAGTGGCCTTACTGGCCAAAGTTCAGGATGAAGCGGGACATGGTCTCTACCTCTACTCCGCATGCGAGACCTTAGGTATTTCCAGAGAAGAGCTATACGAACAATTACATACCGGAAAAGCAAAATACTCCAGTATATTCAACTACCCGACTCTAACCTGGGCAGACATTGGCGCCATTGGTTGGTTGGTAGATGGCGCAGCTATCATCAATCAAGTGCCCTTATGCAATACATCTTTCGGTCCTTACGCCAGAGCAATGGTAAGGGTTTGTAAAGAAGAAAGCTTTCACCAAAGACAAGGTTATGAAATCATGTTAACCTTATGTAATGGTACACAGGAGCAAAAAGATATGGCTCAGGATGCCTTAAACAGATGGTGGTGGCCTTCACTAATGATGTTTGGACCCAAAGACGATGAGTCCACACACACAGAACAATCTATGAAATGGAAGCTTAAACGTAAGACTAATGATGAATTGCGTCAGCAATTTATTGACCAGACGGTTCCGCAAGCTGATATTTTAGGACTTAAAATTCCTGATGAAAATTTAAAATACAACAATGATACCGGCCATTATGATTTTGGTGACATAGATTGGAGTGAATTCTGGCAGGTAGTAAAAGGGCATGGCAAATGCAATAAAGAACGTATAAGAGCAAGAAAAAATGCCTGGGATAATGGTAAATGGGTCCGCGAGGCTGCTATGGCATACGCCGACAAGCAAGATAGTAAAAGAACTAAGCAAACGGGTTAACGAATTTTGAATAAGAAATTTTGAACAATTTGATTGTTTTAACCCATTGACAGAACCCTGTCTTAAGCGCGGTCGAAAGGCTTAGGGCAGATTCATAACCTCATAACCTAAAAAAATGAAAAAAGACTGGCCTCTATGGGAGGTATTTGTAAGAAGTAAAAATGGTTTAGAACACAGGCATTTTGGTAGCCTGCATGCACCAGATGCAGAAATAGCCATTAAAAACGCCAGAGATGTATATACCAGGCGTAAGGAAGGTGTAAGTATTTGGGTAGTAGAATCAAAGCATATAAAAGCTTCAAATCCAGACGATAATGCCGAAATGTTTGATCCAGCTGATGATAAGGCCTATAGACATCCAACATTTTACGATCTTCCTGATAATATTGAACATATGTAATTTATAGAAAATGACTAATAAAAATCTTACCCAATATATATACAGCATTGCAGATAATGCTTTGATATTAGGGCAGCGTTTGTCTGAACTTTGTGGACACGGTCCAACTTTAGAAACTGATATTGCACTGACTAATATTGCATTGGATTTGTTGGGCCAGACTCGTTCATACTACCAATATATTGCTAATCTTTCTACAGATAACCTTAGCGAGGATGATGTCGCTTTCTTAAGAAAAGAGAGGGAATACCGTAATGTCCTGCTTGTAGAGCAACCCAACACAGATTTTGCTTACATTATAATAAGACAATATTTCTTTGATGTTTTTCACTTCATGCTTTTAAAGAATCTACAGCACAGTAAGAATGTTAATTTGGTGGCAATAGCTAATAAAAGTATAAAGGAAGCCAGTTATCATAAACAATTTTCCGGCGACTGGGTCAAAAGACTTGGTGACGGTACTGAGGAAAGTCATGAAAAAGCGAATAAAGCTGTAAATGATTTATGGGTTTTTACTGATGAACTTTTTCATATTTCAGAAAATGATAAAATTGTTATAGAAGCTGGTCATGGTGTAGATCCAAACATATTTAAGGATGAATATTATAAGACCATAACCAATCTTTTGAAAGAATCTACCTTAGACATTCCTGAAACAAAGTATTTTCAGAAAGGCGGAAAAGATGGTATCCATAGTGAACACATGGGTTACATCTTAGCTGAAATGCAATTTATGCAACGCGCATATCCTGACATGAAATGGTAATACGATAAAGATATGTCTGAAGAACCCAATATACATAAGGCGTTATTTGCTATACTAAAATCTGTTCCAGATCCTGAAATACCAGTTTTATCCATAATTGATTTAGGTGTTGTAAGATATGCAGGGTTTAAAGATGACAAGGCTGTAGTAGATATAACACCAACCTACAGTGGTTGTCCTGCGATGGATGTGATTGGAGATGATATAAAAAAAGCGCTAAAAGAAAATGGTTACGAGCCAAAAGTCAATTTGATTTTGGCGCCAGCCTGGACAACAGACTGGATGACAGAAGAAGGTAAACAAGCTCTAAAAGAATATGGAATAGCGCCACCAACAGATGCTATCACAGATAAAAAGGCATTATTAGGCGAAGAACGTGTCATCGAATGTCCGCATTGTGGCTCAAACAATACTAAATTAGTGAGTCAATTTGCTTCAACTGCCTGCAAGGCCATGTTCAAATGTCAGGATTGTGAAGAAACCTTCGATTATTTTAAATGTTTGATTTAGACAAATCTAATCATTGTATGATTTAGACTTTATACTAGTTAAAATACAACCTAAAATTCATTACAATCAGTCCAATACTTTTTTGATATCGGGTTTAAAGTAGTTCGGTCCCTTCAGGACTTTTCCGTCTTCTCTGTATATGGGTTTACCATCTTCTCCAAGTTTGCTCATATTACTGCGCTGAATTTCATCGAAAACAGCTTCAATTTTATCCTGCATACCATGCTCGATCATCGTACCGCATAAGATATACAACATGTCTCCCAGAGCATCTGCGACTTCCACTAAGTCGTTGTTGTTTGCAGCTTCAAGGTACTCTTCGTTTTCTTCACGCATGAGCTTATACCTTAATAAGTTTTTGTCCTCTCCCAACGATGCCGTTGGTGTATTTTTTATCCCTAATCCGAAGGCTTTATGAAAAGCTTCAACTGCTTTAATTGGTTTTTCTATCATAATATTTCTATTTATTTCTTACTAAAATCCTCACTTGAATATGTCTTCCACCAGTTTCAGGTAGTCCTCCCGGTTTTCAACAAAATCCATATCTGAAACATCTATGATTTTGGTGGGAAAACGGTTCTCTGCTTTCATAAAATCTAAATATCCCTGATTGATTTTCTCTAAATATTCAGTTTGTATATTTTGTTCATAATCCCGGCCTCTTTTCTTTATGTTTTCAAGTAGTCTATCTGTATTTTGGTAAAAATAGACATATAGATCAGGTTTTGGAAGATCTCTGTATATGATATTAAACACTTTTTTATACAGTTCAAATTCCTGGTCCTGTAAGGTTACCTTAGCAAAAATGAGACTTTTGTACAAATCGTAGTCTGCTATACTAAACTGATTGAATAAATCCAGTTGTGATATATCATCTACCAGTTGTTGGTGCCGGTCTGCCAGAAATGCCATTTCCGTTGGAAAAGCATATCGTTTTGGATCATTGTAAAATTTAGGTAAAAACGGATTGTCCTGAAAACGTTCAAGAATCAATTTTGCATTTAAATCCTGTGCAAGCATTTTTGTAAACGTTGTTTTTCCTACGCCAATATTACCTTCGACACACAGGTAATTAAAATCTGGAATTTGTAAGTTTTTATATTTCAATTGACTTTTTACAGTTTTAATTTCAGAGTTGTTTTTTAACTCAGACTTTAATGTATTGATATCTTTTTCTAAAACTGGATGTATGATTTCTGAAGCAATATCATTCAGGGGAAATAAAACAAAATTTCTATTTGCAAGCTGTGGATGAGGCACTTTTAAGCGCTCAAGGTCGATTATCTCATTTTCAAATAATAGGATATCTAAATCTATACTCCTATTTTGGTAGCCAATATCAGAGCGTCTTAGTCTACCCATTTTATTTTCAACATCCAATAACGTCTCTAAGACAAGTTCAGGCTCTAGGCGCGTATTCACTTCTATACAAGCATTATTAAAGGGTAATCCGTCAAATCCCCAGGCCGGAGTTTCATAAATTTTTGAGACACGCACAACATCGCCTATTCTATAAAAAATCTGATTTATGGCTCTTTGTAAATTACCGGTACGATTGCCGGTATTACTCCCTAAGGCTATATAAACACGCTTTAATGGTTTCAATATGTTAAGAAAATTTTACAGATTGATGAGATATATTTTTTTGCCAAATCCAACTCTTGCAAAGCTACAACCCTTTATTTTTGCTTGCAAGAAAATTAAGCTATGCTATTTTGAAGGACTCTATTTTAAAAAAACAAGCCTTTTTTATATATATGATTCTGGCAGCCCTATTCATTGCTTCTTTGGTTGCTTCTAATCTGATTTTTAAAAAATTCTTTTTTTGGGATTTTTTTGGACTTTATACTTTTGAAATATCTGTCGGTATACTGCCCTATCCCATAACATTTCTCATTACTGACACCATCAGTGAAATTTATGGAAAAAAGAAGGCCAATCAGGTTGTAACGGTTGGGATTTTTGCTTCTTTATTTACATTACTGATCATTTTAGTTTCTGATGCCGTACCCGCTATCGAAAATTCTCCCATTGGGAATGAAGTATTCAGCAATGTATTTGGCTCTACTGGTATAGCTGTATCTGCATCAATGATAGCTTACCTCTTGGCGCAATATATAGACATATCAATTTATCATTTCTGGAAACGCCTTACAAATGGAAAACACTTATGGCTGCGTAATAATTTTTCAACCTTTAGCTCACAATTTGTAGATACCATAACAGTTATTGGTTTGCTTAGTATTTTTGGTGAATTGCCCTGGGAAAAGTTTTGGGTTCTGGTATTATCAGGGTTTTTATTTAAAGTTATTGTAGCTGTATTTGACACACCATTTCTTTACCTTATAGTTTACAGTTTTAAAAGCTATTTCAAATTAAAACCCAATGAAGAAATTCAATTAGATTAAATTGAAATAGTTGTCCCATAATATTATTTGACTTCAACAAAATTGCCTTTCAATATTTACATAAATTGATTAGTTTAAATAATTTGAAAAAGCATATCATGATAAATTATTGAGGTTAAATGTTTAACTGATCTAATCAAATCAAAAAAATGATTTATTGTAATTCTTGGATTTAGAATTATTATTTAAAGTATTTACACTTGCATTAAGGCTTTTTTTATTTAATTTGTTGCTTATTCATTAAGATTATGTTTAGATACCTATCATTTTTATTTTTAATATTCTTTTCATTTGTAGCTAATGCCAGGAATATTGATAAAGACAATAATGATTTTTATTTTTTCATTGATAATTCAATAGGTAATAAACACACCCTCATAAGCGCAATAGAGGGTAAAACTCAGAAAACATTTCACTTATTTAGTCATGGTCGTTCGGGTCAATTATTGATAGAAAATCAGTGGCTTGATGCAAAAGGAGTTTTAGACTGGCTCAGAGAAAATATAGATCTTAATAATTTTTCTGATATAAACATTTATGGTTGCGAGTTTGCCAAAGGGAAATCCGGGTTGAATGCAGTAAGACAACTTGAAAAAGAATTAAACATAAATATTAATGCGTCAACAACAATTACAGGTTATAATGGAGATTGGATTCTTGAATACGGCAATAAACAAAACTTAGATATCATAAATTATCCCTACAATCTTCAGGATGATGATGAAGAAGATTGTGATACAGGACTAGACATACATGTAGCAAATGATGTCTCCGGATCAGTAGATCCAGTAGAATTTGAACAGGCAAAAAACTTTATTGTTCAGCTCGGTCTTTCTTTTAGTGACAGTTTGGGCGAGGGCAATCAGGAAACCAGAATGTCCATAAGTAATTGGTCATCTGGAGCTGGAAATTTCGTAGAATATGATTTTCCAATTGCCGGACCTAATTATACCACGGAACTTTCAGATATCATTTCATTTAGTGGAGCGACCAGTTTTTCCGGTGGCACAGATATCGAAACTGCCCTGCTTAATGCCTTTCAGTGGGTTAACCAAAATCCAATACCAGATCGAAGTGTTCCTAAAGTAATTATACTCCTTACAGATGCATTCTGCAGTCAGGTCACGCCCGGTTTAAGTGATCTTGCACAACAAATTAAAGATCAGGGAATCATAATTGTGTTACTGGCTGTAGATGAAGCCTCTACCTGCGAAGAGCTTGCAGGTGAGAATGTGGCTTCTCCTAATGGATATTTTACGGCAAGCAGCTATAGTGAATTACAAAACAGTGCTATAGGATTAATCCAAGGGATAACAGAAGTTGGCTGCGAGGGCGATCCTCCGGACTTATCAAATGCATTTGATCTCACAATGCAGCTCTCAAACTATGAATTGGTAAACTGTAACCCAGGACCGCCTTCAGGGTCAGTAGACATTACAATTACTAATGAAGATCTATTAAATCCTTTTACTGACAACTTGTTTATTTCCTTTTACGACGGAGACCCTTCTTTACCTGGAACTCAGTTCCTGTTTGCTGAAGATATTGGCTTCCCAAATATTGATGCCAACGGTGGAAGTTTTTCATTCAATATTACAGATCCTTTATTTTTAAGTGCACCTCAAATTTATGGTATTGTAAATTTTAATGGAAGTATACCCGGTAATGAAGTCCCCATCAGCTTTTCGGACTTAGCTAATCAGGTCTTTATCGACACAGAGGATGAGGTTGCCAATAATATAACTGGACCTGTAGACAGGCTTGATATTGATGATTGTGCAGAGTTTGCCAGTATAAATGTTCAGGTTTCCACGACCGGAGTGGGATGTGATGACCAGGTATTCTATACAGTTCAGATATGCAATGACGGAACGTCAGATGCCATCATGGGCACAAATGACATTACAACTTATCCTCCTGATACTTATAATCTTGTCAACACAGCTTTAATCGGTTCAAATCCATTTACAACCGATTTTGGAATTGGATTAGAACAGGTAGTTTCAGAAAACATCAATTTAGAGCTCAGAGATATTTTTGCAGGAGATTTAGATGGAGACGGCGATCAGGACGTTATAGCTATCAATTTTACAGACGAAAAAATAGGGTGGTATGAAAATGATGGAGCCGGATCTTTTGGTCCTTTTCAGCCCATAACTTCTTTTATGGGTACCGGCAGGATAATCCATGCAGATGATTTGGACAATGACGGAGATCTTGACGTCATAGCAGGAGGTGATTTTCCTAATGAAATCGTCTGGTTTGAGAATGATGGTACGGGAAATTTTGCCGCGCAACAAATCATTTCATCTTCATTAAACTTACCGGAAAGCTTATATACTGCAGATTTAGATAACGATGGAGATCAAGACCTTATTGCAGCATTTTATGATGATGATAGCTTGAATTGGTATGAAAATGATGGACTTGGAAATTTTGGACCCCAGCAATTTATAACTGCTTTAACCGATGGTCCTACTTCAGTTTTTGCAGCCGATCTTGATAATGATGGTGATTTAGACGTCATTTCTACTTCAGAAGAAGACGATAAAGTTGCATGGTACGAGAACAACGGTTCTGGAAATTTCAGCCCACAGGTTGTTATTGCAATATCGCTTTCTACTGATGAAGAAATATTTGCAGCAGACCTTTCAGGAGATAATATACCTGATCTTGTTGCAACAGGTTTTAATCAGGTGACCTGGTTCGAAAACGACGGTACAGGAGGTTTTGGTACTGAGCAGTTTATTTCTAATACAGCTGCAAATGCACATTCTATATTTCCTGTAGATTTTGACAGTGACGGAGATATAGATATCATATCCTCATCAGGGACAAACCTGACGCAATCAAAAATTGTATGGTTTCCCAATGATGGAAACGGAAATTTCCCCAACGAAGAGTTTGTAACTGGTTTAATTAGTAATCCAATTGTTGTTTTGGGAACAGATATGGACACAGATGGAGATCCTGATGTTTTATCTGTAAATCTAACAGACGATAAAATAGTATGGTATGAGAATTTGATTGTAAGTAAATTACCCCTGGGCACTTGTGTAACCTACGAGTACGAATATGCTATTACAGGCACTCCTGCAGGAGATTACAATTTTGCTGTTGATGTCGAAGCCTCTGCCGATGCTGGTATCAATCCATTTGTATTATTCACTCCAGATTCTGATTTTTCTTATGATGGAGAGACTGGCTTAAATGGTTTTGATGGAAATGTAAACTCAAGCGATGATCTCACTTACGATGGGATAACAGATGATTGTGTTGAAGGTGAACAAATACTCGTTGATGTATCTATGACCGGAGACGGGAATTGTCCTGATGATGTTAGCGTTGCGACTATTACGATTAATAACCAAAGTGGATTAACTCAATTTAATACATTACTCACATTAGATTTATCTGGTCTGGGTTCTGTTTTTAATGGCGAACCTTACAACCTGACTAACGGTTTACAAATAGCTGAACCTAATATATTCGACCCAAATTATCCTAATGTACCCAATGCTATTTCACAGCAAAACGGTATTTTCAATTTAGACATTTTTGAGCTTCCCGGAGGTATTTCTACCTTTGAAGTCAATATTTTGATAGGTACAGATATTACCACCTTAAATGTAGAAGTATCACAGCTACCATTAGACTTTAACACAAACGGGATAGCTTCAGGCTCTGATAGTATTACGCCATCTGGTGTCCCCGTAATAACTGGAATTTGTCCTGATGATGTCACAGTTGATGACACGACAATCACTTTGAATTTTAGTGTAACCAATGCCAGTACAGTGGCGTGGGTATCTGGCTCTAACGGCACATTCAGTGATGCATCTTCAGCAAGTACAGTTTATAATATCAGCGATACAGACCGGGCAACAGGATACGTAGATCTTTCAATGCAGGCTTCTTCAGCAGGCAACTGTATTGATACTATACTTTGTCGGGTCAATATCACTGGAGCAGTTTTTGATTATGGTGATGCGCCAATCTCATTCGATTTTAATCAAAATAGTGTTCCAGTGGCTGCAGGCGCATTGATTAACGATGATATATATCTTGGAGCAAATGTACCTGATGATGAAGCTACAAATCAACCTACTGCAGATGCCTCTGGTGATGGTGAAGATGAAGATGCCATTTCATTATTCCTTTACCAAACACCAAATGCCGGCGATATACTGACCATTGATTTGAGCATAACAAACAACAGTAATCAGGAAGCTTATGTTTATGGGTATTTGGACTGGAACGAAGATGGAGATTTTATTGGTGATAATGACGAAAAGTCTCAATTGATAACAATTCCACCGGCATCCGGAACAGCTTCTTACCCTTTACTTATAAATGCTCCTGCAGATTTTTTACCTACTGGAAACGGAAAATACATGAGGTTGAGAATCAGTACAGATGAACTCGCTGCCAATATTCCATATGGTACTGCAACTAATGGTGAAGTAGAGGATTATATAATTTCTTTAGATCCTGAAGGTTGTGCTTCATTAGAAGATGATATTACAGAACCTCAAGCTTTAGAAGAGTGTTTGATTGCTTCAAATGGGGATATAAGTACAGCAACATCAAATTTTGATTTATCACAAACTATAGACGAAATCACACAAAGCAATCCAGATTTTTTAGTGACTTATTTCGAAAGTCAAAGTGATTTGGATAATGATAATCCTATTGCGACCCTAAATAACTATACAAATATTTCTAATCCCCAAACCGTACTTATAAGAGTTGAAGATACTGTAACAGGATGTGAAGTTTTTACCAGTATTGATCTCATTATTTACGAATTACCTAATTTACCAATAAATATCGGAGGACTAGAACAGTGTGATGACGATACAGGAGATGGGTTAACAGAATTTAACCTTACATTAGCTTTGAATGGTTTGCTAACAAACCCTACCAATTTTAATAGTAACTATTACCTTAGTGAAAATGAAGCTTTACTAGCTCAAAACCCCATAACGGACCCTGATATTTTTGAAAACACTTCCAATCCTCAAATGATTTGGGTACGGGTAGAAAATG
>CAZQKB010000018.1:0-62154 GCA_964593755.1 uncultured Mesohalobacter sp. | reverse complement strand
GCCCAGGTGCTGGAACTGGTAGACAGGCATGGTTGAGGGCCATGTGTCCGTTAGGGCGTGCGGGTTCGACTCCCGCTCTGGGCACTTTTTAAAATTATAAATAATTGAAATACAGATAATTAACTAATCTTTTTTAATCATTTTTCCGAATTTATTCCGAAATATTTAAAATAATATCTAAACTAAAAATTTAAAAATCGACCTCTATATTATCTTAAAGAGGCATTTTTTTTGAAGATTACAAGACCTACTTCTAAATTAAATTAATTTTTTCAATTTTTTTTCGGCCGCTTTCAATTTTATATTTAAAGTTACTTTTTCATTAAATTGCTTGCTCCTGGATATAGCTGATTTAAGTTTTCTAATTTCCTTCTTTAATTGATCTATTTCTTTTTGATTCTTTAGGATGGCATCTAACGGCAGTCTCCCTAAATCAATTTTACCTGTTAATTGAACGCATAAATCTTTAAATATAGCATCCAAGCTGCCCTTTAAGTTGAAAGCATAGCTGTAATTTTCCCTATTAAACCAATCAGAAGTAAAGGTCCAATCAATTACAGATACATCTTCATTTGTGGGGTGTGGGTGTTTTGAAGCTGTTGAAATGTAGGCTTCTTGGTTATGTTCCACCCAAAATACTATGTGGTATGGAATGGACTTATTAATGATTTCAAGGATTTTAAGGATATCGGATTTTTGTTTGAGTTCTACCTTGAAAACCTGGATTTCCTGAATATCCTTAGCATCTAAGTTTACAGTATCCGTAGAAAGCTTGTGAGTCCATGAGATACGCTGAATACAATCTGTAAATAGCTTCTTCTGCTTGGTGTTGGTGTATTCGTCAAAGGCATTTTTAGGTACAACACGACCAACTTTAGTTCTTGAAGGCAGGTTGAAAAAATCCATTAGCGAACAATTAAGAATGACACCAACTTGAAGTCTTCTATTCCTTTGATTTTCTCTTGAAGTGCGGTAGTGCCACCTGATTTGAATAGACTAAGAACTTCTTTCTCTTCTTCCTTTTGTAGAATGGTACTAATGCCTTGTTTTAATAGGCTTGAGTATTCATCCATTTCGTGGTAATCATCTGTCTCAGCAGCTAATTCTGCACAAACATCTTCAATTGGTGCTGTTTTGCCTTTGGCAAGCATTCGCATAGCATCCAATATCTTTTTAGACTCCACATGGTTAAGGATTAACTCTCCATTCATTTTCATGTAAACCAAATAGTAAGGGTGCAACCTGTTCAGCTTATTGATATTGACACTTGAGTTGACATTCTTTAGCACGAATATTACTCCGCTCTGAAGTATCGGACTTGACTTTACCACTGCATGCAGACCTTCTGGTATGTTCTTCAACTCACCATATTCCTTAATCATGTTGGATAAATCCACCCTAAAGTCGTTTAAGCCAAGGTCTGTAATGCTTACACCTTCTCTCAAATCTTCTAAGTCAATCACTTCTTCTTGAAGTCGTTTAAGCTGTATTTTCCTGTACTCTAAGTCTTTTTCTTCAGTGTTAAGAATATTGTCATCGCCTGTACTTGCCATGTTGCTTATGAGCATCTTATTCTCTACACGTTGTTTCAGATTGATATAACTGTCAAGTGTTACATCTGGCCAAAAGTTGACCATAGTAATGCTATCATTTTTTGAACCAATTCTATCTATACGTCCAAATCGCTGAATGATTCTCACGGGATTCCAATGAATGTCATAATTGACCAAATAATCACAGTCTTGCAAGTTCTGACCTTCTGAAATGCAATCTGTGGCTATGAGTAAATCAATTGAATCTGAAATTCTTGGGTAGAGCTGTGCTTTGTCTTTGGATATAGGGGAGAAACATGTAAGCATAGCATTAAGGTCTGCAGGTATTTTCTTTGTGGTGCATAGCCTTCTTGAACCTGTGATAATTGCCGTATTCAGACCGTATTTCTCTTTCAGGTGCTCATGAATATTTTCATACAAATAATTCGCTGTATCTGCGAAGGCAGTGAACACAATAACCTTCCTATTTCCTATGTTGAATGGTTCCTGAACCTTCTTATCTAAAAGGCTAATTAGATGTTGAAGCTTGGTATCTTTTTCGCCCCGTATGTCGACGATACTGCTCCATAAGTTATTCAGTACTTCAAGGTCTTCACTCAGGTCTTCACGCCATTTTGTGGTATCCATATCGGCAATGTGAACCTTAATCTTTTTACCAATTACTTGCTCCTCATCTGCCCAATTGGATTCAAAGTCATAGTTCTCATCACTCAGGATTTTGTGAATACCTTCATAGCCATCAGCATCACATTTATCTATAGTTTTAATGGCGTTTTCAATCTGACCGATGATACCTTCCAATGTAAGACGGAAAGAGTCTACAGAACTCTCTAAACGCTTGAGTAAGTTGATACGCATGAGAATACGCAAACTCAACTCCCTATCTACCTGAGATAGTTTACCTGAACCTGAACGAACTTCTTTATCGTACAAATCCGCATACGCCTGAACCTTGCTTGGCAGAATGTAATTCAACGGCGTGTAGACGGATAAATTGAGCAGGGTAAGCTTCTCAGCAATATCTACATAGGTGACTTCATCAGAATCAGTTAGTGGACTTTGAATGGATACGGGCTTGTTGCGCTCTGGAAACTTACCAATGGCAGTGGTATCGTAATAAGTAGTAATGTGCTTTCTGGAACGAGCTATGGTCAATGAGTCCAATATCTCAAAGAAGTCAAAATCGAGCATGTCCAAGAGTTTCTCAGTGGAACGCTCTGTAGTTTCATATCTGCTCCAAATATTGAATGCTTGCTGTGCTTTTCTGAAAATCTGATCTATTCCGCTTTGAGTATCTAACTTCTGGTCAATGTACTCCGCATCACCTTCATACGCTAAAGCCAATTGGTTACGTAGGTCGTTAAACCTATTGTTTACTGGGGTAGCAGAAAGCATCATTACTTTGGTTTCAATACCTTCCTGAATCACTCTTCGCATCAGTTTTTGGTAGCGATTCTCTTTCCCAACTACGGTGTTGTTATTTCTAAAATTGTGTGATTCATCTATGACTATAAGACCGTAATTACCCCAATTTACATTAGCCAATTCACGTCCATTACTTATACCACGCTCACGGCTTAAATCTGTATGGAATAGTACATCATATCTGAATCTATCTGCAGCTAATATGTTGTTCTTGTCGTTATGGCGGTAGGTATTCCAATTGGCTTCTAACTTCTTAGGACAAAGCACCAATACGTCTTTGTTGCGCATCTCATAGTACTTAATCACACCTAAAGCCGAGAAGGTCTTACCCAAACCAACAGAATCAGCCAAAATGCAGCCTTTATACTTCTCTAATTTGTTAATTGCCCCAAATACTGCATCCTGCTGAAAGTTGTAAAGCTTCTGCCAAACCAATGAGTCTTTAAAGCCAATTTGTTCATTGGGCAAATTATCTAAAGACAAATCATCTAAAAAATCATTGAATATGTTGTAAAGCGTAATGAAGTAGATAAATTCTGGACTGTTCTCTTTGTAGGCACTCTCAAAGTAATCTTGCACTTTCTGCGTGACATCTTTCAAGTCTTCTTCATTCTCCCACACCTGATTGAACCAATCTAAGTAGGCTTTGCTATCAGGGTATTCCGCTTTTTGGATAAGCGTAGGAAACCCTTTTTTGTGGGTAATTCCTAAATCGGAAGTGGTGAAGCCACTGACGTTTGAATATGCTTGTGCATTCTCATTACCCTGGTTTACGTGTATCATTCCGTTTAAGGGTTGATTGTTGTGCTTATTGGATTTGAATGTGACCTTCTCCTTAACCCACCTTGAGCACTCTTTGGCTATGGCTCTTTGGTTGAGTTGGTTCATCAATCTCAATTCAAACTCACCGCCACACAGTTCTGACTCCCTTACTATGTGTGGTATATAGAATTTTCTACTCTCTTTCTGAAACTTCTCTTCAATGAAGGTAGGTGAGCTAAAAATGAAACGAAGTTCATCAATCTTTCCCAATCCCTTTTTAAGTGCTTCAAAAGCGTAAATAGAGAATGTGGAAGCGGCAATACTGAGTTTACTGCCTTTTCTTATGGTCTCCTTTAGATCATCACCCAAGCGTGTATTTACATTGTCGATTAGCTTCATCCAATTGTTCTAATATTTCCAAATTTTAATTACGTCATCAATCAAACGCTCGGTTCTTTTTTCAATTGTTGATTCATCCCAATTATCAAACCCAATGAAATAAGTATTCAGGAGAAGAGTAGACTGTTTAGCTAATTCTTTTTGCTTAATATCAAATGAAGAATTGCTAACTGAAGGATTAAGAGAGGTAGTAAGTAAGGTCAAATTTCCTAAACTATGCAACTTATTATTTCTGTTTACTATTTTATGGTAGTAACCATTTGGATCTTCTTCCGTCATGACAGCATGTACGGCAATATCAAATTCATTTTTGGGGATTAATTTGCCTTCCAGTGGCCAATGCTCATACCATTTTTGAGGTAGAACATGTTCAATGGTTAAACCTTCATTTACAAATTCTATTTTCTCTTGCTTTTTACCTCTTCGGAATTTTTCTATTTCCAAAAGGATATTAGATATGCTTCTGGTCCGGTTCTTTTCTTCTCTATAGAGAGGTCTTTCTTTAAGCTTTTCTTTAACTATAGTATCCGTTGGCCATAAGTTAGTATCACTTGTCTTTGACTTTAGATATTCAACAAACTTTTCTGCTGTCTTGTCTGTATTAACTTGTTTAATAAAATCAAGAAATACTTTGTTGTAATTTTTGGTTGTGTAACCGCATAAAAACCTTCGTGTAATGAATGAATCGAGTGTAGTAAACATACCTATCTTCTCCTGAATTGGAATCATGCTATCACCCTGAATTGCCAAAATTAGAGGATAGATTGTTGTAATGCCCATGTCTCTTAACCTTGAACAGAATCTGCCAAATACAGTCTCGGAATTGGATTTCAAAATGGACTTGTATATCGTACTGAAGCGATTCAGTTCTTTCAATTCTTCTTCCACTGTGGTGAAAGAGTTATTATTGACAATGAAGAATTTGTAATGATAAAATACTTGATCATAGCGAATATCATTTCGCATTTTTAAGGTCAAGTAATCAATAACGAAGAACTGAAGGTGTGTTTGGTAGTATCGACCTCTACTGGTCATGTCATGCCATTTAAATTCGGCACTTGCATCATCAAATTCATCCCAATATTTCTCATAAACGCTATCAAGATCAACTTGACTTCTATCGGCTCTCATGAAAATGTAGTTACGGATTAAGTCCGTTTCTGTCAAAGAAGCACCTCTGCCATTCATGGTCTCAAATATCATTTGAGGGTCATCATTTTGGTCAAGGTTAATTTCAACAAATTGAAAATCCCTTTTAAGAGTTAAAAGCAGCTTAGGAATAATGGCCTCCATTTTCTCAGTTGACTCTTCTATTAACTCTTCTAACTTTTCGTAGAAGAATAGATATGCAGCCAACATTCTATAACGCTTCTTGGCTTCTTTCCGATAGGTTTTCCAACCGATACCATACTCCTCTAATAATGGACTAATGAGCAATTCCTCAACTTCATCATAGGCGTGGTCTAGAATCAGCTTAAACTCCTTATTATTAAATTTTGTTGGTTCGAGCTTGTGTTTTTGGTTGTCAAAGTCCGTCTGACCATAGACCTTATCATTGAAAAGCAGTTTGTTTAAATCATTCAAAAGGTTTTCGTCACCCACCTGTTTGCGGCATATTTCTCTAAAGGCGGTTAGGAATAGCTGAAAGGTGGTTAAGCGTTGTTGTCCATCAATTACACTATAAGTAGCAACTGTGCTGGTAGTAGTAGCTTCCTGGAATAAAACAATAGAACCCGTAAAATGAGGGTGGTTTTTATTCTTGTTGTTTCGTTCATTCAGTTTATTGCTAAAATCATCCCACAATGGTTGCCATTGATCTTGTTCGTTCCAAACATAATGTCTTTGAAAAACAGGAATTTGAAATCTGATCTGTTTATTAAAAAGATCTTCTAAATGTGGTTTTGTTAAATTCATAGTTCTTTATTTTTATCTACAATAAAATCAATATGGTCAACCATATGAGGTCTAATCAACTCGTTTATATTTTTGCGCAATTCGGTGAACTTACTTGGTGCACCATTGGCTAAATGATTATCCCATGAACCCCATGGAGGAACATAACCTTGATTATATTTTACAATTAATCGTCTTAATTTTTTTCCTGAGAATTTAACAGGCTCAGTATTCTCTGAAAACTCAGAGCTCAGGATTGATTCCCAATTTTGACTAATGACACGAAAATAATTTTGAATTACTTCTCCTGAGGGTCTTTCTTTTATGGTTTCATCCCAATTTGAATATTCGAAAGGTCGCCAACTTGAAAGTTCTTCCACATAATACTTATCATCTTCATTTAAGTGGATTAAGTCACTACATCCATTTGATTCTGCCCAATCTATTGTTTTCTTCCACTGTTGTTTTTTATCCAAATCATTAGACATAGTCCATCCTGATAGTACGAGTGCGGAAGGTGGTGGGATTGTTTTTTCATCAAGCTTCATTTCCCAAAACTTGATTAACTTTTGGTGAATTTCATGCCATTTGTTAGGCTGTGCTGATATGAAATTCTTTTTTTTCATTCAACAGGTTCTAACATTTCTCTTAGCGTGTCATAGCTTGCTACTTTCTTGAACTGAACTTCTTTACCGCCTATAGAGTCGAAGTGTTGCTCCGCACAATGAATCTTCAGTTTCTCTATTTCTCGTAAGTCCATATCAGAATCAGAGCCTTTGGTTTCTGCTACAAAGTAGATATGGCGTACTTTGTCTTTATCAAATACGATTGCCCAATCAGGACTGTAGTTGGCTACTGGGGTGGATACATAGAAACTCTTTGGAAGCTTGGCATACACCACAACTTCAGTACTATTCTCTAATGCAGTAGCAAAGTCTGATTCAATCTTAGAATCGGAAGTAAGGAAGTCGTATATATGCTTTTTCAGCAATTCTGACTTACGCAAGGCGAACTTATCATTGGTGAACACGGTCTTGGCGTCATGCTTTTCTTCCGTCTTGTGATAAACTATGTTGTTGATAATGAGGCTTGCTTTTACTTCATTAATCAGCTTGCTGCATTTGCCAATAAACTCTTCTGGATTCTTACGAATAAGCAAAAACTTCTCCTGCTTAATCTTCTTGAGTATTTCTACGATGGTTCTTCGAGTGAGATTGGTTTGCACTTCTATTTCACCCACTACATCATAGACCGTATTGGAATACAAATCATTTTTGAGCTTCATGTATTGGCGTTTGGACTCACGCACCAAACTGCCTTCTTTCATTTGCTCTGCAGTACCATCTTCTAATTCTCCTGTTTTTACTTCATATACCCGATCGCCAATGTTGAGCTGTGCATCTATTTTGACTTTTGAATCCTGGATGAGCTGTTCTGTATCAAACTGTACTTCGTATATAGTCTTTAGGTTAATCTTGTCCCAAAGGGCTTGAAACTCCTTTTTAGCAAAATTCTTGTTGGTGTTGAGAATTACCGTCTGCCGTTCATCTTCTGGTTTAAATTCTTCACCTGTATAAATAGTCTGTAATAATTTGCAGACCGATTCCTTAAAGGGTTCTAGCTTATCTGGCAGAGGCACTTTACCTTGCTCAATGAGTTCTTTTCCCTTTGGTGTGATCTTGTAATCTTCATCAATAATTTGCCCAACAATGAGCTTGAATTGAAGCTTCTTAGCATCATCTTCTGTAAGGCGTAATTCTTCACCTTGTTCATTGGTAATCACCTTGCTTACGAAGTAATCTACTTCTGCCTTCTGTGGTCGATCTTTTAGTGTATCGGCTATTTCTTTCTGTAATCCTTTGGCAAAGGCTTCATAACTCTCAGAGGCAATAACAGTAAGCTTATTTAGTTCATGCACCTGGTCACCAACCAATTCAAAATCCTGACGTATTCCACGCTTATCTACACTTAGACGCATACCACGACCAACTTCCTGTCTGCGTCTGGTTAAGCTACCACTTTCTGCATGTTTTAGCGCACATATTTGAAATACATTCGGGTTATCCCAACCTTCCTTCAGTGCGGAGTGTGAAAAAATAAAACGGGTAGGCTCATCAAAACTCAGTAAACGCTCTTTGTCTTTCATTATCAAGTCATAAGCTGAAACATCATCAGAATATTCTTGTCCCCGCTTTATTTTAGAGTCTATAGCTCTTCCCTTTTTATCTATAGAAAAATAACCGTTATGAACTTGGTCGGCATCATCTCGTTTTAAATATTCGCCGTAGTTAGTTGGCATATAGCCTTTATGAACTTTGCCCGGATCAGTATCCCTAAGGTATTCGTTGTATTCCTGTTCAAATAGATCTAAAAACTCGTTCTTGACCTTGTTGTATTCTTCTTCAAATATCTTGGCGTATTCACCTAATTGCTGCTCACCCAATTCATCATACACACGGTATTTTTCTACAGTATCAATGAAAAATAAGGAAAGTACTTTTATGCCTTGACCAAAAAGCTGCTTTTCTTTTTGCAGGTGAGAAAGAATACATTCTCTAATCTGAACTCTACGAAAGGCATGTTCATCTTTATCATTGAGAATATCGCCCGGATATACATCCTGACCACCAACTACTATTTTATTGAGGTAGCCATTTATCTCTGTTATTGTCTGATTTTTATAAGCAGGCATGTTACCAGATTGCTCATAGAGATTGTAACCTTGTGCTACTTTAACCCTCTTTTTGCTTATGGAACCTGCAGCATTGCGTTTCTCGTGCTCTATTACTGCATAAGGTGGCTTGGTAGTACTAAGGCTTATACTTTCTAAATAGAGATAACCATTGGTACCTGTTGAGCCTTTTAGGTTAATTCCTTTTACCTGTATTTTCTTTACTAATCTTTTATTGTAGGCATCTAAAGCATCCAGACGATATATTTTATTATATTCCATTTTATGAGTTGCTGAATATCGCAGTGTAAAAAGTGGGTTAAACTCCTGCATGCTCGCCAGAGTCTTTTTACCTTCAACAGACTGTGGTTCATCAATTATTAAGATTGGGTTGGTCTGGGCAATTATCTCAATTGGTTTACGCGTACCAAACTGGTCTAATTCCTGGTAGATACGTCTGGCATCTTTACCACGCGCATTAAATGCCTGGGTATTGATAATCATGACGCTGATACGACTATCCGAAGCAAAATTCTCAATATCCTGTGGGCGCTTAGAATTGTAAATGAATGGATTGATCTTGTGACCGTAAAGTTCTTGAAAGTGGTCTTGTGTTACTTGAAAGGATTTGTAAACTCCTTCACGAATGGCAATGCTGGGAACAATAACAATAAATTTGCTCCAACCATACTTTTTGTGCAGCTCATACATGCTTCGGATATAAGTATAGGTTTTACCTGTACCTGTTTCCATTTCTATGGTAAGGTTGTATCCTAATTTTACACCATGAGGACGTTCTATCTGTTGGCTTTCATGCAGGTCGTTTTTCTTTTGGACTTCCTGAATGTTCTTCAACATCTGAGTTTCCATGAGTTGGATAGCAGCGTTACGGTATCCAATTTCTTCTTCTAAGCCAAAGTCTAAGCTCTGCTCTCCTGAAGCTGCCTGTTTGGCTTTACGTATAAGTTCTTTGCTGCGTTCTAAAGTGAAACGATTGGTTTTTAGGGGCTGCCCTTCAAAACAATCTACAACAGCCTGAACTGCATTGACCTGAAAGTCTTGTTCTTTAAACTGTAGCTTCATGGTTAGAGATTCTTTTTTCTGTTTTGAAAAATGATAAATTGAAAAAGTTCTGAATCATTAAAGTGCCAACTTTGTCTTTTGTCTATATACTCATCCAATCGCTCAACTATAAAATCAAGCATTTCACTTAATGATATATGGTTCCATGATTTAGTTCTCTCTTTGTCCACCTCATCAGATGCAACCAACTTAATTATCATACGTTTATTATCTTCTGATTTGTAAATCCTGTTCTTTTTAAGAGTATCAACAATATCTTCAGGTTTAGTTTTTTCTGGATCAAAAAGGCCTAATCGCTTAACACATGGCATAAGCGAATTATTAGTCAATTTCCACTTGGAACTCATACCTCCTTTTACCTCGCAAATTACCCCAACTAACTCTATACCCTCTATTAGTTCATAAAGCTTATGGTGCATATCAGATTTAGCGTTTTGCAAACCTACAATTTCGGTTACATATTTAGGTTTAACCCCTATTATATCAGAGTCAAAATGTTGTTTTGCTTTTTTAGACTCACATTTATGAGAAATATAATTATTCAATAGGAAAAATCCGTTCAACCTTAGATACAAATTGGCGATTGATTCTGCATAATTTTTCATAATTTATATCACTTTCATTTCAGTTTCTGAACTTAGCTGCTTGAGTAGCTGCTTTACATTGGTTTTGGCAGTATCGTTCTTGAAGCCACTGTCTTTAAACACAATACGCAAGGGTTCATCTTTGGCAATGGCTTTGGCAAAGTCTTCATCTATACCACTATCAAAGCAAGCATAAAGTGAGTTCTCCGCTACTTTAAAGACTTTCTTGCCTGCTACATCTACCTGCTTAATTTTGAGAGATAGAGGTAAGCCCCAATCCAACATGACTTGTGCCAATAAATCATCTGCAGTACGGTCTGACTTCACATTATCTGCAAAAAGGTCTAAGTTGCCTTGGTCATAATCTTGGGGCTTGTAATAGACATCTTGCATGTTGCTTTCATCTAAGCGATAGACACGGAAGCCATAATCTATATCCGCACCTGAATCTTTTTTTAATTTGATAGCAGCTCTTCTAATACGCTCTTTACCTATTTGAGGAATTGTTCTAAACCCTTTCTTATATGCTTTATCAGATTCATCAATATTTTCAGGAACTTGAACCATAATAAACCTTCTATTACCACCATCTTTTGCATTTAGTTCTAATGTAGAATGAGCTGTAGTTCCTGAACCTGAGAAGAAATCTAATACAATTGCGTTTTCATCTGGAGCACAGGTATATTCAATCAAATCATTCAAGAAGTCAACCGATTTAGGATTAGTAAAGTCAATATCACCCATTATCTGACGGTACTTTTTTGTTGCTCCATCCGTTGAATAGGCAGCACCTGACATCACAGATTTTGGTTTGATTCTTTTTAAAGCTCCTTCTTGTTCGAGATAGTCCTTTTCATAGATATTATACTTTTCACCTGATTGAACTTCACGACCTAATAAGCTCTTTAAGCGAAGCTTTGCGGTATCTTTTCCCCATCTCCATCGCCCTTCGACACCATTTGATTTTATTGGAAGAGCTTCTACACTATAAGTATCATTTTGTTCCAATGAAACTTCACCATTTTCTGGGTTAACATAGAATGGATAAAACATGTTGGGTCGTTCTGCTCTTGTATCAGGTCCACCACGCTTTCTAAGTTCAATTAGACGGTATTTCCCGTCATCATCTTCTTCCTTGTAATCAGATCGTTTTTCTTCTGGAAGTGACAATCCATACTCTTGAAACTCATCTGTTTTTACATACATCAATAATCTCTCATTAGCTGTGGCAATGTATTTTTTGTCGTTTCTACCTTTTAGATTACTAACTACCACTAAGTCAGCTATGAAATTCGTTTCACCGAAAATATCATCTAAGAGTTTCTTTAAATTATGAGCTTCATGGTCGTCAATTGACGCAAAAATCACCCCATTCTTGTTAAGTAGGTTTCTGGCTAATTTCAATCTTGGGTACATCATACTTAACCAATTCGAGTGGTAACGACCTGCAGTTTCTTGATTAGCTACCAAGCGTTGGTTGTACTCGTCTTTTTGTCCGCTCTCTATGAGTTCTTCCTGGGCATCTTTGCTAAAGTTGTCTTTATAAACAAAGTCTTTACCTGTATTGTAAGGCGGGTCTATGTAGATCATCTTCACCTTACCCAAGTAGCTTTCTTGCAGTAGCTTTAGTACTTCTAAGTTGTCGCCTTCTATGTAGAGGTTTTCGGTGTTGTCAAAGTCTACAGAGTCTTCCCGTACAGGGCGTAGGGTTTTAGTAGTAGGTAGGTTGGCGGTTACTATGGCTTCCCGTTTTCCTGGCCACTCTAAGCGGTAACGCTCTTTATTGCCTTCTACCACGGCATGGCTCAACTCTTGTTTGAGCAGGTCAAAATCTATGGCCTTGCCATCGGCACTTTCTGTAACGCAGTTAGGGAAGAAGGTGGCTAACTTTTCAAAGTTTTCGTTCACCAAGTCGGGTGATTGCAAATCGAGTTTTTCTATTTCCATTACTTAATATTAGAATCTTTAGTAGCTTATCAATTTCGGTTTTTGACATAGTTACTAAAATTAACTATATTGAATGTATAAAATTAAAAATTTTGAAGAGATAACTTGAAGTTATCCGTTTTAAATATCAAAAGCATTAAATAAAATTAAATTGCATTAATGTAAACATCAATCATTTCAACAGCATAGATAACTTTATTATCTTTTTTTATCTCTACTTGAATAGATGTGATTAATTTAGTATTCCGAAGGGTATCTAATTACTGAATACACATTACAATCTGGCTTTATCCATCATTTTAATTATTTGGTTTGTTCTTGAAAGGAGGTATGAGCCATCGTTTTCTTTTTTGATTTCTAACCTCTCTTTGGTGCGAATTAAGTAATGTTTTTTGTTTTCGTCGAGTTCGTACTTTATTCCTGAATAGTAAAGTTTATCATTTAGTTCAGTTGCAATATATTCCAAAAGACGGCTTTGAGGCTCAGAAAGCCAATTTTCTTCTTTCGGCTTTGTTTTGATTCTGAAACTTTTGTCATCTAACCATTTAAATTTAAATTCTCTACCGTTAAAAAAGTCGAAGCCAAGACAAATTTCGTCAATCAAATTTTTGTCGTAATAGATATATCTATTTGCTTTATTCACAAACCAATCTTCTCTCGGGTCTAAACCTGATTTAGAATATGGAACACCCATATTTTGCTTTCCAACTAAAAATCTCCATTCGTTTTCATATTTCCATTGGTCAGATTTGATGTTAGTTGCATAATATAAGGGAATTAGCATTGTTTGAAATCCGCTTATGTCAATTGGCTCCAATTGGTCCGTATAATTAATTGGGTATAGACCTAAATATTCTTCATCCTCAGTTATTTTGTTCTCAATACTTTGCTCCATTTTCGAGGTATTAAATTTAATTTGAAACCCTTTTTCTTGAGTGTAGTGTGGCCACATTAAAGGATTATTTTCCCTTTCGGTCAATGAGATTACACCAAATAAATTTGTAGTGCTATAATAGAGCTTAGAAATATAGCTTTTGCAAAGATTTTTTGGTGAACAATCTTCTTCATAGAATTTTTTTAGTTCGTCCTCATTATCCTTATATGCAAATCCAAGAAATTTTTCATAAAGTTTGTATTCTAATGGTTTTGAGGTAAAAAAAAGAAACGGACTTGAATCCAAAATATCATTAAGTTCAATTGGATGAGAAGCATAAAAATATCCGTTAACAAAAGCATCCACGTTATATTCAGATAGTGCATAAAATTTAAACAAATATTCCGGCTTATTTTTATTGTGTTCAATAATTCCTTTATTACCACTAGCGTTATAATACTTTACGTACGTAAATTCGTTATACTTGTATTTTTCTATGCTTTCCATTTAGCTTGCTTTTAACCAATATATTTAGCTAAAAATATAAAAATTAAAATCACCACTATAGACTAAGGATAATCATTCTTATCCTGAAAGTAGGAAAATCCTAAAATCTAATAAGCTTAAACAATAAATTGGAGTAGTCACACTTATAGCCAAAATTTGGCGTATCTTTTTTGTCCATACACCCAAGGTATTTTAAGAATCAGTATTTAGGACATATCCAAATGCTTTTTCCAAAGTCTTTTCTCCGATTCCTTTGTAATTTGCAAGCGATATCATAGAATTAGTTTCTCCATTTTTAATTACTTTAGTTATTCTTCTTGCATATTGAGGCTGTATTCCAGTTATTTGTTTGATTCTATTTTCTTCTATCGACAACCATTTTTTCTTGAATGTGATAAATAAGTCGTCTTTAGTATTTGGGTCATAATCGTAAATTTCAATATTAATTTGGCATTTTTCCAAGTACTGGTTCATCAAACTTTTAACTTCATTTGAGTCTAAACCTCCGTTGTGGGTTCCAAGTAAAGGAAACGCAATAGAAGAAACACCTTTCCTCTCATAGGTTTCTACAAACTTCTGCAGGCCTTGCTCAATCCACTCTATTTTGCTTGGATACTTCCAATGAAACTTAGTTGGGAAATTCAAAATCCATGGTGCATTTTCTTGTTTTGTGAAAAGCCAAAGTGAGCCCGTTTTTATGAGTTTGTTTTTACAATACTCTTTATACTCTTTGTACATTTTTGGGTATCGCAGTTTATAAACCAGTGCAATTCCTTTACCCATTACGCCAACACAATTTATTGTGTTAACAATTGTCTGGCATTTTGAGTTAAATATATTTCCTTTTATGTGCTTTATTGCCATTATAAAACATTAATATGCTTCGTTTTAAATCTACGTTGCTTTCTTTTTTCTGTTTCGACTCTAATGTCATCATAATCTTTTCTCGCTAACTCATAATTTGAAAATACAAACCATTCCTGGTTAATTTCATCAACGTACTTAACCAAAATATCAGCATTCTCAATGTTAAGAAATTGAATGTGTGACTTAAAAGTTATTTTATCATTTTCATGTTTCAAAACATCTCCTGAAATTATATCCAAAGTCATAACATTTTTGGAATACAAAATAAAATAGCCTTCTGCCCCTTTATTGGTTGAAATAATAAATCGATCATTTTCAACGCTATGATAAATAGACGGGTTCTCATTACGATAATATGATTCGTCAACAACTATATTGTTTACTACTTCGATTGAATCTTCACCAAGGAGATTTATCAATAATGCTCGATCTTTCTGGTCTGCACAAATTACCTTGAAATATTTAATCAAAGAAAAATCTAATTCATTCTCGATCATAAATTCTTGCTGTGCATATTTTTTAAATCTTTTCCATTCATCGCTATCCATACCCGGATTTATAAATAAATCTTCAAAATTAAAGAGAGGTGTCATTTGATCAAGTTTGCCAAATCTTGTTTTCCTTCTCTGCATATTCCCAGTACTAACATGACATTTTTCATAGATTAAAAATAATATCTCTTGAAGAGAAAATTCAAAGTATATTGGTTTAGGACATTTTGGAAAATCTAACAATCTATAGTCCACATCATACCAAGAATACCAGCCATCATCCCTTTCGTACCCCATATGAACATCTACCCCTAAATATTCATTATAGAATTGTGTTTGAGTATGTGGCCTAAAATAAAATCTTGCAAAAGAGTGGGCATCTGTTCTTGAATAAACGACGTTTCCAGCAGAATCCGAAAGTTGATTTGCTGTTTTCCTTGATTTTATTTTTTTCTCTCGAATTATTTTTACTGCATTATCTATATGTGAAAAGTGATAAATTTTACCTCTCCAAATTGAATCTTGTTTTTCAATTTTGTCTAAAAAAGTAAGAAGAAAAGAATTATCAATTTGATGTGCAATGTAACCTCCTAAAAGTTCTACTACTCTTTTATTTCGGTTAAGTTCTGTCCAGTTCCAATAAGGTTTGAACTCTTGAATAATTTCTTCATTAAAATCAATACTCGTATTAGCTGAGATTAAATCCCAGTCTAAATATGTTTTGAACTTGGTTAAAGTATGAGAATCTAATCTGAAGTTACCTGATGCACATATATAGCTCCAATTCCATTTCCCTGCAAACCTTTGTAAAAATACAGTATCTGAAAAGTTAAGATTTTCATTTTTTGTAATTTCCGGCCAATACCATTTATCCTCAAATTTTGAAAGCAATTCTCTTGTAGGCTTCAAACTTGAATGTTCTGATAAGTATTTCCAATCTAAATCAAAGTCTTTGCAAATTGATAAGGTTTCAATATTTGGAACAAAACTCTGGTGCCGTGAAATGACTTTCCAGTCCCAAGGCTTCGATTTAGTTTGTTCAATAAAATCAGGGTTAAATATAAGGTCAATATTTTTTGATAAAGCCTGCCAATTCCAGTCCTTCTCAAATAATCTCAAAAGTGTTTGGTTGTTTAATTCAATATCCAACCTTTCGGATAATGCTTTCCAATTCCAATTTTTATGATTTAGCTTAATAAGTAAGTCGCTTGATATTTTTGCTTTGTGGTTTGTAGAAAGTACTTGCCAATCCCAACCTTTATCTTTGTTATACAGGATTAAGTCACTTTCAAACATAATATCTGTTCGCTTTGATAAAAAATCGAACTTGATTTTGGGAAATTGGTTAATGAGACTTTGTAAGTTCTCATTTTTCTTCGGTTTTTTTAAGAAACCTCCGTGCTCACTAAGATATTCCCAATCCCAATCTTCATCTTTAAATTTCTCGACAATTGCTCCATTAAAGGTAAGATCTTTATTTTGGGATAGAACTTTCCAATCCCAATAGTCTAAAAATCTGGTTAAATATGAATCCACATTGTTAAACCATTCACTAAAACTATCCCAATTGCTAAAATCAAAATTTTGTAAGATTGATTTACTCCCCGAAAAGATATGCCAATTTAAATTGGTTTTAAAGCGGTTTAATGTTTTCAGGTCTGTAGGGAAATGGTGGTGGTTGGAAATCATATCCCAATCCCATTCAAATATTTTTAGCTTATGTGTTTCAGTAACATATTCAAAAAGCTGTGGAAATGGATAAACGGCAGTTAGTTCCCTCCAATATTCATTTTTCTTTTCTGCCTCCAAAACAGATAGACAAGCAGCAATTCTTGTTAATTGACTATCTAATTGAAGCTCATTTTCGACCTTGAAAACTTTGCTTAAAACAAACGACCAATCAATGTAGTAGGTTAAATCCTCCAAGTTTTCAAGAATAGTATCTTTACCAAGTTTTCTTGTTGCTATTGGCCAATCCCATTTGTTGATTAAACGCTCATCTTCAAAACTGTCGAGTATGGTTTCAATCGAAGTAGATTCGGTTACCAAACTCCAATCCCAAGGTAAATGAGGATTGGAAAAAATGAACTCAGGTTTTTCCTGCTGAGTCAATAGTTTCCAAAATCGACTATGTTTTTCTCTGTTCGTTGAATTGTAAAAGGCTTCTAAGTGTCGTTTCCAAAAATCCTTATTTAATGATGATTTTAAGAGAATCTCATCCCATAATAGTTCTTCAGTAAAGGATGTCTTTCCTGAAAAAGCTGTCTGTACATAGTTAACATTGTCTATAAGGGCATTATTTGTTGAAATACTTTTCCAATTCCAAGCAAAGTCTGGAAAGTCGTCTACAAGTGTTGGATCTGATATGAGCTTGCTCACATTATCATATCCCTTTTCGGTAGTGATTTTGTCGTGATATTTGGTAAAGATTTTTCTGTCCCATTCAACCGTTTCATTACTATCAAGACCTTTAATGTAAGGTTTCGTTTCCCAATTTATGAGTTTTAGTTCTTCGAGGAAGTCAATCAGCTCCAATGACCATAAGTATTTTTGATCCGATATTCTATAGTGATCAGGTAAACTGGACTTTAAGAGTGTTTTAAATTTATCACTGTTTAGACAGTTGATAATTATCTTTTCATCGTTAAAAAACCTGCTTAGAACAATCCGCCATACAATCTTTGAAGCTAATCTTTCAATGTTTTTGTAGAGAAAATTAATATTAATTTTCTCCGAAATATATTTCCAGTTCCATTGCTTTTCGGTTATACTTTTAAGGTCTTTCCTGTATTTTCGAAAGACGTTTTTAAAAACCTCATTCTTGGTGGTGGTGATTTCATAAAAATCCCAATTGAAAATGAGAATGTTTTCTTCGATAAACTCGTCAGATAAATTTTGTGATAGATAATTCCAGTCCCAATCATGGTCTTTTAGTAGAGGATCAGATAGCAAACTGCTTACAAATTCGACATCTTTGTAGGACAATTCTTCAAAATCCCAATTGAATCGATTGACGTTTTTCTTAATAAAAGAATCGTCAAGTCTTTGTGAGAGTATTGTCCAATTCCAGTATTCTTCAAAATCATCAATTATGGCTATTATACTCGCAATCGGAATATTTTGGGAAAGCTGCTTCCAAATATCACCGTCTCCATGTTCTTTAAACAATTCTAAAGTTTCTCGGTCATTCCAATCAACTCTTGGATTATTCGCTAAGGTCTGCCAATCGCATAAATCAATATAGGCTCTTAGGTTTTCGACAGTGATTGTATCATTTTTAGCAAGAATGAAATAAAACTTTCCTTGTCTTATCAATTTGTCCCTTAATTTTCTATTTTGTGGTTTTTCCACAAGTTGGTCAAGTGAACTTATCTGAGAATCATTTCTGAAAAAATTGATCTGGGAGCCACTTTCTAAAAAGGTGATTTCACATTGTAGTTTAAGAGTTTTGTAGCTAAAATGTTGATCGTTATTTTCACTAATGTCAACTACTTCTCCAGTGTAAATATCATTTTCAAAAAGTTGAAATTGTAGCTTGTTTAATAAATTAGGGTTTTCGGTTGATTTAAAGCTATTGGGAATGCCAATATTATTTGGATTATACTGTATTCCGAAAGCATCTTTGAACGAAAAATTAATTTTCTCTCCGACTGCATTTTGATTCTTACAAAGTTGGGCTTGAGCATAATAATATTCATATTTGAGTTGGCTTGTTAAAGCTTCTTTTCCAAAACCTGTTAGATTAATATTTCTATTGTTAACTTCAATTAAATTGTATTTTTTCAGTCTATATAAGTAGATGTTAAAAATATCCATTTCGGCAAGATCATAAAGATTAAAACCGAGTAGTTTCCCAAAATCATCTTTGTCAATTTGCCCTCCTTTAGCGTTTATAATTGCACAAAAAGATTCGTCAACTTCGTTGATATCAAAAGCTTTTCTGTACTTGATCTTATAGGTTGTCAATTTTACTGTCCATTCAATTGGAAATGTTATGCTATTTGTGCTACTGCTATCCATCTTGCTCTACTGCTTCTTGTAATTCATCCATTTTAATAACCTTTCCACTTTCAGATTTCTGAATAACTTCAAATACATTTCTATAAGTCTCTTTTTGGCAAAAATGTTGACTGTTTCCAACGATAACCAGAAGTCTTCTTGCTCTGGACAAAGCCACATTAAGTCGATTTGGAAATTCGGCAAACCCTAAACTTGGTTGGAGGGGATAGCCTAATTCTCCATATAAATTGAAATCTGCTTCTTGATTTCGTGAAGAGGCAATTTTGTTGCTACGAACCATAGACACAATTATAATATTTCTTTCCATTCCTTGAAATCTGTCAACAGTGCTTAATCGGATCGGAATATCGTTATGGTGTTCTTTTATCATTTTATTGATGTGGTTGATTTGTTTGCCATAAAAACTGATTAACCCTATCTGTTTTTCTTCCTCACTTTGTTCTGACAACCATTTATCATACCCTTGTTTGCCTTCGCTGTTTTTAAGTGCTTTTAAAAATGAGTTAATAGCGTCTATTTCCCCAAAATTTACTCTAGAGGTACCTTCTTTAATTTCCGGTGTGTTCGCATCCAACCAAATTACGTGTGTTTGAGGTGAAAAAATATTTTTGAAGTTCAAACCATGGTATCGAGAATTCCAAGGCTCAAATGAATCATGGAAACTTTCATCCAAGGGCAAACCGCAATTCAGTCCGCCATCTTTAATATAAAATTGCCTTATCACTTCATTGATGGCGGGGTGCATCCTGTATTGCGTGTTAAAAGTTCCCTTTGTACTTTCATCAATGCACTCAAACAGCCGTTCAAATTGGGATTTTTCGAAATCCTTATGTGATAAAGTTTTTGCTAGTTCTTTTTCGCCAATAGAAACAAGTAAATCCTTAATTTCTTCACCATCAACCATGGGCGGTAGTTGCCTGTGGTCACCCACAATAATGGCTTTCTTCCCGTAAAGAATCGGTAACGCCAATTCTGGTGGTGTTGCTTTACTGGCTTCATCCATGATCACTGTATCAAAAGCTATATTAACCCCAAAGCTAGCTTTCCAATTGTTTTGACTGTATATTTCCGGTTTAAAGGTGGCTAAATAAGAATGGAAAAACGAAGTTGCCCTGCCTTCTGAATTGCTTTTTCCAATTGAACTTCCTGTAGCACCAATAAGATTTACATATTTCAGATATTTATCTGCAAAGAGTTTCCTGGTATTATCACTTGGGTTTTGTAGGTGATATTTCCATTTTTCAAGAGCAGAATTTATATCATCGTCCTCCTGGCTAGAAATTTTATATGATATATTTTCTACCCAGTGCGAAACAGTGTTTGGTTTCGCTTCCATATCTTTTCTCCACTCGTTTACAGCTGTTAATGAATAAAAATAGCCTTCCGATTCAAGTTTTTCATCATTTCCAAAGCGGATTGGCTTTACAAGGCTATTTTCTTCGTTTTTCAATCGGTCTATAGCATTATCTACCGCGAGATTAGTTTCGGAAGTTAATAGAATTTTCTCTTTTTGATTCCTTGTAATATGTTGCCAGATAATTTCTGCAATTGCAGTTGACTTACCTGTGCCAGGTGGCCCTTGTATCAAAGCTAATTCCTCTGCGTGTAAAGATTTATATATCGCCTGTCTTTGAGATTTGTTGAGCAATGTGGAAAACAGGTTTTTTTCAAAGTCTTGCCATTCTTCACTTGATTTGTTTAACAGATAATCTATGTTTTCAATACTTTTTGCCTTGGATGAGTCATACAAAAACTCTTTCGCGTTATCATTAGGTAAGTTTGCATCAGAGTCTAGTTTAAGAACGGTATCTTTAAGGCGTTTTATCTTATCTTTTTCTCCTTTCAAGTTAGGAAAAACCCCTTTAATTACTTTCTGATCCACCTTCTCAATAACTTCATAAAGCCTTTCTTCGTCAATGATAAAGTACAAATCTGGATAAATCACTTTTTGTAATTTCCCCAAATAGTAATTATTTTTACCATTATCGCTAAAAAAGAATTCCTCCCTTAAAAGTTTAGAAAGCTTTTCTTCTTCCTGCTCTTCCTTCAATTCAAAGTTTTCTTCACACAAGTACTTTTCTTGAAAGGTGTCGTTTATGGTATAGTTAAAATTAACTGAGTCAATCAATTCATCTAGTTTGTTTCTAAGCCTCGAAAGTAATAAGGTTTTACTACCTGTTTTATAAAACTGCCTGAAAACAATTTTTCTTCCATTGGATATTAACTTTGTATTGAGGTTAGGAAGTTCTTTTTTTAAAACGGCTTGAAGTTCATGTAAGCCAGTTTCAAATTTGATTTTAAATTTGTATTTGTGCTCTTCACCTAGATTGTAAATATCTAATATGGAAAGCGATTCTATACCTTCTAATTTCTGTTTTAATTCTTTTTCTGTATCAAAATCAAAAGATACAGTTCTATGTGATCGGCTTATCTGAGAATCGTCACTGTGTATTCTTGTGTAAAGTTCATCCCAAAAAGCATCTTCATTTCTATCAAGTTCCTTAGTTCCTTCATTTAGTGAAGTAAAATCAAATGTATATGTGGTTGTATATGAGGTCGAAAAGTCAGTTTTGGGGAAATATCTGTTTAGAACCTTGTTAAGCCTAAAGTTTTCAAAGCTTAAATCAGTATCCCATATCTTAAAAAATTTCTCTTTAAAGTTAAAGACCATTTTATTGTCAACTGGTTTAGGCAATAAAATACCTCTTTCTTCTAATTCAGATACTTTTTTTGATAGATCTTTTATATTTTGAAATTCATATATTAATGAATTCTTATGTTTACGAAGTCCAAAGTGCTTATTAAAAAGATTAAATATAGATTGATGAAGCTTTCCATATACTTCTATTTCATTGCCATCTTGAAAAATATTTAGTTTTTGGTAAAAAGTAGATATTAGATAGGAAAGTGATGGTTTTATTGGAAAAACTGCTCCAACTGATTTATCAAATTCTATGTCAGGTATTTTTTTGATTTTTTTCCATTAATTTATGGTAAGAAATATCAATCCCGAATTTTTGAACTGGTAGGTATTTGGAAGTTTTCCAATAATCTTTTTTAGTTCAATTAAAAAGCTTTCATCTAGGACAGATATTTCTCCATCTATTACGGGGTTTTCATTGAAGTCAATATAGCTATCTTCTGCTAATTCTTTTACTGCCTTTAAATCAGCTTCAGGTATTTCATCCAAATTTTTTAGGATGTAATTGTCTTCAAAATCAAAGTCCTTGATTTTAAAAACCCTTTCTATTTCAGCCTTGAAAACATTCTTAAAAATTTCTTGATCAACAGATACTTTCAATTCTTGACCTTCCAATTCGCAAACCTTTGAAGTATCAACACCAATTGGCTTAGATTTATGTTCTAATATCTTGGTTTGTGCGGTGATGTACTTTTTCCAAATTTTTCTTTGATCCATTGTTTGCTGTTCTATTGAGCATTAATAAACAAGGTTTTTAATTCTCAAATGCCTTTAATTTTTTTAAATTTAATTTCCTGCAGGCGCATATAATGTGGGAATTTAAAAACTATGCATATTTTATATTTGATCAAAATACACACCTTTCGCAGAAAAAAAATAATATTACTAATGATTCTAATCATAAAAGTACGAAAACTCTAAAATATAATCAGTTTAGTTCAAGTCAAATTATTTAAACTCAACTAATCACCAAAATAAAATTCTCCTTACAGTTTTAGAATTCACCATTTAGATTTTAGGCTTAATCTGGGTATAGCAAAGAAGAATCTTACAGCAAATGCACGGCCTTTCATATAAACGGGTCGTAAAAAATACAGGCGAGATTGTGTATTCTTATTTACACACTATGTTAAAAACATATTGTTCACAATACGCGAATTATAGTTAATTACAGTTCTTGATTACAGAAAAATTTTTTTATAATTCTATTATATGCTGATTATCTGTAATTTAAAATAATATGGTATACATCTATTACGCTTAATTTTGTTTTCAAAATCTGCGAATTACGAATAGTTTTGATCTGTATGCATTCCGACATTACACAATCAATTAATATGTCGTGCTGTGCTGAGAATTTGATATTAAATTTAGGCGAATCAAAACGGAAGTATGGTTTCTTAAGTGTCGTTCCATGTCAATAATTTATCTGTTGAGTGCCGTGGAATGTCGTAAATATATAATAATTCGTGTCGAGAATGTATCCCAATAAGCGAAATGATGATTTGCGGATTTGCCGTAAATAATTGTTGCCACATGTCGTGAAAACCTAGTTTGGTGGCCCAGCGACAAGCGGTGGAAATAAATGATAAAGCGTTCTACATAATAAGCTATGTTTCGTTTGTATTTACGTTCCAAATTGTTAATAATCACTTTTTGCTTTTATGTTAGAAATTCGATGTCCTTTTATTTTTGATGAGATATATTTAGAGACCATGGTAGTTTCTTTTATGTTTCTAACAGGAAATGTAAAGGAGTTTTTAAGATTAATTGTAAGGTTTTTCAAACATTTTAGGGGTCTTAGCTATGCCATGATGGTTATCCAAAAACTTCTCTTTTTTCGTGCAATGTAACGTTTCAGAACATGATATCTTAATGTATTCTCTTAGTCCAATTCTTGCCTTACCGTTCGTTTTTACGTTTCACAACTTCGTGGGTTTTTTCATTTCAGAGTATTGTCCATTATGTGTTATCTTACAGCGATTGGTACGTTAGTGTTTGTTTTTACGTTTCTTAATTTCGTGCCTTTCTTTTCAAGATTTTTTTGCTACCTAATTTTATTGTAATTATTGCGTGATCTTATGGCAAATTATCGCTTTTCCGATTCTAAATTACGTGCTTTACGTTTCTCGCTATTCTGTCTTTGTTGCATATTTTATTTAGTATCGTTGCTTCATTGTTTCAATTTGGTTTTTTTATGTTTCAAATTTTTGTTTTTTACGTTTCATTGTATTGTGTCTTTGATATGTAGCTTTAGTGTTTTGTATTGTAATTGTTGGGTTATATTTTGTTTTTACGTTTATAAATATTGTGTTTTGCGTTTTCTATTATCAGGTCTTACGTTTACCGATATTGTTTTTTGATAATTATATTATTAGTGCCATATGTTTTTTGCTCTACGTTTCACAGAGTTTTGTTTTAATTTGAAGCTTATTACAAAATATATATTGCACCAATGTATTGAACTCAGAAGTTTAAAATTTTAAATAATTTATCTCTATACAACTTCGGACAGCTCGGATTGTCGGACAAATCTCTTTTTCAGTCATTTATGTATAAATAAAAGTCCGATACTGTCCGAACATCAAATTCAAGTTCGGACAATATCAGGCTTTATCGGACTACCTTTCGGACAATTATTTATAATTAACTTATTGATATATAAAAGAATAAGTATTATCCGAATTGTCCGATTTCAAAATGGCAAATCATTTTCTGTATTCTCATCTTTTTCTAATTCATCCTGATTATTTTTATTACTCGGAATTTTTGACGAATAATTTTCTTGATCTTGAAACTCTATAGCATAAAGTATTTCATCTTTAACGGCTATTTTTTCTAAATCTAGAACATAAGCAGATGTTTTATTGCCTGCTCCGGGTGCAAATCGATGACTATCTTTAGTTTTAATCCAGCATTTATCCTTTTTTATGGCATCTGCCATGACGTTTTTACTCGGTGCGGCTTCCCCTTTGTACTGACTAGACCATTGCCGACTAATCTTATTATAGCAATTCGTCCATTGAAAATAGAGCTTATTACCTTCTACGCTAAAATCTCTATTTACTACTATTTGATCTGAAAATGTGCCACGCATTGAAGCCAGGAAGCAATCAAAAAACCTGGTGATAATACTCGCAGAATTTAATTTAGCCATCTGTAATTCAATAATTTTAATAAAGTGCTCTTTAATCTCAGACAGTGTGAAACTAAATCCTATTACATCTTTAAAAATCATGTAAAAACTACCTAATATACTCAGGTTAGTAATCATTCTTGAGTTAGTTTCACTGTCAACTAATGCGCATAATTCTCTTTTGAATTTGGTATATTGATCCATAAATGTTTCTTCAACCAACTTCCGATGTTGTAAAAACTCATTGGTGTAGCCAGAAATTCCAGCTTTTATGATTTCATTGAGTTTTTTAAAATTTTCTTCCTCTTGGTTAGTAAATGAGGTCTTATTCATGTTAACGTAAATGCACCTTGTGATCAATGCATCCTGATTAGGTTCAAAATTTCCAGTTATTATAGCACTAGACAAAATTGGAATACTATCAGTAGAGACATTACTTTGAAGATTTCCACGTTTATAGCCGTTTCTATCCCAAAGGCCCTTCAACATCCCATCTAGCTTAGGATTGCCTGGTTTATATTCTGATAATTGTCCTATACCATTTGAGAATTGTGCAAATTCTCTGATATGCGCCTTTGCGGTACTTATATCGCCTTCAAGGTTAATTGAAGCCTGCGGAGTACCCAAAAAAGACTGACAGGCGTTTGCTAATTGATCCTTACCAGAACTTGCAGGCCCGTATAAAAATAATAGTGGAAAACCTCTGATTTCATCTACAACTATATCCTGAAACATACTAGCTACTGTGAAAAGCATTCCAATCATACCGTGTTTTCTATGTACCTTAATTAATTGCTCACTAAAGTCAATAAAGCTTACTTGTGAGTTATTTGATTTAAATCTTTTTTGAGGCTCATACATGAAACGATTTAGCTCATAAACAGAATTTGCACTTGGCAGATAATAAGATATGCCTTCATACATAAAGCAACCATTCTTGTCTATTTCAATTTTGTTTCCAATTTTATCTACGACAAGATTATTCCATACCCAAAAACCTTCAGGTTGCCAACCTAAGACGTCTATTTTCCTGCCTGTTCCCATTTTATCAAACAAATAGGTCTTCAATAAATCGTGATCATGACGGCTTCCTCTCCATCTGAAATTTCCATGATTAGTGATTGCAGTCTCAAAAGAATCAGCTTTATTTATATCCTTACTTGGAATATCAAAAACAGCACTTTGACCATGTATATTTTTAATCCTAATTAATTTACTTGGATATTGTTCATCTCTCATATGTTGTATTATTTCTATATCAAAATTGCTTACACAAACAAAATTATAGGGTGGTTCGTTATTTTTGATTTGGCAAAAAATTTTGTTATTAGCCATAAAAAGCCGGTATTTCTTTATTGTTGGCAGTAGCTGATCCAGTGGTTCTTTGACATCTTTTGGTAGTTGGTATTCTTCATTAGACGTAAAATTATTCACTTCCTTTTTATCAGTCACTTTTTCAGCTTCTTTCATCCATTTTTTTAAGTTTGTTAGTTTGACCTTAGATTCTTTTTGGAGCATACCTATATAGATGTCTTTCATAGCCTGATCTTCAATTTTAGAAATAAATGTCAATATCTCTTTAGCTTTCATCGCATCATCTACAGCGTCTCCGTTTAATGTATTTTTGAGGTAATGCATAAATCCATCATCTCTAAACTCAGTTGATTTTGATAAAAGGTTCATATCATCTAAAGTAGGGTTCCAAAACCTAACAAATTCATCTGGATCATAACCTCCAAGATCTTGAACATAGACTCTAAAATTATTTTTTAATAATTCTGGAATAGCTTTTAATGTCGCTTTTAAGCCCGGCTTATCATCATCTAAGCATAACACCACACGATTACAATACTTTCTAAGCTTTAGTAATTGCTTTTCTGTAATAGAAGTACCACAAGAGGCAATCGTATTTTTTATTCCATGTGTCTGAAATGCAATTACATCATTATAGCCTTCTACTATCCAAGCTTCCTTTCGAAGTGTAATCTCCTGACGAGCAGAATCCAGGCCATACCAATAAGAATCTTTGTTAAATAATAAGTTGGTATTGGAATTCATCCATTTTGGATACTTCGTGTCATTTGTAATTCTACGACCGGCTAAACCAATTTCAGTTCTAGGTCCTCTTTTTATATCAAAAAGTGGATAAATAACTCGATTGCTCCATTTATCATATTGATCTGTTATCAAACCTAATTCCATGGCTTTATCTTTTAAGCCCTGTTTAACACAGTAATCGTAGATGAATTTTTTCCCTGGTGCATATCCAATACCGTAGTGGTTCACTATATCATCATCATATTTCCTGTGCTGGTAAACTTCAAGTTTTGCTGGGTGATCATCGGGCAATTTTTTAAATTCCTGTTGAAACTTCGAAATTACTCTTTGTAATATTTGATGAAGTTTTTCTTTTTCATGCTGTTCTTCCAGGTATTTTTTTGCATTTTCAGAATTATCGTATTCAATTTGAATCGCATTCTCATTGGCTAATTTTTTAATGGCTTCTGGATATGATAGGCCTATATGTTCCATTATAAATGACATCGCATTATTGCCTCCCTTTCCTGATGAAAAACATTTCCAAATCCCTTTAGCAGGATTAATATGAAAACTTGGGGTCTTTTCGTTTGTGAATGGTGAAAGTCCTACATATGTAGCGCCTTTCTTTTTAAGTTCAATGTATTTACCTATGGAATCTACCAAAGATAAGTCGTTTACATTGTTTATTGTTTGTTTAGATATGTATGGCATAATATTTTAATTATCTGGTTAATACTGTTTTAAAACCAATGATAATTTGTATTTTTGCCGTGTCAAGATTTCCACAAAATGACATCAAAAACACAATTCACCATTGGATTGTGTTTTTTATTTTTCAAATTGATTCATTTTCTTCAGCGCCTTAAGCACATCAGATTTTTTATAACGCACTCTAGTACCAACCCGGTAAGCCGGTATGACATCTTTTTTGGTAAGCTTCCATAAAGTCACCAGAGATATGGAAAGCATATCTGCTGTTTCGTCTCGTGTTAGTAAAATTTCTTTTGGTTCTGGATACTTTTTAAAATTCGTTAAAATGCCTTTTACACCATCCAGAATTTCTTTTCTGAAATCCTCATTAGTAGTGTTTTCAATTTGTAAGATTTTTTTGCTCATGACCTTTGTTTTTTTGGGGTTTACAAAGGCGAAATTAAAGTAGATTAAAAGGTATTAAGGGTTCTGTTGTATCTACAAAAGGGCTAAAAAGTATCCAAAAAGTATCTAAGTTTTGTTTAATCTTCGATTTGTAATTTATTGATTATTCTTAAATCATTAAATATCTGATAGATAACTTTGTATCTATTGTAGTACCTTTTTTTTTGCGTTTCTCTCCAAGAATTTTTATTTTTTACTAATAGTGGAGTAAAGGCTTTAATTCTTGAATGAGTTTGCATACCTAAAATATCAGAAAACTCAATCGCCAATTTATTTATTTTTTTATTCTTGTATTGAAGATCATCTAATCTTAAAAACTCTTTAAATTTATCTAATTGCACATTTTTATCATGAAACTTATAATTTATGAGAGGCTTTAAATATAATGGTAATTCTTTTTCTGATAAGCTCAGTACTTTATTCAATTCCCATACGGTATCTAAATACAAAACTCTATAAAGGAAATTATCAGATTTAAATTCTTCGGTGTTATTAAATTTATGGTCAGCTAATTTAAAATTGTGTTTTTTTTCAAGCACATTTTGTAGTGTTAAGAATATTTTTTCTTTCTCTAATGAGTCATCCTTGCTTTCACTATTTAACTTTGTAGATGATTTGTCTTTTTTATTTTTTGAATTAATCTTATTTGTAGAGAGCTTTTTAAGCTCAAATAATATATAATTTCTAATTTTTGTGAATGTGTAATATTGTAAAATTCGCTGTGTTAATGGATGCTCACTATCAAAAACAGTATATTTGGCAATATCATTTTTACGCAGAAGGGTAAAGGGATAAATACCACCTTCAAAGTAAAATTTTAAAGTTGAATCATTTTCCATATCGAGAAAATGTAAATGGAAATATGCAAAGAGTTGCTTTTTATCTCTATTAATTCCGATATAATGAAGTAAATCAAAACTCTTAGGTAAAATAGCCAGCTCTTTTTTTAAAAAATCTATTTTTTGTTCTTTATCTATTCTACAACTTAATTCAATACTAATTTTAGCAATTTGTGTTCTAATTTCTTGGCTTTTAAAAATTCGTATGTTTTCCATTAAGACGTCATATATTTCTTTTATAACTTCTTCTTTTACTTTGTACTCACGTTTATTGTAAATAAAAAAAACATCAAAATAAATATCGTTTTCATAAGATTCTTGCTCCTTTATCAGTTTCTTGTTGAAATTATCTACTTGTTCTTTGGTAAAATCTTTATTGTATTCCATTTTAGGTTCGGTTATCTCGTCGATCAAGCCTTTTTCAATCAAAAAATCTATTTTTGATTGGGTAATTTCACTAAAGTAATTTTTACTTAAGCAACCCATATATTTTATGCTATTCTTATCCATTTTACCTTTTATATTTTTCTTGCCATTTTTTTTCTACTGCCTTAAAATATTCATCTTCACTGGCTTTAATGTATTTTTCAAAATTTTCAACTTTCTTATGTCCGGTTACTCGCATTCCCATTCTTTCATCACCTTCAAATTCTAAAAACAAGTTAGTCGCTGCACTTCTCCTTCCTGTATGACTTGTAACCAGCTCCCATTTTTCATAATAGCCTTCTTTCTTTTTACCACCTTTTACAACTTTAGAGCCAAATGTTTTTTCATTAATTTCAACTTCTTGTGCAATCTCTTTTATGTATTTATTAAACTTTTGTTGTGAAATAATTCGAGGTAATTCTCCATTGCGTTTCTCAAGAGTTGTAGAAATATTCGGATGAATTGGTATAGACCGATTAAACCCCGTTTTACCTGGTGTTAAATTAATCTTATCACCAAGAAAATTTTCTTTTTTAAGTTTCATTAAATCCGAAATTCTAAATCCTGTTCTTAGGTTGATGATAAACAAATCTCTCGCATTATCTAATCTCTCAGAATGGCTAAAATCGTGATTCATGATTTTTTCAATTTCTTCCTCATTTAAATAAATATCGTAAGTTGGGTTTTCTGGTACTACGAAATTCTTATGTTTATAGATTGGATTGATCGGTAAGCCTTGTAATTCTATTTCTTTACATACAGCTTTTATCTTGCCTATAAAAACTCCGATGGAGTTTGGCATGAGCTCCAACTTTTCTCTGCAATAATTTATAAAATCACGATGAAAATTTAGGTCTATATCCTCATGCTTATATCGAATACCTTTATACTCTTCAAATAATTGCAATTTTGTTAGTGTAGCCTTATATTTTTTAACTGTTTCATTAGAAATAGGCTTTCCTCTATGTAATTTTTTATGCACTTCATCAGTGTACATCTTGAACCAATCCACAAAGTAAGCTTTGTAAGTTTCATCTGATTTAACCCTATTAAAAAAAGAGCTTATAGTTTCTTTTAGCCAACTTTTTAGAATTGGAGTATTAGAATTAAAATCTGAATTGTATTGGTTAACAATGTAACGCTCCAATTTTTCAAGCTTGTGATTAATTTCATCATAGTTGGCATCTGTAATCGTAATTTTTAATCTTTGCTTTTTGTTAGACCAATCACTATATTTGACATGGAATCCAGTTGAAGCAGTTTGGTCAATTCTTTTGCTATCCCAAAAACGAACCAAAAGACTACTATACTTCTTTTTGCCTTTTATGACTTTGTATTTTACATTCATATTAGTTCCGAATTTATTCCGAAAACGGTTAATTTTGTTTAATTTTGCTTAATCAAAATTAATGAAAAAAAATTATTAAACGGGCTAAACCCCTTAAAAAATAAAGTGTTACAGCGGATATAGGGATATTGAAGATTTTACAGATTAACCTTTTCGACTCCCGCTCTGGGCACTTTCATAACAAAGTATGAATGTAATTTTCAAATTTATTCTTAATCTTTTTCCAAGACCTTTTCTAATAAGAATCAGCTTTGTTTTTAGACCACTTTTAAAAATTATTTATAAAGGAAAAAGATACAAGGATCCTATCGATGGTTCAACATTCCGTAAATTTTTATCCTACGGATATGCTCAACAAAGACCAAATGTGCTTTCTCCTTCTACGTTATCATTGGAAAGACACAGATTATTATGGCTGTTTTTAAAAAGTGAAACCGACTTTTTTAGTAAATCTCTAAGTCTTCTACATTTTGCTCCGGAACAAGCGTTTTACAAACGATTTAGAAAGTTAAAAAACCTTGATTACACTACAACCGACCTTAACTCACCTCTGGCTGATGTAAAAGCTGATATTTGTGATTTGCCTTTCGAAGATAATAGCTTTGATGTGATTTTATGCAATCATGTCCTTGAACATATACCTGATGATACCAAAGCCCTAAATGAAATTTACCGTATTCTAAAGCCGAATGGCTGGGCCATTTTACAAATACCACAGGATTACAACAGACAAGAGACTTTTGAAGACAACAGCATTACAGACCCAAGGGAACGTACTAAAATTTTTGGTCAGTATGACCACGTCAGGGTTTATGGTTTGGATTATTTCTATAAGCTGAAACAGGTTGGTTTTGAAGTGAAACCTATCACATATACCGATAATTTTTCAGCTCATGAAAGAGACTATTATCGTCTGCCTGAAAAAGAAATCATCCCCTTAGTTATAAAACCTGAAATTTAGTATTGAAAATTACTGAGGACATCAAGTGTGAATTCATGCATGTCTTTAGTATAATCAAGATGCGTAACTATTCTCCATTTGCCTTCACCCATCTGACTTACCCTAATATCATTATCGGTTAGGTAGTCCATAAAGTCCATTTCTTCAATCGTATCGTCAAGATAGAAAATTACAATATTAGATTCTACAGGCTCTACTGATTTTACGTAATCTAAACTTTCCAAATGCTGTCCAATAGCTTTTGCTCTGTCGTTATCTTCTTTTAGCCTTTCTACATGATGTTGAAGTGCGTAATAACCACATCCAGCCATATACCCTATTTGACGCATTCCTCCACCCAGAACTTTTCTTATACGCATGGCATTTTTCATCAACTCTTTTTTACCAACTAAAACTGTACCCATTGGCGCGCCCAGTCCTTTAGATAAACAAATGCTGATCGTGTCAAATATCTTACCCAGATCTTTTGGTGTGTAGTCTTGTTCAACCAATGCATTGAACAATCTTGCGCCATCTAGGTGCAGACCCAGGTCATTCTGACGGCATACGGTTCTGATCTCCTGCATAGTTTTTAGATCATAACACGCTCCACCACCTTTGTTGGTGGTATTTTCTAAACAAACCAAACTCGTAAGTGGCGAATGGTAAAAGTCCGGTGGATTTATGGCTTCCTCTACCAGTTTTGCCGTTATTTTTCCACGATGCCCGTCAACCAATTTGCAGGAAACACCGGAATTAAAAGACACACCTCCACCTTCATAATGATATACATGAGCGTATTTATCACAAATGAGTTGCTGACCAGGTTGTGTGTGCAATTTTATGGCGGCCTGATTAGCCATACTCCCGGTTGGAAAATAAAGCGCTTCGTCCATCCCAAACAAATCGGCAACATAATCCTCTAAATCATTTACTGTTGGGTCTTCTTTGTAAACATCATCTCCAACCTCACATTTTTGCATAAAAATGAGCATATCTTTTGTTGGTTTTGTGACGGTATCACTTCTTAGATCAATCATATTCTGTAAAAGTTATCATTTATATTCAGGCCATGTCCAGCGTCAGACCGTTTACATGTTCGATCACAGCTTTTGCAGCAGATTCGCCATTTAGCATTGCGGCATTAAGAGAGCCATTAGAAAGTACATCGCCGGCAAGAAAAATATTGTCTTTCAGTTTGGTTTCTGTATGTGGAATCTGATAATTCACATCCATTATATCAGGTAAGGCCTGTGATATTTTGTAGTGCTTTAGCAGTTTTACAGTTTCTATGTCACAAATTTCCTGCAGTTCTTTCTTTACGTTTGCTACCAACTCATCATCATTTAGATTATGCGATTTAATAACGCTTACAGAGATTATTTGATTTAAAGCTGAAGCTAATTTGAGGTAATGAAAATTATTAATGAGAGCATCTTCTTCTGCAACCAAACCAATCATGGGCAAATTAATCACCCGGTTTTTAACTTCAAAATACAGATTATCTACCTTTTTCCACTTGCTTTGTTGGTTATTTAAATTTGGAATGAGAGATGATGGATCTGTCGCGATAATGACGAAATCTGCATCTGTTGTTTTGCCGTCAGAGAATGTAATTTTTTTATTTACAACACTTTCAATTGATGTATTAAAATGAAAAGTGCTTTGTTTTAACTTATTTGCAAGTTGATTTGGAATGGCCTGAATCCCTTTTTCCGGAATTCCGGCTTTAGCGCCTGAAAACAATTTAAAGGTAAACTCAAACATTCTGCTGGATGTTTTGAGTTCATCCTCCAAAAAAATACCTGCATAAAAAGGTTTAAAAAAATTGGCTATCACTTTATCAGAAAAGCCAAAATCTTTAAGGTAGTTTAGGGTAGATTTACTTTCTGCGTTGAATATATTATCAAAAGATTTTTTTGATAACATTCTTGTAAGCTTTAATATTTTCATTTTATCTGAAAATGAGGCAAGCTTAGAAAACAATGTGGGAAACAAGAGGTCAAAGTCGCGACTTGGATTACCTAATTTACCGTGATATCCTTTTTTAAAAACAAAAGCCCCGGAGGTAAAATATTTTAGATGTAATAATTCTAAATTTAAATATTTCTGAACAGCAGGGTAATTTGGTAATAAAACCTGAAATCCTTTATCAAATATTTCGCCATCAATATAGTCTGTTTGTACTCTGCCGCCTACTCTGTCTTTTTTATCGTAAATAATTGGCTTAAATCCTGCTTTTTCAAGATTAATTGCAGCCACAAGGCCACTGACACCAGCACCAATTATTGCAATTTTTTTATCGTTCATAAACCAAATAAACTAAATTTTCGTGTAAGGTATAAATTTTTACTAAAAATACGGTTTGTGGTTGAATCTTCAAGAAAGATATTGTTATTTAAGAAAAAAATAATTATGATTTCAAGAAAAGACAATTTAATAAACCTTTATTATCATCCAAAACACTTAAATTCTAAAAAGTGTATTGCAATAGCAAACGCTAATGAAGCCGCTGTTCAGGCCATTGATATTGAAAAAACAAGAATAAGTCAAACCCACTGGTCTGAAATGGCAGAACTTCTTAATATCAGCGTCATTGATTTTGTAGATTTAGAACATGAACTGGTGGTCTCTAAATTTGGGAGAACACCAGATATCGATGAATTTAGTGCCTTGAAAATTATTCAAAACAATCCTGAGGTTGTCAAAGCCCCTGTAGCATTAAGAGGGAATGAAGCAATTTTTGCCCATAATTCAAGAGATATTCTTAAACTTCAAAATACAGATACCGGTGAAATCAGAATTCCTTAGAATTAATATTCTTTTAATGTCTATCCTGTCGTAATTCGTAATGTTCTCTTAAGTTTGTTCCAAAATGAAATAATGGATTTTTCAAAAATAAAGCTTGTTGTAACAGATATGGACGGCACACTTCTTAATGATAATCATGAGGTAAGTCCTCGCTTTTATGATCAGTTTCAAAAATTAAAAGAAAAAAATATACATTTTGTTGCTGCAAGCGGCAGACAATTTCAAAGCATTCAGGAAAAGCTAAGCGAAATTAAATCTGAAATTAGCATTATAGGTGAAAATGGTGGAATCATTCAGCATTCCAATGAAACTAAAGTTTTACTTAAATTATCAAAAAAAGATGTTTCAGAATGCATTGAGGTGCTAAGAAAAATTAAAAGCTGCTATCCCGTATTATGCGGAAGCAAAGCGGCTTATATTGATTCTAAAGACGATATATTTTACAAACGCCTAAAAAATTATTACACCATTGTAGAATGTGTGGATGATTTATTAAAAGTTGAGGATGATGATTTTTTAAAAATTGCTGTATTTCATTTTGATTCTTCTGAAGAATATATCTATCCTTATGTAAAGAGCTTTGAAGGTGATTATCAGGTTATTGTTTCCGGTCAAAATTGGTTAGATATTTCACACATTGAAGCCAATAAGGCCTATGCATTAAAAATGATTCAAAAAGAAATGGACATAGGCGCTAAAGAGACTATGGTATTTGGTGATTTTAATAATGACATTGAAATGTTAAAACTAGCTGACTTCAGTTATGCCATGGAAAATGCGCATCCTAATGTTAAAAATACGGCGAAGTATTCAACTAAATCTAACAATGAGAATGGCGTAGAAGAAGTTTTAGATAAATTACTGCAATCTTAGAAATTACAGACCTGACAGGTTTTGAAAACCTGTCAGGTCTTATATTCTACACAGAATGTGTTAAATAATTAATTAAATCAAATAGTTAAAGTTGTTTTTTCATAATTTTAAAAATAAAAAATGAAAATTCTTATAAATATAATATTGATTTTTTTCAGTTACACTTTAGCTTCACAGAATTTATTGGGTAACAAATTCGTTGATTATTCGGGCACACATTCATTAGATGATGATGGTAATACAATAGTTGTTTCAAATCTTTTTCCTCAAAATTCAGAGGTAATTGAAGTTTATGATTTTGTAAATAACCAATGGCAACAAAGATCAGGTAATTCTCAATTTGACGGTGGTAATCCAGTGATAAGCGGAGATGGAAATACTCTAATTATTGGGAAACCAAGTCTGGGCGTTCCCGAAACCGTATCAGTATTCCAATGGAATGGAAATTCTTGGAATCAAAAAGGAAGTGATTTTGTGTTGAACAGTGGAAACACTTTATTTGGAAATTTTGTCTTTATAAACAATGATGGGAATAGGATATTTTTTTCAGATGAACAAGGCGACATATTATACTATGAATTCGATGGAAATACATGGAATTTGATAAACTCTATAGGGCTAAACACTTTACGGAGTTTTGACATAAATTCTTCCGGAGATAGAATTTCTTATTATGTAAACAACTCCAGTAACGGATCCATTGCAAATTATGATGTAAAGATATTTGAGCTTCAAAATAATACATGGCAACAAATAGGCAATGATATTAATACCCCTCTTCAAATATTTAATTCTAATATTTTTATAAAAACCAAACTAAATTCTACTGGGGACAAAATTGTTATATCGTCACCTACTTCTTTTGAATCAAATACAAGTGCTGGTGCATTTGCAGTTTATAGTTTGGTAAATAATCAATGGGTGCAGACAGGCAATATTGTTACTGGTAACGAACCCTTTGTTTTTTTAGGTTCAGACGTGGCTATAAATGCAACTGGGAATAGAGTTTTAGCGGGAATAGTTAGTAGTAGTGCTAATGGTCAGGGTTCCGGGAATAATAAATTATTTCAGTTAAATACAAATACCAATCAATGGGATGAGATTTTAGAGATAAATGGAGAGTTAGCAGGAATACAATCGGGTGGCGATGTTGACATGAATACTTCCGGAGATATTATAAGTATTGGAACTAATACCTCAACTATTTTAAGTCAAGTAAGAGTATTCGGAGTAAATAACCTCTCTACTACTGAAACATCGCTAAGAGACATAAACTTATTCCCCAATCCTAATAATGGAAAATTTAATATTACTTTAAATGAACAAGCAACGGCAGAAATTTTCAGTTTGAAAGGAAAACTTCTTTATAAAAACAAGAAATTAATTCCAGGTCTAAATTATTTAGATGTCGGAGAATTATCTAAAGGAATGTATTTAATAAAACTAACAAATAATAAATACACGAAAATAACCAAATTCCTTGTTGAATAAAGTCAAGAAACTAGTTATTCTTAGACCTGACAGGTTTTGAAAACCTTGCAAAACGCGCATCCTGATGTAAAAAATACAGCGAGATTTTCGACTAAATCTAACAATGAGAATGGCGTAGAAGAAGTTTTGGAAAAATTACTCTTATCGTAGAAAGTATAGACCTGACAGGTTTTGAAAACCTTTCAGGTCTTCTATCATGAACAACTCCTACAGATTATGGCTTATAATATATTTAAACTTCAAATATTTGACAGCGAGACGCATTATTTCACTGATTTGTAGGTCAATGAATTCCACATACCATTAATTAATTTGACACCTTGTGAACTCATAGCGTCGTATGATATCATAGTCATAATTAAAATACCTTCATCCACACCGCCTATGGAAGCGACTTCGTAAATACTTTTATCGCCTTTATAAGTCAAAACAGCCTTATGAATTAAAATCTCATGGCCTGAGGCTAAAGTCTTATTGTATTTTTCTCTTGTCATCTCATAACCGTAGTTCAAGCTCTCTTTGGTAACTTCTGTAAGCATCATTTCATTCAACATAGTAGGATTTATAGAAGTATACTCCTGAATAATGACGCCAGAACCTTCGGCTGTCATTAACATGACCTGCTTTATTCCTTCTTCCAATTCTAATGTGGAAACTTTAAAGTCATTGGCATATTTAAAACTAAACAACTCACTTTCAAAACTTAAAGTGTCTTTGGTTGTAAGGTTTAACTTTAATTTCTTACCATCAATATTTACCGTTTGTTCCTCGTTTAATGATAGCTCTATCAATTTACCATTGATTTCAAGATTGTAATCTTTTTGTGCTAAACAAGTTGTCACAAAAAGCACAGCTAAAAAATTTAAAATTGTTTTCATTTTTTATTTCAAAGGGTTAATATCTATGTGCTATTTATTGAGATTCTCTAAACCTGCTGTGCGAAGTTTATAACTTCGCACTCTAATTACTGACTTAAATTCTCCAAACTCTCTTTAATACTCTCAATCTTAGCTAAGGCATCAGCTTGTTTTTGTTTTTCTTTATTGACAACCTGTTCCGGTGCATTATCCACAAAGCGTTTGTTGCTTAATTTCTTTTCAACAGAAACTAAAAATCCGGTGTAATAATCCAGGTCTTTTTTCAGTTTTTCAATTTCGGCTTCAACATCTATTGAACCTTCAACAGGTATATAATAAATGTTTGATTTTACACTAAAGCTTAGCGTTCCATCCTGTTGTTCTGTTACATAAGATAAATTTTCAATATTGCAGAGCTTTTGAATAATCCCATCAAGTTTAGTGTTCCAATTTTCTTTGTTTTCGACTTTTAAATCAATTGAATTTTTAAAAGGAATATTTTTTGACTTCCTTACAGAACGAACCTGGGTGATCACATCTGCTGCCCAATCGAAGCTTTGTATCATTTCTGCATCAAATGTTTTGGGCTTTGGCCATTCTGAAATGATAAGGGCTTCTTCCGGTGTTCTGTCTTTTATACCATGCCATAACTCTTCGGTAATAAACGGCATAAATGGATGAAGGATTTTCAAGTTATCTTCAAACATACGGATACATTCCGTTTTAGATTTTGCATCTATAGGTTGCTGATAAGCTGGTTTTAAAATTTCCAGAAGCCAAGAACAGAAATCGTTCCATACCAATTTATAACAACTCATCAACACATCAGAGATGCGGTATTTGCTGTAATGGTCTTCAATTTCATGCAAACATGACTGAAATTTATTTTCATACCATTCCAAACCTATTGCAGCGGATTCGGGTTGCTCCAGACTCTCATCTACTTCCCAGGAATCAATCAGTCTGTAGGCATTCCATATCTTATTGGCAAAAGATTTCCCCTGTTGACAAAGGCTTTCATCAAACAATAGGTCATTTCCGGCAGCACTACTTAGCAGTAAGCCTACTCGAACACCATCTGCTCCAAAATCGTCAATCAACTTGATGGCATCCGGAGAATTCCCCAAAGATTTTGACATTTTTCGTCGTTGTGAATCTCTAACCAAACCGGTAAGATAGACGTTATCAAAAGGTTTTTGATCGGCAAACTCATAACCTGCCATGATCATTCTGGCGACCCAAAAGAATAAAATATCCGGTCCGGTAACCAAATCTTTTGTGGGGTAATAATATTTGAATTCCTCATTATCCGGATTACGGATACCGTCAAAAACAGAAATAGGCCATAACCAGGACGAGAACCAGGTATCTAAGCTGTCTTCTTCCTGAATAAGATCTTCAGCTGTAAGTTTTGAGTTATTAAACTCCTGTTGTGCCAATTTTAAGGCTTCATCAGCACTTTTGGCTACAACAAATTGATTTTTGTCGAAGCCATTTTCAGTTTTTAGATAGTAAACAGGGATTTGATGGCCCCACCACAATTGTCTTGAAATATTCCAGTCCCTGACATTTTCTAACCAATGTTTGTAAGTATTATTGAATTTAGAGGGAAATAGTTTGATGTTTTCATCTTTCATCACCGCATCCAGTGCCGGCTTGGCGATGTCTTTCATTTTTAAAAACCATTGCTCAGACAATTTGGGTTCAATAACGGCTTTAGTTCTTTCGGAAAGACCAACTTTATTGGTATAATTTTCGGTTTTTTTCAAGTATCCGGCTTGGTCTAATGCTTTAGCAAAGTTCTTTCTGGCCTCAAACCTATCCTGACCTTTATAATCTAAACCATATGCATTTAAGGTGGCGTCGTCATTAAAAATATCTATAATTTCCAGGCTGTGTCTTTCGCCAATGGCCTTGTCATTTTCGTCGTGTGCAGGGGTAATTTTCAGGCAGCCTGTACCAAATTCCATATCGACATAATCGTCAAAAACGATAGGAATTTCACGACCAACAATAGGCACTAAAGCTTTCTTACCTTTGAGATGTGTAAAACGTTCATCATTAGGATTTACACAAATAGCAGTATCGCCAAAAATAGTTTCCGGTCTTGTAGTGGCGATTTCAACAGATTCATCTGAATCTACAATCGGATATTTCACATAGTATAGCAGCCCTTGTTTTTCCTGGTACTCTACTTCTTCATCAGACAGTGTTGTTTTGGCTTCCGGATCCCAGTTAACCATGCGGTAGCCCTTGTATATCAAACCTTTATTGTACAAATCTACAAATACCTGAATTACAGATTCGTACATGTCATTATCCATGGTGAATTTCAAACGGTCCCAATCGCATGAAGCCCCAAGTCGTTTTAATTGTCCTAAAATTTTACCACCGTATTCTTCAGTCCATTCCCAGGCATGTTTCAGAAACTCATCTCTGCTTAAATCTGATTTGTTGATGCCTTCGGCCTTTAATTTCGCCACGACTTTGGCCTCAGTAGCAATAGACGCGTGGTCTGTTCCTGGCACCCAACACGCATTATAACCTTTTAAGCGAGAACGTCTGATTAAAACATCTTGAATAGTATTATTAAGCATGTGTCCCATGTGCAAAATACCTGTTACATTCGGTGGCGGAATAACGATTGTGTAAGATGGCTTTTCATTAATTTCTGAGTGAAAAAAATTATGCTTACTCCAGTAGTCATACCACTTTTGTTCAACATTCTTTGGGGTATAAGTTGAGTCTATAGACATGTCTTAAATTTTAAAAGTGCAAAAATAGGGATTATACCAATTCATGGCTTATTTGTTCTTGATTAATTTGATTTCCACTTTTTATTAAAATTTTTACTTTAAACTTTGGTCAAAAAAGAAATGTTAAGTATTTTAACAAAGAAATAAGTTTTTGACTTATGAACTTCTTTTCATGAAAAATATAATTTGCATAAGCATTGGATTACTGCTATTTAGCTCAATTGCCGTAAAAGCCCAGACCACAGCCATTCCCGACCAAAACTTTGAGCAAGCCCTCATTGATTTGAATATTGATAGCGATGGTCTTGTAAACGGGCAGGTATTGACTGCTGATATTGAGAATATTACTGCATTAGACTTTTCAAATTTGTACAATCCATCATTTTATAACGATGATGACATAATAACAAATTTTACAGGCATAGAAGCTTTTTCTTCTCTTGAAATTCTTAATCTTTCAAATCTTTGGATCAATCTTTCTGGCAGTCCAGCAGATGTTTTCAATTCAAATTTTAGTCTTAGAGAATTTATAGCAGATGATTCTAGTGTAGATTCAGGCCCATTTTTAAGCGTCTCAGGGTTGGATTTCAGCAATTTACCAAATTTAGAATATATTAGTTTGTATAACAAGCACAATACATCAATAATAAATCTGAAAAATCCCAACATAACACGTACGAATTTAACAATAAATCTAGATCATGAGTATTGGGATCCACCCCACACTTTTCCAGTTTGTATAAATGTTAATGATGCCCAAGCTGCTAACTCTAATGCATTTCCGTATAATACATGGAATGTTATTACACAGCCATTGGATTGGAACGGTTACGCTTATGTACCAGTCAATTTATCATCTACCTGCACTCTATCCGTAACAGATTTTGAAAATATAAATGCCATATCGGTTTACCCCAATCCAGTCCAGGATAAGTTATGGTTTGATAATCCTAACCAAATAGAAATCGTAAAAGCAGAAATTTATAATATTTATGGCAAACTGATTAATTCTTATTCTTCTGTTCATGAATTTATAGACGTGGAAGTCTTGGAAGCAGGTGTGTATTTTTTAAGAATTTACAGTAAAAAAAGCGCAGCCACGATTAAAATAATTAAAAAATAAAGAATTTTGTTTTTATTTTTACGAACCCAAAAACATTTATCTTCAAGGACTTGCTAATAAAATTAAAAAGCGTATTTTTGCACCCGTTTAATTTAAAAATATAAATATGAACCAGTACGAAACTGTTTTCATTCTTAATCCCGTTTTATCTGAAGAACAGATAAAGGAAACAGTAAAAAAGTTTGAAGATTATCTAAAATCTGAAAGTGCAGAGATTGTACACAAAGAAGATTGGGGACTCAAAAAGTTGGCTTACCCTATCGAGAACAAAAAAAGTGGTTTTTACCATTTACTTGAATTCAAGGTTGATGCAACTGCCATCGACACTATGGAATTGATGATGAGACAAGACGAACGCGTAATGCGTTTCCTAACTGTCAAATTAGACAAGTATGCCGTAGAATGGGCAAGAGAAAGAGAAAAAAGAATGAACAAAAAAGCTTAAGCCATGTCAAAAATTGAAGAACAATCTAAAGAAAAGAATGAAGGCGAAATCAGATATTTAACGCCTTTAGACATAGAAACAAAAAGTAAAAAACGCTATTGCCGTTTTAAGAGAGCCGGTATAAAATACGTTGACTACAAAAATGCAGATTTCTTGATGGAATTTGTAAATGAGCAAGGTAAGATCTTACCAAGACGTCTAACAGGTACTTCGCTTAAATACCAAAGAAAAGTTGCTCAAGCTGTTAAGCGTGCGAGACATTTAGCTTTAATGCCTTATGTAGGTGATTTACTTAAATAAAAACGATAGAACATGGAATTAATATTAAAAAAAGACGTTGATAATTTAGGTTTTGCCGACGATATAGTTTCTGTAAAGAATGGCTATGGCCGTAATTATTTAATACCACAAGGTTACGCCGTACTAGCTACAGAGTCAGCTAAGAAGGTATTGGCAGAAAATCTTAGACAACGCGCTCATAAAGAAGAAGAAGTTATCAAGCAAGCTAAGGAAGATGCAGCAAAACTTGATGGATTAGACCTTAAAATTACTGCTAAAGCAGGCGCAGGAGATAAGTTATTTGGTAGCGTAACAGACGCTGACCTGAGTGATGCTCTTGCAGAAAAAGGTGTAGAAATTGACAAAAAGTTTATTTCAATTTTTGGTGGAAACATCAAAAGGTTAGGTCAGTACGACGCTAAAATCAGATTCCACAGAGAAGTGGTTATAGATTTTTCATTTGACGTTGTAGCCGAGGCTTAATCCTTTTTGACATACATCTAAGCCGCTTCATTCTGAAATTATCAGAATTGGAGCGGTTTTTTTATTTTAATACTTAAATGGTCTAATTTTTTCTTAAATTGCAACTTTTAGATTAAAATATTTTATGCCCCAAACCACACTTCATGAAGAAGAAAGACTAAAAGCGCTAAAATCACTCAACATTCTTGATACCGAAAAGGAAAAGGAATACGATGAGTTAACAGTTCTTGCTTCATTTATTTGTGACACTCCCGTAGCGTTTATAAGCCTTGTTGATAGAGATAGACAGTGGTTCAAATCAAAAATTGGCTTACAGGAACAAGAAACCAAACGAAGCGATTCTTTTTGTACGCATGCCATAAAAAATCCCGGCGGCATCTACGAGATAGAAGACACCACAAAACATGAGCTGTTTAAAAACAACGCTTTTGTAGTGGAAAAAGGGGTTAAATTTTATGCAGGTGCTCCACTTGTACACGAAAGCGGATTTGTATTGGGAACAATATGTGTCGTAGATTTTGAACCTAGAAAACTCAACGACCGACAAAAAATTGCACTGCAAAATCTTTCAAATCAAGTCGTAAAACTTTTGGAACTTAGGGCCAAAAACGACAACCTAAGAGAAGTTCAAAAGAATTTGAGAGAAAAAAATGAACAACTGAAGAACTTTGCAGGTGTTGTTTCTCATGACATGAAAATGCCCTTATCAAATATCATTGTTACTATAGATATCCTTAAAGCTAAGTATAAAAAAGTGATAGATGAGGCCGGATTTGAGTACCTTAATAATCTCAAGCAATCTGCTTTTAAAATGAGCGACTATATCACTAATATTCTCATGCACTACAAAAGTGATGAGATTACAGAAAGCGAATACAGAGAAGAGGTCGAGGTCAGAGAACTTATTGAAGATATTATAGAATTGTTAGACGTCAATGATAATTGTGATATCAATATGCCTAAGGACAACACGGTATTAAACTGCAACAAAACTGCACTGGAACAAATACTTTTGAACCTCGTAGGCAATAGCATCAAATACAACGACAAAGAAAAAATAATTGTAGATATAGACCTGAAGGAATCTGATGACTATTACTTCTTTAGTGTGAAAGATAATGGTATGGGAATTCCTGAAGACAAGCAAAAAGATATTTTTAAACTTTTCTCTACTATTGCCGAGAGAGACAGACGAGGCCAAAAAGGTAATGGTATTGGCCTTTCTACTGTACGGAAACTTATTCACAACCTTGGCGGTAAGATAGAAGTAGATTCTAAACTTGGTGTATATACCAATATCATGTTCTCAATAGAAAAGTAACTTCTCGATTACAATATACCACCAGCTAACAGAAAAAATCATAGCAAATTATATAATTTAGGTTAAAGGCACTTGATAGCTTTGAGGGTTATGTATATTTGTGTTTCTATTATTAAATAAGCCGAATGCAGTTTTACCATCCTGAAATTTTATACGGACTTTTCGCGCTGGCTATTCCTATTATTGTTCACCTATTTCAACTCAGAAAGTTTAAGCCTGAGCCCTTTACAAATGTGGCTTTGCTCAAAAAACTGGTCATTTCTTCAAGAAAAAGTTCAAAATTAAAAAAATGGCTGAGTTTGATTACGAGAATGCTTATCATAACTTGTTTGGTTTTGGCTTTTGCACAACCCTTTATTCCAAATTCAAATACTTCAGATCGGGTAAAAGAAGTCAGTATATTTTTAGATAATTCGTTCAGTATGTCCTTAAAAGGTGAAAAGGCAAGTCTTTTTACTCAGGCCAAAGAAGAACTCCTGGAAGCCCTACCTGAAAATCAAACCTATAATCTCATTACACATAATGAAGTTTACAAGAACCTCAATACTGAAGACTTCAAATCTTTACTATTTGATGTAGAATTGTATTCTGCTGCTTTGAGCTTCGATAAAATGCTGCAAAAAACTGAAATTGCTTTCAGTAATTCAGATAACAGTCAAAAAGAAATCATTGTTTTATCTGATTTTCAAAAATATAAGAATACCGATGACTCAATTAGCTTTGACAGTAACGTCAAATGCAACCTTATAGATTATAAACCGCAGAGCCTGCTTAACTTTAGTATAGACACTGCCTATGTTGAAAATACCGCTAACGAAAAATTGCTCAATTTTGAAATTTCTGCTTCAGAGCCTGTCACTCAAAGCCTCCCTGTTTCAATTTACGATAACGATAAATTATTAGGTAGATTTAGTATAAATTTTGAAAAAGAAAGCCTTAAGTCATATAGTTTCAACTTAAATGATGAGGAACTTCAATTTGGAAGGCTTGAAATCGAAGACGTTGGTTTGACTTACGACAACACCCTTTATTTTTCAATTTCAAAGCCGGATTTGATAAAAGTATTGGCTGTTTCTGAAAAATCCACAGGCTATTTGGACAGGATTTACCAAAATCAAAGATTTGACTTTAAACAAGTTATCGCTGATCAATTAGAATTTGAAGAAATCAGTAAAGCCGATGTGGTTATACTTAATGAATTAGATGATCTTACAAATGCCCTAAATATTGCCATAACCAATTATACATCACAAGGTGGTGTTTTGATTATTATCCCTTCAAAAAAAGCAAATACAGACAGTTATAACAGGCTATTTGGCAAACTTGAATTGGAGCCCTACGCAAGTTTAAACGAAAATACTATCAAACTTACCGGAATAAACCTGGATCATCCAATTTTTGAGGGTGTTTTTACAGAAGATGTTCAGAATTTTGATTACCCATCTTTTGATTCATACTACGCAAACTTTAGTGCTGAGAAAGCACTTTCTTTCAGTAACAGTTTAGCATTTTTAGAATCAAATAAACAAATTTTCAGATTTAATGCAGCGATTTCAGATAATTCAAATTTTGCGCAGTCTCCTCTCGTGGTATTAAGCTTTTACAACATCGCTTTAAGTGCAAAAAACAAAGAAATTCTGTACTTGTATATGGGAGACAACTATGAAGTAAAGTTAAATGAAAATCTACAGCAAGACGAGGTCTTATCTCTGTCTAAAGGGGATTTTAGTTTTATCCCAAGACAAAAAACAGATGGAAGAAATATCAATATCAGTTTTTTAAACTATCCTGAAAATTCAGGACATTACCACCTTGTAAACGCCAGGAAAGACAGCATAGACGTTTTGGCATTTAACAGCAAAAGAATAGAAAACCACCTTAAATATTATGACCTGAACAATTTCAAAAGCACAAATATCTTTGAAAGTTTTAGTGACTACACCCAGGAATTTTACAAAAGCACCGAAATAAAGAGTTTGTGGAAATGGTTTATAATTTTAGCCTTGATATTTATGATTATTGAATTACTTTTGTTGCGGTTTATAAAATAAGTCCTTATGGTATTGCTTCTCAAATCAGCTAAAATTGTAGATGCTAATAGTCCTTTTCATCAACTCACAAAGGATATACTTATTAAAGACGGAATAATAAGTAAGATTGAAGACCAAATAGACTCAAAGGCCGATAAAGTTATTGATTTAAACAACTTACACATTTCATCCGGCTGGTTTGATTCTTCAGTATCATTTGGCGAGCCTGGGCTTGAGGAGCGGGAAACTCTAAAAAATGGCCTGGATACTGCAATGAAAAGCGGCTTTGCACAACTGGTTTTAAATCCAAATACCTATCCCGTTTTAGATAATTCCAGTTATATCCAGCACATCATTAACAAAACATCACCACATATGGTCGAAGTTTTACCCACTGGTGCGCTGACAGAAAAATCTGAAGGTCATCATATGGCTGAGCTTTATGACATGCATAACAATGGGGCTGTTGCTTTTGGAGATTACAAACTTTCAATAAGTGATGCTAATCTTTTAAAGATAGCAATGCAGTACACCAAAAGCTTTAATGGTTTAGTTCAGGTTTTTGCTTTAAACAAAGATTTAAGCCATGACACACAAATGCACGAAGGCTCAGTTAGTACGGCCTTAGGCCTCAAGGCTGTACCAAGAATGGCTGAGATTATTCAATTGAAAAGAGACTTGGAATTGGTTAAATACACAGAAGCTAAAGTGCATTTTTGTTGTATTTCTACTGCGCAATCGGTCGATTTGATAGGGCAGGCTAAAGCTGAAGGTTATGATGTAACTTGCAGTGTAGCTCTTTCTAACCTTTATTTTTCAGATAAAGCTCTTGAAGGTTTCGATTCAAAATATAAAATCTGGCCTCCACTCAGAGAAAAATCAGACCAGGAAGCATTGATTAAAGGATTAAAAAATGGCATTATAGACATGGTAACCTGTGATCATCTGCCTTTAAATATTGAACTTAAGAACACAGAATTTGAACATGCTGAATTTGGCAGTATTGGCTTGGAGTCTGCCTTTGGAGCGCTTCACAAAATACTTGGCCTGGAGTTGTCAATTGAAGTTTTAACCAGAGGCAAATCAAGGTTTAATGCCTCAACTTCAAAAATTGATCTAAATCAACCCGCCATTATGAGTCTTTTTGACCCTGATGCAGATTGGGATTTTAATGAAAACGATATATATTCTAAGTCAAAAAATGCCATTTTTTTAGGAGAAAGCCTTAAAGGTAAAGCCTATGGTATAATTAATAAAGCTAAGTGTTATGTCTCAGAATAACAGTAAATCCCCACAAGGTAAATCTGCCGCGATTGTAAGTTATTTGTTCTTTTTTCTCGGCAGTATCATATCTATTTTTATGAATATGGAAGATAGACATGAATTTGCAAGATTTCACATCAGACAGTCTTTTGGGCTGCACTTTATATTTATTGTTTTGACACCTTTAGTCAGTGGTTTTGATGAATGGACGATAACGTTTTCACTTTATATTTTTTATTCTATTTTGTGGATATATGGTTTTTTAGGGGCAATTTCCGGCAAGAAAAATCTCGTGCCACTATTAGGCAACTTATTTCAAAAACTTTTTAAAGTAATTTAAATGACAACTAAACCTCTAAGCTTAACACATCTTGTAAAACCTTCGGAATCAGATCAACCTTCACCTTTAATTCTTATGCTGCACGGGTATGGAAGTGACGAGAATGATTTGTTTAGTTTTGCCAATTATTTACCTAAAGCGTACACCATAATTTCAGTCAGGGCACCCTACAAACTGCAGCCAATGGGAAATGCCTGGTATGCTATAAATTTTGATGCAAATTCAAATAAATTCAGTGATACCGCACAAGCCGTTGAGTCCCGAGATAAGATCAGGAATTTCATCCTCGAGGCCCTTGAAGCCTACAATATTAACAAAGACAATATTACCCTGTTTGGGTTTAGCCAGGGAACTATTTTGAGCTTTGCCACTGCCCTAACCTACCCGCATCTCATCAAAAATGTAATTGGCTTAAGTGGTTATATCGATAAAAATATGATTGAAATGGGAGATACAAATGCCCTTCAAAACCTCAACATTTTTAGTTCGCATGGTAGCGTAGATCAGGTTATTCCTGTGGAATGGGCCAGAAAAACACCTGAGGTATTAAATGAACTGGGGATTGAATGTGAATTTAAAGAATTTCCCGTTGGACATGGTGTAAGTCAGGATAATTTCAAGGCGGTTTTAGACTGGATGAGTAAATTTTAATTGTTCTTCTTTTTAAACATTTTGGTAATCACCAAAACATGTGGAAAGGTAATGGCTGCAATGAACGAAAATAAGAGTGCTTCAAAAATTTGGGTGTCTTTTAAAAACCAATAAAACCCGAATAAGCCTATAATAGAAGCCAACCAATACCAGACAGCCTGTTTAAAATACTTTATTATCGTAGTTTTTGATGTCTCCCCGTAAATATATTGTAACTGGTCATTCAATGAAGGTATACTATGCCATAAAACAAAGTATATGGCAAATGACCACATCAGGTCTGTCACTCTAAAAATTATAGCCAAAACCAACAAATAGAGCAATTGTTCAGTAAGTTGAAATCTAAATAATCTGTTTGTTTTATTAAAATACAAACTGAAGGTAAAAATTAAAATACATAAAACGCCTAATAAATATTTGAGAAAGTCAAGATTGACATAATACCCGCAAATGTTTTCAACAATTTTCTCAACTTCAGTTTGATGAAAATAGAAAATCAAACAAAAAATCAAACTGCCATAAATAAATTCAAAAACAGAGCTTATATAATTATTTGATGTTTTCAGGATTAGTTGCCAATGTTGTTCACCAAAATGGTAAGCGCTTATCAAAACAAACGCAAATAAGGCTAAATCGGGCAAAAACACAAAAAAAAGGGCAAACGTAGCTACAATTGTTAAATAAAACAAAATGGTTTTATATAAACTACTGATTAAATGGGTTTTATAACTTCTATTTATAATTACTATATCGTTTGCGCCGTGTAGAATACCAAAAGTCAGTATTAAAACCAAGCCCAATATATAAAGGTAGTTTGACGGAATAAACGAGTTTAGCCACAATCCTAAAAAACTTAATACAATAATATATTTATAAATTTTCATATAATATTTTGAATAGGTGCTAAAATTAAGCAAATTAAATTATTGATTAAAATTTTTTGTTCAATTCTTTACTATATTTGATTAAACAAAAACTAAATTATAAATGCTATGAGAACATTATTATTTTTAGGCGAAATGTCAAAAATCGCCAATGACGATTACACAGGCTTTACTTTTTTCGTAGGAAGTATGGCTATGATGGCCGCATCGGCCTTTTTCTTTTTATCATTAAACCAATTTGATAAAAAGTGGAGAACATCTGTATTGGTTTCAGGGCTAATTACTTTCATTGCCGCAGTCCACTACTTTTACATGAGAGATTATTGGGATGCCGTACAGGAATCACCGACATTTTTCAGATATGTTGACTGGGTATTAACTGTACCATTAATGTGTGTTGAATTCTTCTTAATTTTAAGAGCAGCCGGAGCTAAGAAATCCTTGATGTGGAAATTGATATTCTGGTCTGTTGTTATGCTTGTAACAGGATATTTTGGAGAAGCTATAGCTATTGGTCAACCAACAATGCAATGGGTATGGGGTCTTATTTCAGGTATAGCATACTTTATTATTGTATACATTATCTGGTTTGGAGAAGCCAAAAAATTGGCAGAACAAGCTGGTGGATTTGTACTGAAAGCACATAAAATCTTATGTTGGTTCGTCTTAGTTGGATGGGCTATCTATCCGCTAGGATATATTTTAGGTACTGAAGGTGGATTATTTGGAATGCAACTTGTATCTGATATAGAAGCTGCACAACAATCTATGAACGTTGTTTATAATATTGGTGATGCCGTCAACAAAATTGGTTTTGGATTAGTAGTTTACACACTAGCTGTAAATTCTTCTAAAGACTAATAACAACTAACATATACTTTATTTACAAGCTTCAAGTTTTTCTTGAAGCTTGTTTATTTCTGCATCTTTCAACATGACTGTTTTTTCTGCACTAACGTAGATGTAAATTGATAGCAACAACATAAAGAAAAACAGAAACATAAATATTTTTTCTCTCATCAAACATTGATTTTTAAATTATCATAGGCTAAAAATACGTTGTCCGGTAATTCCTTCTGGACTTCATCATGAAAACCTAAATGATGACTTATATGCGTAAAATAAGTTGATTCCGGTTTTAATATATCTACAATTTCCAGGGCTTCTTCTACATTTAAATGTGTGTAGTGAGGTTCTTTTCTAAGTGCGTTTAAAACCAGGTGTTTAACACCTTTCAATTTTTCCAGAGACTCTTCAGGAATAGTTTTGGCGTCTGTAATATAGGCGAAATCATCGATCCTGAAACCATATACCTGTAGTTTTCCATGATACACATTTATAGGAATTACGGTTTTATTACCAAGTTGAAAAGGTTCATCGTTAATGATGTTTTCTTCAAGGGTCGGAGCTCCAGGATATTTATTTTTTACGGCAAAAACGTAATCAAATCTTCTTTTTAAAGCTTCCAAAACCCTGTTATGGGCATAGATTGAAATATCGCCCTGTCTAAAATAAAATGGCCTGACATCATCTAAGCCTGCAATGTGATCATTGTGCTCATGGGTATATAATATGCCATTGAGATTTTTGATTGGATTAGCTAACATTTGCTGTCTAAAGTCAGGCCCCGAATCTATGACATAAGCATAATCATCCCACTCTATCAGAATAGAAACTCTTAACCTTTTATCTTTTGGATTATTGCTGTGACATACAGGATGATCGCTTCCAATAATTGGAACACCCTGTGATGTACCTGTACCTAAAAAAGTAATTTTCAAACGAATTATTTTTCACAAAAATAGATAATATATTTTGTAAGGTATGGCAATATGTTATCTTTGTTATAGTTATAACATTATTCTAAAAAACAATTATAAATGGCTGTTTCTGTAGATGGAGATCAGGACTTTGACAAGGTACTATCTATTAAAAATAAAGCCCTCAGGGTTAATCTCAACAAAAATATTTACGGCACCTTTGCCGAAATTGGAGCCGGTCAGGAAACAGTAAGAAATTTTTTCAGAGCTGGTGGTGCAAGTGGTACCATTGCCAAAACTATGAGTGCTTACGACAAGGACTTTAGTGATGCCATTTACGGCATGGAAGCAGATAGACGATACGTTACAGAAAATCGACTTCACAAAATGCTTGATCATGAAACCAGGCTGATAGAAGAACGTATCATAAGACGTAAACATCCGGAAAAATTATTTTTTACATACGCCAATACTGTTGCCACAATAGATTTTGCAAAGAAGTATAAAGGCCATGGCTGGGTTGGCATAAAGTATCAAATCAAACCCGATGAAGGCTATAACAAAATTGTTTTGCACATTCGTTTTAAAGAAAACGATGCAAAGCATCAGCAAATCACACTCGGTGTTCTAGGTGTAAACTTGATTTATGGCGCATACTATAACCACGACAGCGCTAAAGACATTTTAAAAAATTTATACAACCACTTAGACAAAGATCAATTAGAAATAGATACGATTAACTTTTCAGGTCCCAGGTTTAAGAATGTAGATAACCGTTTAATGAGCCTGCAATTGGTTAAAAATGGAATGACAGATGCCGTTATGTTTGCTCCAAACGGCAATAACGTATTACCTGCCAGCGCTTTATACAAAAAGAATATTCTGGCTTTAAGAGGTAGTTTTAGACCTGTAACTAAAGTTAATCTGGATATTTACAAAAACTCACTTGAATTATTTCAAAAAGAAAGAAAGGTTAATGAAGATCAAACGCAGGTTGTTTTTGAAATTACACTCTCAAACCTAAGATCTGAAGGGGAAATAAATGAAGAAGATTTCCTGGACAGAGCAGATTTGCTTTGCCATTTAGGCCAGACAGTAATGATTTCAAACTTTCAGGAATACTATAAGCTCGTAGAATACTTATCCAAATACTCTAAAGAGCGTATGGGGATAGCCATGGGTGTAAACAACCTCATTGATGTGTTTGATGAACGTTACTACAGACACCTTAGTGGAGGCATTTTAGAAGCATTTGGCAAATTGTTCTTTAAAGACCTTAAAGTTTACCTGTACCCTTATAAAAACCAGGAAACCGGAGAAATCATCACCAGTGAAAATCTAAAAGTTCATCCGAGAATGAAAGAACTTTACAAATTTTTCAAAAACAACGGAAGAGTTGTAGACATACAAGACTACGATGAAGAGAATCTGGATATATTTTCCAGAGAAGTTCTTAGTATGATTGCAGAAGGCAAAAAAGGCTGGGAAGATAAACTTCCAAAACAAACCGTAGAAATGATTAAGGAACAAAATATGTTTAAGAGGGAATACAAGAAAATTGAAAATGTTGGCTACAATATCGGCTAGCTTTGCTTTAAGCTTTTAAAGCTTTGATTTCTTTCAAATCTTCATATGTTTTAGTAGAAAAAATATATTCCAGATTAATCCGTTTATATTGCACTTATGTATTTTGTCAAATTTAAATGAGAAAACTCCTAATCTTCTTTTCTTTTTTTTCTATTCCATTATTGTTAAAAGCACAAATTGGAGGTCAAAATACATATCAATTTTTGAACTTACCGGTATCGCCGCGTCATGCAGCCTTAGGTGGTAAAAACGTCACTTTGGTTAATTACGATCCTACATCTGCGCTTAACAATCCTGCACTTATTAATGATGAAATGGACAACCAAATGGCATTCAATTATATGAATTTTGTTGGTGATATCAATTATGGTACAGCATCATATGCGCATTTCTTCAACAGACGCACAAGAGTAGTTCAAGCTGGTATAACTTACATAAATTATGGAAGTTTTGCGGGTTTTGACGAAAACGCCAATGCTACAGGAGAATTTTCAGGCAGCGAGGCTGCTCTTTCGGTAGGTTACCAGCAACAACTGGGGCGCAGTGATTTTCATCTTGGTGCAAATGCCAAGTTTATTTCATCAAGATTAGAATCTTTTACTTCATTTGGGGTTGCTACAGATATTGGGATAACATACAAAAATGAATATTCTAACCTGATCATTTCGGGTGTAATAAGAAATCTGGGGTATCAACTTAAACCATTTAATGAAATTAGAGAAAATCTTCCTCTGGAAGTTATTTTTGGCATTTCTCAAAAACTCGACAGACTGCCGTTTCGCTGGCACGTCACACTAGACAATCTTCAGGAGTGGGATGTTGCTTTTGGCAATTCTGCGAGAGATGAAGTTGACCTTACAGGTAATGTCACTGAAGATGATCCGGGTTTTCTCGCCAATGTATTTAGAAGAACCATATTAGGCATTGAGTTTTTTCCTGAAAGTGGATTTAATGTTCAATTTGGTTACAACTTCAGACGTGGTGAAGAATTAAGAATTGAAGACCAAAGATCCTTTGCTGGCTTGAGTGCTGGATTAAGCATCAAATTTAATAAAGTAAGGATCAATTACAGCTATACCAGATTCAACAGGGCTGCAAATACGAGTTTTTTTGGGGTGAGCATAGACTTGAACAGATAAAACCTGTTCTATCATTACAGTAACAAACATTGAGAATATCAAGTAGATTTACATTTTAGAAATAATAAATTATCTAAAATACTATTCGACGTTTGAAGCCTATATCTATCGAGTGTAACTATTGTTACTTAAAAAACAATAGTTAAATCTTATTTTTGTACCATAAATAAAAACAAAATAAATTATGGACAACTTAAAAGAAGACCACAACAAAACACATGCAACACAAATGCCTAGAATAGGTGACCACGCACCGGATTTTGAAGCCTTGACTACGACAGGCAAAATTAAAATGTCTGAATTTGCAAAGGATAAATGGACCGTTATGTTTTCGCACCCCGCAGATTTTACGCCTGTTTGTACTACAGAAATGAGTGGTTTTGCCCTTAGAAAAAAAGAATTTGAATCCTTAAACACCGAACTCCTTGGCTTAAGTATAGATTCTATTCACTCTCACATTGGATGGGTTGATAGTGTAAAACAAAGTACGGGTGTGTATATGGACTTTCCAATAATTGCAGATATTGACATGAAAGTATCAAAATTATATGGTATGCTTCAGCCTAATGAAAGCGAAACAGCAGCCGTAAGAGCAGTTTTTTTTATAGATCCAGATAAAAAGATTAGACTCATCATGTATTATCCTTTAAATGTAGGTAGAAACATGGATGAAATATTAAGAGCACTGGAAGCACTTCAATTTTCTGATAAAAATTCTGTTGCCTGCCCACTGGACTGGAAAAAGGGTGACAAGGCTATTGTTCCTCCACCTAAGACTTTAAAAGATTATGAGAGCAGACTAGCGGATGAGTCAATTGAAAAAACAACCTGGTATTTAGCAAAAAAACAGTTTTAATCTAATATCCATCAGATAACCGAGAAAGTGGAAGATTATCTTTCACTTTCTTTTTTTAAACATACAGCAAACCCAATATCATGTATTATACAGATGGTAAAACCTTCTGCCATTTTCAAACATTATAGCTTCAGAATTGAAATGATTTTTTAAAGAATACAGGGTGCAATACACATTAACAATTTCAAAAATACTTAGATTAGTTCTAAGATAAATTGTAATTTTAACCCATCGTTTAAAAATTAAAAAATAATTATATGGATTCTTTTGATGTTGCTGTAATTGGTTCCGGACCCGGTGGATATGTAGCTGCAATCCGCTGTGCGCAATTAGGTTTAAAAACCGCTATAATAGAAAAATATTCAACAAAAGGAGGGACATGCCTTAATGTAGGCTGCATCCCTTCAAAAGCTTTACTGGACTCTTCTCACCATTACGAAGATGCTTTAAAACACTTTGAAGAGCACGGTATAGAGATCAAAGGCGATGTCAACTTGAATTTCCAGAAAATGATTGAGCGCAAGAATGGCGTTGTAGAGCAAACCACAAAAGGCATTGACTTCCTGATGGATAAAAACGACATCACTTCTTTTGAGGGTGTTGGCGCTTTTAAGGATAAAACGCATATTGTCATTACGCACAATGATGATAAAACGACTGAAATAGAAGCAAAAAATACAATCATTGCTACAGGCAGTAAGCCTAATTCTTTACCATTCCTGGAAATAGATAAAGAACGCATCATCACTTCGACTGAGGCCTTATCGCTTAAGGAGGTTCCAAAACACCTTATCATGATTGGTGGTGGCGTAATTGGTCTTGAACTTGGGCAAGTCTACAAGAGATTGGGAGCTGAAGTTACAGTAATTGAGTATATGGACAGGATAATTCCTACTATGGATAAAGCGCTGAGCAAGGAGCTAATGAAAGTTATGAAAAAGCAAAAAGTAAAATTTGCGCTTTCTCATAAAGTAAAATCTGTTGAGCGTGATGGTGATAAAATCACTGTTAAAGCAGATGACAAAAAAGGCAATGAAGTGGCTTTTGAAGGAGATTATTGCCTGGTTTCAGTAGGCAGAAAACCTTACACCAACGGATTAAATGCTGAAAATGCCGGGGTAAAAATTAACGACAAAGGTCAGGTTGAAGTCAATGAAAAACTGCAAACGGCCGCTGAAAATATATATGCTATAGGAGACGTGGTACACGGTGCTATGTTGGCCCATAAAGCTGAAGAAGAAGGCAGTTTTGTAGCTGAAGTAATTGCAGGGCAAAAACCGCATATAGATTATAATCTGATTCCAAATGTAGTTTACACATGGCCGGAAGTTGCTTCTGTCGGAAGAACAGAAGAACAACTAAAAGAAGATGGTGTGGAATATAAAGTTGGTCAATTTCCCATGAGAGCTCTCGGTAGAAGCCGTGCCAGTGGAGATGTTGATGGCTTAGTTAAAATCATTTCTCATAAAGAAACAGATGAAGTGCTTGGCGCTCATATGATTGGCGCACGTGCAGCAGACCTAATTGCAGAAGCCGTTACAGCTATGGAATTTAGAGCAAGCGCAGAAGATATAGCCAGAATGAGCCATGCCCACCCAACTTATGCTGAAGCTGTAAAAGAAGCAGCTCTGGCTGCTACTGAAGATAGAGCATTACACATTTAAAACTTAATGATTATGAAAGTACTTTTTTATGTTTTAGGTCTATTAATGACATTTCAATTTTCTAATGCCCAGGAGATGTTTAGTCCTTCATCAAAAAAAATCCCTGAGTTTTCAATATTTGCTGAAGATGGGTCGGTGTTTACAGAAGAAGATCTAGCACAACATAAAAACATCGTTTTTATTTATTTCAATCCTGATTGCGGACACTGTAAGACTGCTTTTAAAACCCTCAATATTAATTATAATAATCTGGATGTTAAAAAGTTGAAAATTTATCCGGTATCTGCCGGAACTGTCGCAGAAACTAAAGTTTTCTTCAAGGAATTGGCTCCTAACCTATTAAAGCTCAAAAATATTGAAGTCATTTATGATGAAGACTACAGATTTGCAGATGCTTTTTCTGTAAGATCTTTCCCACATAGCTTTTTATATGATAAGGATAAAAGGTTTGTTGATTCCTATCCCGGTGAAAATCAAATTTTAGAACCCTTCAAGGCACTCCTTAAAAAATAAACTTCAATTTAATCAGTATTTAAAAACCACTTAGACACAACTGTGATTAAGTGGTTTTTTTGTTTTTGACTTTCAAACTACAATTCAACCTGGTAATTTTACAGTTTGGTAGGTTTTAGTTTATAAAGACCCGCTTATCTTTGATATTTGAAGAAAAAATACGATGGCAAAATCTAAACTTTTAAAATCTATTCTTAAACTGGTCCTTCTTTCTGCCGGTATATCTGCATTCATTAGGATCATTAGTTATATTTCCAGTGGATATAACACAGATGTTCTATTTAATTTTGAATATTTCCTGATCAGTTTTATTTACGCATTTTTTATAACCATAGCTAATGTTATCGGTTTTGATATTTTATACTCAAAATATTCATGGGATAGTGATGCCAAAAAATTGGTTGTTCTTGGTATTACAGGTTCGGTGATATGGTCAACACTTGCTTTCTTTTTAGCTAGATTTACCCATTTAGTATTTATCGAAGGTCAGACAGTAAATGACTTTTGGGAAGAAGAAAGTTTTGGAACTTACGTATTTTCAATGCTTATAGCATTTACTATTACGCTGGCTTTTCATGTATTTTATTTCTATAAAGCTTTGCAGGACATCAAGCTGAAAGAAAAAACTTTTGAGTCTGAATCTAACTCTGCCAAATTTGATGCTCTCAAAAACCAATTAGATCCACACTTTTTATTCAATAGCCTGAATGTTTTAAGTGCTTTAATAGATGAAGATTCTGAAAAAGCACAGGATTTTACAATTGGATTGTCTCAGGTTTACCGATATGTCCTCGACCAAAAACATAAGGATCTGGTACATTTAAAAGAAGAGATCAAATTTGCAGAGACTTATCTTGATCTTCTTAAAATGCGTTTTGAAAACAGTATTGAAGTAAATATAGATGATAAGATTTCTGAAGCAGACGCAAAAATAATTCCGCTATCGCTTCAGCTTTTACTTGAAAATGCTATAAAACACAATATGATTTCTGAAAAAAAACCCCTGCAAATAAAAATCCATATACAAGATCAATACCTCGTCGTTAAAAATAATTTTCAGCCTAAAATTGGAAGCAGTCCGCAAAAACGAAATGGTATAGGTTTAGATAACATCAAATCCAGATACAAACTGTTTACTGATAAAAAATGTCAGGTACAAAAAACAGATGATACTTTTACTGTAAAACTTCCACTACTCCAACTTCAAAATTCATAACTATGATTAATGCCATAATAATTGAAGACGAAAAACCAGCAGCAAGAAGACTTCAGAAACTACTTTCTGAATATAATATCGATATAAATACGATAATCCATAGCCTGGCTGATGCCAAGGAATGGCTTGACGAGAATACACATCCGGATCTAATTTTTTTAGACATTCAGTTAAGTGATGGTTTGTCTTTTGAATTGTTTAAAAACAGAAAGATACAATCGGCAATTATTTTCACTACTGCTTATGATGAGTATGCGCTTAAAGCCTTCAAAGTAAACAGCATAGATTACTTGCTGAAGCCCATCGACAAAAAAGAATTGAAATCGGCTATTGAGAAATACGAGCAACAGCAGCAGAAGCAACAGTTTAACTTCCACGATATAAAAGCTCTATTTGAGGAAAAACTCCAGGATAATGCCTATAAAGAGCGTTTTACCATAAAGGTTGGAGAACATCTTAAAGTTTATGAAATTAACGAAATTGATGGCTTTTTAAGTCAGCATAAAACCTCTTATCTCCTCACAAAACAAGGACGCAGATACCCTCTCGAAAAAAGCCTTGAAGAGATAGACAGTTTGCTCAATCCCAAAGTGTTTTTCAGGATCAACAGGGCCTTTATAGTTCATATACATGCTATTAAAGATATTATATCCTACTCCAACAGCAGACTGCGCGTAGTCTTAAACCATAAAACCGAAGAACCACTAATAGTAAGTCGCGAAAGGGTTAAGGACTTTAAAAACTGGCTGGACAATTAAGCGCTTAAATTGATCTCTTTCTGTCTGTCAGAAGACCTTATGAGGTAAGGTTTTGAGGTAAAAACTATCATTTATATTCTTGTGAGCTTAAAGCTTAGATCATACTTTATAAAAACCCAAACGTGTAAACTCATAAACGCATTTTACCCTACCGAAGTAAACAAAAACTGACCATCATCATAAGTCAGTATTCATGCTAACTTTATGTTTGCAAGGTGAAAACGCAGGAGATACATAAATGTTACCATTGCGGCGATGATTGCAAGCCCACAGATATAGAGGCCCATAACAAACATTTTTGTTGTAATGGGTGTAAAACGGTTTATGAAATATTTTCAGAGAATAACCTGGGATGTTATTACGATCTAGAAAATTCACCAGGCAAAACACCACCAGAGCTTTTAGGTAAATATAATTTTCTGGAAAAAGAGGACATCGTAGAGAAGTTAGTTGAGTTTAACGATGGAAATACCCAGATTGTTAACCTATACATTCCACACATCCATTGCAGTTCTTGCATATGGATTTTAGAAAACCTGAATAAACTCAACAAATTTATCAGCAATTCTCAGGTAAATTTTCCAAAGAAAACTGTTCAGGTCCAATACAATTCAGAAAAGACCAATCTTAAAGCAGTTGTTAATCTACTAACCTCAATTGGCTATGAACCTTACATCAGTCTTGAAGACATGGATAAGCCTGAAAAAAAAATAGACCGTTCTTTAATTTATAAAATTGGTATTGCCGGTTTTGCATTTGGCAATGTGATGTTTCTGTCGTTTCCGGAGTATTTTGAAGTTTCAGAATATTGGCTGGACCAGTTTAAACCGGTATTCCGTTGGTTGATGTTTGCGTTCTCTCTACCTGTTGTTTTTTATTCAGGACAGGATTATTTTAAGTCGGCTTTTAAGATCCTAAAAACCGGAAGCCTCAATATTGACATCCCAATTGCGCTGGGTATAGCAACACTTTTTATCAGAAGTACGGTTGAAATACTATTTGATTTAGGTACTGGTTTTTTTGACAGTTTAACCGGCTTAGTTTTCTTTTTGCTTTTAGGGAAATTTGTACAGCAAAAAACATACAATTACCTATCTTTTGAAAGGGATTACAAGTCCTATTTTCCAATAGCAGTCACCAAAATTGAAGATGGCAAAGAAACCAATATACAAGTCAGTGAAATAAAGGCTGGAGATAAATTGCTGATTAGAAATGCAGAGCTTATACCCGTTGATGGTATCCTGATGAATGGTCAGGCCAAGATTGATTATAGCTTTGTGACCGGTGAAGAAAAACCAGTTTCAAAAACTTCCGGAGACAAAATTTATGCCGGCGGTAAGCAAGTAGGTAGTTCTATTGAAATGACAGCAGACAAATCTGTAGAACAAAGCTATTTGACCCAATTATGGTCTAATGAAGCCTTTACTAAGCAAAAACCTGAAACCTACAGAACATTACTGGATAAAATCAGTAAGCATTTTACAATAGTCGTTTTGGCTATTGCAGTTATTTCAACGGTCACCTGGTTGTTTATAGACTCTAGAATGGCACTCAATGTATTTACGGCTATACTTATCATAGCCTGTCCCTGTGCTATCGCCCTGGCTACACCATTTACAATGGGCAATCTTTTAAGGTTATTTGGCCAAAAAGGTTTTTATTTAAAAGACGTGAAAAGCCTGGAGCAACTCACAGATATTCAACATATTATTTTTGACAAGACAGGAACACTAACCAAAAATGAAAAAGCTGAAATTGTTTTTGAAGGTGATGAAATCACAAAAGAAGACGTAGGCTTACTAAAAAATACCCTTAAAAATTCAAATCATCCTTTGAGCAGACAACTTTATGATTATCTGCAAAGCCAGGACATAATGACCATAGACGATTATGAAGAATACGTAGGAAAAGGTATACAGGCTAAAATAAATCACAATAATGTCAAACTAGGGTCTTCCTCTTTTGTAGAAGCACCGCAACAAGCAGAAGGTTATGAAACCGCAGTACATTATAGCCATAATGATGATTATAAAGGCAAGTTTGTTTTTAAGACCAGTTACAGAGAAGGCGTACAGGACTTGTTCCATAATCTAAAACATGCCTACAAACTAGCTGTACTCTCAGGTGACAATACAGGAGAAAAAGAATTCCTGGAACGTTTTCTACCAGCTGAAACGCCTTTATACTTTAACCAGAAACCTGAGGATAAGCTCAATTACATCAGAACATATCAAAACGCCAATACAAAAGTTGCTATGATTGGAGATGGTTTAAATGATGCTGGCGCATTAAAACAGAGTGATTTAGGAATAGCGATTTCAGAAAATATCAATGTCTTCTCCCCTGCTTGTGATGCCATTTTGGATGCAAAAAAACTATCGCATCTGCCAGAATTCATCAATGCAGCCAAACAGGGCATCAAAACCATAAAAATGAGTTTTGTCCTATCTTTTATTTACAATATTGTTGGGCTTTATTTTGCCATAACAGGACAATTAGAGCCTGTAATTGCGGCAATTTTAATGCCATTGAGTTCAATAAGTATAGTGGGCTTTACGACTTTGATGACACATTTTATTGGGAAAAAGATAAGTTCTTAATCTAATTTCGTCACAATTACACTAATCAATCCCGCCTGGTTATGATATCATTTATACTGATTAGTAATGTACTTATTTAAAAATTTGCTCAATTGATTATAACCTGCCTTTTTAATATAGAAAGCTAAATAATTAGAAAAAGTGTTATATTTTTGATGATATATACTAGTTGTAGCACATTTGTGAAATGAAAAATACTGTATTAATATTATTTTTTCTGATTTTAAATGTTTTGTCAGCACAAACAGAAAAATTAAATAGGTTTTATGATTTCGGAATTGAATTAGATTTTCAACATTTATTGCTTGATGATGACTATAAAATCATTTTGCCCAACAGTTTTGATTACGATAATTTGAAACAAAACAGTCTTTACAAGATAAAATTTTCCTATGACGAAAGTAAAAACAGAATTCCAAAGGATACATTAATTGTGGATTTAAGAAAATCTGAAATGGACAAAATATTTTCTCTGACAAAAAATCAATTTGATATCAAATATGACGAAAATAAATCTGAACATAAGATACCACCAGCACCATATCCTTATGATGGCTTGGTAGTGAATTTGACATTTGAATTAGGATTTTGGGGTGACAGATATATAAAAAAAATCGGAGTTCCATTTACCAACAAAAAATTTAATGAATTGAATGACTATGTCGAACTGCTAATAAAAAAACATACAACGGACTAAAAACGTGCAACAACACGGTGTATAGTTAATGGCGAGGTTTGGGCTAAATTGTTAAGTCTGGATTTTTTTGCTAATTTTACGATTGAATAAAAAAGG
>CAZQKB010000017.1:0-66610 GCA_964593755.1 uncultured Mesohalobacter sp. | reverse complement strand
AAGTAAATTACACTGCTTTTAATCGTATGACTTCGATTCTAAACTGGTTCAGATTATTGAACTATTTTTCTGTTTTTTGAAATATGTAAATTCCCTGGTTAAGTTCAAACATTTAATGTTTAGTATCTTAAATCCACAAGATTAAGAACAGAGCATTTTAAATCAACCTTCTGTGTTTCGATAATCTCCATAAACTAATTTCACAAAATTCATATCATGTATAATTATACACTGAGAGGTTATCTATAATTCCCATGAGGAGGAATATTGAATAGTCACTATAGTAAAGTGATATCTTTAAAAAAATAAATACATGTTAATTAGGTTAAGAATGTAAAGCAGACCACTCTATTCAACTCTTTTCACATATTGTCCTTTTCTTCTTTCCTGCTCTTCTAACAATAGTGATAATTCTCTTGAGGATTGCCCTTGAACTGATGAGTTTTCTTGAGCTCTTCTAAATAGATACGGAACAACATCTCGAACTGGACCAAATGGTAATAATTTTACTGCATTTGAACATTCTGCACCAAGATTATAACTAATATGATCACTCATGCCGTAGAGTTGACCAAACCATATTCTTTCATCATCTAGCTCTAAGCCTTTTTGGTTCATTAATTGAAGAGCCATATAACTTGATACCTCATTATGTGTGCCGATAAATAAAGACATATCATCAATATTATCTATGCAGTAGCACATCACAGCATTAAAATTTACATCTGTAGCTTCTTTGTCTTCACAAATAGGAGTATCGTAGCCTTTTCTCTTTGCTCTTAAATTTTCTTTTTCCATATAAGCTCCTCGCACTACTTTAAAACCGAGCTTAAATTCTTTATCAATACCTCTTTGATGTAGTTCTTTTACATATTTTAATCTATCCCACCTGTAGCATTGAATTGTATTGAAAATATACGCTTTTTCTTTATTGTATATTTCCATCATCTCTTCAATTAATCTGTCTGCAGCATCCTGCATCCACGACTCTTCTGCATCAAACATTAGTTTAGTATCATAATCTACTGCGGCTCTACACAATTTATGAAATCTGTCCTTAATTCTCTCCCATTCTTCTTCTTCGTCTTTGTTTAAATTTTCGTTCTCTGTGATTTTTTGCCAAATTTCAAAACGACCTAACCCTGTTGGTTTTGCAACAGCAAATGGAATTTCTTTTTGTTCAGAAGCAAATTTTATAATACTAATTTTTGTTTCAGTTGCTTTGTCAAACTCTTTTTCATCGGCTTTTCCTTCAACTGAATAATCTAAAACACTATATACATGTTTAGAGTACATTAATTTCACCAGAGGTAAACAATGTTTTTGCGAAATACCTCCACAAAACTGTGCGAAAATGGTTTTTTTTATAAGCCATTCTATAGGAAGTCTTAACTTTAAAGCTAGCTTTGCAAAAAAAATACCAATAGGAACTAAAAACGGTATATTTATAGTTCTAAAAATAAAAACAGATCTTTTTATGTCTTCATCAGACTTTAAAATAAAAGCTCTTTTGGTATTGTTGAATATCTTTGTATCTATCATTTAAAAATTTTAATCAAATATAAATAATAGGTAACTAGATAATATACCTTAAATGTACATTTTTACTAATATTAACAAAGCTTTCCTATGAAAGGATTACTTGAAGAAAACAACATAATTTTTAGCTCATCATCACTAATAAAATTAAATGAATTTATTCATCAAAATAAATATTCAAAGATTTTTGTTATTGTAGACGATAATACAAAAATCTATTGCTTAGAATATTTTAGTAATAAGGTTTCTTTTAATTTCCAACCAATAATTATTCCTAAAGGAGAAGAGCATAAACATGTAAAAACCTGTTTAAAAATTTGGGAAGAGTTATCTGATAAAGGCGCAGACAGGAAATCACTGGTAATAAACCTGGGAGGTGGTGTTGTTACCGATACAGGAGGCTTTGTAGCATCATGCTATAGAAGAGGTATAAACTTTGTCCATATTCCTACAACTTTACTGGCTATAGTCGACGCTGCCTTAGGCGGAAAAAATGGTGTTGACCTCAATAACTTAAAGAACCAAATTGGAGTTATAAAGCTACCAGAGAAGGTAATAATAGATAAAAGTTTCCTGCTTACTTTACCTGAAAACGAAATTAGAAGTGGTTATGCTGAGATGATTAAACATGGTATGATTGATATTTCAAAAAGCGACTATTTTGATAAGTGTATGGCCATTTCAGGATTCGATATTTCAGAACTCTCTGAGCTAATTGAGGCTTCAATCCTGATTAAATTGAGAACTGTAAATGAAGATATTAATGAAAATGGTTTAAGAAAAATTTTGAATTATGGACACACCTTAGGACATGCTATTGAATCATACAGAATGTCTTTAAGTAAGGAATTGCATTTATTGCACGGAGAAGCAATAGCTATTGGTTTGGTTTTAGAATCTTACATCTCTCATAAGATCTTTGATTTTCCTATGAATAGACTGAAATTATTAAAAGACTTTGTGAGAAAACATTACAGACTTCAGCAATTTGGTAGAGAGGAACAAAAAAAGATTGTTGAGCTTATGAAATATGATAAAAAGAATGAAAAAGAACAAGTCAATTTTGTGTTACTAGAAGATGTTGGTAAACCACATTTGGATTGTCAGGTAAAAGAACAGTTAATTTTTGAAGCTTTTGAATTTTATCGTTCATAAAAAAATGTCAAAAAAAAAGTGCTTTGATATAAATACCACAGCACTTTTTTTGAACCTGTTATTTTATTTATTTCATTGAGATGCTTCCTCCTGAAGACTCATCCTTCGTTAATTTTACAGAAGGTTCATTATAATACTTTATACTGGCACCGCTGGATGCTCCTGCATCTAAAGTTTCCATAGGATAAACAGAAACACTGGATCCTGAACTGGCGTCTGCAACAACATTTATGGCTTTTAACTCTTTGGCGTCGATTTTTGATCCGCTTGATGAATCTGCTTCAAGATAATCAGAGTACCCTTTTATCTTAAGGCTTGATCCGCTTGAAGAGTCTGCTGTAAGTTTTGAGCTCTTTCCACTTAACTCTAATCTGGAACCACTACTTGAGCTCGCTACTACTTGAGTTGATGAAATTTTCAAAAACGATGTAGAACCACTACTACTGCTGCAATCAAGTCTCTGTGTTTTGACATCTAAGTCTATTTCTGACCCACTTGATGAAGAAATTTCAATATTGCCAAATGTCATTTGTTCTTCAGAAAATAAATTTACCCCTGATGAAGCTTTGATTAATTTCAATTCACCATTGAAGTAAAGCGTGAGTAGTTTAGCGTCTGCTTTTCCAATATTATCATCGCTTTTAGTACCTATTTTAAGGTACCCGTCGTCATTTGTGATTTCAAGTTCTTCAAGTAAATTTTCATTAGCCTCGGCCACCAATCTATTTTGATTAGATTGAATTAATTCGACTTCCCAGCCATTTGAAAAGGAAACTTCCGTAAAGTTTTCAATGTTAAACTCTTCCTGATTAACTTCTCCGGTGCCTGCAATGGTATTGTAATTGCCCATATTGCACTGGATGCTTGTTGCTAATAAGGCGAAAGCAAAAAATTTAATTAGTGTAGTCATGATTTTGGTTTTAGGATTAATTGTTGGTTTTATTATTTAAGACGTAGTTTTATCAGTTTTGGTTGTCTGAAATTTTCAATATTTTATTTTCTTCTTTTTTTTCAATTTCTCCGGTGCTTTTAGCTTCTTCTGTATTAATTGTACAATTTTTACATTTGAGTTGACCATCTGAAATATTGAATATTTTATCAAAAGCTGCATCTATTTCATAGTTTTCGAATCTGTTCTTTAGAAAGTATTCAACATTTTTATTCATTAATATAGATATTTCTTCGGGTAAGTAGATATCAACGTCTACGCCCCTAGAGTTGTATTCTAAATCTAACGGAGCAAGCATGTAAGCATCCAATGTAATATTATTTTTGTTGATTTCATATTTATAGCTAATGCTCTTTGACCATTTTCGGGCTTCATCTTCTTCATAATCGTAAGTAAATTTTGAAACTCTTATATATGCTTGCTCTTCTGTTATTGAATGAAATTTAATATCTACATCAGAATCATAAATAATTTTTTTATTATTATCATCAAATACAATTTTACTTGAATTGTGTCGATAAGGTGTATTGGTATAATTCAGGTTACCTTTCATTTTTACGAATAAGGTATCTTGTTTTTCAATATCGATTGTATTTGTTTCAACAAATTCGCCCCTTATTCTATTTCTGTTTTCAGCATTTACAGCCGAGAATATTAATGTTGCTATACTTAAAAGCCAAATTGAAACCAGGGTTATCACAAATGCAAGATTTGGTCGCTTAATATTGTGGAACAGCATTTTTAAGCTAAATATGAAAATGAATAGTAAGGGAATTACAGCAGTTGTGAAAACAGATGTGATAATAAGCCAGGTAGGAACTAAACTGCGACTCATAAAGGGATCAATCCTTACAAACTTATTAAAATCTGCAGCGGCAAACAATCCAACTCCACCAATACCCAGCGCTCCAAAAATTAAGGATATAAGGCCTATACCTGATACTATAAGCAGGAAAAAGCCTATTACTTTTAGAATAACTTTACCTGAAACAATCAGGAATTTTTCTAATTGCTTAAAAAAGCCTGAAATACTGCTTTGTGCTTTTTTAGAATGTTTTTCTACGTCCACTCCCTTTAGTTTATCAGAAACATTTTCGTAGCCTTCTTTTATTTTTTTCTCTATGTTGGATAAATTGATTTGTTCTCCTTTCATAGATAGTTTTTCTGCTGTAGTTTTTGCTTCAGGAACCAATATCCATAAGATGATATAAGCTAAAATTAACCAACCTGTTGAGAAAATAGTAAAAAGAACCCAGATCAATCTTATCCATATGACTTCTACATTTAAGTAGTGGGCAATCCCCGCACTTACACCGCTGATATAAGCTGTTTCTCGGTCACGGTATAATTTTTTATCTGCTCTACCGGTTTTTTTTGAGCTGTCATCACTTTCATCCGAAAGATTATAATCTTCAGGTTGTCCCATGACTTTAATCACTTCATTTACATCAGTGTCATTAATTACCTGTTTGTCTGAAATCATTCTTTCAATAAAAAGCTCAGCTATTCTTGCTTCTATATCCTGAATAATTTCATCTCTGCTTTCTTCACTTGAAAGATAAGTTTTTATGTCGTCCAGGTATTTTTTTAGAATTTTATAAGCCTGCTCATCTATGTGAAATATTTGATTGGCAATATTTATATCTAATGTCTTGTTCATGATTATTTTGTTTTTTGATTGGTAATTGTTTTCACTGAAACTTGAAGGTCTTCCCATGAATTTGATAGCTCGTCGAGAAAACTGAGGCCGTCATCTGTTAATTTATAGTATTTTCTTGGTGGTCCACCAGTTGATTCTTCCCATCTATACTCAAGAAGTCCGGCATTTTTTAAACGTGTCAGTAAGGGATAAATAGTTCCTTCAACAACTATTAGTTTGGCTGACTTAAGCTCCTCTAATATCTCAGCAACATAGGCATCACTTCGCTTAAGGATAGATAGTATACAGTATTCCAGTATTCCCTTTCGCATTTGAGCCTTTGTATTTTCTATATTCATAATGCTTTATTTTATTTATGTAGAATTACATATAGTAATATCTTTTACAAAGATACGTACATAAGAAGTTACTTTGTATTACATAGTAGTAAAAATTAACATATAATTAATAAATAGACTTTGTATTTAAACCCAAAAAAATAATTTATATTTACTCAAAAACTACAGATTTGAGTCCTTATAAAATTAATTGGTTTCTATTGTTTAAGCTGCCATCTGCCTGGATATCTGGCGTTAGGGTTAAGCATTTTAATAACGAATACTGTAAAGTAAGCGTTAAGCACAGGTGGATAAATCAAAATCCTTTTAGAAGCATGTACTTTGCCGTACAAAACATGGCAGCTGAACTTAGTACTGGTGTTTTGGTAATGCAGCATATCAAAAATCAAAATAAGCCTGTATCTATGTTGGTTATAAAGGCAGAATCTGAATTTTTTAAAAAGGCAACAGGAGTTATTTGTTTTGAATGTAAGGGTGGATTACTGGCTAAAGAAGCCATTCAAAAAAGTGTTGCTGAAGAGAGTTCCCAAAAGATAGAAATGCACGTAAAAGCTTATAATTCTAAGGATGAAGTTGTTTCCAGTTTTAAATTTACCTGGAGCGTAAAACCAAAAAATATCAAATAAAAATTTTTAGAGTCAAATATAATTATTTGTCACCTGAAATTGATATGTGTCATATTTTAACATAATCTCTAAGTAGAATGTGATACATAATTAAAACATATTTTAGTTTTGTAGTAAATTTCATTCTCATGGCAGATTCCAGAACCTATGCCGGTAAATTCCTAAAAAAAATAAATAGAAGAGTAAACTGGCAAAGTCACTTTACGCTATTTTTATTGTCTTTACTAGCTGCTTTAGGCCTTTTTTATTTGGTAAGTGATCCGGCATTTACAGAAACTCAAAACTTTGTTTTATTCATTCTCTTCTTTTCAATCGCACTTTGGGTTACGGAAGCCATACCACCTTTTGCTGTAGGTATTCTTATTATAGGCTTTTTAGTTTTTAGCATTGGTAATGATGAGCCAGAAAATGTAAAGCAATATGTTCAAACTTGGTCGGATAGTGTGATATGGCTGTTTTTAGGTGGATTTTTCTTAGCTGAAGGTATGAAAAAAACAGGCTTGGATAAAGATTTACTTAAAATTACCATACCTAAATTTGGAAATCAATCAGATATCATTCTTTTAGGACTTATGATGCTGACAGCCGTTTTATCAATGTTAATGAGTAACACGGCAACTACAGCTATGATGATAGCTACTATAACACCGATTTTAAAATCATTAGGCTCACAGGCACCTTTGTCTAAAAACTTGTTGATTGGCATACCTGCTGCTGCATCAATCGGCGGTATGGGTACTATTATCGGTTCAGCTCCAAATGCTATTGTTGTAGGAGCCCTGGAAGGTATGGGAATTCAGATTTCCTTTCTTGAATGGATGTTGTTTGGTATCCCAATTGCTTTGATTTTGATTTTAGTGTTTTGGTATGCATTATTGAAAAAAAATCCTATCAAAACAAAAACCATGCAACTGGATTATTTATTTAAAAACTCAGTAGAGGAACGTATGCCTCATAAACATGCGTTGTTACACAAACGTCTTACACTTATCATTTTAATTTTAACCCTTGTTCTGTGGCTGACTTCCGGTTTTACAGGCATACCTGTTGCCGTGGTTTCTGGAGTGCCGATAGTAGCTTTGACCATGTTTTCAATCATAGAATCTGATGAAGTAAGAGCTTTGCCTTGGGATACCTTAATGTTGGTAGCTGGTGGTCTTGCATTAGGTCTTGCTGTTCAGGAACAAGGTTTGGCTCAGTATTTTGTAAGTTTAATTCCTGCTTCTGATATCAATCTCTATCTGCTTTATGTATTGTTTGGATTGTTTACGGTCGTATTTTCAAATATCATGAGTAATACGGCGACAGCGACAATATTTATCCCGATTGCTATTTCACTTATAATGTCTATTGATGCTTCAAATGCCATTACTTTACCAATGATTATTGGGCTGTCTGCATCCTGTGCATTACTTCTGCCCGTATCAACACCTCCAAATGCTATTGCATTCAGTACAGGAATGCTAAAACAATCTGATTTTAGGTTTGGTGGTATTTTTGTAGGATTGTTGGGTCCTGTTGTAGTTATTCTGTGGTCTTTGCTGATGGTAAGTATTTTTTATTAAAACTCCGAAGTAAAATGAAATTTGATTGATTTATATTTTCCCGAAGTCATTTGAAGTGAAAACGCAGAATCAGCTAGGAAAACTAGCTGATTTTGTTTATCACGCGCTAGATATTTGGCTTTTACACGTTTAAATTCTAAAAATTCTTCGCTTTTTTCGTCCTCAACTTCAACCCAACAAGCCTTATGAACATTCACATTTTCATAAGTACATTTTGCGCCATATTCATGCTCCAGTCGGTACTGAATGACTTCATATTGCAACGCTCCTACGGTACCAATGATTTTTCTGTTGTTCAGTTCCAAGGTAAATAACTGAGCCACACCTTCATCCATCAACTGGCTGATGCCTTTTTCCAATTGTTTGGATTTCATAGGATCAGCATTATTGATGTACCTGAAATGTTCGGGTGAAAAGTTAGGTATGCCTTTGTACATCAGGTTTTCGCCTTCTGTCAATGTATCACCGATTTTAAAATTTCCGGTATCGTGTAAACCGACAATATCACCGGGGTACATTTCATCTACAATTTGCTTTTTTTCTGCAAAAAAGGCATTCGGACTGGAGAATTTCAAAGACTTGTTGTGTCTGACATGCAAATAATTCTTATTCCTTTCAAATTTTCCTGAAACCACTTTTACAAATGCCAGTCGGTCGCGGTGTCTTGGGTCCATATTGGCATGGATTTTAAAGACAAATCCCGTAAAATTGTCTTCATCCGGTTTGACTTCCCTGATATCGCTCATTTTTGGTCTGGGAGAAGGAGCAATTTCAATAAAGCAATCTAATAATTCTCTCACCCCAAAATTATTCAGAGCAGATCCGAAAAAGACGGGTTGCAATTCACCACTTTTATAAGCATTAACATCAAAATCAGGATAAACGCCGGTTGCCAGTTCTACTTCTTCTCTTAGGTTTTCAGCGGCTTGTTCACCGATAAGGGTATTCAGCTCAGGTGTGCTGAGGTCTTTAATTTCTATGGTATCTTCAATATCTTTTCGGGGATCACCGGTAAACAGGTTGATGTTGCTCTCCCAGATGTTATAAATGCCTTTAAAGTCATAGCCCATCCCAATCGGAAAGCTCAAAGGCGTTACTTTTAAATCTAATTTTTGTTCAACTTCATCCAATAACTCAAAAGCGTCTTTACCTTCACGATCGAGTTTATTTATAAAAACTATCATGGGGATATTACGCATACGACAAACCTTAACCAATTTTTCAGTTTGCTCCTCAACCCCTTTGGCGACATCGATAACTACGATTACACTGTCTACAGCCGTTAGTGTTCTAAAGGTGTCCTCCGCAAAATCTTTGTGGCCTGGTGTATCCAGGATATTTATTTTGTTGTTTTTATATTCAAATCCAAGAACAGACGTCGCTACAGAAATTCCTCTTTGGCGTTCTATTTCCATAAAATCGCTGGTAGCGCCTTTTTTGATCTTATTGGATTTTACTGCTCCGGCTTCCTGAATAGCGCCTCCAAAAAGTAATAATTTTTCAGTTAGCGTAGTTTTTCCGGCATCCGGGTGAGATACGATCCCAAATGTTCGTCGTCGGTTGATTTCGTCTTTAAATTTCATGCTGCAAAAATAATTTTTTAACTAAAACTGGGCTTAAGTATGATGAAATCTTTTTGAGACTCATTTTTTAGATGAAAAAGACCAAAAAAATTAACATATACGCCAAAGACAATAAATTATGATTTAATTTTGCAAAGAAAGCGTTAGCATGAATTCTTATTCCAAAATTCAATTTGAAGGCTACACCTACGACGATGTCCTTCTTGTCCCCAATTATTCAGAAGTATTACCACGAGAAGTCAGTATCAAAACTAAGCTTTCCAGAAATATTGAGCTAAATGTACCAATCATCTCTGCTGCCATGGATACAGTTACAGAGTCCAGAATGGCCATTGCCATTGCCAGAGAAGGTGGGATAGGTGTATTGCATAAAAATATGACTATAGCAGAACAGGCAACAAAAGTTCGTAAAGTAAAACGTGCGGAAAGCGGTATGATTATAGATCCGGTAACACTTCATGCCAACGCAACAGTCAAGGATGCTAAACTCTCTATGAAAGAACACAGCATTGGAGGCATACCAGTTGTAGATGATAAAAACAAACTTGTTGGAATTGTAACTAACAGAGATTTACGTTTCGAAACAGAAGATAATAAAGCTATAGCAGATGTGATGACCAAAGAAAATCTGGTCACCACCGTTGAAGGCACTTCATTAAAGCAGGCAGAAGTTATTTTGCAGAAATATAAGATTGAAAAACTTCCTGTGGTTAAAAATGATAACGAATTGGTTGGCCTCATAACTTTTAGAGACATCACCAAGCTAACGCAAAAGCCTTTAGCTAACAAAGACCAATACGGGAGACTGAGGGTTGCTGCAGCAATAGGCGTTACCGGAGACGCTCAAGAACGCGCAGAAGCATTAATCAATGCCGGTGTTGATGCTATAATTATAGATACTGCACACGGGCATACCAAAGGCGTGGTTTCAGTACTTATGGAATTAAAATCAAAACATTCAAATGTAGACGTTATTGTAGGTAATATTGCTACTGGCGAAGCTGCGAAATATTTGGTCGAAGCCGGTGCAGACGCCGTCAAAGTCGGTATAGGTCCGGGTTCAATTTGTACAACAAGAGTTGTAGCTGGTGTAGGTTTTCCGCAGCTGTCTGCAGTAATGGAAGTTTATGATGCTTTAAAGGATACCGATGTGCCAATCATCGCCGATGGTGGTATCCGCTATACAGGAGATATTCCAAAAGCTATAGCAGCAGGCGCAGATTGTGTGATGTTAGGATCATTACTTGCAGGAACTAAAGAATCTCCCGGAGAGACCATTATTTACGATGGCAGAAAATACAAATCTTACAGGGGCATGGGATCTATTGAAGCCATGAGTAAAGGTTCTAAAGATAGATATTTCCAGGATGTCGAAGACGATATTAAAAAACTGGTTCCTGAAGGGATAGTTGGACGTGTTCCTTACAAAGGCGAGTTATTTGAAAGCATGAACCAGTTTATTGGTGGATTACGCGCTGGAATGGGATATTGCGGCGCAGGCTCTATTGAGGAATTAAAGAAAAATGGAAGATTTGTAAAAATTACTTCCTCAGGTATTCATGAAAGTCATCCTCATAATGTTACAATTACAAAGGAAGCCCCAAATTATAGTAGATAAAATAAAAAATTATGATCATAACAACAACGCCGGACATTCAGGGTAAAGTTATTACTAAGTATCATGGTATAGTTACGGGAGAAACCATCATAGGTGCTAACGTTTTTAGAGATTTTTTTGCCAGTATAACAGATATTGTAGGTGGTCGTTCAAAATCTTATGAAAGTGTTTTAAAAGAGGCTAAAGACACAGCCATTAGAGAAATGGAGGAAAAAGCAGAAATTCTAGGTGCAACAGCTATTGTAAGTGTAGATCTAGACTATGAAACCATTGGGAACGGCATGCTGATGGTTGTAGCTTCAGGAACAGCCGTGTCTTTTTAAAATCGACCTATTCTCGATCAAACTTTGCATTACTTTTAAGGGTTTTTCTATGCTTCTACAGTAAGATTTCCTTTAAGTTTGCATTTTTTTAAGCAAAACCTTTAATGGCAAGACCAAAGAAAAATTCAGACTTACCCAAGACCAAACTCAGTAAAGAGAATTTAAAACGTTCACTTCGCTTGTTTTCATATATTGGGCCACATAAATGGAAGCTTGTTGTAGGTATGCTTTTTTTAGGTTTAACCGGAGCAACAGCTTTGCTCTTTCCAAAATTAATGGGAGACCTTATCAAAACAGCAGATTTTACTTCAGAGGATATCAATCGAATGGGGTTGTGGTTATTAATACTGTTCACTGCTCAAGCTATTTTTTCTTTTTTTAGAGTAGTCCTTTTTGTGAATGTTACAGAAAACATGTTGTGTTCAATACGTCAGGACGCTTATAACACGTTGATCAAAATGCCGATGTCTTTTTTTTCCGGCAGAAGAGTAAGTGAACTTAATAGCAGAATTGCTGCAGATATTGGTCAGATTCAGGACACATTTACTACAGGAATTGCAGAATTTCTCAGACAGACCATCATTGTTATAGGTGGAATCGTTATGCTTTTTTTTACATCGGTAAAATTATCTTTACTAATGCTGGCGACCATTCCTGTATTCGCCATTGTGGCTGTTGTTTTCGGAAGATACATAAAGAAACTGTCATCTCAGGCTCAGGATAAGGTAGCAGATTCAAATACAATAGTAGGGGAAACCCTTCAGGCCATTGCCGATGTGAAAGCTTTTACCAATGAGTTTTTTGAAATAAGAAAGTATAAATCAGCGGTTCTAGACATTAAGTCTATTGCCATCAAAGGTGGATTAGCTCGCGGAGCTTTTTCATCATTTATCATCTTCTGTATTTTCGGAGCCATTGTTCTCTTAGTCTGGTACGCAGTAAAATTGCAATATGCCGGAGAACTTGGTCAGGATGAACTCATAACATTTATACTTTATACTATTTTCGTTGGCGCTTCTATAGGTGGTTTACCTATTCAATATGCACAAATACAAAAGGCAGTCGGAGCGACAGAACGTGTTTTTGACATTATTGATGAAACGCCTGAAAATCTGAAAGAGGAAAAAATCAGCAATAAAATTCATGGCAATCTGGAATTTAAAGATGTTGATTTTGCATATCCTTCTCGAACAGATGTTCAGGTTCTCAAACAAATGAATTTTGAAATTCCACAAGGAAAATCTACAGCTTTTGTGGGAACAAGCGGCGCAGGAAAATCTACTGTAGCAAAGCTCATTTTAAGGTTTTATAATCCAGAGAGTGGAGATATCCTGTTCGATGGTAAATCGGCCAAAAAATATGACCTGCACGAGTTGCGTAAACAAATTGCTATTGTGCCCCAGGAGGTGTTGCTCTTTGGTGGCAGTATAAAAGATAATATTGCTTACGGTAATCCGGATGCCACCCAGGAAGAAATTATAACAGCAGCGAAGCAAGCCAATGCGCACGACTTTATCATGTCCTTTCCTGAGCAATATGATACTCAGGTAGGAGAGAGAGGCGTTCAGTTGTCCGGCGGTCAAAAACAGCGGGTAGCCATAGCCAGAGCCGTACTTAAAGATCCGGTCATTCTTATCTTAGATGAAGCTACAAGTTCATTGGATACAGAATCAGAATTACTTGTACAGGATGCGTTAGAAAAATTGATGGTTAACAGAACGTCTGTAATTATTGCTCATCGTTTATCAACAATCAAAAAAGCAGACCAGATCTTCGTGCTCGAAAATGGCAGAATAACCGAAAAAGGTGATCACCAAAGTCTTCTTAGTGATGAAACAGGATTGTACCATAAATTGATCAATATTCAGACGCAGGTTGAAGGTTGAATTGATAAATAATCTTTTGGTGGCATAATTTTTCTTTTTTAAAAGAAAGCGTTTTCCTATTTCATGATTAATCATTTTAACGGTTTTTATCATAGTTGTGTAAAAATGGCTATAATGTGAATATCGTCCTTTCCGATTGTTAAAAACTTCCACATAGCATAGCTTTCAGTATTTCATTATAAGTGCTACATTTGTGTCAATTCAATAAATATAAATGGCAGAAGAAGAAAACGACAATTCTTTAGAACAATCAGGCGAACAACCGGAGGAAATTCAAAATGATGAGCTGATCAAAGTAACCGGAATGTACAAAGACTGGTTTTTGGATTATGCCTCTTACGTTATTCTGGAAAGAGCAGTTCCCGCTCTGGAAGATGGCTTTAAGCCCGTTCAACGTCGTATTCTTCATTCTATGAAAGATTTAGATGATGGTCGTTACACAAAGGTAGCAAACATTGTCGGTCATACCATGCAATACCATCCGCATGGAGATGCCAGTATTGGTGATGCCATCGTTCAATTGGGTCAGAAAGATTTATTGATTGATACTCAGGGAAACTGGGGAAATATTTTAACCGGAGATAGTGCCGCTGCTTCTCGTTATATTGAGGCAAGGTTATCAAAGTTTGCCCTGGATGTGGTTTTTAATCCAAAAACAACCAAATGGCAAATCTCTTATGACGGTCGAAAAAATGAACCTGTACATTTACCGGTAAAATTCCCAATGGTTCTTGCTCAGGGTGTTGAAGGTATTGCCGTGGGTTTAAGCACCAGAATTCTGCCACATAATTTCTGTGAACTTATAGAAGCTTCGATCAAGCACCTGAAAGGAGGCCGATTTAAACTCTATCCTGATTTTCCAACAGCTGGTATCATGGATGTTTCAGATTATAATGATGGTCTTCGTGGTGGAAAGGTCAGGGTTAGGGCAAAGATCAATATCAGAGACAAGAAAACTCTGGAAATAACTGAAATTCCTTTTGGTACCCATACGACTTCACTCATTGATTCTATTCTAAAGGCTAATGAAAAAGGGAAAATAAAGATCAACAAGATTGAAGATAACACCTCTTCTCAGGTTGAAATACTTATCCATTTACCATCAAATATTTCTCCGGATAAGACCATAGATGCCTTATATGCCTTTACCAATTGTGAAGTCTCAGTGTCGCCTCTAAGTTGCGTAATTATCGATGACAAGCCTCAGTTTATACCAGTTTCAGAGTTGTTGAGAAAAAGTACAGACAAAACGGTTGATCTGCTCAAAAGAGAGCTGGAAATAAAGCTCGGCGAATTGGAAGACCAATGGCATTTTGCATCGCTTGAACGTATTTTTATAGAGAATAGAATTTACCGAGATATTGAAGAAGTCGAAACCTGGGAAGGCGTTATAGAAGCTATTGATGAAGGCTTGAAGCCGCACATCAAACACCTTAAGCGCGCAGTGACCAGAGACGATATCATCAGGTTAACAGAAATAAGAATTAAACGTATTTCTAAATTTGACCTGGATAAAGCCCAACAAAAAATTGAAGCCTTAGAAGCAGAGATCGAAAGCGTAAAACACGATTTAGCACATCTTATCGATTATGCAGTGGCTTACTTCAACAGGCTTTTAGAAACCTATGGTAAAGGTAGAGAGCGTCAGACCGAGATACGACCATTTGAAGATATTGAAGCCTCAAAAGTTGTTATCAGAAATACTAAATTGTACGTCAACAGAAAAGAAGGCTTCATTGGGACAACCTTGAGAAAAGAGGAATATGCCTTTGACTGTAGTGATATAGATGATATCATTTGTTTTACGGAAGACGGCAGTATGATGGTCACCAAAGTTGATAAGAAAACCTTTATAGGTAAGAATATCATTTACGTAGGTATATTCAAAAAGAAAGACAAACGCACCATTTATAATTTCATTTATAAAAATGGTCAAGATAATGTCAACTACGTCAAGAGATTTGCCGTCACATCCATAACCAGAGACAGAGTTTACAAACTGGCTCAGGATCACAAAAATTCTAAAGTGCTTTATTTCTCAGCGAATCCAAACGGTGAAGCTGAAGTTGTAACGGCTTTTTTAAGACAAAAAAAGAACGTGAGAAAGGTCAAATTCGATTTTGATTTTTCTGACTTGGCCATCAAAGGCAGAAATGTAAAGGGAAATATTCTTACCAAACTTCCCATTAAAAGTATAAAATTGAAGGAGGAAGGCGTTTCGACCCTAAAACCAAGAAAAATTTGGTTTGATGAAACTGTAAGAAGAATCAATGTGGATGGTCGAGGTGAATTAATTGGGGAGTTTAGAGGCGAAGATAGAATTCTGATCATTACTCAATCGGGACGACTACGAACCATCAGACCAGAACTCACAGCGCATTTTAATGACGATATAATCGTGCTTGAAAAGTGGATACCCAAAAAGCCCATATCTTTAGTGTATTGGGAAGGAGAAAAAGAGCGTTTTTACGTTAAACGTTTTTTAGTTGAAAACGAAGAAAAGGAAGAAATAATCATCACAGATCATCAGGACTCTCAATTGGAACTGGTTTCTACAGATTATATTCCACAAATTGAAATTCAATATACCAAAGAAAGGGGTAAAGACAGAAAGCCCAACGATATTGTAAATTTACAGGAGTTTATCAGCATAAAAGGTATAAAAGCTATGGGTAATCAGTTGACGCCTGAGAAGGTCAACCAGATAGATTTGATAGATCCTATTCCATTTGAACCAGAGGAAGACAAACCTGCCGATGAAATTGAAGTCGTAGATGAAGAAGATGTCTCTTCGAAAGATGATTCTGAAGATGATAACGATGACAACGAGCCTCCGAAGTCTTCAGATAATGGACAGCCAACATTATTTTAAATTATGACAAAACCAATAATTGTTGCTATAGACGGCCATTCTTCAACTGGAAAAAGTACAGTTGCCAAGCGGCTGGCAAAACATTTAAAATTTATTTATGTTGATTCTGGTGCGATGTACAGAGCTGTTACTTTGTTCGCTTTACAAAAAGCTTGTTTTGAAAATAATGGCCTAAATAAAGAACTACTTATCAATAAGCTAGACGATATTTCTATAGATTTTAAATTTGATAATGAGACCCAAAAAAGCCAAATTATTTTAAATGCTAAGAACGTTGAAGACTCTATAAGAGGTATGCAGGTTTCTGAGCGGGTAAGTATAGTTGCCGCCATTCCTGAAGTTAGAGAGAAATTAGTGGCTTTGCAACGGGAAATGGGTGAAAAGCACAGCATAATTATGGATGGGCGAGACATCGGTTCAGTCGTTTTTCCTAATGCAGATGTCAAATTTTTTATGACAGCAAGCGCAGAAGAGCGGGCGAGAAGACGATATGAAGAGCTCAAAGCCAAAGGTGACAAGACTTCTTATGAAGAAATTTTGGAAAATGTAAAGGCCAGAGATCATATGGATTCTACAAGAGTACATTCACCATTAGTCAAAACTGATGACGCTATTTTGATTGATAATACAAATTTGTCTCAGGATGAACAATTTGAGAAAATGCTTGAAATTATTAAACAGTAAAGTGCGTTTATTTTCTTTTTTCTTTTTTGTTTTAAGCATAAACCTTAGTATAGCTCAGGAGGTCTCCAAAAATTTTAAAATTACCGGTGAGGTTCAGGAAGGTTTAAGGAAGAGAGGAAAAATAAAACTGCATTTTAAAGACTATGATAAATCTCTGGAGGCAAATGTCAGAAATTATCAATTTGTAATTGAAGGCTATATTAATGATGAAGCTCTGGTGTGGTTAGAGTATCAAAATGTGAGGTCTTCACCTTTTTATATCGAAAAATCAGATATTAGTCTTAAAGTTTCAAAAGCCAAACTACACAGAAAATTCAAAAAAGATATAAAAACATGGCGGGTTTGGGACATAAAGGGATCTTTTACAGAAACTTTAAATGATGACTACAGAAAATTTTACAGTAGAAATTATAAAAAGAAAAAATATAAATATCTGTTGTATAATTATCTTAGTGAAAAAGTAAGTAAATATCCTGGAAATAGGTTGTATTTCGATATTATTTTTGAACTTTCGAAAGATCAAAATCATTTAAGTAAAAAACAATTCCTTTCGATCATTGAAAAGATGGATTTATCGGAAATAAACTCAAATGATTTGAAACTTTTATCTGATAATATTTACTAATAACATGGATTTCTCATTCCTAAAAATAACGTTAATTCCAATTTTTATATTTGTCTGATGAAATTTATTTATCTGATTATATGCTTTACAATAACTTTCCTTTGTTATTCGCAGCAGGGCTTTGAATTAAATGTAGAAGTTGAAGATATAAATAGAGGTAAAGTAGAATTAAAACTTCTTGGGTTTAATCAATCTCTCTGGTCTAAACTTAAGGATGGAAAGGTGAAAATTACCGGTGAATTGGTTAGACCTACAAGAGTCGTGCTTAGACATAAAGATATCTACTCAAGACCATTTTATATTGAAAACAGCAAAATGAAAATTACTTTATTCAAAGATTCAATAAGAGGTGATTTTCAAAGTGATAAGCCACATTTTGTTTTCAATTTTTCGAAATTAAATGGAAGTTTGACCAATGATATCTACGAGAATTTCAAAATATTTGAGGGACGGAACAAAAATAACCCTACATTTAAATATGATCTGTTTAATTATTTAAATGAAAAAATAGATCAACATCCAGGTAATATTGTTTTTGTAGACATTATCAACGAATTATGTAGCAGGCAGGGTTATTTAAATTATTCACAGTTAATAAAGCTTTTAAACAAATTAGATTTAACAAACTTAGATCGAAAATCTATGATCACGCTAAAAGATAACATCAGAAAATATAGGTTATTTAGTGTAGGAGATGTTTTTCCAGACGAAAACGTACAGGGGATAGATGGTGGTACATTCAAAATAAGAGATTTTTTAGCTGAATATACTTTGATAGATTTTTGGGCATCATGGTGTAAACCATGTCGTGCTAAAAACCCTAAAATTAAAGAGCTTTATGCTAAATATCATGATAAAGGTTTCAATGTCATAGGGGTTTCAAATGATAAATATGTTGAAAAATTGAAGCTCGCTATAAAAAAGGATGATCTGCTATGGGATAACTTCTTGTCCCATACTTTATACAAAGACCTGCTCATTTCTTCGATACCCTATACCTTTCTTCTTGACAAAAACGCAAGAATTGTCGGTGTAAATATGACTACAACACAAATAGAAAGGTTTTTAAATGAAAACCTGAAATGAGTGTCTGCTTGAAAATAAGCTACTTTAAAGTTTATGAAATCTTAATAGGCAACATGGACTGAAAAGTATTTTATAAATTTGTTTTATAGTTATTATAAAATGAATTTTAATATCAAAGAAGAATCTCCTTTAGAGATCAAAGTAAGTTTTCAAAAACTTATCTCCCATTACCAGAATTTAAAGGATTCCGATAATATAATTGTTGCCAACACTGCCAGAACAATTCTTGAGTATGTAGAGAAAAATCCACAACTTAAGGAAGAATTTACGAGCATAGAACAACTTGATGCTGTAGAAGATGAAGTACGGTTTTTATTGCAGGATTTGTTCAATCCCATTCTTACAAATAATGAAATAAAAACAGCAGGCGTGCCTTTTAATAAGCACGTTTTTATGATGACTGAACGCTTTAAAAACACCTTTGAAGTTAGTAATAATAACATAAATCATCATATTGTTAATTTACATAATGAACACTGGTATATTATTGCCTGTTCTATAATTCTTAAAGCATGCTATGGATATAACCTTGATTTCAGGCGTCCGTTTTTTTACAAAATCCCTGATGAAAGAGGAGTCATCAAATATTACAAGATTTTATTTAACGCCGATTTTATTGAAATTTTTCCCAAGAAGAACACCCCTGTAATTACTAAAGACGACTACGATATACTTCTCGATAATTTCGACAACATAGAACTATGGAAAGAAAAATTTCCACTTTACTCTTATGAATTTAAAGGGTTTTTGATTTCAAATATATTTGATGTCACAAATGATCAGTCCATCTCTAATATTAAAACTGCCTTAATTGGTCAGGAAAAACAGGACGAGAGTTTTATGGACAATTTTCATAAAGTATTTCAGTCGTTACTGGGAACTGAAAATATTAAAGTTGGTTTTACAAAATACAACCAAATTGATGATACTTTTGAAAAAGTCTATGGTTTTCATATTGACAATTATTTGATAAACACTTTCGATAAGATAAAAAGCAGTGAAGCTTTATGTAGTTGGTCTTACGACAGGATATTTAAAGACAAGAAGTTCTTTTCAATTTCCGATGTTGACAAATCTTACAAAGAAAAAAAGAATGCTCCACACCTTAATGTCCTTAAAGAAATGGATGTGAAAAGTGCCATTTTTGCGCCTATTGCAAAGAATGATGAAATCATGGGTATTCTGGAAATTGTTTCTGATGTGCCTCAGCTTTTGAATAGTGTTAACGCTCAAAAGCTGGTAGATGTTATGCCATTTATAATATCTGCTGTTGAAAGGTCAAAGAACGAGGAGGAAAATTTGATTGATGCCATTATACAGAAAGAATGTACTTCAATTCATCCAAGCGTACATTGGCGATTTGAAGATGAAGCTAAAAAATATATACTCAGCCAATCCTTAGGTAATGAACCGGTTTTTAATTCCATAACCTTTGATAATATCTATCCCCTTTACGGGCAAATAGACATCAAAGGCTCTTCAGATGCCCGAAACAAAGCAACTATCAATGATCTGAATCTTCAATTACAAAAATTAAAGCATGTTTTTCAAAAGGCTATTGAATCATCTCAGCTGCCAATCTATCATAAATTCCTGTATCAAATTAATGATTATATAGCAGGGTTAAATGAATTTTTTCAAATTGATAGTGAGCATCAGATCAGTAATTTTATTACCAATGATATTCATCCGGTGTTGGAGCATATGCGCTCAAAAGGAGACTGTGCCAAAGAGATTACAGATTATTTTGATTTGCTTGATCAAAACACAAAAACTTTCTACAATTTTAGAAAAGAATACGATCAAAGTATTTCAAAAATCAACAAGCACATGGCGACAATGCTTGATGAAAAGCAAGTAGAAGCTCAGGCTATGTATCCTCATTATTATGAAAGGTTCAAAACAGACGGTGTAGAACACAATATGTACATTGGTGAATCACTCACAAAGGAAGACAGCTTCAATCTTATTTATCTCTATAATTTAAGACTTTGGCAGCTTCAAATCATGTGTGAAATGGAAAATGAGTATTACAATATACAATCAAATCTTGATGTTAAACTGGATGCCACGTCTATGATTTTGGTGTTTAATCAACCCTTATCAATAAGTTTTAGAATGGATGAAAAACAATTTGATGTTGATGGCACTTACAACGCCAGGTATGAAATTGTAAAAAAGAGGGTCGACAAAGCTTTCATCAAAGGAACCAAAGAAAGAGTAACTCAAAAAGGAAAAATCACTATAATTTATTCTCAAAAAAGTGATGAAAAGGAATACCTTCAATATATAAAATTTCTTCAGGCAAAAAATTACCTGGATTCAGAAGTAGAAATCTTGGAATTGCAGGATTTACAAGCTGTTTCAGGTCTAAAGGCTTTAAGAGTCGGCGTTCTGTATCACAATAAAAAAAACAAAGAATATTACAGCTATTCTGACCTTATGAGCGAAATAAGTTGATTACATATTTCCGCCACCCAGGAAAAAGGCTATGGCAAAGGATATAACGCTTATCACGATACCCACCATAAAAACCGTGTATGTAATACGTAATAAATTATATTTTCTGTTAAGGACCAATCCCAAATAATACAGATCTTTTGTAAGGTTACCATAGAGGTATCTTTTGTCCTCCATAACCTCCTGCATGGCCCAGTCAAAATCTTCAAGTTTCATTTGATGAAAATTACCAAAGAATAATATATTCACCTTTTTTTCCATCACATCTTTTTTCGTGAATTTTCCCTCAGTAACATTTGGTCTTGTTGCTATAACCGACAGGATTATACAGATTACTGTAAATACCAGAAATATTAATGTCGGATAGATGAGGTAATCATTAGATGGATTGTCCAGTTTTGGAATCAGGTTTGACAGTGCGACTGAAATAATAATAGCATTTACAGACAGTAATATATTAGCCTTGGTGTCGGCAATATCACTTAAGGTAATATGATTTCTCAAAGCTACTCTGAACATGGTTTGGATACCTCGATCCGGTAGTTCCAGTTTATCTTTTTTTAATGCTAAGGATTCTTTCTTTTGCTTGATTTTTAAATTACCCTTTTTTAATTTATCCAGTCTCTTAAGAAGCTTTGCAAGATTCTTGTTTTTTTGCTGTACCCAGTTGGAATTAGCTGAAATCGTGTAATAAACATGGTTAGAAATGAAATCAATATTTATTTTCAACCATTCTTCGCCATTATAAAATTTGTCTGCAGTTAGTTCCCATTCCTTTTTTAAGAGGCTGGCATACTCTTCATAATCACTGCTAGATACGTGCGCACAGTCTGCATCTTTTAATATGGCTTCTAGTTGGTTTTTAGGTTTCTTAATGACATGGGTTACACGAATTAAATGCTTTATGGTTTCAAAATCTTCTGGAGTTATATTTTTATCCGCTAAAAAAGTCTCTGCAATCCTAATACTTTCTTCCTCGTGATTGTTAATTTCTTTTGTGTAACCGGTATCATGAAACCATGCAGATATCAATAACAGATCAGCTTGTTTTTTTTCGATATGCTCTAAGTCTACTAATTCTTTTACACGACTAACTACCCTTTGTGTGTGGGCAAGGTTATGGTAAACAAAACTACTTTCCAGCTCTGTAGATAGTAATCCTGACACATATTTTTCTACTTCTTCAATCAATTGATCCATGTTTAAAAAAACTTAAAGTTCAACAATTATTTCGCACTTTCATCCTTATGCGATAGTATTGAAACAAAAAAAGCCAAATTATCTTATATTGGCATTTGATTATAATTAAATTATGAATATACATCAAATAAAACTGTTTTTCATTTTTTTGATCTTTTTGGTCCAGTCCTGTGCGACTTATGATCTACAAACGCCAATAAAGTCAGATCCGGTCGATGTCAGTAAAAATGAAGTTGAACATACATTTTATCTGATAGGTGATGTCGGGGCAGCATTGGAAAATGACCAGCCTTTGATAGATTTGAAATTAAAATTGAACCAGGCGGAAAAGAACAGTACCGTTATTTTTTTAGGTGACAATATTTATCCAAAAGGATTTAATACTGAAACAGAGGAAGATGAAGAATACGCTAAGAAAACACTTGACAGGCAGATTGAAAGCCTTGAAAATTATAAAGGCAGAACCTTATTTATACCCGGTAATCACGATTGGTATAGTGGTGTAAAGGCACTAAAAGAACAGGAAAAATATGTCGAAGATGGGGCAGGAGACAATACATTTCAGCCTGAGAATGGTTGTCCCATAGAAAAAATAGAGGTAACAGATGATATATTATTACTCATTGTAGATTCTGAATGGTATATTACCAATTGGGACAAAAAACCCGGTATAAATGATGAATGTGAATACCGGACACGTGAGGATTTTCTGGATGAATTATCAAATGAAGTTAAAAAGGCAAGAGGAAAAACAACATTGATTGCTTTGCACCATCCCATTTTTACTAATGGACCTCACGGAGGTCAATATGCCTTAACAAGCCATTTAAAACCACTTCCATTATTAGGTAGCCTTAAGAATTTAATTAGAAAGACAGGAGGAGTCAGCCCTGCAGACATCCAAAACAAAATGTACAATGAACTCAGAAAAAGAGTCATCAGCATTTCGCAGCAAAACGAAAAAGTCATTTTTGTATCCGGCCATGAACATAGTTTGCAATATATCGTCAGAAAAAACTTACATCAAATCGTAAGTGGTTCCGGATCAAAAAAGTCACCAACGAGAAAAACAAAGGATGCCATATTTACCTATGGAGCGAGTGGTTTTGCAATTTTAAATGTTTTTAAAGACGGCTCGTCTCATGTTGAATTTTATGAAGCTGGTGTAGAAGAACCTGTTTTCAGTACGAGTGTTTTTAAGAAAGAAAGACCAGAATTTACAGAAAAGTTAAGATCAAGTTTCCCCAAAGACACATTAGCTTCAATCTACACTGAAGAAGAAGTCGAAAAATCTTCATTCTATAAATTTTTATTCGGCGAACGATATCGTAAGGTTTACAGCGAAAAGATCAGGGCAAAAACAGTTGAATTGGATACCATTTTTGGTGGTGTAATACCCGTCAGGAAAGGTGGTGGAACCCAATCAAAGTCTCTGAGGCTTGAAGATAAGGAAGGACGACAATATGTGATGCGCGCATTGAGAAAACAGCCATCACAATATTTACAGGCTACAGTTTTTAAGAATACTTATATTTCAGACAAGCTTGAAGGTGATTTCACTACAGAATTATTATCTGATGGTTTTACCGGAGCTCATCCATACGCACCTTTTGCTGTTGGAACTCTGGCTGATGCCATAGGTGTATATCATACTAATCCAAAAATTTACTATGTACCCAAACAGAAAGCTTTGGGCGATTATAACCTGGATTTCGGAGATGAATTGTATATGATCGAAGAGCATACCTCGGAAGGACATGATGACAAGGCCAGTTTTGGTTATCAAAACAAACTCGAGAATACCATCGATATGATGAGAGATTTGGATAAGGATGAAGATATTATTCTTGATGAAGCAGCATACATTAAAGCAAGATTGTTTGATATGCTCATAGGCGACTGGGACAGGCATCAGGACCAATGGCGTTGGATAGAATTTAAGGAAAATGGAAAGACTATCTACAGACCTATGCCCAGAGACAGAGACCAAGCTTTTTCTAAGATGGGTGATGGCTTTTTACTCTCTACAGGAATGATGTTTGTTCCCTCAATAAGACTATTGAGATCATACAGCACTGATTTGAAAGATGTAAAAGGCATGAATCTGGAACCTTTTCCACTGGATGTTACCTTAATTCAAAATTCAGATAAAACTGTATGGGATGAACAGGTAAGGATAATACAAGAGAATTTAACAGATGAGGTCATAGAAAATGCATTTCAAATGGTTCCTGAGGAAGTTAGGGATGAAAACATAGAAGACATAAAGGATATGCTCAAGGGGCGAAGAAAGAATCTTCAAAAAATATCCGACAGATATTATAAAGTGCTAAACAAGTATGCGGTTATAAAAGGCACAAACAAGGATGACTGGTTTGACATTCAAAGGTTGTCAGATGGTAAAACTAAGGTAACGGGCTACAGGATTATAGACGGTGAAAAGGATTATATTTTTCATGAAAGGGTTTATAATTCAGACATTACCAAAGAAATTTGGATTTACGCCCTTGGCGATAAAGATGTTCTTAAAGTTTTTGGAAAAGGTAACGACTTGATTGAGGTAAGGCTCATAGGTGGCTTGAAGAATGATAAATACATTACTGAAAATGCTCAAAAAGTCAGGGTTTATGATTACAAATCTAAAAAGAATAGATTTGACGGTAAAGTGGCAAAAAAACTAACTGATGACTATAAAACCAACGTTTATTATTATAAAATGTTTAAAAATAACCTTAATCAATGTTTACCAGTTTTAGGTTTTAACTCCGATGATGGCGTAAGTATTGGTTTCAAAAATACATTAAAGACTTACGGTTTTGAGAGAAACCCATTTACCACAAAGCATGATATATCTGCCTCCTATTTTGCGGCTACCAATAGTTTTAACCTGGATTACAGTTTAGAAATTGCTAACTTTATTGGTGATACCAATTTTAATTTGGAAACTCAGTTCAATAGTCCAAATTATGCTATAAACTTTTTTGGATTTGGTAACAGTACCTCAAACCCTGAAGCTGATCATAATGACGGTCTGGATGTTGATTTCGATTTTAATCGTGTTAGAGTTGGAACGTTAAAAATAGCACCTTCTTTAAAGTGGAGCGGGAGAATGGGATCTTCATTTCAACTGGGATTATCCTATGAATCTAATTCTGTAGAAAGAACGGAAAACAGGTTTATCAGCCAATTTCCCTCAAATAGTTCTTTGTTTGATGAGCAAAATTTTTTTGGCACAAAGACCAAATACAAGTATGAAGTCCTGGACGATACTGCTTTTCCTACGCTGGGCATGAAATTTCAGGTTGAGGCTGGTATATTAATGAATACAAATACGCAAAAAGGATTCTCATACTTGATTCCGGAAATTGGCTTTATCCATAAGTTGTTATCAAATGGTAAGTTAGTACTGGCAACCAGAACCAGAGCTCATTTTAATTTTAATGATAATTTTGAGTTTTACCAGGCAGCGGTGATAGGGGATGAGACGGGCTTGAGAGGCTTTAGAAGAGAAAGATTTTCTGGTCAACGAGCCTTTGTTCAGAGTACAGATTTACGACTTAATCTCAAAAAGGGAGATGCTTTTAAGCCATTAACGACTGGTGTATTTGCGGGCTTTGACATAGGGCGAGTATGGGTTGATGATAATTTGGTGGCTAACCCGCTCACAGACAACAAGGAGCAATGGAATAAGTCATACGGTGGTGGAATATTTTTGGTAGCTTATGATATTTTTTCCGTAAATGCCTCAACTTTTTTCGGGGAAGATGGTATACGCTTTGTATTTGGGCTTGGATTTGAATTTTAGAGATAAAAACTTGAGCTTTTAAAAGCTATTTGATTTTTTCCAAAGAATAAATTTGAGATTGAAGTTCATAAACAATCCTGTGTTTTAATTGAATAGTCAGATGTTCTAAAAGGTATACCTGAAGCTGAACGTGAAGCCTTTTGTGTTTCCGGACAATGAAATTTGATAGTCCTGTTTTTCGTAAGGTGTAGTAAATAAATAGGTACATCCTATTCCAATAGCAGCTCCGACTAAAACATCACTCAGATAGTGTCTGTCTGCATTTATTCGACTAAACCCTGTAAAACCGGCAAGTGCATAAGCCGGTATACCATATTTCCAGCCGTATCTTCGCTGTATAAATGATGCACTTTGAAAGGTTGTAGAAGTATGTCCCGAAGGGAAAGAATCAAAACCAATACCGTCGGGTCTTTCTCTTCCTACTATTTCCTTTAGTGAAAAGGTTAGTATCTTATTCAGTCCAAAACCTTTGACAAACTGTCCAAGCCCTTTTTTGTCTTTGGTAATTATAGTTGTAGACAAGGCCGTGGCCGGAAGCGTATATAAAAAAACATCACCTATGGTTTCAATCTCACTTGATTGGGCAACAGAATTGTTGAATTGTAATAGACATAAGGTGAATACTACAGTTAAAACTTTTTTTAAAAAATACTTCAAAATATTTAAATCTGCTTAATTAATAATTAAATTGTGGTATAATTTATGATTACTAGTACGTTGTAAAATGAAATATGTTATAAAACATTTTATAATTTTAAATAATTATCATATCATTATAATCAAAAACTAATAAATGTTTAAGGTCAAAACTTTCAAACTTCGTAAAAACACACGTTACAATTACACGCCTAGATACTACAATGGTAAGGATGAAGGTAATATTTATGATTTTGATTCCCGATTTGCAAAGTTTAAAAATACGCCCAACCAGATTAATTTTGGTTCACATTGGGCAGAGGCGAGAGAACAAAGTCGAAACAGAGGGAATAGAAGTCTTAATAAACGTGTAATTTTAATTGCAGCAATTCTTATATTTTTATTTTTGTGGTTTATAGATTTTGATTTATCGATCTTTACCCAAGAACCATGAAAGACAGCATAAGGCTCCTTCCAGATCACGTTGCTAATCAGATAGCTGCTGGAGAAGTTGTGCAAAGACCAGCCTCTGTTGTAAAAGAGCTTTTGGAAAACGCTATAGATGCAGGCGCTCATAATATCACACTAATTGTCAAAGATTCCGGCAAGTCTCTTATACAGGTTATAGATGACGGTTATGGTATGTCTGTTACAGATGCCAGAATGGCCTTTGAACGTCATGCTACGTCAAAGATAAATTCTGCAGAAGATTTATTTAATTTACACACCAAAGGCTTTAGAGGAGAAGCATTGGCTTCCATAGCGGCAGTTGCTCAGGTTGATCTTAAGACCAAGCGAGACGGCGATGATATAGGTACACAAATTAATATTGAAGGAAGTGAAGTAAAGTCTCAGGAACCTACTGTGCATCCAAAGGGAACTTCAATTGCTGTTAAAAATCTGTTTTACAATATTCCTGCAAGACGAAATTTTTTAAAATCTAACCAGGTAGAGCAGCGACATATCATAGATGAATTTGAACGTATTGCTTTAGCACATCCGCAAGTTGGATTTAAATGTATACATAACAAAAGTGAATTGTTCAGATTACCAAAGAGTAAAAAAAGGCAACGTATTGTTGCCATTATGGGTAAAAAAATAGATGAAAATTTAGTGCCTATAAAAGAAGAAACAGATTTGATAAAAGTTGAAGGTTTTGTCACAAAACCTTCTTTTGCTAAGCGAACCAGAGGAGAGCAATTCTTTTTTGTCAATGATAGATTTATTAAAAATTCTTATCTCCATCATGCTGTTAACCAAGCTTTTGAAGGTTTGTTAAAGCCTAAAACCCATCCTTCGTATTTTATTTATTTTACAATAGATGCCAAACATATTGATATCAATATTCATCCCACAAAAACTGAAATAAAATTTGATGATGAATACAGTATATATACTATCCTGAGGAGCGCTGTTAAACACAGTCTAGGTCAATTTAATGTGGTGCCTGTTCTTGACTTTGATAAAGATAAAACAATGGACACCTCTTATTCCAGCAGCAAAGCATCAGCGAGACTGCCAAAAGTGGAAGTCGATAGGAATTTTAATCCTTTCAAAGATAATTTTAGCTCAAATGCATTTGATACTCAAAAGCCTGTAGAACAAAATAATGAAATTTGGCAAAAGATGTATTCGGGCTTGGAGGACGATATTGAAGCCACAACGGCAGATGTAGAATATGAAAGTGAATTGTCTTCAGCAAACTTGTTTGAAAGCTTAGATATAGAAAAGCCAAGTTTTCAATTGTTTAAGAAATATATTGTCTGCTCTTTATCTTCCGGTTTGGTTCTTATAAATCAACACAGAGCACATGAACGTATATTGTATGAACAGTTTTTGACTCAAATCACTCAGGATGCCGGGAGTTCACAGCAGCTCATGTTTCCATTGAGCTTGGAGTTAGGCAATGAAGAGATTAGACTTGTAAAATCACTTGAGCCTTCACTTGAGCTTACCGGGTTTATGTTTGATTTTTCAAAAGAAAAACAAGGAGAAGTTTTGATTAATGGGATACCAGGTATGCTCACGGAATCCCAGATTTACGATGTAATAGATGAGTTAATTTCAGACTTTAAAACAGGAATCCCGGATTCCGGATTCGACAGAAACAACAGGTTGTCTACAATCATGGCCAAAAATATGGCTATAGCAACTGGTAAAGAATTGCATTTACAAGAACAGCAAGACATTATTAATGCGTTATTTTCTTGTAAAGAACCCGCATTTTCACCAACTAATCAACCTATATTTGTACAATTGAATGCTAAGCATATAGATAAATTATTCCATACATGAATAGAATTACAGATACTGTAAAAACTTTGTTGATTGCCAATGTATTATTTTTTATTGGCTCTCAGGTTTTAGGTGATATGGCCTATAAAGTGTTTGCCTTATGGTATCCAGAAAATCCAAATTTTCAGTTTTGGCAAATTTTAACCCATATGTTTATGCACGGTGGATTTGCACATATTTTATTCAATATGTTCGCCCTGTTTATTTTTGGAAGCGTTTTAGAGATGTATCTGGGGCAAAAGCGATTCCTTTTCATTTATTTTTCAGCAGGCTTTGGCGCGGCAGGTCTTCAAATCTTATTTTCCTATATAGGCTTTCATGACGCTTATCAGAGTTTTATAGATGCCGGAGTAACCCCTGGCCAGATACAATCGGTACTGGAATCTGCGCTGGAAACAGGTCAGTACAGGACTTTTGGTTTACCGGACGAGATTCATGTCACCCTAGTAGAGAAGTATTTGACGCCTATGGTTGGTGCCTCAGGAGCAATATTTGGAGTATTAGCTGCATTTGCAGTAGTTTATCCCAATATGCCCCTGTACATTATTTTTGTGCCTATACCTATCAAAGCAAAATATTTGATAGGTGGTTATTTTTTACTTAATGTTTATTCTGCCATTACCGGAAGTAGTATTGCCGGTCCGGCCAACACAGCCTATTGGGCACATATAGGTGGAGCAGTGATAGGGTTTGTGACAATGTGGGTCTGGAAAAAGAATCAATTTAATCAAAACCGTTGGAATTAAAATGACGACAAAAGAACAGTTATTATATAAATACAGAACAGCCAATATGCTTGAAAAACTCATTGGCCTTAATGTCCTTATGTTTATTTTGACCTTTGTTTTTAGAGCTGTTTTCTTTTTGATGGACTATCAGGCAAATCCATTTTTAGATTGGCTGGTCTTTCCTAAGGAGCTATCAGATTTTATATGGCAGCCGTGGTCTATTGTTACATATGCTTTCCTTCATTCTGGTTTTTTACACATACTCTTTAATATGATTATTCTTCATTTTGGGGGACAATTGTTTTATACTTTTTATTCAGGTAAAAGATTACTGAATTATTATATCATGGGTGCAATTGTAGGTGCGCTGGTGTATATGCTCAGCTATAATCTATTTCCTGCTTTTGCCGGAGTAGGTCAGTCCTATCTTATAGGAGCCTCTGCTTCTGTAATGGCAGTATTCATAGGAATTGCTACTAAAACTCCGGACATGAGTGTTAGGTTGTTTCTATTAGGGAATTTAAAATTATGGTGGATAGCTGCATTTTTTGTTGTGATGGATGTGGTTCAATTGCCTTTTGGAAATGCAGGCGGACACTTAGCACATTTGGGTGGGGCAGGAATAGGATATTTGTATACCAAACAACTAGACAAGGGCAACGATATTGGAAAATGGGTCGAAAATTTGATAGAATTTTTTCAGAATCTGTTTAGTCCAAAACCTCAAAAACAGAAAAAATCAAAGTCTAAAATGAAAACTGTCTACAAGAATAAATCTTATTCTACAAAAACATCAAATGCTTCAAAGACAGAAAAGCAAAAGCGTATTGATGATATTTTAGATAAAATAAGTAAAAGTGGTTACGACAGCTTATCCAAGGAAGAAAAGGATTTTTTGTTTAATGCGGGTAAGGATATTTAATATTAGTTGATGAAAGGTCTTTCGCTTGGATATAAAATTATATATATTGTTAATAATATCTTTGCAGTTTTACTTCTGCTATCTTACCTGACTTCTTTTATTTCTCCTGCAGATTATCCCATTTCCGGAATTTTGAACTTCAGTATTCCTTTATTATGGATCATTAACGGAATATTTGTTTTGATATGGCTTATAAAGCTAAAAAAACAACTTTTATTATCACTTATAATAATGGCCATTGGCTGGTTTCAGGTGCAAAACTTATTTGTTTTCCCCAGTCAGGAAGAAAACAAAGAAAAAGGCATAAAAGTGATGAGCTACAATGTCATGCAGTTTTATAATTTGAAAGAAAAAAGCAGATCATCATATGAAAAAATACAGGATTTTTTAAAACATGAAAATCCGGATATCATTTGTTTTCAAGAGTACAGGGTCGAAAAAAAAAACCTTTTTGCAGATTATGAATTCAGAGTGATTAATAATGATTCTGCAAAACTCAAGACCGTTATTCTGAGTAAGTATCCTATTATCAATAGTAAACATTATGGATTTGGAAAATCCAACAATTCTGCGGTATATGCAGATATTGTAATTAATGGTGATACCTTGAGGGTCTTTAGTATTCATTTTGAATCTTTAAATCTAAAACAGGACATAGATGAGCTAACAGAAGAGTCCAATAGACGTTTAGCAAAAAGACTCAATAAATCATTTAGCCGTCAAATCTTTCAAATAGAAGAGATTGAAAAGGAGATAATAAATTCACCATATCCCGTTATTTTGTCGGCAGATATGAACAACACAGCCTTTTCCCATCTGTACAGAAAAATTTCAGGTCTCAATCTTAAAGATACATTTCTAGAGTCAGGAGAATATTATGGACAAACCTTCAGTTTTTTTGGACTACCTGTGAGAATTGATATGATTTTTTCAGACGATAAACTTAAGCCTATAAATTTCAAAAATTTTGAGGTTGACTTTTCAGACCACAGGCCGGTTATGGCCGAGATAGGTCTATAGACCGGAGATACATGCGGCACTCAGGCCCAAGGTTAAAGATCAGATCAAGTATGCTTAAATCCGATATGAAGCCATGTTTGTCTTCAAAAACCTGGTGATAGGATTTGTTAATATTCAACTCTACGCCCTTAGCTAATACTAATCCCCTGTGGTCTGTTAAGTTTTGATATTCTTTTTGATAGTTTTCTGTAAGCTGATACTCCATATCAATGTTTAAGAGTTCAATAGTTGTTTTGAAACACTCCAGGTTAAACTCAAATAAAGAATTAAATTTTCTACCGAATAATGTCAGGATTTCTTCTTCGTAAAATTCAAAGTACGGAGAAGTTCTGTAAGCCGTCTCCAGAGACTTAAAATGCAAATTCTGCCAGTCAAATTCATTTTCAATTTCACTTTTCCTGTAAGTCAATCTTTCTTTGTTCTGGCTTCTTTTCACCGGAATGTTTAGCATTAATTTACCGTTTGCTCCATAGATATACTGTCTGTTTCTATGGGTTTGCTTTTGATAGTTTTCAGCTGCTTCGATGAAGATTTCATCGTATTTAATCAAGGCAGCATAAAAGCTTATTGGGCCAAAATACGGTAGTGAAAAAATAGCTTGAGGCATCTAAGATTTTCGTTTTTTTCTAAAATAATTAATACCAAAAATAACTACAAGACCAATCAAAAAGTAGGGCAGGTAGGAAACCCGCTCGCCTTCACCAGCAACTGTGGTAAACATTCTGTCCCACCTTATGTTATTAGGAAACGATTTGTTATAGTCTAAACTAAGCCAAATGAATACAGGCTTACCAACTACATGATTTTCGGGTACATAACCCCAATAGCGACTGTCTTCACTATTGTGACGATTATCACCCATCATCCAGTAATAATTTTGTTTGAATGTATAACTTTTAAGCTCTTCACCATTCAATAAAACTTTGTCATTTTTGATAGAGATATTATTGTCTATGCCCATTTCACGCCCCTCATAAACCTCAATAATTTGTCTATAAAAATCTATACTGTTAGGATTGATTTCTACAGTATTACCAGCCTCAGGGATATATATTGGTCCAAAATTATCTCTGTTCCAATTTCTTTTTGCCCTATTTGGAAATATTTTTTTACTAGGTTTTGTATCCTCTTTTGACTCAATATTTTTGACTAAATTTTTGACATTCGGGGATTTTTCAAATCTGGAAATATTAGATTCCGAAATTGCAGCTGCAAAATATTTGTCTTGATTCTTATATCTGGCAAATCCATCCGTAATTTCATACCGGTCTATTAACACGTCCATATTGAAATTCTCACCATATACGTCATAAGAATACTGCAAATCTGCTCTTTCGGGCAGTTGAAGTGGTTTACCGTTTGTATATACTTTGCCATCTATAATTTCCAGGGAATCACCGGCAACACCAACCGCTCGCTTGACGTAATTCGACTTTTTGTCAATAGGTTTAATATAGCTTTCAGGACCTGAGTATCTAAAGTAAGGAACAGTATCTACCGGCCAGTTAAATACAACAATATCATTTCGACTTACTGTTTCAAAGCCAGGTAAACGGAACATAGGTAATTGAGGTTCACTAAGGTAAGACTTTGTCTTTACAACAGGAATTGTATCATGAACCATAGGGAGTGCGATTGCTGTTCCTGGTGTTCTGGCGCCGTAGTGAAATTTACTTACGAACAAAAAGTCACCAACATAAAGAGATTTTTCTAATGATGAAGTAGGGATTGTAAAAGGCTGAATAAAATAAGTATGCACTATAGTAGCTGCAACAACAGCAAAGATAATAGAACCTAGGGTTTCTCCGGCTTTGGTTTTTGCTTTTAATTCTCTGCTGCCCTGGTATTCATTTGTCGAAAAATAATTGATATAATAGAGGTAAAACCCTAATGTTACAACACTCAATATGCCATCTTTTGTATCTTCATGTCCAAAACTCTTAGCTGTTTCTACCCATATTACAGGAAACATCAGCAATTGAACAATTGGTATAAACATCAAAATGATCCACCACCATGGTCTTTTAATGATACCAAATAGTATTATGGCATTATATACAGGTATTGCTGCCTGCCATGACGAACGTCCGGCACGTTTATATAATTTCCAGGTTCCTAAAAAGTGTATTACCTGTACTATTAAAATCAAAATTAGGATGTCAACTATAGTCATAATATTTTAAAGTCTTTAAATTTAAATATTTAATACATCACTCATGTTAAAACTGCCATGGTCTTTTTGCTCTACTAACCACTCTGCTGCTAAAACCGCTCCTAAGGCAAAACCTTGTCTGGAATGAGCTACGTGTTTAATTTCTATATCATCTATTTCTGAGGAGTAATTGATGATGTGTGTGCCGTGTACGCCTTTTTCTCTTAAAGCCTCGATGGGTAAATCATTATTAGAATCAGATTTTGGTGGATGAGACCAGGATTTGTAATCGCTGTTAGCAATAATTTGATCTGCCAAACTTATGGCTGTTCCACTAGGGGCATCTTTCTTTTCCAGATGGTGAATTTCAGTCATATTGGCCTGGTAAGTTTTATGCCCAGACATTAACCTGGCTAATGTTTCATTTAGTTTGAAGAATAAATTTACACCAACGCTAAAATTTGAGGCATATAAAAACCTGGATTTGTGCTTATTAGTCAGTTCTACGGCTTTATCAAATTTATCCAACCATCCAGTAGTTCCTGAAACAATTGGAATTTTATGTTCAATACAAGTAGAAATATTTTTAAAGGCTGCTTCAGGAACAGAGAATTCTATTGCAGCATCTGCCCTTTTAACTTCATTAAAATCAGGTTCTTTCGCTGTTTTATAAATAATGGTATGTCCTCTGCTCTCTGCAATCTCATGTATGGTTTTTCCCATCTTTCCATAACCTAGTAAAGCAATTTTCATCAGTCTAAATTTAGTTTAAAAGTAAGTCCAAAAGCATTCTGACCGGTAGCTGGATTTATGACCTGGCTTGGTCTGAAAGATAAATCATCTGATATGCTAAATTGATCCAGGTGTGCTTCAACATTGGCATCTATAATGTTCAAAATATAGAAACCTATAGTAAACATTAAAGAAAAATCTCTGTTTTCTCTAAATTGTTTTTGAGCGCTGATCAAGTCATCATTAGAAAGGGTTTCTATAAATTCGTCATCAGTGTAACCGGCTAGACGTCTCTTGTAAGCATCTCTGTAAGTATTGTATTTGTTTGAGCTGTCTATGTAAAAATATAAGCTGGTTCCCATAGCGGCATATACCAATGGGATTTTCCAGTAACTGCCATTGTAAGCCTGTCCCAAGCCTGGAAGTATAGCGGAGTAAAAAGCAGCTTTAGCTGGTGAGTTGGCATCAAAAGGATCTGCTTTAAATTCAGTTTTCTCAATTTTTTTGGCAGAGATAACAGATAGAGAATCTGATTGTGGTCTGCACAACAAAACATTAAAACCTATGAATATGAAAAAAATATATTTCAATCTCACTTATTTTCTAAAAGCTCTTGTATACGGTTGAGATCTTCTTCTGAAGCAAATGGAATTATAATTCTTCCATTGCCTTTTTGATTAACCTTAATATTTACTTTGGTTCCAAAAAATTTAGAAATTTGCTTTTGTTTAGCTTCGTAAGCCTTTCCGGTTTTATTTGGCTTTGCTTTCTTATCCTCCCTGGAATTATATTTTCTAACCAATTCTTCTGTAGCTCTTACAGATAATTTATCCTTGATTATACTTTGATAAATCTTGATCTGGTCATCTGTATTTTCAATATTAACCAAAGCTCTTCCATGTCCCATACTAATAAACCCATCTCGCATGCCGGTTTGAATAACCGGGTCAAGTTTGAGTAAACGCAAATAATTGGTAATGGTAGATCGTTTTTTTCCAACTCTTACACTCATTTCTTCCTGAGTGAGGTTTATTTCATCAATCAATCTTTGGTATGAAAGTGAAATCTCAATAGGATCTAAATCCTGGCGCTGAATATTTTCTACCAGTGCCATCTCCAAAGATTCCTGGTCGTTGGCTATTCTTATGTAAGCCGGTATACTTTTAAGTCCTGCAATTTTAGAGGCTCTAAAACGTCTTTCACCGGAAACCAATTGAAAATTGTTTCTATCTACTTTTCTTACAGTGATGGGTTGTATTACCCCTAATTCCCGAATAGAAGATGCCAATTCTTCAAGGTGTTCTTCGTTAAAGCTGCTTCTTGGCTGAAAAGGGTTGACTTCAATCTGGTCTAAATCCAATTCTACAATATTGCCAATAATTTTATCAGCATCTTTATCTTCAACAGATTTTACATCTTTATCCGGGTCATTCAGTAAAGCTGAAAGTCCACGTCCCAATGCTTGTTTCTTTCTGGCTTTTGCCATAAGGTATTAATTTTTATTCTGTTTTAAAATTTCTTCAGCAAGGCTTAGGTAGTTATTGGCACCTCGGCTTGTTGCATCGTATTTTATGATGCTTTCACCGTAACTGGGTGCTTCGCTTAAACGCACATTTCGTTGAATAATTGTTTCAAACACCATATTGGCAAAGTGTTTTTTTACTTCGTCAATAACTTGATTGGACAATCTCAATCTGGAATCGTACATCGTAAGCAATAAGCCCTCTATATCTAAATTTGGGTTATGAATCTTTTGAACACTCTTTATAGTGTTGAGTAATTTACCCAAACCTTCAAGAGCAAAGTATTCACACTGTATAGGAATAATTACAGCATCTGCTGCTGTAAGCGCATTAAGGGTCAGTAAGCCTAAAGACGGCGCACAATCTATAAGAATATAATCGTAAATATTTGGCAAGTCCTTAACAGCCTGTTTAAGCATTTGCTCTCTATTATCCTGATCAACCAATTCTATTTCAATGGCAACCAGATCTATATGAGCAGGTATAAGGTCTAAATTTGGCGAATCGGTTTTGACAATAAGTTCCTCAGCTTTAAGCGTATGTTCTAAAAGTTGATAAGTGCTTTTTTCGACTTCATCTACGTTGATGCCTAATCCGGATGTGGCATTAGCCTGAGGATCGGCATCTATGAGAAGTACTTTTTTTTCAAGAACACCCAAAGACGCAGCAAGATTTACAGCTGTAGTTGTTTTTCCTACACCACCCTTTTGATTGGCAATTGCAATAATTTTTCCCATGTTCGAAAATAATGTGTAAAAATACAATTAATTATATCACATGAAAATGCTTTGTGATAAGTTATTGGTTTATTTTTATTAACAACCAAATTATACATTACTGATATTCAAATAATTAAAAATTATTTAATTTTTTTGGTAACAAAATTAACTATAAATCGTCGATAAGATGAAGAGCAATATAAAATGAAAGCATCAGATTTTAATCAATTAATTTTGCCAATACAGGAGAAGATATTTCGTTTATCGCGAAGATTGTTGGTATCGTCTGATGCGGCAAAGGATGCTACTCAAGATGTTCTTATAAAATTATGGGATAAAAAAGACGGTCTGAATAAAATTAAAAACGTAGAAGCATTTGCTATGACCATGACCAAAAATCATTGTCTGGATCAGTTAAGGCTAAAACGCAATCAAAATTTGAGACTGGTTCACAGCAATTATGAAAATGCAGATGCTAATCCGCATGAGAAGCTTGAGGCTAAACAGGAATTAAAAACGGTAGAAATGCTCATAGAGAAATTACCGGAAAATCAAAAAATGATTTTACATATGCGCCAAATTGAAGGTTATGAATATGATAAAATCTGTGAAATTATGGATATGAACGCTACCGCAGTTAGGGTGGCTTTATCCAGAGCAAGAAAAACATTGGTAGAAGAACTTTCTAAAATTAAGAAACATGAAAAGAGAAAGCAAAATTGAAAAATTGTTAGATAAGTTTCTAGAAGCAGAAACTAATCTTGAGGAAGAAAAAATGCTGGCAGAATATTTTCAAAATGAAGATATAAGACCTGAGTGGGAAATTTATAAAGACATGTTTATTTACTTTGAAGAAAGTCTTAACGATGTTCCACAGGAGTCTTTCACACCGCAACCAGGGAGAACGTTGTTTTACACGATTCAAAAATATGCAGCCGTTGTTGTAGTGATCTTCATAGGAACGCTGTTTTATTACAAGCATTCCCATAATCCTAAAGATCTTGGAACCTTTGATGATCCGGAAGTTGCTTTAGAAGAAACAAAGAAAGTATTTGATATGATCAGTTACCACTTAAACTCTCCTTCAGATGAACTTAAGTATTTACAAACTTTAGAAGAAACCAAAACCAAATATATTAATAAAATAACCCCTTAAAGAAATAATCATGAAAACTATTTTAACTTTTATTGCAGCAATTCTGATATCTGGATATACTTACGCTCAGGACTTCAGTAAATATGAAAATCAACCTGGTATCAGTACTGTTATCATCAATAAGAATATGTTCAAATTAATGAGCAGACTAGACCTTGATAGTCAGGACGAAGAGATTCAGCAGTACGTAAACCTGATTAATAATATGGAAAATATCAAGATCTTCAAATCAAATAATCTGGAGATGAGAGATGACCTTTTAGCCGACGCCAATACTTATGTCAAGAAGAATAATTTGGAAGAACTTATGAGGGTTCAGGAAGACGGCAAAAAAGTCTCCTTTATGTTTAAACCCGGCAAAACAGACGATGAAATCCTTCAACTCTTCATGTTAGTAGATGGTATGGAAGAAGAGAATGAAACTATAGTCATTATCATTAACGGACTTATAGACCTGAAGCAAGTTTCAAAACTAGCCAAAGATTTAAATGTTCCCGGAGCTGGATCACTCAATCAAGACTAGAATCAACCACATATACCTAAGCAGATTCAATTTTAAAATGGATTTGCTTAGGTTATTATCATAGAGAAATAGCTTGAAATAAAATAATTATTTAAAAACAAAAACAATGAAAAATATAATAACAATTTGCTTTTTGGCATTGCTTTTAACCTCATGTCAAACAGAATCCCTGCAATCTTTTATGGTAGACCATAAATCTGATGAAAATTTTATCAGTGTAGACTTTTCGCTAAGAACATTCGTAGACAATTTTGATGAATTGGATCCTGAGCAAAAAGAAATTTTTGAAGATGTAAATAAAGTGAACTTTATAGCTTTCAAAAAAAATGAAAGTAATGATGCTCAATTCAATACCAAACGTGAGCAGCTTTTAAAGATCCTTTCTACAGAATTTGAAGAAGGTCAATTGATGTCTTTGAATGTTGATGGTAATCAAATGCAGATGTTTGCTGATAATGTTGACAAGACCGTTGAAGAAATTGTTGTTTTTGCAAGCAACAATGAAAAAGGATTTCTTGTAGCAAGGCTACTCGGTGACGATTTGAATCCAGAGAACTTTATGAAACTGGCCAAGATGTCCGGCGAGATGGACTTTGAATCTTTGTCAGGAATGATTGACGGTCTGTAAAAGTTTAAAAATAATTATGGAGAAAAATTTTGTAGAAATCTAAACCTTGTTATCTTTGCACTCGCTATTGGAGAAATGGCAGAGTGGTCGAATGCGGCGGTCTTGAAAACCGTTGTACCGCAAGGTACCGGGGGTTCGAATCCCTCTTTCTCCGCTAAAGAAACCCGAAATTTATGTTTCGGGTTTTTTATTTTCCAGGTCCACCAAAAATTCATTTTTGCAAGGCAATGGAAAATAAATAAACTCCAACAAATCTTTGTTTGTTGAGGTTTTATGTTTAATCAGGATAACCGGAATGGAATCATAAAAGTAATCCCTCTTTCTTCGCTAATCATAAGCTCGATTTCATATAAGAAATAGGTTTTTCTTAGTTTTATTAAACGTCAAAAGGACTGTTTTTGTGAGTGAAATAACACTATAAAACCCTAAATCGTTAGACATATCGCCCTTTATGGGCATAATGGTAATTCTTTTGATATCCGACCACTCCTTCACGGCTATTTAGACACTGATAATCTTGTTAAGGTTTTTAGTTTTATGATTATCTGTTTTGTAATGAATAGGCTTTAGAATACTACTGAAGACTTTAAATATCATGTATTAGTATATATAGACTGATACAATTTCAGTAATTCATATACCTGTATATTAACTTGTAGTCTTAAGTTAATCAAATAAAAAGCCAGGTTCTGAAATCAAATAATTTTTAATTATTGTAATGAAATTATATTTTTTTTAAAAAATATTAATTTTTTTAATCATTTATTAAGAATATTTATCTAAATTTATAAAGTAAAAAATTTAATAATCTTAAATCAAAACAAAATGAAGTACTTAATTATTAGCAAAGGGGAGTCCATGCTTCACGGAGCAAAAAAAGAAAATCTTGCAAAAGTAAAAGATGTATTGCAGAAAGCAATGGATTCTGGAAAAGTTGAAGCAGTCTATGGTCTGGTTGCTGGTGGTACAGTCTGGGTGATAAACGCAGATAGTCATGCTGCTTTAGCAAGAGGTTTAAGAGCTTACAATCTTGCAGCAGCTCACGATGTTGAAGTTTATCCTATTGTAGACGGTATGGGGGCATTAGATGTGCATCATGAGCATGCAAATTAATATTTGAAAATCGTCTTAGGTAAGCCATTTACATAAGACGATTTTTTTTAATCTTTTTTTATGGTAGATAGTAGGCTTTTTTTTATTGCAAAGAATAGTAAATTTGAGCTTATTGAACTATTAGAAGAATTTCTTCTTAAAATAAAACAGAGCCCTTCAAACTTTCCAGAAAATAAAAATATTGAAAGCTTAAGGGGATTAAAGATCAGATTAGCAATTCCTTTTAAAAATCTCGTAGATCTTAAAAATAAAATTGAAAAGGCTATTTATTTATTAAATTCAAGCCGATCTCATAAATTTTATTCTAAAGAAAAAATATTTATTACTAGCACTCACTTTAAACCAGAAAAGACTTTGTTCTTATTTCCTGGTTTTGGATCAGAATTTCCTTCAATGTTGACAGGTGTGGATGCTAAATTTGGTTTTATATCAAACTGGATTGAGATTTTTGATGAACTAATTAATGGCAATAAGAATAGCCGCATCATAAAAGATGAAAAATGGCTAGAATCTCAGTTGCAAAAAAAGAAATTTGGTGTATCTGAGGCAGGTCCTGTTGGCTCTATTGCATCTCTTGTTTTTAATAATATTCTTAAAGTATTAAACGTAAGATGTGATGCCATGTTAGGGCACAGCAATGGTGAAAACGCAGCATTGATTTCCTCAGGACTTTTTTCATATAAATCCAGAGAGAACTTCGTTCAGATACTCAGGCTACTTTCTAATTTTCCTCAATCACATGAAAAAGAGGGTGTTTATCTCATAATAAATAATTTTTCTAAAGAAAACTTAGTGCATTTGCTAGATGCTTTTCCAAACAAAGTTTGTCTGGCGATGAACAATTGTCCTGGTCAACAAATTATTTATGCTAAAAATAATGTAGTTGAAAAGGTTTATTATTTTATCAGAAAAAGATTTGGATTAGCTTTTGAGCTTATCACAGATCACCCTTATCATACTATTTTCTTTAAACCCTTACTGGACTATTTACGACCTTTGTATTCACGTTTTGATATTAAAAAAGCACACACTCCGGTATATAGTTGTGTCAATTCATCACTTTTCCCTTCAGATAGTAAAAAGGTAATGAGTTTAGCATTACGTCAGTGGGTAGAAACTGTTGATTTTCAAAAAACTATCGAAACTGCCTATGCAGATGGTTTTAATACATTTATTGAGGTTGGTCCTAATAATAAACTTTCAGGTTTTGTCTCTAATGTTCTTAAAGGTAAAGATATCTTAGTTACAAACTGCAGTAGGGAAGGGACTCCAGTTCTTGAGTCAATTTTAGAAATGTGTTCAAAATTATGGGTAAATCATCATGAGGTTGATCTTTCTTATTTTGAAAGTAATAGTGATAAAGTTATAAGTCCAAATAACAAATTTAAGTCAGAAACAGCTCGAAGCGCTTCTGAAAAAATATTTGTTGCACATCAGGAGTTAATGAAAAATTTCTTAAGTGTTAATGAAAATATCACTAAGTCATACTTAAAACATGCAAATAATAGAAATCCAGCAAAACAGAACCCTAAAATTGAAAAACGTAATAAACTTCTATTAAATGGAATGATAACTAAATATGATGCAAAAATAGAATATGAAGGTCACTTGGATATTAGAAGGCATAATTTAATTAACGATCATTCCATGGGTGGTTTACTTCCGGTTTTGCCTTTTACTATGAGTTTGGAATTATTAGCCGAAATAGCTTCAGAATTTTATGGTAATGATGGTGAATCTTTGACTTTATTCAACGTAAGTGCTCACAAATGGTTTGATTTTGAAAATGACGCCGTAAGTTTAAAAGCTTATGCCAGTTTGGATAAGAAAAACCCTACAGGTGAAACCGTTGAAATTAAAATTTATAATACAACAACTGTAAAAGGAAGTAAGACACCAGCTTTTCAGGGCTATTTGAAGAACATTACAAATAGTAAGAAAAACCATCATAGTATAAATCTAAATAACAACAGAAATCTTCCTACCATAAGTGTGAAAGATTTTTATAAATACCATTTGTTTCATGGTAAATGTTTTAAAAGCATAGAAAAAATTGAATTTTGGAATAAAAAAGGTGTAGTTGCACTATTTAGAATGCCAGATCTATCCAAAGCCATTAAAGGTGTAGAATCACCAGATTTTATAATTCCTGGTCCAATGCTTGACAGCACCGGGCAATTAATGGCTTATTGGTTATATGAATTGGGCATCAGAAACTATGCAGTATTTCCTTTCTATCTCGGGTCTTTCGAACAATATGAAAAATTTCCCGATTCTGGTAGTTTAATCATTTGTAAGGCTCAATTGGCCCAGGAAGCCTCTGTTATAAAGGGTAACTTTGAATTTGAAGATTTAGATGGAAATTTAATTGGTAGACTAGCCGATTTTAGCTTAAAATTATTTGTTCATGATTGGATACCAAGTTTACTGATGAATAATTTAAAAAATGCAAATCTTGATACACTAAGCGCTGAATTTTTAAGTGATGGTGGTGGAATTTGGAGGAAAATTCTAGGTAAAATAAAACTTGATGCTGATGAATATAAAAATTGGTCCAATAATTCAGAAATTACCCAAATCGAAAAATTGCTTGAAGGTCTAAAAATATATATATAGAATAATAATAATATTTAAAAGTTAGAACATGGAAAAAACCAAAATAGAAATACGAGAAGAAATAAAAGAAACATTAGACGAGATGATAGAGATGTATGACTTACCTCCTACAGAAATAACAGATGACTTACTATTAATAGAGTCACTAGGTCTCTCTTCAGTAGACATAATGCACTTTCTTGCTTCTGTAGACATGAGGTATGAAAAACATTTACCCTACGACAAATTGATGTTAAAAAATGGAGAATACGTTACAGATTTAACTTTTGGAGAAATAGTTGATTTCGTCTTTGAAAATTTTGATTTTACATCTTCTGGACCTAAGCAAATGTCTTAAATGAATACCTTAATTATTAACGCAGATGATTTTGGTCTAACACAGGCTGTCACCAAAGGAATTTTCGAGAGTATTTATAATGGAGTTGTTTCAAGAACTTCGGCTATGATGTGTACTCAAGCTTCAAGTTTAATAAAAGAGTACTCTTCAGACCTAAAAGGCAAAATAGGATTGCATCTTCAACTTACAGACGGAAAACCAAAATTACCGCCAGCACAAATCCCTTCTCTAGTTGATTCAGAAGGAAAATTCCCGAAAAAGTCTAAGGAGTTAGGTAGAATAAAAATGCATGAAGTTGAGCTAGAATGGGATGCACAAATGGAATCTTTATTGGATTTTGGTATTACACCATCGCATATCGATACGCATCATAATGTACACCGTTTTCCAATAGCTTTTAAAACACTTTGTTTGCTGGCCAAAAAATATAAAATACCTGTAAGATCACTATCCCCTAATATGTCTAGAAAACTTCAATCTTTACAATTACTTCAAAGCAGTGTTTGTTTGGAGGCATGGCCAGGAAAAGAGGTGACTTCTTCAAGTTTAATAGAATATCTTTTAGTTGCTTTTAATGAAAATACAAAATCTAACAAAACCCTTGAATTGATGTGTCATCCTGGATACGTAGATTATGACTTAAAAACCAAATCTTATTATCTTGAAGCAAGAGAACAAGAGTTAAAAGTTTTTTTAGATCCGGAATTGCCAAATTTGCTTAAAATCAACAACATAAATCTAATTAGATTATAATATAAACAACATTTAATGCTAAAAAATTTAACTTTCAATACAATGCCATTAATTGTTCATGCACAAGGACCTCATGATAACAAACCTTACTGGAAGCCTATTAGAGATGTTTTTTTTTCTTCACCTAAAAGAAAAATTGGTTTACCAAAAGATTTAACTATCTTCACGTGGAACAACGGTCATACCGCAATGGGTGTGTTTGAGAAAAGTATGGAACACTTAGGTATACCATGTATGGTTCTGGGACATGGTATCAAAAATTGGGAAAATAGTAAGCATAAACCAATATTAACTTATGAAGCACTAAAAGATATAAAGACTGAATATATAATGGGTGTTGACTCTAGGGATGCCATTTTGATCGGTGACCCAAAATTAATTATGAAAAAATTTATTAATGATTTTAAAAGTGATTTAATATTTTCTGCAGATTTGATGAATTGGCCAAATATCCCGGAATTCAAAAAGTTTGAAGATAAATGTGCTGAAAGCTTTAACTCGGATTACAAATATTTGAACAGTGGAGCATTCATAGGGAAGAGAGATTTCTGTTTGGAGTTTTTTAAAGTTGCTTCACAGACAAAACCATCTCCAAAAGCACCAAAAGCAGATCAAGGCATATTTAAGCGATTATTTATGGACTATTACCCTAAAGTTCAATTAGATTACAAATGTCAGTTATTTCAAAATATAGGATTTGTATTCCGTAAAACACTAGAAATTACCGAAACAAATGAATAGGCAAAAATTGATAAGTTACCAATGGGCAATTGCGATTTACAAAGGGGATTCACCATTTAATCTCAAACCTATCAATGATGCACCTGAAACAGCTATTACGTTTGATGACGTAAAGGATGTTAAAGCAGATTTTGTAGCAGATCCTTTTATGATTTTAAAAAACGATTTATGGTATATGTTTTTCGAAGTTTTAAATAGTAAAACGGGTTTCGGCGAAATAGGGTATGCTGTGAGTCCAAATGGCATAAATTGGGAGTATAAAAATATTGTTTTAAGAGACAATTTTCATTTATCTTATCCATTTGTTTTTAAATATGATGATGCTATATTTATGGTGCCTGAAACCAGGCAAGCCGGAGAAATAAGGTTGTACAGAGCCACTCAATTTCCAGAAAAATGGGAACAGGAAAAGATTATAATGAAAGGAGACTATGTTGACTCAACATTTGTTGAATTCAATAAAAAATGGTGGATGTTTGCTTTAAATGGAACCAAAGATCTTCACTTATATCATTCAGATTCACTATTTGGAGAATGGTTACCTCATCCTAAAAGTCCAATCATAGAAAATGATTTAAAAACAAGTCGGCCAGCTGGAAAAATAATTAAATACGATGAAAAATTATATAGACTGGCTCAAGATGGTGTCCCCCTTTATGGAAACAAAGTAAGGGTATTTGAAATAAAATTAATGAATGAAAAGCATTATGAAGAACAGGAAATTGAGGCGAGTCCAATAATTAAAGCTTCAAGAAAAGGCTGGAATTCCATTGGGATGCATCACGTCGATGTACATCAGTTAAATAAGAATAACTGGCTAGCCTGTGTCGATGGTGCCAAGCCAAAATTAAAAAAATTGAATCATCAAGTTTAATATAACTTACTTTTAAATGTCATTTTCTAAGTTTAAAATATGTTTTGCCACAGGTGAATTTCATCCAACTATTGGAGGTTTGTCAAAATCTGCGTTTAGAATAGCAGAAATGCTATCTGATTATGGTTTTGAAATGCACATTATAGTCCCAGTAGAAGGTGATAAAATATCTATAATAAATGATCCGGAAATGTACGGAGGATTATTTGTTTACCGAATCCAAGTAGGTGGAGATATTAAGAAATCTAATGGTATTTTATTGGCAAAGGCAATTCGTCAATTAGATAGTAAATTAAACTTTGATCTTTTTCACGGATTCTTTTTATCGATGTCATATGCTTGTGCGCTTGTAATTAAAAATCACCCTAGACCTTTGATATCTAGTTTGCGGGGTAGTGATGCGGAATTTTGGTCCGACCCCAGAATGGTTAATATGCTAGGTGTTATTCTTAAACACACAAGCTGTCTGACCACTGTTAATAATGCTTTGTTGGATGTTTTGCTAGACAAAACTGATTTTGTAGTTAAAACTAAATTCATCAAGAATTCAATAGATTTACCTTCTGAACCAAAATGGTGCTCCGAAAAGCTTAAAGAAGGAATAATTGGTACATTAGGTAAATTTCAAATGAAAAAAGAAATTGATATTCTTCTGGACTCATTTTACGAGATTGATAATAACTTAAAATCAAAATTGTTGCTCATTGGTGGGTTTCCACATGATAATCTAAAGGAATTATTCAATAAAAAATTAGAAGATTTAGGAATAGAGAAAAAGACAATTCTCACTGAACTTGTTGATAAATCAGTTGTTACTAATTACTTGTCTCAATTGAGTGTTTTTGTCAACACTTCTTCTTCGGAGGGTTTTCCTAATGCTGTTTTAGAGGCAGCTTCTTTAGGTATACCTTTAGTTGTAGCAAGTTTTGATGGTGTTAATGACTATTGTGAGCATAACAAAAATGCTCTAATAGTTCCTGTCCGAGATGTTAAGGCTACGACAGAGGCGATTACATCTATATTGACAAATAGGGAATTAGCGCAAAAATTGTCTCAGGGTGCTATTGATTTAGCTAAATCTCTATCACCGCAAACTGAGAAAGAACAATGGGTCAATCTTTATAGTGAACTCATTGAAGGAAATCTAAAGACAAACTCTTTACCCAATAATTATGTTTAAAGTTTTATCATCTACTCCTCTACATTTAGAGCATACAGCTTTGGCAATAGAAACTGCTAAAGCGGGTAGTATTGCATTATTTGATTTAGAATTTTGTGAAAATTCTGATATTGAGCAGGCCATTATTAATTTAAATTATACCCTTAGTGTACTTAAAGAAGACTCAAGTATTGGCTTAAGAGTCCCTTGGGATAAATTATCACACTTTAAACCGGTCATAAAACTTCTTTCTGGAAATAGTTATATTCTAGTCATTAGTGGTTTAAAGTCAAATGAATTTTCAGATGGCAAAATTCCAGATTGGATTAAAGAACTAGAATTGCAAGTTTGGGCAGAATTAACATCGATATTACAGATTTCAATTTTAGAAAATTTAAATTTTAGTGCTTTCGTCTTAAAAGGAAATGAATCAGGTGGTCAAACAGGTGAAGAGTCTTCTTTTATTCTTGCATCTCATTTGATAAAGAATAGTAAAAGACCCTGCTATATTCAAGGAGGTATAGGTATCCATACTGCCGCAGCTTGTTATGCAGCTGGTGCAGAAGGCGTTATAATAGACGATCATTTGTTGGGTATGGATCGATCTCCATTTTTACTGCAATGGAAAGGAGCACTAAAAAGACTTGCACTGGAGAACACGAAAACAATTTCGGTTGACGGGAAACTTACGAGAACAGTAGATCACCCTTTGTTTAAAAATGCGTCTAGAATAGGCTGGGGAAATCCATCTGAGTTTAAATGGCCATGTGGACAAATGATTGGAAGATCTGAAGAAACTGCTAATAAATATAAGACCGTTGGTCGTTTCATTAAAGCTATACGTTCAAATGTAGAGTTAAACATAGCAGCTGCTAAAAAATTAGAGCCTTTGGCACCTTTATCTAAAATGGCTAAGGCAAATGGTACACATTACCCAATTGTTCAAGGTCCTATGACGAGAGTTAGTGATGTGCCTGACTTTGTAAATTCTGTAGCTTCATCTGGCGGCTTACCTTTTTTAGCTTTATCAATGACATCAGGTAATGCTGTTCCGGAATTACTTCAAAAAACTAAAACAAAATTAGATGATAAGCCTTGGGGAGTTGGTGTATTAGGATTTGTGCCTGAAGACCTAAGAGTACACCAATTTAAAGAAATTAAAAAGGTGAAACCTCCTTTTGCATTAATTTCTGGAGGAACTGTTTCACAAATTCACGAATTTGAAGAGGTTGGAATAAAGACATTTGTTCATGTTCCAGCTCCTAGTTTGTTAAAAATATATTTAGATAAAGGCTGTAAACGGTTTGTTTTTGAGGGAAGAGAATGTGGAGGTCATGTTGGTCCGATAGGTAGTTTTAGCCTTTGGGAAGCCATGATAAATATTCTTCTAAATATTCCTAAAAAAGAGGCTGAAGAGATAGAGGTTTTATTTGCTGGAGGCATTTATAATGACATTTCAGCTTCTATGTTGGCGGCGATGTCTGGTCAACTTGTAGATCACGGCGTAAAAATTGGAGCACTAATGGGCACTGCCTATTTATTCACTAAAGAGGTTTGTGATTCAGGAGCCATACTTCCAAAATTTCAAAAAACAGCCATTGACTGCGCAAAAACTGCAATTATAGAAGTGAGCCCAGGTCATGCTATACGTTGTGCAAACACACCATTTGTCAACGAATTTAACCTTGAAAAACAAAAAGGTAATCAGGAATTGGAAAAGCTTACACTTGGGAGGTTGAGGATTGCTTCGAAAGGGCTTCAAAGAAATAAGCACGGAAGTATTGTCAGCATTTCTGAAAATGATCAGTACGACAGTGGGATGTATATGCTTGGTGAAGTAGCTGGTTTAGTATCAGGGTTAACAAAAATGAAAACACTCCACGAAAAAGTATGTAAAGGAGGTAATAAATTGTTGCAGAATGTAGAACTCAAAGAGAAAAAAATACAAAAGCGCAAAGCTTCAAACATTGCTATAATAGGTATCTCAACACTTTTGCCCAAAGCAGATTCGCCTGGTAAATTCTGGACTAATATTATAAATAAGGTTAACGCCATTACAGAAATACCACCAGAGAGATGGGATTGGAATTTATATTATGATCAAGATAAAACTAAAAAGGATAAAATCTATTCAAAATGGGGCGGATTTATTGACGATATAATTTTTGATCCATTAAAGTTTGGAATCCCACCTCATTCATTAAAATTCATTAGTCCGGGGCAATTACTTCTAATAGAAGCTGTAGATAGAGCATTAAAGGATGCAGGTTACGAAAATGGTGGTTTTGATAACGAAAATACTTCTGTAATTGTAGGTAGTGACGGAATGAGTACTCTAAAAACTCAGTACACAGTTCGCAGTATATCACCTTTGACAATAGATTTATTAACCGATGAAGATTTAGAGCGTTTACCAGAATGGAATGAAGAATCTTTTCCAGGTATTTTGACCAATCTTTTAGCAGGAAGAATTGCAAACAGATTTAATCTAGGTGGTTCTAACTTTACTATAGATGCAGCTTGTGCGTCATCATTAACAGCTATTGATATTGCCATTAAGGAGTTAGAGCACGGTAACAGTAACCTTGTGATTGCAGCCGGAGCAGATATTGCACAATCTCCTTTTTCATATACAGCTTTTAGTAAAACTCAGGCCCTTTCGCCTACTGGAACGTCTAAACCTTTCAGTAAAAAGGCTAATGGAATTGTCATAAGTGAAGGCGTAGCTGTCGTTATGCTTAAGAGGTTAGAAGATGCTGAAAGAGATGGGGATAAAATATATGGTGTCATCAAAGGGGCTGCCAGTTCAAGCGATGGAAAAGGTCTAGGTCTTACAGCCCCGCGTTCTGGTGGTCAGAAAAAGGCTATTTATAGAGCTTATGAAAAGGCTGGCTTCGCTCCTTCAACTATTGGAACTTATGAGGCTCATGGGACAGGTACCTCTGTAGGAGACAAAGTTGAATTATCATCAATTAATGGTGTTTTAGAAAAAACAAGTGCTAGAGAAAACTCCTGCGCAGTTGGTTCTGTGAAATCTTTAATAGGTCACACTAAAACTACAGCAGGGATTGTTGGTCTTATAAAAAGCACCTTAAGTTTATATTATCAAACTATTGCTCCTCACCCTATGGACGATGAACCTTTAGATTTAATAACTCAAAAAGAATCACCATTATATTTATTAGAAAAAGCAAGGCCCTGGTTTAAAAATGACTCTAATCCAAGAAGAGCCGGTGTAAGTGCCTTTGGTTTCGGAGGGACTAACACCCATATTACAATTGAGGAGTATAGAAATAATAACAAAAAAGAGGTCTTAGGTAATGAACACTGGCCTGTAGAATTATTCTTTTGGCAAAGCGATTCAAAAGAAGAACTTCTGGAAAAAATACTTCTGTGGGAAAAAACTTTAAAAAAAGAAATCTCTATTTCACTTAAAGATCTGTCATTTGTTTCCTATAATGAAACTCAAACAACAGGGAATCAAAAAATAAAACTATGCATTGTTGCTGATTCTATTGAAAACCTTACTAGTTTATTGCAAAGGCTCATCAAAAAATTAAAGCATGATGAAAACTTAGCATTACCCCCACAGATTTTAATCAATTTTGATTCAACAAAAAAGGCAGGAAAACTTGCCTTTGTTTTTCCTGGACAAGGCTCTCAATACATTAATATGGGTTTAGAGAGTTCTCTATACTTTAGTGAAATTAGAGAAGCTATTGAATTAACAAACAAAAAACTAAATAGAGAACTAACATTAGACAAATTAATATTTCCAGAGGCATCATTCAATAAAGAAAAATCTCATTATCATAATCAACGATTAAAAGCAACTCAAAATGCACAACCAGCTATAGGCGCAATTTCATTGGGTTATTTTAATTTGCTAAAGGCTTTACATGTAAATCCAGAGGCAGTCGCAGGTCATAGTTATGGTGAATTCACAGCTTTATACGCTGCAGGGGTGGTAAGCCTGAATGATTTCATACATATTTCCGATATGAGAGGTAAACTAATGGCCTCTGGATGCGAAGTAGATGGGACTATGGCAGTAGTATCTCTCACATCAGAGGAGATAATACCTTATTTAAAAGAATCGGTTTTTGTTGCCAATCTCAATGCGCCAAAACAGGTAGTTATTTCAGGAGAGAAAAAAGCTTTAAAGGACGTACTGAAAAACATTCAAAAGGATGGGCATATTGCCAGAGAAATATCAGTTGCAGGACCTTTTCATACGCCATATTTTAAGTTGTCGCAGCAACCTTTAGAAGAGGTTATTAAAGCTTTGGATTTGAAACCTCCAAAAATAAGACTTTACTCAAATACGAATGCTAAAGTTTATCCTAAGCACAGCAATCAAATAGGTGAACTATTAAATAAACATCTTTTAAGTCCTGTCTTATTCTCTCAGGAAATTGAACAGATGTATGATGATGGATTCAGGTTTTTTGTGGAGGTAGGTCCCAAAAAAGTGTTAACTGGATTGATTGATAAAATTTTAGAAGGAAAATCCTATAAAGCTATTGCAATAGAGGCTCAGGGTGGAGGCATTAAAGGTGTTTTGACTTCAATAGGCTCATTATATACTAGTGGATATAAACTGAACTTAGAACGTATTTACGAAGGAAGAAATTGTCAATTTTTAAGTCTATCTGAAGTTGTTAAAGCCTCAAGTCAAGTCAAATACAGTAAAGCATCAGTATTGCTTCATGGTGGCGGTGTACGGGGTTTTGAAGAAATCAAGGCAAATTCAGCGAATTCAGATTTTATTGATTCTTCTAGCAGAAAAGAAATAAAATCTATCAATGAACTTCAACTTTCTCAAAACTCAAATCCATTGAATAAAAATGAAACATTGCTTAAAGGATATAAGGCTTACCAGGAGACAATGCAAAAATTCCTTGCAAGCCAAGAAACTATGATGTCTCATTTTCTGAATGAAGAAACATTTCCAGAACCCAACTTTGATTATCATTCATCAGAGTTGTTCCAAAAAAAAGCTAATTCACTTTCGAATATAGATTCTGCCTCGAAAGAAGAACCATCAAAACTTACTTCAGAAAAAGAAATTGAAACTTCTCCTTCAACAACTGATTATAATAAACTAGATGGCAGAGAAGAATTTCTAAACAGTATGATTGAAATCATTAGTGAGAGAACAGGTTATCCAATAGATATGCTTAATAAGGACATTGACTTAGAAGCAGAATTAGGTATTGATTCAATCAAAAGAATGGAAGTGCTGGATAAAGTTTTGCAATTATTGCCCACTCAGCATGAAGAAGTTTTGAAGCCAATGATGTCCAAACTGATGAGGACTAAAACCATAGACGACTTTTTAAAAATTGTTTTTGCAGATGAAGTACTTAAAGCTTTACCTCAAGATACAAGAACATCAAAAGAAGAAGGAACAAAAAGTTTAAATAGAGATGTAAATAATAACAAAACATGTGCCCGTTATGTTATGAAATCTGTTTTTCATGAGTTACCTTATAATAAAGATGTTAAATTAGAAGGTGTCCACATCATAACATCTGATAATGGTAATGTAGCCAAGCTTGTTGCCCAAAAAATATCAAAATTGGGAGGTATACCTATCGTATTTGATGAAGAAGAATTGGCTTCATTTGAAAGGTTAGAAGAAAAAATGTCTACTATTTTAAATGGGTACCCAGAGATATCTAGTATAGTTCACTGTTCTCCTCTAAGTGAGGTAGCTATGCCAGAAGCACTTAGCCAATGGAAATACTTGACGCAGGTTCAGTCTAAAAGTTTATTTCAATTATTACGTCATGCTGCTGTAAATCAAAGGAGTAATGAAGGATTTTCAGTAAAAAAAGTTTTAACAACATCTTCTTTTGGTGGATATTTTGGCAGAAAGCATAATACTTCACATGGACTGCCTTCTTCTGGTGGAAACTCAGGAATGCTAAAAGCGTTAAAAAAAGAAAAACCAGAATTAGATATTAAAATTGTAGATTTTGATAATTCATTGCTGGAGAGTGAAATAGCATATAGAATTATTCGTGAATTGAAGTTTACAAGTGAATTTACTGAAATAGGTTATCCTAAGGGTGAACGCGCTATTTTTCATCCAATAGCTGCCGAAATTAATGAAGAGGAAAATGTCAAATCCTCACTGTTAGACAAAAATGCTGTTGTTCTAGCCACAGGAGCAGCTAAGGGTATAACGGCAGAAATATCAAAATCTTTAATGATACCAGGAATGAAGTTAATTATAGTTGGGAGATCTAAGGATATTGAATTAGAAGCTGTGCCGGATGGAGGAACAAATATGTCTTTTCAACAATTGATTGATAAAGGAATAGAAATCAAATATTTTTCAGTTGATGTAAGAGATAGTCATGCCCTAAAAACACTCATTGATAATATTTATGCAACCTATGGTCGATTAGATGCAGTATTACATGGTGCAGGTATTATAGAAGATGACCATATCGATCAAAAGAATTTAGATTCTTTTGATACTGTTTTTGATACAAAAGTTGATACAGCTTTTTTACTTTATAAATACCTTCAGCCTGAATCATTAAAGTTGTTGGTTTTCTTTGGTTCAGTTTCTGGTCGTTTTGGAAATCAAGGGCAGACAGATTATGCCACCGCAAATGAGGTGCTAAATCGCTTTGCATGGTACTTACATCAAAACTGGAAAAAAACAAGAACTATTACTATTAATTGGGGACCATGGAACTCTATAGGTATGGCCTCACCTATGGTTTTAAGATTACTGGAAAGCCAAGGTATGAAACCCATTAATCCAGAAGAAGGTTGTAATTTCTTCTTGCGAGAAATTTATTTAGAGCATGATGAAACTTCAGAAGTCATCGCAGGAGAGGGGCCTTGGGCGAATCTTGAAGATGTAGTCATACCAGAGCTGGAGTTTGAGCATATTTTTAACCAAACAGAAATACCTTCAATTTTTTAATAAATACTAGATTTATCAATATGACTAAAAAAAAATCTTCTTCTTCCATAGCAAAACTTGTAACGATTTTGTTCATGAGTTTTGCACTTTTGGTTAAGCTTTTGCGCCTACCATCAAAATGGTTCTCTGATCGCATGAATCGCATAGTAAAAAACTGGTCTTACAGAATGCTGTGGACTTATATTTCATCTTATGGTACAAGAGCGTATTTGGATCAACCTTGTGAATACAAGATAGTCACGGATAAACCTAAAACAAAAGTTGGAGGGGCTTATAAACTACCTCCTAAAGAAATTGAATCATTCCATAAAAATGGCTTCTTAGGCCCACTTACAGTTTTGTCTGAGGCTGGTATGGCAATTTTCAGAAAAAAACTCGAAGATGAACTAAATATCGATTCAAAAGCTTTTGGGTTCAAAACGGTACGAGACAGACATCTAGATGCCCCATTCATTATGGAATTATTCAAAAGGCCTGAAATTACAGAGGTTTTGGCACAATTATTAGGTCCCGATATTCTTCTTTGGCGTTCACATGTTTTTAACAAACCTCCCGGAGCAGCGTCTATACCGTGGCATCAAGCTTCAACATACATGTTGGAAGATTATAAAAAACCCATACTGGAAACGCCTGATAAAAATGAGCTTTTCCAACTTACAGTGTGGATAGCAGTTGATGAAGCAACTATAGAAAATGGATGTATAGAATTTATTCCTGGCTCTCATTCTGAAATGAGAAAAATAACAATAGGAAAAGGAGACAAGTTTTATGCATCGCAATTTGATATGGATATTAATCTAAATGATATAAAACCTGTGCCAATGCCACTAAAACCAGGTCAATTTGTAGTTTTTTCAGAGCGATGTGTGCATGGTAGTAAAGCAAACAAAACGAACAACAGAAGAATGGGTATTAACTTTAGGGCGATTACTCCAGAAACTTCTGCCTATAAAGATCAATCAGAACATTATGCAGCTCATCATCAGCTAACCTGGGATTTAAAAAACTGGCATATGGTCACATTGCGTGGTGAAGACAAACTAAAACTCAGTAAAACCAAAAGTAAAGAATTAATCTAATTATACACTAATTAATGCTTTCTATATATAAATCCGTGACAGGCGTCTTTGTAGAGAATACATACTTTGTTGTCAATAAGGATGAGAAATGGGGTGTAATCATTGACCCAGGTCAAGATGCATATTTTCATTTAAAACAATTGAATTTCAATGATATATCATGGAAAGCTATTTTCATAACACACGCCCATACAGATCATCTATTAGATCTTTCCAAAATTGTCAAAAAGAGAAATCCTAAAATATATTTACATAGAGCCGACCTGTTTTTATACTATAAATTTAAAGAAGAAGCTCTAAAGTATGGATATAATTATGATGAGCTGCCAGAACCTGATTTCTTTTGGGATGACAATGACATCATTAGTATTGGCTCTGTAAATTTTAATATCATCCATACACCTGGTCACACACCGGGTAGTGTTTGTATTAAATATGATAATAAATTATTTACAGGAGATACACTTATGTACCATTCTATTGGTATATCGGAAAACTATGGATCTTTAAAAGAGAATAAAAAAAGTGTTGTCGAAAAATTATTTAAATTACCTGATAATACAATAGTTTATCCCGGACACCAAAAGCCAACTACTATAGCAGAAGAGAAAAGATATAACTTTAAAATTTCCATTCAATGAAAATTTTATATGTAGTACCAAACCCCAATAGAATAGGAGGCGTTTCAACATCTATTCTTAGAGTAACCAATTACTTAACTGAACAAGGGATTGATATTGAAATTTTTTGCCCTGATTTGGAAGCTGAAAGTAAGTTGCTAAAATCTGAAATGATGTTGATGAAGGATTTACTAACTGGTAAAATGATGCAGGAGTTTACACAAAGAATTATTGATAGGATAAAGCAATCAAATCCTGATTTAATAGTTGGCTATTATGGTAGTTCAACAGGATATTGTGCTACAGTAGCAGCTAAATTTTTAGACATGCCAGTCATAGTCTGCTTGCGAGGAAATGATATTAATCGCGATTTTTTTTCTTCATTTCACGCACATAAATTAACTTTTATCGCGCAAAATGCATCAGCAATTACAACTGTTTCTTCTGAAATGAGCCAAAAAGTAAGTGCATGGTTAGGTGTATCTTCTTCTTTTATTTCTAATTCTGTAGATAAATCTGTATTTTTTAATTCGCGAAATGAGGTTTCCTCTTATAAAAAATCCCTCAATTTAAGTAATTCAACTATTATTGGTCTTTTTGGAGAATTCAAGGCTTCAAGAGGTATACACATATTAAACTATCTAAAAGATGAGTTGAAAGATAAACAAGTATTAATCTTTGGACAAGTAAGAACATCTCTAAAAAAACAAATACCGTCTTTTGTTACTGTTCTCCCATATATTAAAAATAGAGATGAGCTAAGAGTAGCTTATTCAATATGCGATGTTATTTTGCAACCTTCTAGATACGATGGAATGCCAAACGTAGTTTTGGAAGCAATGGCCTGCGAACGTATAGTTGTAGCTTCCAGCACAGGCGGTATAAAAGATATTATCGATCATGGACAAACCGGATTTTTATGTAATTCCGAAGAAGAATGGAAAAAAAATTTGGATTTAGCCATAAAAAAAGTTAACTCGAGGATGGGAGTTTCTGCCAGGAAAAATGTTCCTGAGGTAAAACAGGAAGCAGAAGCGTTTCTAAACTTATTCAATGAAGTCATTATAAAGTCTTCAAGCTAATATTTCAAAATGTCAAGAAAAATATTATTCTATTGTCAACATTCAATTGGTATTGGACATCTTGTGAGGTCATTTGCGCTTGTAAATTCGTTAAAAGCTTCGTTTCAGATTACCTTGGTTTCAGGTGGTGATTTCCCAAAAGGATTAGTGATTCCAAAGGCTATAAACTTTATTCAACTACCTCCGATTGGAATAGATGAAAATAATTGTTTGAAAGCCATTAATTCTCGGGAACCAGTGCATCATGTAATGAAAAAAAGGCAAAAAACATTACTTCAAACATATAAAGAAAAGAAGCCAGATATTTTCATAACAGAGTATTTTCCATTTGGAAAAATTCAGTTCTTAAGTGAGTTGTCACCGGTATTAAGGCTTATAAAGAATAGTAATAAACGAATTAAAGTTTTATGTAGTCTTAGAGATGTTCTGGAGCGAAATTTTTCAGAAGGGAAAATTGGACAGGATTTTAGTATAAAAGTCATAAACGAATATTATGATTCTTTGTTGATACATGGAGATAAAAATTTTATACCTCTGGAGGAAACCTTTCCTGAATTGAATAGAATAAATGCATCAAAATATTATACAGGCTATGTAACCGCAGCCATATCTCATCATCCTGAAATTAACAGGCAAGCTTTTAAAAAGATTGTTTTAAGTGCAGGAGGAGGGAAAGTGGCTAAACCCTTTATTCATAAAATCATTTCTTCATTCAAAAAATTTGGATTTGGAGATGGCATTACCTTACAAGTTGTTACAGGTCCTATTTATCCAGTTAAAAGCTTTAAAATTCTTCAAGATATGGTAAAAAATGATAATAATATTATTTTAAATTATTCAGTAGAAAGTTTAAGTGAAATATGGCGAGATGCTAGACTGTCAATTAGTTCAGGTGGGTATAACACCTTGATGGAGCTAATATCATCTGGAATTCCAGCAATTGTATCGCCTTATAGAAATCAAACTAATAGCGAACAGGACATCAGATCATCTTTTCTTAACAATATGAATTTAATAAAAACAATGTATTATGAAGATCTTAATGAAAAAGAAATCGCTTTAACCGTAAAAAATGCAATGGACTTTAAACCATCAAGTTATAAAATTGATCTGGGAGGAGCAGATAAAACAAGAAAGATATTAGAAGCATATTTCTAATAAATAAAGACTCAAATCTGTTTTGCTGTTGAAATCCATTTGCCATCAATATGAAGTGAAAATCCCACATGACCTTCAGTTTTATAGTAAATCAAATCAGATGTGTTTTTAGCCATATTGATAAATGAAAAATTGGGCGTTTTATTAATTAAAAAAATGCCGAGACCTGCAGATTTTAAAATTGCTTCTTTTAAGGTCCATAATCGATTAAAATAATAAGATTGTTTAGGCTCTTTCAGATTTTTAAGTTTCTGGTATTCTTCAGTAAAAAAAAATCTTTTTGACAATTTTAAATTAATTTCAGAGGATCTTACTTCAGATTCAATATCAATTCCAATATCATTTTTTAAACCAATTAAGAGTGCTAAATAATTCGCAGAATGCGACAAATTAAAAGAAACGTCGTTAAAATTATCCTTCAATTCAGGTTTGCCATATTTGTTGTATTGAAAACACAGCGTATCAGGGGTTGTAATTAAATATTTTGCCAATACTATTCTTAATATAATGCGAGATTTAGCTCTTAACTCTTGTTCTTTCTTTGGTATGATTCTATTTAGTTTTTGTTTTTCATCATTACTTAAACTATAAAATAAAGGTCTGTAATCGAATTTTTTTAAGTCGAAAAGCCAAAGATGAGAAAATGATTCTAATGGTAATTTAATTTCAGTATTTCTATATATATATTGGTTGATGCGAGTGTTATTCTCATGATTTGCCCAAGGAATACGATAAACCTTAAATGAAGAAAGACCTACTTTCCAGTTTTCTTGCATAAATAAATAATTCTGTGCTTTGGAAGTCCAAACTTAAACTTTTCAGCTTTATTAAATTTCTTGGTGTATAAAATGGGGTAAACTTTAAAACCCACATCTTTTAGCCTTATTTCATAATCTAATCCATATTGGCGAACATGATCTACTTGACCGTATGCCTCTTCTCTGGATTTTTTAGAGGTTATTGTTTTATCTTCGTGAGTATTCTTTAAATTTCTATCAATTGGTACTTGAAGAATTGCCCAACCATCGTTTTTTAAAACCCGATAAATTTCAGACATGGCTTTAGTATCATTTCCGATATGTTCAAAGACATGATTACAAATAATTACGTCAAAAAAATCGTTGGCTTGTTCAATAGAGGTGATATCCATATTTTTAGTCCCTTTAGGATATTTATACCCGTATTCAAATTTATCTACCGGATAATAAGAAATTAAAGATTTTTGTTTAAAAATTCTAAAGAAACAAGACTCTGGTGATACATGTAACAACTTTATTTTTTTCTTTGTTTGAAATAAATCAGTTTCATTAATCAAGTACAACCATATTAAACGATGTCTTTCTAGAGACAGACAGCTTATGCACAATGCATTTGCTCTCTTATATTTACTTCCAAAAGGAAGAAACGTAATGAACTTATTATTACAAATAGGGCATTCAACATTTTTACCTTTTAAAATTTTTGAAAGGAATATTTTTTTTAAGTAAAAATACTTTGAGATTTGAATTGGAAAATTTGACATATTTTAAATATAGCTAATAAAGCTTTTAGTTATGTTTTTCGTTATTGATTATTATACTAATCTTATTTATTTCAAAAATTCTATTTTTAAAATTTTGTTATTTTTTTTCTAATATAAGTTAATATTATATAAAAAAAATCGTAATTTTAATTTATAATTAATAAAACTTCAATGTTTAATATTTCATAATTATGAGTAAAAACAAAACTCAGCCAGGTGCGAAGAATCTAAATGAGTCTTTAATGAAATCAATTGCGATTACACCACCTATTTACAAGTATGTTTTACTCGGTATTTTAATAATATGTATAATAGCACTAGCATGGGGGATTTTTGGTTCAATACCGCAAAGGGTTAAAGGAATAGGGATGATCAATACGGAAGATGGTGTTGAGAGGATTACTTCAGTAGCTTCTGGAAGAATTTCCGAAATAAAAGTAGGACTGAATGATAAGGTGAAAGCTGGTGATGTTATAGCATTAGTAGATCAACCAGAACTTAAGGCTTCATTAGACAAAATGAAATTTTCACTGGATAAATTGAAACAATCCAATCAAATTTCTTTAGAAGCAAATACAGAAAATACTAGCATGAAAAAGCAATCCAATAATCTTGCTATTAACAGGCTAAAGGCTAGTTTAAAGGAGATTAATGAAAACATAGCTTTTTATGAAAAAAGACTTGAACAAGAAAAAGAAATATACGAGAAAGGATTAATCACTTATTCTCAGTATTTTTCAACTCAGCAGCAACTGGCTTCTGATAAAATAAAAAAGATAAACATAGAAGAGCAACTAAAACTCACAAGATTGGATTCCAAAGAAACTCAATTTAATAGTGATTTAAATCAGCTCAACATAGAAAAACAAATTGGTCTTTTGGAGTTAGAGCTAGAAGACATGACTAAAGAATATAAAAAATATACTGAGCTTACGGCTAATACAGATGGCTACGTGAGTCAATTGAATGTGAAAAAAGGGGATATCGTTTCCCCGGAAATGACAGTAGGGATTGTAACCGATACGGCAGGTGAAGGGTCGAATTACATACTCAATTTATATGTGCCATTTGATTCGAATGCAGTGATTAGTAGTGGTATGAATGTTGACATACAAATTTTTAGTGTTGACCCTTACTTACATGGTTATTTAAATGGTAAGGTAAAATATGTTTCTCAATATATGTCTGACACTGAAGGTCTTTTTAATTCTCTCGGTAATAAAAGTTTAATAGAATTTATTGATTCAAAAGGTGGTGTATATAGTGTGGTAGTAGAATTAGAAAAAAATTCAGATACATATAGTGGTTTCAGTTGGAGTAATGGAGAAGGACCTCAAATAAAATTGCATCCAGGTCAACTTAGCTTAGCTTATGTAGATGTTAAAGTAAAGGCACCAGTTGATTTTATTTTACCAATATTCGAAGCATATTTTGACTAATTTTTTAACATTTATATACAGTTGCTTATGAATGGTACTCCATTAATCTTAGAATCTGACAAAGGTCAGTCTGGAGCTATTTGTTTGGCCATGGTTTTGGGGAGATTTGGTTCTTTTCCTAAATTAAATGTGGTCAAAACTGCATGTGGTGTTAATGATGACGAAATACTACCTGAAAACTTAATTAAAGTTGCTTCACGATTTGGTTTTGATACCCATGTAAAGACTGGTTCTGTAGAAGAATTAGAAATTAACTCTCCTATAATTGTAAGAACAACAGCAGGAAAATATCTTTTAGTTGTAAAGAAGAGTTTTAAAAGGTACATTGTACATGACACGGAAAAAGGGAAGCTAAAGTTAACAAAGGAAAAATTTAAGACTATTTTTGGTGGCTGGAGTCTTAAATTAAAACCAAATAGTGATTTTAAAATTTTAAAAAAACAGGGATCATTTAACACACAGCTACTCCGCAGGGTATTTCCTAACTTAAAAAAATTAGCTTATGTTTTTATTGCAGGTCTAATATTATTAGTGCCTAAGATCGTTGTTCCTGCATTCAATAAGCTATTCTTTGATGATATAATTATATTATCACAATACCAGTGGTTTTACCCGATGATTACAACGCTTGCCGTTTTTATCATTTTGGGCTGCACATTAACTTACCTTCAGCAATGGGTTTTATTAAAAATTGAAATAAGGACAAGTATCTCTGAATCTTTTAAATTTATAAGTCATATTTTAAAAGTTCCTTATAATTATTTCTTAAACCATAAATCTGGTGAGACTGTCAAAAGAATAAGACTTAATGACTCCATAGCAACATTACTGACTACAGATTTATCAAATGCAATTCTTCAAACCATAACTATTTTAATGTATGGTGTCATAATGTTAAAGTACAATTGGATACTTGCTTTAGTAGGAGTTTCTATAATGTTAGGAAACATATTTGCACTAAATTATTTCTCTAAAAAAAGAACAGCTTTAAACCAATCTTTATTCAAAAATCAACAAGCCATATTCAGTACTGCATCAAACGGTATTGAGCAAATAGAAACTATAAAAGCATCAGGTTCTGAAAATGATTTCTTTTCATTATGGTCAAGCCGATTGATAAATTCAATTAACAACCAACAAAAACTTGGTGTAACCAGCAGAATACTTGCGGTTTTACCAACTTTTATAGACCAATTTAAGACTATAACCATCCTGCTACTAGGAGGATTATTAATTATCAACGGCGAAATCACTATTGGTGTCTTTCTTGCCATTCAAAGCTTTTTGTCTTCATTATCCAAACCAGTACAAAGTTTAGTGGAATTTACTGGAGATCTCCAGGTCAGCAAAGCAGACATTAATAATCTAACTGATTCATTTGAAGAACCTGTGGATGCCTTCTGTGAGGATAAAACCAAAGAATCTTTCGAAGATATCACTTCTGAAAACTCTAAACTTTCTGGTAAAATAGAAGTCAATAACATCAGTTTTGGTTATAGTAAATTTAGTGAACCACTTATTGAAAATTTTTCTTTAAGTACTTATCCTGGTAAAAGGATAGCAATCATAGGAGGCTCAGGTTCAGGAAAATCTACACTTTTGAAAGTCTTATCAGGTTTATATCAGCCAATTTCCGGAGAGATTAAATATGATGGTAAAAATTTAAACAACATCAATAAGGATGTTTTAAGGAACTCTCTCTCTTTAATAGACCAAGAGACCTTTTTCTTTAAAGGAACCATCTCGGATAATATTACAATGTGGAATAATTCTATAGAAAATTCAAGAATTATACAATCTTCTAAAGATGCTGTCATTCATGAAATAATTTCTGAAAGAGAGGGTGGCTATAAATCAAAAGTTGCTCCAGATGGTAAAAATTTTAGTGGAGGACAAAGACAGCGTCTAGAAATAGCTCGAGCATTTGTTACTAATCCTTCAATATTATTTTTAGACGAAGCAACATCTGCACTTGATACAGAAACTGAGAAAATGGTAATGAAAAGTATATTGAATAGGAAATGTACAACGATAACAATTGCCCATCGTTTATCAACAATTAAAGACTTTGATGAAATTATTGTTTTGGAAAAGGGTAAAGTCATACAAAGAGGTAATCACTCAGAATTAATAAAAGATCAACAAGGATTGTATTATCAATTAATAAAAGAAGCCTAGCTAATTGTTCTTTAATGGAAAATAAGTCGTCAGAAACAAATAAATCTAAAAATAACTCTGAAAATAATTATTTAAGAGATGTTCATGCCAGTTTTTTATTTAGGAAAACGGCACAGGAAAAAGCTTTAAAAAAACTTGGTAGTATATTTTCTACAAGTAGTAAAGAACCCTCAGATTACACTTTTTCGTCGGAAAAATCTTATGACTCTTTGCTGCTTTTAACATGTCAACACATTGGCAAAACAGAAAAAATCGAATTTACTTCTGGTTTTAAAAATGCCTCGGAAGATTGGAGTCCTCTAAAAAAAATATTACGCGCTTCTAATATTAGATCGAGGAAAGTTCTTTTGAAAGACCAATGGTGGACTAATGACTATGGTCCATTACTGGCTTTTTTAGAAGATGACACCCCAATATCATTGAAATGGAAGAAAAACAAATATGTGTTGCATAATATCAAAAAAGGGGAGACCTGTAAAGTAAATGAGGATAATTCTAAACAAATTCAATCTATTGCGCATTCATTCTTTACACCACTTCCAGATGGAAAGCTAGATAAAAAAACATTAATTAAATTTATCTTAGGTTTTACAAAAAAAGATATGCTTTTCTTTTTAATATTAGGGATATTAGGTGCTTTAATCTCATTATTAATTCCTGTCGTAGCTGGATATATTTTTAATGTAATAATTCCTGGAGGTATAAAAGGTAGTCTCTATGAAATAGGTCTAATGCTATTTTCTGTTGTAGTATTATTAGGAGTTATAAATTTTGCAAGAGAAATAGCAGTACTGCGTTTTGAGGGAAAAGCGAGCTACAAACTGCAATCAGCTATATGGGATAGAATCTTAAAACTTAAAGTACCTTTTTTTGGTAAATATGATGCAGGAGATCTGGCTGAAAGAAGTTTAAGTATAGAAACCGTAAGAAAGATCCTTTCTGCTCAGGTTATGTCTGCCGTTGTAGCAGCTATTTTCTCTATCTTCTACCTTATTCTGATGTTTTATTATGATATAACATTAACTATACTGGCCCTATTTTTAGGTTTAATTATAGCTGTGTTCACTTTAGTTATAAGTGCAATGGCCATTAAACATATAAAAAAATTCATGAAGCTCAAGGTTGTTATTTCTGGCTATATGATATCTATTCTAAGCGGAATACACAAAATAAGAATGACGGCATCTGAAAACAGGGTTCTTGAAATGTGGGCTGATAAATATCATGAACAGAAAACACATTATATAGCCAAACGTAGACTGGTTATAATAGTATCAGTTTTTACATTCGGCTTTCCCATTTTTGCAACTTTAGTGATCTATTTACGTATATTTGAATTATTCACAATGCCTCAGTTAGTACCCTTTACCATTGGAGACTTTATTGCTTTTAACAGTGCTTACCTGAGTTTCCAAAGTGCTTTGGTAGCTGCTTTTATGGTTGCTATACCTGTAATGAGTATTAAGCCTGCATTGGAGTTACTTGATCCAATTCTTGAAGCTGAAACTGAAGATTATACAGATAAAAAAGATGTTGGTAAACTCACAGGAGACATTGAAATATCTCATCTTAATTTTAAATACAAAGATTCAGATAATCTTATTTTAAAAGACATAAGCCTTAGCATAAAAGAAGGTCAGTTTGTAGCAATTGTTGGTGGTTCCGGTTCTGGTAAATCAACATTATTAAGACTCCTGCTTGGTTTTGAAGACTACGATCAGGGTATGATTTTATATAATGGTTTAGATATGAAAACCCTAGATATTAGGACAATTAGGGATCAAGTTGGCGTAGTACTACAAGATGGTAAAATAATGGAAGGTTCTGTGCTTTATAACATTGTTGGTACTTCAGATTATACAGAGGAAGAGGCCTGGGAAGCAGCAAGAATAGCTGGTTGTGAAAAAGATATTGAAAATTTAGAAAATAAGATGGATACCATTTTGGCAGCTGGAGGTGGAATATTATCTGGCGGCCAAAAGCAACGTATTGTAATAGCAAGAGCTCTTATTAAAAAACCAAATCTAATTTTGTTTGATGAGGCTACAAGTGCTTTAGATAATTCTACTCAGAAAACAGTAACTGAGAGTTTAAGTAAACTAAAAGCAACGAAAATTGTTATAGCGCATAGGTTAAGCACAATTAAAGATGCAGATGTGATATTTGTCTTAGAAAAAGGTAAAATATTAGAGCAGGGGAATTATGATAAGTTAATAAAAAACAAATCTTTCTTTTACGATCTTGTTAAAACACAAATTAATTAAATGAAAGCAATGAAACCACATTTTATTTTTATTGTGATTCTTATGTTCTTCTTTTTAAAAGGAATAGCACAAGGAAATGTTCTGACATTTGAGAAAATTCTCAGTGAAGGTTTTGATAATAACTATAATATAAAACTACAAAAATTATCACTAGAAAAAGCAGATTATACACTACTAAGAGCCAGAGGTGGCTTAAATGCATTTGTTAATTCTGATTTAACTTATGGATCCGGGATTAACCCTTCACTTGATAATGACGGTACTCAAATTTTGCAAACCGAATTTGTAGTACCCACCAAACTAGGAATAGATTTTTACTCAGGTTTCAGAATTGAAAAAACCTTAGAATTTGGTGATCCAAGTACACCATTCAATACTTCCGGTGCTTTTGCAGGAATTAAAATTCCAATCCTTAGAGGTTTTGGAAGAGCTAGTCTATTAAATACGGATATACTTGTTTCTGAAACAAGTAAAAAGGCATTTAATGAGGAACTTTCTAATGAAATATTAACCTATTTCACAAGACTTCTCATCAATTACTTATCATTAAAAGAGTCCATCGAAGAGTATAATATTTCAAGAGATATATTAGAAGAGTCAGAAAAGTATAGAAATCAGATTTATGCACTTATTGAGAGTGATCAGATTCCTTTCGCAGAAAAAAGCAGGGCAAATTCCCTTTACATACAGAATATGCAAGAATTGAGTATATCACAAATGCAAGCCACTCAAGTATATTATGACACTAAAACTTTATTAGGTGTAGACAACTTTAAGAAAACAGATTCTTTGCCTAATTTAACAGATTCATTCCCAAACCCAACAAAAGCAGAAATATTTGAATTTGTTGAAGAGAAATTGCCAATTGTGGACTCACTAATTAAATCTACCCCTCAATACAAAAGTATTGCTTTGAGAGTAAATGAAGAGGAACTTCTTTTACAAAACGCAAAAAACCAAAAATTAAATCCTTTAGATTTAGATATAAGAGTTTCATCCTTTGGCTCTAATGAGAACAGTACATTTAATTTAAACAGTACTTTAAACTCCAATTTACCTGGTACTAGTTTACTTATTACATTAAAGCATACTTTACCAATTAGAAATCAACAAAGGAGAGGGGCTTATCTAGAACAACTTACAGAATTTAATATTTCCAAAACCAATTTAAATCAGTTCTTTTTCGAGAGTATTGTTAATACGAAGTTGAATTTGGACTTGTTGAAACAAAAAATAGAAATGTTTGATGAAGCTTTGCTTCTTGTTAACTTAATGAAAGAGAACTATGAAGATGAATTGGCCAAGTTCAAGCTTGGAAATTCTACGCAAACAGATATTATTGTGGTTTTAGAAGACTATTTCAATGCTCTAAAATCACTAAATAGCTTGAAATATGATGTATGGAAGTCTTATGTAGAGATTAAATTTCTTTTAGGTGATTTGCCTAAAAATGAAGAGGAACTGAACAATTTTTTATTACTCGGGCTATTTTACCAAATTTAAGCTTTTAAATAATAATTTCTTCACCACTTTTTAATTCAATTGGTTTTTTATTTTTTTTAAACAGTCTCGCGGTGTATTCTCCTCTAAGTATAATCTTTTCGCCGTTAACTTCGAGCCAGCTCCCTTCTCTTATGCCTAATACTGGAGTGTCATTAAAGTGATGAAATTCTTTAATTTTTGTTTCTCTTCCTTTAAGCATATGCTTTTTTAAAACCTTA
>CAZQKB010000016.1:0-73416 GCA_964593755.1 uncultured Mesohalobacter sp. | reverse complement strand
TGGATGGATATACTCATTTTAAAACAGCATCTGGAATAGTACATTTTATGAGTTCTAATAGGAATCGAAACAATTTAATGCCTGAAAGTATTATTATAGCCATAGAGAATGTTGACCGAGAACGAGATTTTACAGTTACAAAAATTAAGACCAAACGACCGAATAATATGGGAGGTGGAAGGAATTTTTTGAATTTCATTGAGAAAGAACTAATTCCTCATATTGATAAAAAGTATAAGACAGGACCGTTTAGAACTCTTGTTGGGCACTCTTTAGGAGGACTACTTACACTAAATTCCTATATGGATGAAAATAGCGTATTCAATGCTTACATTTCTATAGACCCAAGTATTTTGTGGAATGAGGAGATGATGAAAAACAAAGTTGATTCTATTTCCTCAATATCATTAGATAAAAAACTTTATATCGCTACAGCCAATCAAGGAGAGGCTAATTACGAAAGGAATAAACAAAGACACGACTCTCTCTATACTTTAATAACAAAGAAATCGGATAAACCTCTAAATATCGAAATAGAATATTTTGAAAAAGAAAACCATCGCTCTGTACCATTAGTAGCTTTATACGAAGGCTTAAAATATATTAATCAAGAGGAATGATTTCGAAGCTGGTAATATCAACAAATACGTTTGGTAACACCGTATAAAATTATACCAATCTGAATAATTAACCCCGATATTACAATCGGGATTTAAATAACATTCGGTATAACTAGCTGATTATGATTAATATATTTTACCTTAGTCAAATTTAAATGAAGTTAATGATCCACTGAAATTGAGAAGAGCTAATGTCAACTAACAATAAAATCAAACCCGGATTCTTTCAAAACATGATTGACATTGGTGCTAATTATAACGCCTTAATCACAGAAACCAGGTATTTGCGTGTAACAAATATTGCCTCCATTTTAGGCGTAATTTATAATGCCATCTGGACGCTAATTGCATTTTTCCTTACCAACACATTAGTGATTTATGGGAGTAATGCTTTGTTGGCATTGATGTTTCTATTGGTGTTAATATTCAACAGGAAAGGGTGGCGGATCCTGGCATCCATATGGCTTATTCTGGCATCTTATATGTCCGTACTCTTGTTTCTTTATTTATTGGGATATTCCTCTGGCGTTGCAGTTGTTTGTTTCCTAATTATTATCTTACCATACATGACTTTTCCAAGAAAGGCCAGGTATATAGCCCATATCTTCAGTACTTTAGCTTGCCTGACATTGATTATCACTGTAGCGTTTCAATCATACATAACTGCTCATCTTGGCGGATTGGATCCTTATATATCACAAATAATTAATATCAGCATTACCGGATTTATTTGCCTCATACTCACATCTAGTATGTCTGTTTTAATTGATAAATCAGAAGAATCTTTAATGGCTGAACAGAAAAAATCAGATGAGTTGCTCCACAACATTCTACCTTCAAACATAGTTAAGGACTTAAAAGAAAGTGGTAAGACCATACCTAAGAGGCATAAGAATGTAACTGTCCTGTTTACCGATTTTGAAGGCTTTACAGAGCTCGTCGCATCTATGTCTGCAATCACATTAGTCGATGAACTCAATGATATTTTTGGTCGATTTGACCAAATAATGGAAGAAACCGAAGTTGAAAAGATTGAAACAATTGGCGATGCCTATATGGCTGCAAGTGGTCTTGATAAAGAAATAACAAATCATGCTGCTAACTGCATTAGAGCAGCACAAATGATGCAATCTTTCCTTGAGGAGAGAAATAAACGACATGAAATAAAATGGAGAATGAGGGTTGGGATACATTCAGGAAGTGTAGTAGCAGGAGTTGTGGGCAAAAAGAAATTTGCATATGACCTTTTTGGAGACACGATAAATACAGCCAGCAGAATAGAATCCGCTGGCGAGGTTGGTAAAATCAATATATCTTCTTCAACCTATGACTTGGTTAAAAACGACTTTAAATGTCTTTCTCGTGGAAAGATCTTTGTTAAAGGAAAAGGAGAATTAGAAATGTATTTTGTAAAATAAATCATATTTAATTCGAAGTATAACAAATTCCCTCTATGATGCGCACCGTAGATAAAATGTTATGCCATACAAGATAATACCGGTCTCGTCCTTCTATAGGTTGACATATAATTTGTTAATAAGTGAACTTAAATCAGGGTCACGCCTTAAATTAGGTTGACAACGGGTAGTCTTAAAAAGTAAAATTAGTATGACATATTTTACAAATAACTCATCAAAAAAATATAATACCAAATGTACTATAAAATGAGATAAAAAGAAATTGAATTATATTTGGCTTAATCAAGGCAAAAAAATTAAGCATAGCCATAGCTACGTTTCATTTTTTTAACGACGAGAAAGACAAATAGAAACTATTTATTTCTCTTATTTTATGGGATATTTGGTATAAGTTACCTACAATTCTAAAACGATATCAAATGAACATCAACGAACAATTAAAAGACGTTAAAGATTACTTCACACCAAAAATAGTGGCAGAAGTTAATGACCAGTACGTGAAAATCGCCAAGATAAAAGGCCAGGAAATCCCCTGGCATAATCATGAAAATGAGGATGAACTATTTTACATTTTAGATGGTGAACTTTTAATGGAAATAGAAAATGAAAATAGTATAACTCTGAAAAAGGGAGATATATTTGTCGTTCCGAAGGGCATTAACCATAGGGTTTCTTCAAAGTACGAATGTTCAATTATGCTAATCGAGACCAAAACCACAAAGCATACAGGAGATGTAAAGTCTTCAATAACCAAAACAATCGAAGAACAATCTTACTGAGCAGAAATTCTTCAACAACTTACCTCAATAATTCAATAACATTTGCTTTATAGAGTTTTCCAATAGGTACAGTATGATCACCCATAAAAATTCGATTTCCTTCTATTCGAATGATGTGCTTTTTTGCGACGGCAAATGATTTATGAACCTGGATAAAATCATTGTCAGCAAACAATTGAATCGTATCAGATATTTTTTCGCGAATGTTTATGGTATTGTCATCAGTAAAAACTTTTTTGCATGACTCATTAAAAATGGACATAAGTTTAAAACATAATTGACCATAAAACTTATCTATGTAAATAGTGACAGTTTAGCAAATGAATGCTTTTAAATATTACTTTTATAAATTCTGACCTTCAAAAATGTAACAAGTTTCATTTTACATCGTCGAAGGACAATACAACTAATCATGACAAAATCAAAGGAAAGTAAAAAGCAAATCTGGATAACAATCTTCATATTTCTTGGTCTTGTATTTGCTTTGACGTCGCCATTTCATTATGCAATAGTCAATTTATATCCGTCAAGAATCTATGTTGGAGCGATCATGTGGTGTCCTGCAATAGCTGCATTTATGACCCTAAAAATAAAAGGACGACAAATATCATCACTAAACTGGAAATGGGGTAATTGGAAGTATATACGATGGTCTTATATTATTCCGGCCATATATGGTGTAATCACTTATTTATTAATCTGGATTTTTGGATTCGGAAGTCTAGCTAATCAAGAAATAATAATAAATTGGGGAAAAGAACTTGGACTGTTCGGCATAGGAACTTTAAATCCAACGGCGATAACAATCATAGCTATTATTTTATTAGGCACCGTTGAAGTGATAAGAGCTTCTGCCACAACTTTAGGAGAAGAAATAGGTTGGCGAGGATTTTTTATTTATGAATTAAGAAAAGTATTGTCTTTTACCGGCGTATCTATTTTTAGTGGTATTATTTGGGCTGCATGGCATTGGCCACTTCTTGTTTATTATAGTAATAATGTACTATTAGAATTTATTACATTTTTTACCGTAATCATTTCTATGTCATTTATTATGACTTACTACACTTTTAAATCTAAAAGTCTATGGCCGGCAGTCATTTTTCATGCAGTTAGTAATGTGTATATTCAAAAAATAATGCCTTCTCTTACAATTAAACTTGAAGGAAGCGAACATTGGCTTGGCGAAAATGGGATTATGTTTGCCTTAGTAACATTTGCTTTTGGGCTTTACTTCTGGAGAAAAGCAAAAAAAGAAAAATTGTAGTTGAAAATAATCGAGTAAAATTATTAAATTTAAATAATTAACTCTTAGTACATTATCAACTTTAAGAATAATAAACAAATCTACTTTTTTTTAACTTTATACTATTTGTTCTAGCAATATCTCTACTTTTTCAAAGTTGCGGCACCTATCATAAAGAAAGCGTAATCCTGGAATCTGCTGCTTTACAGTCAAAAAAAGTGAAAATACGGACTAAAGAAGGTTTTACCTATAAATTGAGAAAAATATTGAAAGATTATTTTTTAATTTTGTAGAGTTAAAAATGAAAAGGTTAACACTTTTATTATTAAAATTAAGGAATAATATTTTTATTTTAAATAACTATGAAAATTAAAAACAATCAAATTTTAAGCACCCTTGGCATCAATTCTTTAATTATCATCATTTTAGTTTTTCTTGATTTTGCTTCAGGAGAAGTCCTGATAGGTATGAACCACCCTTACTAAATTATATAATGATTAAATGACTTTTTATGTTTTTATAATTAAGTCAAATTCATTAATTTTTAAAGTTTAAAAGCAACTTGTTATGAAAAAATCTATCTTCTATTTGCTTGGTTTTATAATTGTCCTTGTTATTGACTACTTCCTAAAGGATTTATATGATATAGCTCAAGTTGAACAATTTAACCATATGCATGCTCTAAGTGTACTCGATAAAGCCTTAAATCCATTTGGTCTTTTTTTGTTGTTTAAGTTTTTTGCTCCAACAAGAATAACGTTTAAAGCTTTTGCCATAATGTACGCAATCATAATGGCTTTAGAGTTTTCTGTAGGTTATTTTTATGGCAGCGGTCATTTTGACTATAATTACCTCATCGGGTGTTTTATTGGCCTCTTGGTAGTTTATGGTTTAGAGCTTTTAATCCCTAAAGTCGAGGAAGAAAAGCAGCAAGAAAAAGCAACTTGATATTGCGAATTTCCAAAATTAGTAATACAGCCTGAAATCCAGCATCTTACATAATTTATAATGCTTTTGAAACATCGTTTCAACCACTTCCCGCAAATCGTTATTTTGGTAAAATAGACTGAAAAATACCCTATCTATCGTGTAAGCACTGGTCATCTGTTCGGAGTGCTGACCATAACCCGAAATGGCTCGGGCTCCGGTGACATCTAAAAAGTATTGAAATTCTTCTTCTTCCAGGTCCAGAATTTTCTTATTTGCGAAGTGGATGACCTTGCCCTGCATTTGGCCTTCAAAAAGCTCTGCAATCTCCTGAATACTGTAGTAATAATCGTTGATTAAGATGTTATTGGCTTCACCGGGAAGCACCAGATAAATGATTTCGTAGTCTTTAAAATTATGGTCATTGTCAAGTAAAAATTTTAGACTTTCTTCCAGATCTTCAATGGTATCACAGGTTTTGTGAATGCTGGCGATGTCCTGAGTTAAAGCCACCTGTTCTAAAATATTTGTTACTGCTGTGGTTTTGACTTCATCTACATCCGGTACAGCTTCCAGACAGTAAATAAAATTTTCATTGTCCATAAATGCTGAGTTGGTGTTTATCTCATTTCAAAATTAAAATTATTTTTGAGTCTTTGTCATATCTATACCTATCCTTAGTGAAATGTTATGAAGTCAAGAAGTATTAATTCAAGTAATGCTAGATATAAATCTATGTATGGGTCTCTTAAAAAAGGATTATGGCTTGCTGATTTTTAAAAAAAACTTTTTTTCATGTGAAGTTTGCAAAGAAAAACAGCAAACCCTCTTAATGTATGTGTGGTCATCACATCGAAATTATCGACTTTTCGAAATTTTTAGTGGTTCTTTGGTTGGAAAGTTTTCAAAATCAATTTTTGCCAGGAATATTTTTTAATTTTCCCTGTATTTTTAAACGACTAGAATCTATAAACAAAAAATCATGGAGCCATCACATCAATACTGGATGCAAAAAGCCATTGAACAAGCCAAAATCGGGAAAACCCCTTTTGGAGCGGTGATTGTAAAGACTGAAGATCAATTTGTTTCAGCTTACAATACGACCTCCATTGACGGTCCGCAGGCACATGCCGAGATGAATGCCATAGAACGCCTCAATCAGTTGAAGCCCTATCAGGCTACAGACCTGAAACTCTACACGACGGTAGAACCATGTCCTATGTGCATGTCGGCTTTGGTATGGGCTGGCATTGGTCATTTGATTTACGGCGCCAATATTGATGATGCAGCACAATTTGGTCATCAAATCCATATGAGCAGTCAGGACATTGCCGATAAAGCCTGGTACCATATTAAAATTACGGCTGAGGTTGAGCGACAAGCCTGTCTGCAGCTGTTTTAATCTTACGCTTTGCTTTAAAAAGGTAATACAAAAATCCATACTTAATGATTTTGAGTTATATTCGAAATCGTATTATGACATTAATTGAAACCCACGTTTTATGAAATTAAGTTTTTCTTTTCTCTTTTTGTGTTTAACAGCAATCAGTAGTGCTCAAACTTTTAAAACCTTAGACGATAAAGAAAACCCCAAGAAGCAAGAGGGTTTATTTAATTTCTGGTACGTTGAAAAAGAAGATAAAATTTATCTACAGGTAGATGCACTCGATCAGGAATTTATCTATGTAAATGCTTTAACCAGCGGTTTAGGCTCTAACGACATTGGTTTAGACCGCGGCCAGTTGGGTGGTACCGCAATTGTCAAATTTCAGCGGGCCGGAAATAAATTGCTGCTGGTTCAACCGAATCAGGATTACCGAGCGACAACAACCAACGCTTTAGAACAACGAAGCGTAGAACAGGCCTTTACCAAATCTGTACTTTTCGGTTTTGAAATTGTTGAAGAAAATGCTGATAGCTTTCTGATTGATTTTACACCTTTTTTAATGCGGGACGCCCATGGCGTGGCCCTGCGCCTGAAACAGAAGAAACAGGGAGTTTACAAAATAGATAAAAGCAAAAGTGCTCTTGCGCCAGAACGTTCAAAAGCCTTTCCCAAAAACACAGAATTTGAAGCTTTATTAACGTTCTCCGGGACTCCAACAGGCCCTGATATCCGTTCGGTAGCACCGGATGCGTCTAATTTGACCGTGATTCAACACCATAGTTTTGTGGAGTTACCGGAAGAAGGTTATGAAATGCGACAGTTTGATCCGCGAAGTGGATCCTATCCTTTAACTTATCAGGATTATTCCACACCCGTATATGAATCGCTCACCAAACGCTTTATCAGAAGACATCGCTTGAAAAAGAAAAATCCTGAAGCGCCTATCAGTGAAGCTGTTGAACCCATAGTCTATTATCTGGACCCGGGAACTCCGGAACCGGTCCGATCGGCTTTGCTTGAAGGCGCTGGCTGGTGGAATCAGGCCTTTGAAGCTATTGGTTATAAGGATGCCTTTCAGGTCAAAATGTTGCCTGAAGATGCCGATCCGCTGGATTTACGCTATAATGTGATTCAATGGGTGCATCGTTCAACCCGCGGCTGGAGTTATGGCGCCAGTGTCGTCGATCCTCGAACGGGTGAAATACTAAAAGGGCATGTGAGTTTGGGGAGCTTACGGATACGTCAGGATTTTATGATTGCGCAAGCCCTAATGAATAAACCTTTTGAAACTTCTGATGATAATTATAAACCTATGCTGGAAATGGCTCTGGCCAGAATACGTCAGTTGTCTGCACATGAAGTCGGCCACACGCTGGGATTTGCGCATAATTTTGCAGCCAGCACCGACGGCAGATCCAGTGTGATGGATTATCCGCACCCTCTACTTTATATGAAAGACGGACAAATCGATTTTTCTGAAGCTTATGATACCCGAATAGGCGATTGGGATAAGGTTACTGTGGCCTACAGCTACGGAGACCCAGAACCTGGTCAGACCGAAAGTGATTATTTAAATGCTGTGTTGACTCAGGCTAAAAATGACGATCTTCAGTTCATCAGCGATGCCGATGCGCGTCCACAGGGTAGTGCCCACGCCAAAGCGCACTTATGGGATAATGCTCAGGACGTGACAGAAGAACTAAACCGTATTTTAGATTTGAGAGCTAAAGCTATTGCTCAGTTTTCTGTAGACAATATAAAAACCGGTGAAGCTTATTCAGTCCTAGAGGATGTGTTTGTGCCGTTGTATTTCTTGCACCGTTATCTAACGGAAGCGGTAGTAAAACTGGTTGGCGGAATGGATTATAATTATGTCACTAAAGGCAGCGGACTACTACCCGTTGAAGTTTTAGCGCAATCTGAGCAAAAAGATGCTCTAATGGCCATTTTAAAAACTTTGGACGCTGAAACCCTGGCTATCCCTAAAGAAATACTAAAACTCTTTCCACCGCGCGCGTTTGGTTATCCAAGAACGCGAGAATCTTTTAAAAGTAATACCGGGGTAAGTTTTGATGCCTTAGGAGCAGCGGCTACAGCCAGTGATATGACGCTGGGCTTATTGCTTCACCCTCAGCGTGCTAATCGTTTGGTACAGCAAAAGGCTGTAGACCAATCTAACTTAGGATTGGAAGAAGTTCTGGATGAACTGGTGGAGCAAACGGTTGAAAGTCAAATGCTTTCACATTATCATGGTGAAGTTCAGAATAGTATCAATTTCAATGTGCTTAAACATTTAATGAATCTTTCTGCCAGCGATAAGAGTATTCCACAGGTCAAAGCTCTGGTCAATGCCAAATTGAGGGAACTCCAGCAGAATCTCCTAAAAGATGATACGGCAATCCACCGAGAAATGTATTATCGTATCGAGCAATTCATGGATAAACCCGAGAAATTTGAAGTTTTGCACTCACCGAAAATACCGGATGGGAGTCCGATTGGGAGTTTTCAATGTTTGACTGATATTAAGTCTTAGTGAATAAAGCGCACTTTTAGTTCTATGTCAAAGTGGATTTTCATACTTCTTAAAATATAAGGCAACTGCCCTATATGAAGATATAATGCCCTGGTATAACTTGCGTGCATTAAATCTACTTATTATGAACTTACAACTTTTTAATTCCAAAAGGCTTTTAATCAGCTTTTGTATCTTTCTTTTTACCTACAATTTTGCCATAGCCCAATGCGTTTCAGGCGATTGTGAAAATGGTTTTGGGAAATTTAAATCTGAAGATCGCATATTTTACTCTTACTTCGAAAATGGAATGCCTTCTCGTTTTGTTGTAGAAAAATTACTGGGATTTACAATTGCTTACCAAATTTTAGATGGACAAAAACATGGTGTTGAAGTCAAATACAACCCTAATGGTCTTTTTGTAATTAACCAGTATGAAGCAGGATTAAAAAATGGCTATATGCTTACGGGTAATTACAAACGACTCACAGGAAGTGCTTTTTTATATGAAAATGACAAAAAAATTGAATCGTTGAATAGAGATTACGACAATGAAGTTATTTCTTCAAAAGGGAATGCCTTGTGCAAAGGAGACTGTAAAAATGGTTTAGGTCTTAGGCGAGTGGATGATACTTATTATTTTGGAATCTTCAATAAACGTAAAGCATCTCCAATTGGTGTAGATCAGTGGGATAATTCTCCTGAAATTTATTTGGGCGCTTCAGATAATTTTAGCCGAGAACCTTTTGGAATGTACAGGTATGAATCGGGATCTATTTACATTGGAGAATTTTCAAAAAGTAAAAGAGATGGTATTGGAATATGGATTGATAAAGAAGGATTACTTACAGCTTCTGTCTGGAAAAAAGATAAAGAAAAAGAAGTCCTTTACACAGAGCAGTTAACTGAAAATAGACTTTAAAAACCAGTAAAATGAAAATATATTTATCCATAATCGTTCTTTTTTGTGTTTTAGTGAATTTTAATAATTCAGATTATCAAACTACAAAAAAATTAGAAATCAAAAAACAAGGCTATATCACTGATAGAGATGGTAATAAATACGATACCATTCATTATAAAGGATATGCCATTATGATTGAAAATTTACAAACAAAAACCTTTGCTAACGGCGATAAAATCGAACAGATAAAGAGCAATAAAGATTGGAAAGAAAATAACAAAAAGAAAGAATCAGGTTGGTGCTACTACAATAACCAAAAAAGTTATAAAAAAGAACATGGTATTCTCTACACTGCAGCAACGATAAGTGACTTAAGAGAACTCGCTCCGGAAGGCTGGCACATTCCTTCATCTCAGGAATGGAAAAAAATTATTGGAGGTTTTTACAATAAAAGGCCTAATAGGTCAATGGATTGTGAACTCAAAACCAAGTTTATTGAAGATGTCGTGAAAGAAAAAAAGAATAATGCTGATAGAGGTCAAATCCAAACGGTAAAGCTCAACTTTACTGGTTACGGATTTAGGGATTATCGAGGAAATTTTAAAGGAGAAACTGTACATGATGGTAAAGCGGCCTATTTATTTCTATCGGATTCTAAATATATGATAGTAGGCTGGCTGGCTACCGATATTAAAGACTACGATTTTGCGGATAAATTTAGTGGAAACTTTGGCGCTTATGTACGCTGTATTAAAAAATTAGACTAATGATAAAAACAAAAAACATCGTATTAATAGTGAGTATAATTATGCTTACTTTAGATCTTTCCGCACAGAGCACCACCGAAAATTTCACAAAGCAATTCAATACAATATTAAGTTCGGCTAACATTCCTGTAATAAAAGATTTACAGGAGTATCTTAAGAATTACGATGATGATTTTGATTACATACAAGACCTCATTAATACTTATAAGCCTTTTGAAGCGGAATTAGACGATTGTAAAGGGTGTTATGCTTTTGTCATCTCTAAACCGAATTTAACAGGAAACCGATGTATAAAAGGATATTGTAATGAAGGTGAAGGTATTTTAGAGATATCTAAAAATAAAATTTATTATCTCGGAAATTTTGAAAAACAATTACCTCATGGACAAGGTGTTTTGTACTTTGTTGAAAAAGGGCTTTTAAAAGGGGATTTTTATAAAGGAAAACTAAGTTCTGTTGAGTTTATAGGGACGCAAGGCCAGGCAGCTGGTTTAAAATCTTCTCTTGGATTTTTGGCATCTGCTACAAACTGGTATTCTGACAAGTATAAAGCCTATTATATTGGGAGCATTAATAATAAGCTGCAAATGACAGCCAATAACTATAAGAATAAATTAGTGAATTCGTCAATGGAATTAACACTGCGACAGGATGAAAGCACTAATGCCATAAAAAGCTTCTTCGGTAAGATGAAATATAATAATGGCGATATTGTAGAAGGTAATTTTAATGGAAATTTAAAGCTAAATGATGGAGATGTAAAAGTTATCAGAGCAAATGGTACTGAAATTAGTAGTGCGGTTTATGACGGACAGATCGACAGAAGTTTTGTAAGTATTAAAGAAGGTAATAATATTTATAAAGGTGAAGTTGACGAAAACTTCAAACCGCATGGAAGAGGTGTCATGGTCTTAGACGGCAAGAGAAGTGAAGTTGAAGATTGGGACCATGGAAAGCCCAAAACGAGAACAACAGCAACAAGTAACGCTAATCTAACTGATAGCGCTCGATCTAATTTTATGGCAAGTTTGAAAAAACAATGCAGCACAAGTTGGTCCAAGTATCTTTACTGTAGAGTTCCTAATGGCAGTATCACTTTATCAGCCAGAGGCCAAACAAGTATAGGCCTGTTTAATTTAAGCAATAAAACACAAAGAATTAAAATCAAATTATTGTTTACACCTTCAGATACAGACGCAGATACAATGTATAAAAAAGGTTGGAATACTATCGTTATACCGCCTACTACAGACTTTACTGATTTCCAAAATGGCGTTGGTAAAAAAATAGGAAATATTCATTTTCCGCTTGATATGCAAAAACACAGCATAGTCGTTAAGGGTGATGGCGCAAATGATGTTTTTTGGGTAATTCAGAAATAAAATATTTCTTTTCTTTCTATTGTGTTTAATTATATTAATCTAAATTTTATGTAAATACTTTTAAAAGGTCCATTGGTTTGAACATTTTGTTACGAAATTAATTCTCAAACTGTGTACATTTGAAAAAAAGATTCGAATGCAAAACACGAACGAATTTTGGATGCAAAAAGCTATAGAACAGGCAAAGCTAGGAAAAACGCCTTATGGCGCTATACTGCTAAAGCCTGATGAAAAGCATATCTCCGCATACAACACCACAAAAATTGACGGTCCTCAGGCGTATGGCGAGATGAATGTTATCAAACAGATTTATCAATTAAAACCCTATCAGGCTAAAGACCTTAAACTCTATACCACGGTAGAACCATGCCCCATGTGCATGTCGGCTTTAGTTTGGGCGGGCATTGGGCATTTGATTTACGGCGCCAATATTGATGATGCAGCACAATTTGGTCATCAAATCCACATCAGCAGTCAGGACATTGCAATTAAGGCCTGGTATGATATTAAAATTACCGCAGAGGTTGAGCGACAAGCCTGTCTGGAGCTATTTTAGCTTTTAGTTTCAAAATTCATTTATTGACTTTAATTCTTTTTGGAATCAATAAAATCGCTTAGCAAAAAAATAGCTTATTCTTTCAAAATCTTTGTCACATAAAACTTACTGTCAGTGGTTTGTACTTTAACAAAATAAAGTCCGCTCTTTAGATTTGAAACATCAATTATATTAGAATGACCAGAATATGCTGTTTTTCCCGTTATGGTATATAGGCTAACGGACTTAATTTTAACAGGGCTTGTTATGTTCAAAATGCCCTGAGTAGGGTTTGGATGGATGATTGTTTCATCATTCCTTAGCTGAAAATCAATATTACTTAAAGATACGCCATTTTCATAATATTCTAAGGCGTTCACAACATAAGCTAAAGGTGCATTCCAGTTTATGGTTACTTCATTTGAGGCATATGAGCACCAGTCATCTACATAAGAACCTGCATTAGAGTTGCTGATATATCCTGAGCATCCGTCCTGTTGTGCGGGATTAGGTCCTCCAACAAGCATCCCGGGAATTGGCTCCGTCACCTGATCGGCTTCTGAAATCCTATGGTGTGGATTCAAAGGAGGTTTGTCGCCAAATCCGGTTACGTACGAATAACCGGTAGCATTGCGACCTAATAGATAGTCCATTGCGGTATAAGCAGCATTTAAAAAAGAACTGTCGTTGGTAAATTCGTAAGCTCTAATCAAGATCATAATTTTGTTGGCGGCATTTGCATTGCTTCCCCAGATGTAATCTGAACTTGTTTCTCCCATAGCAGTATTCATTACCGAATTTTCAACGTGATTTTTAATGGAGTTTGCTGTGTTCAGGAGCAAATTGCCGGCACTACTTACAACTGTAGAAGAAAATATAGAGTTATGATGTAAAATAGACATCAACGCCAGTGGATCGGTATATTGCCAGGATGCTGTGCCATTGCCCATGGCAGATATGTTTATTGCATTGCCATAAACAGTGTTTCCGGTGCTAATGAATAATTCTGTGGCTGCCCATCGGAATTCGTCTAAAACATTGGTGTCACCGTATTCTCCCGTAAACACATCGCTTGGATTTGTAAAATATTGAGTTGGATTTTGCTGAGCCCATAGATAGGCACTTTCTGATGCATTTAGTAAGGCTGAACTGTAGCCAGGTAATTCTGTTTCATAATCAGCATAAACCCTGGCTGCAACTGCCATCACCGCGGCAAAATTTAGGGCTGCCGTTGTACTTTTTCCAACAACATATCGGTCTAAGTTGTAATTTTCTGGCATTACAATGCCGGAAAAGTTTAGACCGGTCAGTTTATGATAAACGCCTCCATCTGAAGGATCCTGCATGCTTATCATCCAATCTAAATTCCATTTTATTTCGGCTAAAATATCAGGAAGATTTCCATTGCTTTCGGGAATATCTATAATTTTTGATGTATAATAATTCGTGTAATGTTCAAAAGCAGCTAAAAGTGTAAAAGTGGAAATGCCACTATTGACGATATATTTGTTGTAGTCACCTGCATCATACCAGCCTTTGGGAGAAGAAATTATAGTGCCTGCAGGTCTGTTGGCTGATGCCGCAGAACTGTGCACAAACACCTGATCGTCCGGATGTCCGATATTTCGTGAATACACACCTCCATAAGCAGTGCTTATTGACGTAGAAGCCCTGTTGAAATAATAGTATTTTAATGAAGCTTCAGACAGCAAAGCATAAATATCTGTCCCAATTTTAAAATTGATTTCCAATTCATCAGTTTTAAATTGATAAGTACCTGGAGTGGTAATTGAAGATAAATCTACTCTTGAGACATATTCACCACTGTCATTCCAAAAATTCACACTTTCTGAAGTGCCGCTCATTACCAGATTGTTATCAGCATCAAGTACCTCAAAATTTTTAGGTGAAAAATTACTGGCAGACAACAAATTGATGTATTTGCTTTGACTTGGGAAATACCCCAGTTGATTGTATCGAATATCATAATCAACTTCAGTTTCTAAAGGTTCACCAATTGAAATCCATTTAATTTCTATTTCTCCATTATAACTGCCAACCCCGGGATTTATAAAAAACATTAAACCCGTGAGTTGAGTGCTGTCTACATTACATGGGCCTGGTGTGCAGGGACCACCATAACCACCATCTGTAAATTTTCCGGTATAATCCAATTCAAATATTTGGAAATTGGAATTCGCATAAACTGAAGTTGGCGACTCGTTCGTGACATAGCCGTTAATGTCTATAAAATCTACCCTGACTTCCGGTGTATTTTCAGCCTTTATTTTGATATAAACTTTAGGATTTGACGATGCATCCAGCATTTCATTAGTTCCGTTATTATGAAAGGCATAGGTCAAATTTTCCCAGGCGCCGGCATTACCATTTCCGATAAGAATGAGTTTATTGTTGTTTAAAGATGTGTTTAAAGACGCTGAACTTGTGAAGTTGTTTATCCCTAAATCAAATGCATCACTATAAATCACTTGCGCATAGGTGCAAATTGAAATCAAATAAGCAATAAAAAATATTTTACTTCTCATTGTTTTGGTTAATGTTGAGATTTGACGCCTTAATCATCTCTAATAAGTCTTCATCAGAGGCAAAAATGGTATTCAATCCTTGTGGTTCCTGAGGTGGATCTGCGGTAAAATCATCACCGGGTTTCCAAATACCATCTTTTGAAATTTTAGAGGCATAACCCCCAAAACCCCAAAAGTTTAATCCGGCAAGTGCAGCATTATTTGAAGCACTTTCAGCGACTTTAGTTAAAACCGCATCATAGAATTTGATTCTGTTTTTGTCGGATGAAGTCGATTTAATTCTACTGCTGTCTCGTGGAAAGCCAAATTCATCCATGACAATGGGTTTATTCAATGCATTTGCCACGGTGATATGTTCATCCATATAATCAAAAGCCCTTTGTATCGAAAGGTCTGTAGTTTCTTCTTCATTTTGTGGGTTGTACCAACCCCAGTTTTTGGGCCACATGTGCATGGTAAGATAATCGATATCCTTATTGGAATGTAATCTTTTAAACATATCCATATTTTGAAAAAAGCCGTGTTTACCTTCAGTACCTGTAGAGATGAGATGAATAGAGTCCAGAGATTGAATTATTCTTACGGTTTCGTTGAGCCATCCGGCAAATGCTTCTTCATTTTCTTCAGATACCATTACTCTTGGTTCATTAGCAACCTGCCACGACATTATAGTGTTATCTTTAACATATGGAATGCCGGTGTAAACATTCTTCCTGCTCATGATGAATTCTACATGCTCATAATAAGCTTGTTTACAAGGTTCACAACTATAAAACTGAACGGTATAAGCCATGTATTCCTCCCAGGAGTATTGTTCTAAAAAGGGATTTGGTACTTCGCCGTAACCATTCCAATAAAGGTATTGAGACATGCCACCGGACCATATCCAGTTATTGTTCATGTATAAAACGGCATACATATTTCTTTTTCTCATTTCTGCTAAAAGAAAGTCTAAACCGTCCAGCAATTCATCATTATAAACGCCTTGTTCGGGTTGTAGAGCCGGAGAAACTTTACTGTTACCGGGTTCACCTTCGGCTCCAACCAAAACTCTCAGGTTGTCAATACCCATACTTTGCATCAGGTCTAATTCCTTGATCAATCTTTCCCGATCGCCTAACTTTTCAGACCCTAAAATCGCGCCGTACCAATAATTTGCTCCAACAAAATAATAAGGCTTTTTACCTTTTAGAAATTGTGTACCATTTGTTGAAATTAATTCCATTTTTTTACTACATGAAATGCACAGCAGGCTTAAAACCAGTACTGCTGAAAATTTATAAACGACAGATTTAGTCAGGGAGCTGATATAAGTTTGGTAATTCATTTTGAAGCAGGGATTTAGGTTTATTTACAAAATCTAAGAAGTCATTAACACTGGACATACCCGGAACAGGCGTACAATAAGTGTCCTGCGTATTGTACCAAAACATCATAAAAGATAAATCGACGTTGTTTTCTGTCATGACCCCATATAAATGGTCTGAATAAAAATCGGGAATAGGATTATTAACTCCTGGTGTTACAAAATAACCGGTTTCCGTAAAAGCCGCAATTTTCACTTTTTCTTTGGCCAGATCTGAGATGATCTGAAGTTTTAAATTGGCGTCATCGTATCCCGGCTGGCCAATATTATTGAGGTCTGAATAATTATCCATACCTAAAACATCTACATATTCATCTCCGGGATATCTTTCTAAGTATTGAGCTTCTGTGAAAAATAAATTGTCCGGCGCGTAAGAAAACAGCATATTATTGACGTTGAGGTCGTCACGTAAATATTCCACAGTAAAGCGCCATAACTCAATAAACTGTTGAGGTGTACAGTAATCTGCGCCCCACCAAAACCAATGCCCATCAAATTCGTGGAATGGTCTGAAAATAAAAGGGACTAAATTACCGTCACTACCGTACATGCTTCCGGCAACCTGAGCCACTTTTTGTAGTTTCTGCTTGTAATATTCATGATTTTCTCCTCCTGGTAAAATACTTGTAAAAGCGTTTTGTTTTTGAAATTCCGTCATATTGCTGGTGTAAAATTCTTCACCTTCATAAGGTTCACGGAAATGCCAGACAAAAATATTTATCATTCCTTTATCATAAGCTTCAATAACATCAGACCTTATCATTTGTTCCTGTTGAAAAAACCAGTTGTTTGGCGTTTCATCATTCAAATCGTCAGTGATAAACATAAAATCAGACCCCAGCAGGCCGGGATCATTTCCTGTAGTTTTTTTGATGTCTGAATCATCACCAATATTATTATAGAAATAGCTGAAAGCATCCTGCTGACCTACAGCAAAACCGGTTTCTGCCATCATTTTCAGGTTATAAAAAAGGGCAACGGTCTCGGGTGTTGCATTTGGGTTTACCATATATTGAGCAGCTTCTTCCGGTAGCAACACAAATGAGGTATTGTCTGTGATGTTTATGCTCGCTTGGTTTTGTGTGCCAATTTCAACCATGGCGTTATCTACGCTGATAAGTGTTATGATTAGGCTTTCGTCATCTTCCTGGATACCATCATCAATGGCTTCAATCGTTATCGTTTGACTTGTGCTTCCGGCGGGTATGGTAATAAAATCTTCAATAAATGTAAAATCCTCACCATTGGTTGCGGCACCTTCAATAGTAAATGAAATGTTGGTGTCCTCAATAACTTCACGGGTTAAGCTAAAGTTGAAAATACTTTCAGCTGAGGATTCCTCGATTGAATTATTGGTCGAAACCACACTTAAAGTAGCTGAAGGCCCTAAGTCTTCTATAACTTCATCTTCACTACAACTTATCGCTATAGTTACAAATAATAATACTAATACTATCTTTTTCATTGGTTCAAAATTAGGCATGCTCTGGTATTGTGATAAGGTGCTTTCCACATACTTACTTTGCTTTCTGTGGTATAAGGTTCGTAATTGGCATCTACTCTAAAATGCCACTCGCCGTTGATGTGGTCTTTGATGTGTTTTCTGGTAAATGCCCATATTTTTTCAGAAGCTAAAAGATACTTCTCGTTTTCGGTAATTTTATAAACATAGTCTAAGCCAATAAGAGCTTCAACCTGAGGCCACCAATGCAAATCTGTATCTATCTCAGCGGTTTGTCTGTTTTTTTCATTCATAACTGCACCGTCTTTGTTGAGGGCTGTCTTTAAAAACTGCTCCGCAATTTTAATGGCGTAGTCTTCAGCTGTTTTGATCAGTTTTTTATTTTCCAGGGTTTTGGCAGCGTCCAAAATAAGCCAGGCAGCTTCGATATCGTGGCCAAAAGATATAGTCCGACTCAGAAGTTTCCATTTATCATCAAAAAACAATTCAAAATTGTATTCTTCATTCAAAAATTTATCAAACATTAAGTTTACTAAATTTTCCAAAGCAAACTTCAGGTATTCATGATCGTAAATTTTTAGGAGTGAGGTGTAGGCTTCAAGGATGTGAAGATGGGTGTTCATCGTTTTTGAAGCGTTAAGGTCTTTTTCACTCAAACGCATATCTTCAATAGGTGACCAATTTTCTGTAAAAGCTTCAAAATAGCCTTTGTGTTCAAAATCTTTAGCTTGTTTTTCTATACTAAAAAACAGTTCTATAGCCCATATTTTTGCATCCATATCTTTTGAAAGCTTGAAATATTCAGATAAAGCATAAATGGCAAAAGCCTGAGCGTAAATTTGTTTTCTTTTATCAATGGGTTTGCCTTTATAATCTAATATCCAAAAGACACCGTTGTTGTTTTTATCTTTAAAGTGGGTTTTCAAATAATTGTAGGCTCTGTCGCAAATTTCCTTGTATTTCTCTGTCCTCAAATGGTTTGAAGATGCAGAAAAAGTCCATAGTATTCTGGTGTTAAGTATGATGCCTTTGGGTGCATTTTTTATAGCCTTATTGTAAAAATCCCTTTCTCCTAAAAATCCACCGTGATTATGATCTATAGCATTTTCAGACCAAAAAGCAAGTATGCTTTTTAGCTCTTTATCAAGGTCAGATTTTAGGTCAGCGTACATGGTATTTAATAAAGTCCTTTATTCTTGTTTACTAAATCTATAATAGTATTAACAGATTCTCTACTGGTGTATTTGTCTTTTGGTGAATTGATGCAATAGTCTACCAAAGTATCAATGTCTGAAGTGGCAACATGCATTCTACTATCTGATGAGGCATAGTAAATAAATACTTTTCCATCAAAGTCTTTTATCCAGCCATTGGCAAATAATACATTCGATACATCGCCAACTCTTTCTCCGTTAACGGGTGCCATAAAATGTCCGGCAGGCTGATGAATTACCTTAGAGATGTCATTTAAATCGGTCATGAACATATAAAGCGTATAGCGTAAACCGGCTGCGGTGTTCCTGACGCCATGAGCAAGGTGCAGCCAGCCTTCATCGGTTTTTAATGGTGCAGGGCCTAAGCCGTTTTTTAGTTCAAAAACCGTGTGGTACACTTTATTGTTGATGATTTTTTCATCTTCAATGATCGGGTTTCTTAAATCTTTGACGTAGCCCAAACCAATGCCGCCACCTTTACCTACATTAATAAAACCATCTTGTGGGCGAGTATATAAGGCGTATTTATGGTTAATAAATTCAGGATGTAAAACGACATTTCTCTGTTGTCCTGCGTTAGACACTAAATCCGGCAGGCGTTCCCAATTTATAAAGTCTTTAGTCCTCACAATTCCCGCATTGGCTACAGCCTGACAGGTGTCTCCTGAGGGTGCTTTTTCATCTTTTCTTTCAGTGCAGAAAACGCCATAAACATAGCCGTCTTCATGTTTTGTCAGCCGAATATCATAAACATTGGTATCCGGATTATTTTCAATTTGAGGAATAACACAAGGCTTATCCCAAAAGTTGAAATTGTCTATACCATTAGGGCTTTCTGCCATGGCAAAAAAGGATTTTCTGTCGTTGCCTTCTACCCTTACGCAAAGCAGATATTTGTCCTCCCATTTTATAGCACCTGCATTAAAAGTGGCATTAAAGCCTATCCTCTCTAAAAATCTAGGATTAGTTGCAGGATTTAAATCATACCTCCAGTGAATAGGGATATGCTCTCTGGTTAAAATAGGGTTTTCGTAACGGGTATAAATGCCATTAGACGGCTCAACTGGTAAATTTTGTTTTGTAATCAATTTTTTGTGATTTGAAATTACACGTTCTAAGTTGTTTTCTGTTAAAATCATAATCTAAAATTTTAAAAGATTAATTTGATAAGGCATTCCACCAGTATTTTTTAAGTAAAAATAAGCAGGCTAATAACACACCTAAAGTTATTAAAAAAGGAAAAGTTTTACTGAATACTAGGTACATCGGTAAAATGACTAATGCGGTTTGGGCAATTATTCCGATACCTACATTGAACATATCTCTGCCAAATGTTGAATCATCAATAACGTCTATATTTTTAGCTGAAAGTTTATCTTTTATAGGTTGCCAAAATCCCCATGGCTTTACATTTTTATAGAATTCCATGAGCACATTTTCGTTGGTTGGTGGGGCAGAATATGTTCCTAATACTGAGCCAATGATTGAAATGACTAAAAGAATAGGGAAGAGGTACAATTCTAAAGTATCTGGAAACAATTCCGGGACAATGATCGCTGCCAAAAGACCTGACGCCATGCCCCAAAAGAAGCCTTCACCGTTAAAACGCCACCAGTGCCATTTAAGAATGTTGGCTCCTACATAACTGCCGTACAAAACAGAAACTATCCACTGTAAAACAGAATTAACATCTTTGGCAAATATGCCCAGTACTACACTTATGACAACAACAAGAATTCCGGTAATGTAGTTCATGTTTTTGACCTGATTTTGACTGGCATTTGGATTTTTATATTTTAAATAAATGTCATTTACCAGATAGGCCTGAGCTGCATTTAAAGTACCGGCAAAAGTGGACATGAACGCAGCAATCAAACCTGAAAGCAGCAAACCTAAAAGACCAACGGGCACAAATTCTTTGATAGCACTTGGGAGTATCAATTCCAAATCTATACTGCCGGAGACAGTCATCAGGTCAAGCTTTTCGTAGTAAATGAGAGCCAAAGCTGCAAAACCGGCAATCATCAAATAGCGAATCGGCATCAATATCACGGAGACAAAACCACTCATTTTTGAAGCTTCTTTGGCCGATTTTGTTGAGAGTATTTTCTGCATATCGTAAGTCGGCGCCGGGCCCGCAAAACTGACCAGAATGCCTTTGAATACCATCATCATAAAAAATATAGTAAAGAGATTAAAGCCGTCTTCCTTAATTTTTTGATTGACCTCAGGGATAATATTTGTCCAGTCTAAGTTGAGTTCCCAGCCAAAGAATGGGCTTAACCAGTTATCTGGAACATGAAGTGAGTTATTGGTCACGGCCATAAAACCCAGATAGCCAATAACAAACGCGGCAACTGTCATGATGATAAACTGTACAACATCAGCCCAGACTATCCCGGACATCCCACCGAGAAGTGAATAAAAAACCGCAAAAAGTGTAAAGATGACCCCATAGAAATGCGGAACAAATTCCGGACTTACGTTAAAAGGAACGTAAGCACTAACGGATTCCCAGGGTATGAATATTTCAACAAACTTACCTAAACCTATAAAACCATAAGTAAGATAACCTAAACACAAAATTATGGCGAAGACAACAACTATGACATGTGAAAGTTTTGCTCCTTTTTCAAAACCAAATCTGGTGCTAATCCATTCAGCTCCGGTTGTGGCATTAGACCGTCTTAACCACTTAGAGAGATATACCATTAAGAAGATTTGATTAAAAACAGGCCATAACCAGGGAATCCAGGCACTTTTTAAACCATATACAAACATGAGAGTTACTAACCAGATGGTACCTGAAATATCAAACATGCCCGAAGCATTAGACAGCCCAAGCATATACCAGGGTATAGATTTACCGCCGAGCAAATAATCATCCTTACTGCGTTGAGCGCGCTTTCTTAATACAATACCAATAACAACAATAGTTAAGAGATAGGATGAAATAATTAATATGTCTACGGTGTTCAGGTATTTCAAAGTTTTGGTATTAAAGTTTGATGATCATTTAAAAATAAAGCCTTTGGCAATTCTGAAAATGCTTTAAAGTCCTCTTCATTTTCGTGAAATTTGTAAGGAACGTAATGGTGTTTTTTTGTTGAATTTCGCCAAAATAAAATCCACGAGATGCCGGTATTTTCTATATTTGGGTACAAAACTTCTGTAAACCAGTTTGAGGTCGGAATAGCTTCAAGGCCGGTTTCTGTAAAGGCATATAATTTATTTTTAGAAGCGGCAACCTCTTTCATAAAAGAGATATCGTTTTTAAGGGATTTGATGTAATCCTCAGAATTTTTAAAGTCATAAATGTCTACACCAAAAATGTCGACATAGTCATCACCCGGATAGTACTTAAGGTAATCGGCATTGTCATTCAACTTGTTTGGCGAATAGGTATATAAAAGATTATGCACTTTAAAGTCATCTCTTAGCGCAACAACAGTTTCTCTCCATAATTCCTTATAATCTTCCGGGGTACAATTATCGCCACCCCACCAAAACCAGCTTCCATTCATTTCGTGATAAGGTCTAAAAACAATCGGAATGAGCTTTCCTTTATATTTTAAAGACTTTAGAAAAGTGGATACGTTTTTTAACCACAGTTTATATTTATTGGACAGACTACCTTTATTAATAATGTCTTCAACAACAGGTGTTGTATCCCAGGAATTTCTATTGTTAAGAGGATTGTTGGTATGCCAGCTGATAGTGATGATACCTCCATTTTTATGTGCTTCTATGATAAGCCCACGCATAACAACAAAATGAACCTTATCTAAATTTTCATTTTTATTTCCAAATTCAACATCACCAATATCAAAGCCGTAAACCAATGGGAATTTACCCGTAACATCATGAAAATCACTTCTCCAGATATTAGAATTTTCTTTTTTTACCCAGCCTATACCATAAGAAGTGGCGTCCTGTTGTCCTACTGCAAAGCCTTCTTTGGCTATCAAATGCAGTTTTTTATGGAGGATTTTGGTACTCTTCGTTAGTTTTTTATCAACTAAATCAGGTTTGGGGTATGTTGAATCGTATAACGAGCCGCAGGATGCAAGGTTTATGATGACAAGCAAAAGAAATACAGGCCTGATGAATTGATTGCTAAAGCTTTTGAATATCATATAACTGAAGGATAAAATGACGGATTTCAAAATTAATACTATATTAGCATTTTTTGTTATACTATTTTATCATTTTTATAAATTATATTATATAAAATATGAATCCATCAATAAATGTCCACAGAGAAATTACGCCACTAAGCAAAGATGACAGCTTTTTAGTTTTTGATCGAAACAAGAAAGTTTTTGACTATCCAATTCATTATCATCCTGAATATGAACTTAATTTGATCTATAACGGCAAGGGTGTTAAGCGTTTTGTAGGTGATAGTGTTGAAGAGATTAGTGATATAGAACTGGTGTTGGTTGGGCCAAATCTGCAGCATAGCTGGATATGCAAAGATATTTTAAAAGATGATGCACATGAGGTAACGATACAATTTCATCAGGATTTGTTTCATGAAGATTTATTATCAAAAAAAATCATGAAACCTATAAAAGACATGTTCAGAAGATCCTCACATGGTATTTTATTTTCAAAGAAAACCAGTTTTACACTTTATCAAAAAATATCAAACTTGTCTAAATTTGAAGGTATAGATTATTTTGTTGAATTTCTGACGATACTCCAGGAGCTTGCGATATCAGATGAACAAGTGCTTTTATCAAATTATATCGTTGAGGATAAGGATATGGCATTTAATAGTGACCGTATGACCTTGATATACGATTATGTTCAAAAGAACTTTCACAATAAAATCATGTTGGATGAAGTCTCACAATTGGTTAATATGTCTAATGTATCTTTTAATAGATTTATAAAGAAAAGGACCGGCAAGACCTTCGTTGATTATCTAAATGCCAATAGAATAAGTCATGCTGCTATTCAGCTCATAGAAAGCGATGACAGTGTTTCTCAGATAGCTTTTGATTGTGGGTTCAATAATATTGCAAATTTTAATCGTGTGTTTAAAAAAATGAAAAACTGCACGCCCAGTGAATTCAGAAAAGAATTTTCTGGGATTAAAAAAGTCTTTTGATATTAGTCCCTGCCTTTAAACACTTTTGATTTATAATTGAAACCTTATTTTAATATATTTCATAAACGTATTATCAACTGTAATAGCTATCAATTGATCCTTTACTTGTGAAGGCTTTAAACAAAAAGCTCATTTCCGGCATCACTAACTTTGTGATAAATTAAGATTTGTTATTAATTTAGAGTTAATTTTTTATAAGCAATTGACAAAATAATATTAAATAAAGGTTAAGTATTGTATTAATTTTGAAATCAATAAAAAAGCATCATAAAAAGTCTCAATATGCTAATTTGATATTCAAAAACCAACTTAATTTTTATAATAATGAAATTCGAAAATATTAGAACAGGCACTTTTTTAAAATTATTTACATTGTGTATTATTTTATTTTTAACTTATGGTGCAAAAGCTCAAAATACCATTACCGGTAAAGTTACTGATGTAAATGGTATTCCTTTAAATAGTGTAAATGTTTTAGAAAAAGGAACAACTAATGGTGTAGTTACAAATTTTGATGGTGAATATTCCATTACATTAAAAGAAAATCAAACTTTAATTTTCAGCTATTTAGGTTTCAAAACTAAAGAAATCGTTTTAGTAGAAGGGCAAACCGTTTTAAATGTAACTTTAGAAGAAAGTGCTGAAGCCCTGGACGAAATCGTTTTAATTGGATATGGTTCGCAGTTAAAGGAGAATTTAAGTGGTTCAGTTTCTTCTATTGAGACAAAAGATATCAGAAATATCCCTCAAGTTTCTATTGACCAGTTAATTCAGGGTAGAGCAGCCGGTGTCAATGTCACACAAAACTCAGGTCAGCCTGGTAGTGCAGTATCCGTTAGAATACGTGGTGTAGGTTCATTGTCAGGTTCAAGTGAACCCTTGTATATTATTGATGGTGTACCTGTTTCAGGGGATTCCAGAAATATCAGTACTACAGGAAGACCAATAGGCTCAACTGGCATCGGCGAAACTGGAGGAAGTTCTGATGTGAGTCCATTATCTAACATTAACCCCGATGACATTGAATCTATAAACGTCTTAAAGGATGCTTCTGCAACCGCTATTTATGGTTCTCGTGGCGCAAACGGTGTCGTGATTATTACGACCAAAAGCGGTAAACGCGGGAAAGGAAAATTTTCATATTCCGGAAATATTGCTATTCAGCAACCCACAAATCTTATTGATGTTATGGCATTACCGGATTATGCAAGACTCCAAAATGCTATTGGTGAAATATATAATTTACAGCAGGATGTTGCATTTTTACGCCCTGAACTCTTAGGTCCGGGTACAAATTGGCAAAAAGAAATTTTCGATACAGCAATCTTTACAAATCACCAGATGTCTTTTTCCGGCGGTTCTGATGATGTGAATTATTTTATATCCGGCGGGTATGCAGATCAGGAAGGAACGGTCATTGGATCTTCCTTTGAAAGAGCAAATATTAGGGTGAATATAGATGCAAGAGTAAATGACTGGCTCAAAACCGGTATTAACCTTACAGCCACCCGAACAAACGAACAGTTGGCCTTTACCAATGCTGAAAATGGTATCATAAGCTTATCCTTACTTAATAATCCAGCTACAGCAGTTTATAACCCTGATGGTTCTTTTGCAGGTCCAGTGACTGACGAAGAAATTGCTTTTGGATTTAGAAATCCAATTGCGGAAGCTTTAAGTGTAACCAACGATCTTACCCGAAGTGCTTTGTTGGGTAATGTATATGCCGAATTCAAATTACATAAAAACATTACTTATAGAACAGAATTTGGGGGTAATTTTAATTATAATTCCAACGAAAGATTTCAAAGAGCATTTACTTATGGTGCCGTGGACAGAGGAACAAATTTGTTAAATATCAGAGAAGAAAATACAGATTTTTGGATTGTAAAGAACCTCATTACCTTCAACAAAAAGTTTGATGACGTTCACAGTCTTACGTTTTTAGTAGGTCAGGAATTTCAGCAATCAACCTGGAGAGGCATCATTGCTCAGGATGGCAATTTTGTAAGTAATGATTTACCAATATTGGGTACCGGAGATGCCAACGACTTTACAGACCAGTACCAAGGGAGTAATGCCCTGGAGTCTTACTTTACAAGAGCTATTTACACATTTAGTAACAAATACGATGTTACAGCATCTCTAAGAGCAGATGGCTCTTCAAAATTTGCAGAAGGTAACCGATGGGGTTATTTCCCTTCTTTGTCGGCAGCCTGGAGATTATCTAACGAAGATTTTATGAGTGATTTTGAGGCCATTCAGAACATAAAACTCTATGGTGGTTATGGTGTAGTAGGAAACCAGGATATTCCAAATTTTGCCTTTGGTTCCAGACTAAATTCTATTATAACAGGTGTTGGAACCGGGTTTGAATTTGCAAATTTTGCCAATGAAGATTTAACCTGGGAATCTTCTACGCAAACCAACGTTGGTCTGGATTTTTCACTGTTTAATTCAAGGTTGAATACTACAATAGAAGTATATAATAAAGTTTCAAAAGACTTTTTATTTCAACTGGCAGTAACTGACTTTATAACTGGTGGCACAGCGCCGGGCGCTATTACTGCACCATGGGTTAATTTAGGGCAAATGACCAATCGAGGTATTGATGTGACTTTGAATTTTACAAGTGCATACGAATCCGAATTTAAATATAACTCAACACTTACTGTTTCGCACTACAGAAATAATGTAGATAATCTATTGGGTGATTTATCTGTTTTTGGTCAGGTCAATTTAGATGGTTCAAATCAAATCATTACACGCACACAAGCAGGAGACCCAATTGGTTTATTCTTTGGGTATAAAACCGATGGACTTTTTAGATCAATGGAAGATATACAGGGTGCTCCAATCCAGTTTGGAAGACCATTTGAAGACGCTTTATTTAGCTCAACTTGGTTAGGTGATGTTAAATTTCAGGATATTAACGGTGATGGCGTCATAGATACAGACGACAGGACTGTTATTGGAAATCCACACCCAGATTTTACTTTTGGATGGCAGAATAGTTTTTCTTATAAAAACTTTGACCTAAATATATTTATTCAAGGCTCGTACGGTAATGATATTTTTAATGCTGTAGACCGGGCTTTAACGGCTGGGAACAGAACCTTTACTAATCAGTTGACCTCTGTATTAGACTATTGGTCTTTAGATAATCCAAATGGTTCACAACCAAGATTAGCCAGGAACGATACACCAAACATAAATATATCAGATCGCTATATAGAAGATGGTTCTTATGTCAGGTTACAGAACCTAACCTTTGGCTATAATTTACCATCTCAATTCATCAGTAAATTTGGATTAGACAATTTTAAAGTATTTGTAGGTGCTCAAAACCTGGTGACACTTACAGCTTATTCAGGCTATGATCCTGAAGTAGGGGTTTTAAACCAAAATCCCCTTTTAATGGGCGTCGACAACGGTAGATATCCCACAGCCAGAACATTTACATTAGGAGTAAATTTAGATTTTTAAGATGATTAACAAATAAATAGAGTTAAATTATGAAGTTGAATTTTTTAATTAGTAGAACACAGAAAATAGCCATTTTCACATTTGTGCTGGTCTTCTTTTCATGCGATGAAAGCTTTTTAGACAGACCACCGGAGGACTCTTTTAATGTTGCAGATTTTTATCAGACTGCAGAACAGGTAGAAGCGGGGACAAATCATTTGTATTCTAAGCCCTGGTATGACTTTAATTCTATAGCCTCTTGGTGTATAGGTGAATTAAGTTCAGGCAATGCAAGAACATGGGATCCAAGAAATGCAGATTTCACAAATTTTGCAGTGACCGGAGAACATAATACACTTACTTCGGCATGGAATTCATTGTTTGCAGTAGTGGCGCAGTCAAACGCCTTTATCAACACTTTACCATCTGCTGTAGGTCCGGAAGTACCGGAAGATGTTGTAAACAATGCATTAGGTGAAGCAAGATTTGTTAGGGCTACAGCTTATTTTTATTTGGTAAGAATATTTGGTTCTGTTCCTATAATCGAAAATAATGTTGATTATGTTACTCAGCCATTAGTGCCAAGACATAGAGTACAGGATATTTACGAATTTATCAAAAGAGATTATCTTTTTGCCATTGATAATTGTTATGAGAAAGTAAGAGGATCCAATTTTGATGAAAACGCAAAAGTATCAAGCGGTTCGGCGAAAGCTATGTTGGCTAAAGTCCACCTTTATGAACGTGATTATGAAATGGCTTTTATGTTGTCTTCAGAAGTTATTAATTCTGGAGAATTCAAATTATTTGGAGGAGATGCAGAAGATGGTGACCCTTCAGGAAGTTATGCAGATTTATTTTTAACTGAAAACGACAATAATCCGGAATCTATTTTTTCTCTACAGTGGAGTGCTTCTGGGGAGTTTGGAGAAGGTAATGCCTTACAATCTTATTTTGCACAGGCCGGTGTTACCGGTTTCTCAGATGGTTGGTCTGCTGTTGGTCCCTCAATAGATCTGCAGAATGCCTATGAAAGTACAACAGAAGATTTAAGATACCGTGCAACCATCATGGATCCGGGATCTTTCTATCCGGAAATTAACGGCGGACTTCAAGCTTCTCAAACCATAAGCCATCAGGGAACAAACGTAGGCATCAAGAAGTATGTCGTTGGAGACATTGCTACAAATGGTGGTGGAGGTTTTCAAAACTACCCTAATAACACCTACATTATGAGATATGCGGACTTGCTTTTAATCAATGCTGAAGCGGCTTTAATGGGAGGTGGTTCTGTGGCTCAGGGTATAGAATCCTTAAATAAAGTCAGACGTAGAGCCGGACTTTCAAATATTGAAAATCCAACAATAGACGATGTATTCCATGAAAGAAGAATTGAATTAGCCTTCGAATCTGAATTCTGGTATGATGTTGTAAGGAGAGGACCGGATTTTGCCCTAAGTTTCCTGAGCAATACAGAAAGGGGATATTACAATAACGACACCGATCCTCCAACTATAGAATCAGAAACATTTACGGCCTCTCAAGATGATTTGCTCTTTCCTTACCCAAGTAACGAAGTCGTAAATAATCCAGCGCTTTTAGATCCACCAGTTGAATATAACTTTGATTAAAAAAATGACTATGAAAGCAATACAAATAATATCAGGTCTAAATAGACTTCTGTATTTATCTTTACTTACTATTTTTTCAGGGATCGTTTTTACGTCCTGTGAAAATGAATTTGAACAGGATGAAATACCAACAGCTTCGGCACCTCCTGTAATTGAAAGTGTAAGCGAAGCCAGAGAGGATCAAGTTGTAACCCAGGGTGTGCTTGAAGGTACTTATATCATTAGAGGGAATAACCTTAAATCGCTTACGGGTGTATTTTTTAATGGCGTGCGCGGTGGATTCAATTCTGCCTTAGGAACAGATGAATTAGCTTTTGTTACCGTTCCATTAGATGCGCCTTATGTTGATCAGCCTAATATTTTAACCTTAGAAAACCAGGCGGGAGCCACGGATTATAATTTTTCTCTGTTAAATATTGAATCCTTTACACAGGAAACTGTTGATGGCGTAAAACTGGTAACGCTTATCGGTGGAGACTTTACTGATACTACAAATGTAACTTTTGTAAGCGGATCTGAAGAAGATGGAAACCTGGTAGAATTACCAGCTGAAATTGTCTCAATTTCTCAAACAGAAGTTGTGGTAGAAGTACCCAGTGGGGTTGAACAAGCTTTTATATTTTTAGAAACATCAGGTGGAGCCGTAGCAAGATCTTCATCTTACGGTTTTTCATATTCTATTTACATTGATAGTCTAAATCCTGAATGGGAGATGAGCCAATGGGGTGGAACCTTTGACCTGCAATCAACAGAAGTTGCCCTCGGAGAGTTTTCAATTAAAAGTGTTAGAGAGGGTTGGTCAGGTTTGACATTCCTTCCGCCAAATATTGCATTCGACGAATTTAATTCTATTAGTGTAAGTTTATATGGTACAGGTGCTCCCGGTGATTCGGTTAATCTTGCACTGAACGATTTTCAGGCACAACTTACTTTAGAACTTATTCCCGGTGAATGGACGACCTATGTTATTCCACTATCAGATTTTTATCCCAATGGTGGAGAACCTGATGAGATCAATAGAATAGATTTTCAGGAATCTTCAAATACCGGTCTACCGCAATACATATTTTATGTTGATGATTTTGGATTCCTATAAACTACATTTAATTAAAATAATAAAAAATGAAATTTTTAAAATCTCTTAGTATCCTGACTTTGATGTTTGCATTGGTATTGACATCTTGTGATGACGATGATGAAATATTGAATGCTAACAATGATGGTGTACACAAGAATATCACAGAAATAATAGCTGAAAGAGATGATCTTTCAACGCTGGAACAGGCATTAAATCAGGTAGGCTTAGATTCTGTTTTGAGGACCACCAGTACATTTACAGTCTTTGCTCCAAATAACAGTTCTTTCGCAGATTTAGATTTGTCAGGATTGACAGATGATCAATTGGAAAATGTATTACTTAACCATACTGTCAGCACAGTAACCGCTGATTTTTCTAATACTTTTGAAACAGGCTACATCAAAACTTTAGCTTCGGGACCAGACGATACAAACATTAGTGTTTTTGTCAACACAGAAGATCCTTTCAGAGTAAATGGAAATGCTGAGTTAGTAGATCAGGCATTTGATCTTGGAGCTACTAATGGCATTGTACATGTTGTGGATAATGTTTTATTACCACCTACCGTTTACGATCAGGTTAAAGCTAATCCTGAGTACTCCAGTCTGGCAGAAGCCATAGAGTTGGCAGATTTGGGCAATGCTCTATCTATATCAGATCCATCAGACGATAATTATCCTTATACTTTGTTTGCGCCAAATAACGAAGCATTTGAAGCTTTGATTGCACAACTAAATGGTGCTTTTGGATGGTCATCACTGAGTGAAATTCCCGTTGAAGTCCTGCAGCAAGTACTGCTTTATCATGTCGTTTCAGGCTCAAATGCTCTAGCTTCTGATGCTGTTGGCTCTACACAAACCTCAATGCAGGGAGAGGCTTTTTCAATAGACGACAACGCTATAATTGATGATGCTTCATACACAAATGCGGCGATTTTGCTTACAGATATTCAAGGCATAAATGGAGTTATTCATGGTATTGATAAAGTACTATTACCAGATGAAGTTTTTCAAAGTGTCTTAAGTGCCACTCTAAATCTTGTTGAGCGTGCTAACGATAGAGGCTATACTAATTTTATGGAAGCTGTTAATAAAGTAGGTATGGCCAATAATTTGGCAACAGAAGAGCTAACCGTTTTTGCGCCAAATAATGATGCATTTACAGCTTTATTCGCAACTATAAATAATTACGAATCTTTAGACGATTTTGATACACCTGAAGAATTATCAGTATTGACAGATTTATTGAACTATCACCTTTATGCCGGAACTTTAATGGCAAGTCAGTTAACCGATGGTGATACCTTTACCACAGTTTACGGAGACATCTTTACCGTAGATTTATCGGGTGATATCCCAAGATTAGAACCCTCTTTTCAGGATGCTATTCCTTCAGGAATTACCGTTGCTAATATTGGTGCCAGCAATGGGGTAATTCACGAAATTAATCGTGTATTAGTTCCTGATGCCCTGGTAAGTGCTCTCGGAATTGACACGGGTGAAAATGGCTTATGTGAAGTCGGCGACCCTTCTTTGGTTTTCTTTGACTGGGATGCAAATGGTCCCTGGTGGGGAAATGTTACCGCTGAAAATATGGCGTCATTAAGTATAGATGGCAGTTCTTATGGAAGAGCTAATTTCCAGACTGGTGGTACCGGCTGGCAGGATTTGTTCTGGAGAAATGATGCAAGTACATTTAATGGTGCTTCAACCGTAGGAAGCAATCTTACTGACTATGCTCTTAAATTTGATATTAATGTTATTGAACCTTTAACAGCAGGAGCTTTCAGAATACGTTTTAATGATTCAGACGGCGTTGATGCTTTTTATGACTGGGCGCCATGGAATGATACAGGTCAACCCTTTACTACAGATGGATGGGAAACTATTGAAATTCCACTCTCAGTTTTAGGTGTTCCTGATTTTAGCCTTGTGGATGCTGAATTCGGAATGGCCTTTGAAGGTGCAGACGTTCTTCTTAATTTCGCTATAGACAATGTACGTTTTGATACGCCAGGATGTGCCGGTCCAGATGATGTTGCAGACCCTAATTTAGTCTTTTTCGACTGGGATGCAAACGGTCCCTGGTGGGGAAATGTTATCGCTGAAAATGACGCCTCTATAAGTTTAGACGGCAGTGCTTACGGTAGAGCAAACTTCCAGACTGGTGGAACTGGCTGGCAGGATTTATTTTGGAGAAATGATGCCACTACGTTCAATGGAGCCACAACAGTCGGATCAAATGTTGATGATTATGTACTTAAATTTGATATTTACACTTTTGAACCTTTATCAGCCGGTGCATTTCGTATAAGATTTAACGATTCTGACGGCGTGGATGCCTTCTATGATTGGGCGCCATGGAATGATACTGGTGAGCCTTTTGATACAGGTGGCTGGACCACAGTAACCATACCGTGTTCATTGTTAGGTGTACCGGATTTCAGCCTTGTAGATGCTGAATTTGGTATGGCATTTGAAGGTGCAGACGTGCTCTTAAACTTTGCAATAGACAATGTACGTTTCGAGGAATTATAATAATTTACATATTGGTTATTTACTTGTTTTTCAGTCAATTATTTATTAAAGCATTAAGTCTTTGTCAGAAAGTTATATTTATAGCCGATATTAAATTTTATTGATAGCCTGTTTAAGTTTCATTTTTTTAACTACAGCAGTAATCCTGCTGTAGTTTTTTAATTCTCAAGTTTATATTTCAAGTTTAGTGGAAAGAGTTATCCTATGTGCATTGTTGATCTATTGTTTTTTTTCATGTATTGATAAATCCAATGCTGATTTAGATACTACGGCAATTTATGCCTGGTGTATAGTTCCTTATGATAAATTAAATCGAACACCTGAGCAAAGAATAGAGATGCTGAAAGACTTAGGCATAACAAAATATGCCTATGACTGGAGAATGCAGGATCTGAAGAATATGCAACAGGAACTTCTGTTGGCCAAAGAAAACAATATCAATATTTTTTCAGTGTGGTTATGGATTGATGGGAACTGGGATACTCCGCAAAAATTGAACGATTCTAATCAAAAAATGTTTCAAATTTTAGAACAGACGGGATATCAGGGCGAATTATGGGTCAGTTTTCATAACAATTATTTTGAAGGTCTAGCTCAGGAAGAAGCTCTGATTAAAGGCGTTAAAATGATTGAGTTTTTATCAGAAAAAGCTGAAACCCTTGATTGCAAGATAGCCTTGTATAATCATGGCGACTGGTTTGGAGACCCTTTGAATCAATTGCAAATCATAAAACAATTGCCAAACCACGATATTGGAATGGTCTATAATTTTCACCATGCCCATCAACAAATTGACGAGTTTTATGAGTTTGTTCCGAAGATTATGCCCTATTTATGGCATGTAAACCTAAGTGGTCTCAAAAAAGAAGGCCCCAAAATTTTACCCATCGGCAAAGGTGATCATGAAAAGGAGATGATTAAATTTTTGTTGAAAAACAATTATAAAAACGATTTTGGTATTTTAGGACATGTAGAAGATAAAGATGTAAAACTCGTCTTAAAAGAAAATTTTGAAGGCCTAAAACATTACTTCAGACACAATTAAATCCTTAACTAATGAATAAAAATATTCTTTATTTTACAATAAGCCTTGTATTACTTTGTCTCATAATTTCCTGTGATAAAAATTCATCAAAAGCAAATAATTTGAACTCAAAAGCTAACACTATTCCAAAGAAAGTAGACTCATTACTCGGTCTGATGAGCATCGAAGAAAAAGTAGGTCAGATGAACCTTTACAATGGGTTTTGGGATGTCACCGGGCCTGTTCCGGAAGAAGGTAGTTCCAAAACTAAATACGAACATTTAAGGAAAGGTTGGGTTGGCGCTATGCTTAGCGTAAGAGGCGTAGAAAACGTGAGAAAGATACAGCAGATCGCTGTTGAAGAAACCAGATTGGGTATTCCGTTGCTGTTTGGATTTGATGTTATCCACGGTTATAAAACGCTTAGCCCGATACCACTTGCAGAAGCGGCAAGTTGGGACCTTCAAGCTATTGAAAATTCTGCCCGTATGGCAGCGACAGAAGCATCTGCGGCCGGCTTAAACTGGACTTTTGCACCTATGGTAGATATTTCCAGGGATGCCCGTTGGGGCAGAATTATGGAAGGTGCAGGAGAAGACCCTTTCTACGCAAGTTTGGTAGCACGCGCAAGAGTAAATGGCTTTCAAGGTGATGATTTAACTGATCCAACAACAATTGCAGCCTGTGCTAAACATTTTGCCGGTTATGGGTTCGTCGAAGCCGGCAGAGAATACAATACTGTAAGTATAGGAAATGAGACCTTGTTTAATACAGTTTTACCACCTTTCAAAGCTGCAGTTGATGCCGGAGTAAAATCAGTGATGACCTCTTTTAACGATTTAAACGGCGTAACCTCATCCAGCGATAAATTCCTAATGCGGGAAATATTAAAAGACAAGTGGAATTTTGAAGGTCTGGTAGTTTCAGACTGGGCTTCTATCAAAGAAATTATATATTGGGGACAAGCCAAAGACAAAGCTGAGGCTGCCATTTTAGCCTCAAATGCAGGATGCGACCTGGATATGGAAGGCTATGTGTACATTGATGAGTTGGTAAAATTAGTTGAAGAAGGAAAAGTTCGTGAATCTGTCATTAATGAAGCCGTAAGACGTATACTTACTGTAAAGTTTGAATTAGGTCTTTTTGAAGACCCTTACCGGTACTGCGATGCTAAACGAGAAAAAGAAAACACAGGAACTACAGAGCATAAAGAAGCCGTTTTAGACATGGCTAAAAAATCTATGGTTTTGTTGAAAAATGAATCAAATTTATTACCACTCAAAAAAGAAGGGCTAAACATCGCATTAATCGGTCAGTTGGCCGATAGCAAAAATAGCCCCTTAGGTAGTTGGCGAATTGCATCAGATGATAATACTGCAGTTTCTGTCCTGGAAGGCATGCAAAACCATAAGGCTACAAACCAAATCACTTTCGAAAAAGGGGTAGATGTTTTTGTCGGTGAAGAACATTTCATCAAAGAAATTAAGGTCAATGAAAAGGATAAATCAGGCATAGACCAGGCTATGAAAGTTGCAGAAAACGCAGATGTAGTCATTATGGTTTTGGGAGAACACGGTTTTCAAAGTGGGGAAGGTCGCAGCAGAACAGAGTTAGGCCTGCCGGGTTTACAACAGGAGATGCTTGAGGCGGTTTACACGGTGAATAAAAATATTGTGCTTATCCTAAACAATGGGAGACCATTAGCTATTCCATGGGCAGCTGAGCATATTCCGGCAATATTAGAGGCCTGGCAATTAGGTACACAAACAGGCAATGCAGTAGCTCAAGTACTGTATGGAGATTACAACCCAAGTGGAAAGTTGCCAGTAACCTTCCCGAGAAGTGTTGGTCAGGTGCCGATTTATTATAATTTTAAAAACACCGGCAGAGCTACAGATAGGGAAGGCAACGTATTTTGGTCTCATTACATTGATGAAAAGAACTCACCTCTCTTTCCTTTTGGTCATGGCTTAAGTTATACCACATTTGAATATAGTAATTTGAAGTTGAGTCATTCGACTATGTCAAAAGAAGACACTTTAGAAATTGCTGTAAATATTAAAAACACTGGTAGTTATGAGGGTAAAGAGGTTGTTCAATTATACATTAGAGACTTGGTAGGCAGCATTGTTAGACCTGTAAAAGAGCTAAAAGGCTTCGAGTTGGTCTCTTTAAAAGCTGGAGAACAAAAAACAATAAAATTTAAAATTGATAAAGCTGAGTTAGGTTTTTATAACAACAAAGGTGAATTTGTTGTAGAACCCGGTGATTTCAAAATATTTGTTGGTGGCAGCTCTGAGACAGAATTAGAATCAGATTTTAAATTAACGGACTAAATGTGGTTTAGACTTTTTTTTGAAATATCGAAATGCACTTGAATGGCTTAGTTTGATAAAACCAGGATTTTGATAACTACTTTTTTGCATAATTAACTATTGAATTTAAGTAATTAAACAACTGACTCAAAAAAATATTTGGAAGTTTGTGTAACAAACCTAAGTGATATCCGTCTTATTGGTATAGGGGTAATTTGTAATGGTCTAAAAAAGAACACTCTACAATTGCCAAATCACTTTAATCAAAATATCATGTCATCCAAGAATTTAGATTTCGTCGTTAGCAAGTTTTGCATCGCTCTTATCGTGGTAAGTATGTTACTCTTTTTTATCTTTAGTTAGATCTTCCAAAGATTGGCCTAATTTCATAGGGTATAATTCACAATCCTTAATTATTCAGGCTAAACTTTTCAAGCACCAAAATTTTATAATTTGTAGTTACTGTATTTTGAATAAGTTATGAGTATTCTATACAAATGAAATAAAATTCAAAATTTCATCAATTTTAAATAAAATAGAGTTTTTCTTGAGTACTTCCATTAATTTATGATACATTGGGAATTCACATTTATTTGAGATTTTTACAATTTTTGTAAATGTTTCAATTAATATTAAACCCTTATTTTATGGAAATTAATGGATATGCAGCAAAAGAAGAAAAGTCACAATTAAGTCCTTATACTTATGAATTAGGAGAAATTGGCGCAGAACAGGTAGATATAAAAGTAGAATACTGTGGCTTATGCCACTCTGATTTAAGTATGATCAACAATGATTGGGGTATGTCTCAATATCCATTTGTACCCGGACATGAAGTTACTGGAGAAGTTATAGCAACTGGTGACGCCGTAAAAAATCTTAAAGTAGGTGATAAAGTTGGCTTAGGCTGGACCTCAGGTTCGTGTATGAGTTGTTCTCAGTGTATGGGAGGTGATCACCATTTATGTGCAGAATCTGAAGGCACCATTGTTGGCAGAAACGGTGGTTTCGCCGACAAGGTTCGTGGACACTGGTCTTGGGCTATTCCGCTTCCGAAAGGTATAGATATGAGTAAAGCCGGACCATTACTTTGTGGAGGTATTACGGTTTTTAACCCTATTATTCTGGCAGGTGTAAAACCAACGGATAAAGTTGGTGTTATTGGGATTGGCGGACTTGGTCATATGGCTTTAAAATTTTTGAAACACTGGGGTTGTGAGGTTGTAGCTTTTAGCTCAAGCCCTGAAAAAAAGGAAGATATATTAAAAATGGGCGCAACTAAAGTTGTCAATTCTAAATCTGAAGAAGAACTCGAAAGTATCGCCGGTCAGTTGAATTTTATTCTTAATACTACAAATGTTACGCTAGACTGGAACGCTTATCTTACAGCTTTAGCACCTAAAGGTAAATTTCATAATGTTGGAGCCGTATTAGAACCTATGGCCATACCTGCGTTTAGCTTAATCATGGGAGAGAAATCCGTTGGTGGCAGCCCGATAGGCAGCCCGGCTTTGACAAAAACGATGCTTGAATTTTGTGTTCGTCACAATATTTACCCGCAGGTTGAAGAATTTCCTATGGATAAGATCAATGATGCCATCGAACATTTAGAAAGCGGAAAAGCGAGATTTAGGGTGGTGTTGAAAAATTAAATTTACATTTTTATTGTTACCTTTAAAAAGCCCTTTCGGGGGCTTTATGACTTAGGTATAAATGTAAAATATTTTAATATGAAAACCCTTGGTTTAATCGGTGGGACCTCCTGGCATTCTACGCTTGAATATTATCGTGAAATCAATGCTCAGGTTAGTGAAAAAATAGGTAGTGCCAGCAACCCTGAACTTATCTTGTATTCTATAAATATAGATATCATGCGAAATCAGGTATTGGAAGATATTCAGCAAAAATATTTAGAGGTTTCAGAAAAACTTATCAGGGCAGGAGCAGAGGCCTTGCTCATTTGTGCCAACACGCCTCATATGGCAGTAGAATACGTTCAGCCAAAAATAGATAAGCCTTTTCTGCACATTGCAGATGCCACCGCAAAAGAGGCAAAAAGATTAGGCTATCAAAAGTTGGGTCTGTTGGGCAATAAACCTACCATGACCAAAGCTTTTCTAAAAGACAGGTTAAAAGAGAAACACGGATTAATTTCAACAATACCTGAAGGTAAAGCCGTAGATCAAAGCCATTATTTTGTATCCAAAGAACTGACGCAAGGCCAATTTACTCAAGCTGCAAAAGACTTTTATACAGATCAAATCCGATTGTTTAAAGATAAGGGCATGGAGGCCGTGATCTTAGGATGTACCGAATTACCAATTTTATTAAATGATGCAATTACAGATTTACCTGTTTTAGCAACTACCGATTTGCATATTCAAATGGCAGTAGGTTTTATCTTGAGTGAGTATTGATATACTTTTGGTACATTAGGTTACCTTAAAAGAAATTTATATTCTAATAAATATTATTTTTACCAGCATTAAAAAATAGAAAATATGAAAAAATATGTATTTCTGGTCTTTGTGTTGTTCTCCGCTTATTCGGTTTCTGCACAAAAATTACCAACCACTAAAAAACTAAGTAAAGAAACCGTAATGGAAAAAGCTAAGGTTTCAGAAGATGTAAAAGCGCAGGTCAAAACAGCACTCTTAAAAGATAAGGGCTTGCAAAAAGAGGCTTTTAATTTTTTAAAGTCAAACCCGGAAACATCATCGGCTTTTGCGGGTTTAGCTGCAAAGAAGTTAGGTTCATCATCCTTAATCAAATCCGTGCTTGGAGATAGCGATTTAGCGAACGCAGCGATCAATTACGTTGCCAGTAACCCAAAGTTATTAGAAAAAGCTATGAAGATAATAGGAATGTAAAAATCAAGAAAGACTGCAGTAAAAAGCTGTTTCAATCAAGTTGCGATTTTTATTTTGAGCACAGAGGGAAAATATATTGAAAATATAATCAATATGTTTCTATGCGTTAATTTAGTACAAAATAAATAGAATCATTTTTTGAAACAGCTTTTTATCTGATTTAAAATACGGTTTCACCGGTATCCGGAATTTAAGATTTAAAACCGCCACACTTTAAGAGAAAAGAATAAAAACAATTTGATTTTCATTTCTTTAAGGATTAAATAAATGTGTCCTTAAAGAATTTTTATTTAAAACTTAATCTAATATACCTGATTAAAGGTCTTATATTTATATTTTAACAGTGACTCGTGCTGAGCATTTCGACAAGTGATACTGTGAGCACGTCGAACTGCTCAATAACCACTAAGCCGAAGAAAACGGTCTATTTTCTAAAAGTTTCGGATGCTTATGATAAGGTTTTAAATAGATCTGAATAATTAAGCCGCCTATCAGGGGCAAGGGTTTAATAATAAGTTATACGCGCCAGGTAATCAAAATGCTCACCATCAGCAATTTTTTGACATTTTAAGCCAACAGCTTTACATTTGCGCTTTAGGGTTTCTAAGTCCAGATATAACCAGGTCATGGGATACTCGTAATCATCTTTATATTTTATAAAATAGTCTAATTCTCCGTAGTATCTGGTTTTAGAAATGTTTTCCAGGTCTTCTTTGTCGTACATGTATTTTATATCTGAAGAATCAATGAGAATTTGTCCACCTGCTTTAAGCATAGACTTCAGGTGAAGCAAATAACTTTCAACTGAACTGAATTTTTGGAATATACCTGTTCCATTCATCAATAGCAGAATCGTATCAAACATTTCATTTTCCTCTAAAATTGATTTGCATTCAACATTTTTCACCCCTCTTTTTCGACAAACGCTTACTGCACCTTCTGAAATATCTACAGCTTTGACCTTAAAACCATTTTCCTGTAACCAAAGGCTATGGCTTCCTGCTCCGCAACCTACATCTAAAGTTTTGCCTCGACAGTATCTAAGCGCTGTTTGTTCAATTTTTGGCATATCTTCAAAAGGCCTGAAGAGATAGGGTAGTGGCAACTCGTCTTCTTCAGAAATATTGGTCCAGGTGATGATATTTTCAAAAGATGCTTTGTTTTTTTCAGACTGAAGATGATTGTAATAATCTTTTAAGGCCTGACCAAATACGTCTGTGTGATTCAATTGGTAATATGTTTATTCCAAATATATGTATTCTATCCCAATAACTGACAAATATCATATTTTAATACTTTAATAGCTGAACAATTGAATAAATATTAAAATGTTCTTATGTTTGCTGTATGAAAACTACAGTAACACCTTTTACGAAAGAGCAATTTCAGGAATATGCCAATACTTTAAAGGTCATAGCACATCCTGTTAAACTTCAAATTTTACATCTTTTAAGTGAGGAAGAGCCCCTTGATGTATCAACTTTATGCGCAAAAGTAGGCGTGGGTTGTGAAATTTCTATGATGTCCCACCATCTTGCCAAAATGAAGGACAACGGGATACTGACTTCAGAAAAAATAGGTAAACAGGTGTTTTACAGCATAAAAGACCGTAAGATCCTGAATATATTTAACCATGTGTTTATTTAAGTCATGATAGAAGTTGCAGGATATTTTATGGCGCTCATCATAGGCGTATCTCTCGGATTAATTGGCGGTGGTGGTTCTATACTTGCCGTACCGGTATTTGCCTATATGTTTTTCTTAGACGAAAAAATTTCAACGGCATATTCACTTTTTGTTGTAGGTTTTGCCGCTTTGGTTGGTGGTTTAAGACAACATTCTAACCGAAATGTCGACTGGCGTACGGCCGTTGTATTTGGAATCCCCGCAGTTTTAGGGGTGTGGTTAATCAGGCATTATGTAATTCCCGTTTTACCTGAAATATTATTTACCGTAGATGACTTTGAGTTTACCAGGCGCATGGGGATGTTTGGCTTATTTGCGGTGCTCATGGTTTGGGCTGCTATAAGTATGCTCATGCCCAAAAAAGGAAAGGGCGGCACTGGTGAAATAAAATATAACTATCCGCTTATTCTTGTTGAAGGATTAGTAGTTGGCGCTATTACCGGATTTGTAGGTGCCGGTGGTGGATTTTTGATTATTCCCGCTTTGGTGATATTAGCCAATTTAGAAATTAAAAAAGCCATAGGAACCTCTTTAATAATCATAGCTTTAAAATCAATTTTAGGCTTTTTTCTGGGCGATGCTTTTACCATGGACATCGACTGGCAATTCCTTTTCATTTTTACGGCAATAGCCATTGCTGGAATTTTTCTTGGCGTGTTTATCAGCAAATTTATTGAAGGCCAAAAACTGAAAAAAGGTTTTGGTTATTTCATCATTGTGATGGCAGTTTTTGTCTTTATCATGGAATTTTTTGTGAATGTTTAATTATTAAAATCAATATACAATGAAAGTAGAACAAATTTATACAGGATGTCTGGCACAAGGTGCCTATTACATTCATAGTAATGGAGAAGGAGCAATCATTGATCCTTTAAGAGAAGTAGAGCCTTACATTAAAAGAGCAGAAAAAGATGGCGTAAAAATCAAATATATTTTCGAAACGCATTTTCATGCAGACTTTGTCAGTGGGCATTTGACCTTAGCTGAAAAAACTGGCGCACAAATCGTTTACGGGCCTACAGCTGTACCGGGATTTGAGGCATATGTGGCAAAAGATGATGAGGTGTTTCAATTGGGTAATGTAAAAATGAAAGTTTTACATACACCTGGTCATACCATGGAAAGTTCAACATTTTTGCTACTTGACGAAAACGATAGCGAGCATGCCATTTTTACCGGAGATACCTTATTCCTGGGTGATGTAGGCAGACCGGATTTAGCACAGAAAGCCGCTAATATGACGCAGGAAGAACTGGCTGAAACCCTTTATGATAGTCTGCGTAATAAGATCATGCCATTACCGGATTCCACGATAGTGTATCCGGGACACGGTGCAGGTTCGGCCTGTGGTAAAAATATGATGAAAGAAACGGTGGATACGCTTGGTAACCAGAAGAAAGTGAATTATGCGCTTAGAACAGATATGACCAAAGCAGAATTTGTGGAAGAAGTTACTGATGGTTTATTGCCACCCCCGGGATATTTCCCTCATAATGTCATGTTAAACAAGCAAGGTTATGAGTCCATAGATGAAGTCTTGTCTGAAGGAACCAAGCCATTATCTCCGGAAGCTTTTGAAGCTGCCGCTAACGAAACTGAAGCGGTAATTCTTGATGTTAGAAAAAACACTGATTTTATAGAAGCTCACGTCCCAAACAGCATATTTATTGGTCTTGATGGTGATTTTGCCCCATGGGTAGGAGAGTTGATTGTTGATGTAAAAACACCAATCTTACTTGTAGTACCTCAGGATAGAGTAGAAGAAGCCGTCACCAGATTATCAAGAATTGGTTTTGACAATACTCTTGGTTATCTCGAAGGCGGTCTTGATGCCTGGAAAAAGGCCGGTAAAGAGACAGACAGTTTAGAATCCATTTCAGCTGAAGAGTTTGCAAAAATTTATCCTGAAAATAAGGAGAATGTTTTCGATGTGAGAAAAAAATCAGAATACCTTTCTGAACACGTTGAAGAGTCGAATAATGTACCATTGGGTTTTATCAATGATCATTTGTCAGAATTCAACAAAGACCATATGTACATCCACTGTGCAGGTGGATACAGATCTGTAATAGCTGCGTCGATTTTAAAATCGAGAGGAATCCACAATTTGACAGATGTTAAAGGCGGATTCAAGGCTATAAAGGAAACAAGCGTAAAAACAACAGATTACGTTTGTCCTTCGACCTTATAATTTTTTAAAAAGTAAATGATGAAAACTAATTTTCAAGTATTAATAATAGGTGCGGGAGCAGGAGGTATTATGGTAGCTTCTCAGCTTATGAAGAAAAGACCTGATCTGAATATTGGGATAATAGATCCTGCAGACATGCATTATTATCAACCAGCTTGGACCCTTGTCGGTGCAAATGCATACAGGTTTAAAAAGACAGGAAAGCCAATGAAGAAGATGATCCCCAAAGGGGTGAAATGGATAAAAGAACACGCAGACAAATTTGAGCCTGAAAACAACAAAGTTTTCACAAAAGAAGGTACTGAGATTTCTTATGGCTATCTGGTTGTAGCTCCCGGGCTAAAAATAGATCCAACGATGATAGAAGGTTTGGCAGAATCTTTGGGTGAAGGTACGGTTTGCAGTAATTATACTGATCCTGAACATACCTGGGAAGTTTTGAAAAACTTTAAAGGTGGAAATGCCTTATTCACTCAGCCAACTACACCTATTAAGTGCGGTGGTGCGCCACAAAAAATTGCTTATCTCGCAGCCGATTATTTAAGGAAACAGAAGCTTTCTGATAAATCTAACGTCATTTTTGCCACACCGGGCTCAGTAATTTTTGGAGTAAAACCTATCGCCCATACATTAATGCACGTTTTGAGTCATTATGATATGCATTTTAAACCTTTTCATGCACCGATAAGAATTGACGGAAAAAATAGAAAAGCCTATTTTAATTTCTCTGATGACCTAAAGAACGAGTGTGTAGTTAATGAAGATAATAATATCAATTCAAAAATCATCGGTGAATCTACGGTTGAAATACCTTTTGAAATGTTGCACATCGCACCACCACAACGTGCTCCTGATTTTATTCGGGACTCACCACTTGCTTTGGAAAGTGGTTGGTTGGATGTAGATAAGCATACTTTGCAATCTAATCTTTATAAAAATATTTTTGGGGTAGGCGATATTTGTGGCGTACCTACAGCAAAAACTGCTGCAGCGATAAGAAAACAGGCGCCAGTTGTTGTTGAAAATATTGTTAAACTCATGGAAGAAGATCAAATTACAGATATGTCCTATAACGGCTACTCATCTTGTCCGCTTGTCACAGGTTACGGCAAAATGGTGCTGGCAGAATTCGACTATGACAAGAATTTTACGCCTGACCCAAAACTCAAACAGATGCTCGTTTTCAATTCAGATAAAGAACATTGGCGTTTATGGATGTTGAAAAAACATATCCTGCCACATTTGTATTGGAATAAGATGATGAAGGGAAAGCAGGTGTAGAGAAGCCCCATCTAACTTTCCCAAAGGGGAAGAACCATATAATAAGCAGCAATTTTATTGCTGTTTATTACTTTAAGCCCCCTTCGGGGGTTTGGGGGCATTACTTTTCCTTTTTTATAATTGTACTACTCGCCTGAGCGGTTGGAAAGACCACCAGGTCGGCGATATTGACATGAGGAGGTCTTGTCACACAAAAGTGAATGATATCTGCGATATCCTCAGGTTTAAGCGCCTGATAACCTTCATAAACAATAGAAGCTCTTTCTTTATCGCCTTTAAATCGAACCTCACTGAATTCGGTTTCTACCAAACCGGGATTTACAGCGCCTACTCGAATCCCGTATTCATTAAGGTCCATTCTCATGGCCTGGTTTAAGGCCACAACGGCGTGTTTGCTGGCACAATACACATTGCCTTTAGGATAAACTTCTTTTCCGGCCGTAGAACCGATGTTGATGATATCACCACTTCTCCTTTCTTTCATTTGCCGGATGATTGGTTGAGAGACATAAAGCAAACCCTTTACATTGATATCCATCATGGCATCCCAGTCATCTGAATTGCCATCCTGAATAAAATCCAGACCGTGTGCATTTCCGGCGTTGTTGATGAGGATGTCGATCTGCTTAAATGACTCTGGCAGTGAATCCAGGGCTTTCTGAACTGCATGTTTATCTCTTACGTCAAAGTTTAGACTTATTAGATTTGCTTTATCTTTCAATTCACTTTCAAGTTGATCTAAACGTTCCTGTCGACGCCCGCAAATGATCAATTGGTATTGGCCTCCCTTTGTAAACTTTCTTGCTGTCGCCAGACCAATGCCACTTGTAGCTCCTGTAATTAATACGGTTTTCATCTATTTTTTGTTTCAAATGTATTTTATTTTTTCTTTTTTATGGAGACTTTATTCAATTTTAGATTAAATAATGAAATAAATTTTAATTTTAAGGACTATTTCAATTTAATCCATATCATATGAAACAGATATTTAAGTCTTTTATTACATTGATTTCATTGTTGCTCCTTTGTCTGGTATCCTGCCAAAAAGCACCAACCTATCCTGAACTAAAACCCTGGGAAACTTACGATGAAAAAGTAAGAGTAGATTCCAGTCAGCAAAATGAAAACCAAAGACTGCGATACAAAAGAATTCAATCCTTGACTCTTGATCGTGATAAAATTATGGAAACCATTAAAGTTCAATTAGAGGATTTTACAGCTGAAAAGTATGAAGAATTACGACCTTTGGTTTATGATAAATCGATTGAAGCTTTGCAAACTTCAATTGATGAAGGTAAACTGACCTATAAATTACTTACCCAATGGTATCTGTACAGAATAGCCATTACAGAAAGCGATAAAAACCTAAGTGTTAATGCCATCATCAGCATTAATCCTTATGCCGTCACAAAAGCTGAATATCTGGATTCCGGGCGAGAAGATAAAATGCATCCTATTTTTGGTATGCCAATTCTATTAAAAGATAACATCAATACCAAAGACATGCCAACAACTGCAGGGGCAATGGCTTTACAATATAATTATACGGCTTCTGATGCCTTCATCGTTGAAAACTTAAAGTCAAAGGGTGCTATTATTTTAGGAAAAGCCAATTTGAGTGAATGGGCCAACTTTCTCTGTGCCGGTTGCCCTAATGGATATTCGGCTATTGGTGGTCAGACTTTAAATCCATATGGTCGGAGGAAATTTGACACCGGTGGTTCAAGTTCAGGCAGCGCAGCCGCTGTAGCGGCTAATTATGCTGTAGGTGCGGTTGGTACTGAAACTTCAGGCTCTATACTTTCACCTGCCAGTCAGCAGGCTTTAGTAGGTTTAAAACCTACAGTTGATAAAAAACACCAGGAAGGCATTATTCCGATTTCAGGAACTCTAGATACACCGGGACCCATGACCAGAAACGTCAGCGATAATCAAATTTTGTATTCTGCCATGTTTGATTTGGACATGATGCGCCGGGAATCAACTGCTGAACAAGGTTCATCATTTAAACTTGGCGCTATAAAATCATTTATGTCAGACTCTCTTTATAAAGCTTCTGTTAAATTGTTAAAAGATAATGGCGTTGAAGTGGTAATTGTTGAGCCTCAACAAATGGATTTTGGTGGCTTTTTGGCTTTGCTTAACGGCGATATGAAAAGGGATCTGGCCTCATATTTAAAAAAATATACAGAAGATTCAATTTCTGTAAAAAGCGTGGCTGATGTGGTGAAGTTTAATGTTCAGGACTCTCTGATGAATATACCTTATGGTCAGGCCAGGCTTGACGGCATAGTAGAACAGGAATTAGAAGATACTGAACTTGATTCGATCAGACAAAAATTAATAGCATCCGGAAAAGCTTATTTTGACTTCATGATAGATCAAAACGAACTAGACGCCGTTTTGTCTATAAACAATTATAACGCCGGTCAGGCGGCAGTAGCCATGTATCCGGCAATTACAGTTCCAATGGGTTCCAGAGCAACAGGAGAACCGGTTGGTTTGACTTTTATATCAAAATCTAACCAGGAACAGCAGCTCTATGAACTGGCTTTATTTTTTGAGTCCATTTTTTAAAACATCAAATCTGATTAGCGTAATATTTTAAGGTTTTTTTGGCATATCCAATAAACCACAAATACTTGAATATTAATATTATGTTTCAAATAGATTCCTTCTCATATAATAACGTTTTAGCTTAATTTTTTAATTTTTAATGAGATTGTATTATTTTTATCGGTAGTTTTATATTTTCTGAATTGAAATTAAAGGTTTTTATCAATTTACAATAAATACTAATTATTATGAAAGGCTTTTTAATATTATTGTTTTCGATGATTTGTTTCGCCGGCTATTCCCAATTTGAAGTCAAATCCGGTGTTGATTTATTTGTAGATAATAATGCTATAATTTATTCCAACGAAGATTTTGTCAACGACGGGATTGTTACCCTTAATCAGGATTCTGAATTTGTTATTGATAAAAATTTTCAAAATAATGAAACCTTTAATTTCATAAATGGTTCTAATAAAGGGGTTTTTGTAATCGGTTCGGGAGACGCCACTAGAAGTAATGGTTCGCAAACGCTGGAATTTCATCCAACAAGTACAGAACAAGCTGCATTTATTGTTTTGAACAAAGCAGGCGGTACCGCAACAATCGACAGAGGTTTAATGGAATTACAGGAGACGCTGGTAGCTACCTCAGGCACTTTGGATGCTGCATCAAGTATTAGCGGTGTAGACCCAAATGTAACGGTTGAAGGCTTGATTTTTGTGAGTGATGCTGCAAATACTGCCATTATTGACGAATCCTCTTCTGGTATTGTTAACAATGTGATTGTAGAACGATTTATCCCTATGTCTAATCGTGCGTTTAGAGCTTTTTCATCTTCTCTGAATACCAATAGTTCAATCAGAGACAATCTGATGGAAGGCGGTAGAATTGTAAATGTAGGAGATGTAGACGATCCAAGACCTGGATTTGGTACGCATATAACAGGACAAAACCCTTTAACCAATGGATTTGATAACACGCAAACTACAAATCCTTCAATGTTTAAATATACAAACCCAAATGCCAACGCATATACCTCAATACCAAATACCAATGGTACAATGGCTGCCGGAGAATCTTACTTATTGATGATAAGGGGAGACAGAAGCTTAGATCTTTCTTTAAATAATACGCAGGTAGGTACGAATCCAACCCGATTACGCATATTAGGCGATGCACTGGTAGGGGATTTCACTTTTACTGATGCTCAGCCTTTTCAGGATATGCCAACCCTATCCGGGGCTTTTGCTTCTATAGGAAACCCTTACCAGGCGCAGGTCAATCTGGAAGATGTTTTGTCAAGTGCTTCGACAACCGGAGTAGATAAAACACAAGTTTATATCTATGATCCTACATTCGGTACGGCTAATGGTGGCTGGGTAACGCTTACTTTTGATGATACTGCTTCCCCTGGTAATTTTGTTTTTGATACTGCTGTACCGGATAATGGTCCTGGTGCTGATTACCGATTTTTGCAGCCAAATCAGGCATTTTATATAGAAAGCAACTCAGCATCTGCTCCTGAAGTTAGATTCGAGGAGTCTTTTAAAAGAGATACCGGTGTTAACGGCACAGTAGATATTTTCTCAGGCGCGCCTATCAATACTGATTTTAGTGTGAGAATGGATTTATATGAAACAGATGAGGATGATTTACGTTCCGGTCTGCTTATAAGATTAGATGATAACTATAGTAAATCTTTCTTTCAGGAAGAAGACGCCATAAGTTTTGTCAATTTTCTTGAAACTATTTCAACAGTGAGTGAAGACGGACGTTTCCTGGCTTTTGATAAAAGAAGTTTTAACCCTGCCGGAGAGTTGATTCAATTGCATACCCAGAATTTTACAGCTTCAAATTACGAGTTCAGTATTAATATTGAAAACAACAACAATCAGGAAGACGTGTATCTTATAGATAACTACCTAAATTCATCTTATTTAATAGATACTAATGTTTATGCGCATAGTTTTTCAGTTGATTCAAATGTACCTGCTTCAGTTGATGAGAATAGATTTCAAATAGGCCTTAATACTACTGTTTTAAGTAATGATAATTTTGAATATAATGGTGTTGCCGTATATCCAAATCCAGTAGTTAATACACTAAATATTGATTTGGCAAATTTCAACGGTGAATCGAAGTCCATTTATCTTTTTGACATTACTGGTAAATTAGTTATGTCTAAAAATGCTTCTGAAGCGTTCACTGCTATAAATCTTGATATGAGTAATTTATCTAGTGGTGTTTATATTATAAAGTTAAATACTGATAAAGGACAATTCCAGCAAAAACTAATCAAGCAATAGAAGGCAGGTATGATAGCATAAACGCCATTCTTTTAATGGTTTATAAGATAATTTCCCTTTGAACAGTTTAAATAAGTGTATCAACAAGTCAAAATAGTGAGGTAACTTTGCTGTATAAATTAATCGAGTATTCCTTTAGCTTTAAATAAATTTTAAAAAAAGTCTTTTCAATTAAAACTATGTTGTAAATTTCAAAAAGCAATCCTGGTAAAAATGAAAAGAAACATCACTTTATTAACCTTAGTATTGGCAGTAATTGTTATAAATTCAATTCAAGCCCAGGTCGGTATTGGCACCACAGTTCCTAAAACTAACTTACAAGTGGTAGGTGAACCTTTAAATACTACAACCGCAGATGGTATTCAGGGCCCATCTCTTACACTTGCGCAGTTAGACGCTAAAATAACAGCTTATGGCACTGACCAGATTGGCGCTATTGTGTATATTGATGATGTTTCTACTGGTTCCTCGGTAACAGAAACCGCAAGCATTAACTCAACGGGATATTACTATTACGATGCATCAAATAATGTCTGGAGAGCCATGGCAAAAGAGCCTATTACATATTCCATAGGAGACTTTGCCCAGGGAGGTATCGTCTTTTGGGTGGACGAAGCAGGACAGCATGGTCTTGTATGTGCTAAAGAGGACCAAAGCACAGGGATAAGATGGTATGCAGGAACTTTTGGAAATACTCAGGCAAAAGGAGATGGGCCTTATGCCGGTGAATCAAATACATCAATAATTATTGCAGCTCAAGTTGCTGTAGGTGATGACGGCGGCACTTATGCAGCTCGCATTTGTAATGAACTACAAATTACAGAAGGTGGCAAAACCTATGGCGATTGGTATCTTCCATCAAAAGTAGAACTGAATTTAATGTATCAAAACAAGGCAACGATTAACGCTACTTCAGGATTAAACGAAGGCACTAGTTTTGCTAATGCCTACTATTGGAGTTCTACCGAGGTCAATATCAACTTTGCGTGGTTTCAGTTTTTCGTCGATGGCGAACAAATCTTCTATGAAAAGAACGTCACTTACAGCGTTCGTGCGGTGCGGGCGTTCTAAGCATTTACCTCTTCTTATATTTTATTATGTATATATTTTAAAAATAAAAAAGGATAAACTAAATATAAAATCATTAAGGAATAATACTGTATGAGCAAGGTATTAAAGGTGAAATTGGGACTGATACCCTTCAAGATTTTTGACCAAGTTTTAATGCCTTCAGGTGGATATTTAGATTTTAAGAAGTTCAAAAAATCAAGTAAATAATATTGAATTAAAGCAAAAGAAATTAAGTGGGATACAATACTTTGAATAAAATTCTCTTCATAGAGTCGGGAATTGTTTTTACAGTCCGACATGTTAGCATACGAATCTTCTCATTTGAACATAAAATAGACCAATATAAGTAGTTAGGTTCAATCTTCGCTTCTGATATAATAACTTAGATTAAATACCGAATTTTATAAAGCTTAAACAACAATGATTCATTAAATTTGTAAAGCAAAAAAAGTTAATCATGGAATACAGAATAGAAAAAGATACCATAGGCGAAGTAAAAGTACCCGCAGATAAATTATGGGGTGCACAAACGGAACGCTCCAGAAATAATTTTAAAATAGGAGCACCGGCTTCTATGCCACTGGAAATCATTTATGGATTTGCTTACCTAAAGAAATCAGCAGCTTATACCAACGCTGAGTTAGGCGCTCTTAGCAATGAAAAAAGAGACCTTATCGCTCAGGTTTGTGATGAAATTTTGGAAGGTAAGCACGATGATCAGTTTCCATTAGTGATTTGGCAAACAGGTTCTGGTACACAAAGCAACATGAACGTAAATGAGGTGATAGCCAACCGAGCCCATATCTTAGCCGGTAAAAATTTAGGGGAAGGCGAGAAAACACTTCAACCAAACGATGATGTGAACAAGTCTCAGTCTTCTAATGATACTTTTCCTACAGGCATGCATATTGCCATCTACAAGAAGATTGTTGAAAATACCATACCCGGAGTTCAGCATTTACGTGAGGTTTTAGATAAAAAAGCTAAAGAATTAAAAGCTGTGGTTAAAATTGGTCGCACACACTTTATGGATGCAACGCCACTCACTCTAGGCCAGGAATTTAGTGGTTATGTAGCGCAATTGGACTATGGTTTAAAAGCTTTAAAACACACGTTGCCACACCTTAAACAGTTGGCTTTAGGAGGTACTGCAGTAGGAACCGGACTCAATACACCAGATGGTTATGACGTTAAAGTTGCTGAATACATTTCTGAATTTACAGGCATTGACTTTGAAACTGCGCCCAATAAATTCGAAGCTTTAGCTGCTCACGACGCCCTGGTTGAAAGTCACGGGGCTTTAAAACAGCTGGCTGTAGCCTTAAATAAAATAGGTAATGACATCAGGATGTTATCTTCCGGACCAAGAAGTGGTATTGGTGAAATTATTATACCGGCCAACGAACCGGGGTCTTCAATAATGCCCGGAAAGGTCAATCCTACTCAATGTGAAGCCCTCACAATGGTTTGCGCTCAGGTTGTTGGTAATGATGCGGCTGTTAGTGTTGGAGGAATGCAGGGCCATTTCGAACTTAATGTTTTTAAACCTGTTATGGCAGCCAATCTGCTTGAGAGTGCTCAGCTTATTGGAGACGCATGCGTGTCTTTTGCGGATAATTGTGCATCAGGTATAGAAGCCAATCAGGAAAGAATAGACGAGCTTCTTAATAACAGCTTGATGCTGGTAACAGCCTTGAACACCAAAATAGGTTATTACAAAGCTGCAGAAATTGCCAATAAGGCTCATAAAGATGGTTCAACACTAAAGGAAGCGGCCGTTGAATTAGGTTCCTTAACCGCAGAGGAATTTGACGAATGGGTAAAACCAGAGCAAATGATTGGTGATTTGAGCAAAACATTCTAAAATGATATTACGTATTTTAAGTGGTTTTATTTTAATTGGACTAATGTCCTGTAACAATCAACCCAAATCAAAAATCATGAATGTAAAACGCTATAAGTTTGATTTGCAAGGCCACAGAGGTGCCAGAGGAATTTTACCTGAAAACAGTCTGGAAGCCTTTCAAAAAGCCATGGAAATTGGAGTAAACACCTTAGAATTAGACGTTGTTATATCCAAAGATTCCATGGTGGTCGTTTCTCATGAGGCTTATATGAATCCTGACATCTGTGTAAAACCCGATGGCAGTAAAGTTAAAAATAAATCGGACTTTAATCTTTATCATATGGATTATGAAGAGATTAAAGAATTTGATTGTGGCAGCATGGGGAATCCTGATTTTCCTGAACAAAAAGCTATGAAAACCCACAAGCCACTGCTTTCAGAGGTTATTCAGTTATCGACTAAACACCTAAGAGAAAAAGGTTTTAGGCCTGTTTTAAACATAGAAATAAAGTCTTCACCTGAAACTGATGGTATTTTTCATCCGGATCCTGAAACTTTTGTAGATTTAGTGGTAAAGGATATCAAAAAAGAGCTTATTCCTACTTATATGATTGTTTTTCAGAGCTTTGATGAGCGTATTGTACGTTATGTCATTGAAAATTATCCTGAGTTTAAGGTAGCCTATTTGGTTGAAAGTGGTAATTTTTATGATAATTTGATGAAGTTGAATAAAACGCCAAATATCTATAGCCCTTTGTATACCTTATTGGATAGTACACAGGTTAATCAGGCGCATAAAAGCGGCCTTAAAGTTATACCATGGACTGTTAATGAAGTTTCAGATATGAGGGACCTGTTGGAAATGGGAGTTGATGGTATTATAACAGATTATCCGAATAAAGCCAAGCCATTACATAAGTAAAGAAAGTAGAACACTATAATAAATGAAGCTGTTTTAAAACCTCTGTTTTGATGACCTGTCCCGAAACGTCTTGACTTTCATGTTCTAAAAGAACTTAGAAACTAAACAGTCAAGATTCTGAAATGAATTCAGAATGACTAAACTTATAGGTTTAAAGACAGCTTCATTTTAGTTTACCAGTTAATACAAAGCGGATTATTTTCTTTCAGATTTTGAAAAAATTGCTATTGCTGTGAGTAGATCCTGAGACGGCTTGTTGTTGTCTTTTTGAGGATTGCTATCTAAATTTAAATCATCATATTTTATCAGGTTCCATTTTTTGTCATGGTACTCCAAAGCGGTCAGGTTCTCAACCCAATCCCCGGAGTTTAAATATAGACATGTTCCTTGATTGTTAACCTTTCTTATGATTTTGGGTTGGTGGATATGTCCGCAGACCACGTACTTGTAGCCGTTTTGAATGGCTAAATCTGTAGCCACATTCTCAAAATCCTGGATATGTTTTACAGCTTTTTTGACACTGTTTTTAATCTTTTTTGAAAGCGAATATTTCTCTCTTTTAAATTTGATAAGCCAGAAATTGATAAACCTGTTGAGTAAAATTAGAATGTCATAACCCCAGCCACCAAGTTTTGCCAGCCATTTTGCTTTTGTTATTGATACATCAAAAACATCGCCGTGAAAAAACCATGCTTTTTTGCCATCCAGGTTTAGGACCATTTTATCCGCAAGTCTCAGGTTGCCAATAAGTACATCACTAAATTTCCTCAGCATTTCATCGTGATTTCCTGTCAGGTAAACAACTTCTGTACCTTCGGTAGATAGGTTTATGATTTTCTGGATTACTTTGAGGTGTGTTTTCGGAAAATAATTTTTTCTAAACTGCCATATGTCAATGATATCCCCGTTTAAAATTAATTTTTTTGGATCGATGCTTTCCAGATAGGCCAGAAGTTCTGATGCATGACAACCAAATGTACCTAAATGCACATCAGATATTACAACAATGTCTACTTTCCTTTTATTTCCAGATATCAAAGTGATGGTTTTGACTTCAAATAAATACCAATTTATTTACAGAGATATCACAGATATATTATGCTTTTGCTTACTTTTTGTTAAGAATAAAACGCTTTTGTTATTTGAGTATTAAGTTTATTAACGCTTGTAAGCATTTTTCAATTCCATTTCATGTATAAAAAGACAAGTTCAACTGAAACTCAGAGAAAATAAAACCAAAAATTAAGTTCGCCGCAAAGGTTCTTTTTAAAAGGAATAGTTTAAAACTTAAAATTAAAAATCAAATTCTTTTATGCTTTTGTCTTGCAGCATGGTGGTCTTTTCTTCAGACTTTTGGATACTTGTATTGAAAACATTGAGTTTTGATATAAGCTAGGTTTTTAGTTTCTTTATTTAAGTATGTAGTTATTCTTTTTTAGACTTGAAAAATCTTTAATTTTAGGCTTGTGAAATACTCATTTGGACATAAAGCAGGTTTGGCCTGTTTTTGATAAATATTTATACAGAATATGAAAAAAGCATTGAGAATACTACTTGTATTTTTCTACATTTTAGCGGGTTGTTACCATTTTGTCAATCCTGATTTTTATTTGGGTCTGATACCGGGTTACCTGCCTTATCCGGAATTTATTAATTACGCCAGTGGTTTTGTAGAGATACTTTTAGGTGCCGGTGTTGCATTTCCCGGTTATCGAAAAATTTCGGTTTACGGTATTATTGGTTTGCTGGTTCTTTTTATTCCATCTCATGTCTATTTTATCCGGATCGGTTCATGTGTTGAAGACGGGTTATGTGTTTCACCGTGGATTTCCTGGTCGAGATTGCTTGTCATACATCCGCTTTTAATGTATTGGGCATGGATAGTGAGAAAATAAAATGCTGAAAAACCCTGATGTTCAAAGCAGATAAATTCTATAGATTTTTAAATTTAATTTATCGTGCGGAATTTCATGAAATTTCAACAAGTTTCATCGGCCAATACCTACGACCTTTTATGTATATTTGACGCTTATTTGGAGTTGTGGTTTTGTGTAAAAGGACTTACAAGTTTACAGCATCAAACCGCGGCAGGGTTTCCTGGCTGAAGGCAGGCAGGGAAGTGGTACCTCATAGTTCCAAAGTTTCAGGATGAGGAATACAAACAGATAGCCCGTTAAGCCGCCCAAAACATAACACGTATAAATGTCTATCATAACGCTAACGACAGATTTTGGACTTAAAGACCATTCGGTGGCTGCCGTAAAAGGAGCCTTGTATTCTGAAATTCAGGATGCTATGATCGTAGATATTTCGCATCTTATTTCCCCCTTTGATATCATTGAAGCGGCTTATGTGATTAAAAATGCCTACCATAATTTTCCGGAAGGCAGTGTGCACATTATTGGTGTAGATTCTGAGTTGACCCCGGAGAACAAGCATATTGCCGTTGAGCTGGATGGTCATTATTTTATTTGTGCGAACAATGGTATTGTATCTCTGATTGCATCGGAAATAAGACCGGATAAAATTGTAGAGATTAATATCCACAGGGCTTTGGGGACAAATTTTACAGTTTTGGATGTGTTTGTAAAAGTTGCCGGACATATTCTTCGCGGTGGAACTTTAGAGGTCATAGGCAAACCAATTCAAACTTTAAAGCAACTCAAATACATAGAACCTCAGGTAAATTCAATAGAAAATCAAATTATTGGTCATGTGGTTTATATTGATAATTTTGGAAATGTGGTGACTAACATCAAAAGGGCTTTTTTTGAGAGTCTGGTTAAAGGGAGACAATACGAGATAAGAGCCAGACACGTAGAGTTTAAGACAATTTATGATAGCTATTCTGAAGCCATAAATTTTGGTACGCCTTCCAACAAACGTGAAAGCAGTGGTAAAAAGCTGGCCTTGTTTAATTCTTCCGGATACCTGGAATTGGCAATTTACAAAAGTAATCCTCATACTTCAGGAGGTGCTTCGACCCTTTTTGGACTGGATGTGATGGATACAGTAACAATAAATTTTTTATGATGATAAAGCGTATTGTAAAAATGGAGTTTAAGCCCGAAAACATAGAACAATTTAAAATGCTTTTTGACAGGCAAAAAGAAAAGATAAGAGCCTTTGAAGGTTGCGAGCATCTGGAATTATGGCAGGACGTGAAAAATAAATCGACTTTTATGACGTATAGCTATTGGAAATCAGAACAGGATTTAGAAAATTACAGACATTCTGAATTGTTTAAAAATGTATGGGCAAACACGAAAATCTTATTTTCAGACCGACCAAAAGCCTGGAGTGTACAGGTTTTACATGAATTAAATTAAAATTTTAATGTGGGCAATATTTAAAAAAGAATTTTTTAGTTTTTTTAGTTCTATTTTGGGTGTACTGGTTGTTCTGGTATTTCTGGTCATTAATGGTTTACTGCTATGGGTTTTTAATACACCTTACAATATTTACAATTCTGCCTATGCAGACCTGACATTGTTTTTTGAACTTGCGCCCTGGGTATTTATGTTTTTGATTCCCGGAATCTGCATGAAAAGTTTTTCAGAAGAACAGCGTAAAGGCACTTTAGAATTACTTTTTACAAAACCAATTAGTCTTAATCAATTGATTCTTGGAAAGTTTTTAGGGGCATTTGTACTTTGTCTGATTGCTATTTTACCAACAATCATCTATGCTTTTAGTATTCAAAGCCTGGCCTCAGTCACAGCGACAATAGATTATGGTGCTATTGCGGCTTCTTATTTTGGTCTGGTATTTCTTGTTGCTGTTTATACAGCTATAGGGCTATTTTCTTCGACATTGAGTGATAACCAACTGGTTGCATTTATTATAGCCGTCGTAATATGTTTACTCATTTATTATGGCTTTTATGCTTTAAATGCTTCTGAAGTTTTGGGCGACGGTATTTTAATTTTAGAGTATTTAAGTCTGAATTACCATTACAAGAGCATCATGAGAGGTGTCTTGGACACCAGGGATTTGGTCTATTTTGTTTCGGTTTTGGTTCTTTTTGTGGCTTTAACCAAACAACGTTTAAAATTGCTAAAAGCCTGATATGAAGACTGTAATAAAGCATATAGGGATAGTAATTGTGGTGTTGATTGCCGTCAACTGGTTGTCAAACCAGGCTTACAAACGTTTTGACTTCACTTTAGACCAAAGGTTTACCTTGTCAGAAACCAGTGAAAATTTGATAGATGGTGTTGACCAGCCTATGAAAATTACCGTTTTTCTCAAAGGGGAATTGTCCGGAGAATTTAAAAGATTACAGAGGGAAACGGCCTATCTTCTTGAGGAAATCAACCTGAAAAATCGAAATATTCAATTTGAATTTATAAATCCGGTAGGAGAGAAGGATGATGCCCAGCAGGTTGGAAATGCGTTTTACCAAAACGGTATGATGCCGGAAAACCTTAATGTGATAAAAAATGGCAAGTTGACCAAAACCATCATATTTCCCTGGGCTATAGTCAAATACAAAGGAGAGCAGTTGCCGGTAAGATTACTCAACAAAAAGCTGAACCAAAGTGTAGAAGAGATGATCAATGCTTCGGTGCAGAACCTGGAATACGCTTTTGCAGATGCCATTTTAAAGCTAAGTCGCCAAAGGTCAAAGAAAATAGCCGTTTTACGCAGCAATGGCGAAACTGAAGATAAGTATCTTACCGATTTTTTGACCACTGTAAGTGATTATTATTTGATAGCTCCTTTCTCTTTAGATTCTGTTACTTCACGCCCGGTACAGGTGCTGAAGCAATTACAGGATTTTGACGCTATTATTTCGGCCAAACCTTCAGAAGCTTTTACAGATAAGGAAGTCTATGTGCTGGACCAATACATTATGAATGGCGGTAAAGCCCTATGGGCGGTTGAAACAGTAGCGATCGAAAAGGACAGTCTAAAAACAACAGGCTCAACAATTGCATTTCCAAGAGATTTGAATTTGTTGAATCTATTCTTTAAATACGGGCTAAGAATTAATTATGATGTGGTGAATGATATGTATTCTGCACCGATCTATTTAACCACCGGACAGGCTGAAAATACACAGGTTAATCCTTATCCCTGGTTTTATGAGCCACTTGCAGAACCTGCAAGTTCGCATCCGATCGTAAGCAATATCAATGCTGTAAAATTTGAGTTTGCCAACACCATAGATACGTTAAGAAACGGTATTTCAAAAACTGTTTTATTGGCGAGTTCAGATTTGTCCAGAGCTGAAGGTGCTCCACGTGAAATCAGCTTAGACCAAATAAATATAAGACCTGACCCTGAAATGTATCCCGATGGAGATTACCCTTTGGCCGTGTTATTGGAAGGTTCATTTACATCCGTCTATCAAAATAGAATAACCCCTTTTGAAAATAAAGACCATATCAATAAGAGTTCAGCTACCCAACAGATCGTCATTTCTGATGGTGACATATTAAAAAATGACATTCAAAAAGGTCAAGCTTTAAGCTTAGGTTTCGACCGATTTACAGGAGATTCCTATGGCAATAAAACATTTCTTATAAATGCTTTAAATTTCTTGCTCGGTGATGAAGATTTGGTTAGATTGAGAAATAAGCGAATAAATATCCCTATGCTGGATGCGAGAAAAGTTGAAGCTGAAGCCACCAAATGGCAAATCATCAATATTGGACTTGGTGTGGTTTTAATCCTTGTTTTTGGCGTACTGATATTGTGGTACAGAAAAGCCAAATTGCGATGAATTTTGAGGAATTAAAAGATAAGCTTTCGGGTGAACTTCATTATGATAACCTGCATAAAAGTCTTTATGCAACAGATGCCTCTGTATACCAACAGCTGCCAAAGGCTGTATCTTTTCCTAAAACAATTGATGACCTTAAACATTTAATAGACTTTGCCTTAAAGCAAAATCTTTCTCTTATCCCACGAGCTGCCGGCACCTCATTGGCCGGGCAATGTGTAGGAGAAGGCATTGTGGTTGACATGGGCAGAAATTTTAACACGGTAATAGATGTAGATGTAAATCGTAGGACCGTAAAGGTAGAACCCGGCGTTATTCGTGATGATTTAAACAGGGATTTAAAGGCACATGGTCTTTTTTTCGGTCCGAATACATCCACTTCCAACCGCTGTATGTTAGGTGGAATGGTAGGTAACAATTCATCAGGTACAACTTCCATTCAATACGGTACAACCAGAGATAAGATCATCAGCCTGAAATGTATCCTGGCTGATGGCAGTGAAACTCTGTTTAAAACAGAAAGTATAGAGACTTGTCAGGCCAGGGCAAAAGGTAATGGACTTGAAGCTGAGATTTATCGTTTTGCACTTAATTTATTAGAAAACAAAGACTTAAAAGAAAAAATTTTAAAAGAATATCCCAAGCCTGATATTCACAGAAGAAATACAGGCTATGCCGTAGATGATTTGTTGATGCAATTTGATAAAACGGGACAAGTAAATTTAGCACGACTCATTTGCGGCAGCGAAGGCACACTGGCTTTCGTTACGGAAATAGAGTTGGCGTTGGATGATTTGCCACCGAAACAATCAGCGATGCTGGCTGCTCATTTCTCAAGCATTGAGGACTGTATGCATGCCGTACCACTTTGTATGCAGCATGATCTGTATGCCTGCGAAATGATGGACGATACTATTCTGGATTGTACAGAAAACCACTTGAAGTACAAGGAATACAGATTTTTTCTTAAAGGAAACCCTAAAGCTGTTTTACTTTTAGAACTTAATGCCCACACAGAGAAAGCTTTGCAAAAGCAGATACTGGCTTTAAAAGAAGATTTAGAAACGCATACAAAGTCTTACGCAGCACCTATTTTATATGACGATGACATAGAAAAAGCTTTGACTTTAAGAAAAGCTGGACTCGGTTTGTTAGGAGGTATAGCAGGAGATTATAAGGCTGTGGCCTGTATAGAAGATACTGCCGTTTCAGTAGAAGACCTGCCGGCATACATTGCTGAGTTTGCAAATCTGATGAAAACCTACGACCAAAAACCAGTGTATTACGCCCATGCCGGTGCAGGAGAACTTCATCTAAGGCCAATTCTCAATTTAAAAACCCAAAAGGGTATAGAAGACTTTAAGGCCATAACCCACGATGTCGCTAAGATTGTCAAAACCTACAAAGGCTCTTTAAGTGGTGAACACGGCGATGGTATTGTGCGTTCAAACTTTATAGAATTAATGATAGGCGAGGAGTGCTATCAACTTTTGAAAGATTTGAAAAACACATTTGATCCTCATCACATTTTTAATCCCGGTAAAATTGTCAATCCTTATCCTGTTGATAAGAATCTGCGCTACCAACCCGATAGAACAGAACCCGAGGCTGGGAGTTTCCTTGACTTCACAGCAGAACAAGATTTACTTCATGCTGCAGAAAACTGCAATGGCAGTGGTGATTGCAGAAAGTCCGCTCAGGCATCAGGCGGGATGTGTCCGAGCTATCATGCTACAAAAAATGAAAGAGATACAACGCGCGCCAGAGCAAATGCTTTAAGACATTATATTACCAATCCAAAATCGATGCGTCAGGAAGAACTCATGACCACGTTCGACCTTTGTATTTCTTGTAAAGCCTGCAAACGCGAATGTCCGAGTAATGTAGATGTTTCCGGTTTTAAAGCAGAAGTGACTTATCAATACTACAAAACCCACCGCAGGCCATTACGGGATTATGCCATTGCCTTTAATGATAAAATCAATGCCTTTTTTCAGCCTGTGTCAGGTTTTTTTAATTGGGGAAGTCAAAGTGATTTTTTATCAAAACCGGTTAAAAAGTTAATGGGCTTTCATCCGGAAAGAAGTTTACCCGGTTTGTCAAAACAGACATTTAAGAGCTATCTGAAAGCAAAGCCTGCGTCTGAAACTGAAAGCACAGAGACCAGACAGGCGGTTTACCTGTTTATAGATGAATTTACAAACCGTTTAGAAGCCGAAATAGGAAGGGATGTTTATACTTTGCTGACGGCCTTAGGTTATATTGTAAAGATTTTGCCTAACGAGCAAAGCGGCAGGGCTTTTCTGTCCAAAGGGTTTTTAGAGCAGGCCAAAACCGTTGCCGAGTACAATGTTGAACTTTATAAAGATAAAGTAAGCGCTGAAACACCGCTTATAGGGATTGAACCATCTGCGATATTAAGCTTTAGGGATGATTATTTACGTTTGGTCGACCAAAAGCATGAGGCCGAAAAACTGGCTAAAAATGTATTTCTGATTGATGAATTTCTAAGTCAGGAAATTCAAAAAGGTAATATCAATTCGACCCAATTTACAACTGAAGCCTGTGAAGTAAAGCTGCATTTGCATTGTCATCAAAAAGCCTTATCCAACTCAAAATCTACTTTTGACATGGTAAACGTCGTAGAAAACGCCAAGGTGAGCATCATACCGTCCGGATGTTGTGGTATGGCCGGTGGATTTGGTTATGAGAAAGAGCACTATGAGGTAAGTCAAAATATTGGCGAATTGATCCTTTTGCCGGCGGTAAGAAAAGCTAAGAAAAGCACCTATATATTAGCAAACGGCAGCAGTTGCAGACATCAAATCAAAGACGCCACTTCAAGATTTGCCATGCATCCTGTGAGTTTTTTAAGAAAAAAGTTGAGAAGTTGAAAATAAGAATACAGTGTTCTTAAAAAACTTAGAAAATCCTTTGATGTGCAGACTTAACCACATCTAATGCAACTAGGGAGATAAATTTTCTATCAATATTCCTATCAATTGAAATAAATCATGGAAGCTACCTTGAGTGGTATACAACTGTACATATTTTATTTTTTTATTTTTTTTATTAATTTTATATTTTATTGTTTGTTATATGTGACTTACAGTTGCGGAGCAGTGCAAAAAAATAAAGTGTTTTAATGAAATCTTCTATTTCGACACCTTCATCAAATAGTAGCAAAGCGCCTATTTTACTCAAAAAAATATGGCACCGAGGGGCTTATCGTATCGCAGCTTTTTTTGATAAAAATGACATAAAGACCCGTCAAAAAATGAAAAAAATCGGCGCAAGATTTAGTATAACTCATTTGTGCTGGCACCTTCCATATTCTAAAGAAAACTATAATCTACTTAAAAATAATTTTAATAATTTAGTCATTGAGAAGTCTCAGGCGAATAAAACTGATAAAGATGTAAAACCTAAGGCAAGCGTTCAGAACGAACGTCAACATTTGCCCATAGCTCCAAAGAGCGAAAGGTCGTCATCAGTATCTAATGGTTCTGGTGATTCGACACATAAATCTGAAAGACATCAGATTGATCCCAGGTTGAATTTAAAAGTTTTAGATCCTGTAGGTAAGTATTGGATTCTCAAAATGAATTACGTTGAATCTTACGTGAAAGATTTAAAAAAAGTGAAAGGTGTTTTTTGGAACAAAACCCACAAAGCTTATATGATATACAGGCATCCTGATGTAAAGAAAAGGGTTGAAGGTATATTTGGGGTTTCTTTGTTTGATAATAACTTTTATAAGAAAAGTAATTTTTCAAAGAAACTCAGTTTAGAAATATTCAGTTATCCAAAGGACGAAAGGTATGCTTTATTAAAATTCACAAAAGATTTCAGACTGATAGAGATTTTAAGACGATTGAACCAGTCCAAATACGTTAAGTCTGAGAATGCTTATTTGTTGCCTGCAACACCAAAAAATTTCGAATCTTTAAAGCTATTGCTAAGTGATTTGAATGTTAAGGTAAACCTACATGTTAACGACGATTACTTTAGTCGAAAAAAGACTATTAACAGAAAGTCAGAAGAATTGTCTCACACCAAACAACGTTTGATTGACATGGTTCCAACGCCTGCCAAAACCTACGTTGAAGATATGGTAAACATGTTGATGGCTATGAATTACAGTAATTCTACAATAAGCAGTTATACCAATGCCTTTGTCAATTTTTTGATAGCTCACGCCTATACCAATCCAGAGCAGATGGATCGAAAAACCGTTGTCAAATATTTGTCTAAGCTTTCTGAGTATGGATTAAAATCATCCAGTGGGCACATGATAGTAAATGCGTTGAAATTTTATTACAAACATGTTTTAGAATGGGATGATACGCAAGCCTGGAGTATTCCTCGACCAAAAAAAGAAAAGACTTTACCAAAAGTTCTTAGTATTGACGAATGCAGGCGCATTTTAGAAGCCGTAAAACAGCCTAAACACAAACTCATTTTATTATTGGCTTATGGTGCCGGATTACGTGTAAGTGAGATTTGTTTGTTAAAGTGGAATGACATTGACTTTAATGCACATAAAATTCTCGTACATTCCGGAAAAGGCAAGAAAGACCGACAGGTTATGCTTCCGTATTCTATTTTAGATTACTTCAGGACATACGAGGAGTTATACACAACAAAGCGCTATGTTTTTGAGGGTCAGATCAAGGGGCAACCCTATTCACCAGCCAGTTGCAGGTCTATAATGAAGCGTGCTTTACAAAAAGCCGGTATTGAAAAGAAGGTGAGCATGCATAGTTTACGGCATTCATTTGCCACACATTTACTTGAGGGAGGCACAGATATCCGATACATCCAAAAGCTCTTAGGCCATAACAGTATAAAGACTACTACCATTTATACACATGTCAGTCAAAAGAGTACAGAAAAGATAGAGAGTCCTTTAGACCGGATGTCGAAAAAGTTGGATAATGGGGCAAAATAATTAAAAAAGTGATGTATTTTTGACGATATATACTAGTTGCACGCAATTTGATTGAACCTATGAAAAATAAATTACTATCTATTCTATTTTTAGTTTTTATGATTGCTTGTGGTGAAAAACAGAAATCTGAATCTCGCGAAAATGTAGATATTGAATATTTAAACACTGATGAACCTATAGTTGGAGATTTTGATCGTGAAAAATATCCTATTTTACAGAATGCAATATTGCTTAAAATAGAAGGTGAGTTAAATGAATCAATACTTGAATTTAACAAAGCAGAAGATGAATATGGAAGTATGATTCAAATCTATTTGAATCGTGGTGTAGTATATGACCAACTCGGTAAACTTAATAATGCAGAATCTGACTTTACTAAGTGCCTTAAAATTGACTCAACCTACGTTCCAGCACTTTTGAATCGTGGATTGATTTATGCCCATTCTGAAAGGACCCAAAAAGCATTAAATGATTTCGATAGTGCAATTGACTTAAAACCTGATGAATCTGCTTGCTATTTAAATAGAGCTGTTGCCTACAAAATTATAAATGAAATTGAACTCGCATGTTCTGATTTACTAAAAGCAAAATCTCTAGGTTTTGATGAACAATATAATTCAGAAATGAACTATGAGTTAATCAGTGAATTAAACTGTGAATAAAAACTGCGTGCAACAATAGCTATACACAATGGCTTGGATTTGGGCTGAAATGAAAAGTTCGGTTTTTTTTTGCTAATTTTATGATTGAACAATAACGAAAGTGATAATTTGCACGCCACTGTGCATAGCCAGACCGTTAGGTGCAACCCTATGAAATTCTAACTCCATAAAAAATATTTGAACTCAAAAGTGGACTAAGAGTTGAAATTTGGGACACGATTTGAAATAGTGAAATAGATTTTATTTTCAGTTCACGATTGAATTTTGATGGCGGTCATCGAATGAATTTCAAAACACGAATTGAGATTGCTAAATCAAATGTGATTTCAGTTAACTATTGAAACTGAATAGCGGACAAAGGTTAAATTTTAAAACACGTATTGAAATAGCTAAATTAACCGGAATTTCAGTTCACGATTAACAAAACCGCTGACGAACCAATCACTGACGGACTTTGATAAACCCAAAAATAAGGAGTTTTGACGGCTGAAATACTAAGGCAACGGCTGTATGACGGGCGAATTGATAATCTTCAATTTTTTTGGCATAATCGGAAATTGGAATTCTTTTCTGACGGCTGACATGACGCTGACGAACGAATTGTTTTTTCATAATCCAAAATCAGTTGATTAAATGTCTAGACAGAGAATACTGCGAAAGTGAAAGAAGGGCAGCACCTAACAATAGCTATAAGCAATAGCGCGGGTTTGGGCTGATGAGCGAAAGTTCAGGATTTTTTGCTAAATTAGCTGAATAAATAAAATGAAATGGCTTTTTTGGGCGCTACTGCTCATAGCAAGACCGTTAGGTGCAACCCTATGAAATTCTGACTCCATAAAAAAATTGAACTCAAAAGTGGACTAAGAGTTGAAATTTGGGACACTATTTGAGATAGTGAAATAGAATTTATTTTCAGCTCACGATTGAATTTTGATGGAGGTCATCGAGTGAATTTTAAAACACGAATTGAAATAGCTAAATTAATTGCGATTTCAGTTCACGATCGACAAAACCGCTGACGAACCAATCACCGACGGACTTTGACAAACCCCAAAACAAAGAATTTTTGACAGCTGAAAGGCTAAGGCGACGACTGAATGACAGGCGAATTGATAATCTTCAAATTTTTGGCTTAATCGGAAATTGGAATTCTTTTCTTACGGCTGACATGACGCTGACGAACGAATTGTTTTTACAAAATCCGAAATTAGTTGAATAAATGACTAAACAGAGAAAACGGCGAAAGTGAAAGAAGGGCAGCACCTAACAACAGCTATAAGCAATAGCGCGGGTTTAGGTTGATGAGCGAAAGTTCGGGATTTTTTTGCTAAATTAGCTGAATAAATAAAAATGAAATGGCTTATTTGGGCGCTACTGCTCATAGCAAGACCGTTACAGCTCATTTAAAAAAATCTGGGTAAAAATTGACGATTGATTTTTGAATAAAAATAAGTTGAGTTTTTAAAACCGATTTGACTGAAAAAACAACTCTGTGGATAATGAATTGAATCGCTGATTTGCGAAATGAAATCCAAACTCGAAAGTCGAATTTTTTTTGAGATTTTAGTAATTGAATGGAATTGTGGAAATTTAATTTTTTCAAATTTTATCTAAACTTCAAAATTCCGGTTGACTAAAAACACTGACTGAAAAAAGCGAACTGAAAAGCTTTTGATTGATCTGATTGGCTTGACCGAATGAAAGTTAATAAAATCGAACTGAAAAGGACACGTGGAATTTGACTCAGCGAAATGAAATGAAAACTTTAATCTGAATGGCCTAACCGCAAATTTGAAATAGAAAAAAACGGCAGATAATAAAACGACGGATTTGAATTTTAAGGAAATTAATGGCTAATATCAACGAATAAACAAAAAAACTGACTGAATAACGGACACGCGGATTGAAAACGAGCTGTAACAATAGCTATAGGCAATAGCTCGGGTTCAGGATTGAAAAGCGAAAGTTCGGGATTATTTGCTAAATTAGCTGAATAAAATAAAAATAATGGCTTTTTTGGCGCTACTGCCCATAGCCAGACCGTTGCCCACAATTTATGAAATCCTTCATTTTAACAATATTTAGTCTTATAATTTTAGGTTGTGCTAATCATAGATTAGTTGCACCAGTAAAATTTGATGGAAAATATGGCTTTATAGAAAAGAATGGGAATTGGCATTTAGAACCAAAATTTGACTCAATTAGGAACTTTACTAATGGATTTGCAGACTCTTACAAAAATGGGAAAGCAGGAATAATAAATACCAAAGGAGAACTTGTTATTGAACATAAATATGATTTTATCGGTAGTATTTATGATGATAGATTCTTGGTTTTATTAAATGACAAATACAATTTTGTTGATTTAAATGGACAATTAATTTCACCAGAATTTTATGATGATGCAGAAGATTTTTCAAATGGACTTGCACCAGTAAAATTTTCAGAAAACGGAAAATGGGGCTACATAAATAAAGAAGGAAAATTACAAACAGATACAATCTATGATTATGTTTACGAGTTCAGCAAGAATCAAGCAAAAGTTGAGATTGGAAATGAACGGTTTGTAATAAATAGAAAAGGAGAAATAATTGACACGTTGAAAACCGACTACAAAAAAACGAAAAGAAAATTAAGCCTAATTGGAAATTCCAATAGCGGAACTCTTGGAAGAGTAAATAGAAATGGAGATATAATTATGAAAGGAATTTATACTTCATTTGGTTATGTTCAAAAGGATAAATTTTGGTTTAATAAACAAGGTAAATATGGTTTAGCTGATACAACAGGAACTATTTTGATTAAACCGATTTATGAATACTTAACTTACTTTAGCGACAATGGACTTGCTTTGACAAAAAAAGGTAACAAATTTGGATATATTAATGAAAACGGAGTTGTAATAATTGATTTTAAATTTGACGATGCTCGTGGTTTTAAAAATGGATTTGCTGGAGTTAAAGTAAATGGAAAATGGGGATTTATTGACAGAAAAGGAAGATTTGTAATTGAACCAAAATTCGACCGAATTCAAGACGAATTTAAACCACTAAATTCTGAATCCGAAAAGATGTATGAATATGATTATGAATAAAAAACTGTGGGCAACACGGTGTATAGTTAATGGCGAGGTTTGGGCTAAATCTCAAAGTCCGAATTTTTTTGCTAATTTTACGATTGAATAAAAAAGGTTCGTGTATTTTTAGTCGCCACTAACTATACACCAATCCGTTAGGCAAAATTTGAAAAAATGACAAACTGATGATTAAATATATATTTCTGATTTTTATACTTTTCTCTGCCAAATTGAACACGGAAAAAGAGAATTTCATACAATCAGATCCAATTAAGCTTGTACAAAATGGAATTACTATTACCGACTTAAAAAATTTGTTTAAAAATGGTGAATTTATCAAAGAACCACTTGCTGAATATGGAATTGACAGTGAGAATTTTGGACTAACTTATTTAAAAAATGGAGAAAAAATATTTTTTATATGGACTAAGTATAATAGTAATTTGATTCACGAAATAATTCTTTTAGACAATTCTATGGCTATTGATAATATTACCGTTGGAAATTCATTTAATGAGTTCTTAAAAACAAATCCGAATTCAGAGATTAAACTTGACGTGGTAAATTCCGAATATGAATATGCAAAATCAGATGATGACGAATATTTCGTCGAATTTTTAACTCAGGACAATAAAGTGGCTGAATATAATGATGATTATAGTTGTAAAAGAATAATAAACGGATACGCTAAAATCGACAGGATAAGAATACAAAGATTTGAATGAAAACTTTGCCTAACACCAGCTATAAGTAATGCGGGAAATTTGGGCAAAATCGATAATTTAGGTGTGTTTTCTCGCTCGCAATTTATATATTTATGGATTGAAAATAATAAACAAAAAATTGCTCGCTTGGGGTTGTGCTGAATTGAAAAGTTTTCGCTTTTTTGCCCCGCACTACTCATAGCCCAAACGTTGCCACACATTTATAAAACAGGTTGACCAAAAAATATTTTTCACATATAATATTATATTTATTACTGGTAAGTTGCGGTGTTAAAGAATCCGACAATGACATTAAGCCTGTCTATTTTAATACTGTAAATGACTGGGATAAATATAATATTTATGGTGATGTTCAAAACATAGAACATTATACAATAAATGAAAATTCCAATAAAAAAACTAAAAATACCTCATTCAAATTTTCTAAAAGCGGAATGTTAGAAGCAATGATTGAATTCGATAAAAACGGAGAAATTTTGTCAGATCAGTATTTTAAGTATGACGCAGAAAATAGGGTGATTTGGAATAAAATTAATAAGCGCAATAGAAATACTTATCTATTATATCGTGAAGCATATGATACGCTAAACCATGACCACGTATACTACGTTTCAGGCACAAGGTTTAATGACTCAATTTCATATACAGTTTATTGCGAACATGATAATCAAAACAATATTGTAAAAGATAGCTTAGTTGAGCAAGATGGTACCAATAAGGTCACTAAATTTATCTTGGATTATAATAAAAATGGTCACATTGAATCAAGCATAATACTTCAAAGTGATTCAATTCTCATAGAAAAAATGAAGCGGACTTTTAATAGCAATAAAATTTTAAAAGAGACAACTGAATCAAACCAAGATACAATTATGATAAAGTTTTTTTGGCAAAATGATGCTCTAATAAGTGAAAAACATTTTAGAATTAAAAAAATTAGGGATACAGTTTTGAATAAAATAATCAAATATAATAGTCTATATAATCCTATAGAAATAAATTATTACAACGATTCTGAATTAATGAAAAGTGATAAATATGAATACAAATATGATAAATTTGGGAATTGGACAAAAATGACAGTTGACATAAAAACTGAAGATTCAATATTGAAAAATGTTTATTTACGTGAAATAGAGTATTGGTAATAGAAAAACGTGTGGCAACAATAGCTATAGGCAATAGCTCGGGTTTGGGATTGAAAAGCGAAGGTCTGATATTTTTTGCTAAATTAGCTGAATAAAACGAAAGCTATGGCTTTTTTGGCGCTACTGCCCATAGCCGAGCCGTTAGGCAACATTTAAACTAAAAAATGAAAATAGCGATATCATTCACAATTATAGCTTTGATTTTTGGTTGTAAAGACCAAAACAAAACGAACGTTGAAGAAATAGCAGTTCCTGTAACCAAAGTTGATAGCATAGAAAAAAAGAAAAATGAATCTATTTTTGACTTAATAATTAATAAAAAAGAAACAGCTGAAAAATTAGTAAACGAATTTAGCTACGATTCAATAATTAGTTTTTCTAAAGAGGAAAAATTAAGATATGAGAAAATAGGACTTAATGATGGCTATTATTTAACCAATTTTAGATTTCTTAAAAGGCCTATCGATTCTATTGATTTTAGTATTTTTTATAAAATATCGTTTGGTGACCAATTAGAGAAAATATTGCGCGTTAAGCTAAAAGATACAATATTTGATATGACTTTAGCATTGAATGGTGGAGATGGAGGAGATACTTGGTATACAAGAACTGAATTTATTAATGATTCTATATTTATCAAAACTTCCACGTATAAACAAACGGCTATTGAGAATCCACATCTAATGGCTTATGCAACAGATTCAATTATTACAAAATACTATTACGACGAAAATCTTAATTTTAAAGAAGTAAAAAAGGATTCATTTCATATTTTTAAAAAATATCCAACCTTCCATAAAAATTTAAAAGGCAAAACATTTAAAGCGTTTAGTGATATTTTTTCAATAAACGGAATGAAATGCCACTGGGAATATGAAGTAAAATATACGGACGAAACCAATGAAAACTCTAAAGAATATTTAGTTAATATAATCAGTCAAAAACTAATGAAATTTAGTCCAAGAGAGTATATATTAGATTTAGACCTATCAAAATTTCCATTTAGAACAATACGAAATATAATCGATTTAGAATACACCGACTATTTTTCATTTACCAATGATAAATTAAAAGATATAAACTTTGATGGTTATGATGATTTTGAATTTCAACATAATGTTGGTGGTGCTAATCAAAATTATACAGTTTATTTATTCAACCCGAATTTGAAAAAGTTCGAATATTCCGAAGAACTTTCAGGTTCTTCTCTTGGAGAAGGTATAGAATTAGACAAAAAAAAGAAAATAGCCATTTATTCAGGAAAAGGAGGTTATGGACATTATGGATTTAGAAAAGTGCATTTTAATTTGGATGGTAGTATTAAGTATCAAGAAAAATTTTGGAACGAAGATTTGGACTATTATTCATTTCGCGATAGTATAAATCATTATAAATATGCTTTTTATTATTTAAAGAAAAAGAATAATATAACTTTAGATAGTTTGAGATTAGAAAAAGAAGTAAACGATTATGAACACGAACCAATTTACTCACCTTTTTTTGAATGGGTTGATACATTTGACAAATAAAAAACGTTGCCTAACAATATGTATCTTCAATGGCGTGGTTTAGGAGCTGAAACAGAAAGTTTGGGATTTATTTTCTAACTTTACGACTGAAAACTAAGGGCTGTGCTTATTTGGTCGCCACTGAAAGATACACTTCCCGTTAGGCAACATTTGACCCGAATTCAAATTAAAATATTTTACTTATCTTTGACGTCAGTAACGTAAAACAAATATATGATTGTTTCTTTTCGCTCGAAAACCACTGAACAAATTTGGAATGGAAATCGAGTAAAGAAAATGCCAATTAATATTCAAAAAATTGGACGCCGAAAATTAAGAATGCTGAATAATTCTCAAAATATAGCTGACTTGAGAATTCCGCCATCTAATCGACTTGAAAAATTGAGTGGAAATTTAAGTGGATTTTATAGCATCCGAATTAATAAACAATGGCGAATAATTTTTGAATGGAATAATGGAAATGCTAGCGAAGTTGAAATAATCGATTATCATTAAAAACAAAGAAAATGGAAAAGTTATCAAATGTTCATCCTGGCGAAGTTTTACTTCACGAATTTCTTGAGCCACTCGAGATTTCGGCTTATCGACTGTCTAAAGATTTGAAAATTCCGCAAACTCGAATATCTGAAATTGTAAATGGACGACGTCGAATAACAGCTGATACAGCACTACGTTTAAGTAAATATTTCGGAAACTCGGCTAAGTTTTGGCTTGGACTTCAAGACGATTTTGACATCGAAGAAGGAATGGAAAATAAAGGAAACGAGCTGAATGGAATAAAACAATACGCTGATGAAAACGTTGCCTAACACGAGGCTATAAGTAATGCGAGGTTTTGGGCAAAATTCGAAGGTTTGGCATTTTTTTCGCTCACAATTTCTATATTTATGGATTGAAATTTATAAATTAAAAAATTGTTCGCTTGGGTCGGTGCTGAATTGAAAGGCTTTGTCTTTTTTGGCTCGCACTACTCATAGCCCAATACGTTGTAGCACATTATGACCAACAAAACCCAAAATGAATAAAATCACAGTTCTTTTATTGTTTTTAATAATCGGAATTATTTCCTGTAAAAATTCTGAAACGGTAATTGACAAATTGGAAATCGCTAAAAATTATTACGAGACTCTTGATCAATCAAATGTTTCTGTAATCGAAACTGTACTGACCGATAGTCTTTTGACAAAGGAAACCGAATACGATTATGAACAAACCTTTTCCAAAAATAAGTACGTGGAATGGTTAAAATGGGATTCGGTATTTGAACCGACTTACAAAATCCTTGAAATTGAGGAAGAAAACGGAACTGTAAAAGCTAAAATTTCAAAAACGGATAAAAGAATCTCTTTCCTTCACAAGGAACCAATCGTTACTGACCAAGTTATACGTTTTGAAAAGGATAAAATAATAAGTATTGAAACAACAAAGTATGTGATTTTCAACGACTCATTATTTGTTGCAAACAGAGATAAATTTTTAAATTGGATTAACGAAAACCATCCTGAATTGGGCGGATTTATTAACGACCAAACCGAGACTGGAGGAATGAAGTACTTGAAAGCAATTGAACTATATGAAAGTAATAAATAACGTGCTACAACAATGTATAACCGCAATTACGGCGGATTCGACTACGTCCGAATCCACTCGGAATTGCTAAAGTCAGTGCCAAACCGAAAATTAACGCATATTAACCCGTAACTGACGGTTATACGAGACCGTTGTAAAACATACACAAAACGCTTTTAACTTAAAATTCAACAGCTGAATATTTTGAAAATAGTAACTTTTAAGTTACATTTGTCAGGATGGAAAAAGTTAGGCAAGTAATACAATATAAAAATTATTTTGAGGATTTTTTGCTTGCTCAACCGAAAAAGGTTCAGGACAAAATATTTAAGGTCATTGAAATAATTGAAACCTATCAACACGTCCCGAAAACATATCTTGCACCGATAAAAACTCAAAAAGGACTATTTGAGGCTAGAATAAAGTTAGGTTCGAATATATGGCGAGTTTTTTGTTTCTTCGACAAAGGTAAATTGGTTATACTCTTAAACGGATTTACCAAAAAGACGCAAAAAACACCGAAAAAAGAAATCGACAAAGCTGTTCGATTGATGAAAGAATATTACGAAGAAAAAAATAAAGACAATGGAAACTAAAAGCTGGAAAGACATAAAAGACAAAGTCTACGGAAAAAAAGGAACTGAACGCAGAGACGAATTGGACAGAGACTTTGAATCATTTAAAATTGGTTTGCTCCTTAGAAACGCACGTGAAGAAAAAAACCTGACCCAAGAACAACTTGGTGAACTAATTGACAAAAAGCGGACTTATATTTCTCGCGTGGAAAATAATGGCAGTAATTTGACTTTAAAAACCTTATTTGACATTGTAGAAAAAGGACTTGGTGGTAAAGTTAATATATCAATTAAAGTCTGAAAAAAGTACGTTTTACAACACGGTGTATAGTTAATGGCGAGGTTTGGGCTAAATCGCAAAGTCCGATTTTTTTTGCTAATTTTACGATTGAATAAAAAAGGTTCGTGTATTTTTAGTCGCCACTAACTATACACCAACCGTTGTCAGTAACTCTGTCGATTATTATTTTCTAAGGTTTGGGAGAGCCCATTT
>CAZQKB010000015.1:0-97340 GCA_964593755.1 uncultured Mesohalobacter sp. | reverse complement strand
CCGATCATCTCTCCAACCGTAGCCAGTATCATTCCAATCACTAAAATCCCAATCCAACCTGACAGATTGAGCACAGCAAAGCTCATAACTGTAAGGGCAAGCCCAATGAGGGTCAAACCAACTTTTGATATTTTTGTTTTTTCTAACCAATGGATAAGCGGCATTTCTAAAGCAAATATTAAAAAACCGTTCAGGCCTAGCAAAATGCCTATTTGAATTTCGGACATCAAAAATACTTCTCTGTAATACAAGGGCATTGTTGAAAAATACTGTATGAATATCAACATGAAAACAAACATGGCTGTGAAAAATACCCAATAGGGAGCATCGCGGTAAGCAGATATTGGGTTTTCCTGCATATCATTATCAGTGGGTTTTACTTTTTTAGGATTTAAAACCTTGATGAGTAAAATTGCAGCCAGTGAGCAGGTAATACCATCTACCCAAAATAAACCACCATAATCCATTGTAGAAATGATTAATCCACCTATGGCCGGACCTGCTGAAAATCCTAAATTGATGGCCAGCCTGATCAAAGTCACTGAACGTGTTTTGTTTTCAGGCTTACTGTAAGCATTGATGGCAACAAACATGGCAGGCCTGAATGTATCTGCAACAACCATGACCAAAAATATGCCCGCACAAACTTCAAAAAAGGACTGTGCCAGTTGTAGTAATATAAATAAGACACCCGTGCCAAGCAGACTTCTGACCAATACTTTGTAGTAGCCGATGGAGTCTGTAACTTTACCTCCAATCCAGGTACCGGCAACCGAACCCAGGCCAAAAGCAAACATGATCCAGCCAACCTCATTTTTAGAAAAAGAAAGATCTTCTGTTAAATACAAAGACAAAAAAGGAATGACCATTGTACCTGACCTGTTGATGAAAGTTATCAGGGCTAACCACCATATCTCACGGGATAAGCCTTTAAAAGTAGAGAAGTAGTTTAAAGCAAGACGTTTCAATTTTTTTGTTTTACATAGGTTGATTTTATAGCATAAAAAAAGTCCAACTTAAAGTCGGACTTTTTAAAATATTGTTGAATTGATTTACAGGCTACAATAAATAATTAGTCCGACAAGTCTTAATGACTTTTGTGTATTTACAGGTATATATATTTACAATTTTCATTGGTCGTCGATTTTATTTGGTAAATATAGTCTAAAAGTTTGACTGGCAAAGGGTTATTTTTTTTTTAGTATTGAGTACAAAATATTGAGTACAGAGTATTTAGTACAGAGTATTTAGTATAGAGTATTTAGTACAGAGTATTTAGTACAGAGTACTGAGTATTATTTACTTGTCAGAAGAGGTAACATTTTGGCTATTCGATTATATCAATTCTCTATCCTCTTAAGTCTTTACGCTTACTTCTTTCATATGGGACTGAATAAGCACAATTAATTTATACTCAAGACCACTTTAGTTGAATTTTAAAAGCATTTTATACAATTCCCATTTTCTTTAATAAAAAGGAGGCATTCATATTTTGACAAATTCCTTTTTTAAATTTATAGTCAAAATGCAATTCGCCTTCAATAATTTCGGCGTCAAAGTAATAATTTTTGACTTCATTTAATTCTTCAGCCAGGCTACAGAGACTCAAATCGTGTGTGGCAATGATTCCCGTGCTTTTGCTCTTTACCAGTCGTTCTACAAATTGCTTCGAACCTTTGGCTTTGTCGTGTGAGTTTGTGCCTTTGAGTATTTCGTCCAGGACGATAAAATAATTTTCACCTTGTATATGTTCGACTATAGTTTTAAGTCTGGAGAGTTCAGAAAAAAAGTACGAGGCTTCACTGCTAAGCGAATCTGTTGTTCTCATGCTGGTAATCAGTTTTGTGGGTTTGTACAGACATTGCTCTGCACATACCGGTAAACCGGAATTGGCCATGACAATCATAAGGGATACGGTTCTTAAGAATGTACTTTTTCCGGCCATATTGGCTCCTGTTATGATCAAAAATGAGGTCTGGTCTATTTTAAAATCATTGACTACAGCCTGAGATTTTGGAATAAGCGGATGTGTAGCAGCATGGCATTCCAAAATAGTGCTCTTGCCAGCTGTAAGCTCTGGATATGAAAAGGTGGTTTGGTTATAGGCCAGGTTAGCCAGACTATTTTTTGCATCAAAAAATGCCAGAACATCAAACCAGTTCTGGATATTTTTTTGGTGAGTTCTGAGCCATTTTTCTATTTTGTAGCATTGTCTCAGATCCCATAAACTCAAAGCATTCAGAACAAAACCTACCATAAGATTTTGTCTTTGTTCAAGTGCATCTATATATCTGGAAAATTCCTTGATGGCTTCAGAAGCTTTTTGGTTGTTGGTGAATAATTTTTTCTTTTGTTCTGAAAGTAAATCAGACTTAAAGTCTTCATTTTCTATGGCGTAAATTAATTTGTGGTATTGCCTGAATAGTTCCTGAGCTTTTGCTGTTGTCTGCGACAGTTTATTAATTTTTTTCAAAAACGCACCTGTAATACCAAGACCCAGGAAAATCCACAACACCAATTGCATTTCTGTGATGGTTTCTGTGGCATAAAGTATAACGACACCTAAGGATAATACGGAAAATATGAGGCTTAAGCTATACATGTATTTTGGGACGAAAGCATTATGTTGTTCCAATTGGCTCAGTAGCGTATCCAGATCTTTCTGTTTTTCCAGCATTTGCGCCTCTGCAGTAAAACCTTGTCTAAAATCAAGTCTTTCTGCCAGATCTTTCACCGCACTCTGTTTTTGGGAAATGTCATTACATTCGTTGCTCTTAAAATTTTCCGCCAAACGTTTTTCGCCATGAATCAATCCGGTTCGATTTACAAATTGAAAAAAACTGAAGTCTCCAAACAAATCTATATCTTCAGCAAAGGCGTGTTTGGAATCTTTATAACGCTTACCACCATAAAACTGATCGAAATTGCCGTGCAAAGCGCTTATCTCATCCTCATTAATTTTTATGATCAGTTTGGTTTTGTGTAAGGCCCTTTTCCGGGTTGAATGAATTTTAATGAGAAAAATAAATGAAATGATAAAAGCCAAAACAAATCCTACCACAGCAAAGGTAGTAGACCAAAACATATAGATGCCTGCAGCGCAAATTAAAAAAACAACAAGTCTAAGCAGGCTTATTTGCAGTAATTTAGACTTGAGCCGGCTTTTCTTTTGATTTAAGTCTTCTATCTTTGACTGATAAATATGCTCTCTTTCCATAGTTGGCAAAATTAGATAAAATAAGAAACCGTAACTATACTATTCTTCTTTTTGTATAGAAACGGTTAATTTGATTCAAATTGTCTTTAAAAGACTATCCGCTATTTATCTTGCTTCGTGCTTTGAGTTTTTGACTGCAGAAAGCATTTCAAAAGCTTTTACAAGTAAATGAGACCGAACTTCCAAAAGATATTATGCACTTGTATTAGATACAATGTCTATCTGTCGTTGAGGTTTCATAGGAGATTAATCATCTTAAAATTCATAACGATCAGTTCCCTGCTTCTTCGCGGGCTTCCTGAATCATTTGTTCATTAGGTACGATAGCAATGTTTACACGCCTGTTTTTTGAGCGGCCTTCAGCAGTAGAATTGTCGTGAGTTGGCTGAGTTTCCCCAAACCATTCTGTAGTGATCCTGCTTCCGCTTATGCCTTTGCTCATAAGATAATTTGAAACGCTTAAAGCCCTTTCTTTAGACAATTTCATGTTGTAGCTGTCGTCGCCGGTGCTGTCTGTATGTCCTACGACCAAAATATTGGTGTTGTCATATTCTGTAAAAATATTCGCCAGCTTGTTTAGGGTTTCCTGAGAAGCTTCATTGATATTCGATTTATTTGTTGCAAAATATACGCCGCTTTTTTCGTCAAAGGTTAACACAATACCGTTTTCAACTCGTTCTACCTGTGCACCGGGTATTTCTTCTTCAATTCTTTTGGCCTCTTCGTCCATTTTTTTTCCAATGAGTACACCGGCAGTACCTCCAACAACGCCTCCAATTACAGCGCCTAGTTCGCTGTTGTTACCGTTGCCCACATTATTGCCGATTATTGCTCCAAGAATGGCTCCTCCGGTAGCACCAATTGCACCTCCTTTTTGTTTGTTGTTGGCATTATCAATGGCTTTACAGCTAGATAGTTGTGTTACTGTAATCATGCATATTGCAATGATTGCTATGTTTTTTATGTTTATATTCATGCTTTTTATGATTTGATAAAATTAAAAGTTAATGTAGCAGGCCTGCCTTCAAAACTTATGGTGTGTTTCCAGACCATAGTGCTGCCTGTAAGGCTTACCAATTCTAATCTGTAGCCTTTATTGGTTTCTGATTTTCCTTTGGCGTCGGTGGGTTTAAGCAAAAAATCATAAAATCCAGAAATGGCGTCAACTTCATCTATGCTAAAGACAAAATAGTTTTCTTCAGCATTACAAGCTGACCCACTTTCCATATAGCTTCCTGTATTATTGTTTGGAATAAATTCCCATGAACTTCCAATAATGCAGTTTCTTGAGGACTGGCCAAAAATTGTAAAGTTAAGTTCTCCGACAACTGTAGAGGACATGTCTTCAAGAACCCAGTTGCCTTTTAGGGATTTTTCTGACTGCTTTACAGTTTTTGAAGCACCACAAGATAAAAGGCAGATCAATAAAGGTAAGAGAATGATTTTCTTCATTTTTATTTATAGTGTTATATTTATTCAAAATTCGATAAAAGTTTTGATTTAAAACAAGGTATTAACCTTTTTAGTAATTTGTTTTGATATTCGTTTTTAGATTGATTTTCTAGTTAAGCCTAACTTTACAAAATGAAATATACCAAAGAAACCTATTATTTTGATTATAGCAGTCCGATCATTCAATCTATGATCAAAGACTTTTCGGATTTGGCGCCAAAAGAAGAACTGATACATAAATTATACCTCACGATACGTGATAACTGGCGCTATACACCTTTTAATATTGGGTTGACCAAAGCGGATTTTAAAGCCAGTAATATTGCGAAAAAACCACATGGACATTGCATTGATAAGGCTATTTTATTCATTACCTGCTTAAGGGTCTTTGGAATACCTGCCAGGCTTCATCTTGCTAAAGTATCTAACCATATAGCGACTGAACGTCTGGAAGAAATTATTGGCACAAATGAGCTGACACCTCACGGTCTTGTAGATGTCTATTACAACGACAAATGGGTGAAATGCTCACCGGCTTTTAATAAAGAGCTTTGTAACCACTACAATGTTAAGGTTTTAGATTTTAATGGGACTGAAGATGCTGTTCTGCAGGAATACAATAAAGATAATGACAAATTTATGACCTATCTTGAAGACTATGGGCATTTTCAAGACATACCTTATGATTTTATTGTAGAAAACTTCAAATCAAATTATCCCGGGTTTTACGAAAAATTCAAAGGTCAGGATCAGATTGTCATCCAATAGAATTAAAGTTTATCTTAATCTATGTGAATTTTTGAATGCCAATAAGCGATTTACTTACGTCAGGTTGAGCATCTGGAAAAAATTTTACAAAAATTGCCAGTGACGTCTTATATAATCAAAACGAAAAATCCGGCCTACAAAAATTTATCGTAAAATTTGAAGTGAAAATGCCGTCAAAAATTTTATGTTGTTTGAGCTAAACGGATTAACCTATCATTATAGAAACGTGTAAGCGAGTTCATAAAATTTAGGCATCAAACGATAAATTTAGATAAAGGTTTGTAAGCCTAGACTTTTTTGTTTCTTTTTTGGGCAATGCAAAAAAGAAAAGGAAGCAATTTTAAAACATTGAAATTTAATAAATTACCAAGGACGTCATAGGTAGTGTTTTTCCTTTGATTTAGAAAAAATCAAAGAAAAATGGTATCGAGATCCTGGAAATAAATCTCGATACAATTATTTATTTTTCCCTTCTTGAGGTCAGAATAATTACTCACTCGATTTGATATAAGTACATGTATTTTAAATGTTTACATAAATACGTCATTGGTAGTATTTCGACTGATAAGGAGAAATAGCTCTAAACGTATTTTTTGCAGAAACCTAATTTCTATACAATTTTTTGCGCTGCGCTCAAAAAATCACTCAATCTGACGGTTTTTTTACATCAGTTTAATTTATATGTTTCGTTGTATCAAACGAATAACGTCAGGTTTAGTATTTCGACTGATAAGGAGAACTGTATCGAGACCTATTTAAGTTAAAAAAATCTGATTTCGATACAATTTTTTGCGCTGCGCTCAAAAAATCACTCAATTTGATGGCTTTTACATTTTTATAGGAAATCTACCACCCTAACAAATAAGCAAAAACCAAAGGTGCTACAATCGTCGCATCTGACTCTATGATATACTTAGGCGTTTTGATGTCCAGTTTTCCCCAGGTGATTTTTTCATTGGGCACAGCACCGGAGTAGGAGCCGTAGCTGGTTGTAGAGTCAGAAATCTGACAAAAATAACTCCAGAATGGGGTGTCTGTGCGTTCCATATCCTGATAGAGCATGGGCACCACACAAATCGGGAAATCGCCGGCTATACCTCCGCCAATTTGAAAAAAGCCAATACCTTTATCTTCGGCATTGTCGGTGTACCAATCGGCGAGCCAGGTCATGTATTCTATACCTGATTTCATGGTAGAAGGCTTCAATTCGCCTTTTAAGCAGTATGAAGCAAAAATATTGCCCATGGTAGAATCTTCCCAGCCGGGAACAACAATGGGTATATTTTTTTCAGCGGCTGCCAGCATCCAGGAATTTTTTGGATCAATCTCGTAGTATTGCTCTAAAACGCCTGATTTCAATATTTTATACATGAATTCATGCGGGAAGAAGCGTTCGCCATTCTCTTCAGCTGTTTTCCAAATTTCAAAAATGTGTTGCTGCAAACGTCTAAAGGCTTCATCTTCAGGAATACAAGTGTCGGTTACGCGATTGAGACCTTTTTCCAGCAAATCCCATTCCTGCTGAGGAGTTAAGTCTCTGTATTCGGGAATGCGTTTGTAATGGGAGTGGGCGACCAGGTTCATGATGTCTTCCTCCAAATTGGCCCCGGTTGTAGAAATGATATGCACTTTATCCTGTCTGATCATTTCAGCCAGAGATTTGCCCAGCTCGGCAGTACTCATAGCTCCGGCTAAAGTGACCATCATCTTTTTGCCGGAATCTAAATGCGCTTCATAAGCTTTTGCGGCATCGACAAGACTTGCAGAGTTAAAATGCTTGTAATGTTCAAGTATAAACTGAGAGATTTTTCCTTTGTTAGCCATGTTGCTTAAATTTATAAGATAAAAGTTTGTAATAAAGTTTAGCCGCCAGAAATTCGGAGGCTTTGTGGTTTTCGATAGGTGCTAATTCCACAATATCAAATCCCAAGACTGTTTTTTGCCGAAAGATTTTCAATATGAATTCTAAAGTTTCATGCCAGCCTAATCCGCCGGGTTCAGGAGTGCCGGTTCCCGGTAAAATTGAAGGGTCGAAAGCGTCCAGATCTATGGTAATATACACCTTGTCTGACATTTGGCTGACCGCCTTTTCCATCCATTCTTTTTGGCCGACAATGTCCTGTGCGAAGTAGCATTGGTCGTCATTGGTATATTGTTTTTCTGAAATGTCCATACTTCTGATGCCGACCTGGATCAGGTTTGTATTTTGAGAAGCATCATGCAAGGCACAGGCATGGTTGTAAGGCGTCCCCATATAGGTTTGCCTTAAATCTGCGTGGGCATCGATTTGCACGACGGTAAGATCCGGATGTTTTTCGTAAAAAGCTTTGATAATGCCGATACTCACTGAATGTTCACCACCAAAAAAGGTAAGGAATTTATCTGTTTTTAGAAGTTTATTGGTCTTGTTGTAAACGGCTTCAAACATCAATTCCGGTGAACGGTCTTCCGAGATCTCTTCCAAAATGTGCACACCTAGTCTATAGACTTCAGAATCTGTTTCGATGTCGTAAAGTTCCATATTCTCTGAGGCCTCTAAAAAAGCCTCAAAACCTTTGTCAGCTCCTTTTCCCCAGGTAGAAGTTCCGTCATAGGGAATGGACTGGAGTAAAATTTTAGCCTTTTCGAAAGTGGCTAAGTCTTTGGAAATACCTGCGTAAGTGCTCATGAGTCGTAGCCTAAAATATTAAACATATCTTTAGCAGACTGCTCTTCTCTATAGACGTAGTCGACGAAGTTGCCTTTGTCATCACGGTCTATAATGACGTGCTTTGGTGATGGTATCAGGCAATGTTTTATGCCGCCATAACCACTGATGGAATCCTGATAAGCACCGGTATGGAAAAAGCCAAGATACAATGGCTCTTTGTCCTGGTTGTCATATTTGGGCAGCAACACCTCCTGATTAAAATCTTCAGAATTATAATAATCGGAGTGGTCGCAGCTTATCCCGCCAATGTTGACGCGCCTGTATTCATTATTCCATTTGTTGATGGGAAGAAGAATAAACTTTTCGTTGATACTCCAGGCATCCGGAATTGTATTCATTAAAGAGTTGTTGATGATGTACCAGGTTTCTGTGTCGTTCTGGTGTTTTTGTTCAAGAACTTCAAATATGATAGCACCGGCTTCGCCCACCGTGTATTTTCCGAATTCTGTAAACAAGTCCGGCTCTAATACCCCTTCTTTTTCACAGGCGTCTTTGATGTTTTTGACAATCTCGTTGATCATGTATTCATAATCATAATCAAAGCCCAGTGAGTTTTTAATCGGGAAACCACCACCTAAATTGAAAGCCGTAAGGTTTTCGCTTTCTTTTTTGAGGTCTGTATAGAGTTTTAAAGCCCTTTGGAATTCACCCCAATAGTACAAAGAATCTTTTATGCCGGAATCCACAAAGAAGTGCAGCATTTTTAACTCAAACTTGTCGTTGTTTTTGATTTTAGTATTAAAAAAATCTATGATTTCCTTTGCCGGAATGCCCAGTCTGGATGTATAATAAGCCGATTGTGACTCTTCGTTGATTGACATCCTGATTCCAATTTTCAGGACTTGCTTAGGCTTTAGTTTTTCCAGGCGGTCCAGCTCGTGTGTGCTATCCAGAATGAGGATGGAATTCTTGAAACCATTTTCCTGCATTTGCACTATTTTTTTGAGATAGCCCTCTGTCTTGTACCCATTATGTATAATGAGTCGGTCTTTATCTACCTTGCCTTTGGCTTCGAGGTTTAATATCAGGTCGATATCAAATTCTGAAGAAGTCTCCAGGTTGACATCATGCTTGAGCGCCTCATTGATGACATGGTAAAAATGGTTACACTTTGTACAGTAGCAAAAGTGGTATTTGCCTTTGTAACTGTTTTTTTTGATGGCACGGTTAAACAGATTTCGAGTTTTTTTGATCTGGTCACCGATTTTAGGAAGGTAAATAAACCTAAAAGGGGTGCCGTGTTTTTCGATGAGGTACTTTAGCGAAACGCCGTGAAAAGTAAGGTTGTCATCTCTTAAGTCAAAGCCTTCCTGTGGAAAGTAAAAACTCTGATCGATCAGGTTAAAATAGGTGTTTTTCATTGTAAAAAACGTCTTGTAAGGGTTTGAAAATTAGGTTTTGCAAACCAGTACGCTGACAAAAAAAGGGTTAAAAAAGTTTGCAAAAATACGCTTTTTTTTGATTGATAACTTATTTGGAAAAATAAAAAATAAAGATGGGAAGAGGCGCAAGTCAAGGGTTAAATCTTTCTTATTTAAAATTCCTTAAGGCAGAGTGGCCTTAATCATATAGAAACATATGTATCTGTTTGTAAATATTACAATGCTTTAAAGTTTTGATATTGAGTGGTGTATTAGTATTTCTTTATTTTTAAGATGTAATAATTGTATGGGCACTAAGTTTAAATTTAAAAAAAAGTGATGTATTTTTGGGGATATATATTAGTTGTGTGTAATGCACGAAAATCCTATTAAAAATAATATTGTTTCCTAAAAAAGAAACACCTATCTTTGTCAAAACAACTGATTGAATGAATCAAAAATTTAAGGTTGAGTTGATGGACGAAGTTGATGAGTTCTTAAATGAACTGAACGAAAAGGCTCGGAAGAAAATAATTTACAATATGCAGAAAGCTCAAATAATAAATGACAGCGAACTTTTCAAAAAGCTAAATGACAATATTTGGGAATTTAGAACTCTTCACAATAAGACCTACTACCGACTTTTTGCTTTCTGGGATAAAACCGACAAAACCGAGACTGTAGTTGTTTCTACTCATGGAATCGAAAAGAAAACGGCTAAAACACCGCCTAAAGAAATTAAAAAGACTGAACGGATAATGAAACAATATTTTGACTCTAAAAAATAATATTATGAGCAATAAAAAAATTAAAACAAAAAGCTTAGACGAAATTACCGATAAATATATTGGCGAAGTCGGAACGCCAGAAAGAGACGAATTTGAAAACGAATTACGTCTTGATTTGATTGGACAAGCAATAAAACAAGCTCGAAAGGAAAGAAAACTGACACAGGCTCAACTCGGAAAACTAGTTGGAGTTCAAAAAGCACAGATTTCCAAAATAGAGAACAATTTAACAGATGCACGATTTGAAACAATTTTAAAAGTATTTAGAGCACTTAACGCAAAAATCAATTTCAACGTGGAACTGCTGAATCAAAACTTGAGTGTAGTAAGCTGAAAAAAGCACTACACACAACACGGTGTATAGTTAATGGCGAGATTTGGGCTAAATTGTTAAGTCTGGATTTTTTTGCTAATTTTACGATTGAATAATAAAGGTTCGTGTATTTTTAGTCGCCACTAACTATACACCAATCCGCTGTGCATAATGCGAAAAATGCAGTGAATAAACTAAAAACCATAAAAAAATATTACAAACCAATTCAGCCAACAGTTTCGGCTAACAATAACGAAATAAGTTATCAAGAAAGCAAACCAGGTAAAGAAATTGAAGATTTCATTTATTGCTATTGGCAACTCAAAACACAGAAACCTCTAAAAAACGATTATAATTACCGAGTAGTTTCTGACGGCTGTATCGATATATTTTTTGACCATAAAAACCCAGCTGAGAACTTTGTGATGGGATTTTGCAGAAAGTTCGTTCAGTTCCCAATCGGCAAAGAATTTGATTATATCGGCATTCGATTTTTACCTTCTACATTTACTCATTTGTTCGGAGTAAATGCCAAAACTTTAAGTGATCAATCTCAGGAACTGAACAAAATTTTGCCCAACTATTCAGAGTGGATTAACTCAAAAATTAAACCTGCGGATTCATTTGAGAAGATAATAGAAATCCTAAATGAAAAAATTATCGGATTTTCAAAAAACCAAAGTATTAAATGTGACCAGCGTTTTTTAGATTCGCTAAATTTGATTTTTAAAAGGAATGGATTTTTGGACACCGAAAAAGACCTTAATACAGGATTAAGCCCGAGACAACTTCGCAGAATTTTCAACTTTTATATCGGTACAACTGCAAAATCGTTTAGTAATGTTGTGCGTTTTCAGTACATTTTAAATGCAAAACCTTCTAAACAAAGTCTAAAAGAAAACAAACTGTACTTTGATGTTGGATTTTTTGACCAGGCCCATTTCATCAAAAATTTCAAAAGATTTTACGGAGTAACACCTTCCGAAGCCTTCCACTAAGTTTGTCCGATTTTTACAATTCCTCGCCTTATTGTCAGCCTAAATTTGTATGAACAAAATTATTGACAATGAAAGCATTATTATTAACCGCATTTGTTCTGTCAGTAGGTTGGGCAAAGGCACAAACAACAAACAAAATGAAACTTAACGCAGGAATAATTACCGAAAAATTACAGGAAACCAAAAAATTTTACACAGAAGTTTTGGATTTTGGAGTGAGCTTTGAAAACGACTTTTATCTATTGCTTCACACTCCCAATCAATCAGCAGAAATAAGTTTTTTGCTACCAAACCACCCAAGCCAAAAACCGATTTTCCAACCAGCATTTAATGGAAAAGGAATGTATTTGACTATTGAAGTTGAAAATGTTGATGAATTGTACAAGCAGTTAAATGATAAAGGTATTCAAATGGAAATCGAAATCCGAGACGAACCTTGGGGCGACAGACATTTTGCAATCGTTGACCCTAACGGAGTTGGAATTGACATTGTAACCTACACAAAACCCGAGGACTAATGAATGCCAAAAACATTGGAAAAACTATAGCTAAAAAGCTGAACGAGATTGGTATATTTACTTTAGTTGATTTAGCTGAAATGACATCTAAAGTGGCTTATCAAAAGATTTGTGATAACTATCCAAACAAAACTATTCCAAAATGCTACTACCTTTATTCACTGCAAGGAGCTCTATTGGATTTGGATTGGCGTGAACTTCCAGAAAATGTAAAATCTGAACTGCTCGAAAAATAAAACACTATTCAAAACACGGAGTATAGTTAATGGCGAGGTTTGGACTAAAACGATAAGTCTGTTTTTTTTGGTAATTTTACGATTGAATAAAAAAGGTTCGTGTATTTTTATTCGCCACTAACCATACACCAATCCCCTGAGTGTAATTAAACCTCACAACAAAAAGTCATCGCTAAATCGAATCATACGGATTATATTTATATATTTGTACGTATAAAATAATTGGTTATGGATACGAAACTGACTTTAAAGCTTAATCAAAGGATTATTGAAAAAGCTAAAGAATATGCTTCCAACAAAAAAATGAGTTTATCTCGAATTGTAGAGGCTTATTTACAATCTCTGACTTCTGAAAATGACACATCAGAATTTGAGATTTCACCTTTCGTGAAAAGTATCTCAACAGGAACTGAAATCCCAGCTGATTTGAACTATAAAAAAGAATATTCTGATTATTTAATTGAGAAATATAAATGAGCAAAAGGATTTTTATAGATACGAATGTAGTGCTGGACTTTTTAGGTGAGCGAAAACCATTTTATGAACCGATTGCAAAAATTGCAACTTTAGCGGAAAAGGAAAAATTAACAATGGTCGTTTCACCTATTTCATTCGCAACAGTAAACTATTATCTTGCAAAATTTGAGAATGGAAAAATAGCGAGGGAAAAACTAAGAAAATTTAAGATAATCTGTGAAATATGCTCGCTTGATGAACAAACAATTGAAAAAGGGCTCAATTCTTCAATAAAGGACTTTGAAGACGCATTGCAATATTTTAGTGCGACAGAATCGGAATGTGAAATTATAATAACAAGAAATGGAAAGGACTTTAAAAAATCATTATTACCTGTTGTGACAGCAGACGAATTTTTAAAATCTTTGAATAAAAAAATAACTACACCTAACAACGGTGGCTGATGCGCAACCCATCTAAACCTAAAAAAGCCTATTTTATAAAAGCCCTTGTAAGGGCTTTTATTGATTTAATTATAGGAATTAGAGATAACGAATTTCAATTTTTGGAGGGCTTAGAATTATCTAAAAGAAGTCATATAGCTCATTTTTTATGAATCGGACAAAAGCAATTTCTTTTGCTCTATTTTTTGTAGGATTTTTCTGAAATTAAAGTAGTTTTTTGATGTTATAAGCCAACGCTTCCGTGAGCATGCATTTGTTTGCACCTCTAATGTCTCTTACGCCCGCCTGCCGGACGGACAGGTTTACCTTTCTCAGCCCTATAAAAGTCTTTAGTCAGTGGTCTGACGAATTTTAGATCTAATTTTTGCTTTAATCGCCGGTAGAAGTTGTCCGGTAGGACATGATCACTAAGTTGGAATGTAGTGAGCAGTTTTTCCTGGGTTATCTTTTTGCCTTGCATGGATAATATAACACTTAACCAACTAAATAACAATATATTACATCATTGAATGATGACTTAATTGTAAAATTAATTATTGTAAATTTGAAGATGTGCAACAGGTACACCGTGTATAATTCATTGCTAGTTATAGTCTACTTACGAAAATCCTCGCGGATTTTCTATCTGTGATTTATTTGCTAAATCACGTTCTTAAACACGCAACAAACCATAAACTACTGATAACCAAAGCCATCATAAATAAATAGAAACGATTATCACTTGGAGAATTCAAAGTTGAGTAGTTATAAGGTTTACAATGAATAAACTTTACAAGAACATAAATAACTGATATTCGGTATCATATTTGCTGTACCCTAAATTTTAAAATGCAAAACCCTTAAATGAAAAAAACGCTCGCTTTTATTATTCTTTTTTTCATGCTATCGAAAGATGGTTTCAGCCAAAATCAAATCAAAATTATAATCGATTCTGCCTGCTTCAGGCCTGAAGAAAAAACGGTCTTAGATGGCACATTTGGTTTATACGGTGATATGAGAATACCAAAACATCCATTTTGGATTAAGGATACGTTGATTAAAACTCTTGAATTCAAACAAGAACAAATCTTGACGGAATTAGAATCCATGCCATATACATTACGCTTTATTCCCAAAAATTCAACAGAAAAAAGTCATTCTGTGCAAATTCATCCACAAACCAATTACAAAAATCTAAGCTGCTACTTTTTCAACAAAACGTATCCACTTGTTTTAAGGGAAATGAAAAACAACGACTATATAAAGATCGTTACTAACTATGCTGGAATAACAAATATAGCTACTGCTATTCCAATTTACACTTTAATAATCGTCAAGAAGCGGGTATATTATTATGCAAAATACTGGGAGACCTCAACCAATGAACAGGGACTTCGGTTTATGGACATAAAAACTCAACCCGTAAAAGATGAAAAAATCAAAATTGACAGTAGCTATGTAAAACTTTCAGAAGAGCAGCTAGATATCATTGAGAAATTTTGGAGCAATATGCATACGTTCTGGCTTGATAATGACTATTCTTCTATACCTTCTAATACGGTTATCTATGATAAAAATGCTTACTTTAATTTTCAGTCAAACCAATATATCAGTAAGATACTGTGGGAAAAATTGAATTAGAAAACGGGCATTTTAATAGTTATAAAACGTAAACAGACAGTATTTTTCACAAGCTTATTTGCCGACAGATCGTTTTCGTTGCTTATTCAAGTTCTTTTTCAGATATTATATTAAAGCATTATATACAGGATATCTTTAATTATTGAAATACTCACTCAAACTACGATAGAACGTGTTCAAAAAGCCTATGTACGCGTTCAGCCCATTTAATTTAAATAACATACTGACACTAAATACATTTGTAGAGTAATTTTTAATTTAAAACTAAAATACAATGAAAACAAAAGTATTTACAATCGTAGGAATGGTTTTGCTGTTATCATCAGGTGCCCTGGCCCAAAACAGTGAAAAGAGATTTGGTTTAGAATTAACCGGTGGTGCCTCATTGGCAACAAAAGAATTAAACAATACCAATTTAGACGCTGGTGGAGGAGTAGAACTACTATTTCACTATCGTTTTATGCCCAATATTGGAGCATATGCAGGTTGGGGTTGGAATACATTATCTGCAGATAATTCCTTTGCGGGAAATGATGTGTCTTTTGAAGAAACAGGTTATGTTTTTGGCCTGCTGTATATGCGCCAGATAGGTAGTTCTCCCTTTTCTTATTATGCAAGAGTAGGAGGTTTGTACATCCATATAGAAACTGAAAACTCGGAGGGCGACATCATTAATGATACAGGGCACGGATTAGGTTTTCAAATAGCAAGCGGCATGAACTACCATTTAGGTAAAGATTGGTATTTTACGGGAGGCATAAAATTTAATTCGCTCAGTAGAGAGACCGATTTTGAAGACGCTTCCATCAGCATAGATTATCAATATGCTTCTTTAAGATTTGGCTTTGTAAAGCAATTTTAAGACAAGAGCAAATTGAGCTTCAATTTCATCCTAAAAAATCTATATTTGATATATGTTGTTAAAAATAAATAACGGGCTAATTTCTTATAAGCAGCTAGTTTGGCTGCTTATAATTTTAGTTATTGTAATTCAAATAAATCTAATAACATATAACCATTTTAGTGGCTATTATGTTTTAAAAGATTTTCAACATTTTTTGTTAAGATTTTTTCGTGGTACTGTTTTGAGCCTAATAGCTTCTTTTTTGATTGCCTATGCAGATTTGGTTGTAATTCAATTCTTAAAAAGTAAAGCGCCATGGGAAACAAAAGCTCTTCAAAGAATCGCAGTTCAATTTGGCTTAACTCTATTTATTGCAGTTCTATTTTCTGTTTGTTTTACGTTGTTTGCACATGCCATAAGTCCATATTCACACAAATTGAGTAACGTGCTATTTAACAATGCACTTATATTTTGTGTAGTCAATATATTGCTAATATCTATTATGGAAGGTTTGATTTTTTCCAGACAAAAAAAAGAAGCTGAAGTATTAGCAAATTCATTAAAAAAGGAATTGACTCAGATAAAGTTTGAGTTATTAAAAAGTCAAATTAATCCGCATTTTATGTTCAATAGCTTAAATGTACTTTCCGGTTTGATAGCCAAAGATGCCCAAAAAGCAGAACTATTTGTTGATGAGTTTTCCTACATCTATCGCTATGTACTTGAGAGTATTGAAGAAGCAGTTTCAACTTTGGAAAAAGAGCTTGATTTTTTACATTCCTATTTCTTTTTGCAGGAAATCCGTTACGGAGCAGCTCTAACGTACTCCGTAAACCTTCCGGCCTCTATCATGAGTTTGCTTTTACCTCCTCTTTCCTTTCAGGTTATTGTTGAAAATGCTATAAAACACAATGTGGTTAACGCATCGAAACCTCTTCATATTGATATAACATATGAAGATAAACACATAATCATCAGTAATCTATTACAGGCAAAAACCTCAAAGAGTAAGTCAACCGGAATAGGTTTAAAAAATTTGAAAAAAAGATATGCTTTAATTAGTAGTTTAAATCCTGATTTTTATTTGAAGAATAATAAATTCTTTGCCAAATTACCTTTAATTGAACATAATTGACATAAATAAAAAATCAATCATGGATGTCGTAATTATTGAAGATGAAAAAATTGCAGCCGAAAAGTTAGAGCGTATGCTATTCCGGATTGATCCTGCTATCCAGGTAAAAGCTAAAATTGAATCCATTAAAAAATCGATCAGTTGGCTTATGAAAAATCCAGTCGATTTAATTTTTCTCGACATTCAGCTTTCTGATGGTTTGAGCTTTAGTATTTTCAATCAAGTACAAATAAACACACCAATCATTTTTACGACAGCTTATGACCAATTTGCAATCAAAGCATTTCAGCTAAATAGTATAGCTTATTTGTTAAAGCCTATACGAATTAATGACTTAAAAACCAGCTTACATAAATATCAAACACTAAAGTCAAGCTATACAATAGACTTTGACAAGCTTTTAAAACAAATTCAAGGCAAAGCACCTGATTACAAGAAAAGATTTTTTATACAAATAGGCGACAAACTCACCAAAATCGACGTGACAGAAGTAGCGTACTTCTATGTATATCAAAAATCCGTATATCTAAAAACATTTAAAGGAAATGCATATCCCTTAGAATTTTCTCTTGATAAATTAGAAGGAATACTTCATCCAAATGATTTTTTTCGCATCAACCGTAAGTATCTGATCCGTATAGATTCAATTTTAAAAATGAGGGCTTTATCCCGCAGTAGAGTTCAGATAGACCTCACCCCGGAACCGGAAAATAAATTTGAAACCATTGTTAGCATAGAACGTGCTTCAAATTTCAAAAAATGGCTTGATAAATAATTCTAAATTCTATTTCAATTAAGCCTAAAGCTAAGATTGGCATCAATTCTTTAATCTAATAAAGTCGGTGTACATTGTGCCAGGAAACCTATTAACGATTTAATCACTTAAACAAAAAAATATAATGGCAAAAAATATTGATAACAAACACAAAACTTCAGCAGATATAAAAGATCTCGGGTCTAAAAACAAAAATATTAAGCATAAAGCCGGAGACTTAACGCCTAAATCTAAGCAGTTGTATAACTCCTCAAAGAAAAAAATCCAGCATTATTTCTTTGAATTCCTAATGCTTTTTCTTGCTGTATTTTGTGGATTTCTGGCTGAAAATTGGAGAGAGCAAATGCAGGAACGTAATCGTGAAAGTGAATTCATAAGCACGATTATAGAAGATTTAAAATCTGATACACTCCATTCAGGACTAATATTAGGAAAGCTGAAACGAACAAGCACAGGTATTGATAGTGTTTTAAATGCTTTATCATCTTCTGAAGTAATGCATAACTCTAACGATCTATATCGCTTATGGACAAAAAACCTGGATATAAAATCGTTTGTGTCTAATGATCGAACCATCCAACAGTTAAAGAATAATGGAGAGTTAAGAATAATTAGAAATAAAGCAGTTTCAGATGGAATCATGAAGTACGATCAAACCCTGAAAAATTATTATCAACAATCCAATTTTATGTATGCTGCGCTTTCCGAGCAGCATATATATAGACAGTTTTTTGATTTTATCAGGCTTAGTAAAAATGATAACACTCCTGTACCATTAACAGAGCAGGGCAAAACAATGTTAAATGAAGCCTATGCCCATTTGCAACTTTGGAATGCTGGTCTTTTAGGATTGATAAGCTGGCTGGAAAATGTTAATAATGAAGGGAAAAATTTATTGTTATATATTCAAAAAGAATATACTAACACCTCATCTTAATGCTTAGGTCATTATGTTATCTTTCTCTAAAAAGCAAGAAAAGACGATTAGTTTGAACTAAAGCTTTATTACGCTTCGTTAAAAACCTGCAACTTTACAATCCTTTTATGAAATCCCCAAACAAGTCTTCAAACTGACTGCCTTTGTCAAAGCGGTGTTTACTGAGTTTTTTGTGGATGGTCAGCGTCCATAAGACCAATTCCATATAAAAATACTGATCATCCTCAGAAACATCTTTGATGTATTTTGAAACAAATTCCTTAAGAGGTTCTATTTTTGAAAGTTCTTCCCGGTAAAGGCTGTCAGGTGAATCATCTAAAATTTCAATACCTTTATTTTCTGTAAACCAACGTACTATGGCATCGTGAGGTTTGTCGTCCTCTTCTTTTTCCAACTTTTTAATTTCAGGGAAGTAGGACTGGTAAAGGCTTTTTATGGCATTTTCGATCAGTCCCTGAGCAATGTATTCTACACCTTCCTGCTCGCCCTCGTAAAGCAGTTCTATTTTCCCGGTAATGGCCGGTAAAATACCTCCAAAATCAGACAAACGGATTTGAGTGTAGTCTTCATCGTTTATCATGGCACGACGTTCTGCAGTACTCACAAGGTTTTCATAGGCACTAATGCTTAATCTTGCACTAACTCCACTTTTTACATCAATATATTCACTTTGTCTGGCTTCAAAACTGATTTGTTCTAACAACAGTTGTGCTATTTCTGCAACCTTAACCTGCTTTTGATGATCAGATAACTCAACTTCCTGCTGTGTAATCTGACGGGCAATTTGTACATCTTTTGGGTAATGGGTTAAGATTTGAGATCCAATCCGGTCCTTTAAAGGGGTAACTATGCTTCCTCGATTGGTATAATCTTCCGGATTTGCAGTAAATACAAATTGAATTTCCATGGGGAAACGAAATTTAAACCCTCGAATCTGTAAATCACCTTCCTGTAAAATGTTAAATAAAGCCACCTGAATTCTGGCTTGCAAATCCGGCAGTTCGTTGATAACAAAAATACAACGATTGGCTCTTGGGATCATCCCAAAATGTATTACCCGATCGTCTGCATAACTGAGTTTAAGATTAGCCGCTTTTATAGGATCTATGTCACCGATAAGGTCGGCCACGCTCACATCTGGCGTAGCCAATTTTTCTGCAAAACGGTCTTCGCGATGTAACCAGGCAATTGGTGTATCATCTCCGTGTTCTTTAATTTGTTCCTGTGCAAACCTGGATATGGGATGCAACGGATCATCATTAATTTCAGAACCCTTTACAATTGGAATATATTCATCCAGCAGATCTACCATTTTACGAGCAATCATAGTTTTGGCCTGTCCGCGCAAACCCAGTAAATTGATGTTGTGTTTGGATAAAATGGCACGTTCTACTTGTGGTATGACCGTGTTTTCATAACCAATGACCCCTTCAAAGCTATTGACATTGTTTTTTATGTTTCGGGTGAGGTTATTTCTTAATTCGTCTTTAACCGATTTTGAAGTATAACCGCTGTCTTTGAGTTCTCCAAGTGTTTTTATATGCTGTATATCCATGTTATTTAGTTCTTTTGTTTCTGTTTTGCTCATAATCTCTAAATACGAGTTCACCCAGTCCTTTAAGACCGGAATAAAAAGCTTTCCCCTTGTTTGATCTTGTAAATTGGTCTACAAATTTTTGCAGATAAGGATCTGAGGTAATCATAAAAGTTGTGATAGGTATATTAAGTTTTCTGGCCTGAGCTGCCATATTGTAGCATTTGTTGGTGATAAAGGGGTCAAGACCTGCAGAATTTTTATAGTAAGTACCATCTGCCATTCGCAGACAACTCGGCTTACCATCGGTAATCATAAAAATTTGTTTGTTGGCCTGGCGTTTCCGTCTTAAAATATCCATGGCCAGCTGTAAACCGGCAACAGTGTTGGTATGGTAAGGCCCAACATTTAGATAGGGAAGATCCTTGATTTTTATCGGCCAGGCATCATTACCAAAAACGATAATATCCAAAGAATCTTTTGGGTACCTTGTAGTGATCAGTTCCGCCAGTGCCATAGCGACTTTCTTGGCAGGCGTAATTCGGTCTTCTCCATAAAGGATCATGCTGTGGCTGATGTCTATCATCAGAACCGTGCTCATTTGGGTTCTGTGATAAGAATCCTGAACTACCAGGTCTCTTTCAGTCAGGTCAAAATCTGATAAACCCTGTCTGGACTGAGCGTTTTTGATGCTTTCAGTCATTGAAATCTGATCTAAAGCATCACCAAATTCATAAGGGCGCATATCTCCCGAAGGTTCGCCATGCAGTCCTTTTTTTTGGGTCTGATGCTGTCCGGATGCACTTTTTTTAAGTTTACCAAAAATCTGCTCAAGTGCTCTTTTTCTAATGGCCTGTTCGGTTTTGTCTGTAATCGACATCTTTTTTCCACCATCCTGTTTTATTTCTTCACGAATGTAGCCTTTCTTTTTAAGATCTTCAATAAAATCCTCTATGGTATAGTCTTCTGTAGTGAGGTTGTATTCTTTGTCTAATGCTTTCAGCCAATCTATGGCTTCATCAAAATCTCCGGACGTGTAAGTGATAAGTTCCTTAAATATATCGAACAGCTTCTCAAAAAGCGAAGTTTCTTCCTCGCTGTAGGCTTCAAATTTGTAACCGCTTTGTCTGATTTCAAAATTCATATCGTAAATGTATGAGAATTATAACGATATGAAGAGTGAGGTTTTGTTAAACTGTTTTTAAATAAAACTCAGTCCCTGTTAAGATAATCTAACCTGAATTTAAAAATTAAACTCAGGCTTCTGATGAGCATCCAAACAAAAAAGGCTATCCATATACCGTAAAGCTCCAGGTTGAAATGGTCAGAAATTAATACTGTAGGCAGAAACCCAAGAAAAGTAGCAAAGAACAGGACATTTCTTAAAAATTTAGCTTTACCTAATCCTTTAAAAATACCGTCAAAAACAAAGGCCAGGGCATTTATTGGCTGCATGGCAAGAACAATCCAGAATAAGCTGTAAAAAATCCCTAAAACAGCCTGATCCTCGTTAAATATTAAACCAATAGGTTCGTATAATACGGCACATATGCCAATAAGTACCAGTGCAATTACAATAGAATATTTTGAAATGTCAATGCTTAAATGCCATAAAGCTTTAAAGTTTTTCTCTCCAAACAATCTTCCGCCAATAGCATTCCCTGCATTGGCAAAACCATCAATAAAAAAGGAAAAAAACAACCAAATGTTCATCAAAATACTCTGTGCAGCAATATGATTATTACCATAAGTAGTCGCCAATCGGTTGGAGGTAATAATAGCAATGTTAAGAAAGAGAGTTCTTAAGAATAAGTTTAGACTCATGACAAGCAGTGGCCTAAGCTGAGGATTTGGCTTAAAACTGACTTTAAGGTTAAAAGGTGTCTTGTTGAAAAAATAAATCAAAGCCATGATTAACATGGTCAGTTGTGCCAGAAGACTCCCAATAGCTGCACCGGTAAGGTGTAAGCCTTCAAAAAGGCCATCAATACCATATACAAGGAGATAAGTAAAAACTACATTCACAGCACCACCTGTAAGACTGCAGGTCATGGCCCATGAGGTGTTCTGTAAACCTCTAAAAACACCAAATATGGCAAACGTAACCAGGGTAAGTGGAAACCCTAAAGCCCGGATTTGATAATAAGAAGTTGAATACTCTAAAATCAAGTCTTTAGCCTCAAACAGCTCTTGAAAGATAAATTCAGAAAAATAGGCTGTAAAACTGTATATGAACAGACTGAGCAGAAAATTAAGTGCAATGGTTTGAGGTACAAGTGTCTTTACAGCATGCAGGCGTTTTGCGCCGAGGTGCTGAGATACCAGAGCCGATATAGCAGTTTTGGTCTGTGCCAAAATCCAAATGATAGCACTTAAAAAAGAACCAACCAATCCAACTGCAGCCAGGGCTTCTACTGCATTATTTTCTACATTACCAATTATAGCGATATCAGTCAGGGAAATAAGCGGTTCTGCAATACCTGCAATTATTGCAGGTATTGCTATTTTGTTGATGTCTTTAAAACTGACTTTAGACATCTTAAAGCACTTCGTATAGACGTTCTAAAGCCATGCCTCTTGAGCCTTTGATGAGTACGTGTGCGTCTTTAATTTTGTTTTTCTTTAAGTAGGTTTTTAATTCTTCAAATTCTTCAAATGTATTGTAGCTTTGCGCTGATAGGGCTTGATGGAAAATACTTCCGCAAAAGTAAACCTCATTGATATTCAGTTTATGAGTTAAAACTGCAATCTGTTGATGTTCTTTGATTTTATCCTCTCCGAGTTCGAACATATCACCGAGGATGGCAACTTTATGAGCTGCTTTTTGATTTTCAAAACTTTCTAAAGCTGCTTTCATACTCGTTGGATTGGCGTTGTAAGCATCTGAGATTAGCGTATTGTGTTTAGTGATTTTTATTTGAGAACGGTTGTCTTTGGCTTCAAAGCTCTGTATGGCCTCTTTGACCTTTAGTATGTCAACACCAAAATAATGTCCTATGCCAACAGCAGCTGCAATATTTCTGAAATTGTACGCACCAATGAGTTTTGTAGATACTTCAATGTCTTCAAATTCCAATTCTACAAAAGGATCTGCTTTCTTAAAATGGATATTGTAATCAGCGTGTTTACCTTCTCCAAAACTGAATTTTTTAGTATTCTTAAGTTTTGCCATCTGCTTTTCATCGTCGGCATTTACAAAAGCAATTTTATTATGGGCTTTCAAATAGTCATAGAGTTCACTTTTACCTTTAATTACGCCTTCAACGCCACCAAAGCCTTCAAGATGGGCTTTTCCAAAGTTGGTGATATACCCAAAATCCGGTTTTGCAATTTCTGAAAGAAAAGCGATTTCTTTTTGATGGTTGGCACCCATTTCAATGATGCCTATTTCAGTTTTATCGTCAAGTTCAAGCAGACTCAGAGGAACACCAATATGGTTATTGAGGTTGCCTTTTGTAGCTTTTATATTGAATTTTTTTGAAAGCACTTCAGCAACAAGCCTTTTTGTTGTGGTTTTCCCGTTACTACCCGTTATTGCCAGGATCGGTATTTGTAAAAAATCCCGGTGGTAAGTCGCTAATTTCTGAAGGGTTTGCAGAACATCGTCAACCTTAATTTTTTTGTCCATTTCTGGCTGCACTTCGTCTATTATGGCTAATCTTGCTCCTTTTTGTATAGCGTCGTCAGCGTAAAGGTTTCCATTAAAATTTTCACCTTTAAGAGCAAAAAATAGTTGATTTTCTTTTATTTTTCTAGTATCTGTAGAAATTCCGCTACTTTTAAGAAATTCGTTGTGTAGTGTCTTTATATCCATACTTAATCAATAAAAAAGCCCTAATGTAAAATTAGGGCTTTAAAACAAATTTATAGGTGATTTTAATTTCTTTTTTTAGGAGAACTCGTCTGAGCACCTGCCATGGACATGGCGTTTCTAAATCCTATATAATCCGTAGACATATCCTGTGGATAGAAACGACGCTGAGCTGGATCTAGCCAATAAGCTCTATCTCTCCAGGAACCACCTTTTATAACTCTAATTTCGTTATCTATAAGGGTAGTTCTCTCGTTACTCTTGTCGTATTCTCTTTTAAGTCCTGTAGAATCTGCAGAAACCTGGTGTTGTGGAGAATTATACATTCTTTGGTCATTACCTGTGTCGGCTAAACCAAAGTAGCGAGAGGACTTTTTGTCACCATCTCTAAAGTCTATATTATCAGCTTTTGAAAATTGGGTTCTTAGATAAGTTTCTTTTTCATCAACATCTTCCTTTTTAATTTCGCCTGGAAGGCCTCTATATACTATGTTACCATTACTTAAGGTGTCATACTGGACTTCATCAGGGCCTAAAATTTCAACGCTGCCATCTTGCGAGATCACATTTTTTGTGTAAACATTTCCTCTAAAGTAATTGAAGTCGTTAAATTCTTCATCTATTTTTGGTCTGTAAACATCAAGAACCCATTCTGCAACGTTTCCTGCCATATCGTAAAGACCAAAATCGTTGGGTTCAAAAGATTTAATAGGCGTAGTAATGGCACCTTTATCATCATTCCAACCTGAAATACCGCCGTAGTCACCAACGTTTCTTTTGAAATTTGCTTTCTGGTCTCCTCTTATTCTTTTATCTCCTGCTCTTGTGTATTTACCATCCCATGGGTATTTTTTCTTACCGCGATAAGAATTGTAATCTCTCACAGAACTCATGCCTAAAGCAGCAAATTCCCATTCAGCTTCAGTAGGTAATCTGTATTCTGCAGATAAGACGACACCATCTCTCATGGTAACGTATTTTCCAGAAACCTCACCATCGGGGTCTTTATTTTTATTGATTTTTCTTTGAGACATCTTACCTCCTGTCAATAATTCTTCATCACCGCCTAAAGCCTTACTTGGTGCTGCCAAATATGTTTCGGTAGAAAATGCTGGAACATCCTCAGATACGTTTAAGTGTGCATCTCTTTGAACATAACCTTCTTCCGATAGACGTCTAAAATTCACTTGATCTGTTCTCCATTCACTAAATTCATTGGCTTGAACCCAATTCACACCTACTACAGGGTATAAGGCATAAGACGGATGTCTCAGGTAGTGCTTTACCATACTTTCATTAAAGCCGAGAGGGTTTCTCCAGACCAGCGTATCGGGTGTAGCGCCTTCATAAATATTACTGTAATTCGGATTTGAAGGAGGAAATTTTTTCTTTATATAATAAAGATATTGAAGGTACATATTGTTTGTAACTTCAGTCTCGTCCATGTAAAAAGACTGAACGTGCTGCTGAGTAGGTGTATTATTCCAGTCATGCATAACATCGTCTCTTACCTGACCCATGGTAAAAGAACCACCTTCAATCGGAATCAAGCCCGGACCGGGTGTTTCTTCTACAAATTTTGTTGTAAAATCAGGACCGCCTTTGCGACCTGTCAAGTCTATTCCTGTAGCTCTGGATACATTATCATAATTTCTTGTATTATTACAAGATACCAATACCAATGCAGCAAACAAGAAAGAAAAAACTAAAGATTTATTGTTTACAATCATATTCTAATTTTCAAAATGGGTTGCAATATAATAATTAACGAGATATTATCAACAATATTTCACGCATTTAAAAAAAATGCTAAAACTACAACTTTACAGTCCTTAAATACTACTTTTGATATCTTTACGTTATTCTATTTAACGAGGTGATATTTATGAAAAAATATTTATTGTTTTTTTTGTTTTTTGTAATGCTTTTTGAGGTGATTGCTCAAAGTGAAAATATTTCAATTGAATGGGGAGAAGACATCAACATTTCTACGGAGCCAGATAAAGTCATTATCGTGTATGGGTTTAACAATAAGTATTTTGATTACTCTATACTCAATAAGCAAATTACCTATTCAAGAACCTTTAATAATTTAAAAGACCAAAACTATCTCCTGACCAACATCAGATATGAAGACGCAACGGTAGATGAGCTGAAGGGTGTTGAAAGCTTTCAAACAGACTTTGAATCCAAGGTCAGCATAAACAGGGCTAGAAATAACAGGTACCTCACAGTGTCTTTTAATCCTTACGTGAGGCAGGACGGTGTTGTAAAGCGCGTAGTGGGCTACACGCTTCAGTCTACATCGCAACGCCCGGATTTTAATAAGTCCAATTTTAATACTCAGGGCATACAGAACTCTGTATTGGCAAATGGTAATTGGTATAAGTTTTATGTAGAAGAAACCGGTGTATACCGACTGACATATGCTTTTTTATCTCAGTTGGGTTTAAACTTATCAGGTATAAATTCTGACCAGATCAAGATTTATAGTCACGGTGGAGCCATGTTACCTCTGTTGAATGCTGAAAATCTTCACTACGACCCTCCTCAATTGCCTCTGCAGGTCTTTGATGGTAATGACGGTCAGTTTGATCCGGGCGATTTTGTATTGCTTTACGCCGAGTCGACTATTGGATGGAATGAAGAAAGCCAAACGCATATCAATGCCTACGCAGACAGAGCATTCTACTATGCTACGCTAAATAATGATTTACCAAACAGAATACCAACGCTTCAAAACCTGACTGCTACACCTTCTGAGGTCATCACCAGCTATGATGACTTTAAGTTTTATGAGGTTGATGAAACCAGTTTGTCCCTGGTTGGACGAAGGTGGTTCGGCGACAGATTTGACATAGAAACAGAAAGAACTTATGAGTTTGATTTTAATAATATCATCCCAACTGAGCCCTTAACTTACCAAATGGAGTTTGGGGCAATTTCCTCCGTTTCAAGTGTATTCGGCATTAGCATCAATGGAGCTGAAGTCAATTCTGCTTTTATTGGTCCAAACGGCGACAGTTTACCTTCTAATGGTTCTGGCGTTACCTCGCAGACAACTGTTTCCTCAGATGAAGTTAGTGTGACTTTAAACTACAATAAAAATGGAAACCCAGGGGCAAGAGGTTTTTTAGATTACATAAGACTTGGTGCAAAATGTGAACTAAGGGCAGATGGTGAACAATTTATTTTTCAAAATTTAGACATTTCAAATACAACTACAGTTGTGGAATATCAAATTGATAATGCTACTAATATTTCACAAGTATGGAAAATTGATGACTTAACTTCAATTTCTGCGTACCAAAATACTGAAGGTAATGCTTCGTTTTCTGTCATTACAAACCATAATTCAGATTCCAAATTTTTAGCAATTTCACCTGACGACTATTTCACTCCTAGTATCCTGCAATCTGATAGGGTAGTGGAAAACCAAAACCTGAAAGGAACAATCTTTAATGATGCGCAGGGCAACTTCCAAGATGTCGATTACATTATATTGACAAGGTCAGATTTTCTTTCTCATGCAAACCGTTTAGCTGATCTAAGAAGAAATGCCAATGCTTTTAATGTGAAAGTTGTGGGTTTAGAAAATGTTTACACTGAATTTTCTTCTGGTAAGCAGGATATCACCGCAATAAGAAATTTCATGAAATATATTTATGATAACGCCTCGTCTGAAGATAACCGGATCAAGTATTTATGTCTGCTGGGCGACACCTCAGTTGATTATAAAAACAGGCTTCAGGGCAATAATAATATTGTACCAACATATCAGAGTTTAGGGAGCTTTTCAACAACAAGATCATCATTTATGTCTGATGATTTCTACACTTTAATGGACGCTAATGAAGGTCGTATGACCAATTCAGATAAGATGGACTTTGCTGTCGGAAGAATTGTTGTAGATACCCAGGAGGAAGCAAAACAGGCTATCGATAAAATTGTAGAATACGAATCGAGAGCATCTTATGATGACTGGAGGAACGATTTTATTCTAATTTCTGATGATGTTGATGAAAACTGGGAGCATCAAAGCATACAGGTTAATCTTGATAACCTGGGAGATGATATTTCTTTAAATAAGCCAAATATAAATGTCATTAAGATACACAGTGATGCCTATCAACAACAAACTTCTGCCGGTGGAAACAGGTACCCAACCGTAAATAAAGAAATTAACGAAAGAACAGAATTAGGAGCAACTGTTATTAATTATTTTGGTCATGGTGGTGAAGAGGGGCTGGCTCAGGAACGTATTGTTACCCAATCCAGTGTGCAGTCATGGCAAAACCCAAACCGCTACAATGTCTTTCTGACTATAACATGCGAATTCACAAGGTTTGATAATCCATTAAGGATATCAGCAGGAGAATTGGCATACAGGAATCCTGATGGTGGACCAGTGAGTATGATTACGACCACAAGAGCAATCACAGTTACGGATGGTGTAGATTTTAATCAAGAAATGGCTCCTTTTTTGTTTGATTATGCTGAAAATCAAATAACGGTAGGTGAGGCAGTGAGGTTAGCAAAAAATGAACTCAGTTCTAACGGTCGAAGAATAGTTTTTTATATTGGTGATCCGGCGCTAAGGATACCATTTCCAGAACCAAACATCAGATTGACTCGTGTGAATGATATCCCTGTAAGTGCCTTTAACGATACTTTGAAAGCCCTGAGTAAAAATAAATTTTCCGGTGAAATTATCGATGATGCCGGAAATAAAATTACCAATTATAATGGTGTGTTGTCGGCAACACTGTTTGATAAAAGAATTGAACGCTCAACCTTAGCCAATGATGGAACAAGAAGTAATCAGGGAGAATTGCTCATTATGGATTTTACTACATTAGGGGAAATACTTTTTAGAGGTCAGGCCAGTGTCACCAATGGAGAATTTGAATTTGAGTTTGTTTTGCCAAAAGATACGCGTATTCCGGTAGATAATGGCAGAGTGAGTTTATATGCTGTTCGGAATAATGTTTTGGAAGACCAATCTGGTTTTAGTAATGAAATTTTAATTGGTGATATCGATGAAAATGCGCCTCAGGACAATCAAGGTCCAATTATACAGTTGTTTATGAATGAGGAATCTTTTGTCGATGGAGAAATTACTGATGATTCTCCATTTCTGCTTGCAAACCTACAGGACGACAGTGGTATAAACACAGCCGGTGGTATAGGACATGATATAGTTGCAATCCTGGATGGCGATGAAGCCAATCCAATTATTCTCAATGAATTTTATGAAGCAGAGGTAGATGATTTTACAAGAGGAGAAGTAATGTACAAACTAAGAGACCTTGAAGATGGATTGCATACTATTAGTTTTAAAGCCTGGGACACTTATAATAATTCATCAACAGCAGAAATCACATTTAGAGTGGCCAATAATGAAGGTCTGGACATCTCCAGAGTGCTTAATTATCCTAATCCATTTGTAGATTACACAGAATTTTGGTTTCATCATAATCAACCCTTTCAGCCATTAAATGTGCAGGTACAGGTATTTACTGTTACCGGTAAAGTCGTCTGGACTCACAATGAAACCATAACTACAGATAGTTTTCTTGCCAGAGAAATTACCTGGGATGGACGTGATGATTTTGGAGATCAAATCGGTAAAGGTGTTTACATATACAAGTTAACTGTCGAATCGCCAACAATCAACAAAAAAATTGAAAAATTCGAAAAACTCGTTAAGCTATAACGACATAATTATATATTTGCCAAATGAAATACACAAAATTTATAATCGCTTCAATACTTATTATTTATTCTTATGGTAGTTTTGCGCAGGTTGCCGAGCCACAGAGAGTAATTACTACAGCAGTACCATTTTTATTAATAGCTGGAGATGCAAGAGCTTCAGGAATGGGAGACCAGGGTGCTGCAACACCAGTTGACGCTTTTTCTAACCAGTGGAATCCCGCAAAGTTTGCTTTCTCTGAAACCAAATCCGGAATAGGTTTGGGATATACACCTTACCTAAGAGAACTTGTTACTGATATAAATTTAGGTCAGTTGTCTTATTTTAACAGGATAAACGACCGTAGTGCTTTTGCCGGTGGTATACGCTTCTTCGGGTTAGGAGGTGTTGAACTTCGTGAAACTGCAGATCAGGTACCGCGAATAGTTGAACCCAACGAGTTTGCTGTCGATTTGAGTTATGCTTTAAGGTTGAGTGAAGAGTTTTCTATGGCAGTAACCGGTAGATATATAAGATCAGATCAGAGAATCCCCGGATTTAATGGAGATGCAACAGCCGCAAATTCTTTTGCAGCAGATATTTCTGCCTTCTACAGGGGCGAAGAAAAATTTTATAACAACTTCAACGGTAGATGGCGTTTTGGAGCAGTTATTCAAAACATTGGTCCTAAAATTCGTTTTGATGACGTTGGTGATGAAAACTTTCTGCCCACAAATTTGAAACTAGGTGGTGGATTTGATTTTATCTTAGACATGTCGAATAGAATTGGTGTATATGCCGAAATAAACAAACTGCTTGTGCCTACGCCTCCGGAAGTTTTTGAGGACGAAAATGGTAACCTTACTCCTGAAAGCCTTCAAGCTATACAGGATTACAGGAATGGCGATCCTTTTGCAGGTATTTTTAATTCTTTTACTGATGCGCCTGATGGTTTTTCGGAAGAATTGAAGGAAATCACCTATTCACTAGGCGCTGAATACTGGTACGAAGATAGTTTTGCTTTTAGGTTGGGGTATTTTCATGAATCTGAAGTAAAAGGCTTTAGACAATTTGTAACTTTAGGTGCCGGATTTAGATATTCCTCAATAAACATTGATGCCTCTTACTTATTTTCTACAACACCTGTACAAAATCCTCTTGAGGGAACACTTAGGTTTTCAATCACATTTAATATTGGTGATGACACCTACATAGAATACTAAAGCGTAAAGCCTGCATGAGTCGGAAAGAAAAAATAGAAACTGAGATTGAAATATTTGATAATATTTTCGAATGTCCTGTGACTATTCAGGATTTAATGCAATCTGCTCGTGAAATAAGAGAGAAAGCGTACGCGCCCTATTCGAATTTTTTGGTAGGTGCTGCCATACTTTTAGAGGATGGGACAATTGTTACTGGAAGTAATCAGGAAAACGCGTCATATCCCGCTGGTTTGTGTGCTGAGCGAACAGCCCTTTTCTATGCAGGTGCAAATTATCCTGGTCTAAAAATTAAAAGTATAGCACTTACCGCCGGTCCAAAAGGTGATAATAATATAAATCCTGTTCCGCCCTGTGGTTCATGTCGACAGGCCATTGCAGAGTATGAGCAAAATCAAAAAACTCCTATAAGTATCTATTTTATGGGGACTTCAGGTCAAGTAAAAAAAGTAGAGTCTCTATTAAGCTTGCTGCCTTTAGCTTTTAATAAAGCCTTTTTGGAAGTAGATTAGTTTTTCTGATTTCTGGTTTCTGGTTTCTGGTTTTTAGTTTCTAGTTTCTGGTTTTTGGTTTCTGGGTTCTGGTTTTTGGTTTCTGGTTTCTGGTTTCACGTTTTTATTTTTAGGTTCCGGATTAACCATCTGTGCATTCATGAATAAGGGTGATAATTTACCTGCTTCAGCCTTCTTTTCCTATTTCTTGAAGACCACTCTCTTAGTGAAATTTTAACCACAAAGGGCACAAAGAACGCACGAAGTTCAAAAAGTTATCTCGTGATTTGTTTTAGATTTTTAATCATATTTCCAATTCACAAATCCACTGAATGAAGTCCCTCTTTGGGGTAATTGAGGGCCTTTGCAATTAGGGGATTTAGGGGCTTTTCTATTCTCTTTTTTTACTTTTAATCATCATTTCCAGCATGTCCCACATTTCTTCCGGAATTTGTTCAAGGAGATTGAATTGTCCTGCACCTTTTAACCATTCGCCACCATCAATAGTAATGACTTCACCATTAAGGTATTCCGCAAAATCAGAAAGGAGATAAGCAGAAAGATTTGCTAATTCCTGATGATCACCGACACGGTTTAAAGGTACTTTTTTAGATAAGTCAAATTTTTCTTTTAATTCACCCGGAAGTAACCTGTCCCAAGCACCTTTCGTTGGGAATGGGCCTGGAGCTATAGCGTTGAATCTAATACCGTATTTAGCCCATTCAACAGCCAAAGATCTTGTCATGGCCAGAACTCCTGCTTTTGCGGTTGCACTAGGTACAACATATGCAGAACCTGTCCATGCATAAGTAGTAACTATGCTCAAAACGGTTTTCTGAGTTTCTTTTTTTTCAATCCAATATTTTCCAAAAGCTAATGTACAGTTTTTAGTTCCCTTTAAAACGATATCTATGATAGTGTCAAAGGCATTTGAAGATAGCCTTTCTGTTGGAGAAATAAAGTTACCTGCGGCGTTGTTAAGTAATCCATCTATTTTTCCAAAATGTTCTATACTTTTATCCCGCATCAGACAAACAGCATCATAATCTCTTATGTCGCATTGCAGAGGCAAAACTTTTCCACCGGTTTCATTTTCAAGTTCTTCTGCTGCTTTTTCGAGCTTTTCAAGATTTCTTGAAGTAATCACGACATCAGCCCCTAATTCTAAGAGGTATTTTGTCATCGATTTTCCTAATCCGCTTCCGCCACCTGTTATAACGTAAGTTTTTCCTTTGAGCGCATCGTCTCTGAGCATTTTATCTTTAAAAGCCATATTAATCTGGTATTGTTTTAATTAAAATTTCTAATAGATCTATTGCCGCCTGACTGATTTTGGTTCCAGGACCAAATACTGCAACAGCGCCGGCATCAAATAAGAATTCATAGTCTGCCGATGGGATTACACCACCAACGATTACCATAATATCTTCCCTTCCTCTTTCTTTAAGTGCTTTGATAACTTCAGGTACCAGTGTTTTATGACCAGCGGCCAAAGAAGAAACCCCGAGCACATGTACATCGTTTTCTACAGCTTGTTGTGCAGCTTCTTCAGGCGTCTGGAACAATGGTCCTATATCAACATCAAAGCCAAGGTCCGCATAACTGGTTGCCACTACTTTTGCCCCTCTATCGTGACCATCCTGCCCCATTTTAGCAATCATTATTCTAGGTCTTCTGCCTTCAAGCTCTGCAAATTTATCTGCTAAAGCTTTGGCTTGTTCGAAAGTTTTGTCTGTTTCCATTTCTCTGCTGTATACACCACTAAAAGATTGAATTTCTGCCTGATGTCTTCCGTATGTTTTCTCTAGTGCATCGCTTATCTCTCCAATTGTGGCACGTTGTTTGGCTGCTTCCACAGCTATTTCAAGTAAGTTGCCTTTTCCACTTTTTGCAGCTAAATATAATCTTTCAAGTGTTTCTTGGACTTCCTCTTCATTACGGTTTGCTCTGAGCTTTTTTAATTTCTCGATTTGCTGCAGCCTTACACTTTGGTTATCGACTTCAAGCGTTACAATAGGATCTTCCTTTTCAAGTCTGTAACAATTTACTCCGATGATTTTATCTTTACCGGAATCTATTTTAGCTTGTTTCTTTGCTGCTGCCTGCTCTATTCTCAACTTTGGAATTCCTTTTTCTATAGCCTTAGTCATTCCGCCAAGTTCTTCAATCTCCTGTAGGTGTGTCCATGCGCGCCGGGCAATATCTTCGGTGAGTTTTTCAACATAATAACTCCCTGCCCATGGATCTACAGTTTTTGTGATTTTTGTTTCTTCCTGCAGATACAATTGGGTGTTTCTGGCAATTCTTGCCGAGAAATCGGTTGGAAGTGCTATGGCTTCATCCAATGCATTGGTATGCAGACTTTGAGTGCCTCCAAATGCTGCAGCCATGGCTTCTATGCATGTTCTGGCAACATTATTAAACGGGTCCTGCTCTGTCAACGAATACCCGCTGGTTTGCGAGTGTGTTCTTAAAGCCAGTGATTTTGGATTTTTGGGATTAAAACGCTTTACCAGTTTGGCCCAAAGCATTCTGGCAGCACGCATTTTTGCAATCTCCATAAAGTGATTCATGCCAATACCCCAAAAGAAAGATAACCTTGGCGCAAAGCTATCGATGTCCATACCAGCATCAAGACCTGTTTTGATATATTCTAAGCCATCAGCCAGAGTGTACGCCAACTCAATATCTGCTGTAGCGCCGGCTTCCTGCATGTGGTAGCCTGAAATACTTATACTATTGAACCTGGGCATATGTTTTGAACTATACTCAAAAATATCGGCTATAATTTTCATCGATGGTGTAGGCGGATAGATGTATGTATTCCTCACCATAAATTCTTTTAAAATGTCATTCTGAATAGTTCCGGAAAGTAAATTTGTCTCAACACCTGTTTCATTTGCTGCGGCGATGTAAAATGCCATAATTGGAAGTACAGCACCGTTCATGGTCATGGAAACAGACATTTTGTCAAGAGGTATTTGGTCAAAAAGAACTTTCATGTCTTCTATACTGTCTATGGCGACTCCGGCTTTTCCTACATCACCAACCACACGTTCGTGGTCGCTGTCATAGCCTCTGTGCGTTGGTAGATCAAAAGCAACTGATAAGCCTCTCTGTCCAGCCTTTAGATTTCTTCTGTAAAAAGCATTAGATTCTTCTGCAGTTGAAAATCCAGCGTATTGCCTTATGGTCCACGGTCTGCCTACATACATGCTTGAATATGGACCGCGTAAATATGGAGGAATTCCAGCTGCAAAGTTAAGGTGTTCTAAATTCTGTATATCTTGTTCAGTATATGCGGATTTGACTTTTATTTTTTCGTTAGTATTGAAAACCTCCTTAGATGCAGACGTTGAATAGTCAAAATCAAAATTTAATTTTATATCGTTTGCGTTATTTTTCATGTCAAAAACTTTATACAGATTCTTTTTTAAGTCTTTCCTGCTCAAGCACTTCAGCAATACGTTGTGGTTTTAAAGGTTTAATGAGTGTCTTGCGTTTGTTGGCTTTGATAAATATTTCTCTTTCAATTTGTGTAGACATTTTATCATCTTCGTTGATGTACATGTTTACACCTATCAGTTTCAATGTTTTTGACTGAAATTGTTCTATTGTTTTTTGTAATTGCTGATTTATTTTTTCCTGAATTTTTCCATCAAACAACTGTTGAATAATACCTCCTGATTTTTCTATGCCTTTAAAGATATCAAGTGATTTTTCAGCTAATGCTTTGATCAAATAGTTGATGTAGTAGCTTCCATTTGAAACATTTTCTACTTTATCGAAATAGCTTTCATGTTTCAGAATAAGCAACTGATTTCTAGCTATTCTCTGACTGAATTGGTTTTTGTTTTTAAAAATGGTATCGTAATTTGTATTTTTAACAAAATCGCTGCCGCCTAAGATAGCACTCATGCACTCTGTAGTGGACCTTAGCATGTTTACATTGTAGTCGTAAATACTCATATGATGTAAACCGGGCTCTGTAATGAGTTTTAAACTATAGCTGATGTCAAAACTTTTACATATAGTGTTTACTAGAAGACGCAGAGCTTTTAACTTTGCAATTTCAAAGAAATAATTGGTTCCTACAGCGTTTAAAATATTGATTTGAAGGGGTTCAGTTACTGGCTTTAATTTACTTAAATAAAACTGAAGCTGAGCAGAGGTATAAGCCAGCTGTTGGCTGATGTTTGCTCCTGAGTTATGGTATATCCTGGCATCAATGCTTAAAGCATGGGTTTTGTCGACAAAGCCTTGCCATTTTTTTAAATCTGTATTTTGATCCTCGCCCCAGTTTCCTGATTTAATAAGAGTATTAACTGGATCAAAAACTAATATATGATTTGGGCTTAATGTTATCCTGTCTGGATTGATGTCATTCAGTAAAAAAATAACAGGTATATCGGTATTTGTAATTTCCTCTGGTATATCATCAGTATTTTCGATTTCCAAAAAAAATGCCTCAGTCCCTTTTGATTTTATAGCATCCAGATTTTTTGCTTCCTCAGAATAAATGCTTTCAGTAATGTACCAGTTTTTTGGAGAGGGAATTTCAATATCAATTTTTGAATCCTGATGATAAAATGGCTTGATGTCTATGCCTTCATCAGTATGGGTTATCATGACTTCGTTGTAGTCCATGCCTTTAAGGTCTACCTGGATTTTCTGTTTCCATTCTTTTTCAGATACAGGATTAAAGTCGTCAAAAAGTGGTTTATCCATAGGAGTTTTATTTTAGGCTATCTTCATATTTAATGATAAAAACATCTTCATTCTCTCTTTTCATATAATAATGTTCTCTTGCAAATTTTTCAATTAAAACGGAGTCATTCAATTGTTGAAGTGTTTTCTTGTCTTTTTTTATTTCAGATTTATAATAATCTATATTACTTTCGATTTCAGAAATTTCACCATCTAACTTTTGGTGAGAAAGCCAGGAATTGGTATCAAAAAACATCATCCATATTGCAAATACAAGCAAAACCAACATGTATCGATTGGTTAATAACTTGAACCAGACTTTATTTTTTAAATGTTTCCACTTCATAAGGCTAAAAATACAAAATTAAACCAGACGTTCTTTGATTATCGTTTGTACAACTTCAACAGCCACATTATTGTATTTATTATTTGGTATGATAATATCTGCAAATTCTTTTGTAGGTTCTATAAATTGGAGGTGCATTGGCTTAAGTGTATTTTGATAACGGTTTAAAACTTCATCCATATCCCTTCCGCGTTCTGTAATATCTCTTTTAAGTCGTCTTATCAGTCTTTCATCGCTATCAGTCTGAACATAAATTTTAATGTCCAGCATATCTCGAATAGCCGGATTTGTCAGAATTAAAATTCCTTCAACAATCATAACTTTTCTAGGTTGTGTGGTTTTAGTTTCTCCGGTTCTGTTGTGGGTTTTAAAGGAATATATCGGCTGTTCAATGTCTTTACCTTCTTTTAGTATTTTAAGGTGTTCCACCAAAAGCTCAAAATCTATAGATTTTGGATGATCAAAATTTATAGCTTTCCTTTCATCAAAATTAAGATGTGACGTGTCTTTGTAATATGAATCCTGGTAAATTACATCAACTTCATCGTGTTGAAGTTCGTTTATGATTTGGTTCACAACAGTTGTTTTACCACTACCAGTTCCACCAGCGATACCTATAGTAAGCATGAAATTGTTTTAATTTGTAAAGTTAAGATACTTCGTTGAGTTTAAAAATTTTTGATGTAATTACTACCTTAAAATTTTAACTTTTTCATCCTGAGCTGATATTCATCAATAATCTTTTAAAAAAATTATATTTGCGAATTAAACTAATGTAATGACTTACATAAGATTTTTCTTCTTGCTGATTGGATTTGCATCTCTGCATTCATGTATTAGCACTAAAAAGTTAACTTACTTACAGGAAAAAGAAATGAAACAGGTTGATAGTCTTGCTCAAATTCACATGACCCAGGAGCCTTATCGTGTTCAGATCAACGACATGCTGAGTATAAGGGTAAAGGCTCTAGATCAGAATTTAGTGAATGCTTTTAACCCAATTTCCGAAGGTAATTTGGATGCGACTACCGAAGAAAGGGTCTATTTTGATGGTTTTACAGTTAACAGAAAAGGAGAAATTAAAATTCCTGTTTTAGGAAATATCAAAGTCTTAGGTCTTACTTTAAAGGATATTGAAGCCAAGATAGAGCAGGAATTATTAGATAAATATTTCAAAGAGACCTCAAATATTTTTGTAACTGTAAAGCTGCCGGGTATTCCTTACACCACAATAGGAGAATTTGGCAATACCGGAAGTCAGGTTATTTACAAGGAAAGGATAACAATTATGGAAGCTATTGCCAACTCAGGAGATCTTCAGCTTACCGGAGATCGTTCAAATATTGTAGTTATTAGGCAATATCCATCGGGAGTAAAACGACATACTATAGATCTTACAGATATGGATGCCATAAATTCTCCTTATTATTATATCAAACCTAACGATCTTATTATTGCAAATCCATTGCCACAAAAATCCTTTGGCCTAGGGACCAATGCATTTGGTACTATTACATCTTTGCTGTCCTTAGGTGTTACTTTAACTATTATAGCTCTTAGATTATAATGCAAGAACTCGATTTTTCACAATCCAGCGCATATTTTGATTTCAAGTCTTTTGTCATCAATATTTTATCACATTGGTATTGGTTTATAATTTGTATTGGTATAGGATTAGGAATAGCATATTACGTGAGTGTAAGAAAACTTCCGGTATACAAAATGGAGTCTCTTATCACAATTAAAGACGACCAGAACCCATTATTTACAAATTCAAATACAAGCTTAACGTTTAATTGGGGTGGGCAGTCTAATAAAACCAGTTCTACGATTACAACGCTTCAGACAAGGACACATAACGAAAAAGTAGTTAAGCAGTTACAGTATTATCTCGATTATAAACTAGAGGGCGAATATCAAATGGAAGACGCCTACAGTAAAACACCCTTCAATGTCAATTTAGATAAAAATGCTTACCAGTTGAAAGGACAACTGATGAAAATTATACTTCTGGATGATCAGTATTTTGAGATCAGTTTTGAAGTTCAGGAAGAGCCAAAAAAATTGACATACTATAATTATTCTACTGAAGAAGGTTTTTCAGAGAAATTTGATGTGGGTATTTACAAAGAAAAGTTAGAAATTGGAAAGCCTTTTGTTTCAAGGTTTTTTTCAGGTCAATTGAATAGAATTGATGGTAAAAAAGACAAAAGCAATCCGTTCTATATTATTTTTCAGGATTTTAATACAGTCGTCAAAAAATATAAGAATATAAGCGTAGGTGTTCAGGAGCAGGGCAGTTCTATCATAAAACTGGGACTTGTAGGTGAAAACAAGAATAAGCTTGTTGATTACCTCAATGCGACTACTCGGATATTAAGTAAGACGCAGCTTGATCAAAAAAATCTTTTTGCGACAAAAACTATAAAATTTATTGACAGTACACTTAATGAAAAAGCCAGCGAACTTGAAGATTTTGAAAATGAATTAAATAGATATAAGCAAGACAACAATATCATAGATTTAGATGCAGAGACCCAACAGTTAAAGCAAGATTTAATAAGCTTTGATCTGGAGTTAAAAAATCTTAACAGACAGCTCAATTATCTTAATATTTTAGAGAAATATCTCAACAACAGAACAACTTATGAAGATCCACCAGCGCCTAGTATTGCAGGTATAGAAGAGGGAAGTATAGTAAGCGGTGTCAAAAAAATAGTTGAATTATCTCTTGAACGCAGCAAATATCAATATACAGCCAAGCCAGATCTTCCTGAATTTAAAGATATAGACAGGCAGATCGATGCCACCAAAAGGGTTCTTGCAGAAAACATAGAATCTTCTAAACAAAACATTTATAGAGAAATAAGTGACGTGGAGCGAGAGCTTAAAAAAGCAGAAAATGAAGTCAAAAAACTGCCTGCCAGCGAACAAGGTCTACTCAAGATAGAACGCATGTTCAATATAAGTCAGCAGACCTATGATTTGTTCTTGGCGAAAAGAAATGAAGCAAAGTTAATTAAAGCATCAAATGTTAGTGATATTCAAATTATTGATGAAGCCAAAGATGTAGGTAACCCTAAGATAGGGCCAAATAATCAGTTGAATTACGTTATGGCCATATTTTTTGGGCTGGGCGTACCTTTGGTGTATATATTCTTTTTAGTTTTATTAGACAACAGGATTAATACACCGGAAGATATAGAAAGATTAACAGATATTCCTGTCATAGGTGTTATTGGTAAATCTAAAAAGGGAAATAAAGCTACTCTTGATCAGCCAAATTCATTAATTTCTGAAAGCTTTAGAAATATAAGGACCAGTCTACAGTTTGTTTTTAGAAATAATAATATAGAGGGAAGCAAAACCATTATGGTGACATCTTCATTTAGTGGAGAAGGAAAAACCTTTAATGCGATCAACCTTGCTTCAGTCTTGTCAATGGGAGGGAAGAAAACTGTAGTTGTAGGTCTTGACTTGAGAAAACCAAAAATACATGACAGTTTTGATATTAATCAAGATATAGGTGTTTCTACATATATGACAGGTGAACATTCTTATGAAGAAATTATTCAAAATTCAGGTTACGAAAACTTTGATATAATTGCTTCCGGAGTTGTACCTCCTAATCCGTCAGAGTTGCTCATCAGTAATATGATGGATGAATTTATGAATAGATTGAAAACAGACTATGAATATATTATCCTGGACACGCCACCAATAGGCTTAGTTTCAGATGCTTTGAATTTAATTGGCTATGCAGATGCAACGCTTTATGTGGTCAGACAGCACTATACCAAAAAAGGCATGCTGAATTTGATAAACAATAAAAATAAGAAAGGTGAAATTAAAAATGTAAAACTGGTTTTTAATTATTATAAAGCAAAACAAAAACTAGGTTACGGTTATGGTTATGGCTACAGCTATGGTTATGGAAAGTATGGAAAAGGCTATGGCTATGCTAAAAAAGAAAAAACAGGAAATAGAATTTTAGAAAGGCTAAATGACTTGTTTAAATAAAATCAGCCTATGAACCAAAGCCATACAAAAGATCAAAATGAAAAATGGCTTTACACCATAAGTCCCAAAAAATCACTTTTAGACTTTAATTTCAGGGAGATATGGCGCTATAGAGATTTATTGTTCCTGTTTGTTAAACGAGATATTGTAACGGTTTACAAACAAACCATTCTAGGGCCTTTATGGTTTCTGATTCAACCATTATTTACAGCCGTTATTTTTACATTAATTTTTAATAACCTGGCAAATTTTGATACAGGAAAAGTACCGGCTATACTATTTCAAATGACAGGTATCACAGCCTGGAATTACTTTAGAGAATGTTTGACGGCAACTTCAAGTACATTTACAAAAAACCAAAACTTATTCGGAAAAGTCTATTTTCCCAGGGTTATCATGCCTATGTCAGTAACTATTTCAAATCTGCTTAAGCTTGGAATTCAACTTTTAATATTAGGTGGATTTTACATTTTTTATTGGATTGAAGGTGTTGAAGTTCTTCCTAATGAAAAGTTATATCTCCTGCCAATGTATATTATAATGATGGCCATGTCCGGTTTAGGTCTTGGAATGATAGTTTCTTCATTTACTACAAAATACAGAGATCTGACACAGCTTCTGACTTTCGGTGTTCAGCTTCTGATGTACATTTCAGCAGTACCTTATACTATGGTTGAAGCCCATAGTAAACTTGGAGACTATTATTGGGTTATGAAGTTCAATCCACTTGCACATATTATTGAAGGGTTTAGGTTTTTAATACTCAATATTGGAGTTTTTAGCTGGTCCGGTTTTTTATATGCATTTGTTTTTTCTTTATTAGTGTTTTTTACAGGACTAGCTATTTTTAATAAAACTGAAAAAAGTTTCATCGATACCGTTTAGCCAAATAAAGATTTAAATCGTTTATAAGCTCTTACCTTTTCACTAATTCTGTAAATAACTCTCAACATAAATTCCGTATTTGTGTTGTTTTTTTAAATTAAAAACTTAAATTTGCTATAATTGAAAATAGTTATGGCGCAGACATTAGAAGTCGTAAAACAGTTAGAAAGTCGTGCTTTTCAGCTTATTCAAAAATTAAAAAGACTTGAAGCTAACATTAAATCTGTTCAAGTGGAAAAAAATAATTTAATTGATAAAAATAAGCTGCAGGAAAGAGAAATAAAGCGATTAATTTCTGAAAATGAAAGACTCAAATCTGCTAATGCTATTTTAGGCAGTAAAGATTATAAACGAGAAACCAAACTCAAGATAAATCGATTAATTAGAGAAGTAGATAGTTGTATAGTTCAATTATCTGAATAATGCTGAATGAGAGAAAAGCTGAAAATAAAAGTTTCTATAGCAGACAGGGTTTACCCAATGACAGTTTTTCCTGAGCAGGAAGAAGGTTTAAGGCTTGCCGCTCAAAAAATCAATAGGGTTATAAAGCATTATGAAGATAATTATGCAGTGAGAGATAAACAGGATGTTTTGGCAATGAGTGCATTGCAATTTGCATCGAAGGTAGAACAATCTCAAATTAATGAAAGTGAAACACTTTCGGAAGTTGATAAAAGATTAAAAGATTTAAATAAAAGTTTGGAAGAATATATTTAGTAAAACGTTCTTTAAATAAAATATTAATACTGCCTGTATTAGTTGTTTTTCTTTTTGGTAAACTCAACATTTTACAATTAAAAAGGGTGAGTTTAGGTTGCTAAAACATGCCGCTATGCTTTTGCGTTGGGCGGAAGTTTGATCAACTTGGTAGCCCTAATCCTGTTTTATAGGAGTTTAATTCAAAACAAAGACTAATACAGGCTTTTTTTATATATAAATCAAAATAATTACCATGGACATCGTTATACCGATTATAGCAGTAGTAGTTGGACTTATCATTGGATTTGTCATTGCTAAAGTTATAGAAAAAAATAGCTCAAGCAGCACTATTCAATCAGCTCAAAAAGAGTCAAAAAAAATAATCGCCGAAGCTCAAAAAGAGGCTGAAAGCATTAAAAAAGATAAAATACTTCAGGCAAAGGAAAAATTTATTGAGCTTAAAGCAGAGCACGAAAAGGTTATCTTATCAAGAGACAAAAAGGTTTCGGATGCAGAAAAACGTATAAAAGACAAAGAGTCTAAAATAAACAGTGAACTTGCCGCAAACAAAAGAAAGTCACAGGAACTCGAAGATAAATTAAAAGATGCCAATCTGCGTAAAGAAAGGATTTTGAAAAAGCAGGATGAAATAGACCAAATGCTACAAAGAAAAATCCAACAACTTGAAGTCATTAGCGGTCTAAGTGCCGACGATGCCAAAGAGCAGTTAATGGAGTCTCTTAAAGAAAAAGCCAAGTCTGAAGCTATGGCTATAGTAAGAGATACTGTAGAAGAAGCTAAACTTACAGCACAGCAGGAGGCTAAAAAAGTCATTATCAACACCATTCAACGGGTAGGCACCGAAGAAGCTATAGATAATTGTGTCTCTGTATTTAATCTTGAAAATGACGACGTTAAAGGCCGGATAATTGGCAGAGAAGGACGAAACATTAGAGCAATTGAAGCAGCAACAGGTGTTGAAATTATTGTTGATGATACGCCGGAAGCGATTATTCTTTCCTGTTTTGATTCTGTGCGACGTGAAATAGCCAGATTATCTCTTCATAAATTGGTCACAGATGGAAGAATTCACCCTGCCAGGATTGAAGATGTTGTAAAGAAAACACAAAAGCAAATAGAAGAAGAAATTATAGAGATAGGAAAACGAACAGTCATAGATTTAGGGATTCATGGCTTACAACCAGAACTGGTAAAAGCGGTTGGTAGAATGAAATACCGATCCTCTTATGGACAAAACTTGCTTCAGCACTCAAGAGAAGTAAGTAACCTCTGTGGGATTATGGCAGCAGAACTCGGTCTTAATCCTAAACTGGCTAAACGTGCCGGACTACTCCATGATATCGGTAAAGTACCGGTGGAAGATACCGAAACGCCTCATGCCATTCTGGGCATGCAGTGGGCAGAGAAGTACGGAGAAAAGCCTGAAGTCTGTAACGCCATCGGTGCTCACCACGATGAGATAGAAATGACCTCATTGCTCTCTCCAATTGTTCAGGTATGTGACGCCATTAGCGGGGCAAGACCTGGTGCGCGAAGACAAGTATTAGATTCTTACGTAAAACGACTTAAAGATCTTGAAGATATAGCCTTCGGTTTTCATGGTGTACAAAAGGCCTATGCCATTCAGGCAGGTAGAGAACTTCGTGTCATTGTAGAAAGTGAAAAAGTGCCGGACGAAAGAGCTGCAGAATTATCCTTTGAAATTTCTCAAAAAATTCAAACTGATATGACTTATCCGGGTCAGGTGAAAGTGACAGTCATTAGGGAGACCAGAGCTGTGAATATCGCTAAATAACCAAATTATGTTTTGATGTCTTCTCCATAATAAAGGAGATAATCACAGATGAGATAGTTTATTAATATGAGATTCAGTAAAGAGTTTAAAGAAGCCATTAGCCATCTTACCGACAAAGAAAAAGATAAATTGATTCTTAGACTTTTGAAAAAGGACTTAAAGCTGGCAAATCGATTAGAATTTGAATTACTCAGCGAATCTTCTGTTGAAGATAAAAGGGAAGAAGTCAAAAACCGAATTCTGCAAAAAGCTGCTAAAACTGCCGATTATTTTCATTCTGTAGGTTATCTCAATATGGATGTTAGGGAATTAAGTGGACTAATATCTGAGCATGTCTTTACAACAAAAGATAAATTTGGTGAAGTTTATCTCAACCTTATCATGATAAATGAAATCTTAAGTGCAAATCATCAAAGCCTTTCTGATTCTAACACTAATACTTCAGCGAGAAAGTTTTATACTGCTGTAATTGCCAGAGCTTTTAAGATTTTAATTCTTATTTCAAAATTACATGAAGACTTTTATGTAGAGCTGGAAGATGAATTAAAACGATTTGGGAATCTTATTGCAGATAATCATAAGCTGATGAAAACAGCAATTTTTAATGGTCTGGACGTGAATTGGCTTTTAAAATTTGAGATTCCGGAGGATATTGCAGAATACCATAAGGATCTAAGGCAAAGGGGATACTTGAGGTAAACTATTATTTAAAGTTTTACTTGTGAAACATGAAGAAAAACTTTTTAAATAAATTCATCTGTCTTTATAGAATAATTGCAAACTCAATTTTAATCGGTTTGGTTTTATTTCTTGGATTTATATTAATTCAGGTGAAATGGCCAGGTTATCAGAGTTATACCGATAATGACGCAGGAGTATTTTATTTTTCAGCTCGCTTATATATTTATGTTTCTGGCTTTCTTTTAATTAATTCTATTTTGTTTTTTATCCTTAAGCACTGGAGGATATATAGAACCATTGCCGTATTTATTTCAGTTATAATTTCTACTTTAATTGTACTTCCAAAGGAATATTTTATTCAATTTGTTCTCGGTGAGGAAATCGCCACCTATAAAATGAATGGAGACATTCTCAATGGCTCTGATTACTATATAGACTTAAGATTATTTAAAGGCAGTGATTTTCTTTCAGAATCTTCAGATTATCAAATTGTAGTGGAAAATGTAGGGCAATACAAATACAATGATGATACCTTGATGCTAAATTTTCAAAATGAAAAATCAGATCTAATAGGAGCCAGGTTTTTGAAAATTGAAGATAGTTTGAAATGTTTAGATTGCTCAAGCCTGGTAAAGCTTCACAAGCAAAACCAAACTAAACAGTTAACATCAAAGTATGACTTCCCGGATTTCAACCTTAAGTCTATTTTAGAGCACATTTTTAAATAAGAAATATTCATAATCACATTGTAATTTAAGCTTAAGAATAGATTACTTTTGATAAAACTTAAATCATGAAATACATTTTAGCTTTTTTAGTAGCTTTTCTGTCGTTTACAGAAATTAAAGCCCAACAGTATGAATACAAAGTCATTACAAGTGTAGAGTCGATCGTACCTAATGGTTTAGGAAGATCAAGATTAATTTCAGCATCAGAAGACAAAGATTATGAAGAATTCACTTCAGAAAGAAGTGATGAAAATGATGAAAGAAACAAATCAAAACGTAATAAAATTAGAGTTAAGAATTTTGAAGAAACGAAACTCCTTAACTTCTATAACCTTGGAGGCATACGTTTTCAAAATATCGCCGCAAATGATGCCGTTATCACTTCAAAAATAAATGCTATGATAGAAGAAGGATGGGATCTTGCTTTTGTGAATTCCGGGGTTGAAAGTGCCGGAGGCGAAAATGATAGTAATGGTATTTTCATTACAAGGTATATTTTTAAAAGACCAAAGCCCTAGACCAGGCCACTATACAAAATAAAAAAAACGCACCCGACAAAGCTGCCGGAGTGCGTTTTCAACCAACCAAACCAATCTTCTATGGGATGTATTTCTTGTAGTCGTTTACTTTTATGTGTGCTTTTAGATCGTGTAACAAATTATATAGACCAAAAAATGTCCTGTTAATATATAGGAAATGTTTACTTCCTCTGTTACCATTCATTTTTCTTAGAGTTTTATCCTGACTGTATTTTTCACTCAAATTTGAAACACTAGCCCAAAATTCTTCATCACCAAAGTCAAACTCCTCTTTGTGAAACGGACTTGTAAATAAGCTTAACATTTCGTGGAATAAATCAGAAAAGTAGTCTACTTCATTCGAGCCATCGTCTTCTCTTAAAATCTCAAGTTCATATAACTTTTTCTTAAAAAATTCTGGATTATTAATGTTCTCCGGTACGGCTAATTCAAAATAAGGCTTATAGAATTGGTTAGGAATTTTTTTAATGCAACCAAAGTCAATAGCTATTAATTCTTTATTGTCATTGATCAGGAAATTTCCAGGATGCGGGTCAGCATGAACTTCTTTAAGATAGTGAATTTGGAACATATAGAAATTCCAGAGCGTCTGACCAATCTTTTGTCCATCTTCTTTGTTGAAATCTGTTTTTGCGAATTCACTGAGATGCAGACCATTCATCCAATCCATGGTAATGATGCGTTCGCTGGATAATTCAGGATAATATTGTGGAAAAATCAGATTGGGTATATGGTCACAAGCTTCTGATATAGCCAGACTTTGTTTTACTTCAAGTATGTAATCTGTCTCTTCAAGCAACTTATCTTCTACCTCCTTAAAGTACTTTTCAGAGTCTTTACCTTTAAGGTTAAACATTCTTGTAGCAACAGGTTTTACCATGGCCAAATCTGAACTTATGCTATCTGCCACACCGGGATATTGTATTTTCACAGCAAGTTTTTTCCCATCTTTTTCTGCTTTATGAACCTGACCAATGCTGGCGGCATTAACAGAATTTGCGGTGAAGCTGTCATATAATTGCTCAGGATATTCGCCATGGTATTTTTTAAATGTTTTTCTAACCAGTGGTGCTGACAATGGCGGCACACTAAATTGAGATAAACTGAACTTTTCAACATAGGCGTTAGGTAGTAAACTTTTTTCCATTGACAGCATTTGAGCTACTTTTAAAGCACTGCCTTTAAGACTTTTTAGACCATCATATATGTCAGAGGCGTTACTCTCATCCAACTCCTCTCTGGTATAATTTTTATCAAAAGCCTTTTTGGAATAGTATTTAAGGTAATTACCACCAATTTTGGCACCTGTTTTCACAAGTTCTGAGGTTCTGCGAAATTTACCTGTTGGTATTTTATCTATAGTATTCATCTACTTGACGCGTTCTTTGTATAAAAATTTACCGAAATCAATCACTTGTTCTAAAGGTGTATTGTCAAAAACATCAAATATCGTATTGACAGATTTTTCAATAGCGATATCTGTTTTTTCAAATTCCGCAGAATTATCATCCATCCAAAATTTTAAAAGGAAAAGGAATTGTATCCATGCCCCTTCAGAAAAAACGCTCTCATTTCTTTTCAATAAACTAATTTGCTTATCATCATTATCAATCTGAATCAGTTCCTTAGCGAAAGATTTTATTTGCTTTCTTAAGCTTTTCAGCTGATTCATATTCTTCATCATATCATTCTCTTTATCTATTGCAAATAATACGTAACTTCTGTTTGCAGTCAAAACTTCAAACATGGTGTAGAAAAATATGAGCATTTTTTCACGACTGCTATAATTCTCGTAACCATCTGCTTTAGAGATAACATGAATGGTATTGTGATAAAATGTATTCCAAATATGCTGCTTTAAGCCTTTAAAACTTCCAAAGTGATTATAAAAGTCTGATTCTTTTATTTTTAAATCTTTGGCAAATTTGTATACTGATTTTGGTTCATGCTCATGTTCCAGAACATAATCCATGTAGGCATCTACGATGTTCTCTTTAGAATTCTTTTTCGTGGTTTTGGTTTGCTTAGCCATATTATTAGGTTTAGAACAAAAATAATATTTATGTTTAATTTTTAGGCTAAATTATTAAACAAAGTTTTGTTAAAACATTATTTTTTTTGCCATATACTAACTTCAGAAATTTGAATTTCAAATTGTTTACTTGTTTTTCTTAGAGAATATACTATCTCTTCGGGTTTTTGTTTTAACCTAAATTCTTTTTCTAAAATACTGCTTAAACCGCTAAAGCTGGTTACCGGTTCACCATCTTTTTTAAATCCGCCAATCCATTTTTCTTTTGGACTAATGCTTTCGTGCCATTGATATGTAGATCCTAAAATTAAAATTCCATCCTGGTTAAGGCGTTCATGAATGGATTTCAATAGCACAGACGGATCTTTCAACTCTTCCAAAAGATTGATGGCACAAATGACATCATATCCACTGTACTTTTTTTTCAGTTTCATCGCATCGTCCTGCATGAAAACTACTGGAGAAGCATTTGGTTTTAGTTTTAAGTCGGCGAGCAGTATGTCTTTGAAAATCTGTAAATCTCCTTCATCTGAAATAACATAACGGAGTAAACCATTGTCCTGCAATTCCACTGCAGGCTGAATATATCTTGCCGAGGCATCTATGGCAGTAACTTCTTTAAAAATATTGGAAACTTCAAAAGCCAATCTTCCTGTATCCGAATTCAGATCGAGAAATGTCTTTTCATCGGGTTTTTCGATATGTTTTTTGATGAGTTCGAAAGCTTGTAAAGGAAGTTTTTTATAGCCTAGATAATCGTCACCAAAATTGAGCTCACAGGAAATGGCTACATCTTCATCAGTGACGTAACTGTCTACCCTTATCCTGGGTTCGTGTTCGGATTCAACATACCTAAAACCGGCATGCTGGTAAAAATGTCGTCTAAAGGCATACCTGGCGTGAATTGTAGCTTCATTACCAGTTGAAATCCACGAACCACCTTTTATAATATTGTGCTTACCGTCAAAAGTAGGCGTAGAGAAATCATCGTACAAAGGATGTACTTTAAATCCGGGATAACCTGTGATGGGTGTTTCTGTCCATTGCCATACATTGCCCATAACATCGTAAAGCTCTCCAAAAGCAAAAGTATTGATGGGAGCAGGAGATGTGTAGTGTTCGAAATTGATATTTCCCGGTGCTTGCTGCCATTGGTCAACATCATTGACTTTACAGACTTCAGTAAGTCGATACCATTCCGCTTCGGTGGGCAGACGAAGTTTTTTGCCGGTCTGAGCCGATTTCCAGTTGCAAAATGCTTTAGCTTCTAAATAATTGATTTCAACCGGAAAACTCCATGGCATAGAAATTTCTCTGGTCATCAACCTTAACCTGTATTCTCCTTTATCTTTTCTCCAAAATTGCGGGTGTTCGGCTTTTTTATAAGTCTTCCAGGACCAGCCTTCTTCAGTCCACCATTTTTCGGTGTGATAACCTTCATTATTTACAAACCCTAGGAATTCAGCATTTGAAACAAGGTATTTTGAAGATTTAAAATCCTCAACATTTTCAGTAAAGCTACCATATTCTAAGTCCCATCCGTAAAAATGATGTCCGTGAGGTTTGCCTAATGTCATGGTTTTTCCTGATATGTCAATCATTTTATTATCAGGGACATTTCCATTATCATTTGCAATGACATCAAAAATGCCATCTTCTAACATTTCAAGAGGTAATTGTCTTACAAGGACTGAAGACGTTTCGATATGGATATTTTGATGTTCGATACCCATAATAATCGGCCAGAAGGGACTTTCCCAGTCAATAGGTAAGTGTAACGGCGTTTCTTCAATCAGTTTTATGATGGTGTTTTTTACAGTTTCGCGGTATTGTCTTACCTCTTCGACTTTAGGCCAATTGTAATTCTCTTCATTCAAATCATCCCAGGACATTTCATCTACGCCAATGGCAAACATGGATTCAAAACTTTTGTTGATATGTTCAGGTAGTAAGCCTGCCAAAACAAGTTTATTGACATAAAAACAGGACGTGTGCCCAAAATAAAAAATCAGTGGGTGGCGTAACGGATCTGCTCTTCGGTAAAACGCCTGCTCATCTTTAAGGGTCTCATATAATTTTGAGTCCAGCTCAAAAGTTCTTTTGAAATAGTCTAAGATTTCCTGACGTTTATCTTCCGGATTACCCTCAATAAGATTTGGTGTTTTTATATTGAATTCTTTCATAATAATGGTCTAATAAGACTTTACCATATAATTTTTATGCATTGTAAATTTTTCGTTTGTATTGGGTCGGGTTTTTTGCTGAGTGATCTCGCCACAATTTTTGAAGCCCATTTTTCTATATAAGGCCACAGCAGGCTCATTGTCTCGCCAAACCCTGAGCAGGACATGCTGAATGTTTTCGCCTAACTGATCTTCAAAGGTCTGCATTAATCGCCGTCCTAAACCCTGACCTCTGGCTGAAGCATCTACCAAAACTTCGGCGATATACAGCACGTTTTCAGTACCAAAATTCTGTTTGACATCTTCAGGACAGTCTTGGTCGTAACTGATTGGGACAACAATCAACGCTGCAAGCAGTTGTTTTTTTGAAAAACCCAAAACGCCATAACCTAAGTTAAACAGGCTTTTAAGATAATCTTCGGCTTCTTCTTTTGTTATTTGCTGAGCAGAAATACCTTTGGTAAACGTCTCAAGGTAAAGATGTTCCAATTCTTTTTTGAAACTCGGATATTCTTTTTTGTCTGCGATTTGATAGGTTATCATGGCAGACAAAAATATGTTTAATTCTTCTGTTTGGTCTTTTGATTTTTATTAAAGAAAAACTAATTATTTACTTAAAAAGATAGTGCTTTTTGAATTAGGATTGATAATTTACTCTTTCAACAACTTTAAAGTTTGATCTTTAATCTTTAAAAAATAAATCCCTGCTAAAAAGTTTGAAATATTAATTTGTTGGTTTGAGTTGTAATTTTCGTCTTTAAAAACCAATTTACCATTGATATCATAAAGGCTAAATGGTATGCTTTGATTAACACTTGACTCAATAGAAAACACATCTTGTACAGGATTGGGGTAAATAAAAGCAAGTTCACCTGAATTTGTCTGAAACTCTGCACTACTTAAAGTTGAACTATCCAAAAACGCATCCATGGCCACTGAAGGGCTACCATCATCATCCCAGGCGCCTTTCCCATAGGCCGTAAATGGACTGTAAGCAATCGGTTCCCAGTAAAAGACACCTAAGCCCTGAGCCTGTCTGGTTTTTTCTATCATATACACAATAAACTGATAGGTGATATCCGGACGAGAATTACTGAATCCAATCTCAACCACCATGGTATCTTTATTATAGGAGTTTTGAATGTTCAGCATATTGTCGTGGGTTTGGTCAACGAGGGTTTTCCAGTTATCGGCTTCCGGATATAAAGACATGCCGATAATATCAATGTCATTCATGTTTAACCCATTGTTAATCAACCCGCCGATGTTCCAGTTGTACAAACTCTGGTCATTCCCGTTGGCGAGGTGAAGAATGGTTTTGATTGATGAATTAAAAGTTTTTACGGCGTTTGTACCGGCATTGACAAAATCTGCATAATTCGCAAAACCTCCGGTTGAAGCTCTGCCTTCCGGCCAAAGCATACCATCATTGGTTTCATTGCCTATCTGCACCCATTTTGGGGTGATGTTTACGGCATTTAAAGCATTTAAAATTGCTGTAGTATGGTTAGCGACAGCAGTTTCTAATTGAGGCACAGTAAAATTATTCCAGTTTTGAGGTTTGGTTTGTTGTCCGGGGTCAGCCCAATGGTCGCTGTAATGTATGCATACCAACACATCCAGGCCTTCTGCATCAGCCAGCTGGGCTTTGGTAACCATATCGTCTATATCGCACCAGCCGTTAGCAGGTGAATTATCAGGGTCGACCCACACGCGTAAACGAACCGCATCCAAATCATAAGCTTCAAGTAAAGGCATCAGCTCAGTAGAATTACCGTTATTATCCTGCCAGGTGTAACCTTGCGCTTCCATTTCGGTCATCCAGCTGACATCGGCACCTTTGCTGATGGGGAAATCTGTAAAATTATAAGGAACTGTGTTTTGTGTGGTTAGCGACGGTGTATTCCAATACCCGGCATAAGCCAACTCAGACCAGCTGTTGGTGTATAAAGTCGCTTTTACCTGATAATAATGACCTGCTGGTAAATCCGACGATAATGGCTGAATGGTACCGACAAACAGATTGACCGACAAGTCAACATCCGTTCCGGCAGATTGATTTTCTAATGAAATGCCATCAACGGTTCGGACAAACTGGTCATTGCTGTCTAATTCCTCAAGACCGATGTAAAGGTTGTTGCTGGAATTTCCAGGCTGACTCGTGTATTTAATATTCACCACTAGATTTCCTCCTAATAGAGGGCTAATTTCTAATGGCGTCGTAAAATTTTCTATTTGAATTGATTGTGATAAAGATTGAAAAACGCACAGAAAAAAAATAAATATAGTTGCTAATAATTCCTTTTGCATTTGTAAAATTTTTGAAAACTAATAAGCTTCATCATTTTTTTAGGGTGTTTAGCTGGTCTCAATATTTTGTAATTAGTTTAAAAAATAGATTAATTTAGTTACAAAGCTTCTTTTCTAGAAGTTTTTATTTTTAATATACTTTGATATAAACCATAAAGCGTATTAGGGAAAAGACTAAATGTTATTCCAGATAATTCACATCCATGTAACGTGATGGTGCTGCATGACTCACTTTAGTTATATGGCCTTCATTATCGTATTCTAAAGAATAGCCACTAGTAACAGGATTTTCAGAACCATGTATAATTTGAGTTTTACTGCTAGGATTGTTTTCTGTTACCTTTAATCCTAGAACGTTAATATAATCCTTTCCAATTATATTTAATACAGGACTATTAATAAGTACTGTTTTATTTGAATCGAATCCAGAGTAAAAATCAGTAAGATTATCATTGTAGATAACATGACTTAAATTTTGCTCTGAGTCTCTGAAAAATTCAGCTTTTGTAATAATATTAGCTGTAGTTGTAAATAACTCTCTAATTTCATTGACATAGCCATCTTCATGATAAATTTTAAATGTTCTTTCAGGAGAAATCATCCTTATCAAACCATCATCATAAAACACGTCAAACTCATAATAATCATCTGAAGAATTGGGCCAATCTATAAGATCTGTTATTTTATTTACTCTATCATCATTATAAGAGACATTAATTTCCCTGTAAAAAGTTGCAGCTTGATATTTTTCTGTAATAATTTTAACAATCTTACCTGAGTCATTGTAGCTGAAACTAATGTCGTAGAATAGTTCACCTTGATAAGCAAACAACTGATCTATCCTTTTTGAAGTACCTTCTATATTATCTTCAGAATCATCTTTTGAACAACTTGTAAAGACGAAAAGAAAAACTACAAAACTTAGACATATTTTGGATAAAGGAGGTAGTGAATATTTCATAATCAATTTTATTATATTATAAAAATAGTAAAAAATGCTGAGAAAACAGGATTTAAACTAGAAGCTGTTCAGATAATTATCACTAACAGAAAGAGACTCCGCCTTCTTATTTAAGATTATCTGCTTACCTCGCCAAGCTTTTTTTCCAGTTCTTTCAAATGATCCCGATATTTTGCGGCCTGCATAAAATCCAGTTCCTTGGCGGCATGCTCCATGTTTTTTCGGGTTTTGTTCATTAGTTTTTTGATGTCTTTTTTGGTCATGTAGGCCGCTTCTTCTTCAGCAGCCTTGAGGCTTTGACTATCATCAACCGGATCTTGCTGCAGGACTTTTTCTTTATAAAGTACAGATTTCAAAGATTTTTTAAGTGTCTGAGGTGTGATGTTGTGTTCTTCGTTGTATTTCATTTGCTTCTCACGACGGTACTCCGTTTCATCAATGGTTTTCTGCATGCTGTCGGTTATCTTATCTGCGTAAAGAATCGCTTTACCTTCCAGATGACGGGCAGCACGGCCAATAGTTTGGGTTAAGGTTCTATTACTACGTAAAAAGCCTTCTTTGTCGGCGTCTAAAATGGCCACAAGAGAAACTTCCGGTAAATCCAAACCTTCTCTCAACAAGTTGACACCAACCAAAACGTCAAAGATACCTTTTCGTAAGTCGGTCATGATTTCGACCCTTTCTAAAGTATCTACATCAGAATGTATATACCTTGTTTTGATATCAACTCGGCTTAAGTATTTGGTTAATTCTTCTGCCATGCGTTTGGTTAGTGTAGTAACCAAAGTTCGTTGGTTTTTTTCTATTCTAACTTGAATTTCCTCAATCAAGTCATCAATTTGATTTTCGCTTGGTCTAACGTCTATAACAGGATCAAGTAATCCTGTTGGCCTGATGACCTGCTCAACATAAACACCTTCACATTTTTGCAATTCGTAGTCGGCAGGTGTGGCGCTGACATATACCACCTGATTTTGTAAAGCTTCAAACTCTTCTGATTTTAATGGCCTGTTGTCCATGGCTGCCGGAAGTCGAAAACCATATTCTACGAGATTTTCTTTTCGTGATCTGTCTCCACCATACATTGCGCCAACCTGGGGAATAGTTACATGGCTCTCATCAACAATCATCAAATAATCATCCGGAAAATAATCCAATAAACAGAACGGACGTGTTCCAGGGCTTCTGCCATCAAGGTAACGTGAATAATTTTCAATGCCTGAGCAGTAGCCCAATTCTTTGATCATTTCCAGATCAAAGTTGGTCCGCTCTTCTATTCGTTTGGCTTCAAGTGGTTTACCCTGATGTTTAAAAAATTCAATTTGTTTACCTAAATCCAGAGCAATCTGGTCAATGGCTGAATTTAAGCGTTCCGGTGAGGTGACGAAGATATTTGCCGGATAAATGTTTAGTCGCTCATAGCGCTCTAAAATCTCGTGCGATTGGATATCGAAAGCTTCAATCTCTTCAATTTCGTCACCAAAAAAGTGAATGCGATAGGCCACATCGGCATAACCGGGAAAGACATCAACAGTGTCACCTTTTATTCTAAAATTTCCTCGAGTGAATTCAGCTGTGGTTCTAGAATATAAACTTTGTACCAGTCGTTTTAGTAATTCTGTTCGTGAGATTTCCTGGTCCACTTCAAGTGTAATGACATTTTTCTGAAATTCAACCGGATTACCAATACCATACAAACAACTCACCGAAGCCACCACCAATACATCTCGCCGACCTGACAGCAGGGAAGAAGTCGTACTTAATCGGAGTTTTTCTATTTCTTCGTTTATCGATAAATCTTTTTCAATATAAGTATTTGAGGTTGGAATGAAGGCCTCAGGTTGATAGTAGTCATAATAGGATACGAAATATTCAACGGCATTATCGGGAAAAAACTCTTTGAATTCGTTGTACAGTTGCGCCGCCAGTGTTTTGTTATGGGCTAATACCAAGGTAGGTCGTTGTACGTTTTGAACGACATTGGCCATGGTAAAGGTTTTTCCTGAGCCGGTAACGCCAAGTAGTGTTTGGTATTGTTCGTTTGACTCAATGCCTTGAGTAAGTTTTTTAATAGCCTTAGGCTGGTCGCCGGTTGGTTTAAAATCTGATTTTAAATTGAATTTCATAGCTACAAAATAAGTGAATATTTAGGTACGATGAGTACTTAAAAACCTATATTGACGTTTTATTAGGATACTTTTGATACACTTCGGCTCCGTTCTGTGCGACACTATTAATAATCTTAAACCTGGTTAAACTTGTTTAACTGTTATACTGAAAAATACCACGAAAGGAGCATTTATTCAGAATCTTGATTTTTGAAGTTTCAATTGGATACTATGGTTGCTATTGTTAATCCTACTTTACGTCTTGCTTTATCCTTAACCTTATAAACTCATAAACTTTAAACTCATAACCTCATATATAGTTTTCTTTATCACTTAACAATTAGTTAAAATCAACATGATTGTTTAATATTTAAATACATTTGTTCAACAAAATATAATTTTAATGACTAAAGCAATATTTGCTAATGGCTGTTTTTGGTGTACAGAAGCGGTATTTCAAAAACTAAATGGTGTTGAAAAAGTGAGATCTGGTTTTACAGGTGGTAATATAAAGAATCCTGCTTACAGAGAAGTCATATCCGGAAATACCGGCCACGCTGAAGCTATAGAAATTGAATACGATGAGACAGTAATCGATTTTGAAATTCTGTTGTATGTATTTTTTTCAACGCATGATCCAACAACATTAAATCGCCAGGGTTATGATGTTGGTACACAATACAGAAGCGCAATTTTTTACACAAATGAACAGCAAAAAGAAATAGCAGAGGTCGTTATTGAAAAACTTAATGAAGATACTTTTGATCATAAAATAGTTACAGAATTAGCGCCTGCTTCAACATTTTATGAGGCTGAAGCCGAGCATCAAAATTTTTATAACCAGAACACCGGTTACAGATACTGCCAATTGGTGATTGAGCCAAAGCTAGCTGTGCTAAGAGATAAATTTACACCCTATTTAAAACATTAATTATGTCTTACCAATTATTTGAAGAATACCAGATTGAAACCACAAAGGATCTAAAAAAGAATTATCACGAGATTATAGAACAAGTAGGAGAAGATCCTTTAAGAAACGGCTTAATCAAAACACCTGAACGTGCTTCAAAGGCCATGCAGTTTTTGACCCAGGGTTATAGTATGGATCCTCAGGAAATATTAACTTCAGCTATGTTTGATGAAGATTACAGAGATATGGTTATCGTAAAAGATATCGAGTTGTATTCACTCTGCGAACATCATATGCTTCCATTTTTTGGTAAGGCACATATCGCATATATACCTGACGGTAAGATTGTCGGATTGAGCAAAATCCCAAGAATAGTTGATGTTTTTGCAAGAAGGCTGCAGGTGCAGGAAAGATTGACTCACGATATTTTAGAATGTATCAATAACACCCTAAAGCCAAGAGGTGTAGCTGTAGTAATTGAAGCAGTCCACATGTGTATGATGATGAGAGGTGTTCAAAAACAAAATTCAGCCACAACTACTTCCGGATTTAGAGGTGAGTTTGAGAATGCACAAACCAGAAATGAGTTTCTCAAATTAATTGAAGGCTAGAATAAAATTGCTGTGAAAAAGAAAAACGGATTAGAGTTTACCCTAGCTCTAATCCGTTTTTTTTAGTTTTAAACTTTTATGAATAATTGTTGTCAAACAGTTGAATCTTTAGAAATAAGAAATTAAAATAGTAAATAGTAATATGTAATCAAGAACTATAAACCTTAAAAAGCAAACCTGGAACTTGAAACCAGAGCTCGAAATGCAGTTTAACCACAAAGAGAGCAGAGTTTGCACGAAACAAACAATAGTTATATTTGTTGACATTTAAATTGAACTTAAAGTCGAAACAAGTTTAAATTTAAAGGAAAAGGTTTGTAGAATTTAGATATCAGAAATAAGAGAAACTCGGAATGAAATACACGAAATCCGGAATGAAAAACCAAAAGCCCGAAACCAGAAACAAAAAACTTAAAACCTGAAATCATAATAACATGAAAAAAATATTTATTTTTCCCCTGGCCTTTTTATTATCACTTTTTGGATTCTCACAGGAAAATTACGTCGAAGAAAATTATAATAAAAAGGAAGTTTATATTACTATGCGAGATGGTGTTAAATTACACACTACAATTTACTCTCCTAAAGATACTTCAGAACAATATCCCATATTAATGCAAAGAACGCCATACAGTTCAAGGCCTTATGGCGAAGATAAATTTAGAAGCCGAATTGGTCCAAACAAGCTTTTAATGAAAGAGGGTTATATTGTAGTATATCAGGATGTTCGTGGTAGATGGATGAGTGAAGGTGTTTATGACAATATGCGTGCTTATATTCCTAATAAAAAAGAAGGTGAAGTAGACGAAGCCAGCGATACATTCGACACTATAGATTGGCTTATTAAAAATGTAGATAATAACAATGGTAAAGTAGGGGTTTGGGGGATTTCATATCCCGGGTTTTACTCTACCTATAGTTTGCTTTCCAATCATCCAGCTTTAGCTGCGGTATCTCCGCAAGCGCCTATTGGTGACTTCTTCTTTGATGATTTTCATCATAATGGCGCCTATTTTTTGAGTTACTGGATGGCAACAACCGTATTTGGTTATGAAAAAAAAGAGCCCACAGCAAAATCATGGTATAGTGACAAGTTTCCAAGTATGGGCACAAGAGACCAATACCAATTTTTTATGGATAATATGTCATTAAGTAAGTTGGATAAGTTTTATGGTGAGGACAATGTGTTTTGGCAACAGCTTAAGGATCATCCAAATTACGACGAATTCTGGCAATCAAGAGGTATTATCCAACACATGGATGAGATCGAAATTAAGCCGGCAGTTATGACTGTAGGAGGATTATTTGATGCTGAAGATTTATATGGTCCCTTACACACTTATTCTGAAATTGAAAAGCATAATGATTTTTACAATATTTTTGTATTTGGTCCGTGGAGTCACGGGCAGTGGTCCAGCACCAGAACCCGAAATGCGGTTGGTAATGTGTACTTTGGTGACGATATTTCAAATAACTATCAAAAGGATATAGAAACGCCTTTTTTTAACTATTTTTTGAAAGGAAAGGGAAGTGTAGAAGAGCTTTCAGAAGCCCGTATATTTGATACCGGCCAGATGGAATGGGACTCATATGAGGTTTGGCCTCCCAAGAATACGACCAAAACAACATATTATTTAGGGGATGATCAAAGTTTGGCATCGAGTTCTAATCCTGATTTTGAAAACACATTTATCAGCGATCCCAAGAAACCAGTACCGTATTCTGAAGATATCAAAGTAGGTTTTACGCCAAGAAAATACATGACAGACGATCAGCGTTTTGCAGCAAGACGAACTGATGTTTTGGTCTATGAGACCGAAGTTTTAGAAGAAGACCTGAAGTTTGTTGGAGATGTTATTGCAGATTTAAAAGTATCTACAACAGGAACTGCCGCCGATTGGGTTGTGAAGGTTATAGATGTTTATCCCGGAGATGCTGAAGACCCAGAAGAAATGCAGGATCATTTAAAAATGAGCAATTACCACATGATGGTGAGAAGTGAAGCCATGCGAGGGAGATTCAGAAACAGTTTTGAAAATCCTGAACTCTTTACGCCAAATGAAAAAACACAGGTGAAAATTGAACTACAGGATATCAACCATACCTTTAAAAAAGGACACAAACTTCAAATCCAAATCCAGAGTTCGTGGTTCCCACTCATCGATATGAACCCACAGACCTATGTCGATAATATTTTTAAAGCTGAAGAAACCGATTTCCAAAAACAAACCCATACCGTTTATGGAGATTCAAAGATTGTGTTTTATGAGATGAAATGATAATAAGTTTTGTTATAGCCAATTCATTTCAGCTAAAAACTGATCGAGGAATTATTTCAAAATAACAAAGTCCCTAAAATTATCTTGATTAATAATTTTAGTTTCCGCATCGTAAGCTTTTAAAAAAGTTTTAGAAAACTTTGATTTTGCACGAGGATTCCATTTAAATTCGTAGGCGGACATTCTGAGCCCTTGTTGTTCAATATAATCAATTTCTTGTTGTTGTCTTGTTCGCCAAAAATACGGTTTTGCAAATGTCATTTTATAGCTGTTTTGTTTTACTCTTTCAGAGATTAAAAAGTTTTCCCAAAGCATGCCTACATCGCTTCTTAGTTTTGGATTACTAAATTCTCCTATTATGGCATTTCGTATCCCATTATCGTAAAAGTAAATTTTTCGTCCTCGTTTAATTTCGTTTCTCACGTTTTTATTAAAAGACCTTAGCCTAAACAAAATGTAGCCTTTCTCTAAAATCTCGATATACCTTTGAATGGTATCTTTAGAAATAGATACTAATTGGCTTAGTTCGTTATAGTTTACTTCACTTCCAATTTGAAGTGCTAATCCCTGTACAAGCTTTTCCAGAATCTCAGGTTTTCTAATATCTCCATGAGACAGGATATCTTTGTACAAATAACTGTTTACCAAATTCCTTAATACTTCTCGTTCTGAACCTGCTTTAGCATTAATGACCTCGGGGTACATGCCATAAACAAGTCTATTATTTAAGCTTTGCTTTGCCTGAAGGTAACCCAGATGATTTTCGTATTCCTCCCAACTTACAGGGAATAATTCATATTCCCATTTTCTACCGGTTAGTGGTTCGTTGAGTTCATTAAATAAATCAAATGACGAGGAACCACTTATCCATAATTGCACATCTTTAAATTGATCTGTTATAATTTTCAGGGTTAAGCCGATGTTTTTTATACGTTGGGCTTCATCGATAAATACAATTTTTTTTCCGGCGATGAGTTGCTCAATTTCCTTTGTATTAGGTGTATCTAAACTTGTTCTTACCGACGGATCGTCTCCATTAAAAAAAGTATAATTCTTGCCTTTAAGCTGGCTTAAGATTAAGGTTGTTTTGCCAACTTGTCGTGGACCAATAATCATAATGGCTTTTCCAGTTCCTATTTTGCTTTCTATGAGAGATGTAATTGTTCTTGAAATCATATTTCAAATATAACATAAAACTTTTGTATTATCTAAAAAACATAATATATAGATAACATAATAGCTAAATGCTATGTTTTTAGCTCAAAAAGCCTTGTCAATCTGGAATAGTCTGTAATATCCAAAATCTTTTTCACCGAATGCAAAAATAGAAGTGAATATCGAATTATAGGATATCAACCATACCTTTAAAAAAGGACACAAGCTTCAAATCTAAATCCAGAGTTCGTGGTTTCCTTTAATAGACATCAATCCGCAGACTTATGTAGATAATATTTTTGAAGCTAAAGTAACCGATTTCCAAAAACAAACCCATACCGTTTATGGAGATTCAAAGATTGTGTTTTATAAGTTGAAATAATTGGCTACAAGTTAAACAACCCTGAAAGGGTTTCAAACCCTTACAGGGTTAAAATAGTCTTAGATTGACTATTAAATTATTTCTCAAATTCTTAGTTAGATGATTGTATTTTTATTTTCAGTATCAACGAAAAATTGATATTTACTTTTCACAATTTGATATATTTGGGTTTTACTACATCCTCTGAAATTTCTTTTAGGTTTTTCGGAGATATCTCCGCATTTTCAATTCGATATAGCAGGTCTTTTCAAGTTCATCCCAATCCGTTTGTTCATTTGTAGAATTGTTATGAATGAGCTTATTTAGAATAAGATCTTTGATTATCTTTTCCTGTAATGCCGCAAGAGCTTTAATTTTTTTATGCTGTTTAGAGGTTATTTTAAGGCTTAACAGACTTATAATTTAATATACACTAATTGTACATTAGCACAAAATTGTATATCACTAAAATTCTAATTTTAAAATCAAATATGATCTTGTATTTTAGAAATTGTTTAAATCTGTTTTAAATTCCTAATTCGCTTTACGCTTCAACTGAAGCCCAAGCAGAAAATTCCTTAAATATTGATCCATCAATTCATTGTATTTAGCATGGTCAGGACGTCTTAGAAAAGAACTTAACTCGTGTTTACTAACAGTTTTTCCTGCCAGTTTGAACAGTTCTAAAATGTCTTCGGACTTTAGCTGGTAAGCAATCTTCAATTTCTTAAGGACATCATTGTTGGTCAGGGTCGTTTCAATAACCGGTGCTTTTCCGTCTTTTTCTCCTCGATGAGCAACGATAAGTCCATTAAGGAACGCAGCAAGACGTCGATCATCAAGAGCAATAAAACCTTCATCGTCATCGTTTTTTAGCCATGCGCTCACCTCAGCTCTGCTCACTGTTACGCCAATCTTTTCAAAAAAAGAAATCATCTGAGTATCGGAATAGTCGAAAGTATAGCGTATTCTTCTTAAAACATCATTATTGGTCATATGGTCAGTATTTTAATAAGACAAAGGTAAGTAAGCTAACCGCTAAAAACATTATTCAATTAAAATAACTGAAATGACATATGTTATTTTCAAAAGAAACCTGTTTTAGTTGTAGATATTTTAGGTGAGTCTAATAATTTCTGCCATCAGCGTATTGAAATGCTTACCTTTGTAATTTATATTTATTAATGGCTATTCAACCACATATAACAGACATTAGAGTCAATCCGGAAGTGGCTCATCATAAGGAGCAGCTTTCTGAAGCGCTTGCCAAAAACATTGGTATTCCAGCAAAAGATATTAAAGACTGGAAGATTTTAAAACGCTCTATAGATGCTCGGGCAAAACAGATCAAATACCAGTTGAGGATAGCCTATTTTTTAAAAGGCGAATCAGTAAATTGGTCGGATTCTATTGCTATATCTTACCATAAAGTCAATGAACATACCCCAAAAGTACTTGTGATAGGAAGTGGCCCAGCGGGATTATTTGCTGCGCTTCAATTATTAGAAAATGGATTGAAACCTATTGTTATTGAACGTGGAAAAGATGTGAGGTCCAGGCGAAGAGACCTCGCCAAACTCAATAAAGAACATATCGTCAATCCGGAATCAAATTATTGTTTTGGTGAAGGTGGCGCTGGCACCTATTCCGACGGCAAGCTTTACACCCGTTCCGGAAATAAGAAATCTATAAGAAATATCCTTCAAATTTTTGTCAATCATGGGGCCAGTCAGGATATTCTGATAGACGCGCACCCGCACATTGGCACAAATAAGTTACCACACATTATAACAGCGATGAGAGAAACCATTCTCGAGCATGGCGGAGAAATCCATTTTGACAGCAAACTAACCGATTTTATCATAGAAAACAATCGATTGGTAGGTGTTGAAGTGAATAATGATCAAAGTATTTATGCTCAGGCCTGTATATTAGCAACGGGTCATTCAGCCAGAGATATTTTTTATTTATTGAATGACAGAAAAATAAAAATTGAATTTAAACCCTTTGCTATGGGTGTTCGCGTAGAACATCCTCAGTCCTTAATAGACCAAATTCAATACAAAACTCCAAATCGCGGTGAATATCTGCCTCCCTCCGCTTATAGTCTTGTCGAACAGGTCGACGACAAGGGTGTGTACTCTTTCTGCATGTGTCCGGGCGGAATTGTAGCGCCATGTGCCACAGCAGAAGGAGAGGTGGTGACTAATGGCTGGTCGCCCTCAAAACGAAACAATCCCTATGCCAATTCGGGAATTGTAGTGACCATTGATGATGAGGTGCTTACAGATTTTCAGAAATACGGCGAATTAAAGGGTTTAAAATTTCAGGAATTTATTGAGCAAAAATGCTGGCAACTTGCGGGAGAAACCCAGCGCGTTCCTGCGCAAAGGCTTCAGGATTTTATCAAAAAACAAAAGTCATTACATATCCCTAAAAACTCCTATTTCCCCGGAACCACCTCGGTAGAAATGGATGATATTTTTCCTGAAGCAATCACCAAAAGACTCCGAGAGGGTTTTAAAAAGTTTAGCCGGAAAATGAAAGGCTTTGATCATCCTGAGGCTGTAATCTTAGCACCGGAATCCCGAACGTCATCACCTGTTAGAATTCCGAGAGATGCAGAAAGTTTGGAGCATGTTGAATTGAAAGGATTATTTCCCTGCGGTGAAGGCGCCGGCTATGCCGGTGGTATTGTCTCTGCGGCGATAGATGGCCAGCGTTGTGCGCTGGCGGTCGCAGAGTCTCTAGGCGTATTTGGGTAAATCAAGAAGAATTTGGAAGTCATGATTATTTAACAATTACCAACGCTCAATCTTGTAAAGGTTAATAAACCCTCGCAGGGTTAATATTAGATTAAACTATAAGGTCTTAATATTACTCCTAATGGCTTTTGTAGTTTATATTTTCTAAATATTTCAAGGCTTCTTTGTCATAGTAAAAATCAGGCCAATCTTTTTGTTGCCAATTCCATTTAAAACCTGCCATGAGCTGAAATATAACATATTATAGCTCAAATATACATAAAAAATGAGCTATAAAAATAATTATAGCCCATAAATTAAGTCAGTATTGAGGCGCTGTTTATTTTGTCTTAAAATCAATTATTTTATAATGCAAACTTCCAGGCCTTTGTTTTACGACATTTTAATTTGAATAAGCATTGAAGCTTTTTATATGTTTTCACTATGTCGATGCTTGGCTATGTAAGGCTTGTCCTTGCATTTATAGATGGGGAACTTTATGCTATCGAAGTTGCAGAATATATTGTTAGAAACATTTGACCCTGCAAGGATTTCGAAATCCTTGCAGGATTGTTGGTTTTTAAATGAAATAGGCTATAAAGTCTTAATCGAACACCCAATCGCTTTTGTGGTTTTTATTTCTGGCTTTTCTCCGGCCAATAAAGCATCAACCGCATTTTCAACATACTTTTCTTTCACGGCAGTGGCGTCCCTGGAACTGTCATCAATGGCGCCGATATATTCTACAATATACTCGTCGTCAACTTTCTGTAGTACATAGGTATGCGGGGTTTTTGTAGCACCGTATTGCGGATAGATGTTTTGGCCTTTATCCATGAGATAAGGAAAGGTAAATCCTTTTTCTTTGGCTTTGGCCTGCATTTTTTCCATGGAATCGTCTGGTTGAGCAGCCGGGTCGTTTGGATTGATGGCAATCACAGGATAGCCTTTAGACTTGTATTTTTTGTCTAAGGCAATGATTCGGTCTTCGTTAGCTACGGCATAGGGGCATGTATTACAGGTAAAGATGACAATAAAGCCTTTGGCATCCTCGTAATCGGACAATGAAACCATCGTACCATCAACGTTCTCTAATTCAAAATCAGTAGCGGTATCGCCAACTTCGTAACCCTGGTCTTTGTTGGTCACAGTAAATGCAGTTATCACTGATAGGATAATTACAAAAAAAACCAAATTGATTTTTGTTTTCATATGGATTATTTTAAAAAGGTTTGAATTTCAGTTTCTAGTTCTTTCTGAGAAAAGGATTGTTCGTAAAATTGACGTTTGTCTTTATTATATATCAAAGTGGCTGGTATAGCACCCGACCAGCTTTCAGCAATGTCATTAATCCAAAATTGTTCGTTGGTGTCATCCAGATGTAATACTTTAGATTGTATGTTTTTCTTTTCTACAAAAGGTATTAGATTTGATTCCTTCTTTTTAGGAAAATCCAGGCTAACCAAAATTACCTCGACATTTTCAGATTTGTATTTTGCATTCACGTCTTCAAAATAGGGTAATTCTTTGACACATGGTTTACACCAGGTCGCCCAGAAATTAACTACATAGGTCTTTTCATCTTCCTTGTTGAGCCAGGGTTTTAACTGGTCGTAGTTTAAACTTGGAATCTCCTTATTTACAGTATCAACTGCGATAGACGCATTATCATCCAGTTTGCTGCTGCTCTCTTTTTTGCAGGAACCCAGAATTAAAACAAAAGCCAAGACAAGGATTTTTTTCATAGGTTCTAAATTACGACTTTAAGTATAGATTCATTTTTTATTTTAACGAAATATTAATAGCCAGATGAATATTAGCATTTGCTGTTTTATTCTTAAATTGGTCCTAACATGAAAATATTCTTATTTTTTATATTAATTGGATTCACGGTCAATGCTCAAGAATTGACCGTTAATGGCGTTGCTATCGATTCAACAAAAGGAAAACATAAGATCAAAGTTGCTGTTAATGATACCATTAGAAAGTTTAAGAAAGAGGAATATGATTGTTTTCATCCCGAAACCTGGAATAGGATAAATGATCAATACACTACAATGACAGAATTTGAAACGGGACAATTTTCAATAAAAGCAGACATTTCAGATTCGCTCACATTTTATTCTAGTTCATCTTTTAACAGATACATCTCTCAAACTCATGCCGTCAAGGATTTGATAAAGATGGATAAAATTTACATAGAACTAGAACCCGAGGAATGCATTGAATATGTTAAATGCAAAGAAGAGCCTGAGGTTTATGCTTTTGTTGGTAAAGTATTAGAAGTTAAAAAAGTTGAAGAAATTTATTATTGCGACTATTTAACTTTAGACTTAAAATATAAGGCTACATTAAAAATTCAGCATCAGGTTTTTAACAACTATAAAAGTGATACCATTACCTTTTTTGCCTACGATCATTATAGCAAACCTGCATTTTCTGAATTTGAAAACGTGTTGATTTATATATCTGAAGCCTGTGATGTCAATTATCACGCAAAATACCTGTTCAGTCCGGCATATCAGGTTGGAGATTCCTGGAAAGTCACTTATGCAACTCCTCAAACAAAAGTCGGAGAGATGCTGCATGAGTTGGCAAAGCCTATAAAATTTGATGATGACCTTTATTATGAATTTGGGAACAATCTTACCGAAAAAGAATTAGGGGAAAGATTTCCAGAACCCTATTTCTACAGAAAAGGTAGTTTCGTCAGGCCGTTATACGGCTACGATGTAAAAGATGTTTTTGATATTATGAAAAAAACAAGGCTTAAAAAATACGGGTTTTTTCAGGATGAATAATTGCAGAAATTTTACTTTTCAAAAAAGAATAATCTTGATACATGGAATCCCGGTTCTCCTTCTAAACCTCCAAACTCTATATTGCCAGAAGAGATATCTATTCTTCCGGCTTCGTTTCTGCCATCACCTCTATCAATATACTCCACCAATCCCTCAACAACATCATACCCTAATGCAGACCTGCCAATCAATCTGTCAGCAAAACTCACAATATTACCGTCTAAGTCCATAAATTCATCACTCGAATTACTTCTGTGAACCATATAGATGGTATTACCGTCATTCAAAATATTAAAAAGGTTGAGGTTATCAGGGAGTGCAAAGGTTTGATAATTATCTTTATTGCTTAGATCTAATACTACACCTGCACCACCCGAAGGAAAATAACTATCTGTAATTACAGCTTTGTTTATGCTTGGAAGAGGAAAAACTGAAGCATCTACTATACCATAAAGGGCAGTGATGTTTTGAACATACTCCTGTTGACCTGAGCTTATTTTTTTGAGAAACATAGCGGAATCCGGATCATTTTTGTAAAGCACAAAAATATCTTCATCCCAATTTACAAAGGCAGCAACAAAAAGTTCATTTTCAGCTAAAACTGGAATTTCTGTGGTTTGATAGTAATACTCATCGCTATTTAATATACTAAGAGCATTTGCTTTATGAAGTACTATTTCATTAGAAGTTGTGCTTTTAGCGGGGAAATAAAAGTTTCTGCTATTAGGATTAAAGCTATAGTTAAAGGTCGCGATAAACGTATTGATGTCTGTGTGAATTCTCTTTACAACTTTATTGCTCTTGTCGCCGATAATAGCTCCTGAACCATTAGAATTAAATATAAGTTTGTACCTGAAATCCTGATTTGATTCTTGAGAGGAATCTTCAGAACAACTTAAAGATAAAAGCGTTATTGATAAAATTAAAAGTAATTTTTTCATCTGAAACTTATTAAAAAATTCAAAACTATGATTTATAAAGTTGAAAGTCAAACTGACCAGCATATATTTCAACTTTTGATGTTAAAAAAATCCTCATTAGCCGCTTTGCTAAATCACTATATACTAAAATTGAAATTGCTTTATAATTGTGAATAATTTGAATACTCAAAATCATAGAATAAATATCTGGGCTATAATTTTAAGCCTATTCCTGCCGGTTCAAATTATTTTTATTCAATTTTTAAAAACTCATCCGGATTGGGTAGAAGACTTCTATTCCTATGGATTTTACCCTTTTATTTCAACTTTTTTTCAAGCTGTTTTCAGTATCATTCCTTTTTCGATAGGTGATGTGTTTTATATCCTTATAATTCTAATACTGCTCAATAAAGTGAGGCTTATTTTCTTGAAGCGAATAAAACTCCGGTGGTCTTTGTTATTAAATACTGTAGCCTGGGCTTCTATAGTTTACTTTTGGTTCCATTTATCATGGGGCTTCAATTATTACCGTTTACCACTGCACCAACAGTTAGAGATAAAAAATGATTATTCAACAGATGAACTGGCGCGCTTTACAAGTCGATTGATCAATAAATCAAACGATATTCATTTCCTCATTACCGGAAACGATACTTTGCCGGTTAGTTTTGAAAACACCGATAGTGAATTCAGAGATATGGTGTTCAGGAATGTAGATTCTATTCAATTTCTAAACCAAAAAGCAGGTTACCAAAGCGTCAAACCTTCGATATTGAGTTTACCATTAAGTTATATGGGATTTGGAGGTTATCTCAACCCAATAACACATGAAGCACAGTATAATGACAGGGTACCAAAATACAAATATCCGTCGCTAATTGCCCATGAGATGGCACACCAAATAGGTTATGCCAAAGAGAACGAAGCAAATTTTGTGTCTTGCTACACCAACATGCACAGCAGAGATTTGAAGTTGAAGTATGCAGGTTATACTTATGCACTCAAGTTTTGTTTAAACGAACTTTATTTTACCTCGCCTCAGGACTTTGAATTGCTGTTGGAAAAAGTAAACCCCGGTATTTTAAAAAATTTTAAAGAAATTAATACCTTTTGGGAATCTTATAAAAATCCTTTAGAACCTTTTTTTAAAATGTTCTACGGGAATTTCCTGAAAGTCAATAATCAACCTCAGGGTATTCAAAGTTATAACTATGTTGTGGCGCTGCTGGTTAATTATTATTCAGAAAAATCCTTACCTTAGTCCAAGAAAAAATAAAAAACTTGTATGAAGAAACTATTAGTAGCTCTTATTTTGTGCATAAGCTTTCAGAGTTTTGCACAGGATTATTTTCCGGAAAACAAATCAGTAAAGCAAAACACAGAAATCACCTATGCCTTTGTAAATGCCAATATTGTAAAATCTTACGATAACATCATATCCGAAGGTACTCTACTTATCAAGTCAGAAAAAATTATTGCAGTAGGTAAAAACATAAGCATTCCCAAAGAAGCCATTCTAGTAGATTTGAATGGCAAATATATTTACCCGTCATTCGTTGAGGTTTTTTCAGATTTTGGGATAAAGGAAGTCAAACGACCATCATCAAGTGGTCGCCCTCAATATGATGCCAATAGAAAATATCATTATTGGAACGATCATGTACGGGCAGAGCAAAATGCGATGGACGCTTTTTCCTTTGATGACAAAAAAGCAGCTCAGCTTAGAAAAGTAGGTTTTGGTCTTGTCAATACACATTTTAACGATGGAATTATAAGAGGAACAAGCAATCTTATTGCTCTGAGTCAGGAAAATGACATGAATAATGCGCTTGTTCAAAAATCTACTGCCCAAATCTTCAGCTTTGACCGAAGTCAACAAACCCGACAAGCCTATCCTACCTCCATCATGGGAAAAATGGCCCTGTTGAGACAGGTCTATAATGATGCCGAATGGTATAAAAACGGTAATGCCAAAAATAAAGATTTAGCACTGCAAGCCTTTAATGCTCAACAAGATTTACCGCAAATATTTCATACGGACGATTATTTGGATGCTTTAAGAGCAGATAAAGTTGGTGATGAATTCGGTGTTCAATATATTTTGGTTGGAAGTGGAGATGAATATAAACGTATCAATGAAATAAAAAATACTAATGCCAGTTTTATCATGCCGCTTAATTTTCCAGAGGCCTATGATGTTGACGACCCTTATCTGACCAAGTATTTAGCGCTTTCTGATATGAAACACTGGTATCACGCACCCTTTGTTTTCAAAATGTTTGAAGAAGAGGAAATTCCATTTGCAATTACTTCTCACGGGTTAAAATCTCCAGATAAAATGTTTGCTTTGTTAAGAAAAGCGATTGAAAATGGTGCATCAAAACAGGCTATTTTAGATGCGCTTACAACCAAACCTGCTGAATACCTGAACATGCAGGATAAAGTCGGCACACTGAAAGAAGGGGCTTTTGCAAATTTCTTAATCACGTCAGAAGATATTTTAGAGGACAAAGCTACCATTTATCAGAACTGGATCATGGGTGTAAAACACGAACTTAATGATATGGATGTTCTGGATATTTCCGGCGATTATACACTGGAAATGAATAATAAAACCTATAACCTGAGTCTAAAACAAAAAGGAAAATCCTACACCGCAGAATTAAAAAGAGATACTTTGAAGCTAGGTTCAAAAGTGAAATTTGAAAACAATTGGCTGTACATTACAACAACAGATGAAGACGAATCATCAGAGCATTTCATGCGTCTTGCAGCAAAAATTGATAATTCTAGATCTGATTTTTCGGGCAAAGTATTTGCTAAAGATGAACAAACCTATCCATTTAAAGCGACCTACCAAGCATCTACAGAAAATAAAGATAAAGTTAAAAACGAAGACAAAGAAAAAAGAGAAGTTGTAACTGAAATGATGATACCTGTATCTTATCCAAATATGTCTTTTGGTAATATGGAATCTCAGGAAAAAAGTAAACCGATATTATTTAAGAATGTTACAGTCATCACAGGAGAAGATGAAGGCACCTTAGAAAATGTAGATGTATTACTCAAAGATGGTAAGATTCATAAAATAGGAGAGAACCTAAAATCGTCCCGGGCTAAAGTTATTGATGGAACGGGGAAGTATCTGACGGCTGGAATTGTGGATGAGCATTCTCATATTGCTGCAACTTCTGTTAATGAAGCCGGACAGAATTCTTCTGCTGAAGTTTCTATGGAAGACGCTGTGAATCCTGATGATATAAGTATTTACAGATCCCTTGCCGGTGGAGTAACTTCTATTCAGCTCTTACACGGTTCTGCAAATCCCATTGGAGGTCGTTCAGCCATATTAAAGTTGAAATGGGGAGAACCTGCAGAAAATTTAATATACGACAATACACCTAAGTTTATAAAATTTGCATTAGGCGAGAACGTAAAGCAATCCAACTGGGGTGGCGGTGTAAGATTTCCGCAATCCAGAATGGGTGTAGAACAGGTATTTATAGATTACTTCAGCAGAGCAAAAGCTTATGAGAAGTTGAAAAACTCTGGTAAGCCCTATCGAAAAGATGTTGAAATGGAAACCCTTGTTGAAATTATGAATAGCGAGAGATTTATTTCCTGCCATTCGTATGTTCAGAGTGAAATCAATATGTTGATGAAAGTTGCAGAACAATTTGGTTTCAGGATTAATACTTTCACTCATATTCTGGAAGGCTACAAAGTCGCAGATAAAATGGCTGAACATGGCGCCGGCGGATCAACATTCAGTGACTGGTGGGCCTATAAATATGAAGTTAATGACGCTATTCCACATAATGCGGCCATCATGCACCGTGAGGGTGTAACTGTTGCGATCAATTCAGATGATGGCGAAATGATAAGACGTCTTAATCAAGAGGCTGCAAAAAGTGTAAAATACGGCGGTCTAAACGAAGAAGAAGCCTGGAAGTTTGTGACCATTAATCCTGCAAAACTTTTGCATATCGATGACAGAGTAGGAAGCATAAAAGAAGGTAAGGATGCAGATGTTGTTTTATGGAATGCGCATCCACTATCAGTTTACGCCAAACCTGAGTATACGCTTATTGAAGGCAAAATTTATTTTTCTTTAAAAGAAGACAAGAAGCGACGCGAGCAACTCAATGCAGAGAGAAGCCAGTTGATCAATATGATGCTGAAAGCCAAAAACAAGGGCTTAAAAACGCAACCTATTAAAAAAGACACCAAAGAATTTTTGGATTGTCACAGTTTAAACGAATTAAATTAATAACATGAAATCAATACTAAATAGTTTTATAGCATTACTAATTGTAGCATTTTCAGCCAAAGCGCAGCAGACGCCTGCAGACGAGCAGTCACAGGCTATTTCTATCGTTGGTGCAACTGCACATATTGGTAATGGTCAGGTTATAGAAAATGCAATGCTTATTTTCGAAAATGGAAAAATTAAAACGCTTGTGTCTCGTGAGGACACCGCTGTACAGCCGGAAGGTAAAGTTATAAATGCCGAAGGGAAAAATATATACCCCGGATTTATAGCGCCCAATTCTACCTTAGGTCTTGTTGAAATAGATGCTGTGAAAGCTACAGATGACGAAGACGAAATAGGAAATTATCTGCCTCATATCCGAAGTTTGATCGCTTACAATGCCGAAAGTAAAATTGTAGAAAGCATGCGCCCAAATGGAGTGCTTTTAGGACAAATTGCACCCAGAGGTGGTAGGATTTCAGGCACCTCTTCTATTGTACAATTCGATGCCTGGAACTGGGAAGATGCTGTTTTAAAAGAAGACGATGGGCTACACCTGAACTGGCCAAGAAACTTCTCTTACTCCTGGAGAAACGGTTCTTATACGCCAAATAAAAATTATAAAAATCAAATTGATGATTTGACGTTATTTTTCGAAAAATCTCATGCTTACTTTAAGTCAAATGCAGATAAAGTCAATACTGTATTTGAAGCCATGAAGCCTGTTTTTCAGGGAGATAAAAAAGTGTATGTACACGTCAATTCAGAAAAAGGTATTTTAGATGCCTTAGCTTTTAAAAGAAAGTTTAATCTAAGTGAGTTTGTGATTGTTGGCGGTGAAGAAGCTCACCGCGTTGCTTCTGATATAAAAGCTGCTGATGTTCCTGTTTTATTACAAAGAATTCATTCAAATCCTCAATTTGAAGGCGATGATTATGATTTACCCTATAAATTACCAAAGCTTTTACATGAAACCGGGATTTTAGTTGGTTTGGAGACAAGTGGCCGGATGGAACGTATGAACTCCAGGAATCTACCATTTTATGCAGGCACAGCCGTGGCATACGGTTTAGACAAGAATGAGGCTTTAAAAATGATAACATATAATACAGCTAAGATTTTAGGAATTGATGATTTTGCAGGTAGTCTGGAAGTAGGAAAAGACGCCACATTGTTCATTAGCGAAGGAGATGCTCTTGATATGATGGGAAATCAACTTACCCAGGCTTTTATCCAGGGAAGGGAGATCAGTTTAGAATCTCATCAAACAGAACTCTATAAAAGGTATTCTAAAAAATATGAACACAACATCGACGACTAAACCTAATCTGATACAAAAACTTAGATTTTACCTGGAAAAACGTGGGTTCTACGTAAGTTCAAGGTTAGCAGACCGTTTGGGAATGAAAGCCAAATCAGTCAGGTTGTTTTTTATCTATTCATCTTTTGCAACCTTTGGTTTTGGATTTGTAGTGTATTTGACCTTGGCATTTTGGCTCAAGTTGAAAGATTTGGTCTACACCAAAAGGACTTCCGTTTTTGATTTGTGACTTCATTTAATAATCGAAATGATAATTTTGAATAAATCTATATTCCTGATTAAATATAAATTTTCGTTGATCGGAATGTTTTTTAAAACAAAGCTAAGATTAGCTTAATTACTATTAAAATTTAGTCTCCTTTTTAAAAACCATTACTAGCTTTTATAAAACACAGATGTAAAGTGTTTTACTAATGCTCTTAATTATCGTTTAATAAGTGATTTATTGTAGATCATTTAAAAGACAATTTAAAAACTTCAAATTGTAAAATACGGGTTTTCCCTAATTGACAGATGACATAATTTTACGTTGTTTTGTTTTAAATTTAATTTTGAAAAATTTTATAAGGATTTTGAAATTATTTACATTCATAAACTGTTTAGCAATTCCACTTTTGTGTTTTTCACAAACTTATAAAGTTGAGTACATAATTAAACTAAAATCAGAAGTAATCGAAGGAGCTGATAAAGAAACACCTGAAGCTGTATTGAGACTTTTTAAAGATGCAGAAAAAGTTTCAGGTATTCTGATATTTAACGATACTATTTCTATTTACAGTGTGGAAGATAGGCTTGGTTTAGACGAGAAATCTAAATTCAACATTACAAAAATAAGAGCAGGTGGTAATAGTGTTTATGTAAATAACTTGTCTAAGAATCTAAAATTTTATAGTTCAGAAAAGACAGGTGATTATTTTAAGGTAAGTTATGATGATTTTGAATTTGAAATAACTAACGAAAGAAAAGTAATTAAAGGGTACAACTGCATGAAAGCCATAGTTAAGATGAAAGAAAATAGTCAAGACTATTTTGCATGGTTTACCCCAGAACTACCTTTTCCTTACGGTCCAAAAAATGTTCACGGGCTCCCAGGTTTAGTTCTTATGTTTGAAGATGGTAAAGGTTTTATTTATACATTCAAAGAGATAGATGACTTTGATAATCATGTAATTTTACCTAACTTGAAAAAATATAAAGCAATTTCTCTAAAAGATTATAAGGAATTGTTTAAAAAGACAATGCCTAAATTTTAAATGTGCATAAGATTTTGGTATTAAGAAACTATAAAAATATAACCACTCAGAATTGAGTATAAATTATTAAAAAATGAAATATTTAATCACACTATTATCAGTATTATTTTTAATATCATGTACTAATGAAAATGATTTAGACACTACTTTTAAAAAAAAATCAATCAACTCTCGATAAGTTCATAGGTTTAGAAGTAGGTCATTTAGATAAAGATGAAGTTAAAGTGACTATTAGTGAGAAATCCTTATTAAATTCATTTAATGCTTTTTCTAAGAAAAACCAACTGAATAAATACGCTTTATCATTCGAAGTTTTAAAAATTGATGGTAAATTCTTCTTAAGATTCCACAATCAAGACGAGTCATCATCTACGATAGAACTAATTGGTAATGAAGGCTATTCAAAACCCTCTAATACATTAACAATGTCTTTTGAGACAGGGGAAACTGTTTGTACATCTGCGGCATGTGCGTCTTGTTGTGGATGTGTTCCAGATGGAGATTATTGCACAGAATGTACAAAAGGAGGATGCAGTCGTACAACATCAAGATAGAATTTATAATGTCAGTTTAATTGTTACAAAACCTTTTTTTGACAAAATTCTGTTTGAATTTAACCATTATAAAAAACAGCTATTTTAAATTAGCTGTTTTTTTCTTATGTCCACTGTTCTGTCTTGCCCAACAAACCCACCAACTCACAGGCAAAACTCAAGACTCCTTAAAAAAACTCATTCCCAACACCAATATAATTGCCACACCAATGGCAGAAGATGTAGACATCACTTTTGCTATAAGCAGTCTGGATGGTGAATATAAACTTAAACTACAAAAAAACATAAGCTACCAAATCGCCATCACCCATTTGGGTTACAAAAAAATTACCGATACCATCCGTTTAACTAAAGACCGAGTAAAAAACTATACGCTTTACGAAAGTACCGAAACCTTATAAGAGATCCTAATCAAAGCCGAAATGGCGGTTATTGTTAAGGAAGATACCATCACTTACCGCACCGATCAATTCAAGACCGGAGAGGAACGCAAACTCCGAGATATCCTTAAAAAATTGCCCGGTATTGAAGTGGATCGGGAAGGCAACGTCAAGGTAAACGGCAAACCCGTGACTAAATTTATGGTTGATGGTAAAGAATTTTTTACAGGAGATGAAAAGCTCGGGGTTAACAATATTCCAGCCGATGCGGTAGATGAAGTCGAAGCGCTGGACAATTACAGCGAAGTGTCTTTTCTTAAGGGCTTAGAAGACAGCGACCGTATGGCCCTTAACATCAAATTGAAAGAAGGTAAAAAGAAATTTGCTTTTGGCGATGTAGAAGTTGGTGGTGGCCATGAAGACCGATATATCATTTACCCGACTTTATTTTATTACAGTCTTAAAACTGCGGTTAATTTCATTGGAGATTTTAATAATATTGGTAAAAAATCTTTTTCTGTGCAGGATTACATCAGTTTTGAAGGCGGTTATGCGCAAGCTATCAATGATCCGTCTGGTTTTTTTAGTTTATATCGAGATGATTTTGCGCAGTTTTTGGGCAATACCGATTTTGTATTTTCTAAAAATGATTTTGGGGCAGGCAGTATTTCTCAGGAATTGTTTAAAAACACGACCTTTGACGCCTACTCTATCATCAATAAAGGGAAAGTCCAAACTCGTTCTAATACCCAAAACCGCTATGTAGCGTCAAACGTCTCGGATGAAGAACGAGAAGTCACTTCAGAAGAAACCACGATCTTTAGCATCAACAAGCTCAAATTCAGTTACGATAATTTTGATGATACCGATATCAAGTATAATTTGCTCATTAAAACTTCAGATGCCGAAGGCGATAACAGGACCTCTTCTACTACAGAAAACACCAATCAATTTATCAATACCACGCAGATGCCAAATTCTACCTCCTTTATTCAGGAAGTCTCTGCCAACAAACAATTTTCTTACAAACAGACCACAAGCCTTAATGCCAAATACCAAATCAAAGACCAATCCAATACCATAGACTGGATATTTAATCAGCCCGTCTTTTCGGGTGTAATTCCGTTTATTGATGAAGGCGATGATTTTAATTTGCTGCAAAACACCAAAGAACAAAGTCAATTGCTTAGGCTGAATTTAAAACATTATTGGGTATTAAATAATTTCAATCATATTTATCCAATTGCGGGAATGACGTATTTTAATTCAGATTACGACAACACCGATAATCAGGTTTTAAATGATGGCAATTTCAACCCCTTTGAATCAGCTGGCTTTGACAATGCCATAGATTATAGATTGCTGGACGCTTATGCCGGTTTTCAATATAAATTTAAAATCGGTAAACTGATTGGTAAACCCGGTTTGGTAATGCACAATTACCGTTGGAAAGTTGATCAATTTTCAGAAACTATCGCCGATGACCAAAAAACGGTATTATTGCCGGTGGTAGATTTAGAATATAAAAAGAATTCAGGCGAAAGAATAAGTTTAAAGTATAATTTAATATCCAATTTTGGTAATGCCCAGCAGTACGCCAACCGATTACGCTTGTTATCTTTTAACAGTTTGACTTGCGGTAGTGCAGACCTTGAAAACCAATTATATCATCAATTGCGCCTGCGGTATTTTAAATTTAATATGTTTAAGGGTGTAACTATGAACACCTCTTTCTCCTATCGAAAAATAGAGCAAAGCATAAGAAGTCGCACCGAAATTGAAGGCATAGACCAGGTAAACACTTTATTTTATAATGATTTGCCTGAAAATTCATATACACTTAATTTTATGTATTCCAAACGTCTAGGTAAATGGAAATTGTCGTTGAATACAATGGCTTCATTAAGGGATTATATCAGAATTCTCAATGAGGTCGAAACTGATTTTAATTCACAAAACATCAATTACGACCTGAGAGCGGAAACGCGTTTTAAAGAATGGCCTAACTTTGAGTTTGGGTTTTCGCAGACCTTCAATAATCTTAATTCAGACAATTTTGATAATGAGTTTATGCAAATTCAGCCTTATGTATTTGTAGAGTATGACTTTTTAAAAGATTTCCTTTTCAAATTTGATTACAGGTACAACTACTTTGAAAACCGCGCCCAAAATACCTTTAACCGTTTTGAAATCGGGAGCACGTTTTTAGAATACTGGAAAGAGGGCAGCGCCTGGTCGTTTCAGCTTGGTATAGATAATTTATTTGATGTCCAGTTTAAACAACAAAATTCGGTTAACAATTTCCTCGCCAGTGATCGTAGTATTTTTATTCAGCCCAGAACAGTGGCTTTAAGTGTGACTTATAAATTATAAAAATTGCATTTAGGAAATCAAAAGGTATTGAAAGAAGTGGATTTTTGACACATCGGGAAGAAAACTTATATTAGCATATGAATAAAATATTTTACTTAATAATATTGCTTGTTCAAGCAGTGTTATTTTCCCAAAATATTGATAAGACTAGCAATGAAAATGATACGCTTGAAAATTTTCTTAAAAGGAAAGAACTCAAGATTGATAGTCTAAAAAAAATCGATTTCATGAATATGAAGTATAAATTTTTGGATTCTGATTTTAATATAAGAATTGAGAAAAATGAATTTAAAAAAGTAATTAGTAATGAATATGTAGAGTTGATGAATTATAATGATTCTTTAATGACCATTCTTCAACATGAGCTTGGTGATAATGATGCAGTTAATATTGCATTTCACCGTATACTTTTCAGCTGGAAAAAACTAGGATACTACATATGGGAAGATGAAATTACTGCAAAAGAGGTCGCGAAAAGCTTTTGTTTCGATCATCCATACTTATTTTTAAAGTACTTAAAAAATGAAAATATTGTAAATTCAAAAAAAACAAGATTTTTAAATGAACTAAAATTTAAAATGAAAGAAGAAAATATTGAAACAAATGATACTATTTTGTATCACGCTTTATTGAAACAAGCTTTTAGAAAAAACCCTGAAAGAATTAAAGAAAAAGATGAATATTTAAAAAGGATAATTAGAAATTGAAAAACGGCTATTTTCTTTAAATAAGACACTCGCGATAGACCCTAATGATAAGTGATATCTAAAGAATTTTTATTCTTTTACAATATTAAATACCTCAAAAGATCACTCCACCACCATCTTCAAGACCTTACTTCTGCCTTGGTCGTCACTAACTCTTATTAAATATAAGCCAGATGACAAGCTTGAAATATTTAGACTGTTGTTTTCTATGTGCCCTGATTGTATAGTTTGGCCCTGAATACTGTAAATCTCATATTGTGTTATATTATTTTGACTTTGCAGATACACGATGCCTCTGGCAGGTTGTGGATAGAGTTTAATATCAAGTGGATTGCCAAAATCTTCTGTGCTTAGGGTACAGTTTCCGGTGCCGTATTGTGCAATAAAAAAATCGGTATCACCACCTACTTTGGTCACTGATTGTGGATGCCCGGGTAAGAGTGTCCCACCAAAATGCCCACCGACGACAATATTGCCATTAGTATCGATGTCCATGGCCATAATCATATCATAGCCTGTACCGGGTAAATCTATGACTTCCTCTAAATTTCCATTAGCTTTATTGAAACGCAATACAGCACCATCGGATGAGAACAATCCTGTATTTAGTGTTTCATTGCCAAAAGGAACACCGTCCCATTGATTGGTTAAGTTACCTAGTCCAAGATACACATCATTACCATGAATAGCAATGCTTCTACCTGGGTAACGACCATCTTCAGTAGCATTTGTACCCCATATTAGATTACCGTTTGGGTCTAATTTAACCAAGAATGGACCTCTATGGGTATTAGGAAGATTTGTTACAAAAGTAAACCCCGCAAATGTATCATAATCATTTCCAGGTCTTGTTAAGTACATTCCAGAAAAATAAATATCTCCGTTATCATCTATGGCAATATCGCCTAGAGCCCATGAGGTGCTTTCAGAATCATGATACCATAAGACTTGACCTTGATTATCTAATGCAGCTAAATAAATGCCATTATCAACACCATCTCCAGAACCATTTATACTTATATCATCACTGCCAACACGTTGCGTATCTGCTAAATAATACTGTTGTAAATTCGGGTCGTATGCGAATTGGTAATCATATATAGCACGACCTGGTTCTAAATCTAATAGAATGTAATTCTCTAGATTACCATTGGAATCATAGATCACAATTGCTGATTGACCAAGTGGGTCGGTGACTGTAAGTTGACCATTTAAATGTGTTCCTTGAAAAAAGCGTAAAAGTGAGTGAGTTCTTCCATTCGATTCAACGACAGCTTTTTGAAATGAACCACCTGAATTGTTTATCGGTCCTTCAGGTTCTCGAAACCATTGAAAACTACCTTGATCATCATATTTAATAATAAAACTAGATTTAAGTTCATCTTGTAAACTCCCATCGAAAACAGCTGGAGCCTTTATTGTATCGTTTGCAAAATTTGGAGCTCCTGATCCACCAGGGTTTAAAGTATTTCCAGTGACATATATATTATTGTTATTATCAATTTTAATAGAATTTGCAAAATCATTAACGCTTCCTCCTATACTTTTAGACCATCTAAAAATTCCTTGGCAATCGGTAGAGAACATAAAAATGTCTTTACTAGTTCCATTACTGTAAGTGGCTATTGTTGAACCATCATAATCAGTTTGAGCACCTGAAACTTCAGTTAAAAAATAATAGTTGTTGTTATTATCTATGGATAAATCTAAAACTCTCTCCACACCAGTACTTGTTGTTTCATTGCCTTGTAAATTTAATGTGCCCCCACCACGTTTTAACCATTGCCAGTCTGGGGTTTGGGCAATACTTAGTTGGGATGTTATTAATATGATGAATATAAAGATGTAATGTTGTTTCATATTGGTAGGTTTATTAGTTTAGCCATTAGCTAGTGGCTTTTAGCTATTAGTTCTAAAAATAACTAATAGCTAAAAGCTTGGTGCTACGAGCTATGTTTATTCTTTTATTAAAATTAATTGCTCAACTATTTTGTCATTATGCTTTAAAACTACAATATATTGTCCGGAATTATTTAAAACTTCAAAACAAATAAACTTGTGACTTTTAAACTTTTAACTTTTAACTTAAATATCACTCCACGAACAATTTCATCACTTTAGTCTGACCATTTTGATTTTCAACCTTTATAAAATACAACCCATTGGAAAGATTTGAAATATCTACGCTATCGTCTTGAATTTCTCCTGCTTGAATTTTTTGGCCCTGAATACTGTAAATCTCATATTGCGTTATATTGTTTTGACTTTGCAAATACACTAGACCTCTTGCCGGTTGGGGATAGAGTTTAATGTCAAGTGGATTGCCAAAATCTTCTGTATTTAGCGTACAATTACCGGTGCCGTATTGGGCAATAAAAAAGTCGGTATCGCGACCAACTTTGGTAACCGATTCTGGATGACCGGGTAAGAGTGTCCCACCAAAATGCCCACCAACAGCAATATTACCATAGCTATCTTATAGAAAACTTTCTTAAAAAGAAACAACTTGAATTCAACCAAAAACTCAACTAATAGATTGCAGTGATTTTTTTGTTATTTAAAGAACTTAAGCTATAAAATACAACAATATCGAAAAATCTTCCTGTGTAAATAGGTTGTCAATTAAAGGATTTTAGAGATATACTGAGCTACCTCTTCAAAGTAAAATGCCCCGTAAACACTCTTCCATCCTCACGTTCTACTCTAAACCAATAATCGTTTGAAGGCATTGCTCTACCATTTAATGTACCGTCCCAACCAGTTCCAGCAGGATTAATATCAGCAATTAGTTTTCCATATCGATCAAAAATGTAAATCTTAGTAAATATTTCCTGAACTGAATTTATGATTTGCCAACGATCATTTATGCCATCGCCATTTGGTGTGAAAAATTGAGGATAATCAAGTAAATAAACCCTGCGTAAGGTTTCACCGCAGCCATTTTTGTCTCGAATGTAAACAAGGTATTCGTATTCAGTAAGGTTGCTGAAAATATTAGAATCCTGATAACTTATTCCATCAATTGAAAATTCATACTCACCGCTACCTTCAACTAAAATCGTAATTGAATTGTTGTTTTGAGACCAATCAACTGTTGTGACATCCGTAATTGTAGCCTGATTTGACAAGAACACTTCAAATGTCGTCGAAGTCTCGCAGCTTAATTCCGGATGATTGAAAAAAGCAGATACTTCATAGATTCCTGGTGCTGTAATAGCAATTGATGATGTTGTATCGCCAGTTGACCATAGGTATTCATCATAATCATCTTCGATACTTATAACCAAGGGCTCATCCTGACATAATACAAGCTCATCTTCAATTTCGATTATTGGTGTTTCTAAAACTTCTATATCAAAAGATGTAGTTGTAAAACATTGAGGAGCATTGTTATTTTTTAAGCGTACGAATATCGTTTGGGGATTATTCTCGTTTGAATAATCACCTTCAATAGGATTAGAATTTGTTTCTGCATCTGCTAGAGTTTTGTGGTAGGAAATTGAATTTTCTGTGTTTGATAAACCATTTAAAACACTTTCGTTTTGCTGACTCAAATCGAAAGACTCCGTATTATCATTTTCTAAATCACATAAGTAAAGATTCTCGGGTGCGGTAGCTATTGGTAAAAAGTCAATGCCGAGTTCAAATTCTGTTACAGCGAAGCAATTATTTAAATTACTGCTATCTGTAACCCGTACCCAAATCGTCTGAGGGAGTGAAGAATTCTCAAAATTATTTGAATTTAAAATGGCGTTTGTGCCAGATTCAGCATCTACTAATGAGGTATGATAGCTAACCAATAAATTATTTGTATCACTAATATTATTTAAGAGTTCATCTTCAACAAGCGACAAATCAAATAATGCGATATCATCTTCATCACTATCACAAACTCTTAAATCAGCTGGGCTATTTAATTCGGGAATAGGAACGGCTCTTAATAGTAACTCAAAAATCTGATTGCAATTTGTAGAATTATCCAAAGCGTATACGTAGATTGTTTGCTCACCTTCTGTTTCGTTTGGATACGGCGTTGATAAAGGATTAGTTTGAGATGAAGCATCATTGAAAGAAGCATGAAAGCTAAGGCTTATTTCAGGAAAATTGGTGGCATAATCATCGATTATCGCCTGAAAATCAAAATCTTCAACGAAGCCATCATTATTGGTGTCACATCGCTCTAAGCTTAATGGGATTAAAGAATCTTCAATAGTATTTACTACCAAATCAAAACTCGTATATTCTATACATCCACTTTCTATAGCTTCAACCCTCACATAAACACTTTGCGGATTTTGTGTGTTTTGATAGTTAGTTGGTAATGGGTTAGTATTATTTTCAGAATCGGCTTGTGATAAGTGAAAACTGATATTTGCTAATTCAGCTGTATCATAAAAAGAGGGTATAATGGATTCTAAATTCCAATTTTGAGTGGATGAATTTTCACTATTTGCACATAATTCAATTGAGGGAATATCATCCGATTCAGTTAATACAGGTGCTAAAAGAATTTCATAATCAAATGTGCCTATCTCAACACAATTAGAAACAGTATTGACAAGCCTTACCCAAATCTCCTGAGGGTTGGCAATATTTGAAAATGTATTAGGGTTTGGAATCGGATTTTCGCCAGAGGCAGCATCACTTTGATTAAAATGATAGGACACATTGTAAGCATTAGGATCTGTAGAACCAAATATAAAGGGTTCTTGCTCTGTTAAATCTATTTCTATATTCAAGCCGTCTAAGCTGGGAACGCATTTCTCAAGGTCGGTCAAGTCAAAAGGTATAAATTCAACAGGAACAACTTCTATTTCTATTGATTGAATATTTTGACATCCCGTTATGTCGTTTGTTGCTAAAACGTAAATAGTCTGTGTCGGAGTCTGAATATTTTGATAATTATTAATATCAATTATAGGGTTTGTATTGTTTTGTGCATCATTAAGGGTTTCAAAATATTGAAAGCTAAAGCCATTAGTATCTATCATTATAGAATCTTCTGCAAGCGGGAGAAAGAATTGAGCAAATCCATCATCATTTAAATCACATACAAAATGGGATGGGACAGCTTGTAAAGCAGGAATTTCATTAATAATTAAAATGAATGATGTTATGGAGTAACAATTTGTTGTATTCTCTATAACCCGAACAAAAACTTGTTGTGCAGCAGAGGAATAGATGCTTGGATTTGTGATAGGATCATTGCCATTTTCTGCATCGGTGAGATTAGAGTAAAACTCTATGGTATGGTTTGCAGGATTTAACCCATTTAAAATCGATGAGTTATTTTGAGTTAAATCAAAAATAGCTGTACCGTTTTGCAGATTGTCACAACTTTCTATGGATGGGATTGTTGAGGCATCTGCAATCACAGGTAAAAGATTTACCACTAAATCAAACTGTGTAAAAGAAAGACAAGCGTTGTTTAAATGCTGAACCCTCACATAAATGGTCTGAAAAAAAGCACTTTCATTAGTGTAAGGGCTAGCTAAACCATTTGTAATATTAGTATCTTCTGCATCTGCCAGCGTTGTAAAAAACTTGACTTCATAATCAGGATTGTTATTAGTGATTTCAGGTATTTTTGCATCAAGATCAAATGCAGTAAAACCATTTTGAGTATCGGAAAAATCACAAAGTTCATAAGTGTCAGGTGTTACGATTTGAGGATTTTCTAAAACCTCAATTTGAAAGGATTGGATATTTTGACATCCTGTTGAGTCATTTGTTACTAAAACATAAATGGTTTGTGAGGGAGATTGAATGTTAGAATAATTTTCAGGGTCGGAAATGGGATTACTATTATTTACAGCATTAGCCAATGTTTCAAAATATTGGAACGAAAAACCAGCTGTGTCAGTCATAATCGTATCCTCGGCTTGAGGAAGAAAAAAATCTGAAATTCCATCATTATTAGTATCGCAAACTTCATTTACAATAACAGGTTGTAATTCAGGCAATGGATTAATCAAGAGGTTAAAAGAAGTAAACGAGTAACAACCAGTTTGTATTTCTGTTACTCTGACAAAAATAGTTTGTCCTGACGAATCAAAAGAACTCGGATCAGTTATTTCATTTTCATCATTTTGGGCATCTGCCAGTGAAGTGTAGTATTGTATATCATAATTTGAAGCATTCAAGCCATTTAAGAGAACAGTATTATTCACAGTTAAATCAAATGATTCCAGATTATTTTCACCAATATCACATTGTTCCAGATTTGGGACATCAGCTGGATTCGCTATTATTGGCAATAGATTTACTTGTAAATCAAACTGGGTAAATGATAAGCAATTATTTGTAGTGTCTTCAACTCTGACATATATAGTTTGATTAAATGCAATCTCATTTGTGTAAGGACTTGAAATTCCATTAGTGATGTTAGTGTCCTCAGCATCGGCTTGAGTTGTAAAGAAGTTGACAATGTAATTTGGATTGCCACCAGTAATTTCGCTAATTTTTGAATCTAAGTCGAAATCAGCAAAACCGGTTTGATTTTCAGAAAAATCACAAAGCGCAAATGCTATTGGTGTATTTATTTGAGGAGGAATAAGGCTTTCAATATTAAACTGACTAACTGCATAACAATTTCCATCAAATCGTCTTAGATAAATTAATTCAGTTAAATTTTGAGGGTTATAATTTAAAGGATCAGAAATAGGGTTAACATCATTTTCTGCATCGGATTGAGAAAGAAAAAAACTGACTGAATCTTCAGGGTTTAAAGGTTCATCAATAGCTGTTTCTAGATTAAAAAACGACTCTGATAAATTTGCGCATTGTATTAAATTTGTTGTTGCAAGAGGTTGTGGAGATTCAAACAAAGTAATATCAACAATGTCAGTATTATCTAAATTGTTGGTTTCATCGATCACAAATGTGCCGTCTCCTGGATCATTGGACCGGATAATCAAATCAAATTCTAATCCAGCAGCATCAGGTATAGATATGGTTTCAGTAAAATTTACAGTTTGTCCAATAGGGATGTTTTGATCAATATTTATAGTTGTTAACAAGATTTCATCAGCTCCTTCTACTTGATAATAAAATGATACAGGAACACTTTCAGTTAATTCTGCTGTTGAATTTTCGTTAGAAAACACCCAATCTATTGTTAAACTTCTATTGTCACAGTCATTTTGACCTGTTAATCCATTAAAATATGCAGTGGTATTGGGTAGTTCGCTACGGACTTTAGTTACTACTCTTTGATTTATTAAATAGTTAGTTCCGGCAGTTAATTCTAAGAAAATATCAATATTTGTATCGCCAACATTAATGAAACCAGACAAGTCATAAACATCTAAATCCATATTCCAAAATTCATCATCTCCGGTATAAGTATTGGTAGAATTGATAATACTACCTGACGGGTTCAAAGGTGAAGCATCAACTAAAAGATTATTAAAATATAAATCAGTAGAAGGATTTGTTGCAAAAGAAGATCCTAAATAAGAAAAAAACTCAACTTTGGACTGTTGTATATCTGTTATATCGAGATTTGAAAGATTTATTAATAGATCAGTTGGATTATGAACACCTCCACGATAAATCAATCCATCATATAAATTGATTTGCGAGAAATCTAAACTATCTTGTTCATAAATTACAATTAATGACCACCCTACAATTGAAGACGGAAGAAGACCGTATTGAGTTGCAGGAAAACCGGGTAAAATTTCTTGATTAAAAGCAAATAAATTTATATTTGTGACTTCATAAAGTCCATTTGGATTATTAACTACGTAATTAGTTATATCCTTTTTATAGCCATATACAAATTGTATGGGAAGTAAAACAGACAAGTCTTCATAGAAAACCTCATCAGCTGTAATTTGACTACCATTTAAAGTAATGGTCTCATTGTTATTACTGTAAGATTCTGCCCAGTATAGGTAGGCTTTTATAACTGTAGCATCAGAAGGTAAATTCAAGTTTGCTGAAGAATTATCACTAGTAAATATATCTGTTTGTCCTGGTAGTACCAAACCATTATCAGCAACATTCATACTGCCTCCTATCGATAAAAAATCATACTTTCCATTGAACTGCTGATCTAACGTGATATCTACTTGAGACACAACATTAGTTGGTACTAACAGTAAAAGAAAGATATTGAATAATATTTTTTGCATTGAAAAAGTCTTAAGCAAAGCTACAAACTTATAAAAGTTTATTACACAATTTTTACACTTGTTACCAATGAATAGATTATAATCAAGTAAGCAGTAATATTAGACTAAAGATCAATGCAAAACAATAAGGGAAATCCAGTATTTTTAAAAATCGATTCTTGAAAATATGCTATATAAAATTCTAAATATCCTCAATACTTAGAAAATCATGAATAAGAGCATATTTAATTACCCCAATAAAATTTTTAGAATTTGTCTTTTTCATAAGGTTTTGCTTATGTTTTTCGACCGTTTTTGGGCTAATATTTAGTTTGTCTGCGATTTCGATTCCACTAAATTCGGCTATGGTAAGTTTTAATATTTGCATTTCTCTTTTGCTGAATATCTTGATCTCTTTTTTATTTATTCCTTCTTCAAAATTATCTTTAATGTCATTGATGATACTCTTAAGATTTTTTTCAAAATAAAACCCATTTTCACTTAATTTGAGAATAGCAGATTTTAACTCTTGTGGGTCAGTGTTTTTAGTGTAGTAGCCTTGAATTTTTAGATTTAATATTTTTTTGATGCTCTCTTTTCCTGCTAATTGGGTTAGGATTAAAATTTTTATTTCCGGATATAGGTTACTTACTTTTTCAGATGTCGTAATACCATCCATTTTTGGCATTTGCAGGTCAAGCAGTAAAACATCAATGGGGTTATTTTTTAATTTTTCTAGTAACTCTGCTCCATTAGCAGCTTCTAGCGTAACTTCCATACCCTGAAAACTATTAATCAGAAGTTTTAAGCTTTTTCTAAAAAGCGCATGGTCATCTGTAATGCCAATTTTTAAATTCATCATCCGTCTTTTAATTTGATGAGGAGTTCATTTCCTTTTTTGGTTTTTGGCTGTTCCAGAACTGCATCTATATAATGTAATCTGGATATAATATTCTTTAAGCCAAGCCCCTTTGAAGTTTTTAGACTTTCAAAAAAGTTGAAATAAAAGCCATCATCTTTGATATGTACCGTAATTTTACCCTTATTTTTAAACATAGAAATTTTTATATGTTGAACTTTATTATGTTTCAAAATATTTGAAATAATTTCCTGTAAGGTTCTATAAATCTCATAAGATACGTATGAATCAAATTTTGGGTTATCTATTTTAAAATCTGTAGAAATATTTGTGTCGTTTAATAAACTTTGTCTTTCAATGTATTCATTAAGCGTAGGTATCAGGCCAATGGACTCCAGAGTTGGCGGCATAAGGCTATAATTTATGTGTCTGACATTATTTTGCATGGTATCTAGAGTTGTACTTATTTCATTAAATATTTGCTTCCTGCTTGTATTTTCTTCCTTTTGATGTAGCAAAGACATATAATTTCTAATCGCACTTAGGTCGTTGCTTATGCTGTCATGAATATCTGAAGCTATTCTTTTTCTTTCCTTCTTTTCCGTTGCTAAAGTTGCTTTAAGTAGATTTTCTGATTCTTTTTGTTTAATTGAGCTTGTTTTTTTATGATAAATAAGCGTTATGATCAGGAAACCGATTGCCAATAAAAGCATCACAGCCGTACTTATCCAAAAAAGTAAACTTAAGCTTTCTTCATTTTCCATACAGATAGTATTAAAAATATTCTAAAAATAATCGTTCCAAAAACATTGACTATCCAATAATCATAAAAGTAAAGATTGCTATCATATATAAAGTTGCCAAATAGAAATGTAAAGAAAGTTAAGCAATGATATATAAAAAGCCCAGAGACAAAGTAAAACATTTCGCTTTGCCAAAGGTCAGTAATTTCAACTTCTTCAAATAATCTTGTATTATCAATATTATCAAATGTTTTTTTAAACCATAATGAGGTAAATACAATTACAATTAATGTTTCATAAGTATTATTTATTGCAGTTGTTAAAAGCACGTTTTCTTCACTCCAGTAAAAGAATGAAAGAATGAAAACCAAAATAAAAGATAACATTGTATATTGAAATAATGTTTTGTAGTCTGATTTTAAAGTCCGATAAAAAAAATAAAACATGGCAATAAATGAAAGAAAAGAATAGAGCTGAAACCAATACGCTGTATTAATTTTTAATATAACAGTCCCTATAAATTCATATAAAGAAGCTATTGCTACTAGCCAAACGTAAGGCACAGTTGGATGATGCCACTTAAGTGCTTTTTTTTTCCATATAATAATGAGTAGAGGAATAATACCTATAGATAAAGTAATATAAAGAAAAAAATTAAACAACTAGAAAAATATTTATTTGTAAAAATGACTAAAAGTAAATTTATAAGTAGTCAGCTATAATATTATGAATTTTAAATTCAAAAAACTGAATAGTTTCTACGTTTTACTGGAATTGAGTAAAAAAATACGGGAATTCACGTATTGTTTACTAATCTAATTATACTCAAATTTGAAACATCATTAATTTTAACCAATCTAGCATTAAATAATAAATTAAAAATTAACTAACCAGTCTTTTTTAATTATAGCAAAACTGAGTTATAAAAATAAAAAATCAATTTACCTACCTGATATCAAATGTCATCTGAAATAAAACATTTCTTTTACTTTATTTTTTATTATTTAAAAATTAAATCATACTGATTTTTTCAACATGAAGAGTAAATAATAGGACTGTTGTTTACTTTCCTAACTTATCTGTACTGATGTTTTACCTCGAGTTTATATTTTTAGAAAAATTCATGTACATTTGATTTTGTAATCAAATTGATATTATTTGAAATCTTTAAAAACCAAGATACTTATCGCCTTATCGCTCATTACTATTGTAATGACTGCCGGTGTAGTAGGTTTTAAGCTCATCATGGATTTGAATTGGATCGATGCCATCTACATGACCGCGATCACAATTACCACAGTAGGTTACAGGGAAGTAATTTTACCATCGAATGAAGCCAAAATTTTTATCACTATACTTATTTTATCCAGTGTTGTTATACTGGGGTTTGTGGTTTCGGTTATAACAGAATATTTTATTTCTTACAGCTCACTGGATGATTTGAGGCAAAAACGAAAACTAAAAAAAATTAGAAAGATGCAAAACCATACTATTGTTTGCGGATACGGGCGAAATGGCCAACAGGCGGCTCAAAAACTCCTGGAGTTTCAAAAGGACTTCGTCGTTGTTGATAAAGATGAGGATTTGCTGGAGCATAGCGATTTAAAAACAGACCAATATATAGTTGGAAACGCCAGTGATGATGATGTTTTAATTAAAGCAGGTATCAAAAATGCACAAAATCTTATCTCTGCATTACCAAACGATGCAGAAAACCTGTTTATAGTTTTAAGTGCACGGCAGTTAAAAAAAGATTTACGGATCATTTCAAGAGCAACTGAAGAAAGCAGTTATAAAAAACTAAAGCTGGCTGGTGCAGATAATGTGATTCTTCCGGATAAGATAGGAGGACAACATATGGCTTCTCTTATTGTAAGTCCGGATTTACTTGAATTTTGGGACAACTTAAGCTATGGAGATAGCAAAAATGCTTACCTTGAACAAGTTTCGTTTGAACAATTATTCAACCATAAAAACAGCTGTTCTATTTTAGAATTGGATTTAAGACAAAAAACCGGATGTACCATTATAGGTTTTAAATCTGCCGATGGTGACTATGTTGTAAATCCCAATCCGGAAACAAAACTCACCCCGGAGTCTAAAATCATTGTAATTGGTAACTCCGAACAAATAAAGGTTCTTCAGGAAGTTTACAATATCAATACTAAAGATTAAAATAAGTTTACTGATACATCATTTTTAAGTATAATAATATTTTAATTTGAAACTTTACTTATTTTAGTCATTTATAATAATGCCACAGTAATTTTGTAAATTAACAGTACTATATAGCTAAACATGCACTTACCACTTCTACAGGATTTAGTTATTCTTTTGGCATTTTCTATTGCTATAGTTTTTATATTGAATAGGTTAAAAGTACCATCAATTCTAGGCTTTTTGTTGACTGGAGTTATTATTGGGCCGCATGGACTTAGCCTAATCAAAGCCGTTGAAGAAGTCGAAATCATTTCAGAAATAGGCGTAATTCTGCTACTTTTTGTAATTGGTCTGGAAATGTCTATAAAACAACTCATTTCCATACGTAAAACAGTTTTTGTAGGTGGTGCTTTACAGGTAGGGATTACGGTTATTGTCGCTTTTTTTGTGTATTACTTACTGGGCAATTCTATTCAGGAATCTGTTTTTATAGGGTTTTTGTTTTCACTGTCGAGTACAGCTATTGTTCTTAAAGTATTTCAGGACAGGAACGAGCTGGGCACTCCGCATGGTAAAAACGCCCTTGCAATACTTATCTTTCAGGATTTAATTGTTGTGCCAATGATGCTGGTTACACCAATCATTTCAGGAGACTCTGAAGATGTAACCGGAAGTATCCTCTCATTATTGGTTAAAACGGTAATAGTGATTGTGATTACAATTGTCAGTGCAAGGTATTTGGTACCAAAACTTATGCATTCCATTGCCAAAACGGAAAGTAAAGAGCTTTTTCTCTTAACAACATTTACAATATGCTTTGCAGTTGCTTTCCTAACATCAGAAGCCGGACTTTCTTTAGCCTTAGGAGCGTTTTTAGCAGGTTTGATTATTTCGGAATCCGAATATAGTCATCAGGCAACCAGCACCATTCTGCCATTTGGAGAATTGTTTACCAGTTTGTTTTTTATTTCGGTAGGAATGCTGTTGAATATCACTTTTTTCGTAAATAATATTGTCGTAGTATTATTGATTTTACTTGCCGTTTTTATTGGGAAATCGCTCATAACGGCAGCAGCAATAGCAGTATTGAAGTATCCGCCAAGAACAATTATCATAACAGCATTATCGCTTTTTCAAGTTGGTGAATTTTCTTTCATCTTATCTAAAGTTGGGATTCAATACAATTTACTTTCAGAAAGTACCAATCAGATTTTTCTGGCAGTATCTATATTGAGCATGCTCATTACACCATTTATAATTATAATTTCAGAAAAGGTAGCTTTCGGCGTATTGAACATCGGATTTCTGAAACAACATACTGAGGAAGAAAGCGAATCCAATAAACCACAGATTTATACCAATCATCTTGTAATCATGGGTTATGGTGTTAATGGTTCAAATCTCGTTAGAGCGGCAAAACATATAAATATCCCTTATGTGATTGTAGAAAAAAATATAGACAAATTGAAGAGTGCAAATGACGAAAATCTACCGTTAATTCATGGTGACGCTTCCAATGAAATTATTTTAAACACATTAAATTTAAATCAGGCAAGAGCATTGGTTATTGCCATATCTGATAAAGAGGCGACAAGAGAAATTTTATCGAAAGTAAGGCAGATTTCCCAATCCCTTTATATAATCGTCAGAACAAGGTATGTCAAAGAAATTGAAGAATTGCATGCGTTAGGGGCAGATGAAGTTATACCGGAAGAATTTGAAACATCAATTGAAATATTTACAAGGGTAATGCACAATTTTCTGATTCCTAAAGTCGAGATTGATAGTTTTACGGAGTCCCTAAGAACAAACGATTACGATTTCTTTCAAACTAAATCTTCAAGATCTGTTACGTATAATCTTCCGGAGATTCCGGAATTTAGTATAACTACACTTCAGGTTAACTGCGATAGTGGAAAGATCTTAAAGAAGACCATTAGAGATTTGGATATCAGAAATAAATATGGCATTAACATTTTAAGTATTAAAAGAGGTGGCAATATCATCAACTACGTCAGACCTGAAGAAGTTATTTGCAGAGAAGATTTGCTTTTTGTACAGGGAAGACCTGAACAAATTGAAAATTTTTCAAAATTGTTATAGACTAATCTGTTCATAACTAGAAGTGAAAGTTTTGTATTCTTAATTTTTTTTAGATATTGCGGAAACTTTAATTTTAGGTAAATTAAACAATAAATTTATGGATATCAACAAAGGCGTATTTTGTCTCTTAGTATTTATGTTTTCAGTTTTAGGATTTGGTCAGAATCTGGTTATCACTGAAAAATTGATAAACCCTTCTGATGAAATCAACAACGCTGCAATAGAATTGGAAGTTAATGGCGGAACGCCACCTTACCAATACAAATGGTCAAAGCAGGAAACACCTTTAAAATCCAGTACATCCACGGGACTTACGGAAGGTATTCCTTACACCGTTACGGTTACAGATGCTGATGGTCAAAGTGAAACAAAAGAATTTACAATTCCTGCAGAATCTATAACTGAAAAATTCAATGGTTTTTTTACACCTGTGGTAGCAGGAATGGGATCTGTATTATTTTGGGACCCATTTGCTGCCATTGGAATATACGACCCTGTTGTTTACACGGATAAAGAGCTGATATTTGCACCTCAGTGGGATGCAGATACCAAAGAAGTATTCACTTTAAAAGAATGGAAAGTAGGCCCAAAAGCATCTGTAAGCAAAGGAGATGTTATTGCAGTTGTAAACTTGTCTGAGTCAGGAGATTTAGAAGTAAAAGCATCGGACGATGGCAAGATCAAACACCTGGTTGATGAAGGTGAGGTGATTTACAATCCCAACAATCCAGATGATATTATAGAAACAAATGCACACTTATTTGCAGAAATCAAATTTGATGATCCTGTTGCTTTAACACATCCAAATGGAGATAAACAAACCAAAGGTATTCCTTTTATTGTGGTTTGGTTGATAGCCGGAGCTGCATTCTTTACTTTTAGAATGGGCTTCATTAATATTAGAGGATTCAGACACTCGCTTCAATTGGCCAGAGGTAAATATGATGATCCTAACGCACCAGGTAGAATTACACATTTCCAGGCCTTGACAACAGCAGTTTCTGCAACAGTTGGTTTAGGAAATATTGCGGGTGTGGCCATAGCCATATCACTTGGTGGAGCAGGCGCAACATTTTGGATGATTTTGGCAGGTTTGCTCGGTATGTCTTCCAAGTTTGTGGAATGTACGTTGGGTGTAAAATATCGTTTTATCAATAAGGAAGGTCGAATTTTTGGTGGACCTATGAATTACCTCAGGTATGGTCTGGAGAAAAGAAACTTAGCCGGATTGGGCAAAGTATTGGCCATGTTATTTGCCATTTTAGCCATTGGAGCTTCTTTCGGAGGTGGTAATATGTTCCAGGCGAATCAGTCTTTTAATGTTCTGGCCGGTCAAATACCTATGCTTGAAGGTCAGGGCTTTTATTTTGGATTGTTACTGGCATTCTTAGTTGGTATTGTAATTATTGGCGGTATTAGTAGTATTGCAAAAGTAACGGATAAGGTTGTACCTTTTATGGCAGGTCTTTATGTATTAGGTGCGTTAATTGTTATAGGTGTAAATATTGAAAATATTGGCGCTGCATTTTCGGCTATATTCAATGGTGCCTTCAGTGCTTCGGCGCTTAAAGGTGGCTTTGTAGGTGTTCTTATAGTAGGTTTCCAGAGAGCAGCTTTCTCAAATGAAGCTGGTGTAGGATCTGCCGCTATTGCCCACTCGGCTGCCAAAACAAATCATCCGCCGTCTGAAGGTTTTGTAGCTTTGTTGGAGCCGTTTATTGATACAGTAGTGGTTTGTACATTAACAGCCTTAGTTTTAATTTTTACAGGAATGCATGAAGCTGAAGGCCTGTCAGGTGTTCAACTGACCACAGATGCTTTTGGTAGTGTCGTTTCCTGGTTTCCTTATGTATTGTCAGCTGCTGTGTTTCTGTTTGCGTTTTCTACAATGATATCATGGTCTTACTATGGAATGAGAGCCTGGTCTTACGTTTTCGGAAGAAGCAAAACTAACGAGTATATTTACAAAGTTATTTTTGTTGTATTTGTTGTTATAGGTGCTTCAATAAGCCTGGGAGCGGTACTTGACTTTTCTGACATGATGATTTTATCTATGTCCTTTCCTAATATTATAGGGCTTTTAATCATGTCTGGTGAAGTCAGAAATGACCTAAGAGAATATATGCAAAAAGTGAAATCAGGTCAACTTTTCAAAAAAGGTGACTAATTCACAAAATATGAGAATATGAGAAAATTCCGTTCCAGATTGACAAATGCTCAACAGAACGGAATTTTTTTATTAGCGGGTTTAATCCTCATCGCCATAATCTCGATAGGATTTTACAATTACAATTTTTCTGAAAAAAACAAAATTTCCTTTGAAGTTGATACCTTGCTTCAAAAGAAAATAGATTCTTTAAAACGCTTAAAAGCAAATCAGATAGAGACTTATCAAACTAAAATTTATCCGTTCAATCCTAATTTTTTAAAAGAAGGTAAAGCCTATAGATTAGGACTATCCGCTAAAGAACATGAGCGTTTGTTAGATTACAGGACCGAAGGAAAGTGGATAAATTCTGCTGAAGATTTTCAAAAAGTTACTAAGATTTCTGATGAATTATTAAATGAAATTAAAGTATATTTTAAATTTCCGGATTGGGTTGTAGAGCAACAAAAGCAAAGAGCCACTAATGTAAAACCTAAGGTGGTTCTGAGTTTCGAGGACAAAAAAGACCTCAATGAAGTCACAGCATTACAACTTCAGGAAGTTAATGGCATAGGAGAAGTCTTATCAAAACGGATTATCAGATATAGAGAAAAGTTAGGGTATTTTCGATCAGATATTCAATTGAAAGATATTTACGGCTTAAAGCCAGATATCATAAAAAATATTACGGCTCAGATGGCTGTAAAGTCTAATCTCAATTCCCCAAAAATTGATATAAATAAAGCAAGCTTGATCCAATTGGCTGAAGTGCCCTACTTTGACTATGAGCTGGCAAGAGAAATATTCCAGTTCATTAAGATTAATGAAGGTATTAGTGATTTTGAAGAATTATCAAAATTACAACAATTTCCAAGCTATAAAATTGATAGAATTAAATTATATTTGACCATTAATGATTAATTCTCATTTTTAGTTAAAAAAATTAAGAAAACATCAATCTATGAATTCAACTTATTTTTCAGAAGACCATAATTTATTTAGATCAACACTAAGAGATTTTTTACAAAAAGAAGTCGTTCCTCATGTTGATAAGTGGGAAGAGGAAGGAAAAATCGATCCATCAATATGGAAAAAGATGGGAGATATGGGCTATTTTGGTCTGACTTACCCTGAAAAATACGGAGGTATGGATTTAGATTTTTTCTACACGCTTATATTTTTAGAAGAATTACAAAGAGTAAATTCAGGAGGATTTGCTGCTGCAATGTGGGCACATGCATATCTGGCCATGACACACCTCAATGCAGAAGCTTCTGATGAGCTGAAAGAAAAATATTTAACTGCCAGTATTTCCGGAGACATGATTGGCTGCTTGTGTATTACTGAGCCTTTTGGCGGTTCAGATGTTGCCGGTATGCGAACTACAGCTGTCAAAAAAGGAGAGGAGTATGTTTTAAATGGTTCAAAAACTTTTATCACCAATGGGGTATATTCTGATTACCTTATTGTTGCTGCAAAAACCAACCCGGAAATGAAGTCTAAAGGGATGAGCATTTTTCTTGTCGATAGATCATCAAAAGGAATTTCTGCAACTAAGCTTGACAAACTTGGCTGGAGAGCATCGGATACTGGAGAAATAGCTTTCGACAACGTAAGAATTCCTGTCGCTAATCTGATGGGAGAAGAAGGAAAGGGATTTTCATATATTATGCAGCATTTTGCCTCAGAGCGTTTGATTATGGGTATCAATGCGCATGCCAGAGCTGAATATGCTATAGAGTATACTCTAGATTACATGAAAGAAAGAGAAGCTTTCGGAAAACACCTAACGGAATTTCAAGCCTTAAGGCATAAAATGGCTGAGCTTTCAACACGAGTTGAAATGTGTAAAACTTTCAATTACAACATTACTTCAAGGTTTGACAAGGGTGAGTATGTGGTTAAAGAAGCCAGTATGTCCAAACTCGAATCTACAAAAATAGCAGACGAAGTGATTTATGATTGTTTGCAAATGCTCGGAGGTTATGGTTATATTGAAGAGTATCCCTTGGCAAGAATGCTAAGAGACTCCAGATTAGGACCAATTGGAGGTGGAACATCTGAAATTCTGAAAGAGATTATCGCAAAGATTGTAATAGATGGTAAGTCCTATAGGCCAGCTACAAAATAAAAAGTTTACTGTATATATATCTATTCTATAAGACAAAGTTTAATTTCCTAACTTTGTCTTATGGATTCATTAAATTCCTTTATTGAGTATCTGTCAAACGAAAAAAAATGTTCAGCTCATACCATAAGGGCTTATCAGGATGATTTGTTGGCTTTTAAAAAATTTCTGTTGATAAATTTTGAAAAGCAAAATATTGAAAAATCTAATTTTCAGGAAATAAGATCTTGGATAGCAGAGTTGTCTAATAAGAAAATAGCTAATAAAAGCATCAACCGCAAATTAAGTAGCCTAAGGGGCTTTTTCAAATTCTGTTTAAGAATAAATGCTATAAAAGCATCTCCAATTCAGGAGATGAAAAGTTTAAAAACACCAAAAAATTTAAATACACCTTTTTCTGTTGATGATGTTAAAAAAGTAATAGATGCTTTAGAGGTCAATGATTTTGAATCTTCAAGACAAAAACTTATTATAGAGTTACTATATGCAACTGGTATTCGGCGAGCAGAGCTAATCACGCTAAAGGAAAAGGATATTGATTTAAAAAATTTTCAGCTCAAAGTTCAGGGTAAGAGAAATAAAGAAAGGATAATTCCTTTGCACAGAAGAATAATTGAAAGTATAAAAATATACAATACATATAAAAGAGAATTGGGTTTAAATAATGAATACCTGTTGGTTACAGAAAAAAATAATCAAGCCTATCCTGGCTTAATTTACAGTATAGTTAACGATATGTTTAGTTATTATACAACAAAATCTAAAACAAGTCCACATATTTTAAGACACTCCTTTGCAACACACTTACTTAATAACGGTTCTGACATGAATGCTGTCAAAGAGCTTTTAGGGCATGAAAGTCTTTCTTCTACAGAGATTTACACGCATAACAGCATTGAGCAGCTTAAAAAATCGTATGGTGAAAATCATCCTAGAAATGTAAAATAAATGGGTTTGAAAAATTATTGAAAAAAAATCAAAAATTATTTTCTCTAACAAAATTAAACTATATATATTTGCAATCCGTTAAAAAGACCATATTGGTTTTTTTAAGCCGATGTAGCTCAGCTGGCTAGAGCAGCTGATTTGTAATCAGCAGGTCGTG
>CAZQKB010000014.1:0-101584 GCA_964593755.1 uncultured Mesohalobacter sp. | reverse complement strand
GAAACAAGGAACATGAAACTTTAAACCAAGAACTTTAAACCAGAAATTTAAAACTCTGCGCCTCTGCGCCTTTGCGGGAAACCAAAAACCAGAAGCCTGGATTCCAAAATAAGTATTACCTACAGGAAAGCATCTTCCAATAAAGGTGGCACGAGCTTTGTTAAGATTACCTTAACTAATAACTCAAACGCCATGAACAGAAGACACTCCAACGATGTCAATGCAGGATCTACAGCTGATATCGCTTTTTTACTGCTGATATTTTTTTTAGTGACAACCACCATTCAAACTGATGAAGGGCTGAATCGTAAACTCCCTCCAAAGCAATCGGAAACCAAATCTCAAAACATTAAAGAAAAAAACCTGTTTGTAATTCTCATCAATGCTGAAGGTGAGTTGCTAATAGAAGATGAACCTATAGATCTAAAAGATTTGAAGGAAAAAGCCATCGCTTTTATAGACAACGGTAGTGGAGAGGGTGACGAGTTTTGCGATTATTGCAAAGGTGTTAAAGACAAAACATCTTCCGTAAATCCACAAAAGGCTGTTATCTCCGTGCAAACTGACCGTATGACCAAGTACAAAGACTATATAGCTGTTCAAAACGAACTGGTGGCGGCATACAATACGCTAAGAAACAGAGAAGCAGAACGGTTATACGGTAAATCCTATGTTGAATTAGAAAAACTTTACAAAGACCAAAGCTTTAAAGGCAACAAAGCGCTGATCAAACAAAAAATAGATAAGATTCGTAATCTGTATCCACTAAATATTTCTGAAGCCGAACCAGTTGGATTGAAAGGTTGAAGGATTTGGATAAATTGGAGTGAGGTTAGATTATAGCTTGCAGCCATTAGTCTATAGCTATTAGTGGATTATGCTTCCCTGGATAGGATTCAGAGCTCTTCATTATTCATTATTCAGCGTTCTTGCCTGCCATGCCAGCTAGGCAGGTTCAGTATTCAAATTTATTATTTAGTTTCTTCAAATAATTTAAATCACTTAATACAGATCAACTTAACGCTCCTTAACCTCTTGATTTTTTAGTGCTAACCACAAAGCGCACCAAGTTTTTCACAAAGCACACCAAGAGATAAGACTATAGAATTTAGAAATAAGAGTCAAGATGCTAAGCAGCACTATCTGCCGAAAGGCAGGTTAACCACAGCTATAAATTCTATAATGATTTAAGTAATCCCATATGTGTTTATCACAGAGTTTAAAAAATAGTTTTGGGTATACCCAAAAAAAATATAGTTTTTAGTTATATTTGTATTATATCCAAAAAAATGATACAAAGGACAACATATTTTGATCAGATAAAAAAGTTTATTGATAAACCTCAGGTAAAAATTATTACAGGCATAAGAAGGTCCGGCAAATCTACTATCTTAAGGCTATTGAAAAATGAGCTAATCGAAAGTGGAATAGACTGTACACAAATTATCTCTATAAATTTTGAAAGCTTTGCATTTGCAGACTACACAAATGCCAAAGCATTACATGATTATGTCTCTAAATTAATAACTAAGCAAAATCGTTATTATCTTCTTTTGGATGAGATACAAGAGGTTAATGATTGGGAGAAAACTATTAATTCCTTCATAGTTGACTTTGATATTGACATTTACATTACGGGATCAAATTCACAACTTTTATCATCAGAATTGGCAACCTACATTGCAGGGAGATATGTTGAAATACCAATATTCACCTTATCATTTTCTGAGTTTTTAAAGTTCACAGAATTCTATAAAGAAAAATCTGATGATGAACAGAAAAATTTTTTAAAATACTTAAGATTAGGAGGGTTTCCTGTCATTCATGCTTATGACTACAACGAAGAAGAGGCTTATAAAGTTGTAAGAGATATATACTCTTCGGTTTTGTTAAAAGATACGGTACAAAGGTATAACATAAGAGATGTTGAGCTTTTGGAACGTGTTATTCGGTTTGCATTTAATAATGTTGGTAACACGTTCTCCGGAAAAAACGTTGCAGACTACTTTAAAAGTCAACAAAGAAAAGTAGATGTCAATACCATTTATAATTATTTAAATGCTTTGGTTGGTGCTTTTGTATTGTTTCGTGTACCTCGATATGACGTAAAAGGTAAAGATATTCTCAAAACACAGGAAAAATACTACGTTGGAGACTTATCATTAATCTATGCTACACTCGGTAACCGTGACGAAATGATCAGCGGATTCCTGGAAAACCTCGTTTTTTTAGAATTGAAAAGAAGACATTATGAAGTTTACGTAGGTAAAATTGAAAAAAAAGAAATTGATTTTATAGCAACAAAACGCAATGAAAAAATATACATTCAAGTAACATACAAATTAGAAAATTCATCAACTGTACAAAGAGAATTTGGTGTTTTTAGTGATATTAAAGACAGTTACCCGAAATACGTTATCAGTATGGATGATTTTTGGAAAGAAAACCTCAATGGTGTAAAACATCTTCATGTCATAGATTTTTTGATGGGAAGTTTATAGCTGTTAGCTTTTAAAGGCTAGCCTTTAGGCAGCAGAGATTAGAGGTTAGTCTGTAATATTTTGTATTTTCTACTTTCCTAAATAGCATTGACCGCTCTTCATTCTTCATTATTCAGCATTCCTTGCCTGCCTTGCCGGTTAGGCAGGTTCAATATTCAAATGGATTAGTTTTTAAATTCGGCTGATAGTTTATAGCACATCAGCTTAATGTTCCCTAATGCCTTAATGGTTTGCATTTAACCACAAAGCGCACCAAGTTTTTCACGAAGCACACCAAGAGATAAGAATATAGAATTAAAAGCCAAGTAGGTCGGCGTTAGTTGATTTTTTTTGGTATGCTTATTACTTTTATCTTATATTATTAAAATGCTCATTACGAGGAGCGAAACATGCGATGCACCGAGCGGTGTCGAAGCGAGAGACGAGGTAAACTCCTTCAATTTTAATAAAACGTCATCAAAATAAAATCAATCAGCACACAGGTTGGTATTTGGTTTTGACAAATTATGATCGATATGTTACCCGCAATCCAGTGCTACTTCAGCCGAAAACAATTTTAAAACCTTATCTTTATGGTATAAACTCTCCAGCACTCATGTCCATAAAATTTTACCTCAGCATTTATCTCGTTTTTTTTGTATACGTTCTGACTTCCGCACAAACCCGCGTACAGCAAAACGACGGCCAATGGCAATTTATAATCGATGCTGAAGCTTTCAAAGTCAAAGGTGCTACTTTCGGGTACGACGATGATGTGACGAATTATGACGACTATTTTAAAGAGTTGAAATTTCTGGGCGTGAATTCCATTCGGACGTGGGGCACCGGCGAGCATACCGGGGCACTGCTGGACGCGGCTGAAAAATACAACATCAAAGTTATGCTCGGCATTTGGATGCGTCACGGCCGACCTGGTGCGGAGGCTGATGATAGTTTTGATTACCTTCAAGACAAAGCCGGCATGGAGGAGATGTACAACAATGCTGTTGAGGTGGTCAGGGCTTATAAAGACCATCCCGCCCTTTTACTTTGGGGCGTTGGGAATGAAGTCTATATCAATACGGGCACCGACGAAGAGAAACTAGCTTATTCCATATTCCTTGAACGCGTTTGCAGCACCATCAAACGTATGGATGATCAACACCCGATTGCCTCGGTAGAAGCCTGGACTTTTGGTCTGGACTGGTGGGAAAAACACGTGCCATCTTTAGACGTTTACGGACTCAACAGTTACGGGCCCGGCGCAGGAATGTTGTCTGAAGAATTGAAAAAACGAGACATAAACAAACCTTACCTGATTACTGAGTTTGGCGTGATGGGCGCCTGGGATATGCCCAAAGATGAAAACGGCGTCACACAAGAACCTGATGATGCGCAGAAATACAAGGCCATTGCACAGGGTTATCCCGATTGGATAGACAATAAAGATAATTGCCTGGGCGTTTATGTCTTTCACTACGGCAACAGCAACGAATACGTTGGCCCATGGCTACTGACGCACTTTAAAGGAAAAACCAGACCCCAATATTGGGCGATTCGTGAAGCTTATACCGGTAAAAAACCACTAAATTATGTTCCTGAAATACAGGAATTTCAATTCACTGATAACAACATCAAAAGTGGTAAAAATGTCACTGTTAACCTAAAAGCTACAGATGCTGAAAATGAGTTGCTTAGCGTAGAATTTTACTATAATCAGCGGACCGGTAGTCGAAAACGACGAGACCAGCTAACGCCTTTAGTCCACCGCGGGAACCTTAATGAGGGTTTTGAATTACAAATGCCCGAAGAAGACGGGGCGATAAAAGTCTATGCTGTGGTTTCAGATACTTACAGCAATGCCGGCATTGCCACCAGTTCAATCATCGTCAAAGACAAAAAAGCGGCACAACGTAAGTTTCTGGTACCAAAAGTAGAATTTCCGTTTTACGTTTATCGGGAAGGTATCGATTTACCTTACACGCCTTCGGCCTATATGGGCGACTACGAAAATATGAGCGTCGATCTGTCCAACACTGAAGAAGTCTATTCCGGCGATATGGCCTTAAAAATCAGTTATACCAAACGCAGCGGCTGGTATGGCTTTGGGTTCGTAGACCCGGCCAACGATTGGGGTGATATCCTCGGTGGCTATGACCTCAGTGGTGCCGAAACCTTTAGTTTTTGGGCCAAAGCCAATATCACCAACGTCAAGATTAACGTGGGTTTTGGACTGATTGAAGGCGACAAACCTTACCCGGATTCTGCTATAAAAATGCAGGAGATTGTGTTAACCAAAACCTGGAAAAAATACAGCATTAAAACCAAAAAGTTAGATTTGAGTTGCATCCGCTCTGGCTTTGTATTATTCTCCAGCGCGGATGGATTTGATCATGAGGTTTATATTGATGATATTGTGTTTGAGTGATGGGGTTAGTAACTCATTTTACCAGGAATAACGCCCCTCACTCCACCCCGAGGATTTTCCATGTCACCATTATATCTTGGTATAATATGAATATGGGCATGAGGCACCGTTTGGCCGGCAGGTTCTCCTGAATTGATACCAATATTGAAACCATCGGGATTTAGTTCATTCTGCAGTTCTCCTTTGACCAAATTGACCAAAAACCAACAAGCAGATTGCTCCTTAAAGCTTAATTCGAAATAATCTGAAACTTTTCTCTTGGGGATAACCAAAGTATGACCCTTAGAAACTGGAAACTTGTCCCGAAATGCAAAACAACTCGCCAACTCACCAACCTGTTCTTTGGGTTCCAGCTTTTCAAAAAACGGACTAACTTCTTTTTGGTTTTGATGCAAAAAGCAATAATGCTGGTATTCATAGATTTCTACATTATCATTTTTAAAAATACTTTTAAAGGGTAAAACCACGTTGGTTTGATAAGTAGGTACTTTATGCACGAAATGCGTCCTAAATCCCGGTTTCTTTATATCTCGCCTGACGCTGAAATAAGCTTTACCACCAAACTTTAAAAGTCGAGAAACCTCAAACAAGACTTTAGCCTGCTCCTGATTTTTTAAGACGTTGAGAACATAGTGGCAAATGATAGTATCAAACTGTTTCTGCGGATAATCTGGTTTATAATGTGGGTCGTAACCCTCAATATTGAGGCTTTTGCTTATTAATTCTTCAACGTCTTTTCCAAAGCCACAACCAAAATCTAAAATTTCACCTTTCAACAAATCCCTTTCTAGTAGGATTCGGGTAGGAAAGGACATTTTATCTCTTTCTTTGGCGGTGCGGTGGGAGTTTAGATTTTCCATTCTTCAAAACCTCGATTTTCTATCAAATAATTACAGCTTCGTTTAAGTTGAGAAATGCCGTGCTCTTGCCACTCATTGAAAGATAAGTTACCTAAAAGAGCAATTTGAAATTCTTTTTTAAATCTTATTGATTGTGCATTAAATATAAGATTCCAATAATTCAAAATAATCTCTTTTTGTTTTTCAATTAAAAGCGGAGAAGGTATTTTATCTTTTTTTTGATTCCTATTTATGTTTGAATTTGAAGGTAATAAATTCCAAAGGTCATTGTTTTTCCAAACGGAGAATGGTATAACGTGATCTACATCGTAATTTTTTAATTTTTTTCCAGTCCAAACGCAATATACTTCACCTTCTTTTTCAAGAATGTTTTTATAAAGTTTTTTTGACTCTAAGACGTCTCTATCTGTAATTGGATTAATTAATACATGATTGATAACCTCATCAATAGATAAATTTTTACTTGATGCATTAACAGAAAATTCAGCCCATTTAAACAGGATAGAGTCTTGACCATTTATAAAACTACCTAATAGCTTAAAAACTTCATAATAATCTATTGGTATTGAGAAAACACCAAAGTTTTTAATTAAATATTCAATGTCAAAAGAGCTTCCTTTTCTAAGTCTTGCATTATTCTCATATTCATAAATTGAATAATAATCTTGATAAACTGAACGCCCAATATACTTCATTGGCATTTTGGTAATGGTGTTTCTTATTTTCTTTGATAATTCAAAAACAAGGGAATTTATATCTTTGGGAATACCTTTGTTTCTCAAATCATTGTAAAAAGTTGAAAAACCACCTCTAATTTCATAATGTTTAATTAAGTCTAAAAATTGTAATTCAAAAGCCAAGTTTTTTGTGTTGTTGATTTGAGGTATAAAAGTTGAAGATTTTAAAATGGGATAATAATATAACATCCACTTTTCAATTAGTAGGCCAATAGGAATAAATACTCTTTTTTTATCAATTCTTATGTAAGGTGAATTTTCTTGGATAATATCAATAGTACCCCTAAGTAAAGCAAATTTATAGGTGGTACTTTTGCTGTCACGCTCAATTATTTTACTAATGTTTGAGAATATTTCTTTATCCATAACATAAAACTACGATATTCCCCAAAAATAGTCAAAACAAAACCTACCTAAAAACGCCATTCCCTTTACAAGTTTTACGGATATGCATAAAAACCCCAATTTTCTGTACATGTTTTGACCATGTGGATAGCTTTTTGGTATTCTTAACGTATTGAATGATGTTGGAAACCCAAGCCCTTACAAAAGCTTAGCTTACAGTCTAAAGATATAGCGGAAAGCCTGCCTGTCACAACTAAAGCTGTTAACGGCAGACAGGCAGGTTCTTGGCTTCTTATAGCCCTTAGTCCATGGGCTTTTTGCGATAAATGTGTTTCTTCAAAAGACTCTAAAGCTTTGATTCTCTTTGTGGAAAGAAAGTTTTCGGGTCTAACAGGAACTTATTAGGAAGAAAGCCTCTAGAGTTTTATAAGGCGCTTTTGAATCAAAAGCTTAAAAATAAAATGTAAACCCAACGCCTAGATTCAATCCTGAGGTATCGATTTCAGCTTCATTTTGAGTTGTTCGTTCAAACTGATAACTTAAAAAAGGTTCTAAAGACACACTGTTGTTAAAGAAAATAGCATAACCAATACCAAATTCATAAAAGAAAAAATCCAGTTCACTTTCAAAATCATCAACGCCTTCCTCTTCCCTTAAATTATCTTGTCTTGCAAAACCTATACTGGCTTCTGCGAATAGACCGTTTTTTAGATAATATCTAACAAAAGGACCAGCAGAAAATATAGTTGAGTTCTGTGTCAGCATACTGTTATCTATAAATTCAAATTCAGTTCTTGAATAAGTAAAACTGGTTTCCAGACCAACAGCTAATTGGTCGATTACAAAATATCCCACTCTTGGACTCAAGGTAAAGTTAATGAAACTGGAGTCTTCTATAAAACTACCACCCTGGTCTGATTTTGAAGTATTAAAATTTAAAGCACCATTGACTAAAAATTGTCCTTTGTCGGTTGGTTGAGCATCATTATTCTGAGCAAATGTGCTGATGCTAAATAATAAGATTAAAGCAAAAAATATATTTTTCATGATCACAGGTTTTAAGACCGCAAATAACGTATAATTTAAGGCATTTACAATGTATTTTCTTTAGTTTTTATGGCTTTAGATTTTAAGCAAATTCATTTGCAGATAAAAATTATCAGCGCTGTTTCCTGATCAAGCCCTGTAATTGTTTTCGCTTTTCCCGTCTTAATGCCTTGTATTTTTTAAATTGTTTTTTAGATAATAACTTTTTCAGGTTATCATCTCTTTCCTGCTCCAGCGCTTTAAGTTTGGCCTTATAGTCCTTGCTGCCTGCTTCTTTTTGCAAAGCATCTACCTGTTCTTCGTAAGTGCTGTTGATCTCTATAAACTTTGCGGCGAGTTTATTTGCAAGTTTTAGTTTTTCAATGTAAAATGAATTTTGATTATCAATAGAATTTGAACTTAATTTTTGTTTTTCCTGGGCTTCAATCGTATGAAAATTGAATGAAATAAAACTGAAAATAAAAAAATACAGTAGTGTTTTCATGGCTTGATTATGAATTTTTACATTGAAGATTTGATTTAAATATAAAGAAATTAATTTTCATGATGAACTTAAAGTAAACACCCGGCAAGACAACTCACCGGGCATTTAAAACTAACTATGTAAAATCCGCCTGCCGGATGGACAGGTTTAAATTAAAATGCATACCGCTGAGGTCCGCCTCTACGGATTTCCTCATTAGCGTATTGTTCAAACTTTTTAAAATTCATTCTAAAGGCATTAGACAATTTGAAAGCTGTTTTGTAATAAGCATCATCGTCATCCCAGGTTGCTCTTGGGCTTAAAACAGATGTCGGTACGCCGGGACAAGAACGTGGCTGAGCCACTCCAAACACAGAATGGATGTGGTAGTCTTCATAGGTATAATCTCCTAATTTGCCTTCCAAAACTGCGGTGATCATGGCTCTGGTGTATTTTAGTTCAATACGTTTTCCAACACCATACTGTCCGCCGGACCAACCCGTGTTGATCAGCCAGACGTTTACGCCGGCCTCTTTCATTTTTTTGCTCAGCATTTCTGCGTATCGGGTTGGATGCAAAGGCATAAACGGTGCACCAAAACAGGCAGAAAAACTTGGTACGGGCTCGTCAATACCGGCTTCTGTTCCTGCAACTTTAGCGGTATAACCTGAAATAAAATGGTAAGCCGCCTGAGCAGGCGTCAATTTTGATATTGGAGGCAAAACACCAAAAGCATCAGCCGTTAAAAAGAAAATATTTTTAGGATCATGTCCTATAGAACCCGGTTGGGTATTGTCTATGTGTTCTAAAGGATAACTTACCCTTGTATTTTGTGTAATAGAGGTATCAGAAAAATCGACCACACCATTTTCATCCATAATGACATTTTCAAGGATAGCGCCTCGTTTTATAGCATTGTAAATTTGAGGTTCTTTTTCCTGACTCAAATCTATAGCCTTGGCGTAGCAACCACCTTCAAAGTTAAATACGGTGTCTTCTGCCGTCCAGCCGTGCTCGTCATCACCAATCAACTTTCTGTTTTCATCAGCAGACAGAGTGGTTTTTCCCGTACCGGACAAACCAAAGAAGATGGCCGTATCTCCTTCTTCGCCAACATTTGCAGAGCAGTGCATAGGCAAGGTGTTTTTATTAACGGGCAAAATGAAATTCAAAGCAGAGAAGATCCCTTTTTTAATTTCACCGGTGTAACCTGTACCACCAACAATGGCCACCTTTCTTGTAAAATTGAGAATGGCAAAATTTTCCTGTCTTGTGCCGTCAACCTCCGGATCTGCCATAAAGCCCGGGGCATTGATGACAACCCATTCCGGTTCAAAATCTTTTAATTCGTCTTTAGTAGGCTCAATAAACATATTGTAGCAAAACAAATTACTCCAGGGCAACTCATTGATGTGCCTGATGCCCATTTTGTAATTCTCGTCTGCACAGGCAAACACATCTCTTGCAAAGACCTCTTTCTCCGAAAGATAAGCTGTGATTTTTTTGTAAAGCTGGTCAAATTTTTCAGAATCGAAAGGCACATTGATATCGCCCCACCAAACTTCATCTTTGGTAATGTCGTCTTTAACTATAAATCTATCCATAGGAGAACGACCGGTAAACTTTCCTGTATTGATGGCTAAAGCTCCGGAGCTCGCTTCTTTACCTAGACCTTTTTCTAAGGTGATATCGTGCAGTGCATCCGGCGTGAGTTGGTATTTTACATCTGCATTGCTGATCCCATAGCGGTCTAACGAAATCGTTTTAGTAATTTTTGTCTGAGAATCCATATTTTGAGGTTTATTAGGATGCAAAACTAAATAGATTCTTCAGCAAAAACGCCTTTAAAACTACTTTTTTTTAATTTTTAGACCAAAAACTGATAAAAATTAAAAGCCAGCTGATGATAAGTAATGAACCACCAAATGGTGTGACTAAGGCAATACTGGTAAAGTTAAAACCAGTTAAGCTATTGGTGGCCAATAGGTAAATTGAACCGGAAAAGAAAAATACCCCAAAGACTAGCAGATAAAAAATAAATTGGTAAATCCTGTAATTGGTCCTGGCGTTAAAACCCAGAATAATCATCAACAGGGCATGATACATTTGGTATTTTACACCGGTCTCAAAACTTTTTAAGCTCTCTGCACTTAAAGTTTCCGCCAGTGCATGAGCGCCAAAAGCACCAATAATGACCGCAGTCATCCCAAAAAAAGCTCCAAATATTTTAAGATTTCGATTCATAATTTCAGCTTTATCAATGGATTTATATACATTCGTAAACCAACAAATTTAGACAAAAATAAACGAACATATGAGAAAAATACTCATCATAGGTGCAGGTAAATCCACATCATCTTTAGTCAGGTATTTGTATGAAAAATCTACTCAGGACAACCTAGACATTAGTATTGCCGATAAAGATTTAGATCAGGCTCTAAAAATAGGCAAAGGTTTTGATAGTATAAATGTCTCTGCACTGGATATTTTTAAAAAAGAGGAAAGAGAAAAGGCCATCAAATCTGCTGACATTATAGTCTCTATGCTTCCGGCAAGATTTCATATTGAAGTTGCCAAAGATTGTTTAAAGTTTGGTAAAAATATGGTGACGGCTTCCTATGTTTCAGATGACATGGAAGCCCTTGATGAAGCGGTAAAAGCCAAAGGCCTGACCTTTATGAACGAAGTAGGCGTTGATCCCGGCATAGACCATATGAGTGCTATGCAGGTGATAGACCGTGTAAAAGATAAAGGTGGAAAACTCATCATGTTCGAATCCTTTACTGGCGGTCTGGTTGCGCCTGAAAGTGATGATAACTTGTGGCATTATAAATTTACCTGGAATCCCAGAAACGTAGTCGTTGCCGGACAAGGCGGTGCTGCAAAGTTTATTCAGGAAGGGAAATACAAGTACATTCCTTATCAAAGATTGTTCAGAAGGACAGAGTTTCTTCGCGTACCGGAGTTTGGCATGTTTGAGGGCATAGCCAACAGAGACTCTTTGAAATATAGAGAAATATATGGTTTAGATGGTATTCCTACATTATACAGAGGAACTTTAAGACGGGTTGGTTTTGCTAAAGCCTGGAACATATTTGTGCAGTTGGGCATGACAGACGATACCTATATCATGGATAATACCGAAAACATGAGTTACAGAGAGTTTATCAACTCATTTCTGCCTTATTCCCCAACCGATTCCGTCGAACTTAAACTCAGACATAACCTCAAAATAGACCAGGACGATTTGCTGTGGGAAAAACTGCTGGAGCTGGACCTGTTTAACCCAAAGAAAACAATAGGACTGGTAAACGCCACACCGGCTCAGGCGCTTCAAAAAATCCTGGAAGACAAGTGGATACTTCAGCCCGAAGATAGGGATATGATTGTCATGTACCACAAATTTGGCTATGAACTGGAAGGCGAAAAACACCAAATCGATTCCACTATGGTCAGTATTGGAGAGAACCAAACCTATACGGCTATGGCCAAAACCGTTGGACTTCCCGTTGGTATGGCTACCCTGAAGATTTTGAATGGAGAAATCACCAGAAAAGGCGTATTAAGACCAATTTACCCCGATGTCTACAATCCTATCCTGAAGGAACTGGAAGACTATGACATCAAATTTAAAGAGCAGGAAGTAGAATATTTAGGGTATAATGTTGAGAGTGTGAAGTAATAGTCTAAAAAATTAGTCTGTAACATTGAATATTTTATGCTTTATGGCATAAAGTACGAGTCCTATTCTGTTTTTTACATTCAATTTTTGGAATAGTACATCGCGATAGCCATCGACGGTCTTTGGGCTCAAAAACATTTTTTTGGCGATCTCTTTATAGGTGAGCTCTGAGCAGGCATACTTGAGAAATTCTATCTCTCTTTCCTTAAGCTTTGGAGACTTTTTTTTGTCCTCTCCGGTCAGCACATCGACAAGGAGGTTTGAGATTTTTGGTGTATGGTAGTAGCCATAAAGTATGGTGTGGTTTAAAGCTTTTTCCAAAATTTCTTTTTCGGCATCCTTTAAGAGATAACTCTTGGCCCCTGCTTTAAGCATTTCTAAAATATGTTTGCTGTCGCTTTCTACTGTTAGTGCGATAACTTTCACCTGAGGGTAATCTTTGGCTAGGATTTTGGTGGTCTCTATACCATTGAGGATGGGCATATTTATATCCATCAAGACCACATCAGGTATGTTTTTAGCAAATTTAATTTTTTTTAAAAGTTCCTGGCCATTACTGCACAAATACATGACATTAAAACCTTCAAAAGTATTGACTAACTCAGCAATAGCTTGTGATAAAAGTAAGTGGTCTTCAACTATTACAACATTTTTAGTTTTCATGCTAAGGGTATAAATAATTTAATTCAAGTGTAGTTCCTTTTCCAATCTGTGATTTTAAAGCGTATTGCGCACCTATGAGTTTTGCTCTGTTTCTCATATTGCTTAAACCAATACCTTTACTCTTTATGTTTTGAGGATCAAAGCCACAACCATTATCCTCAGCTAAGATGTTAAGCTCAGTATGCTTATAGTTCAAAAACACATTAATAGTCGTTGCACCAGCGTGTTTTATCACATTTGAAAAAAACTCCTGTAATATTCTAAACATGATCAGTTCATCATAATTTTTTAATTTTTTTTCTTCCCCTGTTATTGTAAAATTTGCTTTTAAGTAATTAATTCTATTAAATTGATTTATTTCCTCTTTAATGGCTTCCGTAAAACTCATTTTCTTGATAGAATCTGCATTTAGTAATTTTGAGAGTCCTCTAACTTCCCCTAGAACTTTATCAAGGATTTGTTTAACTTCCTCCTTTTTATTATCATTTTGGAGTTGTATTTTGGCAAGCGTAATCAATTGCCCTATATTGTCATGCAATTCCCAACTTACTTTATTTAAAATAGCTTCGTGTATTTCAATTTTAGCCTTTGCTAATTCTTTATGAAAGTTCTTTCCGAATTCCTCCTGCTTATTTAAGAGTCTGTTTTTTTTTCTTTTAAAAGAAAAGCATAACAAAACAATCGTCAAAATCAGAACAAAAGCGATTATTGAAATTATTATTGAAAGCGTGTGTGGCTCCATCTGAAATACTTGTTTAAGAAATTTTTGACCTTCATTAGGGTGTTAAAATTTATAATTTTACAGACCATGAACCTGGTAAAATTCTTTCAGCTTTTACTCCAAAAAACCTTTTAAGAAATAAAATACACCTAAAATAGCAATTAATTTGAGACCAACAAAGACAAAACTTCAAAATCCAAGTTGTCAGAAGCTTTTTCTCTAAACATTTTTAAGCTGGTATTAAGTATTTGAATATTAAAATATTATGATTATTAAGCCTTCATAATCCAATTTTTTATTTGCTAAAAAAAAGGAAAAACTCCCTAAAACTTGCGGGTGTTTTTAATAGAGTTTCACAAGAAAATGCTCTTATAAAAAACAGCAGTTTAGCCCCATTAAATTAAGGTTTTATTACTCTATATAAGTTTGTTGAATTAGGTGATATTTGGTAACAAGCTCTATATAAGGTTTTGGTTAGATCAATCAAAGCTTGTATACATCCTTAGATCTTAGCCGCGCAGTTAAGATTTAATTGAATAAAGATCCCTTGAAAACTAAAATTTACCATTGATGGATATCATTAATCAAAGCCTTCAGTTTCTTAAGTCTAAAATCGATAGCTATAATGGTAATGTAAATTCTATTGTTGAGGTTACAAATATTGCAACCCTAAACGATGGGGATGAATATTTACCCTCTACAACACCGGTAATTTTATCCATTGTAAATATTGAAGAAGATACCACAGCAAAAAACCCCAATGTGTATTTAAAGAACCCTGCACAACTCTCCTCCGTAAAAAAGTACAATAACCCTGCTAAAAATATAGTCCTTTCCTTGTTGTTTTCTTCTTACAATCAGGAACAAAAATCAGACAAATATTTAGACGGTATAGTCAAGTTAGAGCATGTCATCAGATGCTTTCAGGAGCAAAATGTATTCTATATAGATGGTTTGGCTGAGGTAGACCCAGGATCAGAAAATTACACAAAGCTCATTTTGGATATGGAAAGTTTAAAGATCAGTGAGCTCAACCAACTCTGGTCTGTTCTTGGGAATAAATATATGCCTTCAGTACTTTATAAAATGCGAATGATTACGATACAACACGAGGAATTTGATGGAGGAAGAGTAATTGAGAAGGCAAAATTAAAGTTATGGAACAATAAGCCCGACGATATTGCCGGGCAAATAGAAGAAAGTGATGATATTATTTTAAACAATTAAACCCTAAAAATTATGATTAGCTCAATCAAGACACCGGGAGTTTACGTCCATGAAATTAATGGATTTCCTCCAAGCATTGCTCAGGTAGCAACTGCTATACCTGCTTTTGTCGGGTATACTGCAAAAGGCCCCGCAAATCCAGTAAAAATTACCTCTCTGCTGGAATATGAAGAAAAATTTGGAGGTGCACCCGAGCCTGCCGGTGTAAATATTGACCTTAATGTTGAATATAGTGTTGTAGAAAGTCAGTTTAAGTTGTACAATAGCCTAAGGTTATTTTTTGCAAATGGAGGTGGTGAATGTTATATTGTTTCAATTGGAGATTACGATACCGCTACACCATTTGCAAGTGCAACGCCTTTCAAAAATGGATTAGATCTGGTATCTGAAGTAGATGAAGTGACGCTTTTAGTATTTCCTGATGCCGTGAATATGTCGTCTCCTGTTTTAGGTTTAGTACAGAAACATGCTTTAAAACAATGTGCAGACCTGATGGACAGGTTCACCATAATGGATGTGGTCCAAACCCCTTCAGGTGGTTTGGAGTCAGATACTTCAGAATTTAGAGATAATGTTGGGAATCAAAATCTAAAATATGGCGCCGCCTACTACCCCTACTTACAAACAACCTTTGGTTATAGTTTTAGATTTAATGACATCAATGGTGATACTGCAGGTAAGGTAGATTTTGCTACGCTTTATGCCTCAGATACTACAATTACATCTGCACTCAATGATTTTGCTTTATTAAATACAGATATTCATCACAGTATAGATGGTCTTCTTAAGACATGGGAAGATGCTAAAGGAACAAATACTAAAGTCAATGTAACTGCGGATGCTGATGTGGCTAGTTATATTTCTAGTATCTTCGGATTGCTCGAAACGGTAGGAGATCCGGATACAGATATTTCTAATACAGGCTTAAACACCCTGGTCAAAGAGATGATATCAATTTCTTTAAAACCCTATGTTCAAAGACTTGTAAATCTTAATAAAGCTTATGATGATTTAGCCATAGGCGGTGATGATACAGCAACTACTGCTGCAGATCTATCTGATACTGGTTTGGGGACAAATTTTGCAACTGCAGATTGGGGAGATTTTACAGAAAATGGTGGATCCGGTGATTATCCGATACCGTCTCCGAACCCTTACTCAAAACTAATTGAAAGTTCTTCTACCAGTGGTGATGCAGACTTAGCAAAAGTTAAAGCTCAACTGGATAAAATCTACGGACAGGTTACTACAGCTATGAACGCTTTGATAGATGATGTTGAGGAATATGAACTTAAAGTGGAAAACGATTTGACTTCACAAATGCCTATATACCCATCGATCATTTCAGAACTCAACAAAAGCATGAATACTGTACCGCCAAGTGGCGCTATTGCCGGTATTTATGCGAGTGTGGATAATGCCAGAGGTGTTTGGAAGGCACCTGCAAATGTTAGTGTTAACGGAATTATAGGCCTTTCTGATGATATTACACATAAAGAACAGGAGACCATGAACATTCATGAATCCGGAAAATCAGTAAATGCTATTAGAAAATTTACAGGTAAGGGACTTTTGGTTTGGGGCGCCAGAACTTTAGACGGAAACAGCAATGATTGGAGGTACATCAATGTCAGACGATTAGCCAATATGATACAGGAATCCTCCAAAAAAGCCTGTATGAACTTTGTTTTCGAACCAAATGTCAAACAGACTTGGGTTAATGTCAAAGGCATGATAGAAAATTACCTCACTACACTTTGGAGTGATGGAGCTTTAGCTGGCGCCAAACCAGAAGACGCTTTTTTTGTGAGTGTGGGACTCAATGAAACCATGTCGGCTCAGGATATCAATGAAGGCAGATTGATTGTAAAAATTGGTTACGCACCATCCAGACCAGCAGAATTTATCATACTTGAATTTATTCAAACTCAACAAAAATCATAATCAAAAACAAAAATTATGGCAGCAAATTTTCCATTACCAAAATTTCACTTCAGTGTAGACTGGGGTGGTACAAAAATAGGGTTTTCAGAAGTGTCAGGCTTAAATAAGGAACTAGAAGTTCTCGAATATAGGGATGGCGCAAGCCCTGAATACTTTAAGCAAAAAATGCCGGGCATGCACAAGCTTAGTAATATTACATTAAAGCGGGGTGTCTTTCACAACGATAATGAATTTTATGATTGGTATAATACAGTAGCGTTGAACACTGTAGAAAAAAGAGATATTACCATTTCTCTTTTGAATGAAAATCACGAACCTTCAGTTGTTTGGAAAATCAAAGATTGCTTTATCGTCTCTTTAAAGTGCACAGACCTGAAAGCAGATGAAAATGCAAATGCTATTGATACCGTAGAAATTGCGAATCACGGATTTACAATGGAACACGTATAAAATATCACTGTAAACATGCCTTTAACCGGATATCATTTTTCTGTAGTTTTTGAACTATTGCCTCAGTTTAGCATAGATACTAAATTTCAGAGTGTTTCCGGTCTTAAGTCAACCATGGAGACCGAAACCATTTCAGAGGGTGGTCAGAATAAATTTAAAATCACGTTGCCCAAACGAACCACGCACGACAACTTGATTTTAAAACGGGGCATGACCAAAGAATTGTCCGGACTGAAAATGTGGACCACAAAAGCTTTGAATGATTTTGTCTATCACCCGGCAAATTTGGTCATTTCTCTGCTCAATGAAAATCACAATCCGGTCAAAGTATGGTATGTGTCACAGGCTATTCCAATATCATTTGAAATTTCAAATTTTAATGCAGAAGAAAACAAAATAGTCATTGAAACTTTTACCCTTAAATATCAATTTTTTAAAGAGCTTCCGATTCCTTAAATATAAATTAGTATGGCTATAGAAATTAAAGAATTAGTAGTAAAAGTAGTCGTTGATGAAGCTGCGTCAGAAAAAAAGGCTGTCATTGAAAGCCAGCCCAAAGATCTGGAAAAATTGAAATCAGAGATCATAAAGAAGTGTACACGAGAAATATTAGATAAACTCAAAGAACAACAGGAAAGATGATTGAAGGTGCTTTAGGAATAATAGATAAGATGAGGATAGAAGTCTATCCTAACGATAATTATAATGAAAGCGAAGCTATCAGTACAATTTTCGTACAGGTCAATCCTGATAAATATACCTTAAATCACGAAGTAAAATTCTCCGAAGCACAGGCCCTTGGGACATCAAGCCAAAATCTTAAGTTTAATCGCATTGGCCCAGAGGAAGTTTCTTTCGATTTTCTTTTTGACAGTTCGGGTGTATTACCGCCTGCTAAAATAGAAACAGGAAAAGTTGAGAAAAAACCGCTTTTGGATAGTGTCGTAGAAGTGCTTAAACCCGCAATTTCTAATCCTTTTGAAGAAGCGGCCACTGTTGAAGAAGAACTCAAACAATTTAAAGAATTACTGCTCGGATACAATGGTGAAACTCATGAAACTCGCTATTTGCATTTGATATGGGGTGGCTTTGATATGAAATGCCGACTCATAAACATGCAGGTAGAATACAGAGTCTTCAGAAAAGATGGCAGGCCCATAAGAGCAAAGGCCACCTGCAAATTCAAAGGGACGCAGTCTTACAAAGAAATGCAGGCAGAACAAAACCAGCAATCTCCAGATGTTACACACAGGAAAACCGTAAATCTACAGGACCGTCTGACATTAATGGCAGAACAAACCTATAACCAGAACAAATTTTATATAGATGTGGCTAAAGCCAATGATCTAGTGAGTTTTAGAAAAATAAAAACAGGTCAAAAATTATTATTCCCTCCAATAAAATAAATATGGCAGATACACCTTATACCCCGGCATACAGTACGTTGCAATTGGAAATCTTAATCAATGGTTCCAATAATGGCCTGCATATGCTCCTTAAGAAAATGTCTGTAAGTTATGAACTCAATAAAATCCCTGGTGCTAAGCTCTATTTTATTTCATCAAACCCCGAAATAGATGGTGAAGATAATACCTTACAAAGTGACACTTTAAAGGTTTCTGATGAGATTGAAATAAGAACCAATTCTGGAGAAACTGTAGAAACGCTATTCAAAGGGATAATCTATAGAACGGAAAGAAATGCCGAAAGTTCTGAAGGTTTTCAAACAAAAATTGAATGTAAAGATATTGCTGTAAAACTTACCAGTCAACAGAAAGTTGTTGGAGATGAAGTTTTTATAGACAAAATGGACCGTTTTCTCACCGAGGCTGGCGTGGAGAGTGAAATTGATTTAGGCGTTTCCGGAGAGGAAGTTGTGAGTAAAACACCGAATATTACGCCTTGGGATTACCTTTTAAGCTACCTTGATAGTTTGGGGATGCAGTCTTCAATCAGGGAAGGTTTTTTTAAAGTTACAGATATTACAAAAGCGTCTGAGGATACAAGTTTTTTGGCGCTTAATGGTGTGAATGTCTTTGAGTTTGAAGCTAAACAGGAGGACAGCGTCTCAGAAGTTGAAGTACGCTACTGGAATCCTGAAAGCCAGTCTATAGAAACAGAAGTAAGCCCTACGAATGCAGAAAATGGAGAAGGAAGGGAAGTTATAGACATGAGCCAATCCTCTTATGATCCTGTTACCATTGCAAAAATAACAGAAGCCAGAGCTGCAAGAAACAGGCTGGCCAGCCTCAACGGAAAAGTAAAAACATTTGGTAACCTTGTAGCAAGATACGGTGACTATATTGAATTTGATAATGTAAATCCTGCTTTAGATGGCACAGCTTTTTTAATCAGATCGGAATACCACAGCATAGAAAACGGTAGTTGGAATACTGAATACGGTTTTGGTTTAGAAACCAACCAGTCTTTTGCACAAAGCATTAGCATAAGCACACCAAAAAGTACTGATTTAACAGGTCAGTCTAATAGTATGCATGGACTGCAAATAGGAATTGTTACAGATATTGTAGATCCGCAGAATGCTTGTAGAGTAAGGGTGAGAATACCTTCAATTTCAGATGCCGGAGAAGGCGTTTGGGCCAGGCTTTCTTCATTCCAGGCAGGCAATGAACGCGGAGCTTTTTTTATTCCTGAGGTTGGGGATGAGGTCATTTTAGGCTGCATAAATAACAACCCGGATTCCCCTGTTGTTTTGGGAAAACTCTACAGTGGCTTTAATCCTGCACCTTTTCCAGTAGAAGAAGAGAATAATATTCAAGGTATAGTGACCAGGCAAAACCTTAGAATTGTGATGAACGACGATGACAGGTCTGTTGAGATTAGCACCGACAGTGGTAATAAACTCCTTATAAGCGAGGCTAAAAAGGGATTCGAGTTAGAAGATGAAAACGGTAATAAAATCATTATGAATAATAATGGGATTACACTGGAAAGTATAAAAGATATAAACCTGAGTGCTCAGGGCAATATAAATGTGGAAGGTCTCCAGGTATCAATGAAGGCCGATGCCATTATGGAAATGTCAGGATCACTCATAAAATTGAACTAAGTATGTCAATGGCAGCAGCAAGACTTAATGATATGCATGTGTGTCCTATGTCAGACGGGCCAAAGCCTCATGTAGGAGGTCCTGTTTTACCAGGGGCAAACACAAGTGTTTTGATAGGCGAGCAACCAGCAGCAGTTGTAGGCGATTCCTGTATTTGTAATGGACCGCCGGATAGTATAGCAAGCGGTTCAACCAGTGTGATGATTGGTGGAAATCCTGCAGCAAGAATGGGAGATTCCACCGCACATGGCGGTAGCATTGTCATGGGATGTCCAACAGTATTAATAGGAGGATAAAAATAAGAACGATGAACGACGATGATTTTTTAGGAACCGGCTGGAGTTTTCCACCAACTTTTAATCCACACAAAAAAACTGTAGATACTGTGAGTAATGAAGAAGATATAAGGCAAAGTCTGCAAATATTAATGTCAACCAGACTAGGTGAACGTGTATTGCTTTCAGATTATGGCTGTGGTATAAATATCCTACCATTTGAAAGTATTACAGTGACCTTTCTCACAAAGCTAAAATCTATCATCAGAAAAGCCATCCTTCTTCACGAGGCGAGAATAGACCTTGAGGACATTTTCTTTACCAGTCCAAAAGCAGAAGAAGGTGTAATTCATATTCAGCTTTATTATAAAATTAGAGCAACAAACACAAGACAAAATTATGTATATCCTTTCTACATTAAAGAAGGGACTTATGTTAAAACAGAATAATAAAAATGTACAATTGCGATACAGACATAAAAACCCACAAGAAAAAGGGCAGTAAACAATCGGAAAGATTGCTTAAAGCCCTTCAACCATCCTTTTTTCGACTGGATGAGCGGAGTATCGCAGACTTGATTGAAAGTACCAACAAATTGTCAGGACAAATCAATTTTTATGATGAAAACAATGTGTTGTCACGTCGGTGGGACACGTTTTTTCAGTGGGAAACCACCTCTATTTTGGCTCAAATTTCTCAAATTGATATCAATTCTTTAATTAAAGATTTTCAGCTAAAAAAACGGGAATTACTTTTTATAAAAGACTTACCGGACCAAAAAGATCTTGTCCTGCCATTTTTTGATTCGATATTAAACCTAACAGATGACCTCATTAAAAAAACAACTCATCTGCCTGGTGACTTTGAGATGAAAAACTATTTCACCAGTACCCAAAGCAATTTGAAGTTGTTGATAAATACCGTGTTGCAGGAGCTATCTACATCAAGTAATTTAGTTTTTACCTTGCAGCATCATCTCTTCAATAAAAAAGTACAGAATATTTTTGGCTTATTACAACAGTGGAAGAACAAAAGTGAGGCAGAGCTTTATAAAAACCTGCAATCCTATCCTAAACATTCGCCGCAGTATGCACTTTACCTGGCTTTTTTAAAATTATTCGGCTTTGCCCAAAAAAACCTCAACACCTTTACGGCAAGACACCTTGATTTTTATTACAATAAAATTCTAAATCTTTATCCCGAGGATGTTCAACCGGATCATGTTCATCTGTGCATAGAACCTCAGAAAAACGCGCCTGTATTTTCAATAAACAAAGGCAGTATCTTTTTAGGAGGAAAAGACCCTGAGGGCAGAAAAAAATATTACCAATCTACGGCAGACCTGGCTGTAAATCAATCTAAAATCGGAAGTATTTTTGGCATTAGTATACAGGATGGCAAATTTTACTTTCAGGATAGTACAGAATTAAACGCTACAGGTGAATACTGGAAGAGCTTCCCTTCAAAAAATCAATTCAACGACATTGGTTTTGCTTTGGCAACTCCCTTGCTATACCTTAAGGGTGGTAACCGAAGTATAAGCCTCAGTTTTAGAAATTCCCGTGGCAGAAACGTCAATGTTCATCCGGATCATTTTAACTTTTACCTTACCGGTGAAGAAGGCTGGCATTTGGCCGATGCCGACTTTGAAGGTGGCAGCACTATTTTGAATATTTCGTCAGAGGAAAAAGCCGTTATTCCCTTTGATCATGAAATACACCCGGGCATATTTTTTTCAACACCATTCCCGATATTAAAAATTACTCCCAAATCCGGATTCTCTGTAAATGCTAATTTTACTTCGGTAAATTTATCTATTTCAGTTTCAAATTATAAGCGGTTTAAATTGTATAGTAATGCCGGAGAAATAGACCATAGTCAAAGTTTCGAACCCTATGGTCCGGTGCCAAAAAAGGGAGATAGCTTAATATTTACCTGTAAAGAATTTTTTCAAAAAAAGAATGCCCGGGGTACGTTTAGCATTTCCACAGATGCCACAGATTCTAATTTGGAAATGAAACCCATTTCAAGGTTTACACTTCTTAAAAATGGTTCATGGCTACGGGGAAACCTCTTAGATTCAAATCATCAATTCACGAACCAAAGCTTAATAGATTTTGACTTTAGCGAAGAACGCCCTATCTCCTCTAAGGATGCTTCGGGATATGCCAGGTTTATACTGAATTCCGATGCTTATAGCGCAAATAAATATTTAGAAGATTACATCAATGCAGCCAAGGCTGATGGTTCCGGTAGCTTACCTTATGTTCCTAATATTTTGGACTTTTCTCTTTCGTATACCGTAGACGCCAATTTTTCAATATCTGATTCAAACCTTGGTAAAAACTTTGGTTGTTATCAAATTTACCCGAAAGGGTTTTCGATAATAGAGGGAGATAAGATGCAAATGTTGCCGCCAATTACAAATGAAGGCGAAATGTATGTGGGCTTTAAAGACATTGAAGGAGGCAATGCACTTAGCTTATTGTTTCAGGTTGCTGATGGTACAGCCAACCCCAGACAGGAATCCATAGACTTGACCTGGAGTTACCTTCACGGGAAAAAATGGGTAAAATTTGAAAGCAAAGATATTAATGATAGTACAAATGGACTGACTCAATCCGGTATTGTAAATTTAAATTGCCCTTTGCATCTTAAACTAGCTCAGCAAACCCAATGGCCTTCAGACCAATGGTGGATAAAAATTGAAGCTAAAGAAAAGACAGATGCTGTGTGTGATCTATTAGGAGTCCATAATCATGCGTTAAAAGCCACTTTGGCAGACTATGAATCCTCAGGTTTGGAATTTATGGAGCATACAGAAGCCGGGACAATTTCAAAACCTCTTTTTTCTAATAATAAAATTAAAGCCATTGAGCAGCCTTATGCTTCTTTTTCGGGAAAACCAAAAGAAAATCAACATCAATTTTATCAACGGACGAGTGAAAGACTTCGGCATAAAGAAAGAGCAATAACCATTTGGGATTTTGAAAGGATAGTTCTGGAGAATTTTCCTGAGGTTCACCAGGTAAAGTGTCTTAACCATCATAGGTATGACAGCAAAGCTCTGGACAACAGCAGTGCAGGCTATGTCACGTTGATCCCTGTGGCACAGACAACACACTCCAATAAACCGCTTGTTGGATTGGATACCATGAAGCGCATTCAGGAAATTTTAAAATCTAAAGCAAGTCCTCACCTAAGGCTGGCGGTAAAAGCGCCAAAACTTGAAAAACTGAAACTAAGGTTCAATGTGAATTTTAAAGAAAAACCCGGAAGTGACATCAATTTATACAAAAAAGAACTGCAGGATTCCATTAATGCTTTTCTAAGTCCGTGGGCTTATAAACAGACAGTTACGGTAAACTTCCAAAAGCCTTTAGAAAAATCAAGCTTGGTTCATCTTATTGAGAAACAGGATTATGTAGATTTTATATCAGACTTCAAGGTCGATCATATCATTTTAGAAGATACCTCAGACGATGTTTCTCAAATCATGACAGATATTGATAAAATCATCCCCAAAACAGTCTACAGTCTGTTTGTTCCAGACACTCATGAAATTATTTCACTAACCACAGAATGCTGCTCATGACATCAGATTTTTACATAGATAAGACTCGTACATTAAACCCTTCTGAGGATTTTGAATTTCTCAGAAAGGAAGGTTTAAAGTATATCGAGTCTTTAGCTCATGAGTTGTGGACAGATTACAATGCACATGATCCTGGAATTACAATTTTAGAAGTCCTATGCTATGCCATAACGGAGCTTGGCTACAGAACAAATTTTGACATCAAAGATCTTCTGGCCAATGGAAGTGGAAAAATTGAAAACAGGTCTTTTTTTACAGCGAAAGATATCCTGACCAATGCACCACTTACAGCGCTTGACTATAGAAAAGCACTTATCGATATTAAAGGTATAAACAACGCATGGATTATTCATGCTAAAAACGAAAAAGACAACTTAGGCTGTGCATTGCCATTAGATAACGAAATCCCCGTTTTTATTAATCCTAAGGAGGATAAACTGAGTTTAAAACCTGTTGATAAATACAATAATACACTAAAGCATTTACCCATAAGAGGCCTCAATAAAGTTGTGGTAGAACTCAGTAATGATTTGGAACTCGGAGAACTGAATGATGTGGCTTTACAATACGAATGGCTTGATGAGAATAACAACTTTGTTGAAGTAAATGTCACCTTAGAATTTGATACCTGGAACCATTATAAAGCAGATTGGTTAAAATTAATGAATAAACCCACCAAAATTGAATTTAAAGACATCCAGAAGTCAGGCGATACGCTGAAAATTACAGTTAGGAGAAGTTATGACAACGCACAAACTCTGGACCTTTATTTTAAAAGCAAAGACCCGGGTGAAATAGCCTTGGTTAAAGATTATTTTAGCATTGAAAGAACCATTTGTCATGTCATTGATAAATTATCTCAAAAGAAGAAAAAAGTCAATGAAATATTCCAGTCTGTAGAACGCATACTTAATGACCACAGAAACCTTGCAGAAGATTGGTTGTGTGTAGACACCATAGAGAACACCTATATAGGCATATGTGCAGACATAGAACTGGAAAATGGTTTTGACGCGGAAGAGGTCATGGCCCAAATACATCAGGCCATAGATCAAATTTTAACGCCATCAATACCTTTTTATTCATTGAGTGATATGCTCAGCATGGGCAAATCTCCAAAAGATATATTCAGCGGACCGTCATTGAAACATGGGTTTCTATTGGATGAGGATGTTTTAAATACAGACCTGAAAGATTGTATTCATGCTTCGGATATCATAGCAGGGGTTTTGGATATACCAGGTATAAAATCAATCGACAACGTACTTCTTACAGCCTACGATGCCAGTGGTAAACCAATTGAAAAATCCAAAAATAAACCCTGGTGTTTAAAACTTGATGGCCAAAAAAGGGTGGTTTTTGATTATGACAAATCCAAATTACTGCTATTCAGGGATGGAATTCCGTTTGTAGTTCCAGAAGCTGGTGGTTTGGAACTTAGTCAGGGCATCGTTTACTTAAAAACGCAAAATGACAGTCTTAAACTTGAAAATACAAAAAACGACTTTGACATCCCAACCGGAAAATTTTACGAATTATACGATTACTACAGTATTCAAAATGATTTTCCTGAAACCTATGGTATTGGAGAGGGCCAGTTATTGTCTTCAGCATCCAATTTAAGAAAGGCACAGGCCAAGCAGCTTAAAGCCTACCTGCAGCACTTTGATCAGCTATTGGCCGATTTTTTCAATCAACTCTATCACGCCAGGCATTTGTTTGACATTAATGAATTAGACCAAACTTATTTCCCAAATTATATTGAAAACATAAGTGGTATTGATGAGACCGTTTTTGCAGACGAAGCTTATGCCAAAGATTTTAAAAATATCTTACTGAACGGCAACAAACCGAAAGACAGATCTGTCTATGAATCAGAGGACACCTACTACGACAGAAAAAACAGGGTCTTAGATCATTTAATAGCGCGTTTTGGAGAATCTTTTAACGAGTATACACTCATGACCCATAAAATTCAACAAAATGCAAAAGGTCTTGCAGAATTTACGCTTCAAAAACGGGAATTGATTGAAGATAAAAAACGATTCCTTTTGCAATATCCAAAACTGAGTTATGGGCGAGGCTTAGGTTTTAACTATGTACAACCTGAGAATGAAGCAGAAACCTTTCCATGGGGAATTGAGAAAAGAGGCGGTTATGAAAAAAGAATTGCAGCTTTACTTGGAATTAATTCTATTGTACTCAAAAATATCGCTGATGATGACGCCAAAGGAACCTGGTCTTATGATACTGATATTGGTGAATTGAAATTTAAACTATTAAATTCAATAAGCTTACCTCTGGAAGAACACTGGAAACTGGCTCAGGAACTTTTACATACCATTAGTGCTTATAAAGTTGACAGCTATTCTAAAGCCTACATATACATTGTAACTAGCGACAAAAAGAAAATTGCAAAACTTGAAAAGCCTTTTGACACTGAAAAAGAAGCTAAAACATATATTTCAACTTTATATCAGGCTTTGAATTCGTATCAGGAGAATTTTTATCTCCTGGAGCATATTTTGTTACGGCCATTAGTTTCTGATGAAAGTCTTTCTGATGAAGATCTACTCGCAGTTTGTCTAAATGATGATTGCTTTTCTGAAAGTCATGCAGACCCCTATTCTTTTAAAGCGACACTTGTTTTGCCTGGATGGCTGGCCAGGTTCAGAAACAGGTATTTTAGAGAATACGCAGAGACCATTTTCAGGCAGGAGGCACCGGCGCATTGCATGCTAAAAATATGCTGGGTAGGTCGGGAAGACATGATAAACTTTCAAAAAGCTTACAAAAAATGGATCAAAGCTTACCGAAATTTAAAATCAAAATATTGTTCCGGCCAATTGAGCAAGTCTCAAAAAAAGCAATATAATCTGGCACTTTCCGAATTGATTTCCGCACACAGCGCTCTAAATACCATCTACGACCCTGGCACACTTTACGATTGTAAAGAGAGTGAATTAGACAACCCCATTGTATTAAACAGCAGTTCATTAGGAACTCTTAAAAATATTGAGCCATGACACTATTAAATAATAGCTATCCCATTTTTGAAGCCGATCAGGTATTAAGTCAAAAACATTTGAACAAACTCATCAGTTACCTGGAAGAGCAGGACCGTAAATCCAGATTACATTTGCTGGGTAAAGGATTGGTTTGTGGAATGGATATTTCTAAGCCTGCGGCAAACACGATTCATGTAGATTCCGGAGTTGGTATCACATCACTAGGTCATTTGATTCCTTTTGAGTCTAAAACTTTTTCCCACTTCAAAGTCATCAATCTTTCTGAAAGCTTTTTAAATCCAATAATAGAGGAAGACCTTTCTTATCTGAATGACTCATACCAGTATTCCAATAAGTATAATCCCATGGAAACATCGATGGAACTTTTAACTTCTAAGGATGATGTTGATGGAAAAAAACAACTAACAACCGATCTTTTAGAGGATAAAATTGTGATGCTTCTGGTAGAAACCATTCTTATAGATGTCAAAAATTGTGTGGCTATAGATTGTGATGATAAAGGGAAGCGCATAGATTTTAAAATCAGACCCATTTTGGTTGATGCCGAAGTATTGTCTGAGTCTGAGTTTGAACTTAACACCTGCAGCAACCTCTATCTGGAACCCTTAATGTTGCCAAGATATAATATACCAAAAAAACCGCTGAAAGTAAATTCTGATATTGTATCGTCCTATCAAACGCTCATAGAGAAATCTATTCCGCTGATTAACGATAGTTTTAATGTGCTTCACGACCACTATGAAAACAGTTTAAACGAACTTGACAACTTTATAAGAGTAAAAGAAGTATCAGTAAGGCTAAATTCAGTTTATACCCAGAATGAGAATAGCAACAATATCCAGTATGTCTGGGATTGGATGTCAGATTTGGTAGATACATACAACGAGATTGCTGAATTTCAGCTTTGTAATCCGGGCTTATGCTGTCCTGATAAAAGCCAATTTCCTTTTCATTTGCTTTTAGGATCGGCAGAAATACCTACGGAAAATATCAGACACGATAATAGCTTGTTTAAATACAGAACACCATTTATAAAAACAGGAATCACAGCATCCAGGGATAGGGCTTCTGAGAAAATTCTCAGAAATCTCATTGAAAAGCTCATCATACAGATCAGTGGCTTCGATCTTAATCTAGAAGCTGTATCTAAAGAAGGCATTAAAATAACACCCTCAACTTTAAGAAACAGAGAAAGTTCCCCTAAATCTATACCGTTTTATTATGCAAATATTCAAGAGCTTAATAAAAAATGGTCACCTCACTTAACCGCAAAAAACCAAAATAAGCAAATCCTAAGTTATCATGCCATACAGTATAACACCACAAATTCTGCAGTTCTTAAACCTTTAGAATATGATATAAAGGACTATGACTTTTTTAGGATTGAAGGTCATTTGGGCAGGTCTTATGCTGATGCGCTTACACAGGTAACAGCACTTCAGGAGCAATATAGATTGCCTTTTAAAGTAGTGGCTGTAAATGCAGTTGATGATACAGGAAGGACAATCGTTTTTAAAAACGACAGGAACAGATGGGACGATTTAGAAATAGAATATGACTTAGCCAAAACAAAACTTATTAATACGGTAGATTTTATTCTAAATTGGCTTAAAAAGAATAAAAGCAACGTTCAGGAAGCTTACCCGCTTTTCAATGATAGTTTTTTAACTAGTTTAGAAAACACGGTTGATGAATTTAAAACACTTCTCACAGAAGACCTCACTGAATTCTTAGAAAATTACCAGACCTTTTACGATGCTTTTGTAGACTTGAATGATCTATTTCTCATCCACAATAACTGTATCGACCTAATACAACGTAACAATGACTCTGCAGTTCTGCAGGAAATTGAAAATCGTTTAGAAGATTTTAATGCTATAGTTCTGGAAGACGCTTTTACCATAATTTACCAGGAGGCCATAGACCGTTGGATAAGAGGTGTAAGGTCTACTTTTTTATCAGAATTTTCCAAAAAGCATCCGGCTCTAGAACATGAAGCCGGTGTGGTTACCGGAGGTACATTTGTAATGATTTACAGCGACTATTCTATTTTTCAAACACAATCCTCTCCAACATTTAAGGCGCCTCTGTTTTTCGAATTTGCTAATGAACATATCAAAAAGTTTGACTACTCCAGTGCGGTGTTGGGTAAAATTACGAGCAATAATGTATTGCGAAAAAGAAAACCAAACAACCCCTATCTGATCAAAACTCATAATACTATAGACAATGATGAATGCAGTAATAGTGTAAACTCAGCGATATTAGATTACAAAGACAGTATGTCGAGTTTTATGTTTAACAATCTAAACCCTTCAATTGCAAATTATTTTTATGACAATATTTCTACAGGTTTTAATAAAATGCCGGAAGCTAAACCTATAAAAGATAATGCGCCTCAAAGAACAATACTTGCAGATTTTTATCTGCCATATTTGTTTACATCAGATGGCGATAATATAAATATAGTTATAGAAAACACTCAAACTGAGCCTTCACCAAAAGTGGCAGATTTTGATCACAAGGATTTTGATAACGACGATTTTTTCACAGATAAACCATAACCTTTAAAAACCAGAATATTATGTCAACAAGAACAAAAGTCGAAGAAGCTATAAAAGCTATAAAAGATAAGGGAAATAACACTGCAAAAGAAATGCGTACAGTTTTAAAATTGCTGTTGGATTATACGGAAAATAAAGAAACCTCAACAGGAGATCAGCAAATTGAGTTTTTTGATTACCATACTAATAATGTCGTCAAAGACGCTAAGACCGGATCTGCATTACAATATTCCTGCAGAGGAATAAAAAATCAGTTCGCCAACTTTACATTTAAATTAAAAATTGCTGATGATTCTAGTAACAATGTTTATAGATTTCTCTTAAAAGAAGATCATGCTAATGAACTCCTTACAACGATGAATACCATTTTGGTCACTAATAAAATGCAATTTTCGATTCCCTTTAAAGTCAGTTTCCCGAACTTAGATAATTCTCTTGCTTTCACTATTCCAACAACGATTTCATTTTTTATGAGGGATAATGTACCGTCTGTCGAGTTTGATATGGACTTCTTTGTGCCTGGACAACAAAATACTAATATTAATCCAGAATCTCACGCAAGTGCTAATCCTATAAATGCATTTGATTATCCATTAAAAGACGCAGAGGCTTATACCTCAATTTGTTTTCACTCCAATCAAAACATAGATTAAACTTAAAGAAGTAAAAGTGTAAAGTAATATGCATCTCTTAGAAAAATATCATGTCGAAATCGCTTGTTCAAAACAAGAAACAGCGAAGCATTTACAAAATGAAATAAGTGATGTTTTTCAGAAAAAATTATATCCAAAATTAGATGATCTTTTTAAACATTATGAGATACCTGAAAATACCTGGAAAATTAATAAAATCGAGATTAGTATTGAGAATTTAGTGTTATCCAACTGGAAAAATGACCTGGTCAATGGCATTATAAAACAAGTTGAAGCGTTTTTAAGAGACAACCAACCTCAGATTAGGACAAACGCATCAAAAATAAATAAGGATGTTTTGGTGTCTGAAAAAAGGAACTATCAAGAACTGTTGATTTTTTATCTATTGGATGGTGATTTACCTCCGAATGCTATAACTAATGATCTAGATAAAATTTTTACCGAAGTAAATTTAGATAGGGATTTTGTCAAATTATTTTTAGGAAAAATCAAAGATGCAAATCAAATTAATGATATTGCTTTAAGAATAGTTTTTAATTTCACACAGCTTCTCACAGGTGGTTTAGCCGAGAGTTTTAGGGTAAACCAAAGCTTTAAAATTTTTGAGGACACTCTTTTAAAAGAAGGAAAAAAACATGCTGGTTTTTTAAAATTTTTGTTTTGGAAAAGCAGCTTAATCAAAAGTTCAAGCTTAAAATCTCAGGGTAAACCACTAAAGTTTTACAAAACTTACTTTAATCTATCACAAGAGGAAATATTGATTGAAGCGAATAACCTCAATAAATTATTGAAGGGTTTAGAATTAAAGGATATAAAATTATTGAAAATCCTTTCAAATGAAATTAATAATTTAAAACAAATTATTTCCAGGCCAGAAGTTGATTCTGAAAATAACCAGGCAAGCCTTCAGAAAAATGAAATTGATAAAATTTTAGAGGCTTTACAAGGCAATAGTAATAAGAATTCAGCGCAAAATTATACTTATGTAAATAATGCAGGTTTGGTCATTTTACATCCGTTTTTAACTTCACTATTTGATCAGTTGGGGTATTGGAAAGATCAAAAATGGAAAGCAGAAAAATATCGACATCGGGCTGTATTGCTACTGCATTATCTGGTTTATGGAAAATCGAAAGTTTTTGAAAACGAACTCGTACTCAACAAAGTCATCTGTGGGGTTGAAGCTTCAACCCCTGTAAGTACAAAATGGCAAATGACTAAAACTGAGGCAGCAAAATGCGATGAACTTTTATCATCTGCCATAGAACATTGGTCAATTCTGAAAGACACTTCTGTAAGTACATTAAGGGAAACATTTTTACAAAGAGAAGCAAAACTCGTTTCGTTTAAAGAAAACAAATACGAACTTATTGTAGAGCAACAAAGCATAGATGTATTGCTGGACCATTTGCCATGGGGAATAGGAATGCTAAAAACCCCCTGGATGAAAAATTATTTATCTTGCCTGTGGGTATAAAAATATGAGTATGGAATCATTATCGCAAAATGCTACGCCAACAACCAACAAAAAAAATAAAACGCCTTTTATTGGAGGTCAGACTATTCAAAGGAAATTAACTGTCGGTTCATCCAATGATGCCTATGAAAAAGAAGCAGATACTATAGCCGACCAAGTTGTTCACGCCAGTCAACCCAAAGCTGTTTCTATTCAACAATCAGGACCATTAGTTAAACGAAAATGCAGTGAATGCGAGGAAGAAGAAAGCCTTCAAATGAAACCACTTACATACAATATTTCATCACTTATTCAGCGTAAAGAAAATAATGCCAAGGGAGGAACGGCTTCATCTTCATTAATCCAACAAATCAATTCGACAAAAGGTAGTGGCCAGAAGATGGATAATAATATAAAGCACTTTATGGAAAGTCGATTTGGAGCAGATTTTTCCGATGTCCGTTTACATACCAATTCACAGGCTGCTGAGATGAATCAAGAATTAAATGCTCAGGCTTTTACAGTTGGAAATGATATTTACTTTAATCAGGGAAAATACAATCCTGGTACATTTGCAGGTAAACATTTACTGGCGCATGAGTTGACGCATACGTTACAGCAACTAGGAATTCAAAGAAAACTGATTCAAAGAGATTGGGCAACAGAACCCGTAAATGAAACAAGTGATGTAGAATTGCTTGATGAAGAAGAAATCCAAGATGCAATAAGTTATAACAGTCGCCGTTTTTTTGACACTTCAGAACTAAGTTTATTACGCGATGTGCTTGGATTAGAATCAAACTCGGCAACAATAGACAGAGAATTTGTATTGGCAGTTGCAGATTATCAACATCAATTTGGTGAAACAGTAGATGGTATGTTAGGCCCTGATTCTGCTAATAAATTAACTAGAGAACTGCGAGCTGAGAGTGAAGCATCTGCCGGTAGAGAAATGAATATTAGAACTAGAAGTAACGAATCTGTGAGTAATGTAGATTCAGGAGGTAAAAACGATATTTTCGATGCAACATTAGACCATGGCAATGCAAGACTGACTTTAAAAATGAAGGTGCTTTTTAATTTTTTGGGTTCTTGGCCTAGTACTACTGAACAAAACAATTGGATTACCGGGTTTCGAAGAAGTGTTGGAAACAGATGGAGCTATAAAATACTCGTTAGAAGACCATCTTCTCAGAATAGATCTAGAAGATATCTAAGAAATTATGCAACACGAGTTCAAGTGTCTTCCGTAAATTCCGGGCAACATCAGATTGCCAATGTAACTCATGCTACCACTCATCAAGGCAGCAGTGTGAGTGGAACAACGGCAACCCTAGACTCTATGGATCTAACAACCAGAACTAGAGTAAGGCAAACTACCACGGCAACAAATGCAACTCCTACAAATAGAGATTACTTTCAAAGAGGAGCAGATCATGAATTCGGTCACATGCTTGGAATAGCACATATTTCTTGTAATTCAAACAGTAGTATTTGTTACGGAGGAGGCTCACACTCGGCAAGAAATAACATTATGGGCTCAGGGCAAACCGTAGATCGAAGGAATGCGCAACCTTTTTTAAGCGCCATGAGAGAAATAACTGGATTCAATTGGATTGCAGCGAATTTTAGAAGGTTGATTTAATCTATTTTTGAGAATCTAAATATCTTTTTTCTAAGAAATAAATTTGATCTGATTTGGATAGGCTAAAGCAAAAAAATATCATCTAACCTAAGATACAAAGCAAAATTAAGGCTTTAGTACTTTTATCTCTGTATAGCAGAAGAAAATCGGGATCAGTGGATTAAAAGATACTTATGAAGTTAAACCTGAAGCAATGAAATACAGAATAGTCATTCATTTGAACATTTCAACGTTTAATTATTAATGTAGTTATAGAATTAATATAAATTGTGGTCATTGCGAAGAAGTATTTGAAATAAACCGCTGATAGAACAGGAAATCCTATAGGTCATCTTTGAAACAGCAAGACATATTAATGAAGGAATTGCTTTTGCAGGTATAAATAATAGAAGTTATCAAAATATTAGGCTATTTTACAGTCGAGTATAAACAATAGACACCAATAAAACAGACAAGTAATTAGTGTTTAATTAATTAAATAAATCATGCCATTCCAAAAGCTCAAAAAATACATATTACAAAGTGTCAAGTCAGAAGAGGAAATTGCGGATTACAACTTCCACAATACCTTTTCTGAAGTTTTAAAAAGAGAAACAACTCACGAGGAAGGTCTCATTTTACTCCTGGCTTTAGCTCCACATGTAATTGCAGGGTTTTATGATAATATTCTGAAAGAATTGTATCCAGGTGGCGGTGAATTTCCGGAATGGGGTGGCGTTAAAAACGACACCTATAGAAGCATGCAGCCTACAGGTGAAACTATTCAATACATACTTGCTGGGCAAAATATACAAAAGCGATTACAATTGCTTGATTATTTCAAGGAAGAGCATTGGTTCTATAAAAAGCAAATTCTATTTTTAGAAAACGTTCCTGAAGGTATGCCTTTGATGAGCGGTAAACTTATTATTCCTCCGGAAGCTTTGAATTTACTTATGTATGGTGAGTTTTTACAACCTCGTTTTGGTCCTGATTTTCCTGCAAAGAAAATTTCAACACAAATGGAATGGAAGGAATTGGTTTTAAATTCTAATACTTTAGACCAAATCAACACTATGAAATTATGGATAAAACACAAAGATTTACTTAGAAATGACTGGGATATGGCCAAACGTATGGCGCCTGGCTATAAATCCCTTTTTTGTGGTCCTTCCGGAACAGGTAAGACTTTAACAGCTTCATTACTTGGTAAAGAATTTCAACGTCCCGTTTACAGAGTAGATTTATCTCAAATTGTTTCAAAATACATTGGAGAAACCGAAAAAAACCTCGAAAAAGTATTTATTCGTGCCGAAAATAAAAACTGGATTCTCTTTTTTGATGAAGCCGATGCGCTTTTTGGCAAACGTTCAAATACAAAAAATGCTCAGGACAGATATGCCAACCAAAGTGTCAGCTACCTGTTACAGAGAATAGAATATTTTAATGGCATTGTTATTCTTGCCAGCAATTATAAAAATAATATTGATCAAGCTTTTATAAGACGTTTTAATGCCATCATCAACTTTAAAAAGCCAGACGCTGAAGAGCGCTTAAAACTATTGAAAATGGCTTTGCCTGAGGTGTTATCATTTGATGAAATTGATTTAAATTCTATTGCTGAAAAATATGAACTTACCGGGGCTCAAATTAATAATATTATAGCCTATTGTTGTCTTAAATTGGCAGACCAAAAAACTAAAAAAATTGAGCTTAAAGATCTCCTATTAGCCATTAAAATGGAATTTCTAAAAGAAGAAAAAATATTTGTAGACCTCAGGTAAGGTTTTGAAAATATTTCTTTAAACTTCATATTCCCTTTACATTAGGCATTAATTTTACATGTAATTTTATCAACTCATTTCAAATTATATCATGAAAAATCTTCCAATTTTCAAAGTCAATGCTGTTGCTGTTTTTTTGTTTGTGCTTTTATCTGTGGCCTGCAAAAACGAAACAAAGACTCATAGTCATGACCATACTCAGGCTCATCAACACAGCCACGCCCACGAAGGCCTTCGCCACTGGGAAATTCCCAGTCAGGACCCGGATAGAATTATACTAACTTTCAACGGTGACCCGGCAACAAGTCGAGCGGTAACCTGGCGAACAGATTCTACTGTTACAAAAGCTGTGGCGCAAATTGCTTTAGCTACAAAAAATGCTGAATTTGAGGATGATGCCCTAACCATAGATGCCAAAACTGAAGAATTTGACTTAGGTCTTTACAAAAGCAACGCGGCATTAAAAGTACATTACCATTCTGTGAATTTTGATGGCTTAGAGCCCGATAAACTTTACGCTTATCGCGTAGGCGATGGCGTAGACATCTGGTCCGAATGGATTCAGTTTAAAACTGCAAAAGGAGAATATGCTCCAACCACTTTCGTCTATTTTGGTGATGCCCAAAATGATGTGTTATCTCATTGGTCAAGAGTGATAAGAATGGCGTACCAAACCGCACCGGAGGCTTCATTTGTAGTACATGCCGGTGACCTCATCAACCGCTCGCATAAGGACCAGGAGTGGGCAGAATGGTATAAAGCCGGTGGGTTTATCCACAGCCAGTGGACAGCCATTCCTGCAGTAGGTAATCATGAGTTTTACCCTTTAGAAAAAGGAGAAGGCAAGCAACTTTCCATCCAATGGCGACCTCAATTTACCCTACCTGTAGAAAAATCCTTACCAGAAAAACTGCACGAAACGGTTTATACCGTAGATTATCAGGATATCCGAATCATCGTCTTAAACTCTAACACCGATTTAGAGGAGCAAACCGCCTATCTGGAAGAGCAACTAAAAACCTCAACCGCCAAATGGAATATCCTCACATGTCACCATTCCGTATTTTCTCCGGCAGAAGGCCGTGATTTTGAGTTTGCCAGAAAAAACTGGAAACCACTACTTGATAAATACAATGTAGACTTGGTTTTAAATGGACACGATCACACTTACGCTCGTGGTCATGCACCTTTAACAACCACTTCATCGGCTAGTGAAAATGAAATTACTACGGTTTATGTGACTTCGGTTAGCGGTCCTAAACAATACGACCTGGATAAAGATCAGATTAAAGCTTACGAAAAGGATGGCTACACGCCCGATAAAACAGCGGAGCAAACCCAATTTTATCAGGTGATTTCAATTGAAGACAATAAGCTTACCTATGTCACTTATACCACTTTAGGTGAAGAATATGACAGGGCTGTGATTGTAAAGGATTTTGAATCTGGAAAAAAAGAATTAAGATAAATTATTTACTACTTCCTATTCTATAAAAAATATAGAAAATAGTCAAGAAGAAAAATAGCGGCACAAAATTTAGTACTATTTGTATTAAGCCTTTATCGATTTCCGACAAAAGGGTATATAAAGACATGATTGAAAAAATCAGAAATATTGAGGCGATAATGTAAAAAACGGTTCTCATATTTTAGTCAAGGATGTATAAATTAATAACCTCCCATTCGATTGCGGAATTCTCTTTTTCTAAATTAATTTGGGCATCAGCCTCAGCATTTTCTCCAATGATTTTAAGGTTGATCTGAGCTTTTTTTACACTATTTTCTGAACCTATTCCACCATAGGGAAAATCTCCAAAATCTACTACTTTTCCTAATCTTCCCTCAATATCTTTATTTTCTTTGATATACTTTTTTGCTATGACATAAACTTCAGAAGAGCGTATATTTATGACTGAATATACATAAGTAAATAATACTAGCCCTATCAAAGTTAGTATAACAAAAAAGAATACCCTTAAAAACTTCTTATTCATCTAAGATTTATTACTAAAGACTACTAAGTCAGCCATAAAAATACTTTACTCTGGCTACAAGCGTTTATGTCACTTTTTTAAAAAACAAAGGCTAAAAATGCTTAGCCCTATTAGAATTAAAACTCAATTTCCATAAATCTTTTCCAAAGCCTTTTCCACATGAGCATATTCAAAAACGAAGCCTTCATTTTGAATCTTATCTGCACTCACCAGTTGACTACCTAAAACAATTTGAGACATTTCGCCGAGCATAAATTTTAAAACAAACTTGGGAACAGGTGGTAGAATAAGAGGCTTATCCAGAGCTTTAGCAATGGCCTGGGTCAACTCCTTATTGTTCACAGGATTTGGTGCAACGGCATTAAACACACCGGACATTTCATCATCAAGAACGTAGCAAAACATATGTGCTAAATCGTGAACATGTATCCATGACTGCCATTGCTGACCACTTCCTAATGGTGCACCAATATAATTTTTAATGGGTTTCGCCATTTTTTCCAATGCACCGCCCTTAGTAGATAATACGACACCAATCCTTAGTTTGGCTACAGGTATTCCCAAATCAGAAAACTTATCTGCTGCATTTTCCCATTGCTGAACAACATCTCCTAAAAAATCATTACTCAGCTGCTGCTCATCCTCTTCATAGAGTTTCGTCAAAGAACTGGGATAGACACCAATAGCACTGGCAGAAGCCAGGTGTTTTACTTTATGTTCAATTTTAGATAAGGTTGTATGTAATAAATTTAGACTACTTAGCCTGCTTTCCAAAATGGCTTTTTTGTGTTGTGCAGTCCACCTCTCAGCTACACTTGCACCTGCAAGATTTATGATTGCAGAAACGCCCTCGAAACAAGATTCATCAATTTCCTGTTTTTTGGTATTCCAAAGAAAGCCTTTGTAATTTTTATCATGTTTTATTTTTGACTGGCTTGTGGTAAGATAATTTACCGAATCTCCTCTTTTCAATAACATATCAGATAGCGCTTGCCCAACCAACCCTGTCGCTCCGGTAATGAGTACTTTCATTTTTTTGTTTAAAAGTAAATGATATGTTTTTAAACTTTGCTAATGAAAATTTAAAGTTTAATATGCAGTGTAACTTTTATAATTTTGTGACGTACTTAAAAATGTGTATTTGAGCTTATTTCCCTGAAATATAATGGCTCTCGAAGTATTTTTTACTTTTAACCAGACCTTAACAAGCTCAATACAAATATTTTATCAATTTGCGTGGACCTTAAAATATAAAATATTCCTGATATGGATGTACAAAATACCAGTGTAGATATTGCTCAGATTAATGAGAAAATAGAGAAGGAAAGTGCTTTTGTAGACCTGCTTACCAATGAAATCAATAAAGTTATCATTGGTCAAAAAGAAATGGTAGAACGTTTACTTATTGGCCTGATTGGTCGAGGACACATATTGCTGGAAGGTGTTCCGGGTTTGGCAAAAACTTTGGCTATTAACACCCTTTCAAAAGCTGTTCACGGTTCTTTCAGCCGTATCCAGTTTACGCCGGATTTGCTTCCTGCAGATGTCGTTGGGACAATGATTTACAACATGAAACTCAATGATTTTAGCATCAAAAAAGGACCAATATTTGCCAATTTTGTTTTGGCTGATGAGATAAACAGAGCGCCAGCCAAAGTTCAATCGGCTTTACTTGAGGCTATGCAGGAAAAACAGGTAACCATTGGAGATGAGACCTTTATACTAGATCGACCTTTTTTGGTGATGGCCACCCAAAACCCGGTAGAGCAGGAAGGGACCTATCCATTACCTGAAGCCCAGGTTGATAGATTTATGCTTAAAACAGTTATCGACTACCCAAAGATTGAAGAAGAACAAATGGTTGTAAGGGCCAACCTTAAAGGTAGCTTCGAACAGGTAAAACAGGTTGTGAGTGTAGAGCAGATCCTAAGAGCACAAGAAGCTGTTCGGGATGTTTATATGGATGAGAAAATTGAAAAATATATTTTAGATTTGATATTTGCTACGCGATATCCTGAGCGTTACAGGCTTAGTGAAATAAAACCGCTCATCAGTTTTGGAGCGTCTCCTCGTGGTAGTATAAATCTGGCAACATGTGCTAAATGTTACGCATTTATAAGACGAAGAGGATATGTCATTCCAGAGGATGTAAGAGCTGTAGTTATGGATGTTTTGAGACACAGAATAGGCATTACCTATGAAGCTGAAGCTGAAAACGTCACCTCAGAAGATCTTATCGCCAAAATCGTCAACGAAGTTGAAGTCCCATAAACGCCATTCAACTTAGCCATATCAAATCATAATGTTTTTAATATTTTCAATTAACACTACAGAGCGCGCCCTTTCAAGTTCTTCCCTCTGGGAAGTCCCGAAGCTTTAGGATAAGATGGGCCATTCAGGATAGACCTATGGAAACCAAAGACCTCATAAAAAAAGTAAGAAAAATCGAAATCAAAACACGTCGTTTGAGCGATCATGTTTTTGGTGGCGAATACCATTCTGCCTTTAAAGGTCGAGGAATGACTTTCAACGAAGTAAGAGGTTACCAGTTTGGAGACGATGTTCGATCTATAGACTGGAATGTAACCGCCAGATACAACGAACCTTTCGTGAAAGTCTTTGAAGAAGAAAGGGAGCTAACCATGATGCTCATGATAGATGTATCGGCTTCAGAATATTTTGGTACACAAAGTACTTATAAGAAGAATATCTTGATTGAAATCGCTGCTACACTCGCCTTTTCAGCAATTCAGAATAATGATAAGGTGGGTTTAATGTTGTTTACAGACCAAATTGAACTATATATTCCACCTCAAAAGGGAAGAATGCACGTGCTGAGAATCATCAGAGAATTGATTGAGTTTAAACCTCAAAATCAAAAAACAGATATTTCATTCGCCCTAAAGTCACTAAGTAATATGATTAAAAAGCGAGCCATTGTTTTCACGATGTCAGACTTTTTAGATGATGGTTATGAGAAGAGTCTAAAAATAGTAGCCCAAAGACACGATGTCACAGGGATAAGGATTTTTGACGAAAGAGAAACTGAACTTCCAAATGTAGGACTGATTCAAGCAAAAGATGCAGAAACCGGTCAGTTGATTTGGCTTAATACGGCTTTAAAAAGTACTCGAAACCAATATAAAAGACAGCACTTTAAACACGTGGAGTATTTCAACAACAGCTTCAAACGAAGTGGTGCCGGACAGATATCTTTGAAAGTTGAAGACAGTTATGTCAAAAAATTGTTGAGTTATTTTAAAGCCAGATAAATTTTAATGAATTTTTCAAAAAATACATATCGATTTGTTATTGCTTTAATTGGCATCATGGTCGCCTGTAATCAAAATTTTGCTCAGGAAGTTGAGGCGAAAATAGACAGAGATACTATAAAGATTGGAGAACAAATCAAGTACACCATTACTGCAAAAGTTCAACCTGAAGATATTATAGTATTTCCTGAAGGTCAAACTTTCACGCCATTAGAAATGGTTGAAGCTTATAAGATAGACACTACGCAGCTGGAACCATTAAAAATATTATCTAAAACATATGCCTTAACCCAGTTTGATTCCGGTCGTTATACCATTGGCAGGCAGACCTTGAAGGTCAATGAGCGTTTTTTAGAAACAGATACTATTGCCGTTAAGGTCAATGATGTGATTGTCGATACTACCAAACAAAAACTTTACCCCATAAAGACTTATATAGATTTTGAGAAACCATTTGAGATTAAAAATTGGATTTGGTGGATGCTTTTGGCTATATTGTTTATAGTCGGTATAATTTACCTGATTTTTAAATTTAAAGATAAAAAGGATCAAAAGAAAAAGCGTGTTCCACCTTACCAAAAAGCCATTCAGTCATTGCAAGCCTTAGACCAGTCCGACCTGATTGAAAGCCGAAATCTTAAAGAATATTATTCTAAACTCACTGAAATCAGTAGACGCTATCTTGAAGAAAAAGTTGAAATTCGTGCGATGGAGTACACCAGTAATGAGCTGGTAGATGAGCTTGAAAACAGAAGGCACTCACAAAAACTCAATATCAATCAGGATTTGATAAATGATTTCAAAAAAGTACTACAACGTGCAGACCTGGCCAAATTTGCCAAATCCGCACCTGATGTACTCACTGCAAAATCTGACCGAAAGAACATAGAATCCTTTACCAATTCTATGCAAACCGCCATTCCTGAGCCGACTGAAGAAGAAAAAAGGAGAGATGAAGCTTATCAGGCTATCCTGAAAAAGCGGCGTCAGCAACGCAAAATCGTTTTTGGTATACTAGGTGTTGTGGCTATTCTCGCCATAACAACTGTGGCTTTGGTCGCTACAAAAGGTTATGATTATGTAAAGGATGCTTACTTTGGAAATGCTTCAAAAGAAATGCTGGAAGCAGATTGGATAACAAGTGCTTATGGATATCCGCCATTAGAAATTTCTACACCGGATGTTTTGATAAGAAAGACCAGTAAAGAACTGGATGATATGATAGCACAAAATGAATTTGCCATAAATTATGAAATATTCGAAAAAGGTACTCCATTTTCAGATCTCAGTGTAACGGTATCAAATATTCAATTTAAGGAGGGCACACAATTTGACGTAGAAAAATCCATAGAAGGAGTACTCGCAGAATTTGAAAATCAGGGCGCTTACAATATTTTAAATAAGCAAAACGAATTTGAAAGTCTTGACGGGACACCTGGATTACAACTTACAGGAAGTTATACCATAAAAAATCCTATTACCCAAAACGACATAAAGAAGAGCTATAACGTACTCATTTTTTACCTTGGAGAATACATGTCCAGTGTAACAGTCATTCATAATGAGAAAGACCAATATGCAGATGAAATTGCCAATCGTATCATCAATACCGTTGAATTTAAACTAGATGACAAATAATGATATTTAACGATATAACATTTGAAAACCCTGCCTGGTTTTGGCTTTTATTAGCCGTTCCAGCTTTCATTGCATGGTATATAATACGTCGTAAGGAAAGTCAGGTGCCCGTTAAATTTTCAACTACCGCAGCATTTTCTTCATCTTCATTTTGGGGTAAAGTCAAGCATATCATGTTTGGGTTAAAACTCCTGGCCTGGATAGCTTTAACCATTGCTATGTCAAGACCAAGAACGGTAGATGTCACCACAGATATCAAAAAAACCAGAGGTATAGACATCGTGATGTCTATAGATATATCGGCCAGTATGCTGGCTAAAGATTTTAGGCCAAACCGTATGGAAGTCGTAAAGGAAGTGGCTTCAGAATTTGTAGAAAACAGACCAAATGACAGGATAGGATTAGTGGTCTTTTCAGGTGAAAGCTACACTAAAACGCCCGTTACCTCAGACAAAACCATAGTTCAAAATACGTTAAAAGGAATTTCCTATTCCAGTGAAATTGAAGGAGGAACAGCTATTGGAATGGGACTGGCTACAGCTGTAAATAGATTGAAAGATAGTGAAGCCAAAGGCAAAGTCATTATTTTGCTAACGGATGGTGTAAATAATACTGGTTTTATAGAACCCAAAACAGCTGCTGATTTAGCTTTAGAATATGAAATAAAAGTATATTCCATTGGTGTTGGGAGTATGGGTTATGCCTTATCACCTGTAGCAATAGACAGAAATGGAGATTTCCAGTACAGAAACACCAAAGTTGAAATTGACGAAGATTTACTCAAAGAGATTTCAACGGCAACAGGTGGTCAATATTTTAGAGCAAATAATGAAGACAAGCTGAAATCTATTTACGAAGAAATCAACAAATTAGAAAAAACTGAAATTAAAGAAACCAAATATTATAATTACGACGAGCTCTATCCCGTTTTTGTTTTAATAGCAGGAGGCTTACTTTTATTTGTCGCTCTTTTGAAATACACTATAATGAGAAGTTTAGTATAAATGATAAGATTTGAACATACATATTATTTTTGGTATTTCGGTTTTGTAGGCCTTATTGTGGTCTTGTTTTTCATTTATTTATTATGGCAAAAGCGCACCCAAAATAAATTTGCACAACCGAGATTATTCAGAGCTTTGGCACCACAACGTTCATTAACCAAATTGTGGGTCAAATTTCTTCTGTTTATTTTGGCCTTATCCTGTTTTATTATTGCCCTGGCTAATCCAAAAATTGGCACCAAACTCGAAACTGTAAAGCGTCAGGGTGTTGATATAGTTTTTGCTCTGGATGTTTCAAAAAGTATGCTGGCAGAGGACATAGCGCCAAACAGATTAGAAAAGGCCAAGCAAATCATTTCAGAAACTCTTAATGAATTGGTATCTGACCGGGTTGGTATTATTGGCTACGCAGGAAGTGCATTTCCGCAATTACCCATAACTACAGATTATGGTGCGGCTAAAACTTTTTTGCAGGCTATGAATACCGAAATGGTGTCGAGTCAGGGAACAGCTGTGGCCGACGCGATAGATATGGCTTCAACCTATTTTGACAGAGATGAAACGACAAATAGGATATTAATAATAGTTGGTGATGGTGAAGACCATGGGAATAAAGCCGATGAAGCCATAGAACGGGCAATAGAAAATAACATCAAAATATTTACCATAAGTGTTGGCACCACAAAAGGCGACAGGATACCTATAAGAAGTAACAAAGGCGTCAGTTATAAAAAGGACCAAAACGGAGAAACCGTGATTACCAGAGCCGACAAATTGACATTAAAAAAGATTGCTGAAAATGGCAATGGCGTCTTTATCGATGAAACAAGAACTGATGAAAATGTTAAAATTTTATTAGAGAACTTACAAAAAATTGAAAAATCTGAATTTGAAACCAAACAATTTTCGGATTTTAAGTCTCAATATCAATGGTTTGTTGTTTTTGGCATGTTTTTTATACTATTGGATGTGATAATATTGGAACGCAAAACCAAATGGATTAGACAGTTGAATTTATTTAATGAAAAAGAACATGAAGAAGAGATATAACTTATTTGTATTAGGTATTTTGTTTTTTGGTGTTCAGGTCATTTCTGCACAGTCTGAAAATCCTGAAAAAGCAGAAAAGTTATACAAGAAATATTCAGCTTTGGCTTCTGAAGAAAGAGAAAACGGAAATTTTGTACAGGCAGAAGCGCTTTACCGTAAAGCTTTAGATAAAAAACCTGAAGGCGATGCAGCAGCCTATAACTTTGGCAACCTGTACTTTGAAAACGAAAAGAAACAGCAATCTGTTCTAAGGTATGCAGAGTCTGCAAAAAAGTCTGAAGACAAAATGGTAAAACATAGAAACTTCCATAACCTGGGAAATGTTTTTATGGAGGAAAAGCAATATGCAAAGGCAGTTGAAGCTTATAAAAGTGCACTGCGAAATAATCCTAATGACGAAGAAACCCGTTACAATTTAGCTCTGGCTAAACAAAAAAGAGAAAAAGAAAAAAATGATGGAGGTGGAGGCGATCAAAATAAAGATCAGGAGCAAAAGAAAGAAGACCAAAATCAGGATAAAAACAAAGGTGGAGAAGGCGACCAGGAAAAGAAAGAGGATAAAAAACAGGATAGTCAGGATGGAAAGGACGATAAGGAAAGTGAGAAAAAGAAGGACGACGCAAAGCAAAATCCAAAAGAAGGTGACAGCCAGAAGCAAAAACAGCCTTCTCAGCCCCAAAAAGGAAAAATGAGCGAGCAGCAAATAAAAAACCTGTTGCAGGCTATTCAAAATAAGGAGAAAGACACTCAGGAGAAAATGAATGCCAAAAAGGTAAAAGGCGTAAAAGTAAAAACGGAGAAAGACTGGTAGAAATGAAAAAAATTTATGTCATATTACTTTTATTGATTTGCACCCTGGCAGAAGCTCAGGTAGAATTCAATGCAGAAGTGAGTCGAAAAAAACTCGGTATCAATGAAAGATTGAGGGTAGAATTTACAATGAATCAAAATGGCGATAATTTTATTCCGCCAAGTTTTGAAGGATTTAGAAAAATTGCCGGACCAAATCAGTCCATAAGCCAAAGTTGGGTTAATGGTAAAAGTACATTTCAAAAATCCTATACGTTTTTTCTTCAGCCGCTAAAGCGTGGAAATCTTTCTATAGGTCAGGCAGAAGTTACTATAGAAGGCAATGTTTACAAGACATCACCGGTAAAGGTTGAGGTAACGGCAGCCGTAGACAATCCAAGTGCAACAGCCAATGCAACCCCGCAAAGCAAAGCATTAGATGGAGTTCACCTGGTGGCTGAGGTGTCCAACAGCAAACCCTATCTTAATGAAGGCATCTACGTCGTATACAAACTTTACGTAAGCCCTTCAACCGATATTAGAAATTGGCGTCCATTGGACAATCCAAAATACGAAAATTTCTGGAGTCAAAATATTGATATTGACAAGCTTGAAGTGAAAAATGGGGAGTTTGCCGGCGAACCTTACAGGTATGTAGAGTTAAGAAAAACCATTCTATACCCACAAAAGACAGGAGAATTGAAAATTGAGCCTTTAACTCTTTCCATTGCAGTAGAGGTGCCAACCGACAGGCGTGATATATTTGGTAGACGGTTGTATGAGACTGTAGATAAAACCTATTCGGCAAAAACAAAAACAATCAATGTGCAGCCTCTTCCTTTAGATAACAGACCTGCAAGCTTTACCGGAGCAGTTGGTAAGTTCGATTTTAGTGTGAGTGTTAATAAAAATGAGCTTTTGGCCATGGAATCTCTCGATGCTCAGGTAAGAATTTCTGGTCAGGGGAACATGAGTTTGTTTGAATTGCCCAAGCTTCAAGCACCAAGTAACATCGAGATTTTTGAACCGGAGAAGAAAGATAATATCAGAACCACAACAAATGGTATGACAGGTTCTAAGTCCAGTATATATACTTTGGTTCCTCAACAGGCCGGCAAACAAATAATACCGGGTCTGGAGTTTTCATACTTTGATCCGGCGAGAAACGAATACGTAACGCTTAGGTCTCAGCCTATTTCACTTGACGTGGGTGCAAACTCAAGTATTGCTAATACCAATACCAATAATAGCGTGTCTAATAATATAAATATCATCAAATCACCTAATAGTCAGTTTAATTTTATTGCTTTAAGCACCTCTTTAAAACCTAAAAGCCAAGAGCGATTTTTTAAAAGTACAGGCTTCTGGGTTTTGTCAGTATCCGGACTGGCGCTTTTTCCATTCTTTATAGTGTTTTCAAAACTTAGATCTAGAGAAGGGCTTTCAGCTGAAGAAGCAAGTCAGAGAAAGGCCAACAAACTGGCTAAAAAGTACCTGTCTGAGGCTAAATCGAAGCTCAATGATTCTAATGCGTTTTATTTGTCTCTGGAAAAAGCTTTACATAATTACTTAAAAGCTAAATTAAAAATTACAACAAGCGAACTCAGTAAGGAAAAAATTGAAGAGTTATTGATTCAGAAAGGCGCAAAAAACGAAGATATCAGTCAATTTATGACTTTGCTGAAGAATTGTGAAATGGCAAGGTATTCGCCATTGTCTAAATCAGAAATAGATGATGACTATCAGCTGGCCAAACAAACCCTCGCCCAATTAGATAAGAGTCTATGAAATTGAAGATTATTTTATACCTGGTATTATTCTGCTTTGGCTTAAATCTTTGGAGTCAACAAACAGACTCAATATTTAACAAAGCTAATGATGCTTATGCTAATGCAAATTATAATGAAGCCAAGCGTCTTTACCAGTCAATTTTAAAAGAAGATAAAGTTTCCGGTGAATTATTTTTCAATTTAGGCAATACCTATTACAAGCTAGAAGATATTGCAAATAGTATCTATTATTATGAAAAAGCACTCAAGCTTAGCCCGGAAAACGAAAGTATAAAAAACAATTTGGCTTTTGCAGAAAGAATGCGTCTTGACCAATTTGAAAGGTTACCGGAATCTGAACTTGATCAGGGATTGAATAATTTTATCACCCTTTTCTCGGTAGATAACTGGTCTGTAGTTGGAATAGTTTTTCTGTTTGTAGCAGGTATAGTGTTTGCTTTCTTTATCTTTAAAAAGCGTTCATTTATTAAACGTCTTTCACTTGGCTTATCAATTTTATTCCTGCTACTTTCAGCTGGGGCTTTTAGTATGGCACAAACTCAACTAAACCAAATCAACAACAATGTTTTTGCCATCATTTTTGAAAAAGAAAAGCCTGTATTTGAAGAACCAAACAAAAAGGCTGCAACTTTAATACAGCTTCATGAAGGCACTAAGGTAAAAATTTTAGATCAATTCCGTTCTTTCTATAAAGTGCAATTGCCGGATGGAAGCATAGGCTGGATGGAAACCACCAACCTGAAAAAAATTTAATTTAACTCAATAGAAACTCTCTTTGCAGAATATCCTTTAGCGTACATGATTTAAGAAACTTAACAGTCATGTGTTTCAGTTCCATGAAGGCGTTACGAATACCGCATTGTTCTTCAAACTTACATTCTTCACAGGGTTCGTAATAATCATGTGTTACACAGGGCAAAAATGCGATAGCACCATCAAATAAACGCATGACATCGGCCAGATTGATGTCTTCGCTGGACTTGTTGAGGAAATAGCCTCCGTGTCTGCCTCTTTTACTGTCTAATATTTCAGCATCTTTAAGATCGAGAAGGATGCGTTCCAGAAATTTTTTCGGGATATGCTGTTGGGTAGCAATTTCGCTGGACATAATAGGTTTGTCATCATTACGTTTAGCAATATAAATTAAAGCATTGATGGCGTATTTTGTTTTTTTAGACAGCATTTGTCAAAAGTAGTAAAGAAGAATTAAACAGTCAAAATTAAGTTTAATTACCCGGGGACAATAAATATTATGGGTAACCAATAGTAAACACTTACTTTTTTGCCATTTAGTTTACCAGGGTTCATTCGAGGGATGCGTTTAATGGTTCTAATAGCTTCTTTCTCCATATCCTGATAAGGTGCTTCTGCCTTGATATCTCTTATTTTGCCTTTAGAGTCAATAATAAAATTTACTTTGATCTTGTATTTTCCAGCTGGATGATAAGTAAACTTTTCGGCCTTGAAGTTATTTTCAATGATATGTGTAAAATAATTAGAGAGACATTTTCTGGCTTTTGAATAATTATAATTCAAATGGTTACACGCATCAGGACCAGGTGAAATTCCATTTTTACCTTTAAATAATTCCATTTTTAATATTTTTTCAGTCTCCTTGTCCTGACTGTTGCATTCAAAAAAATTCATTTGAAAAAGAAAAAAAAGGAATACTGATAAAAAGTTGATGCAGATATTCAACTTATTTTAGTCTGATTTAAAATTTATTCTCCGATTACAAAATTAATAGGTAAACCATATAAAACATTAACAGGTTCTCCATCTACTTCACCGGGAGTCATTTGTGGTAAACTCAGCATAATCTCTGATGCTTCTTCTTCTAATGCTCTAGTTGCTCCTCTTGCTCTAACGTGTGATACTTTTCCTGTTTTGTCTATTTTAAACTGCACACTTACTCTGTACCTTCCAAGTTCTAAGTCACTAAACTTTGTAGTATCAAAATTTTGATTAACGTGTGTACTTATAAATTCACTTACGCATTTTTTAAGTTCAACGCCGGTTAAACCATCGCAAAAAGATGGATGAGGTGGTTTGTCTATTAAAGCAAAAGGAATACTGGAAGTTTCTCCAAAATTAGAGGCATCAAAACCTGCTTTATTGGCCTTTTTTCTAATTTTTTGCAAAGTATCATATAAGTTCATTAATGATTTAGATTCTTGTATATCATTTAATATTTGGTCTCTATAATTCAAATTAGATTCAAATTTGTCATTAATTGTAATCATGAAAAGAATAATTCCAGCTTTGTCTTTTTCAACCTCAGAATAGTTATCTTTTATTTTCAAATCATAATAGTCAAATGTCCTCTCAAGGTTTGGCTTAGTTGAAATCACCTTAAAAATATCAGGTTCATCATTTCTAATTCTATCGAAAAACAAATTCATTTCCTCACGCCTTTCCTCTTCTGTCATCTCAGGTTCAATCAATTCTTCCTGTGAACAGGATATCAAAAAAGCCATAAACAAAACAGGTATAACCAATAGATATTTCAATTTCTTTAGTGTTGAAGACCTGGTATGTTGTAACATTTTTATACGGTTTTTAAGGTGAGTCGAATTGAAAAAAGAATTGACAAAAGATACATTCTGACTGCCAAAACTTTGGTTTAAAAGGGTGTTGATATAATTTACCTTTGAATGTGAAGCGGTGACAGAACGGTCGGCTTCAAATTCGTGTATTTGTCTGATTTGATTTTTATAGATATAAATTAAGGGGTTAAACCAGAATAAGATCTGTAACATTTCAGCAAACAACATATCCCAGGAATGCTTTTGCCTTAAATGCTGATATTCATGCTCTAAAATTACGTTTTGCTGTGATTCCGGGATATCTGAGCCAAGATAAATTCTGTCTAAGAACGAAAAAGCCATACTGGTTTGAGGTATAAGCACAACAGGAACAAACTTATAATCTTCAAAACTGTTTAAACTAAGGTAATGGAAAATACTTCGGTTTCTCAATATAAACCAAACGAGATAAAAACCTAGACCAGATAAATAGACAATATGATAAATGTTCCAATTAAAAAAATCTGGTCTATCTAAATTCTCGATTTCATCAACAGTTAAGGTATTGGAAGTCTGTTCGCCAATTTGTATGGGGCTTAACCACTCTATATAAGCTTGTGGTAATTGAACTGGTAAAGACTGACTAAATTCAACAATAGGAAGAAGTAGAGAGATTACCAATGTAGCCAGCAAATAAACCCGATTTGCTCTAAAAAAAGGTTCTGATTTTATAAGCTGATAAAATCCCAAAAACAGAGCCTGGAAAATGAACATTTCTATAAGATAGTTAAGCATCATTTCCGGATTTTAAGTCGTTAAGAATGGATTCTAGCTCTTGTGTACTCAGGTCTTTTTTCTGGACAAAAAAGGAGACCATATTTTTAAAAGAACCCCCAAAATAGGTGTTAGCCATCAACTTTGAAGTTGTTTTTTTGTAGTCTTCTTCACTAACAATAGGGTGGTAAATATGTGATCGCCCTTCCTTTTCATAACCCACAAATCCTTTTTGCTCTAATATTCTAACTATCGTAGAAACTGTGTTATAAGCCGGTTTTGGAGACGGCATCTGCTCAATTATGGTACTGACGTTGGCTTTGCATAACCGCCATAAAATCAACATGATTTCGCTTTCTGCTTTGGTTAATGTTTTCATATATACCTGTATTATAAAAACAAATATAACTAAAAAATTAGTTAGAACTAATTTTTTAGTTATAAATTTAATTATTTTTGTTTTTTACTCCAATAATTATAGACCTGACCCGAAAGGTTTCAAAAACCTTTTGGGTCTTTAAAGTCATCCTTAAGTATTGATTATTGAGATAAATAGCCATTTTAAAATATGCAGTTATAGCATAGTCTTAAAATCTCTCTTGAACAAATACAAAAGGTCTTTGGAGACCTTTCGGGTTATGCAATCGACCCAAAAGATTTAGAGAATCTTTCAGGTATTCAACAAAAAAACCCTGTCAGGAGATTAGACTCTAACAGGATAATTTTACATATAAACTACTGGCTATCGTTTATTCATCCAACAACAAATTTAAAGTAACATCTATGTTATCTCTAGTGGCATGAGAAAATGGACAAATCCTGTGTGCTTCATTAACGATTTTTTCTCCTGTAGATTTGTCCTGTACTTTTGGAAGATAAGTGTCAAGCACAACAGCGAGCATGAGTTCACCTTCTTCAGTTTTTCCCAGACTTACATGTGCTTCTACAAAAAAATCTTCTCCAATTTCAACGTTCTGTTGCCCGGCAACCAACTCAACAGCGCCACCGAAACAAGCCGAATAGGCTGCGGCAAAAAATTGTTCAGGATTTGCACCATCACCGCCATCGCCGCCCATATCTTTGGGGACACTTAAATTTTGATCGATAGGACCACCGTCAATAGATTTGGCGTGTCCTTTTCTTCCTCCTGTGGTTTTCGTTCTGGCTGTGTAAATCGTTTTCATAATTCTAATTTTTAATTTTTAAAAATATAGGATATAGGCATTAGAATCAGATGCATCTTAACATAAAAGTTGTCCGTGCACTAGTTTTTAGCCTAAAAATCCATTCTATGCTTTTGTGAAGTCTTAAAATCGGGTTTAAATCTCAAAGTTTTCATTTTTACTCGATGGTTATTGAGCTTTTCGCAGTGCTCAGTTACCACAAAGTCTTTTGAGGTTTTTAAAAGAGAAAAAGTCAATAAGAATACGATTCATCAATGTAATTCTACAATTCGGTTAGAAGGCCTTTAAATAAGTGAATATTTCTTCTACTTTTGAAGGGAATTCATAAAACAAAAACCATGAAAACTTTAATTTACATCACATTCAGTTTATTTTTAACGCTTAACCTAAATGCACAGGAAAAGAGCAATTTAAGCATAACCTTTGAAGGTATTTCAGAAAAAAAAGGTGAACTTTTTATAGGTATCTATGAAAAAGACAATTTTTTAAGACAACCCACCCTCGGTAAAACGATTGCCGTAAGCGAAAGTGAAAATAAAGTCACTTTTGAAGATTTATCTTATGGTGAGTACGCTATTTCGGTTTTTCAGGATTTAAACGGTAACAAACAATTTGATATGGATGAATATGGTGCGCCAGCAGAACCCTGGGTCATGTCGGGCAGCGTCAATCCAAATGCTATGCCTCTTTTTGAAGATGCAAAAATTAGATTTGACGCCTCTACAACTGAGATTACACTTAGCTTTTAAATCCAGAGGACCAGAACTATTTTTGAATAAGCCTCAAACAATCCCGGAAGCATAAATACCTTCCGGGTTTTTTAGTTTTCAGGATTTATTTTTGTAGTAACTCAATTCGTCTTCTAGAATAGATTGCTTAAGTATTAGTTGACCCTCAAAGTTTGGGGCTTTAGTTCCTTCGTTAAAATTTATTTTTGTTTTAAACACCCGCGCTTCATCCCACAATCCACTATCAATAAATCCTTGTAGTGTTGCTCTGCCACCTTCTACAATAAGAGATTGGACATCTTTTTGACGTAAAACTTTTAATACCTGTGGTATAATCTTCTCCCTGAAATCGATAGAAATATGTTCTGTATTTTTAGCACTTGAATGGATTGGATTTTGAGTAAACACCAGTGTTTTGGCATCATCAGAAAATATCTTTGCTTTTCTGGATACTTTCAAGTCTTTATCAATTAAAACCCTTAACGGATTTTTACCTTTAAAAAGCCTTGCTGTTAGCGCCGGGTTATCCATCAGTGCTGTATTTGTGCCAACCAAAATGGCTTGTTCTTCGGCTCGCCATTGGTGTACCAGTTGCTTTGAATATGCATTGGTAAGCCAAACGGGTTCTTTCTCCATGGACTTTCCAAACTGATATGGGCTTAAAAATCCATCTTGAGATTCCGCCCATTTTAAAATGATGTATGGTTTCTGTTTTTCATGAAAAGTGATGAATCTCCTGTTAAGTGTATAGCAGTCATCTTCGCAAATGCCAACAATGACCTGACATCCGTGATCCAGAAGTTTTTTTATGCCTCGCCCTTTTACTTTAGCAAAAGGATCGGTCATCCCTATAACAACTTTTTTAAAGCCTTTTTCCAAAATCAAATCTGCGCAAGGTGGGGTTTTGCCATAATGGCTGCAAGGCTCCAGGCTAACGTAGATCGTTGAGCTGTTAATCAGGCTTTTGTCCTTTAAACTGTTTATAGCATTAACCTCGGCATGAGGTTCTCCGGCTTTGCGGTGCCAGCCTTCTGCAATGATTTTTCCATCATGAACTATAACACAGCCTACCATTGGATTAGGATAGGTTTGACCAAGACCGTTTTTGGCCAAATCTATACAGCGCTTCATGTATTTTTCGTGTATATTCACACCGCAAAAATATAGATTTTAGAATGAGTAATTCTATTGATATCAGACCAATTACAAAAAAAGATAATGCAGAGACTGCAGCTATGATTCGATTTGTTTTGGTTGAACAAAATGCACCTAAAACAGGTACGGCCTATGAAGATAAGGCACTCGATGATTTATTTGAAAATTATAATACTTCAAAGGCAGCCTACTTTGTTCTAACTGAAAATGGTTCTGTGATAGGTAGTGCAGGAATAGAACCCCTTGAAGAAGGCTCTGAAATCTGCGAACTTCAAAAAATGTATTTTCATCCAAAAGCCAGAGGTCGTGGACTCGGACAAAAAATGATGCAAAAATGCCTTGAATTTGCAAAATCGAATGGTTTTAAATCCTGCTATATTGAAACTTTACCAAGCATGAAAGCGGCACAAAAGCTATATCTCAAGACAGGTTTTGAATACATTAATCGCAGAATGGGTAATACAGGCCACTATTCTTGTACAGTATGGATGTTGAAAAATTTATAAGATAATTATGACCATATCATCTCTCAAAGCATTTTTCTACGATAAACTCTCAGGGATATATCCAGAACCTGAAATAGATACATTTTTTTACTGGATTGTAGAAGATATACTTAATCTTCAACGGATTCAGGTCAATCTTAAGCCAAAAACAGAAGTAAAAGAAACAGACTTAAAAACAATTAAAAGCTATATTCAACGGCTATCAAAAGAAGAACCCATTCAACATATTTTGGGCTACGCTGAATTTTTTGGCTTAAAAATAAAGGTCAGCCCTGATGTGTTAATTCCTCGTCCGGAGACCGAAGAGCTTGTCCATTGGATAATTGATGATTTTAAAAATGAAAAACCTACTCACATTGTCGACATTGGAACAGGTAGTGGCTGTATTCCAATCAGCTTAAAGAAAAACCTGAAACAACATAGGATTTCAGGTTTAGATATTTCAGAAAAAGCCTTAAAGCTGGCTGTGCAAAATGCAAAACACAATGATACAGAGGTAAAATTTATGCAATTGGATATTTTGAATACCGAATCTTTAACAGAGGAAGTAGGTGTTATTGTGTCCAATCCACCCTATGTCAGAGCTTTAGAAAAAGATAAAATCAGTAAAAATGTATTAGATTATGAACCTCATTTGGCCTTATTTGTTGAAGATGACAATCCCTTCTTGTTTTATGAGAAAATTGTCAGATTAGCAAAGGCGCAGTCTATTCCAACGCTGGTATATTTTGAAATAAGTCAGTACTTACGAAAAGATTTCGAGAACCTTATGCAATATTTAGGCATCAATTCTGTTGAAATCAGAAAAGATTTTAGAGGAAACGATAGAATGGCAAAGCTTTTGGTGAATTCTGATTAACTTATTTCAAAACTTTTTTAAATTTAAAAATTTCGCAATAACAAATTCTTTATGAAATCATATTTGGTTTTATTTTTACTGATATTTCAAACTGTTACGGCTCAAGACAACATTCCAAAGGACTATTTTCAGCCGCCTTTAGATATACCTCTGGTTTTATCCGGTACTTTTGGAGAGCTCAGGTCCAATCATTTTCATGCAGGCTTAGACATAAAAACACTAGGCGTAGAAGGTCTCGAAGTTCTGGCTAGTGCAGGTGGCTATGTAAGTAGAATTAAGATACAACAATTTGGTTATGGTAAAGCACTTTATATCACTCATCCAAATGGCTACCAAACGGTATATGCACATCTTAAGAAATTTTCTCCATCAATTGAAAAGTTTGTAAAAGATTATCAATATGACAAAGAGCGATATGAGATTGAGATATTTCCGGAAAAGGGAAGATTACCTGTTAATGCAGGAGAAATCATAGCCTTTAGTGGTAATACAGGTTCAAGTCAGGGTGCACACTTACATTTTGAAATTAGAGATGCCAATGCAAGACCTATGAATCCTTTTCTTTTTGGATTTGAAGAAGTAAAAGACACCAGACCGCCGGAATTCAGGAATATTTATGCTTATACTGCATCAAATGAGGCTCACGTCAATTATAAATCAGGCCGTGTGAAGCTTAAAGCAATAAGGGGTAAAAATGGTCAGTGGCGTGTACCTGAAATTGATGCGGCAGGTAAAATATATTTTGGGATAGAGGCCTATGACAGACTTGACCTGGCTTTTAATAAAAACGGCTACTATGAAGTTGAGTCGACACTAAACGGCTTACCACATTTTAGGGCCAGATTTAATCGTTTCAGCTTTGGAGAATCCAGATATTTAAACCGCCTTATTGATTATGCTTACTACAAGGAGTACAAAAGGAAAATCCATAAATTGCGAAGTTATGATTTTAATCGACTGGAAATTAATGATTTGTATGTCGACAACGGTATTTTAGATATTAATGACACAATTAATTATAAATATGAGCTGAACATAAAAGATTTCAAAGACAATACGACAGAAATACATATTCCCATAACTTATAAACCAAGTACAAAGGTAGAAAGAGATAGCTTAAAGGAGAATCTTTACCTCGTGCATCATGACCATGCTTTTGCACTGGATAAAGGTTTGATAGATATTTATATTCCAAAACATGCTTTGTATGAGGATACTTATTTAGATATTGAAATAGAGGGTGAAGGTGTGAGACTTCACGACTATAGAACACCGGTTCACAAAGGAATTACAATAGGTTTTGACGTTTCCGAATACACTGAAAAGGACAAAGAGAAATTATACATAGGCAATAAAATGCCGTGGGGAAAAATATATCACGTCAGTACCAAGAAGGATAGAAACAGGTTTACAACTGGTGTAAAAGAGTTTGGACATTATATTTTAGCAAAAGATGAGGATTCTCCAACAATAACTCCCATAAATTTTCGTAATAAACAATGGTTATCCAACTATAGGTATCTCAAAGTAAAGATTGATGATGAAACTACAGGCATAGATAGCTACAGAGCAACAGTAAATGGTAAGTTTATTTTGATGGAGTACGATTATAAAACCAAATTGCTGGTACATGATTTTAATGACAACGTTGTAACGGACACTGAAAATAAATTTAAATTGGTCGTTACCGATAAAGTGGGAAATACTTCTATATTTGAATCCACATTTTTTAGGAAAAATTAAAGCTTAATATTTGAATAAGTATTCTACTCTTTTAGTATTTTTATTGGTTGCAGGTTTTGGCTTTTCGCAAACTGCTACAATCAGAGGGATTATTTTTGATGAAGACCAAAAGCCCTTGCCTTTTGCAGATGTCAGTGCTAAAAACTCAGGTACTACCTCCAATGAAAATGGATTCTATGAATTAAAAATCCCAGCAAATAGAGAAGTTGAAATCACTATAAGCCATGTCAGCTATAAACCTGTTATTGCAAGAATAAATCTTGGCGTAAATGAAAGCCGTGAGCTTAATTTTGTTTTAAAGGCCAACATTCAGCAAATAGGTACAGTAACCATCACAAATGAAAAACGAACCAGAGTAGAGGGAATTATCACCTTAGAGCCTGCAACAGTAAGGCGAATTCCCGGTGCAAACCCGGGTGTGGAAAATCTACTTTTATCTTTACCTGGCGTGAGTAATAACAATGAATTGAGTACCCAATACAACGTGAGAGGTGGAAATTTTGATGAAAATCTGGTTTATGTGAACGACATACAGGTTTACAGACCTTTTTTAATAAGAAGCGGACAACAGGAAGGTTTGAGTTTTATAAACCCTGATATGGTAAGAGATATTAAATTTTCTGCCGGTGGTTTTAAAGCCCAGTATGGAGACAGGCTTTCTTCAGCATTAGATATTACTTACGAAAGACCTGTCGAATTCAAAGGAAGTTTTGAAGGTAGTTTTTTAGGGGGTTCAGCGATGGTCGGTGGAATTTCTAAAGACAAAAAACTTTCTGCAATTACAGGTGTTCGGTACAGAGACAACTCACTTTTTGTTAATGCTTTAGAAACAGAGGCTAGTCTTATACCACGTTTTTTTGATGTACAAAGCTATATTACTTACAATTTTAACGACAAATTTGAAATTGGATTCTTAGGAAACATTGCCATAAATTCTTACGAATACACCCCTTTTACCCGGCAAACTAATTTCGGAACATTACAGGATCCAAGAGCACTTTTGGTGTTTTATGAAGGTCAGGAAGACACACAGTATGAAACTTACTTTGGTGCGCTAAAAGCGACCTATGATGTGTCTGAAAACTACACAGCAAAGCTTATAGCCTCTGCCTATCATACGCAGGAGCAAGAGCATTTTGATATTCTTGCCCAGTATCGTCTTGGTACTGTAAATTCCAGCATAGGTGATGAGAACCTGGGCGAAGTTGAATTTACCCAAGGCGCAGGTGGTCAGTTTAAACATGCACGAAATGATCTGGACGCTTTGATCTTTAATCTAGACCACCAGGGAGACCTAAAAATAGATAAACACCTGATCAAGTATGGCGTAAAATATACCCATGAAGACATAAGAGATAGATTGCAGGAATATGAAATTGTAGATTCTGCAGGTTTTAGCGTCAGACCGCCTATTCCTGATTTTGCTAACGACGAGCCATACAATCCCAATGAAAGCGAGATCGAACCATTTTTGCGAATCAGATCATTTAATGATATGCGTATAGATAGATTTACAAATTTTGTTCAGTGGAGTTATCAAAACAACTTAGGAGATGCAAAAGCATGGTATAATGTTGGAGTTCGCTCACATACCTGGCGTGTAAGTGGAGAAAACATTGAGGCCAACACACAAACTGTTGTGAGTCCCAGAGCACAATTTGCCCTAAAGCCAGATTGGGAAAAAGATATGCTGTTTAGACTTTCCGGAGGGATGTATTATCAGCCACCTTTTTACAGAGAATTGAGAAGACCGGACGGAAGTATTAACGAAAATGTGAAAGCTCAGCAATCTTTCCATATCGTTGCAGGACATGATTACAGTTTTAAAATGTGGGACAGGCCTTTTAGATTAGTTTCTGAAGTCTATTATAAAGGCTTGACCAATGTAAACAGGTTTACCATTGAAAATGTAAGAATACGCTATCAAGCCGATAATATTGCTGAAGCCTATGCTTATGGATTGGATATGAGATTAAACGGTGAGTTCGTTCCCGGTACAGAAAGCTGGTTTAGTTTTGGATACTTAAAAACTGAAGAAAAATTTGATCAAAGAGGGTTTATTTCCAGGCCAACTGATCAGCGCTTGAAGTTTGCAGCCTTATTTCAGGATTACATTCCTAAAATCCCAAAAGCAAAGCTTTATTTAAATATGGTTTACAATACGGGATTACCCGGTGGCCAGCCTCAGTTTGCCGATCCATTTGATTTTCAGAGCAGACTACCTGATTATTTCAGGGCTGATGTTGGTTTTTTCTACACTTTGAAAGAAGAAGGCGACGAACTGAGAAAAGGACATTGGCTGAAACCCTTCAAAGATTTGGAGATAGGCTTTGAAATTTTCAATATTTTTGACCGGTTGAACTCCATTACCAATACGTTTGTGAGAGATGCACAAAGCAAACAGCAATTTGCCATTCCTGATTTTCTGAGTCCAAGGGTTTTTAATTTGAGGATAAGAGGCAGCTTTTAAACGCCCAATTTTACTTTGTGTAACTGCTTCAAATTGCGTAAAAGAAAGAGTCAGGTCTTAGATACGATAGAGAAATCATTCCTTTTTCAATACAACTGTCAGTAAAGAATCTACTTTTCGCATTTGGGTCAATGTCAAACCAAATATTCTAGATAGCTCTTCTTCTACACTTTGTAATAAAAAAACGTTATTTCTAAATTCAGCAGAATTAATACCTTCAAGAGAAAAGACCTCGCCGGTGTAAAAATCCAGATCCTTATTTAAATATTTATAATAGTCTTCTAATTTTATATCAGTACATTTTTCAGACATTTTAAAAAGATCATCCTGCAAATTGTTAAGATAAATCACTTCTTTATTAATTTCCGGAAAATTATTTTTTTGTGAGGCAATGTAGTTATTTAAATTGCCTTTACTAAAAGAATAAAGTGGCGTATTCATAGTTTCATTAAAATAATAGCCCAGAGAGTCATTTATACTGTCAAACCTGTTTTCTGATAGATATCTGACAAAGTCGAGAAATACATCTGGTATATCTTTATGGTATTTCTCATTATCTTTTAAGGCATCAATATTAAATAAATTCTCTTCTTTGAGTTTTTTGAGTAAAACAATCTCATTTTGTTTTTCCTGGTAGCTTTCTTTTTGTGTATTTAAATATAGAGCGATCAAAATGCCGATAACCACCAAAATTATTTCGCCTATGGCATAAAGAAAATAACTCTTTGAGCGTTGAAGCACTTTTTCATTTCTTAAATTGCGAAATACTCTGAACATAATTCAAAAAATTATAGTGAAGTTACTAAAACTTTGTTTTTAAAGCAATGTTAATTACAACTATCACCAAATTTAAAAAAAATTCTTTTGAGATTTTTTTGGTAAATCAGCATTAAGTTATATCATGAAAGTCTTATCTGTGGTTTTAATCATTACCATAATTTAATATTATGACAATTTTTGATCTCTCGTCAATTCCGATTGTTGCAAAAAACCATGCATAAATCCATTCCAATTCACATCTTCTTTTTTTCTCAATTAAGTCAGAATCTAGAAAGTAATAATCTCTTTTTTCAAGATTGTATTCATTAAGTTCATTTAGGAATTTGGCGTGAAACGTTTTTAAATCATTGGCTTCATCATCGTCTCCAGCCTTTCTCTTATCATCAATTATTGACTCAATTCTCGAGTTGTATTCTTTAAAATTATGTTTTTCAAAATCAATAGTTGTAATAGTAGATTTTAAAATCGGGCCGTATGATTCTCTTATTTGAAGTCTATTATTAAGATATTTTAAATTCTGATTTTGGATTTTAGGGGTTGTTTTAATTGGTTTAATGATTTTTTGAAAGTATTTTTCGTCCAATAAATCCAGTTCCATAATGTCCTTCAGTTCTACTTTATTGGTATCAATCTTGAATATATTGCATATGTAAAACGAGCAAATCTCAGTAAATTTACTTACGTATTTTATACGTTCTACAGATTTTTTCATGTTGCAGGTATCTATTTTCAATTAAATCAGAAGTAAGAATAGCTTTAAATTTATAAGGAGTTTTAAAAAATAATTCATCATTCAAAGTTTAGAATTTAGAATTATAAATTAATTAACCCCTTTCGTATTCAAGCCCACTCGATATAGCGAATTTTGTGCTGTGATGTATAATTCATTTCTGTCTTTACCACCAAAACAGACATTGGTTGGAGACTCTGGGACCTCTATGGTTTTTAGCAATTTCCCTTCATTTGAAAAAACATCCACCTGAGATTTATCTTTTGTGGTAATGTAGATATTACCATCTTTATCTAATGTCATACCGTCACTACCTTGATTGATAATTAAGTTTTTATCAGATAAACTTCCATTGTCATTGATTTTATACTGATAGGTTTTTCCGGCACCACGATCTGAGATGTATAATATTTTTCCATCGGCTGTACCTACTATGCCATTAGGTCGGGTTAAGTCATTACATACGCGGGTTATTTTTTTATAATCTGGATTTAGATAATACACATGCATGCCTCCCTGGTTAAGGTTATCTAGATCGCCTCCATACTGAGGATCGGTGAAGTAAACACCACCTTTCTTATCCGGCCACAAATCGTTTGTCGAGTTAAAGGGTTTTCCTTCATACTCTGAAGCAATAATCTTGTAATTGCCCTCACTTGTGGTTAAACTGATTTGTCCGGCGTAGCCTTCACAGGCAAGGAGGTTTTGATGCTCATCAAAATACAAACCATTAGAGCCATTGCTGTTTTCTCTAAACAATTTTAAGCTATCTGTAATTGTCCAAACCCATATATTTGAATTTGGAATATCAGAAAAATATACATTACCATCTTTATCAACTGCAGGACCTTCTGTAAACTTAAAGTCTGTTGCCAGTTTTTCAATAGATGAAGTTATTGAAACTGTGTTACTATCTGTTTCAATTGGGTTTTTTTCGTCTTTTGCATTCTTACAGGCAAAAAGGAAAAAAAACAGAATAAATGGGTACAAAGCCTTCATGGTTTTTCATCATTTAGAATTTAAATGTACGACAATTGCGCATAAAAGGTAAGCTTATTATGTGACATTTTTTAGATAAAACAACGGTTTCCAAACTCTTCAGTTTACAGTGAAATACTAAAAACTTTATTATATTCTGGATTTATACTTAAAATCCAAGGCCGATTGGGTTTTTGCTGATGCAATAATTTTCCCCAGGGACTTTTCATTATAATCAAATTCAGGATAATCGAGATGAAGCTCCTTTGCCTTTTTAACATAATATTCTTCCCTTGAAGGATGAAATGGATACACACCGTGATAAATATCAGGAAGTTCATCAGTTTCAACAATAGAGCAAAGTAAATTTACAGCATCTGATTGTTCAATAAGGTTTACCGGAGCTTTGGGGTTGGCAATATTTTTCTTACCACTAAGAAAATGTATTGGATGTCTGCCTCCATTTTTTATAAGTCCGCCTAACCTTAATATAACTGGTTTTACGAAATCTTTTTGTTCTAAGACTAAATTTTCCAAGTCAATAAGTAAACTTCCTCTTTCTGAATTATTATCGGGTAAAGAATCTTCGTTATAATGGGCTTCTAGGCCATCTTTAAATACGCCTGTCGAACTGACGTAGATGAGCTTATCTAATGTTGAAAAATCGTAATTGTCAAACATTATGTTCATGGTATCAGACAGCTTGTATTCTGATTGTTTGGTCCTGGGCGGAATGCTAATGATAAGCACCTTTAGGTTTTTTAGAAAAGCTCTAAGGTTTTCAATTGTTTCAGTTTTTTCAATTTTAACTACATAAGGGTCTATACCTAAATTTTGTAAATCACTTAATCCTCTTTTTGAAGTTACAGAGCCTTTCACTTTATAGCCCTTGGCAAGAAGTGTTTTGGCAGCAGCTTTGCCAAGCCAGCCACAACCCAAAATACCAATTTCTTTGACGGTCTCCATTTTATTTAAATAAAATACTCTGTTTTATTATAATAGCATCATTCACAACAAATGGTTTGGGTATCATGTTTGGTTGACGTTTAGGAACCTTTAATTTTTCATTTTTAAGTAGATCAAAACGGGTTTCAAAAACTTCAAATTCGGGTAAAGGCAGTTGACCTATAAATTCTATTTCAAGTGTTTCTTGATTAACAACATGATAAGTCAGCAACCTGGGCATGTACCTTTTCTTAAAAATATGGTATTTATTTTTACCAAAACTAATGCTATCTGCTTCTTGATTGTTTACACTAAATTCTTCAAAATTATATTTTCGATCTGTAAATATTTCTATACGATTTATATCTTCTTCAGGATAAATGTCAAGTTTGACCCTAACAAGATTATCTCCTAAAGAATCTACTTTAATATCAAATTCAGAAGATTCAAAATTCACCAACTGGGCTTTTGAGTACATTGTAAACGGTGTAGAATATTTACTCTGCAAAGAATTATTTTTCAAGGAAACTGTATCTTTAAAAAAGCTTTTGTTCCAGTTGTCTATTTCTGTGTCATAAGTGCTCCAGTAGGCTTTTTCTGATACCTGGTCCAACAGATATACCAAACTATTGGGTTTTGGCTGTGTTTTTGTAAAACCAGAATTAACATGACTCACAATTATAAAAGCAATACCAAACAATAGGAAAAAAACAGATAAATTGCTTTTGTAAGGCAGGAATCCAAAAAAACCATACATTAAACTGAATAGGAGTGTACATAGTACTGTTGAAATAACAATCATACCAAGACCTAAACCAACAGGAAAAAACAGGATAAGAGGAGCTATAAGGCCAATAGCAGGTAAATAGAAAAGCCAAACAACAAATAGATTGGGAACTGTTTTGAATGCCGAAAAGGCAAATGCTATTAGCGCAAAACCTAAAACCAAATTAAAATATGCTGCTCCCGGCAAGTAAATATTTATAAACGCACATATCAAAAACCAGAAAAATATTGGTGCTACCAAGGCGTTATTGGGGTTTACATTTCTCTGAAATTTTGAATAAATTGCCAGGCAAAAACTTAAACTGAGGCTTGCAAAGGCAATAATGTAGTTATGGCCGTTATAAGGAAAACCGTGCAGTATTTCATTATAATGTGGGTATAATGAGGTCACGGCTTCCCATCCAAAATAGCCCAATATAAATGAAAATAAAACACCTAGTAAAAAGGGTAAAAAGCCTCTGAAAATTTCAGACCTCGAGAAAGTTTTAGATTTAAACCCTAAAAACAATATTAATATAAAAAATACCAGGAATACTATATACATTGCCCAAATCCAACTAAAAGGATAGTAAAGCATACCTAATTCCGGTAAGTCAAAATACACCAGATCTGTATCAGATCTTAATTTGTCATCAAGAGAGGTTTTACTAAAATATTCAAGTAAGTGCATTGCATAATCACCCTGATGGGTCAAGGCGTCCTTATCCAACCTCTCAGGTATATCAAGACTTGTATGGTAGTCGTAATGGTCGTCGATAAAAGCGAAGAAAAAACTGGGCACATCTGCATCTTCCCGAAATATAGTTGAGTCGGTATCGTTTGGAAGCAGTTTGTATACACTGTACATTAGAGAAGTGCCTAGAGGATTTTTGACATCTGTATTTGCAAAAGATTTTATGAGTTGAGAATTCCCATAATTGGTTTCAACAATCATGTTGCTGGGTCCACCGCTGCCCCTGGCTTCAAAATTTAGCACAAGTCCAAGATTTTTGGCCCAGGGATGTTTATTTACAAATAATTTTGCACCTAGCAGACCTGATTCTTCTGCATCTGTAAAGCATATGATTACATCATGTTCGGGTTGGATATTTTTTTCCAGATATGCTCTAACAGCTTCTAAAATAGCAGCTACACCACTTGCAGCATCGCTGGCCCCAAAAGAAGAATGCGGAGACGAGTCGTAGTGCGAAAGCAAAACTAAAGACTTTGCTTTCGGATTTTTACCTTCAATTTTTGCAATTATATTTTCGGGTATGGTAAATTCACCATTTTTGTTGAGCGTGAAGTCGGATTGTGTATGAACTTTAAGACCAAGTTCCTCTAACTGTTCTACTATATAGTTTCTGGTAAAGCTATGTTCTCTGGTACCGACATAATGTTTGTACTCAGCAATTTTTTTTACATGCTCAAAGGCCCTGTCTGTCGAAAATTCTTCTGCTTTTGCATTAAAATCTGTTGAGTAATGAGGTGAAAAATCATAAAACACATAACATACACTAAATACGAATACTGATAGTGCTAAAAAACTGTATAATTTTCCTTTAATCATCTTTGATGCGTTTTACTAGTGCATAAAAATTATTCCCAAGTGGCAAATAGCCCTGGTCGTAAACGAAATAATAGACTTTTCCTGTTTTAGTTTTATAAATACTCGTAAAATAGTTAAAATTAAAGCCTTTACGCAGAAGATTATCTTTTGTAGTTTTTGTTTTTTGATTGGGGTTAAGTTTTTCCAGTATCCGATAATTTTTACGAAGAAGATTGTTGGTATTCCTAATGATGTTTTTGCTATCCCTGTTTTTTTTGTTGTTATAAGCATTTCGACAGTAATCTGAACAAAATTTCTTATCGGTTCTCCCGATAACTTCTATTCCACATTCTAAGCAATGCCTTTTCATATTAAATATACCTGCTATAAAAATAAAAAAAAACCCCAACATAAAGTCGGGGTTTGTGATTAGAAAAATTTTGTATTACTCTACAATAATGAATTTAGAACGTCTGTTTTCTTCATGTTGTTCTTTTGTACAACCATTAGCACAGTCATGTACCGGATTAGATTCGCCCATACCTTCTGCTGTAAGTCTGGATTCATCCACACCTTTGCTTACCAGATATTCTAAGGTGCTCTGAGCTCTGGCTTCAGATAATTTTTTATTGTATTCTTTAGAACCTCTGGTATCTGTATAACTCTCAATTTTTAAGTTGATGTCTTCATATTTATTAAGAGTCTCAGCAATTTTATCCAACTCAAAAGCAGCTTCTGGTCTTATGTCAGATTTATCAAAGTCAAAAAATACATTTGGTAAAGTAACTTCACGCTCAACAATGAGGACTTCGACTGGTTTAAGTTTAACTTCAACCATCATGGTATCGCCTAGAGCCGTTACTGTCTTGGAACCACTTTCAAAATCTGCAAGATTTACCTGTACATCATATTCAATTTTGCTTACTACAACCTGCTGAGCTTCACCACTGGCATCCGTTCTTAGTGTTGCAATTTGGTTATCTTCATCATCGTATACAATAACGTCTGCTGCAGCAAGAGGCTCGTTTGTGTCCATATTTAAAACTGTTACGATGACATTGGTCTCATCAAGAGGCTTGATTAACTGAATTCCATAAATATTGTCATCAAGTGGGTTTTCACCTCTATTACTGGATACATAGCCTCTGTCTACCTGATTAAAATAGGTAAAAGCAAAGTCGTCCATGGAACTATTTACAGGCTTTCCAAGATTTGTTGGCGTATTACTCATATCTGTATAAAAAACATCTAATCCACCCAAACCTAAATGGCCATCTGAAGAGAAGAAAAGTTTTCCATCAGCATCAACAAAAGGGAAACCTTCTCTGCCTTCTGTGTTGACAGCAGCACCTAAATTTTGAGGTTCTCCAAATGTACCATCACTGTTTATGCTGACCATATACAAGTCTGATTGTCCGAAACCACCTTCCATATCACTTGAAAAGTAAAGGGTGGAATTATCAGGGCTTAATGCCGGATGGCTTACTTCATATTCATCGCTGTTGAAAGGCAATTCTTCAATTTCCTGCCATTCTCCATTGATTAACTTAGCGCTGTAGATTTTCAATTTACTTCTGCCGGATTCACTTTTTTCGTAATCTCCATCAAGAAAATTGTTTCTTGAGAAATAAAGGGTCTGACCATCATTAGAAATAGCAATTGTACCCTCGTTGAATTTTGAATTCACATCACCTTCAACAAGTTTTTCGTTTTTGAAGGTTCCTGCTACATTTTCTGCACGATAAATATCTGTTGTAGGTTGATCGTTCCAACCGTAATCTCTACGACTTTTGTTTCGAGAGCTCGTAAAATACAGATAAGTGTCGCTTTCGTACCCTGCAAAATCTGAATATTCAGAATTTAACTCCAGAGATTCTGCCACATAGTTAGGCTCCTTTTCTTCCAGATCCATCATATAATCTGGATTTGCCATAAATTCTTTGGCTCTACTATCGTTAGGCGCTTTTTGAGCAAAACTTAGAAAAGCGTCCTTGGCTTTAATGTAGTCCTTTTGAGACATAAGCAATTGGGCGTATCTGAAGTAATCTTCAGCAGAAGCATCCTCAGCCATTTCTAAGTACTCCTTGTAGTACATCGTAGATTTATCAAAGCTAAAAACATTATAGGTAGCAACAGCCAGTTGTCTGTAAACATAGGCGTTGGCTTTACCTTTTTTTATAAGTTTTTCATAATCTTCAATAGCATCTAAATATTCTAATCTATCAAAGTGTTTATCTGCTTTTTTAGTATCATCATTTTGAGCATAAGCCATTTGTAGGGCTAAGAACAATATGAAGGTGGTTTGAATTATATTTTTCATGGTTATAAGCTATATTTTTAATATTAGAAGAAACGTGGTGATGAGAATGTTTTCTTTTTGAAGAATATGTCAAATATGACAAATACTTCATACGAAGAAGTGTTTAAAACGCTTGAAACACTATCATAGGCAAATCCTACCTGCAGAGCATCAAAAGCTCTAAAGTTCACAAGACCACTTATAGAGTTTGTATCGCTAAAGCTGTCGCCGGTTCTATAAGACGCACCTATTTCAAATTTGTCAAAAAATAAGGCATTTGCATTAAGGTCTATTGTCGCCTCCGTATTAAAGTCTGTTCTAATCATTGTAGAAGGCTTTAGCTTTACACTAGGAGAAAGATTAAATACGTATCCACCAGTTAAAAATAGGTGCTGAGTTTCTGAACCAAAAGCTCTTTCATTCACATCAAGGTGAGTAGAATTAAGAAAATTGGGCATCGATGCACCGATATAATATTTGTCTGTATAAAAGAAGAAACCTGCCCCAATATTGGCGAAAGTTTCGTTTATATTAGAGCTAAATGCAACATCATTATTATCTTGAAGTTCAAGGTCTATTAAACCGACATCAAAAAATGTTGCACCAGCTTTCATACCAAATGCTAATTTGTGTTTTGCACCTAATTCTAATGTGTAAGAAATATCGGCGTATAAGTTATTTTCTTCTACAGGTCCAATTTGATCTGAAATTGCACTAAGACCAATGCCCAACCCATTGTCAAGCGGCGTATGAGCAGCAAAAGTGAATGTTTGAGGACCACCCGGAATGTCGGTATATTGATCTCTGTAAAGTAAACCAACTGAAAGACTCTCTTTTGAGCCGGCATAAGCTGGATTCACGACATTCATGTTATACATGTATTGGGTATATTGTGGATCTTGTTGTGCAAAAGCATCGGAAATGGTTAAAAACCCGATTAAACTTGCTATAGTTAATATTTTTTTCATGGTAAATTAAATATATTTAGGTTGATTATTGTTGTTCGGTATTAACATAAACCCATCCTTTTATTACTGGGCCTTTTTGAAGTCTTACGCTCTCTCTTTCAAGTTCAATAACGTAAAAATATGTTCCAGTGGCAAGATCATTTCCATTATCATCCTGTCCACAAAATGTATTTTCGTAATTATTTTCTTCAAAAACGAGTTGTCCATATCTGTTAAATACAGACATTTTCTTAATGTCAGACTCATCATTAAGCCATGTTAAATCCATACAATCATTATCACCATCATTATTTTCGTTTGGTGAAATACCCTGAGTGATAATACAATTATCAACAGCATAATTTGAAACTGTTGCTACTGCAGGGTCACTTAGACAACCCTGATTGTCAACAATAACAGTGTAATCTCCGGCATCCTCTACAGTGATAGACGACCCTGTTTCATCTGGAATTAGATTCCCTGAATCATCAAACCACTGGTAACCTACACCCGGATCATTATCAGATAAGAGTTCTGCCTGTATAGTGATAGAATCTCCTGGACATTTTAAACCACCTTCTACTGCAACTTGAATAGTTTCAATAATATTGACATTTACATCAGCAGACTTGACACAGTTTCCATTGATATCAACTTCCACGGAATACGTACCTCCTTCAGTGACTGTTAGAGTTTCTCCGTCAGAACCATCGCTCCAGGAATAGAAGATTTGAGCTTGTTGAGCGTTTGTCAAACCATCTATAGTTGGCTCTAAAACAACAGATGTGTTGTTTCCTTCAGAGCAAATCACAATATTATCGTCGTCAAATTCAACAGTATAGTCTACTAATTCTACTTCGAATGATGCTGTCTGATCACATCCATTGTTGTTCACGGTTATCTCGTAAACACCACCTTCTGTAATGTCTAATACAGGAGCATCAGCACCTGCAATTTCATTGCCATCTAAGGTCCAGGTATAAGTCGTGTTATCCGGGTCCAAATCGTTCAGGTTTAGAGGTGTAGCATTCAAGGTGTTGGTTTCGCCTCCGCACAAAATGCTTGCCCCGGCAATATCTAATTCAGGGATGTTAAAGAATGTAAATGTATCCGTGAAAGTTTCCTCACATCCATCTACAGTAGTGGTAAGAGTTACCTCTTGACCTTCAGCAAGATCTATAGTTGGAGTGTTAAATGTATCATTACCTACTGTCCATTCGTAGGTCACATTATTATCAATTTGATCCTGAGATAGACCAGTAAATTCTGCACCTAAGGTGACAGTTGTACCAGAACCTACACATGATACATCCGGTGCTTCGATACTTACCTGATAATCAATAAGGTTTACGGTGAAGGTATTGGTAGCATCATCACAGGCATTAGCATCTACTACCACCTCATAAGTTCCGCCTTCTGAGACAGTAAGTGTTGAGTTAGTTTCACCAGTGATTTCTACACCATCTTTAAACCAGCTATAATTAACACTGGTATACGATGCTGAGTTTGTCGGTTCTCCGTCAAGAACTAAAGTATCGTCCTGGCAAAGCGTAAGAGGTAAGGACACTTCAAATTCAGGTTCCGGGAAAAACTCTATTGTGACAGCGTTTGATACTCCAAAACAAGCAGCGCCAGTCGAACCAATTTGTATACCAACTTCATAGACCCCAGCTTCAGTAACTTCTAAAGTCTGGTTGTTTTCACCCGGTATAATTTGGCCGTCCTGTGCCCAGAAATATTGAATATTAGTTGCGCTAAAACCAGCATCTAAAGTCACTATTTCTCCTTCACAAGGTGCATTTCCATTTACAATGGTGATGTCCGGACCTAAATCTATGCCTCCTAAATCAAATGATGCAGATTCAATAAATACAGCTGTATTTAAAATCGTGTCTGCTCTATCTGCTACGGCTAGTTTTATACTATAAGTTTGTCCTGGAATTACCTGAGCTGTAGCTGCAAGAGGTACAGTTCTACCAAAATACATTGTAGTTCCGTCGTCCTCACCAACGTCATCATAAAGTTGAGGAACTGCGAACTCCCCTAAACTGCCTGCAAAACAAGTTGTAGATAAATCATGAACATTTGTTGGGTTCACTGGAATATTAGTTCCTGGAAGGGTAGCAATATTTAAACCACCTAAATCTAAACTTAAATCAGGCGTATTTGGATTAGCATCGTGGTCATAATCATTTATGCTTGAAATACCCGGTCCACTAAGGATAAATGCAAAAGTATCGGCAAAATTACAAACAAAGCTTGGCCATTCATCAGATGCTAAAAAATAGTTGAAACTGATTTCGTCCACAAAAGGAATGAAATCAAATTCAATTACGGTGGCATTATTAGTGTTGCCTGGTTCATTAATTAGTGCTTCAAGATCCGGATCACCAGCCCAGCCAAAGCCGCCACCTTGAGCGGGAACACCTGTTGGTATCATTTCTACTCCATTTGATGCCAGTATAACTCCAGCTGAGAATGGAAAAGCCGGAGAAGATGCGGACCCGTCAAATGAACCAAAACTTTGAAATGTGTCTCCACCAATAATACTGTTGTTTGGTGAGGTCACATTATTTACCTCAGCACAATTGCCAAGTACCAGTACATTTTCGATAAGCTGCTGAGCAGTCTGGGTTGCATCAACAGTAATTGGGGTTTGAGCCTGGGAGAAAGTTACCCCTAAGCCAAATAAAAGTAAAAGTAAAATTCTTTTCATAATACACGTTCTTTAATTATTCATTATTGTTCTCTGTTAATATAAATCCATCCCTTATGAACACTGCCATAGATAGGATCTTCGTTCTCAAATTTTATCACATAAAAATAAGTTCCGGTTTCTAACATATTTCCATTATCGGATTGACCTAAAAATTCGTTTCTATAGTTTGATTTTGAATAAACTTGTTGACCATATCTATTAAAAACGTCTAAGGAAACTATTCCTGACCTGTCATCTAAAAATCTTAAATCAAGGCTATCATTGTTACCATCTTCATTTGGAGAAAGCCCCTCACTTATTACACAATTGTCTAAATCATATAGGCTAAAGTCTAATTCGGTAGAAACAAAACATTCCGTACCTATGGTAACTTCAACCCTCACAGTTTGACTGGTTTCGGTGCTGGTAATTTCAAAATTCTCTAGAGTTGAAGATAGGCTTGACTGTAGCTCGTTATTTATAAACCATTCAAAATCAGCTTCGTTGTTGTCTGCATTTTGTAAGCTTGCATTAAAGGTTACTGTTTCCCCAACACAGAACATATTGTCTATATCATCTGAAGTAAGGTTTACATTGATATTTCTGATATCGAAAGTTATACTGTCTGTTGTATTACAATCAGGGTCATTAAAGTAAACATTTACTGCATAAGTGCCAAAACCAAAATCATCAGGATTCAACACCGGTGAATTATTGTTATTTATAGGTTCACCATTAAAAGTCCATTCGTAAGTTGCTGGTGATCCGCCTAAATTTGTAGGTGTAGCATCTAGAGGGAACATCGTTAAGTCACATGTTTCTGTATCAGGACCTAAGGCTATGACCGGAGATTCATTAAAGGTATATTCAACGGCTGCTGTTACAGGACAACCATCAATAGTTACAGTAACTTCATAAACACCGCTTTCAGTTACACTTATGCTTTCAGTAGTTTCATTATTACTCCATAAGTAAGAAGCATTAGTAGCATCTGTACCATTTACATTTGCAGTTATAGTTTGTGAACCTGCATCGCAAAAGGTCTGATCTCCACCTAAATCTACTGTAAATACGGCTCCGGAAATAATTATACTGTCTTGAGTTGTACATTCAAAATCAATTCCATTTGGTGTTGTGGTCGTGGTAGTAACTTCAACAACATATGTACCTTGAGTATTTACCTGAAGTGTACTGCTTATTTCGCCTGGTATAATACCATTTGCGTCAGACCACTGGTAAGCTACAGATGTAAAGTCGTTTATATTGCTCACTCCAGCATCTAATAATGTACTTTCTCCCTCACATAGGTTTTGGTCTTCACCAAGATCGAATAGGGGTTCTTCTGCAAAAGTATAAGTTACGCTTTCTGTTACAGGACAACCGTCTATAGTTACTGTTACTTCATAAATACCACTGTCTGTAACATTTATACTTTGAGTAGTTTCATTATTGCTCCATAAGTAGGTAGCATTTGTTGCGTCTGCGTTATTTACACTGGCCGTTATTGTTTGTGGGTCAGCATCACAAAAAGTTTGATCTCCGCCTAAATCTACCGTAAAATCAGCTGCGGTGACAAGAACATCTACCATTGTTACACAGGTTAAGCTGTTACCGTCTACATCAATATTATTTGTAACTGTAGTGATTTCCAGAGTATATGTGCCAGGTTGAGTAACATTTAGTGTTGATTGGGTTTCTCCTGGTATCACGTTTCCGTCTTGTAACCATTGGTAACTCAAATTGTCATATATATCAGCGTTTGAAACCGTTCCGTCTAATAATTCTGAAGCACTACCGCAAATTGACAATTCTTCTGGTAAGTTTGTCTGAGGTTCAGGAATAAGTTCTACAGTAAATTCCTCTGTGCTTACCTCTGTTCCATTTAACGTAAGTATTTGGTATAAGCCAGCTTCAGTAACCGTTATAGTTTGTGTAGTCTCTCCTGCTATTGGATCGAACACCTGAGTCGTCTCATTAAATAACAACCACTGGTATTGATCTGCAGAATCGTCTGTAGCTGTAAGTATAATATCTTCGCCACCACAGGCTGTCACTTGATTTTGTAGGACAATATCACAATTGGTAGAGCCACTGTTTTGATCAGTTGAATTAATTTGACCTAAACTTATAAAGCCAGGATCTCCGTTAAAGTTTGTGATAAGTACGGCATAAATTTCACCAGCTTGTGCGTTTGGTATGGTAAATGTCTCTACTGGAGCAGCAGAATAACTGCAATCAACAACATTTCCATAAGGGTAATTGTTATCAAAAGTATTACTGCCACAGTTATCACAACTATCTAAGTCATTACAAAATTCTGTGTCTGTAAAAGGTCCCCATGCTATGAAGTCTACATCTAATGGCTGTCCAGTTGGGTTTCCGTTAGCATCAAATTGTGTATTCTGAACAATCTCAAATACGAGATCTCCGGAATCTTCAATTTGCATAAAATACCATACAGGGTTAGGCTGCGTAAACAAACACCCATAATTACTTAATCCGGGGTCAGCTACGGTGTTACTTGAATCATCAACATTTGGGAAAATAAGGGCTTCTCCCTGGTCTGGAGCACAGAAAGGCTCAGACCCAAAGCAACCGCAAGTTGCTAAAGTTTGACTAGGGCTTGTTAAAGTACAGTTTACGTCATCTACATTTTCAACAGTAAAGATCACATCGGTACCAAGTGGGTAAGGTCCAAAAGTCAATGTTGTTGGTGCAGTCACGTTTTGAGTTGGGTCTCCTTGGTTATTGGTAACATCCAGCGATGAAGCAGAACCAATATCTGTAATATCAACATCTACGAAAAATTCTTCGTTACCATTATCGCATTGTCCAACTACAAAATAATCTACCTGTGGATTAACACAAGTTGCACAGGAAACAGTGATGTCAATAGGGTTTATACCCGTCGAACTCTGGCAGCTAATTGAACCATCTGGAGTTACCTGCACGGTTAAAGTGTCTCCGGTTGACTGAAAGCTTAGGCCTGATAGATCTCCTCCATTTCCATATCCATTAAATAGTTCTGTACCATTAGTATCCAGCACAATAAATTCATCAAAATTATTTTCAACATTTCCGGAATTTACAACAAGATTTAGCGGCGAACCGTCACTACTTACGAATGTAAATTCTTCTAAAGTTCCGGAATCGTAACAGAAATTAATATTTTCAGGACCTACTGCACAATCAACCACAGTAGTCGTACAAATGTCTTGTGTAAACACCTGAGATACAGCCTGGCAATTGACATCCTGGCCGTTAACAGCTGTGAGTTCTACGAGAGTTCCATTAGGATAAGGGCCAAAAGAAACAATACCCGTAGTAGAAACAGTTTGGGTAGGGTTTCCTTGATTATCGGTTATATCTAAAGTAGTAGCAGAACCTAAATCTACGACATCAGCTTCTACAAAAAACTGAGGCGCATTGATACAGTCATCTATAAGTGCAAAATCGACCTGTGGATTGACGCAAGTAGCACAGGAAACAGTGATGTCGATAGGATTAATGCCAGTTGAGCTTTGGCAGCTGATAGAGCCATCAGGAGTAACCTGAACGACGATAGTGTCTCCGGTTGATTGGAAACTTAAGCCGGACAAATCTCCGCCATTGCCATATCCATTAAATAGTTCTGTGCCATTGGTGTCCAGCACAATAAATTCATCAAAATTGTTTTCAACATTTCCGGAATTTACAGTAAGATTAAGCGGTGAACCGTCACTACTTACAAAAGTGAATTCTTCATTAACACCAGAATCATAGCAGAAATTAATGTTTTCTGGACCCGCAGTACAATCAACAAGTGTCGTTGTACAAACATCCTGTGTGAATTCTCCAGATATAACCTGACAATTGGAATCTTGATTATTAACAGCAGTAAGATCTACAATTGTTCCATTAGGATAAGGGCCAAACGAAACAACACCTGTAGCAGAAACCGTCTGAGCAGGGTTTCCCTGGTTATCAGTAATATCTAAAGAAGTTGCAGAACCAAGGTCTGTAACATCTGCCTCAACAAAGAATTGAGGCGCATTTATACAATCGTCAATAAGTTGGAAACTGACCTGCGGATTTACACAAGTAGCACAGGAAACCGTAATATCGATAGGGTTAATACCTGTTGAGCTTTGGCAACTGATAGAACCATCCGGGGTTACCTGAACAGTTATGGTATCTCCTGAAGATTGAAAATTTAGACCGGACAAATCTCCGCCATTGCCATAACCATTGAATAACTCTGTGCCATTAGTGTCTAAAACAATAAACTCATCAAAGTTATTTTCAACATTCCCGGAGTTAACTATAAGGTTAAGTGCCGAACCGTCACTGCTTACAAAAGTAAACTCTTCATTTACACTGGAATCATAACAAAAATTTATATTTTCTGGTCCTACAGTACAATCCACTACAGTTGTCGTACAAAGGTCTTGAGTAAATTGTTGTGAACTTACAATGCAATTTGGATCCTGAGCATTTTCAACGCTTAAACTTACAATAGTACCGTTTGGATAAGGACCAAAAGAGACAATGCCAGTCGTTGACACTGTTTGGATTGGATTTCCTTGGTTATCAGAAATATCCAGCGAAGTTGCAGAGCCCAGATCTGTTATATCTGCCTCAACAAAGAACTGAGGTGCATTAATACAGTCATCAACCAACTGAAAATTAACCTGAGGATTAACACAAGTAGCACAGGAAACAGTAAAGTCAATCGGATTTATGGTTGCTGAGCCCTGACAATCTATCGAAGCATCGGGCGTAACCTGAATGGTTATTGAATCTCCACTAGATTGAAAAAACAATCCGGTAAGATCACCATTATTGCCATAACCGTTGTATAATTCTGTACCATCTGAGTCTAAAACAATAAATTCATCCCAGTTTACTTCAACATTTCCTGAATTTACAATCAAATTTAAAGAAGAACCATCACTACTGACATAATCAAATTGTTCTAAATTATTTGAAGTATAACAAAAATTTTCAGTCTCCGGACCAACAGTACAATCTACAGTGGTTTGCGCAGTAATAGAAAAAATAGATAATAAGGCTGTAAAAACTAAAGTAAAAGTCTTATTCATTATTTGATTTATTTTAAAGTTGTGAATATAAATAAAATGTTATTGATACGTTAAATAAATTAATAGAAAATGAAACTAATTGTTGTAAATTTATTCTCTTTTTTGAAATTATGCTTAAAACCCTATTGGATTAAGAAGCGGTCATATGAGATATTTTTTAAAATACAGCGATTTTATTAAGCTCTAAAATATTGAATTACAATACTCAAAAACTTTAAAACATGAAATTACTTTATGTCTTTATTCTATTTCTTTTTCAAAACACAATCTACACTCAGAATTATGCGGTTTTAAGTCAGCAAAAACAATCTGAAACAATAGATACTTGGTTGTCTGAGAAATTGGAAACCCAGCTCCCGGTTTTGATGGATGAAACAGGCTTTGATATGTGGCTTTTAATTTCGAGAGAGTATAATGAAGATCCGGTTATTAAAACACTTTTGCCCAGTACCTGGCTGGCAGCAAGAAGAAGGACAATGCTTATCATGTACAGAAACAAAAATTTAGATACCGTAGAAAAATTGGCTGTGTCGAGATATGATGTAGGTGATCATTTTAAAAAGGCATGGGAACCAGAAAAAACGCCTGACCAATGGGAAAGACTTGTTGAAATTATTAAGCAAAGAAATCCAAATAAAATTGGTATTAATATTTCTGATAATTTTGGACATGCAGATGGTTTAAACCACACAGAGTATGAACTTCTAAAACAATATTTACCAAAGCCATATCAGGATAAATTGATTTCAGCAGAAGATTTAGTCGTAAAATGGTTAGAAACAAGAACCATGAGTGAAATGCAAACCTATAGGCATATACAGTCTATTGCTCATGATATTATCCAAGAAGGTTTATCAGAAAAGGTTATTACACCTGGTGTAACTTCGACTACAGATGTGGTTTGGTGGTATAGAGATAAAATAAAATCCCTGGGTTTAAAAACATGGTTTCATCCAACCGTTGATGTACAAAGGTCTGCAGAAAGTAGTAATGAGCATCTCAGAACTTTTGATAAAAAGCCTGATGAAAACATTATTTTGCCGGGGGATATTATTCACATTGATTTAGGAATTACTTACCTCAGATTAAATACGGATACCCAACAGCTAGCATATGTATTAAAACCAGGGGAAGATAAAGTCCCTGATTATCTTAAAGACGCATTAAGTGTTGGTAATAGGTTGCAGGATATTTTAACTGATAATTTTAAAATAACTAGAACAGGGAATGAAATCTTAAAAGCCTCTTTAAGGCAGATGAAAACTGAAGGCATAAAGGGTACAATTTATACGCATCCATTGGGCTACCATGGCCATGCCGCAGGACCTAGTATTGGCATGTGGGACAATCAGGATTTTGTTCCAGGCTCGGGAGAATATCCATTGCATAAAAATACAGTCTATGCCATAGAGCTAAATGCAGAAGTTTATGTTAAAGAATGGGGAAAAACCTTTAGGGTGATGTTAGAAGAAGGGGCTTATTTTGATGGCGAAAAAGTCATTTATCTGAACGGCAGACAAACTGAGTTTTTGACTATTCCAAGACAAAAGCGTTATTTGCAAAATAAGTAGAAGCTGTCTCAAAAGATTTGTTTTGATGAACTTGTATCCCTTCTGTTGACAGAGAGAAACTTAGGCTCTATAATAAATTGTAATCTAGACGGGTAAGATTCTGAAATGAATTCAGAATGACCAGCCATTAAGGTTTTGAGACGGCTTCTTTAACTTTAAAATTTATCAATTCTATTTTTTTATGAATTTAAGGGATTGATTACCCAAATCGGTTTGCAGATTTAAGATATAAAGTCCTGCATTTAGGTTAGACACGTTAATTGATTGATCTGCACTCATAAGCAGGTCATGCTGTTTCCCGGTAACATCAAAGCATGTTAAAAATTTTATTTCAAGATGATCGGCGTTTTCTATAAATAATCTTTCAGTTGTCGGGTTAGGGTAAACAGACAGATTTAAATCAGTAAATTCTTCTGTATTCAAGACATTGTTTGAAAATCTAATATTATCTATAAAAAAACCGGTTTGGTTAAAAGAAGAAAAAAGTAACATTTCTTCTATATTGGTTCCATTTACAACATTGCCGGAATAAAAGAGGTTGTCATCTATAAAATACTCTATTGTACCACCAGTAAAATCGTGAACAATCTTAAGTTCAAACCAGGTGTCAGAGGTATATGTGCCGGCATTTACAAATTGAGGATTGGGATTGCTGTCAACAAGAATAATAGTACCATCAAAAAACACAACCCTTGAAGTTAGGGCGTTTGCTGACGGGCTTTGCAGGATAATATTGAATTCCGATGGGTTAAGGCCGGATTCTACAAACAAATCTGCTGTAAAAGTTACATCTAAAAAATTTAAAGAAGATATACCGGTGCCTGTTATGGAGTTTCCAGGAATCGGACCATTTGGATCTGGCTGGAATTGTAAAGAGAAACTGCCATCTGTAGATTGAGAATCAACAACATTGACAAATTGGGAATAATTTGGATTTGAGGCCCAGCCATTTTGATTATTTATTTCACCAAGAGTAAATCCTTCGCCGGACTCAAAAGAGTAGCTCAGTAAACTTTGTGCTTGTAGGTTAAGTGCAAACAGAAGACTAAACAGTAAAGTAATTTTTTTCATAAGTTTTTAATGTAAAAATAATTACTTTTTTTCTTTTGAATATTTAAATAAAACATAAAAACCACCCTTGTGGGTGGTTTTGTATCTATCTAAAAGATTATCTTATTTTTTAATGATCTTGAAAGTTTTAGAAGCACCATTAATTTGTACTTGAGTTAAATAAACACCACTGGACAAATTATTCAAGTCAATCATTTCGTTGTTAGAGTTTAGTTTTTGATTTAAGACTTGCTGTCCTAATAAATTATGTAAGCTTAAGCTTTCGAATGATTGATTTGCAGAAAGATGAAGGATATTTCTGTTATCTACAAAGTAATCTAGTCCGGCAGATTCAAAATCAAATGTTGATAAAGGTTCATCGTTTGTTCTAAAATTGTCTAAGTACCCAAAACCTCCAAAATTATCATGAGAAAATCTAACTTGTTCTATATCTACGTCAGGTGAAGCAACATTGCCCGTATAAATTGAGGTGTCATCTATAAAAACTTCAATACTATTATTGGTTAATTCTACTCTAACGTTGAACCAGGTTGCTCCAACCCAATCTTGCATGGTGTCATCCAATACTACGGTACCAAGTGCATCTGCTGCTAGAACTGATATGTTACCCTCAAATGTAAACCTGACATAAGTAATAAATACGCCATCAGTTAAATTAACTAATCCGAATATGTAATCTGAACTGTTAGGGTTGAAGGGGTCTAGGTATAAATCCGCAGAGAGAACTGCAGTTGAATAAGGAACAGGAGCAGAATAGTTGTAAAATCCGCCGATTACCGGGTTTTGTTGGCCTCCAAATGCAGGATCAACTGCTACCTTGAAAGAATTTGTCCCATCTGAAGCCTGCTCATCTGACACAAACTGATTAGTTACAAATCCTCCCATACCATCTCCTGTTGTAACCCAGCCATTTTGACCATTAATGTCTCCTAAGGTATAACCTTCGCCAGATTCAAAAGAAATAGTTTGTTGAGCTGTAGCTGCGAAAACTACAAGAAAAGAAAATAAAAAAGTAATTTTTTTCATGTTATGTATATTTAAGATTGGGTGTAAATATATGTAATACTTGCAAATAAAAAAAACCACCCTAAAATTTGGTGGTTTATTACTCAAAAGAAAGATTTTATTTATTTCTTAATAATTTTGAATGTTTTTGAATCGCCATTGATTTGAACTTTCGTTAAATAAACGCCGCTTGTTAGATCATTTAAGTCGATAGTTTCGTTATTGGAGCTAAGTTCTTGATTTAAAACATTTTGACCTAACAAATTATGTAAGCTTACGCTTTCAAACGTCTGATTTGCAGAAAGGTTTAATACATTTCTTGAATCTACAAAATATTCAAAATTAGCAGAATCAAACTCGTCAATAGAAAGTGATTGACTTTCGACCTTTACATCATCTATTTCAATTGTAAACTCATCAGAAACATTATGATGTCTAAAAGCTACATATACAGTACTATTTCCTCCTAAACTAGAAATATCTAGTGTTTTAGTGTAAGGATTTTCTAAACCACCAGGACCATTATCAGTAACAATTTCGTTGAAAGAAATAGTAGCAGATGTAAAATCAGCAACAGTATTTCCAGTTGCAACATATACTGTGTAATTTTCATCTGCAAAAGAAGCATCGGCGGCGGTTACAACCCATGATAAAGTAATAGTGGAATTTGTTTCGGCAGATAGGTCGATAACAGGAGATACAGCATAATTGTCTGGAGTTAGAGGACCTGATGTACTCGTCCAGGATGCACTTCTTAATACAGGTGAACCTACGGGTAGACCATTTTCATCTTGGATTTGTACGGCACTCCATTCGAAGCCATCTCCATCTTCATCATAAATTGTCCAGTCTGTGATATCTTCATCATCAAAATTGTCCTCAAAAATTATAGTTTGAGAAACAGCAGATTGCACTAAAAATAAAATAAAAAGTAAAGTAATTTTTTTCATAAACATAAGTTTTAATATTAATAATATGTAAATATAAACAAATACAAAGTCCAATGACAAATTAAATCTTAATTTTAGCATTTTTAAAATTGTTCTAAATTGAAAGTTGTTTCTCAAATAAAAGCGCCCATAGCACATGAAATGGAACTTTTTGAAAAAAAGTTTTCCTTATTCATGACTTCTCGAGTGGCACTTTTAAATAAAATCACTCACTTTATCGTTAACAGAAAGGGTAAACAGATGCGACCCATGTTTGTCTTTCTAGTAGCCAAGATGGTTTCGGATGGAGAAGTCAATGACAGGGTTTATCGCGGAGCATCAGTTATTGAATTGATTCATACGGCGACTTTAGTTCATGACGATGTTGTGGATGACTCCAACACCAGGCGTGGTTTCTTTTCTTTAAATGCATTATGGAAGAACAAAATTGCAGTGCTAGTAGGAGATTATTTACTTTCAAAAGGCTTGTTGCTTTCTATAGATAATGATGATTTTGACCTGTTGAAAATCATTTCTGTTGCGGTAAGAGAAATGAGCGAAGGCGAACTTTTGCAGATTGAAAAAGCAAGAAAGCTTGACATCACAGAAGAGGTTTATTACGATATCATTAGACAAAAGACAGCTACACTTATAGCAGCCTGTTGCAGCCTTGGTGCCGCAGCGGTAAAGCCAGATTCTGAGCATATTGAAAAAATGAGAAAATTTGGAGAGCTGATCGGTATGGCTTTTCAGATTAAAGATGATTTGTTTGACTACGGGGAAAGAAAAATAGGAAAACCAACAGGAATAGATATTAAAGAACAGAAGATGACACTTCCCTTGATTTTCGTTCTAAATAATGCCGATGAAAAGAACAGAAAGTGGCTCATCAATTCTGTCAAAAATCACAACAAGGATAAAAAAAGGGTCAATGAAGTCATTGACTACGTAAAAGCGCATGGCGGCCTTGAGTATGCGCAATCACAAATGAAAAATTATCAAAAACAAGCTTTAGAGATTTTAAATACTTATCCAGATTCAGAATTCAAAGAATCACTTGAAGATATGGTAGATTATGTCATTGAAAGAGAAAAGTAATCGCGAATATAGACTTAGGCTTCAGTTTTTAGTTTCAGGAGTATTTCACTGGCTTCCATAAAACCACTTTGTCTCCAAACCATTTCACCGGATTTGTAAATCACAAATGTGGGTAAAGTTTTGATTCTTAATGCCTCAGCCAGCTCCTGATTTTTGTCTACATCAATTTTAATGACTTTTGCTTTATCCCCAATAGCTGCTGCAACGTCTTTAAGAATAGGATGCACCAATTGGCAGTTATCATCCCATTCTGTAAAAAAATTTAGCAAAACAGGAACTTCTAAATCAATAATTTCACCAAACTTTGACATAACAAATTTATATAATATTACTAATTTATATTATTTATTGCGGATATGCAAATATTTATTCTACAATAAGGTTATGCTTTGTTTATTATTCATCTTTTTTATGAGTCTAATCCAATACTAAATTTATATAAGTTGATATTTAAACCAGAAGCCTTTCGAGCCAGAGTATAGAGTTCTATTGAGATGTTGATGTAAAATTAATCAACATCTATAAATGATATTATCAATAAATTCGTTTTTGAGAGGTATTATGATCTATTTCTCACTTTAATTTTCTCTAAGTTAAATATCAGATTATAAGTGTTTTCCGGATCAAGTTTCTCTTGAGAATTTAAATATATATTTTTATTATTCCATTTCACTTTTACAAGATAATGTGACCCCGAAAAATATTGGTCGATAACCTTTGTGTTTCCATGACGATCTTCTTCAATCTCAACATCCTGAGGGTATACTATGACAGATTCCATACCAACATTCAGATCAGTAATTAGGTCAGATTCTATGTGATTATAATCTCCGAATAAGCCTGCAACGTATGGTAGCTCGGGAGAATTATATAAGTTCTCAGGAGAATTGTATTTCAATAAATTGCCATTTTTCAGAACTGCAATATTGTCTGAAAAAGGTAAAATATCTGCAATATCATGCGTAACAACTACACAAGTTATTTCCTCTTTTTTCAAAAGCTCAAATAAATTTCTTCTGAGTTCATTTTTTAAAAAGTTGTCTATGTGTGAAAAAGGCTCGTCCAGTAGCAGTAATTTTGGTTTTTTGGCCAGAGCCTGTGCCAATGCAACACGTTGTTTCTGTCCACCACTTAAATTCTTAACTTTTCTGTGCTCAAATCTCTCAAGATCTACAACCTTTAGCAAAGTTCTAGCCCTCTCTACATTTTGAGACATATACTGTCGTGAAAGCGGTTTTATAATATTCTCCAGAACGCTTATAAATGGCATGAGTTCAAAATCCTGGGTAACATATTTGAAGTCTTCATGACCTGAAATTAACTGCTCGGAAGGACCTAAAACCTTTTTACCGTCCCATTCTATTTTACCGGACTCCGGCTCAAATTCGCCAAAAATAAGTTTCAAAATTGTTGTTTTGCCACAGCCACTTTTGCCTATAATGCCTAAGCATTCTCCTTTATTTACTTTAAATGAAACGTCATCTAGCCTAAATGCCTGTTTATAGGAATAACATACAGATTCTAATTTTAGCATTGACAAACTTTGATTAAATCAAAAAAAAGCTGAATTTACTATAAATTCAGCTTTTATGGTTTTATTAATCCAAAAAATCAATTAGTTAATAATCAGTTTTTTTGAGAAGTTAATTCTTGTATTTTCAATTTTTAGCACGTACAGACCTCTTTCAAATTGAGAAATATCTAAACTTTGCTTTTGACTCAGGTTAAGAGGTTTATTTATTAATAATCTTCCATTCAGGTCATAAACTTTCAGATTAGCATTGCCAATTTGGTCTACGCCGTTAATGAAAATAATATCCTTTGCCGGATTAGGATAAATTTTTAAATTATTCTCTGCGAAAGTATCATTTGATAAAGTCTCGCATGGCAAGGAGATATCAGCCGGCAGGTCAAAAGCTTCAATTTGATCAAAACGATTAAAAGCAGAGCCCTGGTCAGCACTAAATCCTAATCCTCTATTGGCAAAAACTTTCCAAATAAAACATTGGTTTGCACCGTTGTTAGCAAGCATATCTGCCTGTAATATAGCATCTCGACCGTCTATAAATCCAGGGTTACAGCTCTGAAGCTTCATACCGTCAGTAACCAATTGCATGGCGAGGTTATTTCCTCCATTACCGTTAATTAAATCGGGGTCAAAACCATACTGATCGATGAGTTCCCAGGTAAGGTCCCATAAAACAGTTGCCCAAACAAAGCCAACACCATGGGGCTGAGAAATATTTTGATTGTTGGTAATTCCAAAGGTCGCTGGATTGAGACTCGTATCTGTAGAGTAGGGCGCAGGTCTTATGCCAACGCCTGATGTAGACTGATTTATAGCAAATGTGCCATAACCTCTTGATAAATTTCCTGTATCTCCCGGTCTTATAGTCATCATAAGGCCAATCCAATCGCTCCACCCTTCACCCATTTGTTCATCATTAAATAAACAATTGGCTTGAGAGGGTCCACCTGTAAGTCGGTTTGAAATACCATGTCCATACTCGTGAGCTATAATGCCATTATCGTAGTTGCCATCAATTTCGTATGGTCCATTGTTGACAAGTGTAGCATTTATGATTTCGTCATTCTGAAGTTTTGTTAAGATGGGGTTTCCATTTGATAAAGATATCATTATAGAAGGTATGCCAATATTATTAGCTGCTCCACCCATAACTATAGGATCGCCAATGACATTATTTATCATAATGACAGCAATAGCCCCTGCATTTTCTGCAGCTTCAATTTTTTCGACAAATGTGCATTCTCCTCTTCTTATGACTGCTATTTTGCCATTAAGTTCATTTGAGTTGATAATAGGATCACAAGCATTATGAGGATCTGAAGATGTAGAAGCGCTATTGTCATCTTCCAGCAATGCAAGATCTGCTGTGATTGGTGTTGGCGTAAGACCTGGTCCAAATGCGGCTTCAAAACCAAAATAATCGCCTGAAATATCTGAAGGGGAATTGATGGTTAATGGATCTGATGGTGGTCCTGGCGGTGACCATAGAAACATTTGCATTCTAGGATTAAAACCATCCGGCGGGGTTCCAAAATTCGCATTGTTCAAACCGCCGCCATCCTGTGCATCAGCAAAAACAAAATCTCCGTCAGCACCTAAGCCTGAGTAATTAAAATCCTGAAAATTTCCTGATGCTTCGTCAAACCCATAATGGTACCATACATCATGTGTATAATTATTCCAAACAAATAGGTTAGTAATAGCAGCATCTTCATTAAAAGACGGCGGCAAATTTGGATCTATTGGAAAATCAAAACTTAAACTGCTGCCACCATCCGGTGAATGACCAGGAAGATTATCAGCATCTCTGTCTTCGCTTGCAATTACATTATTACCTCTGGTTATGGTGAATTCTGGACCGGCAACACCATCAGTATCATGCCATCCAAATGGAGAAGCTATGGGATCTGCAGGTTCACTAAGTACTACTCTGTTACCGTGATTTGGTGATTCAACACCAAGCGGATAGGCTCTGTATGTGGAACCATCGTTGGTAATGCTCAAAGTTTCCTCTGTATGATTATTTATTGACTTACTATGCTCATGACTTTGGTCTGTTTCAAATTTACAACTCAGCATCCAATCATTTTGTTTAATAATTTCAGAAGTGTTCGCATCTACGGCCATACTCCACCAGTGACTTTCATCTGAAGTAAGAATACTTAAATTCCAGGCAAGCTTTAGCTGGTTCTGTGAATCAGGAACATACATTAACTCTACTGGTATTACCTCGGCAGATGTGTTTTCAGATTTGAAAATAAAATAGTTTGCTTTTCTGGTTTCTAGTAACTCCAAATCCGCAGCTAGCTCAAGTTCAAGATGGTTTAATGCAGAATTTATAGCTGCTTCTGCAGTCAAATTGAAAGAGGTGTTTTGGATTTTATCATTAATATTTTTAACAAACGAATGTTTAAAACTTAATACTTCATTGTTTTTTATGGCAAAAGAACCTATGGCATTGTAAACAGGTACACCCTGAAAATGTTGTTGGACATATACCATATTTAAGTTCATGCTTTTTGAGAAAGATTTATCTGTAATTTGAATTTCATCTAAATCATTCCTAGCAAAACCTAAACTAGTGGATTCCTGATTTAAGTAATTATTCAAGGTTGAATTGAAATTCTGTGAAAAAGCAAATTGTATGCCGAGGAGTAGAATGAATAAAAGTCTTAATTTCATATGATATTAATTATGATTCAAAAATATAGGAATTGTCCTAATACTAAAACTAACAAGTGTTAATTTGTATAATTTGCACATATAATCCGAATATTTCAGGATGTTTTCTATTGTAAGACTTACAAATTAAGTGATGTTAGCAGTTGAAGTAAGGTTATGACAGAAATCACATAAAAGATATTAGTAATAAATAATAATTATTTAAATTTGCACCTTTAATTATTTAAGGTGTCGTGGCCGAGTGGCTAGGCAGAGGTCTGCAAAACCTTGTGCAGTGGTTCCCCCGAAGCCTCGGGACGCTCGACAAAATCTAATTTTTAGTTTATATCCTATTTAAATTTTTTTGCATTTTCTTTACATTATACATTCAAAAAAATACGATAAATATTATATCGGAAAAACTTCAAATGTTGAAAAAAGATTACAAAGGCATAAGGAAAAATACTATGATAAGGCTTTTACAAAGATTTCAAAAGATTGGGAGCTAGTTTTAAAGTTTGAATGTGATAATAGGACTCAAGCCTTCTATTTAGAAAGATTTGTTAAACGAATGAAGAGCAGGACATTTTTGAAAAAGTTGATTAAAATTCCAGAAATACTTACAGATATTCTAAATAAAAAGAATAGTTAAAGCAATCTCAGAAATTGCATAAAAGATATTAGTAATAAATAATAATTATTTAAATTTGCACCTTTGATTATTTAAGGTGTCGTGGCCGAGTGGCTAGGCAGAGGTCTGCAAAACCTTGTACAGCGGTTCGAATCCGCTCGACACCTCAAAATGAATTATCTTAAACCCTAATACGTAAGGTGTTAGGGTTTTTTATTTCCTAAGTAAAATAGACAAGAGCTTCTACCTTATTGTTTATCTTCATTTTCCTCTTGCTCAAAATTGATAGTTTCCTCAACCTGCTTTTCGATTTTAGATACCTGGTTTGGTGCTAAGCCTCTCAAAATTAGTATTACCCCAAAGATGATTATTAGGATACTTATAATCTTTTTAGAGACTGCAATTCTTCTGGGCGTAAGCTTATTTTTTAATTTTTTGGCCAATAAGATCTTTACTATATCAACAGCCAAATAGGTTAAAAGAATTGTGCTAAAAAATGTAACCAGTCTTACGGGCTGCATTTCCAGTGCCGGTCCAAAGATGATGATTAGTCCAAGCCAAAATCCTAAAACACCAATATTTATAAAATTTAGAAGAAAACCCTTAACAGCAATCTGCACATAATCACTGTTTTTAAGTTTTTGAAATTCGAAGGTTGAGGGTGTTAAGGTTGTTCGCTTAATTTTGATAAATGTAATTATGCCATAGGTTACGAGTACTGTTCCACCAAATACATATAATGCAGGATCATCTTTTAAACGGTTAAGGAGCGGATTAGTGCCAAAGTAAGCGATACTTAAAAAAACAGCATCAGCTATGAGTACACCAATATCAAAGGTTAGTGCCGCACGGAACCCTTTTATTGCAGCTGTTTCTATCAAAACGAAGAAAACAGGCCCTAACATAAAAGAGAGGAATATGCCTAATGGAACTGCAGTAAATATATCTTCAAGCATGTATGAACGTTCGAATTCAAAATTACAAAAAACTATAATTTTACTCCGAGTGTGGCTTCAAATCTTTAATTTTTAGCTGAAGATTGACCTGATCGTTCCAAAAGTTTTCATCAATAGAACACAATACATCTACTTTTGATTTGCCCTTTAAAAGTTCTATTTTATTACCAAGGTTAAAACCTATACCATCAAATTTCATTGCCTGCTTACCCTTGTATAGCTTGCACTTCAAGTGATCTTTTTCCTTCCCAACAGCTTTTGCGAATCCGGTATCCTGTAGTCCGTTAATTCGAAAAACTGGACTCATATTTTTGGGGCCAAAGGGTCCAAATTGTTTTAGAATCCTATAAAATTTTGGGGTGATATCGGCTAATTCAATTTCTGTATCATAAACCTGTTTTTGAATGAGCTGATGATCTGCTATTTGGTCTGATACGACCTGTTCAAACTTTTTTCTGAACTGAATATAGTTTTCTTCCCTTATTGTTAATCCGGCAGCATATTTATGACCACCAAATTGTTCAATGTATTCTGAAGATGCTTCCAAAGCATTATAAATATCAAAACCATAAACAGACCTTGCAGATGCTGCCAGATAATTGCCACTTTTTGTAAATACAAGTGTAGGCCTGTAGAAGGTTTCAGTTAATCGTGAAGCTACAATACCTATTACGCCTTTATGCCATGACTCATGATAGACAACAGTAGTTTTTGTGTGTTCTTCGCCTAGAGATATAATTTGTTCAAGAGCCTCTTTTGTAATGCTTTGGTCTGTAGAACGCCTTTCTAAATTGTATTCCTCTATTGCTTTAGCTTTGGCGGTAGCACTTTGCAGATCTTTTTCTACAAGTAAGTTTACTGCTTCCAGACCATGTTCCATTCTTCCTGCAGCATTAATTCTAGGGCCAATAATAAACACAACATCAGTAATGCTAAAATTATCTTTTTTGACCATTCCCATCAAGGCCTTGAAACCTGTTCTGGGGTTTTTGTTTAAAATTTCTAGACCGTGGTAAGCAAGTATTCTGTTTTCTCCTGTAATTGGCACAATGTCTGAACCTATTGCAGTAACAACCAGGTCTAAATAGGGCAATAGCTTTTCAAATGGCTCGTTAATACTTTTTTGCAAGGCTTGGATAAGCTTAAAACCAATGCCGCAGCCGCATAATTCTTTATAGGGATAATTGCAATCTTCCTGTTTTGGGTCTAAAACTGCTACTGCTTTGGGTAAAACAGAACCTGGTCTATGATGATCACATATGATGATATCAATCCCTTTTGAGTTTGCATACGCTACTTTATCAACAGCTTTTATACCGCAATCCAAACAGATTATTAAACTTGCGTTTTCTTGTTTTGCGTAGTCTATGCCACGTAATGATAAGCCATAACCTTCCTTATACCTATCGGGGACGTAGGCCAGGCAACTGGCTTTTAAATCTTTGAAATAACTATAAACTAAAGCAACACTTGTCGTGCCGTCAACATCATAGTCACCATAAATAAGGATTTTTTCATTTAATGAAAGTGCTTCTTTAATTCTATCTACTGCCTTGACCATGTCTTTCATCAAAAAAGGATCATGCAGGCTATTAAGATCTGGTCTGAAAAAAGCCTTAGCCATGTCAAAATCATAAATACCTCTTTGTACCAGTAACTCTGCAAGAGGTCTGGTGATATTTAATGCAGACATGAGTTCATGTACATGCTTTTTTTCTGGTTTGTCAACTGCTTTCCAAATCATGATTCAAAAATACTTTCTTTTTCGATGAATGGAATATTTGGATCTAAAATCTCATTAATAAGCTGTAAGAGTTTTGACTCAAATGCCTTTAAAAATTCTTCATCTATCAGATTATTTTTAATATGCTTAACTGGCATAAACCAACTTCCTAAATTTTTAAAACTTATAATGCCTGCCTGTATTTCTTTGACCTTATAGTTTCTGTAGAATAAATAGGCATAAAATAATGTTTGAAATATTTTTGCTTTTTCTTCGTCTGAAACAATATCTTCAAAATCATCAAACTTTAGGTTTGATGTGTTAGTAAAACCAGTCTTCAAGTCTATTATTCTCAAATTTCCATTGCATTTGTCTATACGATCTATTTTACCTTTTAGTTTTACATCTGAGTTGGAAGTCGAAATTACAGCTTCAAGCTTCTTTTCGATATCAATAATTTCAACAGGGTGTTTTTTTAGATTTTTTTTCTCGATATCCAGAAATCGGTTTATGTAAGATCTAGCAATTTCGAATTGTATGCGATTTTGTCCTTTTTGATATTCTTCACTGGCATAAAATTCACTGTAGCGCTTTTTTAAATTCTCCTCATAATTTTTTTCAAAAGTGTCCAGATCTTCAAGTTTTAGAACACTTTTATTTTTATACAAATCTTCAAGAGTATTGTGAACAACGGAACCAAAATCTCTAGCATCTATAACATTATTTATACTATTTTGTTCTTTAACATTTAAGACATATTTTTTGTAGAATTTTATTGGATTTGAAATATAGGCAGACAAGGCAGTAGGAGAGAATCCGCTATCTGAAAGGGCCTTTATTTTAGTCATGATGTCATTAGTTTTTACAATCCTCATTGGTCGCCTTTTTTCCAAACCCGTATCAAGGGCAAAAGGATTGGTCTCAATCTTAATATTGGGATTTTTAAATACTTCTAAATAGGTGATGAATCTGCTTTTATCCCCTTTGTTAAATCCAGTTTGGTCGTTGTCGTAAATTAAAAAGCATTTTTTTGAACGCTGAAGAAGTCTAAAAAAGTGGTATGCGTAGACCGCATCTTTTTCTGTATGAGTTGGCAAACCATAATCCTTCTTTAAGCTGTATGTAATGTAGCTGTTATCACTTTTTCCAGAAGGTAGAATGCCTTCATTTACAGAAGTCATGATAATATTTTCAAAGTCTAAAAGTCTTGTTTCAAGCATTCCCATAACCTGAATGCCGGAGGTCTTAGATCCTTTAAAACTCAACTTTTGATCTTTTTGCATGTCTCTGAATAGTAGGAGTACAGCTGTCATACTCAGATGTTTTTCTTCTTTTAAAAGCATCACTAACTGTGAAAACAAATATTGATAACTCAATAGAAATGCTGAGTGTTGCTGGTGCTGTAAAATCGCGAGGATTAATTCCTGGACATTATTTAGAAATAGAGTTGGATTTTCCGTTATCTTAAGACAAACCAACAATTTTTTTATCAGCGAACTGGTACTAATGAGTTCATCAAGACCATCGAAAGTTATACTGCTGATTTTCTTTGTTTCCAAGTAATCTAAAATCTGATGTTTTTCTTTATGATCGGCATAGTTTAAAATTTCAGAATTTAGAATAGACTTGAGAAAATTATACTTAACGTCAATATTTGCTTCTTTTTGGAATGTAAAAAGGCTATCAAAAAAGTTCGCATAAGACGATTGGCCAAGAGGTATTCCCATGGTAATATTTACATCTTTTATGCTTTCGGGAATACTATTTAAAATAGGATTTATGAGGTTCTCATCGTTTAATACAATTGCCGTATTTTGAACTTTTTGAGTGTCGAAGTTCTTCAAAATATTTGCAACAGCTTTAGCCTGACCAATATTTTTTGGGGTTGGGATGACTTCTATCGATTTATGGTATGTATCATGGGTCTCCAGATTTATAAAATTGTCTTTGTAATTATCCCATAAAGACAAGTATTTTCTTATGAATCTATTCGCAGGATGATGTTTTTCCTGAAGATAAATAGGATCGATATCCCATGCTACTTTTGCCTTACCGCGCTTGAGTAAAGTTTCAAAAATTTGTTCTTCTGCTTTATTTAAGGCATTAAAACCTAAAAAAATCAGACCTTGATCGAGATTGAAATCTTCTATATTTTCACAAGCTTTTCTGTAGGCCAGACCCTGGTAAGCTTCTTTTTTCTGTAGTAATGAGGTCTTATAATTTTGATATACATTTGGAAGCCTTTCCCAAAAAGAAATATAAGATTTAATCAGGTCAGTTTTTTTCTCTCCAAAGTAATAAAGTTCTTTTAAAGCTTTATGGTGTTCAAAAAACTGATCAGTATCTATTAAAAACCTGTCAATTTCATTAAAATCAGATAAAAGTGTAGAGCCCCAGCCATAAAAAGATTCAAAGGGTTCTTTGGTTTTTTTTGTCGAATTATAAACGTGGTGTAGAAGAAGGAGTGCTTTCTCCTTACCTAAGATATTTAGACCTGAAAGTCTTTCAATGAATTTTACAATGTCAATAATTTCTGGGAGCCATATAGTTTTATCTTGTCTTGTAAAAGCAGTTTTCAAAGCTGCAACGGCACGTTTACTAGGTAATATCACCAGTGTTTTTTTGGCTTCACCTTCATGATTTTTCAGGTAATATTCTACGAACTTATCCAGGAAACTTTGCATAGCCTAAAAATAAAAAAACCGTCTCAAATGAGACGGTTTTCAATATAAATTTGAAAATTAATTTATTTCTTTAAGTTTATTTCAACTCTTCTGTTTTGTGCTCTACCAGCTCTGGTTCCATTGTTTGCAATTGGTTTTTCTTCACCATATCCCATAACTTCTAGTCTGCTGCTATCTACGCCATTTGAAGTAAGATATTCGTAAACAGATTGAGCACGTTCATTAGATAATTTTTTGTTGCTTTCAGCTCTTCCAGTACTATCGGTGTGTCCTTCAACGGTAAATTTTGCATTAGGATATTCCTCCAGTATCGCTAGAATAGCGGTTAAAGCTTCTTCTGAATCTTTTGTGATTTCAGCCTTTCCGGTTGAAAAATTAATAGTTTTAGCATATTCATTAAGTTCATTCTGCACTTCTTCTGTGACCTTTGGACAGCCATTATTATCTACTGTTCCAGGATCGTTAGGACAATCATCGTCCTTATCTAAAACACTATCTCCATCAGAATCCGGCCATGGGCAACCGTCATTAGCAGAAGGTCCGGCTTGTTCCGGGCAATTATCTAGTTTATCAATCAAACCATCATTATCTGCATCAGGGCAACCTTGATTTTCGGCTGAACCTGCTTCATTGGGACACTGGTCTTTAGTATCGTCTATGCCATCACCATCAGTATCGGCGCAACCATTAAATTCCGCACTTCCAGCTGTTCCCGGGCAGGAATCGTCTTTATCCGGAATACCATCACCATCACCATCAGGACAACCATTAAATTCTTCCAATCCTGGGGTGTCTACACATTCATCATACTTGTCATAAACGCCGTCACCATCGGTATCTTTTCCTCCAAAAGAAAACTTAACACCAATTCTGTGTTGGAAGAAATCAAAATCTGGTTCTTCAAAAGCAGCCTTGTAAGACGTATCAATTGTTAATGCAAATTGATCATTCAACCAGAAATTTACACCTAAGTTTGTATTAAATATACCTGCACCATCATCTTCCAGTAAAAAATAACCACCACCGATACCAGCATAGGGATCAATCCAGCCTGTTCCAAGCATATCCTTGAAGTTATATTGAATCGTTCCATCTACGTTGAACCAACTTAATCTGTCAGCTGCAACCTGACCTAATCGGTCTATTCTGTTAATAGAACCTGCCAGTTCAAAACTAAAACCATCTCCTACGTATCTTGTAACACCAATACTTGAAATTGATGAAATATAATTCCAATTGTCAGTTTTAAAAAATAGATCATCACCAAAGTCCGGAGATGAGATAATACCATCAGGAGTGACAATATCAGCACCGGTTGGGTAAAAATCTACAACGTTAGTACCTATAAAAACAGACCAGGGGTTATTTTCATCCTGTGCATGTATAGTAGTCATTCCAAATACAAAAAGTAAGAGGAAAAATATTTTAGTTGGTTTTTTCATTTTAATTTCTTTTACTGACAAATATACAAATTATTTTAAGCCACAATATTATATAACTTTAAGTTTCCTGCCAACCTTAATAAAGGCCTGTACTGCCATGTCAAGGTGTTCTTTTTCATGTGCCGCTGACAGTTGGACTCTTATTCTTGCTTTTTCTTTAGGTACCACGGGATAGAAAAAGCCAATAACATATATACCTTCTTCCAGGAGGTCTGCAGCCATTTGTTGTGAAAGCTTAGCGTCATAAAGCATAACGGGTACAATGGCAGAATCTCCATCTATAATATCAAAACCAGCGGCTTTCATTTCTCTCTTGAAATAGTTTGTATTTTCTTCAAGTTTGTCTCTAAGGCTATTGTCTTTATTCAATAACTCAAAAACTTTCAGAGAAGCTCCTACTATTGATGGTGCTAATGAATTTGAGAATAAATAGGGCCTTGACCTTTGCCTGAGTAATTCTATCAGGTCTTTTTGACCAGTAGTATAGCCACCCATGGCGCCACCAAGTGCTTTCCCCAGAGTGCCGGTTATAATATCAACCCTTCCTAACACATTCTTTACTTCTGGCGTTCCAATACCATTTTGACCAATAAAACCTGTGGCATGACATTCGTCTATCATGACCAGTGCCTCATACTTGTCAGCCAAATCGCATATTTCATCCAAGGGTGCTACAAGGCCATCCATTGAAAATACACCATCTGTGACTATCAATTTATGTCTTGCTCCATTTTGGTCTGCTTCCTGCAACTGCTTTTCCAAATCTTTCATATCACCATTAGCATACCTGTATCTTGCAGCTTTACACAAGCGAACACCATCTATAATTGAAGCATGGTTTAGTGAATCTGAAATTATGGCATCTTCTTTGGTCAATAGTGGTTCAAAAACACCGCCATTGGCATCGAAACAAGCGGCATATAATATAGTATCTTCTGTACCATAAAAATCGGCAATAGTATGTTCAAGTTTTTTGTGGATATCTTGTGTTCCGCAAATAAACCTAACACTGGACATACCAAACCCATGAGAGTCAAGGGTATCTTTTGCCGCTTGTACAACTTCCGGATGTGAAGACAAACCTAGATAATTATTTGCACAAAAATTTAGAACTTTTTTCCCGCTGTCTAAGGTTATTTCTGCACCCTGTGGTGATGTGATTATTCTTTCTTTCTTGAATAACCCATCTTCCTTTATACTGGAAATTTCGTTTTCCAATTGAACTTTTAATTTATCTGAAAACATAAATATGATATTTTATAACTCTTTGATGTAAATATTTTTGCGAATATACACTAAAAAAGCCGATTTTATTGAAAATCCCATAGCCTCTAAGGCGACTTTATACCTTGTTAATTGATGGAAATGGCTTTCTTTTTCGATACCTGTTTTATAATCTATAATTACAGCTTCGCTTCCTTTTAGACAAACCCTGTCCGGTCGAAATATTTGGCCATTATACACCAGATCCATTTCATTGTAAATGGACCAATCTTTTTCGAAAAATTCACTTAGCTTAGGGTGATTTAAAATTTCGCGGACTTTCAATAATGTATCTTCATCACTTTCTAGTCTATCAAAATCTTCACTAAACATAACATTTTGTAGGATGTCATGAACTTTTTTCCCATAGATTTGTTCATCATTTTCAGACTTTGTCAAAGTCTCGTTGGCTGTAAGCGTATCGTAGTAACTTTGAATGTCAAAGGATAAAAAACCTGAATAATCTTGTTTATAGGTTTTATGTGTTCCTTTCTTTACAGCTTTTTCCCCAAAGGTATATTTGATTTTTTCATCATCATATATTGCCTTTTCCTTCAAGAAATCCTTAAGAAGGTCTTCAAAGCTGTAGTCTTTTCTATATGTAATAGGTTGAGAAAGAATGTATAAATGCTCTACAGGCCTGGTCATGGCAACGTAAGCGGTGTTCATGCTGGAGAGCTCTTCCTTGTTGATGTTTTTTAGATATACTTTCTCTGTTTGTTCGCTTAAGTTACTGATTTTATTGGATATAGAGCTATAAAAGAAAGGTATGCCATAAATGGATTCATCCAGGTTAATCCAATCCTGAGAATGGTTTAAGTCTGCTAAAAAACCGTTAGAATTTGCTAAGATTACAACGGGAAACTCCAGGCCTTTACTTTTATGTATAGTCATAATTTTTACAGCATCCGCATCTTCTGAGGTTGTAATGCTCTTACTATCCTTCTTTTCATCCCAATAATCTAGAAAACCATTAATATCGGCTGCTATAGATTTTGAAAATTCAAACACTTCATCAAGAAAAAACTGAACATAAGCATTAGCCTTTTGACTGATATTTAAAACACGGAGGGCATATTCTATCTTATCATACAGAGAGATATTCCTATAATTATCTAAATTTATTTTTAAACCTTTATCTTGTAAAAATGCTATGATTTTTTCAAGCTTTTGTCCTTTTGTGTCCTTTAAATCGTTGTAGTCATAATCCAAATCATTAAAGCTGCTCCACAGCAAAATGAAGTTTATAAAGGTCTCTTCATTAGGATCATGAACGAACTTTAAGAATGTAACAAGCAATTGGACTTTAGCATCTGAATTAATCAGTAAAGACTCCTGAGATATAACAGGTATGGGGTTTTCAAGATTGTTGAAAGCTTCCGATATTTTAACGCCTTCTTTGTTTTTTCTAACCAGAATACAAATTTCATTTAGTGAAAAACCATTCTCTAGTTGATCTTGGATGATGTCTTGTAGAATACTAACCTGATGTGCTAATTTTTCATCTTTGTTTTTGATATCAGGGAGAAAATTTATTTCCACGTAACCACCGCTTTTCTTTTCGTTTTGTAGGACATTTTCATATAATTCTCGGTGGTCCGGACTGGTTAGTTTTTTTGAAGCAAATTTGAAAAATTCATTATTAAAAGTAACAATTTCTTTACAGCTCCTCCAATTATCTCCTAATACGCTTCTATTTGCCTTGACACTAAAAGGATTTTTTCTAAGTTGAGACAGGTCAAGAAATTGCTTAGGGTCTCCGCCGCGCCATTCATAAATTGACTGTTTAACATCACCAACAAGGAAAAGACTACCTGAAGAGCCATCACTATGCTGGGTAGTGATAGCATTTTCAACCAGAGGTATTAAATTTTTCCACTGCAAAGTTGAGGTGTCCTGAAATTCATCAATAAAATAATGTCTAAACTTTTCTCCCAACCTTTCATAAATATAAGGTACAGGCTGATTGTTGATCTGCTTGCTTATGATTCGATTGAAGTCATTTACAAATAAAATTTCATTTTCCTCTTTTATAGAATTTAGATGTGATTGTACCTCTCTGATCATAGCAAGCGGCACAAAATTTTTCAACACCCTGTCTGAAAGATGGTATTCAAGACTTTTAGATTTGGATTGTAAAAATAAGCTTTCGATTTCTGGTCTAATCGCGTCAATAGAAAGCTTTAGAGTTTCTTTTGCAGTTTTATTGTAGAGTTCTGTGTTTGCAATATCGTGCCATTGAGATGAAAATTCACTAAGAATCCGGTCGTTTTGAATTATGTTCTTGAAATATTTTGAAATATAATTCCCCTTAAAATCACCGGCATCAATATTATGCTGTTCAATAAGTTCAAAAAACAGTTGAGCAATATTTTTTAATTCTTCTTTTAGACTTTTACGATATTCAATGATTTTGAATTTTATTCTTTTCAGGTCTTTAAGTTCAATATTTTGAATCTTCTCAATGGCCTCAAAATTTTTTTCATTCACAAGAAGTTCTGCATAGTCTATAAGATCTTTTTGAATATCTCCGCTTCTATTGTTATCAATTTTATATTCTACAAATTCGACCAGCCAAGAGGTTAATTCTTCATTTTTTCCAACCTCATCGATCAGCTTTTCAATGGCTTTTTTAATGAATTGCTTGTGATCCAGTTCTACCTCAAAATTCTGTGAAATTTTTAAGTCTTTGGCAAAAGTTCTGATAATTCTGTGGTTAAAACTGTCAATAGTAGAAACTTCAAAACCGGCATAATTTGGTATAAGGTATTTTAAGACCTGAAGGCTCTTTTGCTCAACTTCTCCCGGGCTTAAAGTAGTTTCTTCACATACTTTTTCAAAAAGGCTTTTATTGTTTTTGGTTCGATCGATCCTCGAAAAATATTTCAAAGCTTCAACTATTCGCTGTTTCATTTCAGCTGCAGCTTTATTAGTAAAGGTTACGGCCAATATATTTTGAAAAGCAAAACTTTGATTTTGGGTAAGTAGAATCTTCAAATATTCTTTTGTAATGGTAAAAGTTTTACCAGATCCGGCAGAAGCATCATAGATGTAAAAATTTGAATTTTCCAAGAAAGAATTTTGACCTCTAAATTAAATATTCTGATTTAATAAAGTTTACTTTTTGATATTAATTCGCATTATAGAATTTATATTTGCTAAAAAAATACGATCATGAAACTCATTAAACTCTTCCTGGTTATAATCGCTACATTTACAATAGGTTGCAACACGCCTCAACCTGAAGAAGCCAAGGCCTTTGACCAAAAAATGACTGAAGCTATCGAAATACACGATGAGGTCATGCCTAAAATGGGAAAACTATCTAAGCTTATATCCAGCTTAGAAGCTAAAGTAGACAGCACGAATGCAGAAATCTACAAACCAGCCATTCGCGACCTAAAAGAAGGACACGACATGATGATGGATTGGATGAAAGATTTTGGAGATGAATTTAGTAAGACTGAAATAAATGACGGTATTAAACTTAAAGATGCTGACAGTTTAAAAGCCAGGCTCAAAGCTATCGAGATTTCCAAGAAAGAAGCAGAACAGATGAAAGTAAAGGTAATGCAGGCTATTGATAACGCAGAAGCGCTTTTAAAGCCGTAAAACTTTATACTTATCCAGATCATAAACTCTAAATATGACCATAAAGTCCAGTTATTTTATTCTGTTATTTGTTGTCATTTTAGGGTGTAAAACTTCCTGGGCTCAAAGGGAACACAAGATTTCATTTCTTAAGTCGGGTGTTCAGTTTAACAAAAACAGCAGAAACAATTTCTATTTTGAAGAAGTAGATTACGCTTTTGATATTAATACTTTCAAATATCAACGCTTCTATAAGTTGAGAGATTTAGGCCAGTGGGATTTTATAGCAATTCCACAACTGCAATACCAATACATCAGACATCAGCTATTAAACAAATTCTTTGTTCAGGAATTTAATTATGGCGAAAACTTTTTGGAATTTAGAGAAAGGTTTATGACTCCGAAAACTATTTCATTCTTTGCTTTTGAAATTGGTTTTCAGCTCAGACGTGAAATTTTATCAAATCTACATTTTGAAATTACAGCCGGACTTGGTGCTGGTTACATTGATACAGAAACAGAACGCGTAGCCAAAGGCTTTACTTTTTTAGAAAATTTGTCTTTTGGTCTTGCATACCCTATATCTTCAAGTGAAATTTATCTTGGTTTCTTATTTAACCATATTTCAAACTTCAATACTCAAATACCTAATAGTGGGTACAACTCTTTAGGTTGGGAGCTGGGATTCAGATTTTAAGAATATGCATACTTTCATTTTAAAAATTGACCTATGAAGTTGGTATTTGTCATAATTATTTTGGTTATAAGTATTAATAATCAGGTTTTATCTCAAGAGATTAATTATGGTGTTAGAGCCGGACTTAATATTACAACATTCGGGCGTGATGTAGAAGACAATGAATTTAGAAATTCTTTTCATATAGGTGCTTTTATGCAAGTTGAGCTTTTTGAAGATTTTAGTATCCAACCAGAATTAATCTATTCTGAACAAGGTACTGTGCTTACAACTGGAGAAAATGATATCAAGGTCAAACTGAATTATCTGAACATTCCTGTACTGGCAAAATACTATGTAGATCATGGGTGTTATGTAGAGGCTGGGCCATATGTTAGTTTTGCTCTCAGCAGAAACGAGGACTCAGTTAGTGATTTAATAGATGTCTCCGATAAATATAAGACTGTTGATGCTGGTATAGCATTTGGCATGTCCTACGAATATAATGATGGGTTTTTTACGACCCTGCGCATTAATGGCGGAATAAGTAATGTTTTGAAAAATAGTCAAAATGATGAAGATTTGTTTATCAACCAAAGTGTCTATCTTCTTTCTATTGGTTATAAGTTTTAGTTGCTCAAATCTCAAACCTCCATTTTATTTCAGTCTTGTATAATAAAATCCTCGACAGCCGCATGTAAGGCCATTCAGGATTTTATAATTTAAGCCTACATTCTGCAAGTATCACCTCATCATCAGCAAAGGTATACATTACAGATGCACTCATCGTACTTAGCATGACAGATTACTTTTACAAAATTATCCTTGGTGCCATTGTCACTTGCTTTACAACTAGCGTTAAAAGCAAATTTATCTAGGTTTCTTATTTAACCACATTTCAAACTTCAATACCCAAATCCCCAATAGTGGCTACAATTCTCTAGGCTGGGAAATTGGTTCTAGGTTTTAGGAGACAGTTTATTTATAATTAGAATAAAACTTGCCTTTACGTAGCTTAAAATCAATATAAAATGAGGATTAAAACTAAGCTTTGATTACATTTGCAAAAAATTTTGAAATTTAAATATTATGTCAGGAAATAGAACATTTACAATGCTTAAGCCAGACGCAGTAGAAAAAGGCTATACGGGTGCAATATTAAACCAAATTAATGAAGCTGGTTTTAGAATTGTCGCTATGAAAAAAACACAGATGACAGTTGCTGATGCTGAAACTTTTTACGCTATACACAAAGAGCGTCCATTTTTTGGGGAGCTTGTACAGTATATGACAAGAGGACCAATTGTTGCAGCCATCTTAGAAAAAGACAATGCTGTTGAAGATTTTAGAGCATTGATTGGGGCAACAAATCCAGCCGACGCTGCTGAAGGAACCATCAGAAAAAAATACGCAGATTCTATCAGTGAAAATGCTGTCCATGGCAGTGATAGTGACGAAAATGCACAAATTGAAGGAGCATTTCACTTTTCAGGAAGAGAGATGTTTTAAATGCAATTAAAATTAAAAATACTGAGCCGTCTCAACCGTTGAGATGGCTCTTTTTGTTTGTACAAAGAAATATAAGCTTTTGATAATTCCTTGCTTAGGAATTGGACTTTATTTAGTTTTGAGAAATAATACGAAATCGATTTCGAAAAAATATTTCTTATGGAAGAGGCATATGTTAAACACAATATTAATAATCAAATTGCAACTGTTGAATTTTTTCACCCTAAAAGCAATGCATTACCGGGTCATATTCTAGCCAAACTCGCTCAAACTATTACTGAAATGGGGCAGAATGACCAAGTTTTAGTCATCATTTTAAAATCCGGAGGCGATCGCGCTTTTTGTGGTGGAGCCAGTTTTAATGAACTCGTCGCCATAGATGATGAAACTACCGGTAAAAAATTCTTCAGCGGCTTTGCCAACGTCATCAATGCGATGCGTAAATGTCCAAAATTCATCATTGGTCGGGTTCACGGTAAGACTGTAGGTGGCGGTGTTGGTGTTGCTTCCGCTATGGATTACTGCCTGGCAACTCAATATGCGGCTATTAAACTCAGCGAACTCAATGTCGGCATCGGCCCCTTTGTCGTCGGACCTGCAGTAGAACGTAAAATAGGCATCAGCGCTATGTCTCAAATCGCCATTGACGCCAATACCTTTTTCAGTCCGGAATGGGCCAAACAAAAAGGCCTCTACGCCGACGTTTTTGATACCGTAGAAGCGCTCGACGAAGCTGTAGATGCTCTGGCCGAACAACTCTGCACCTACAATCCAGAAGCCGTCAAACACATGAAACACATGTTCTGGCGCGGTACTGAGGACTGGGATGAATTATTAATGGAACGCGCTGAAATTAGTGGCAGGTTGGTTTTGAGTAAGTTTACGAAGGAGAAGCTGGCGGAGTATAGGTAAGTAGAGGGTAGTAATTAGTAAGTGGTAATTAGCATGTAGTTTAACAATGCAACATAGGTTTAGACTTTTTTAGTTCATAGACATAATTATGGAGAAATTAAATAGTAAATATCATTTCAAATTCGAAGACTTGATAGTTTACCAGAAAGCAATAGTTTTTGGTGAGTACGTAAATAAACTAATCCAAAAATTCCCAAAACATGAAACATACAAATTATCATCTCAATTTGGGAATGCCGCCGACTCCATTGCCTTAAACATTGCTGAAGGTACGTCTGGTTCTTATGCAATATTCAATAGATATTTAGTTATCGCTAAAGGAAGCGCCAATGAATGTGTTGCGTGTTCTACCAAAGCTTTTCTAAGAGGCTATATTACCACTGATGAAAAGGAAGAGGTTAGAAAACAATTATCTTCAATATCAAAGATGATTTTCTCACTTATTAAATCGAATAAAAAATAAACTTTATACACAATGTCATCAAAAAATAGGTCACTAAAAATTAAGTCTCTGGTATACATCGCTCACGACCAATTGATTACTAATCACTGCTCACTAATTACTACTTACTAACTACCACATACATATGGCTATATACAAATTCAAAAACCACATCCCCATCGTCCACCCTTCTAGCTTTATCCATCCCTTAGCGGCGGTGACGGGAAATGTGATCATTGGCAAAAATTGTTATATTGGACCTGGGGCTGCTATTCGAGGGGATTGGGGTGAAATTATTTTAGAAGATGGTGTCAATGTGCAGGAAAACTGTACAGTTCACATGTTTCCGGGGAAAAGTATCATTTTGCGTGAAAGCGCTCATGTAGGTCATGGCGCGATTATTCACGGCGCCAATCTGGGCAGAAATTGTATGATAGGCATGAATGCCGTGGTTATGGACGATGCAGAAATAGGTGAAGAATCGATAATAGGAGCGATGGCTTTTATCAAAGCAGAAACTAAAATTCCACCGCGAAGCTTGG
>CAZQKB010000013.1:25317-104185 GCA_964593755.1 uncultured Mesohalobacter sp. | reverse complement strand
ATAGGAGCGATGGCTTTTATCAAAGCAGAAACTAAAATTCCACCGCGAAGCTTGGTGGTTGGTAACCCGGGTAAAATTATTAAGCAAGTATCTGACGAAATGATAGCCTGGAAAACAGCCGGAACCAAACTTTATCAGCAATTGCCCGCAGATTGTCACAGCAGTCTTGAAGAAGTTGAACCTTTAAGAAAAATCCCCAAAAACCGACCAAAGCAAAAGGATTTTTATCAAACGTTGAATGAGTTTTTAGAGGGTAGAAAGTAGTGGGTAGTAAATAGATATTGATAATAAAGAAATAAAACCTTGTGCCTTAGCGCCTTAGCGAGATATAAAAAAATGAGCAACCAAAATAAAACAACAGAAAAAGTAGAATTTAAACTCCCTAAGATGGGCGAAAGCATCACCGAAGGTACTATCCTCAACTGGTTAGTAGAAGAAGGCGATACATTTGAAGAGGGTGATATTATTGTCGAAGTGGGTACAGATAAAGTTGATAACGAAGTTCCGGCGCCCTTTTCAGGCGTTTTAGTTGAAAAAATGTACAAACCTAAAGACGTGGTCAAAATAGGTGAAGTAATTGCAATTTTGGAAAAAGCCTCTGCAGGTGATGTTGAAAGTAAAGAAAAGAACATAGCCTCAAAAACAGAAAAGAAAACACCAATATCTCTTCCATCAAAACAAACTAAATCGGATAAAAGCAATAAAGCCGTTTCTTCAACTTACTCAGCACCAGACAGAAATAATAATTTCTATTCCCCACTAGTAGAAAAAATTGCCAAAGACTACCATATCAGTTACGAAGAATTAGCCAGAATACCGGCAACAGGTGCCAACGACAGGTTACGCAAATCAGACATTTTTAAATACATAGAGGATGGTCGCCCCGCTCAATTTGCCCAGCCGGTTTCCAATTCGAGTACCGGTTTTCAAGTGCCCGATTTAAAGTTCGATGTCGGACAGGGTGAACGCCTGGAAATGGACCGCATGCGACAGATGATTGCCGACCATATGGTCTATTCTAAACATGTCTCGCCTCACGTGACTGCTTATGTGGAAGCCGATATGACTAATCTCGTAAATTGGCGAAATAACAACAAAACTGAATTTCAAGAGCGTACCGGTGAAAAATTGAGCTTTACGCCTCTGTTCATTCAAGCCGTCACCAAAGCCATCAAAGATTTTCCAAAAATAAACTCTTCTTTAGATGATAAGCATATTGTCGTTAAAGATGATATTAACATAGGTATGGCAACAGCTTTACCCAGTGGAAATCTGATTGTCCCGGTGATCAAACACGCCGACCAAAAGAACGTTGAACAACTGGCGAAAGAGGTGAATGCCCTGGCAACAAAAGCCAGAGATAACAAATTGACAAGCGACGAGACCAAAGGCAGTACCTTTACCATTTCTAATGTTGGCACCTTTGGAAGTTTGATGGGCACGCCAATCATTAATCAACCTGAAGCAGCTATTTTGGCTACAGGTATCATCAAGAAACGGGCAGAAGTGATTGAAAAAGAGGACGGCGATACAATTGAAATTCGATCGATGATGTATTTGTCTTTATCCTTTGACCACCGTATTGTTGATGGATTCTTAGCTGGTAGTTTTTTAAGAAGAATTGCGGATTATTTGGAGGATTATTAAATTTTCTCGCAAAGGCGCAAGGACGCCAAGTAAATTCTTACATTATGAATGAAAATGAGTTATCAAAAATAATTGTAAACACTGCCTACCAAATTCATGTTGAGTTAGGGCCTGGATTATTGGAGTCTGTTTATGAAGAAGTTATGTATAGTGAATTGAAATCTCATAATTTAAATGTTGAAAGACAAAAAGGTATTCCTCTAATTTGGAAAAGCAAAAAAATGTCACTTGGATTTAGAGCAGATTTAATCGTAAATAATAAGGTATTGATAGAGTTAAAATCAATTGAAAATATTGCCCCTGTTCACCCGAAACAAGTTTTAACTTATCTAAAACTAACTGGTTTAAAACTGGGATTGCTTATAAATTTCAATGAAGCTCTTATTAAAAATGGTATAACTAGAATCGTAAACAACTTATAAAACCTTAGCGACTTAGCGCCTTTGCGAGAAATAAAAAAATAGAATAAACGCTTTGCGCCTCTGCGCCTTTGCGAGAGAAAATAAAAATTAGCGCCTCTGCGAGAAATAAAAAATTATGAATAAAAATATAATTAAAAAAGCCTTTAAAAACCTCATCACCGCCAAATCCATGGCAGAATTGTACGAAGAAAATTTCAAGGTCGTTTCCAAATACGTGCACGCCACCTCCCGAGGCCATGAAGTCATACAAACCGCTGTAGGCCTGCAACTCCAGCCCCAGGATTACGTTTATCCCTATTATCGGGATGACGCCATGCTGCTCGCTATCGGCATGCAACCCAAAGACTTGATGCTTCAACTCTTAGCCAAAAAAGACGACCCTTTCTCCGGCGGACGTACCTATTATTCACACCCGAGTTTAAAAGATGAGGATAAACCCAAAATTCCTCACCAAAGTTCGGCAACAGGCATGCAGGCGATTCCAGCGACGGGAGCGGCTATGGGGATAAGCCTCTCCCAAACCCTCTCTGAAGGAGAGGACTTTAATAAGTTTTTGCCCCCTATGGGGGAAAGGGGGCTAACTGGTCTTGTCCTCTGCTCCCTAGGCGATGCCTCTGTTACAGAAGGTGAAGTGGCAGAAGCTTTTCAAATGGCAGCTTTAAAACAATTACCCATCATTTATTTGATTCAGGATAACGAGTGGGACATTTCCGCCAGCGCAGAAGAAACCAGAGCCCAAAACGCTTTTGACTATATCAAAGGCTTTCACGGCATTGAAGCGGTGAGCATTGACGGAACTGATTTTGAAGAATCCTACTCGACTTTAGAAAATGTCATTGACACTGTGCGCCGGGAACGCCGACCCTTTTTGGTACACGCCAAATGTCCGTTACTCAATCATCATACCTCAGGCGTCAGAATGGAATTTTACAGAGACGATCTCGAGGAATCTAAACAACGTGATCCCTACCCAAAATTTGTCGAATTGATGAAAGCCAATGGCTATTCTCTCAAAGATATTGAGGCCATTGAAGCAGAAATCCAAACTAAAGTCAAATCTGATTATGAAGAGGCCCTGTCCGCAGAAGACCCCAAACCTGAAGATTTGTTTACCCATGATTTTGCGCCGACACCCATCACAGAAGAAACCGGTGAGCGCGAACCAAAGGGCGCAGAAAAAGTGGTGATGGTCGATTGTGCGTTATTTGCTATTGAGGAGTTGATGCAGGAACATCCGGAATGTTTACTTTATGGACAGGATGTTGGCGGACGATTGGGTGGTGTATTTCGAGAAGCGGCCACTTTAGCCCAGAAATTTGGCGATCATAGGGTATTCAACACACCAATTCAGGAAGCATTTATTGTAGGTTCTACGGTGGGCATGTCTGCGGTTGGTTTAAAACCCATTGTCGAGGTTCAGTTTGCCGATTACATCTGGCCGGGATTGAATCAACTGTTTACTGAAGTCAGTCGCAGTTGTTATTTGTCAGAAGGCAAATGGCCGGTGTCGATGATTTTACGTGTGCCGATTGGCGCGTATGGCAGTGGCGGCCCTTATCATTCGTCTTCGGTCGAAAGTGTGGTGACTAACATCCGCGGACTTAAAATTGCTTATCCCAGTAATGGTGCCGACCTCAAAGGCCTTATGAAAGCCGCTTATTATGACCCTAACCCTGTGGTGATCTTTGAACATAAAGGTTTATACTGGAGTAAAGTTCCTGGCACTAAAGGCGCAACCAGCGTAGAACCTGACAAAGATTATGTTTTACCTTTTGGCAAAGCCTGGGTTTTACAGGAAATCTGGCCCAAAGATGATGAAGAAACATTAAGCATCATCACTTACGGAATGGGTGTGCATTGGGCTGTAAATGCATCAGCAGAATTAGGAATGAAAGAGAGCATAGAAATTATAGATTTAAGAACACTGCATCCATTAGATGAAGAAACCATTTATAAATCTGTCAAAAAATGTAAAAAGTGTTTGGTGGTTACCGAAGAACCTTCAGATAACAGCTTTGCCAGAGCTTTGAGTGGTAAAATACAAGAACAATGCTTTCAATATCTGGATGCTCCGGTGATGACGATTGGTTCTGAAAATATGCCTGCCATTCCGTTAAATTCAACTTTAGAGCAAACCATGATCCCCAGTACGGAAAAGGTGAAAGCGAAGATTGAGGAGGTTTTAGGGTATTAAAGTTCTAAACATCGAGATTGTGCGATTCGGGATAGCCATTTACCAGTGTATTAATTTAGCAATGCGGTTATTTTAAGATTTGAAAATGTGAGGATTTGAAAAATTGAAAAAATACAATTGTGTTGAACTATCATTATAATCAATAGACTCAAACGCATTTATAACTCGATAAACTATTACCATAAAAAGGCTTTAAACATATTTTATAACCCTCAGCGTCTTTGCCAAAAAAAAGTAGCCATTAAGACATTAAGACTCGTTAGGGCTTTGTGAGCTTTGCGTATAAAAACACTTTGAGGGCTTTGCGTGAAAGCCTTAAATCGCATATTCTTATTTATAACATTAAGGCTTAAAAAAACACTAAACCTATTACACCTCTGCAACTTTAACGAAAACAATAAGTTTCAGTTTAGGCATTTATCGATAGCAACAATAGAGACAATAGCAGCGATAGAGACAATATCAGCGATAGCATCAACAGTATCATAATTTCTGTGCTAGATACCCGTTCATGCATTAATTTTGTAAGTTAAACAATCGAATAATGCTAAGAAACCAACTTTCAAAGTCCACAAGTCCTTATCTTTTACAACATAAAGACAATCCCGTACATTGGCAGGAATGGAGTGATGAGGTGTTGCAAATGGCCAAAAACCAAAACAAGTGTTTGCTCATCAGCGTAGGTTATTCGGCTTGCCACTGGTGTCACGTGATGGCTCATGAAAGTTTTGAAGATGAAAAAGTGGCCGAAATCATGAACACCCATTTCATCAACATCAAAATAGACCGGGAAGAACGCCCGGATATCGATCAGATTTATATGGAGGCGGCACAAATACTGACAGGACGTGGCGGATGGCCGCTGAATGCTTTTGCTTTACCGGATGGAAAACCCTTTTATGCAGGTACTTATTTCCCCAAAGACAATTGGAAAATGGTGTTGAAAAATATAGCTGAAGCTTACTCGGAGCAACCGGATAAGCTCGTTAAAACCGCAGAACGTCTTACCGAAGGTTTAAGCAATGAAGAATTGATTTTTCACCATAAAGACAATTCTGCGGTAAGCGAAGAGATACTCCAGAATCTTTATCAGGATTGGTTTAATGAAATTGATTTTGATTTCGGCGGTCAGGATAAAGCCCCAAAATTTCCTATGCCCTGTATTTGGGAGAGTTTATTGGAATATCAGGCTGTTTACAATGACCAAAAAGCATTAAGAGCCGTTGAAATCACTCTTGACCAAATGTACAGCAAAGGGATATATGACTGGCTTGGTGGTGGTTTTGCCCGTTACAGTGTTGACGAATACTGGTTTGCGCCACATTTTGAAAAAATGTTGTACGACAATGCACAATTACTGGCGCTCTACGCTAATGCTTACAAACTCACCCGAAAACCGACGTATAAGAATTGTATTGACCAATGTATTCAATTTATACAGGAGGAAATGAAAAGTGAATCTATAGGCTATTTCACTGCTTTAGACGCTGATACTGAAGGTGAGGAAGGAAAGTTTTACACCTGGACTTACACTGAATTAAAGTCAATTTTAAGTGAGATTGAATTTGAAATTGCTATCGAATTTTTTAACCTCAAACCACAAGGTAATTGGGAAGACGGACGAAATATTTTATCACAACATAAAAGTAAAACCGAAATTGAAGATGAATTCATAATCTCAAAATCTGAGGTTGAGAAATACCTTAGTTCAATAAAAAGAAAGTTAAAACTTCAAAGAGATAAACGTATAGCACCCGGGATAGATTTTAAGTGTATTACTGCCCACAATGCCATGCTGGTTTTTGGATTTACGAAAGCATTTCAGGCTACACAACAAAAGGAATATAAAACCTTAGCAATAGATTTGATGAATGAAATTACAGATCATGCGATAGACAAGAACTATAATGTATGCAGGCTAATGAATAAGCCTGATTTAATGGGTTTTTTGGATGATTATGCGTTTTGTATAAAAGCACTGATTGAGGTTTATCAAATAACTTTTGAAATTAAATACATTAAGTGCGCTGAGCGTCTTTTAGATGTTGTTTTAAAACGGTTTTATGATCATGAGTCCAAATTGTTCTATTATACTTCAGACAACTCTAAATTAATTGTTAGAAAAAAAGAAATCAGCGATAATGTTGTACCATCTTCAAATGCAATTATGGCTGAGAATCTGTGGGTTACAGGACATTTGGTTTCAAATATGGATTATTTGGAAACCAGTAAACTGATGGTGAAAAAAGTAGAGCCTTTATTCAAGGCCTACAAAATGTACTTTGCAACATGGTATAAATTAAAATTAGCTGAATTAAGATCCCAAACTGAAATAGCAATTACCGGGAAAGAAGCTATAAAATCTGCTGAAAAGCTCCAGCAAAATTTTTTCCCTATTAGTCATTATTACGGTGGAAATGAAGAAAATTTACCCCAGCTTCAGCATAAAATAAAGCCAAATCAGGTTCAATTTTTTGTTTGCAAACATCAAAGTTGTTCAAAACCTTTGACAAATAAAAATGAATTCAAAAGTTTACTCACAAAAATTGAATTTTAAATTTTTTTTCATGGTAATTTAAATTTTGCCAAACCTTTATATACTCTAAGCTAAGACAACTTTAACATTACCATTTGTCTGATTAACAGATAAATACATAATCTCTTAATAATCAGTTAACTTACGTAAATGTTGAAAACTTGTTGAAAACACATCATAACTACATCGATTGATAGTCGAATATTTTTAGATATTTGTTGGTCCCAAAAATAATTTATTTAACCCGAAAAACATCAAAATTATGAATGCAGTTGAGCCCATTTTGCAAGAGAACAAAGACAGGTTTGTAATATTTCCTATTCAACATCACGATATTTGGGAATGGTATAAAAAATGTGAGGCGAGTTTTTGGACTGCAGAAGAGATAGATTTACATCAAGATCTATCTGATTGGCAAAATAAATTAACTGCAGATGAGCAATATTTTATTAAACATATTTTAGCTTTTTTTGCAGCCTCAGACGGTATTGTCAATGAAAATTTGGCTGAAAACTTTGTCAACGAAGTGCAGTATTCCGAAGCAAAATTTTTCTATGGTTTTCAAATTATGATGGAGAATATACATTCAGAAACCTATTCTCTTTTAATAGATACCTACGTAAAGGATGAAAAAGAAAAAGACACCCTTTTTAATGCCATAGAGAACTTTCCTGCCATTAAGAAAAAAGCAGACTGGGCACTGAAATGGATTGAGAGTCCAAGTTTTGCAGAAAGACTCATTGCATTTGCAGCAGTTGAAGGTATATTTTTTAGTGGTGCCTTCTGTTCAATCTTTTGGTTAAAGAAACGTGGGCTTATGCCGGGACTTACATTCTCTAACGAATTAATTTCCAGAGATGAAGGTGTTCATTGTGATTTTGCCGTTCACCTGCATAACGAGCACCTGATCAATAAAGTGCCTAAAGACCGAATCAGAGAAATTATCATCGATGCTTTAAATATTGAAAGAGAATTCATTACGGAATCTCTGCCAGTGAGTTTAATTGGTATGAATTCAAAATTAATGACGCAATATCTTGAGTTCGTTACTGACCGCTTATTGGTTGAACTTGAATGTGAAAAAGAATACAATGTCTCAAATCCTTTTGATTTTATGGATATGATCAACCTTCAGGGGAAAACCAATTTCTTTGAAAAGCGTGTTGGTGAATATCAAAAAGCAGGTGTGATGTCTAAGGACAAAGAAAAAGACAATAAAATTAGTTTTGATGCGGATTTTTAATTCGTCATACAAAATAATCTATATCCAATATTAGCTAAGGCTAAGACTAAATTAATCTATTAACCCATTCAAACCTGGGAGTGTTACGGGTTTGGAGTAAAAACTATTTACCAGAATGTATGTCATAAAAAGAAACGGTCAGAAAGAGCCAGTGATGTTTGACAAAATCACAGCGCGAATCAGAAAATTATGTTATGGACTTAGTCCGCTTGTAGAGCCCACTAAGGTTGCTATGCGAGTAATAGAAGGTTTATATGACGGTGTAACCACCAGTGAACTTGATAATCTTGCAGCTGAGGTTGCAGCAACTATGACGACAACTCATCCAGATTATGCACAGCTTGCTGCTCGTGTTTCAGTTTCAAACCTTCACAAAAACACTAAGAAAACATTCAGTGAGGTAATGACAGACCTGTATGAATACGTTAATCCTCACACAGGCAAAAAAGCGCCTTTACTATCTGATGAAGTGTATCAGGTCATTATAGACAATAAGGATACACTTGACTCCAGAATAATTTACAGTAGAGACTTTAATTATGACTACTTCGGGTTTAAGACACTTGAACGTTCTTATCTTTTAAAAATTAATGGCAAAATAGCTGAAAGACCACAGCATATGTTAATGCGTGTGTCAATTGGTATTCATGCTGATGATATAGATTCTGCCCTTGAGACATATGATTTAATGTCTAAAAAATATTTTACCCATGCTACGCCAACACTCTTCAATTCCGGTACACCTAAACCACAGATGTCTTCATGTTTTTTATTAACAGCAAAAGAAGATAGCATAGATGGTATTTACGATACACTGAAGCAAACTGCCAAGATTTCGCAATCTGCCGGTGGAATAGGCTTATCTATACATAATATCAGAGCAACAGGTTCTTACATTGCCGGAACAAATGGTACATCTAATGGTATTGTGCCTATGCTAAAAGTTTTTAATGATACTGCACGATATGTTGATCAAGGTGGAGGAAAGCGTAAAGGGTCTTTTGCCATTTACCTTGAACCTTGGCATGCCGATATCATGAGCTTTCTTGATTTGAAGAAAAATCATGGTGCAGAAGAACTAAGGGCCAGAGATTTGTTTTATGCCATGTGGGTTTCGGACCTGTTCATGAAACGTGTTGAAGAAAATGCCGAGTGGACTTTAATGTGTCCAAACGAATGCCCTGGTCTATATGATACCTACGGGAATGATTTTGAAGAACTTTATACAAAATATGAGCAGGAAGGTCGAGGTCGTAAAACCATTAAGGCCAGAGAACTTTGGGAAAAAATCTTAGAGTCTCAAATCGAAACTGGTACACCATACATGTTGTATAAGGATGCAGCAAATAGAAAATCTAATCAAAAGAATTTAGGAACTATTCGCTCATCAAATTTATGTACTGAAATTCTTGAATATACCAGTCCTGATGAAGTTGCTGTATGTAACCTGGCTTCGATAGCGTTACCTATGTTCGTTAAAAATGGTGAATTTGATCATAAAGAACTTTATAAGATTACAAAGCGAGTCATCAAAAACCTGAATAAAGTTATTGATAGAAATTATTATCCTGTAAAAGAGGCTGAAAATTCTAACATGAGACACAGACCTGTAGGTTTAGGTATTCAGGGGCTTGCAGATGCCTTTATTTTAATGCGTTTGCCGTTTACAAGTGATAGTGCCAAAAAGCTTAACCAGGAGATATTTGAGACCTTATATTACGCATCGGTAGAGGCTTCGATGGAACTGTCAAAAGTTGAAGGACCATATTCCAGTTTTGAAGGATCACCTATTAGTCAGGGCGAATTCCAATATAATATGTGGGGTATAAAAGACGAAGAACTCAGTGGCCGCTGGGATTGGAAAGCTCTAAGAGAAAAAGTGATGAAAAATGGAGTTAGAAACTCACTATTACTTGCTCCTATGCCAACAGCATCAACATCACAAATACTTGGAAACAATGAAGCATTCGAGCCTTACACTTCAAATATATATACAAGAAGAGTACTCTCAGGTGAATTTATTGTTGTTAACAAACATTTATTGAAAGATCTGGTTGAAAGAGACCTATGGACAGACGATGTTAAGAATGCGATCATGAGAGCAAATGGATCAGTTCAACATATAGATGTCATACCTAATGATTTGAAAGAATTATACAAAACGGTTTGGGAATTATCTATGAAAGATATTATAGATATGAGTCGTCATAGAGGATATTTTATAGATCAGTCTCAATCTCTTAACCTGTTTATGGAAGGGGCTACGTTTGCCAAACTGACTTCCATGCACTTTTACGCCTGGAAGAGTGGTTTAAAAACGGGCATGTACTACCTGAGAACCAAGTCTGCTGTAGATGCCATTAAGTTTACTTTGCAAAAAGAAACTAAGTCTGCACCAAAGCCGGAGCAACAAGAACAAACAACAGAAAAACTTGCACAGGCTAACGCTGATAAGCTAAAACAACATCAGGCTAAAACAATAAGTAAAGCTGCAGCACCGGAAGAAGGAGAACTTTCTCCAGATGAACTTAAAGCTTTAATAGCGCAATCTAAAGCTGCCGAAGGTGATGATTGTTTAATGTGTGGTTCTTAGTATATGCTTAAACTTTAATGCTTATACATTATAATTCCCTAATCCCTGTTTATAAAGACAGGGATTATTTTTTGCTGTATGTTTGATAATACGTATTTATAAGCAAGATTCTTGTAGTACTAATTTTTAATCAGTTTCATACTTAAATTAATAAACTCAAATCTTCAAATTTGGCTCTGGCTTATTTTATAAGGTATAAGTTTTTAAAACACTATAGGACTTGTATTTTATTGAACAAGACTTTTTTCAAGCATTTACATCTATACGAGCAAATATTTTGAAGCAGTAATTAAAGTTTCCAAGAAATTATATGGTCATTCAATAGGAAATACGAAGTTTTCAGGGAATAGTATTAATCAATTGAGAAATTAAAGAAGAAGGTGAGGCTTAGTTGTATGATGCTGATTATGAGGAATTATTTTATCCTAACTCATAAAATAACTTCAAATAAAATTGAACTTTAAAGCTCTCAACGTAACTAATAAAGGATTTTTAGAACTGATACCACTTTTTAGCATTAGTGTCAACACCGTAGCCATAGCCGTAGCCATAATTGTATTCATAACCTTTTTTCTCATCAACCGCATTGATAGCTATACCAACATTTTTGTTCATGTTAAATTTAGTCAGTTCTTTAATATGTCTTAGCACTTTTAGTTCTGTATAATTTGCTCTTACCATATATATCACAGCATCAGCTAGATTAATTATAGTTAGAGTATCGGTGACAAGCATTGTTGGAGCTGTATCAATAACTACATAATCGTAGATTTGTTTAGCTTCTTCTATTAATTCTTCTAATCTTCCATTATTTAGGAGTTCTGAAGGATTAGGAGGTATCTCGCCTGAAAGAATTATGTCAAAATTTAAATCTTTTTCTCCTTTAAATATAACATCATTTAATTTCAATTCCGAATCAACTAAATACGACGATAATCCAATATTTTTCTTAGAAACATTTAGATAACTATGTAATTGAGGATTCCTTAAGTCACAACCAATAAGCAAAGATTTTTGATTATTGGAAGAAAATACTGAAGCAACATTGATAGCAGTAAAAGTTTTACCTTCACCTTTTGTGCTTGAGGTTGAAAATATTACTTTACAGCTAGATTTGTTGTCTTTTTCCTCGGTGATCAAATAATTCATATTTGTCTTTAGAATTCTAAAAGCCTCTGCTACATTTGAATTATCAGTTGCATCTATGACAACATTATCATACTCTTTACTTAAAGGTATTTCAGCAATAATAGGTATGTTTAGTTTGCTTTGTACTTGTTCTTTTGAAGTAATTTTAGTATCAAAAAGATACATAATATACAGGACACCAAGTGGTATTAAGATACCAATAACTAATCCTCTTAAATAAACGAATAAGGGTTTTGGACTCACTGGAGCACTATTAGTAAAAGCATAATCAACAATTTTAGCCGTTGGCGCTGTAATAGCTGCCGAGATATCAGCCTCAACTTGTTTTTGCAATAAGAATATATACAGGTTTTCTTTAACTTCCTGTTGCCTTTTTATTTCACGTGCAATTTTTTCATTTTCAGGAATATCTTTAATATCAGAATTAAATCTGTATTCCCTTCTACTCATGTTTTGTAAGGAAACCTGCAGCGATCTTATATAGTTATTTATAGATTCATTAAGATTGGATTTTAGTAACCTAAGTTCTTGTGAAATTTTTATGACGGTTGGGTTAGTTTCTGTAGAAGAGACAAGGAGTCTGCTTCTTTGTTGTACAAGTTCATTATATTTTGTAATGAGACTATTCGTATTAGCATTATCAAGACCAAGACTTATCCCGGGTAATAAATCAAAAGTATTACTATTTGTAATCTCATTTTGTATAAGTTTAGACACTTCCAATTGGTTTTCTAAGTTTGCCTTCTCTTGTTCTGCCTGAGTGTAAGTTCCAAATAATGATGTTGTTCCAGTCGCTTCGCTTATAAAATTGTTAGATTTTCTAAAATCAACTAGATTATTTTCAACGGTGTCTAATTCTCTTTCTAAAGTTGCTAATCTATTGGTTACAAATTTTACTGTTTTTTCTGCTACTTCTTTATCATCGTTAATACCATCTTTATTAAATACTTCAACAAGATTATTCAGTATGGCTTCGTTTTTTGTATAATTTTCACCAACAAGGTTCAATTCTAAAACCTCACTATCATCACCTACTTGTTCAGTTTCCAGTTTAGAAAGTATATAGCCTATTCTACTCCTTCTAGACTTATATGTAAAAATAACGGATTCATTTTCATCATAGCTGTCTTTATCTTCTTCGTAGCTGAGATTTTTATAAATGACGAAGGATAAATCATCTATTTTAATTTCTTCACCATAACTAAAATTTTTATCAAAAGAATCATTATCCTTGATTTTGATATTAAAACTTTCAGCATCTATGGGTTGATAAATATAATTATAATCAAGTTCTTTAAAGTTATCAGCATTTTTAAGATTAATTAACCAATCAACTTTTATTGGGCATTGATTACCAAATAATTCTTTATCCTTAATATTTCCGGTTTTGTAAAAATAGGTCGTTAAGTTCAGGTTGTCTACAACTTCACCAATAATCCTTCTTGAGTTTAAAATTTCAATTTCATTAGAAAGGTTTATTGAAGACATGTCAAATAATGGAGCAACATTTGATAGCCCAGTCATGTCCATACCACTTTCCTTTTTCTTAAGGATTTTTATCTTGGCATTAGTAAAATAAATTTTTGGAGTATATCGCAAATATAAAAAACTCAAAGCCAGAGCTATTACTACAGAAAAAACGATCCATTTCCAATATTTCAAATATCTAACTAAGTCTCCTCTAAGGCTTAAGCTTTCGTTTTCCTTAGCTTCCTGAGATAAAGGCGTTTGTGAATTGTCTGACATAAATGATTAAGTTAACGAACTGTTACAAAGATTAACGCTAGGGAGGTAAGAAATGATATAGCAGATATTAAAGTACCTACGTTTGTAATAAATCCTGCGGTTTTGACCTGAGGGTTGTTAGGTTCTATATAGATATAGTCGTTTTGTTTTATAAAATAGAATGGTGAATTCATCCAATCCGATTTTGTTAGATCTATTCTTCTTACAATTCTTTCACTACCGTTGGTCCTGATTATAAGTATATTATCTCTTCGACCTCTTATTGTAAGATCACCCGCCATACCCAGAGCCTGAAGTATCGTCAGGTTAGGATCAAAAACTTCATACGTTCCCGGCCTTGCAATTTCACCCTGAATGGTAAATTTATAGTTTACAACTCTAACAGAAACATAAGGATCCTTAAGATAATTGTCTAATTTTTCTTTTATCTTTCTCTCAGCCTGTTCTCTCGTTAAATTGTTGACTTGAATTCTACCAATAATAGGCATTTCAATTTCACCAAACTCATTCACGATATAACCTTGTAGATTGATCATGCCAGGCTGCATATTCATTTGACCCACTTGTCCACCTGGTTGTTTCCTGAATGGTATTGCCGAAACTTCATCAAGGGTTTTTATATCAACCTGTAAAATATCATTTATTTCAATTTTTGGTTTAGGTTTAATGATGTTGACATTTTGGAATTGTCTTTCATCAATATCTTGATAGTAGATGACGTCCTTCTTACTGGCACAACTCGCCATTAAAATTAATGCTGAAAGTGTTATGATAATATTTTTCATGCGTGCAAATATAATTTTTTTTATTTCTCGTTCGTAATTTTTTTATAAATTTGTGCAACCAATTTTGTGAAATCTTTATGAACGCTCTTAAAAAGTTTGCTTACTTCAAATTAAAGAAAGCTTCCAAATATCATGTTCCGCGAGGTTTGATTTTCTTGATAGATTCTTCGTTATCTCTATTAGCTTTATTCTTCACTTTTGCTCTTATAAATATATCTATTGATAAGTTTGACATCAACAAAATAAATGTGGCTTATTTCTCATTGATTTTTCTAATTCAGGTATTTGCCATATTTATCTTTAGATCTTATTTAGGAATAGTAAGGTACACGAATCTAAAAGACGCTTACAAGCAGATACAATCCATATTATTTACAGTATTTGTAATATTTACCATAAATATTACTTGTGACTTTTATGATGTTGAAAGAATTTTCACTAACTCTGGAGCTGTTATTTATGGTTTTATAGCTTTCTCTTTTTTGTTTTTCTACAGAATAATGGTAAAACAGGCTTTTCAAGCCATACACAAGAACAGCAATAATAAATATGTTTACGTATTGGGGACAAACCTTACGGATGTAGCCGTAGCTGAAAGTATAAATAATGACTCTCAAACAGAATACAAGTTAGCAGGCTTCATTTCAGACCTTAATAAATTAAAGAAAAAACGAATTTTAGGATTACCAATTTTTGATATTGAAAATGTTAAGGCATCTGCGTCAAAAAACACTGTAGTCATCACAGGAGAGAAAATACGCCGGTTTAGTAAGAACAACGATAAAATATTGGACAAGTTACTGAAAAAGAATTTCAATATTTATAAGCTGCCTGAAATTGAAAACTGGGATGAGGATTCAATACTGTCTAATATTAAAAAGGTAAAACTAGAAGACTTACTCCAAAGAAATCCTATAAAACTCAATAAATCTAAACTTAGAAAAATCTATGATGATAAGGTTGTTCTTGTTACAGGAGCCGCTGGCTCAATAGGCAGCGATATCGTCAGGCAACTGACGGCTTTTAATCCAAAAAAAATAATTTTATTAGATCAGGCAGAAACACCTTTACATGAGATGAGTCTTTGCATGGATAAAGACTATTCTGGTATTAGCTATGAGAAAATTATTGCTGACGTTAGAAACTATAATAGGCTCCATGAGGTTTTTGAATTGCATAAACCGGATGTTGTCTTTCATGGTGCAGCCTATAAGCATGTTCCAATGATGGAATCTAATCCAATCGAAGCTTTGGATGTAAACTTTAGAGGAACCAGGAACCTTGTGGATCTTTCAACTAAATTTAAAGCGGACAGGTTTGTTTTTGTTTCCACAGACAAAGCCGTCAATCCTACTAATATCATGGGAGCTTCTAAGCGTAGTGCTGAAATATACGTGCAGTCTGTCGCCAGAAAACCACATAATAAAACCACATTTATCACAACCAGATTTGGAAATGTACTAGGATCCAACGGTTCAGTAATTCCTCACTTTAAAAAACAAATTGAGAATAATGGTCCGGTTACCGTTACACATCCTGAGATAACTAGATACTTTATGACAATTGACGAAGCCTGTCAGTTGGTACTAGAAGCCGGTGCAATGGGTAAAGGTGGTGAGATATTTGTGTTTGATATGGGTAAACCAGTCAAAATTATTGATCTGGCCACGAATATGATAAGACTTTCAGGGTTTGTCCCCAATGTTGATATAAATATTGAATTCACTGGCTTGAGACCTGGTGAAAAATTATACGAAGAACTACTGGCGGATAAGGAAAATACACAACCTACACATCATCAAAAAATCATGATTGCCAAAGCCACACATGATTTTGATAATTCTAAGATTAAGCTTCTGGATGATCTGGTTGTTTTTATAAAAGATAACAATCAAAACAAAAGTTTAAAAGCCTTGAGGCTTTTAGTGCCTGAGTTTAAGAGTAAAACCCTCTTGGAGCAACTGGAGGAAAACGCCTAGACATTTCATTTTAATAAATATTTTGCCTTTTTTTTTAATCCAAATAGTGATTTATATCGTATATATTTGCAAGTTGTTATTTTGATGATATGCTTGTTTTGGAATATTTAGTAATCACGGTTTATACTATTTGCTTAGTACTAATATTTGCTTATAGTTTGGTACAATTGGACCTGCTTTTTAAGTTTTTAAAATCTAATAGGACAAAAGAAAGTAGAATTGCATTAGATTTATCTAAAGATCACGTTCCAAAAGTAACCATTCAACTTCCAATTTACAATGAAAAATATATTACCGAAAGATTATTACTTAATATATCGAAAATTGAATATCCCAAGGAAAAATTAGACATACAAGTTTTAGACGACTCAACTGATGACTCACTAGATCAAACCGAGAAAATTATTGACCAACTTAGAAGTACAGGTTTAGATATTTCACATATCAAAAGAAAAGATAGAGTAGACTTTAAAGCAGGAGCTTTAAGAGAGGGCTTAAAAATTGCAAAGGGAGAATTTATAGCCGTTTTTGATTCGGATTTTATGCCAGGAAAAGACTGGCTGTTGCAAACCATTCCCCATTTTGATAATGATAAAATAGGGGTTGTACAAACACGATGGGGACATCTGAACAGAGATTATTCATTAATAACTAAAATACAGGCCTTTGCACTTGACTTCCACTTTATTTTAGAGCAAGTTGGCAGAAATGCGGGTAATCATTTTATAAATTTCAATGGTACTGCTGGAATATGGAGAAAGAAATGTATTGAGGATGCCGGAAACTGGAAAGGAGATACACTTACAGAAGACTTAGACTTAAGTTACAGAGCTCAATTCAAAAAATGGGAATTTAAATATTTAGACAATGTAGAAACACCAGCAGAATTACCGCTTATTATAAGTGCTGCGAGATCACAGCAATTTAGATGGAACAAAGGTGCTGCAGAAAATTTTGCCAAATACAGGAAAACTATACTCAAGAGTAAAAGTATTACTAGAAATACTAAGCTTCACGGCCTTTTTCACCTTTTTAACAGCAGCTTGTTTATGGTCGTTTTATTATTGGCCTTACTAAGTGTTCCCGTTTTGTTCATTAAAAAAGCACATCCTGAACTTAACTGGCTTTTTTATGGTTTAAGTTTTTTTGCGGTAAGTACATTCATTTTTTTCCTTTGTTACTGGACGAGTTTTTCAAGAGTTAATGGCGGTGGATTTAAAAATCTTTTAAGGTTTACATTTTTATTCATTAGTTTTTTCTCTGTGGCTATGGGCTTTTCCTTCCATAATTCTGTTGCAGTGTTAGAAGGTCATTTTGGAAAAAAATCTGCTTTTATAAGAACCCCAAAATTCAATATCAGTAGTGTAAAAGATACCTGGAAGAAAAACATCTACATTAATAGAAAGATTCACCCACATGTTCTAATCGAGTTTTTACTTTGCCTTTATTTTGGGTTTGCGATCTATAGTGCTTTTCTTACCGATGATTTTGGCCTCATATTTTTTCATATAATGTTGTGCTTTGGCTTTGGCTTTGTGTCTTTAAAGTCGTTAAAGCCTAACTAAAGCAAACCCATGTATTCTTCAGGTTCCAAATTAAATTTTACTTTAAACCTTATAGCCGGTTTACTGCTATGCTTTATTTATGGGTATATAGCTTATTTTATAGACAGAAGTGACTTTAGTCTTTTAATATTATTGATAGGCTTTAGCTTTGTAGCTACTTATTTGGTACTTCGATATTCAGATTTTACATTCAGACAGATTTTTGGTTTAGCTATAATTTATCGATTGATTTTTATAGTCTCGATACCCCAGCTTTCTCAAGATTTTTTTAGATTTTTTTGGGATGGCCAGCTTTTAATAAATGGGATAAACCCTTACCTGAATAATGTAAATCATTTCTTCTTAGAAAATCAAACAGACTTCTTATACCAAGCCGATATTCTTAAAGAAGGCATGGGTGATCTAAGCGCGGGTAACTATTCAAATTATCCACCCGTAAGCCAATTATTATATGCTATTTCTGCTTTCGCAGCACAGGAATCTATCATGATATTTTTAGTCATATTAAGATTGCTGTTAGTGAGCTTCGATTTGGTATTTATCTACTTCGGAAAAAAACTTCTTAAGTATTTAAACAAAGATCCAAAAACAGTATTTCTATATGCTCTAAATCCTCTTTGTATCATCGAAATAACGGGTAACCTTCATCTGGAAGGTGTTATGATAAGCCTTTTTCTAATAAGCGTTTACTTTCTTATAAAAAAACAATTTTTGGTAAGTGGAATTATTTTAAGCTTATCGGTCGGGACCAAACTTATAAGTTTGGTTGCATTGCCTTTAATGATTGTGTTTTTGTGGCGTAGATATACTTCAAGTTTAAAATATAAATCAACATTAATTTTTCTCTTTGGTTTTATACTGGTTTTAAGCGCTCAGTTTTTGCCCTTTTTTAATACTATTTTCATAGACAATTTTTCAGAAAGTATTGGTTTGTGGTTTGGTAAATTTGAATTTAACGCTAGTGTTTATTATTTAGTGAGATGGCTTGGTTTTCAAGTTTATGGTTACAATATCATTCAGTCTTATGGAATGATTATGCCATTGGTGACTATTGCTTTTTTTATGATAATTATATTTAAAACCAGACCATCAATTGCATCGATATTAGAAAATTTTTTATGGATGCTTACGGTTTACTTTTTGCTGGCTACTACAGTACATCCGTGGTATATCCTTTTTCCACTGGCAATTGGTGTATTTACTTCTTATAGATTTGGATTGATGTGGTCTTTTTTGGTGTTTTTAAGTTATAATGCCTACTCGACAGAAGTGTTTTACGAGAATTTGATTATTACTACAATTGAGTATGTAATGCTTTTAGGTTTCATTTTTTATGAGTTGAGAAGGGAATGTTTACTTTTTAAATTTAGAAAAAAATCTAGCGCCTAAATAAGCGCCTAAAAGCATATAGGGATAAATCAAAAAATTTATAGATACGTCATCTACTGTGCCAGGCCCACTACCGCCATCAGGTGGAGGAGGAGTTCCTTGAGCATTAGCATTATACACAAATGCTAAAATAATAAATGCTAAAAAAAAATATTTTTTCATACCAATGCTCCAAATGTAACTTTTTTAATTCTAATTATAATTACAAGTTTCATTCGTAAATAATTTTAAATGTGTTTGTGGTTTTACCAGAAATGACTTTCAAAATATAAGTGCCGGCGTTCAAAGTGGTTTTAATCAGTATCTCGGCGGAATTCCCACTATAATAGATTGTGTCTGGTGTTATGACTTCTAAAAGCTGACCATTTAAGTTTAATATTTCTATCTGCTCAATTTGAGTTGTAGATATATTCTGTAAAACAAGGCTTTCACCCTTTGACAAGGGATTAGGAAATAAAGTCAAAGCATTTAAATCATTATTCTGTATACCTAGCGTTGAGTGTCCATAAACAAGCTCGAAACGGTCTGAAGAATTTGTTTCAGGGATATTTGGATCTATGCTAAACGTATAACTAAAACTAGTATTCGGTAAAATATCTATGTTTTCTCCTGTGTAATTATCATGTAGATAAATATCAAAATCAGTATTTTCAGTATAAAAATATCCTTCAAAAGTATATGATGATAGTGTCAAACCATCTAATAAAAGTGGAGTTTTTTCATTTTCTGAGGGAATATTACGTTTTTCTACACTCAGGTAACTGCTGTTTGAAATTATACTCATATTATCAGTATAATTCCAAAACTTTGCTGCGTCTAAGTTATCAATGCTATTGGAGTAATCATTATCGTAAACCAATCTCACACCATCATAAGTTTTGTTGTTATTTCCTTGCAAGCTTATGTCTAAGACGTAGAAGTTTAAGGGTTCTTCTTCAAATACAGCAGTTTGATTGGTGTTGTTATCCTTTACATTTTCTGTAAAAGTAATTTGCGGATTTACCCCATCTGTTTCTACAAAAAAAGCTTGCTGTGGTTGTAGGTATTGATTAGCATCAGAAGTATTTGGGGTGGTAGCTCCAAAATCAATCTGTGTATTAACATTTGGTAGTAAACTAAAATCTATAACAGCATAACCTCCAAGACTACCTAAGGTCGGATCCCAGATATAAGCAATGTTTTGATTGATATTTGTTGCACTTCCAAGTAAGGCCTCTAAATCTACCTGCGACTGATAAGGATTCCCCACCAAATTAAAGTGACCATCTGTTGTCGATAAATTTGGCACTGGAAAATCTCCAACATGTATTTGCCCAGTAGTTTTTATAGTGGTGGAAGGTCCGGTTTGGTCATTGGTGTTTAACGAAGAACTCCTGTCACCTCGAATTAAAATGGCATAAGCATCACCAATTGAGAAAGTCGTGGCATTGGTATTTGATATGGATTGCCAGGGTTGACTTAAATTTGGGTCATAAGAATACATCGATGCATTTCCAGATGATGTATAATCAAAACCTTCCGGACTTATGCTGCCAACAGGTCCTACGGCTCCTGTAATATGAGTGCCAAAACCTGAAGGCGTACCACCGCCTTCCTGCCAGTTATCATAAACGTAAGGAAAAAGTGAATTCTGTGTATCGACAGAAGAACTCAAATACCTAAATGCTCTAATACCGGGTTGAACCGGGATTCTCCGATGAACTTCAAAGCCGTCTCCAACCACTCGAGTGCTGGGCTGAACCGCTTCCAAAACAGCGGTTGAAGTATCATCACTTTCAAAGATAATAGTCCCTTCATTGACGATGTCGCCGTTGACTGTGAGTTTAACACCCGGCTCGAGCTCCAGGGTTGCGCCGCTTCTGACGACGAGATCACCGATTTCAGTATTCGAATCGAATGTAACTGTTCCCGATTTTATGAAAATGTTTCGGTTAGGTTCATTCACTCCATTTGGATTAGCATTGAGGTAAATATTATTATTCCAATCACCATTTTCATAAATGTAATCATTATCACCATAGCCAGGAGTCATTTCAGAAACAAGCGCTCCATCAGTATCTACAAACCACTCTGTTGAAGTCCATGTTGAATTAGCATTTTTAACGTCTGGATTCAAACGATAAGCTCGACTGTCTGCATATTCCCAAGGGGCGTCATCTGTGTCAACTGCATTACTCGAAGCTGTACTACTGTCATTCGTAAATCCATTAATGCCAACTTCACCATATATATCAAATAATGTTGAAATCGCGACATTACTATCAGAAACTGACGCTGATGTAGATAAGTAGTAAGAATCATTTCCATTTCCTAAAAGTGAACCTTGAATATCACTTGAAATACCGTAGGCCGTGTTAAAATCAGTAGGATTTAATTGCGATAAAATGTAATACCCTTTAGCTTCAATGATCCCAGTCAATTGATTTGACTCGTAATTAGCACCAGCATTTGCTTCTCTAGTCAAGAAGTAATTTATTGTACTCAAATCAATTGAGTTCACTCCTGCATTGTATATTTCTACAAACTTTTCAGCACCACCTGATATATCAGGATCAGAAACTTCTGTAATAAACAACTCGGGTGTACTTATAATATCAAAAGTATTACTAGTTAAAGGGCTCGGGAATCCAGCAGTGCCTGAAGTTGCTTCAAGTACAAATGAAGTACCTAAAACCGTGTGAACAATATCTGCAGCTGGAAAAGTTGCTACGCCATTTACAGTACTCTGAGAAGGAATAGCTGTACTTAAAGTGCCTGTAGAAGTTAAATCAACAGTGCCGGAAAAAGAAATATCAACATTTCCATTTATATCTGTATAAGCAACCTCTACATTTAAACCCATAGGTTGATTTACCAGAGACGTTACCGGTTGAGTAATAAACTCATAATTTGATCCCACTACATCAATGGTATGTGTGTTTCCAATCACATTGGTGAACGTATCTTGAAATTGAGAACCAGTTGATAATGCATCCCAACCTGTAGAAACAGATTCTATTTCAAATTGAAGCACTTGTTGATCTGTAATTTCCGATGTGTTTAGAAATACACTTATGGTATATTCTTCGGAAACGCCATCTGCCACTGTCATTTGAGTTGGTGAGCCAACAATATCAACTAGAATTTCTGTATCTGAAATTGTGACTGTCTGATTGCCTTGTCCTAAAGGTGTACCAAAGCTGTTTCTTTCAATTCGTATGCCCTGAATGACTTGACTCCAAAGTGCAGTGTTACTAGCTCCAGGAACAAACTTTAATCGTGTGATTTGTGTAGCAACGCCATCGCTTGTACCAGAATCTGATACATTAAAGCTAAATACTGGTTCAGAGTCGCTTACTAATGTTGTTAAATCTGCTTGTATTGTGCTTGAAGGAATTTGAACAGATGAAGGCAATATAACTGTGCTGTCGTCATCTATATTTGGATTTCCTAATTCAATATTATCTAAATAAACTCTTCTTGTATTACTAAGATTTCCAATATTTTGATATACTCCAAAGTAGCTCGATGTACTGTAAGTGTTGTCGGTCAAAGTGCCAGCAGATGTTACTGGTGTTGTAGAATACTCAAATCCTGTATTATAAAACAACTCAAATTCTCCTGTATTTGATCTTGTAACCCTAATATCCAAACCATCTGATAAAGCTTCAGGGTCAAAATCTGGACTTGAAGGGAAGTCTCCAATTTTGCTTTCACCTGTACCGCTTTTTTCCCAAAGTTCTATAAAATCTGTTCCACCATTTGTGCCAATCCTAAGATAATAACCATCAAAATCGGCATCTTCTAGGACTCCTGAAAAAGAATTTGAAGCCATAAGCACTACTCCAAAATAATTACCTCCAGAAGGATCAAAATCCGGTGTTGCCAAAGAAAAACGCCATTCCTTATTTTCTGTACTTTCCACGGCTAAACTTATATCACCTTCTGAAGCATTGGAAGCTAAAAACGAACCGTCTGTGGTTGCATTACCATCAGGAATAGTAGTATCGGTAATTACAGAAAAATCAGTTGTATTTCCTGTCCAAACAGGATTGGCTGTAAAATCACTGTCATTAAAGTCTTCAAAAATGGGAATAAATACGCTACCACTCAAACTAACATCCTGCTGAGTTGCCCCAGTACTCATTGCTGTTAATGTACCGGAATAATTATTTACTGTTAAGCCAGGAATAAGTCTAACATAAATAGTTGTAGAATTGACTACTCCGCTGGACTCGGGTAATGTAAGCGAACTTACAAATCCAGAACCCGAAGTTGTGGAAATTTCAAAATTTGTTGGCGCAGTAAGTGTAATGTCATCTGTAAGATTTGTTCCTGATACCTCAAACGTTTGTTCAGCAGAAGGTCCGCCTGTGCCATCTTCGTAACTTAATCCTGAAATATTAGTTTCCGAAAGGGTGATTGTTGGACCAGCTGAAAGACCAGTTAACTCAATATTGTCTAAACCAAATGCTTCATAATTTGCGTCTGAATCACATACAACCCTTAAATATAAGGTTGTGCCCGAACCAGTAAAATTTGTAGAAATAACAGGTTGTAAAGCGTAAGTTAAAGTAGTGCCATTAGCTGTGTTTGTACCACCTGTAGCATTACCATTTAAGTCTAGTGGACTATTTGTTGCTCCAGAGTTAAAGGAATATAGTGTATTCCAAACTGAATTATTCCACGAATATTCGACGGATAAATTATCACCATCATCCCAATCATTAGGTACTGCGCCAAAATCTATTGATAGCTCTAAATTGGTAAATCCACTTACGTTAATTCCTGAGCCTAAAGTAAGTATTCCTGGACTTCCACTATTGATTGTATTTGGATTAGAACCAACAAACATCCATGAACCCGTCACATTAGTATAAGGACCGTCTGAACCTTCATATATATCAGTGTCACTTGGTTCTGCTCTATGAAAGTACCGATCTGTTGGATCAACACTTGGCGTTTGGCTTGGGGTGTGAGAGTACCCAGTAAGATCTGTTTCAAACCCTTGTGTGTATAGCGTAGTCTGCCCAAACCCAATAGCACCCCACAGCCCGAAAGCTATAGCGCAAAACACTCTTATATAAATTTGAAAAGATTTCATCATTAGCCCTTAATGAATTCACAAAAATAATATATAAAAGTATTGATTATCAGTTAGGATGTTAGTAAATCATTAAATGTTTATCTCCTGATCTGCATTTTAAAAGTTTTAATGCCATTTTTTGTTTCAATCTTAATAAGATATAAACCTTGAGATAAGTGATTGAGATCTAGTGTATTTTCTGTCTTTAATTGATCTACTTTTGTACTAGATACCTGCCGTCCAGCCATATCAAAACATTGAATTCCTGCGCTATGACCGACAAGGTGCTCAGGAATATTAATATACAAAAGATCTGATGTTGGGTTAGGATAAATACTAAACTCATTATTTTCTGTTGGTCTATCATCCGAAAGTGTTTGTGGATTAAACACCAATCGAAAACGCTGTGCATCATAACTTTCCGGAATGCTAAAATCTAAAGTGAACTGGTATTCAAGTTGGTTGGTGTCTAGCGGAGTTAAGGTATTTAAATACGTGTCCTCTAAATAGAGATTGACAGTGTCCGGTAGGTTTGTGAGTTCAAAATCTAAGGTATAATCATTTGAGTTATACCCTGAAATGAACAATGGGATCACTTTTTCTCCTGTTGGTAGTGTACGTTTATCAATGCTTAAGTATTTATCGTTTTCTAGGATCGCAAAATTTTCATCATAATTCCAAAACTTAACAGCATCTTCATAGGTCACTGTATCGATGTAATTATCCTCAAAATTAAATCTTACCGCATCTACGATTTCATTGTCAGTAGTATTTACTAAATTGATTTCAATTTTTGAAGCATTGCTATATTCTTGATCGATAAACACAGTGGTTTGAGGTGTAGCATTATCTTTATCATTTTCCTCAAAATTAACCACTTGAGCCCCAGAAGCATTGACTTGCACAAAAACCGCTTGAAAAGGCTGTAGAAACTCGTTGGCATCTGATGAACTTGGTAAACCATTTATATCCTCTGGAACACCACTGCTAAGGTCTACCACAGCATAGGCGCCTTTGTCAGTAATCGTTGGGTCCCATACCCAAACAAAGTTTGTATTTACTCCCGTTGTGCTAGTATTTGCAAAAACTTCAGACATATCTACCTGTGACTGATACGGATTCCCAACCAATACGAATTTATCCAAATCACCAGAAGTAAATGGCGAGTTAAAGTTATACGAAAAGTTTCCTGTATGAATAGTTCCACGCGTTCTAATTGTTGCTGGATTTGACCCTTCATCAGTATTGGAAAGTAGAGTCGCAGAGCGATCACCACGAACCATAAGCGCAAAGGCATCTTCAATTTCGAGGGTATTTTCAACTGTGCCGACTGTAGCAGCATCATCAATTGTGCTTGTAAACGGATCCCACTGCTGCGAAATTTCATTCCAGGTATACAAAGAATAATTACCAGTTTCTGTCATATCAAAGCCATTCGAACTTACCTGACCTACAGGGCCCTGCGCACCGGTGATATGCGTTCCAAAACCTGGTTCGGGATCAAAATTACCAGTTGTTGCGCCTTCCTGCCAATTGGCATGAATCGATGTTGAAGTTTCAACTGAAGGACTTATGTATCTAAATGAACGCTGTAAACCACTTAAAGGAAAATGTCTTTGTATAACGACATCATTACTAATATCTCCGCCACTAGTCGGTACTTCTCTTACAATAGCTGTATTGGTAGCATCGCTTACAAAAACTAAATTCCCATTGGAGTTAAGTGTCCCGCTGGTTAAAGTAATTCCTTCTTTGAGATGAACTGGATTTGAAAAACCTACATCAGACCCTGCATTTTTTTCTAAAAAAATGTTGCCTAAAGCATTCGAAGTCCCTAAAGTTGTTTGGTCAAAGGTAATATCTCCCATATTGGCATTACCTTTTAAAGTTAGAATGGAGCTATCAGAGCCTTTTAGAGCCGCATTTCCCGTAAAACTAACAGTAGTACTAGTTCCGGTTTCACCTAAAACCAAATTATTGTCATTTAAATTTAGAATACCGTTGTCTTGCATTTGTAAGCCAGGGCCATTGCCAACAACAGAAACATTATTGTTAAGTACAACTTCGCCAGCATTTTTGTTAAGCACTAAAAACGGTATTTCTAGTTGTTGGTTTGGGGTATTATACTGTTGTAAAACACCACCTTGAAAAATTAAAGCCCTGTTATTAAAATCTAATGTAGCACCATCGGCATTTGTGAAATCACCCTCTAAAGCAAGATCGCCTCCCGGCAGGTCAGAAAGAATAATTGTACCCTGATTAACTAAGTTACCACCAACAACTAGAGGATCTTCCATATCGTCGCTGACTGGGCCCGAGCCTACGTCCATATAAATAAAACCACCGGATTCTATGGTGAGGTTGCCGTTAAGTACTGCTGGGTTGCCCTTGTTTTCCGAACCAAGATTTAACTCTGTTCCAGGATTAATGATAACATGATTTGGATTGCCTTGACTAGCGTTAGCATTACTCCATTCCGATCTTCTGTTATAAAAACCTCCATTATTATAACGTAAAATAGAATCAGGTCCATATATAGGTGATCCTAAATCTACAAAAGCTGTCTGGTTAATTGTAAGTGTTCCATTTATAATGGATTGTGCACCAAAGTTTACGCCATCCACTAAACCAAAATTAAATAAATTTACATTATTGAAAATTCTAGGGTTAGTGCCATCAACTGAAGCATCGGCATTAAATTGGATTGTGCTTGATGTTAATTCAAAAACGCCATTATTTGTAATACCACCATTATTATTTATAGTTAGAATAAAGCTTCCAATATCGGTAAGGCTTCCGTTGGGGGTTACTTCGACTGTATTTGCCTGATAATTCCCACTTAAAACAACATCATGGTTAATAATGATATCAGCCGCCGGTGGAGGAAGATTTCCACCCACCCAAGTACTTGATGCATTAGAGTTTCCATCGGCTACAGTAAAACAACAGGCCAAAACCGAATAGCTGTAATTATTACCTTGATTGTTAGCCTGATAAAGGGTAATCAAATCGTGATTAGAACCCGCTGTGGCTGCAACCGTAGTCGTATACACATAGTATTCTACAGTTTTTCCATCGGTATTAAATGACGCGGGTATTGTAGCAGTTCCACTTGAGGACGTTGGACCGGCAAAACTCACTTCAGCCACATTTGAAGTGGCAAAAGCATCGTCTGAATATCTTACAAAAGCCCTTTCCTGAGGCGATTTTTCACTTTCTAAATTTATAGTGATATCGAAATCCTGTCCGCTTTGCAGATAGGATTCATGACCTGATACGGGGTTGTTAACGTCAAAATCAACCGGAAGGTTATCGGTCTCCATTATGACCGCTTGCCTGTCGGACAAATCAAAACCATCGATTTGTATAGAGTAATAATTCCCCGTTGTTGTAGGTGAGTTTAATATGCCATCGGGTGAAGTATTATCCCCGTAAAATATAGTAAACACATCGTCAAAAGTAGAAGGATTGTTCTGCCATTTGTGAGTAAAGTTATCATAATAGATTACATAAGCATCATCATTTGAAGTGGCCTGAACAGTCAAAGTTTTTATATCTCCATAAGGTGCATCTTCAAATAACCTTGTGCTGTTAAAATTATTATCAAACTCTGCAATCATGGCAAACTGACTGGAGCTATTGTTTAAGCCAAGGTAGTTTCCAAGATAGTCTGATAAATTAACATTATGAATTTGAGGTTGAGTTGTTATTGTCCCTAAAATTGGGATAGTTTCTGAAAAAAATTCATTGGATATAAAATAATTCAGTCCATCTTGGCTTGCTATACCTTCAACTTGGTGAAAAGCTAAATTGAGTCCAATCTTTCTTTTGTTACCATTAAAAAAGTCGACTCCAGTAAAATCATACAATAAGAAAATAAAAGGTTGGAGTGTATTAGAATATCCAGATAAAACCGCTACTTGTTTGTTATCGACATAAGTCGCACCGGTAATTAGACCGTTAACATCGTAACTTCCTTCATTTACAGCAGAATAAGTGCCAGGGGTCTTTGGTAGCGAATACATTGTTGTTTCCTGACTAACCCATTCTTTGGTAAATAAAAAAATATTGTTGTCAGTGACAATCATCGCCTCACAGTCAAAATCTGTATTGTTTCCGCCTTGTGGTGTAAAGTCAACCTGATCCGCATATGAAAAATTGATCTCCTCAATCATTGGCGAGCCCAGTTCTATTGAATTTTTTTCTATTCGGTATATTTTCAGATTCGTCCTGTTACCGTTTGCATTATTACCAAAATCACCCAGATAAATATAGTCTTCATCCTGTGCAATGTCTTCCCAGTCGATATTGGATAAACTTGATAGGTTGGTAGTTGAAAAATTATTTAAGTCAGAAATATCAATATTATATAAATCGGTAGGATTGCCGCCATCCAAATGTGTCCATAATTCATTATCCCATAAAATCAAGCCCGAGTTTTCATTCAATGTTGAGCTAAGAACAACAGAATTATGTGGAGATATATTTGCTGAATTATAAGTACAGGAACCATCATTGCTTACCGCAGAAGCATCAAAATTATTGGCCAAAGGATCTGTACAGCCATTTTGAGCAAAAGCGTTTATTGTATGTACTAATGTCAAAGCCACAAAAACCAAACCTCTGAGCGATTTTTGAAATAAATAAGGTTTTGAACACTTAATAAGATTCATGGCTTGGTAAGTTTCTAATATTCAAGTAAACACCGAAAATATTATCGTTACAAATTAACGAAAAAACTACATCTTTATCAACCTAAAGTTTTGCAAGTTGTTTTCAACTTTTATTTTCAGGATATAAATGCCAGCGGAAGAAAGAAAAACCTCCAAGGTCTCCTGTTTGGAAAGATTGGTTTTATTTTTTACAAAAACTTCCCTGCCATATGTATCATAAATACTTATAACTGCATTCTTTCCAAGATATTCATTTGGAATATCTAGGTAGACATTTTGGCTGACAGTTGATGGATTTGGAAAAACCGAAATCTTTTTGTTGCTGTTAAAATCCAGATTATTATAACTTAAATAATTTGACAGGTAACCAGATAAATCTAATTCATGAATTTGAGCAGGCGTATCTACATTATTGGCGTTGTATCTTTCATTGCTTAAATAATAATGAATTGCATCTGAAGAAGTAATGCCTTCTACCTGAAGATGGTCTTCGCCTGCAAAGTCTACCTTTCTTTTATTTCCAGTAAAAAAATTATCACCCTGGAAATCGTACAAAAGCATTAGAAATGTATTTGGCGCAATACTAAGAGGCATGAAATCTATAATTTCGAGATTATAGCCTGATAAAACTACTACTTGTTTACCTTTTATATAAGTTGCACCGGTCACCAAACCATTTAGATCATAAGAACCTTGAAGGACTGCAGAATAGGTTCCGGCAGATTTTGGCAGAAAATAGAGGCTTGTTTTTTGATCTGTCCACTCTTTCGTAAACAGGTATATTCCGGTATCAGTAACTATAAGTGCTTCGCAGTCAAAGTTTGTCGTATTACCGGACTGAGGGGAAAAGTCCGTTTGATCTTCGTAAGAAAAGTTAATGGTATCTACTAAAGGGTTACCTGCAATTATGGACGATTTTGAAACTTTGTAAATCTTTAAATCTGTTCTGTTACCGCTGGCATTGTTTCCAAAATCACCTATATATATGAAATCATCATCCTGAGCAATATCTTCCCAGTCTACATTAGAAACACCTGAAAGACCTGATGTTGAAAAAAGGTTCAAATCACCTAAGTCAATAGCATATAAGTCAGTTGGATTTCCTCCATCATTGTGAGTCCAGAGGTCATTATTCCATAGCAATAATCCGGATGTTTCGTTTAAAGCTGTATCTATTAGTGTAGAATTTAATGGCAGAACATTAGCATAATTGTAAGTGCATGAACCATCGTTGATAGTCGCAGTGGTGTTATGATTGTTTGCCAGTGGATCTGTACAACCATTCTGTGCATAAACAGCAACTGAAAGCATAAAAAAAAAGAGCAAAAAAAACGGCATAGAAACTATAATAAGTTAGAAAATCAAGTAGCAATCAGGCAATTGAAATATTCAAATTTTTTTTCAAATATAGTAAATGTTTGATTCTGAAATCGTAAAATAATTAATTCAACTTATAGTTTAAATCCAACTTTTGAAGTTCAGTTAATAAGTCGGCTGTTATTTCAACCTGTTTACTTTTGCTGTGGGTATTAAGTTTTATTTCGTCGGTTCTGTCAAATAGCACAACATCAATAGTTTTTGAACCTTTGTGCTTTTCACATACTTCACTTAAGCTTTCAATGGTGATTTCATCAACTTTTTCGATGTCGAGCATTAGTTTTAACCGTTTTGAAAACTCGGGAATTACATCTTGCAATTGTTTAAAAGAAAGGTACTGTGTTCTTATCCTTCCAGGTTCTCCTGTATCTCTGTTGATGTATTGTGTAGGTCTAATTTTCAAATACACAAAATGATCCGGAATAAGGTAGTGTCTGTGTCTTAGATAATCTTCACCAAATATCCAGAACTCATTGCTGTCTTTATAATCTTCAACTACAAATGTTGCAAATCCCTTTCCGTTCTTGCTTACCCTGTGATTTACATCAGTAATTACCCCTGCAATTTTAAGTTCTTTATTAACGTGGTTTTCCAGATTATTGAAAGCCTTCAGGGTTGTATTACAATAATGTTTTATTTCCATTTGAAAATCATCTAACGGATGAGCAGAAAGAAATAGTCCAACCACTTCTTTTTCTGCTTTTAAGGTTTTCATGTTGTGCCAGGGTTCACAGGGTGGCACGACGGGTTCAGGAATTTGCACTTCACTGGAATCGCCAAACAAACTGACCTGGGCAGAGTTTTTGTTTTCCTGATACCTGGCAGCATATTTTATAATTTTCTCCAAAAATATTTGGTCAGAATCATCATCCGAGTGAAAAAATTGTGCACGATGCGTATCGCCAAGGTTATCAAATGCGCCGGCATATGCCAGACTTTCAAAGGCTTTTTTGTTGGCGGCTCGCAGGTCTATACGTTTAGCCAAATCGAAAATAGATTTATAGTCGCCATCTTTTTTTCTGTTTTCTACAATCGTTTCAACAGCATTTTTGCCAACACCTTTTATTGCGCCCATTCCAAATCGAATGGCATTGTCTTTATTTACAGAAAATTTATAAAAAGATTCGTTGACATCCGGACCTAGAACTTCAATGCCCATTCTACGACATTCTTCCATAAAGAAGGTCACTTTTTTGATATCGTTCATGTTGTTAGACAACACTGCAGCCATATATTCGGCAGGGTAGTGGGCTTTTAGATAAGCTGTTTGATAAGCGATATAGGCATAACAGGTAGAATGCGACTTATTGAAAGCATAACTAGCAAAGGCTTCCCAGTCTTTCCATATTTTTTCTAGAATGTCCTTGTCAAAGCCTTTTTCTGCCGCGTTACCTATAAATTGTGGCTTGAGCTTTGCCAATACATCCTTTAGTTTTTTACCCATAGCTTTTCGCAGCACATCGGCCTGGCCTTTGGTAAAATCTGCCAGTTTTTGAGATAGCAACATCACTTGCTCCTGATAGACTGTTATACCATAAGTTTCCTTTAGGATGTCTTCCATTTCTGCCAGGTCATACGTAATGTCTTCTTCGCCGTGTTTACGCTTAATAAAGCTGGGAATATATTCCATCGGACCGGGACGATACAAGGCATTCATGGCAATGAGGTCCTCAAAGACTGTAGGTTTAAGGTCTTTCATGTGCTTCTGCATGCCCGGAGATTCATATTGAAAAATACCTACAGTTTCTCCACGCTGGAAGAGTTCATAGGTTTTTTCGTCATCCAGCGGAAACTGTTCAGGATCTAAATCTAAATCGTGTTTGGCCTTAATAATTTTTACAGTGTCTTTAATTAAGGTCAGCGTTTTGAGACCCAGGAAGTCCATCTTGAGCAGACCGGCAGATTCTACCACATTGTTGTCAAATTGTGTCAGGTAAAGCTCAGAATCTTTTGCAGTGGCAACAGGCACAAAATTGGTAATGTCGTCTGGTGTTATGATAACCCCACAGGCGTGAACACCTGTGTTTCTTACAGAACCTTCAATTATTCTGGCCTGGTTTATGGTCTGTGCGAGGTCATCTGTTTCTTCACTCATTTGAAGCAGTTGCAGCACCTTATCAATATCTTCAGAGCGAAATTTGGCACGGAGTTCTTTTTCTTCTTTTCCAAAAATCTTAGACAATTTGGTCATGTCGGGAACCAACTTGGCTATCCTGTCTGCTTCGTAAAGTGGTAAATCCAGAACCCTTGCCGTATCTCGAATAGCAGACTTTGCGGCCATGGTACCATAGGTTATGATTTGAGCGACCTGATTTACACCGTATTTTTGAATGACATAATCCATGACACGACTTCGACCTTCATCGTCAAAATCGATATCAATATCCGGCATACTTACCCGATCCGGATTCAAGAAACGCTCAAAAAGTAAATCGTATTTGATGGGATCTATATTCGTTATTTTTAAGCAATAGGCGACTACACTTCCCGCAGCTGAGCCTCGACCGGGACCTACAGAAACACCCATTTTTCTTGCTTCTCTGATGAGGTCTTCTACAATCAAAAAATATCCGGGATACCCCGTGTTTGCGATAACGGAAAGTTCAAAATCCAAGCGTTCTTTAATGTCATCGGTGATTTCGCCGTAGCGTTCTTTTGCACCATTGTAGGTAATGTGTTTCAGATAGGCATTTTCACCTCTTTTACCTTCATCTTTTAAATCTTCATCATCTTTGAACTCTTCAGGAATTTCAAATTTAGGAAGTAAAACATCTCTGGCCAGATCGTAAAATTCAATCTTTTCTGTTATAGCTATGGTATTGGCAATGGCTTCCGGAATATCTTTAAAAAGCTCTTTCATTTCCTGAGCTGACTTAAAGTAATAATCGTCGTTTGGCAAGCCGTAACGGTATCCCCGACCTCTGCCAATAGGTGTAGATTGTTTTTCGCCATCCTTTACACATAATAAAATATCATGAGCATTGGCGTCTTCTTGCTTTTCGTAGTACACATTGTTTGTGGCAACAAGTTGTACATCGTGTTTTTTGGCCAATTTAATGAGAGATAAGTTGGCTCTGTTTTCATCTTCCTGATCATGGCGATTTAGCTCTACGTAGAAGTCATCATCAAATTGCGCTTTCCACCATACTAAGGCTTCTTCGGCTTGCTTTTCTCCGACATTCAAAATCTTTGATGGGATTTCGCCGTAAAGATTACCTGAAAGTACAATAACATCTTCTTTGTATTTTTCAACCACATTTTTGTCGATACGAGGCACATAATAAAAGCCTTTTGTGTAGGCAATAGAAGACATTTTGGCCAAATTATGAAAGCCTTTTTTGGTTTTAGCGAGCATTACAATTTGGTAACCATTGTCTTTGTGAGATTTGTCCAGGTGGTTTTCACATACAAAGAACTCACAGCCTATAATCGGCTTAACAGCCTTGTCTTCTTCGCCATCAGTTAGAGTTTTTTGGTGAGCCTTGGCAGCATTTACAAAATGAAAAGCGCCCATCATATTTGCATGGTCTGTCATGGCTACTGCGGGCATATCGTTACCTGCAGCAGCTTTGATCAAATCCTGTACAGACATGGTAGACTGCAAAATAGAATACTGACTGTGGTTATGCAGGTGAACAAAATTCTGTTCCGCCAGGTTTTCTAAGTTTTCGTCTAATTGCTTTTTAGAAGGTTTTTCTGTCTCAGATATTTCATCTTTTTGAAGCTTTTTTGATTCTTTTTTGAGGTTGAGGTGCTTTAAGCCCAAAAGTTGAAACGGTTGTGGGTGTTTTTCCTGAAAAGCTTCAATGTATCCACTATCCGCTTTTAGTTGTTCCTCAGAGTAGTGGGCTTTTCTGAGTAGTTCCAAAAAACATCTTGCTGTTGCTTCAACATCCGCAGAGGCGTTATGGGCTTCCGCAAACGGCTCTTTAAATAGAAACTCGTGCAATTCTGTAAGCGTAGGTAGCTTAAAGCCGCCACCTCGACCACCTGGTATTTGACAAAGTTTGGCTGTCTTTTCTGTACAGGTATCCAGAACTGGCATATCCATCAAAGCGGTGTCGAATCCAGCCCTGTAAAATTCAGCACCCATGATATTAACATCAAAATCTACATTTTGTCCCACAACAAATTTTGCTTTAGACAAAGCCAAATTAAAGTCTTCCAGTGCCTCTGATAGTGGAACACCTTCAGCTTGAGCTAGTGCTGTAGATATGCCGTGGATTTGCTCAGAATCATAAGGAATATCAAACCCGTCAGGCTCAATTAAAACACTTTTTTGCTCCATAAGCTCGCCCCATTCATCGTGGATTTGCCAGGCCAATTGCACCGCTCTGGGCCAATTGTCTACATCGTGAACAGGTGCGTTATAACGTTTTGGTAAACCCGTAGTTTCTGTGTCAAAAATGATATACATGAGCAAGCTTTATTTGCAGTAAATTTAAATATTAGGGCTATAAATATTTAAAAAAACCGTCTAAAGTTATCAACGAGTATGTCAATAAAATTTAAATCGAATAATTATAAAATGGAAAACTTTTTAAACTCTAAGTAAACCTGATTGGTGTGTTGAAAATTGTTCAGTAAAAAAATAAAAAATGTTTAATTGAATAGTGTTCTTTAAGAGACCGTTTTTTATTTTTCCATGTCCTCCAATTGCAGATTGAGCGCTTTAACACTGATTTGTATTTCAATGATAGATAAGACTAATGAAATCATTAACAAAACCAGTGAAATACCAAAAATAAGGCTGCCATAAAACTGCAATTCTTCATAAATTAAAAACATACTCAGCACGCAAAGGAATAAAGACAAAATGCCGAATATCTGCATATTTCTTATCAGGTTTACGCGACGCTTTAAATTGGCGATTTGAGCTTTGATGTTTTCGTTTGGCTTTTCCTTATAGACCTTATACAAATTTCTTATGAGTCCGGCTATGGTTAAAAATCTGTTGGTGTAGGCCAAAAGCAAAAGAGAAATCGCAGGAAACAATAAGGCCGGTGTGGTTAAAGATACGTTCATAGGCTTAAGGATTTTGTTGTTGAAGATACAAAATGTTTCATGAGATGCATTACAATCAAAATTGATAAATTAAAAAGCCCGAAACGTTTTTTGAACATTTCGGGTAAAGAATTTTAACTGTAGTTTTTAGTCTTTTACTACTTTATGGAGGTTAATCAATAAGTTCAGCATATTGAACTATGGCAGATTTAATTTGATTGGCTAATGCATTGTTGCCATCAGCATCGCTTGGACTTATGTCAATCACACCATCTGCATTGCCATCAGTTGCATTGCTAAAGTCAACTGCATTTACAACCGCATTCAAATCAAAATTGAAAGTTACCTCGTTGTTGTTTGAATCATCAATAACAAGATTTTGACCGGCATCTTCATAATCTACTTCAAAGTCTTCTTCAAAAGTATGGAAGAAAGTCATAGGCGTACCATTGAGTGTTCCAGTGATAAGGATAGATTTCTGGTACAATAAAGAGCTTGGATTATTGCTTCTCTCCATTTTAAACTCAACTTCTTCGTAAATACCCTGGGGTATATCTACATTTACAATTGTTGTAGTTTCTTGGTCGAGAAGGTTTAGTTCAAACGGACCTGCAAGTTCAAATTCGTCATCTTCGCCATAAGAATTGGATGGGTCATCATCATCAGAATCGTCGAACCCACAAGGCTCGTCGTCTTGTTCCAGTGCGTATAGTGAAAAATCTGCTCTAAAGTAAAGCTCCAGGCCACTAGCTAACTCTACTTCATATTTGTACGGTTCATCATCATCCTCTTCCATTTCTGCTTTACAGAAAGGGTCGTTCGGATAATTATCCTCAAGATAGATTATGATTTGGTCTGGAAGTTCTTCAAAGGTTAAATCTTCATCGTCATCATCGCTTTTTGTGAAAGTGTATGATGGTTTTGAGGCATTAGCGTATTCAAATTCAATTTCGCTGATGTTGATGTAAAATGCGTCAAGTTGAAGACCATTTGCAGACTTTGTTCTTCCTGCGGTTCCATTAAAAGTTGTAGTGGCTTTTATGCTTACGTTGCTTTTTGGTCCACTAGAAGGATCATTAAAATTGTTTGAACTATCGTCATCTGAACACGATATTAAACCGATAGTTATACAAAGTACCAGTAATTTGCTGAAAGTTTTCATAGGTATTTTAAATTTAATTGTTTTACAGTATTAAAACAATCCAAAACAAGATGACCCTAATTTTATTTTTAAAAAAATAATATTTGTGCTGTAATTATAAATCTGTAAAATATAAATTACTGTAAATAAATAATTTAAATTAAGTAGTTGTCTTCTGTGTCACTGGTGTCTTCGTTGAAAACCTTAAGCTGCTTCATCCAGTAAAAAAATGCAACAAAACCAATTGTAAGAAATAGGAAATTTACACCATTAGCGGCCAACCAGGAGTCGGGCTGGATATTTGTTCTTAAAAAATCAAATGGTAAGAATAGAAAATCTTCAAATAAGGATTCAATAGCAAGAAAAAAATCTTTCATGTCTTTTATAATTATAATTACCTTGCAAAAATAATCATTAGATTTATATGATTGCCATTTTTTTTAAACAATCTAAACCTGTTGTCTTTCTCATATTAGGGATTGCTCTAAGTCTCTTGTATTTTTTTGAAGTGGGCCTGGGGCAAAAGATTTCTTTTAGTTTCCAAAGCTTAGGTCTAATTGCTTTAAAGTATCTGATCCTGATTTCAACTTTTGTAATCTTTGAATTAAAAATCAAATTTTTTGAAATTCAAACAGGACACAGTTATGTGACGCTTTTTTTTGTTTTACTGACTAGTTTTTTGATCAAGGATATCATTGTGCATTCAGAAATATTTGCTTTTGCCATTTTGAGTATAGCTACCACGAGACTGCTCAACCTTAGTACAGCCTGGAATGTAAAGAATTCTATTTTTGAAAGTGTTTTTCTTATAGTTACAGCCTCTTTTTTCTTTAAGCCGGTTTTGGTGTTTTTAATTTTGGTCCTGGTCTTTACGCTCACTTTCACAAAATCCAGGTGGCGTTATTATATCATTCCCATTCTGGCAATTGGGACAGTCGTATTGCTTACTCAGGTCTTTTATTTATACTACTATGAAGAAACCGCAGGTTATCAGGTTTTTTTACCCGCGTTAAGAAGTGATTTTAAATTTCTTGAAAATCCGGTCTCCATGTACATGGCAGGATTCTGGGTTGTGGCAGCATTGGTTTTTCTATATCAAATTTATAGCGTAAAGCAAGTAAGGTCATTGTATCACAGGCAAATGGCTTCTGTTTTTTTAGCCTTCCTGTTCCTGGCTTTTGCCAGTATATTTTTTGAAGGCTCAACAGTTTTCAGTTTGTGGTTGATGTCTTTATGGCCGTTTTGTATTTATCTTGGAGATTTTATTTCAAGGATAAAAAGGAATTTATGGCTGCAAATTGCATTCTGGCTGTTTGTTGTAATTCCTCTGGCTTTTTATTTGGCTAGATTGTTTGATTTAATTTGAAAGCCTTAGGTAAATGGAATTCAAAACAATAGTTTTAACTTTGTATAAGTCCTTGAAAATTTTAGAATTTTGAAAATATCATTTAAAAGAATTATTTTTCTTCTTTTCCTTTTTAGTCTCATAATTTTAATGCCGTCTTGTAGTAATGATGAGGGCCCAAAAACTTACAATGGAGATGTTGAATTATATTCACAGGAAATGGTGAATGAATTTGGAAACCAAAATTATACAAGTATAGAAGGCAATCTGGTTATTGCAGATTATGAAGATGATAGTTTTGATATCACAGATTTAAGCCCTTTAAATTCATTAAAAATAATTGAAGGCTACTTTAACATAGGTATTTGTGAAGAGCTTGAGTTTATCGATGGTTTCAGTGATCTTGAAGTCATTGGTGAGGGTTTTAGTGTGTCTTATAACGATAAATTGATAAGCATAAGTGGTTTTGAAAGTCTGGAAAATCTCAATGGGGGTTTAAGTTTTACAGATAACCCCAGTTTAACCAATTTAAATGCATTTCAAAATATAAAAGAGATAGAATATGGTCTTTGGTTTGCTGAAAATACGGCTTTAGAAACAATAGATACATTCTATAATTTAGAAAAACTTGGAGAAACGCTTACATTAAGAGGAAATACTAATTTACTGAATCTGGATAATTTTAATAATTTATCATTTATAAACAGTCTGGACGTAGATAATAATGAAAGCTTATTAAATATTGATGGTTTAGAAGGTATTTCAGATCGACCAGTAAATGTCAGGATCAGACTAAATAAGCAATTAAAGAATATAGATGGCTTATCTGGCTTAAATGAGATTTGGGATCTAAATATATCAGGTAATATAAACCTTGAAAACCTCGATGGTTTGAGTAATGTTGCAGTCTATCATGATAATATAATGATTTCTGGTAATTTTAAAATTGAAAACTTAGATGGTCTTCACCACTTAGAAGTAGCTTCCGGAGACTTAGAGATTTTAGATAATAATGCTTTAGATAATATTGACGGATTAAATGGCCTGACAAGTGTTAACGGTGATTTTGGAATCTTTAGGGCTTTAAATTTGACAAGTTTAAATGCGCTGAGTAATCTTTCAACTGTGGAAGGCGATTTATATATTCAGATTAATGGTATTTCGACTTTAGAAGGTTTAAATAATTTGAATTATGTAGGAGATAATCTTAATATCTCAAGTAATGAAAACTTATATGACTTTTGTGCTATACAAAACACTACTGTCAACGGGCAATATTATGTTGTACAGAATCAAAATAATCCAACTCAGGAAGATTTAAGTAGTGGTAACTGTAACTAAAAGCCCTTCGTAAGAATGATGAGGTTTTTAATTTAGCCAAGAGCGACATCCAGGGTCATCATCACAATAAACCCACCTATAAAACCTAATGTTGCGATGTCTGTATTGCGCTCCAGTTGAGACTCAGGGATAACCTCTTCAACAACCACAAAGATCATAGCGCCGGCTGCAAAGCACAAGGCATAAGGTAAAATAGGTTCAAAAGTTAAAACAGCCCAGGCGCCAAGAACAGCAGCAAAGGGCTCTACAATTGCTGAAAGCTGTCCGTAATTAAAACTCTTCCATCGGCTTTTGCCTAGACCTCGAAGTGGCATGGCTACAGCAAAGCCTTCAGGAAAGTTTTGGATACCAATCCCAAGAGCTAAAGCCACTGCTCCTCCGATAGTAGCACCTTCTATGCCGGCAGAAACTCCTCCGAACAAAACCCCAATGGCCAAACCTTCAGGGATGTTGTGTAAGGTAATAGCAAGTGTAAGCAGAACAGACTTTCTCCAGGGTGTTTTAATCCCCTCTTTTTCACTTTCCTTAAAATTGACGTGCAAATGCGGCAGTACTTTATCTAATGCAAAAATAAAAAGTGCACCTCCAAGAAATCCGACTGCAGCCGGAATAACTTTTAAAAAACCATCGCCGTCACTCATTTCAATACCCGGTGCCAGAAGACTCCAGAAACTGGCCGCTACCATAACGCCTCCTGTAAATCCCAGCATACCGTCAAAGAAAACACGGTTCATTTTTTTGAATAAAAACACAAGTGATGCACCAACAGCTGTCATTCCCCAGGTAAAAAGCGTCGCGTACAAAGCAGCTAAAACCGGATTGAGTTGTTCAAAATAACTTATTATTGATTCCATGGTTTAAGACTTAGTTTTTATGTATAAATTTTTGGCAACTCGCTCTGATAACCTTAGTGTTTTATTGTCAAAACTCACTAAAACTGAATGGTCAAATTTTTCTATATCATCTACCTCTATTGACTTTCCTAGTGAAATCCCTTGTTTGTCAAGATAGTTTAAAAATTCTGAGGAAGAATCCTTTACGCCAATACAAACAGCACTTTCTCCAATTTCAAGATCTGCCAAAACTTTTTTATTGGCCACTGAAAATTCACCTTCTTTATCTGGAATAGGATCTCCGTGTGGGTCTCTTTTGGGATATTCTAAAAATTTATCCAGACTATCTGTAAGTTTTTCAGATTTTATGTGCTCCAATTGGTCGGCAATATCATGGACCTCATCCCAGTTAAAGTTTAATTTTTCCACCAAAAAAACTTCCCAAAGCCTGTGTTTGCGAATGACTTTCAGGGCTGTTGTCTCACCGTTTTTGCTCAGCTTTACACCTTGATATTTTTTGTAAATCACCAAAGACTTTTCTGAGAGCTTTTTGACCATGTCGGTAACAGACGAAGCCTTGGTTTCCAAAAACGCTGACAGATCATTAGTGCTGACAGCATTATTAGAATCATCCTGCAAATGGTAGATTGCCTTGAGATAATTTTCTTCTGAAAGACTCAGCATGATTTTTATTTTAAGGCAAAAATAAATAATATTTTAGACAAGTCTAATTTATAAACTTAAATTTTCTAAAATCCCTTTTATACTTATGATTGTTGCTCCTTTTTGAGAACTGATGAATGTTTTTGAGGCTTGTGACATTTTGTTTTTTAAGACTTCATTCTCTCGAAGTAATTTGATTTTTGTATGCATTTCTTCTGCGTGTGTTACAACAAAAAGGCCTCCATGTTTTTGTAGGGCTTCTGCTTCAGGAAATTTCTTATGATTAGGGCCAATTATTATAGGCACACCAAAAGCTGCGGGTTCCAGAATATTGTGTAATCCCGAATTTCCAAATCCACCACCAACATAAGCCAAGTCTGCATAGGCATACACTTTTACCAATAGGCCAACCGTATCTAAAATTAAAATGTCATAAAGAGACAGGTCCTGATTTTTAATATCAGAATATTTTATATGTGATTTCTTTAGGGATTTGGTAATATCGTTGATATGCTTTTGGTTGATTTGATGCGGAGCAATCACATATTTTTGGTTGATGTTTTTGTCATTAATGCACGGCATAAGCTGCTCTTCGCCTTCCGGCCAGGTGCTTCCGCAAACCATACACGGGGCACCCATAAGAAAATTTTCCATAAAGTTAAGCCTATTGTCTTGTTCCAACTGCAGGCTAACCCTATCGTAACGCGTGTCCCCCGAAAGTTTCCAGTTTCTAATTTCAATACGGCTTAACAGGTTTCCCGATGACTTATCCTGAACAAAAATATATTGAAAAGATTTGAGTGCTTTTCTGAAAAAGTGCCCGTAAAATTTAAAATAAATTTGATTAGACCTGAACCTTGAAGCTATTAAAAATGCATCTATTTTTTTGGAATTTAAACAGTTGAGGTAATTTGGCCAAATGTCATATTTTACAAAAACAGCAAAAACAGGATTTACTTTATCAACAAATGCTTTTGCATTCTTTGAAGTATCTAATGGCAAATAAGTTTCAAAATCCCCTATAGAGTTGTTTTTCTTTACCCGATAGCCCGAATCAGAGAAAAAACTAATGAGAAAACTGTAATTTTTAAAATGCATTTTTAGCCCTTTGATGACAGGCACAACCTGTTCATATTCACCAAGAGAGGCAACGTGTACCCATACAATTGGCTTTTTGTTGGCTATTATATAATCATCAAATTCTGCTTTTGTTTTTTTTCTTTCTTGATGAAATATCTTTAAACGACTAAAAAACAATCCAAACAGAGGAAGGCTCCATTCAAATAATTGTATTAGTAAATTATAAAGGTATTTCATGGTTTAAAATAGAATAAGCTAAAATAAAGAAATCGTTTAAAAGCCATTTATATTTCATAAATTTGTTGAATAAGCAATTTTAATATGAAAAAATTACAAATGGTTGACCTTGTAGGTCAGTTAGATCCGATCAAGGCGGAAATACAAAAAGGTTTTGAAGAGGTAATGAACAATGCCGCTTTTATAAATGGTCCAAAAGTTCATGAATTTCAGGCCGATTTAGAGAAATACCTTGATGTTAAAAACGTGATTCCCTGTGCAAATGGTACTGATGCTTTGCAAATTGCAATGATGGGTCTTGGCCTTAAACCCGGAGATGAGGTTATAACAGCAGATTTTACATTTGCAGCCACGGTAGAGGTTATAGCTTTGTTGAATTTAACGCCAGTTCTTGTAGATGTTGAAGAAGATACTTTCAATATATGCCCGGAAGCTATAGAAAAAGCAATTACATCAAAAACTAAAGCAATTGTACCAGTGCATTTATTTGGTCACGCAGCTAATATGGAAGCCATAATGGAGATTGCCAACAAGCATAAACTGTATGTGATTGAAGACAATGCTCAGGGCATAGGATCTTCTTATCACTATAAAGATGGTAGTGCTCAGAAAACGGGAACTATTGGTCATGTTTCTGCAACCTCGTTTTTTCCGTCCAAAAACCTGGGTTGCTACGGCGACGGAGGTGCGATTTTTACAAATGACGATAAACTGGTACATACTATAAGAGGTATTGTAAATCATGGTATGTACGAAAGATACCATCATGACGTCATTGGCGTTAACTCAAGACTGGATGCTTTACAGGCTGTTGTTCTTAAGGCAAAATTGCCAAAACTGGACCAATACAACGCAAAAAGACAGCAAGCTGCGAGAGCTTATACCAAAGCTTTACAGCATCACGAAGATATAGAAACTCCGGTTGCAAAAACCAAAAGGCCCTGCCAGGCCAAAGCACTTGGAATATGTGATACTTGTTCATGCCATGTATTTCATCAGTACACTTTAAAAATAAAAAATGGTAAAAGAGATGGATTGGCAGAATATCTAAAATCACAAAATATACCACATGGTATATATTATCCAATTCCTTTGCACCTGCAAAAAGCCTACAAGGACGAGAGATACAATGATGCAGATTTTAAGGTCACCAATCAATTGGCAAAAGAAGTTATTTCATTGCCAATGCACTCAGAATTAGACGACGAACAAATTGATTTTATAACAGGACATATTTTAAAATATCTGGAAGAAGGCCCTTTGGCTCCGCCCAGCAACCTTCAGTCCTGATGTGTTTTCCCGGGCTTAAGCCCGAGCCGATGCCCGAGCGAAGTCAAGGGTAGTTAAGGGCAGCATGGGCTAAGTAGAGGGCAAACGTATTATAAATAAAAATAGAATTTATGAATATCATTTCAAATTTTAAACTCATCCTTACAATTTTAATGCTTTGTTTTTTTGGATTTAACTCAAACGCCCAAACTACAATAATCTATTGCACATCTTATTTTGATAGTGTAAATGCCGAATATAAAACTGGTGAATTCACTTTTGTAATTCAGGATAAAAAGATATCAAATATTTATAATGGCATTGTAACACCAAAACTTAAAGATGTAATAATATTGGATTTAAAAGATAAAGTGCTTTATCCCGGGTTTATCGATATGCATGTGCATTTGGACCATGAAACCAGTCCAACTCGATACTTAGATAAATACCAAGACAACAAATCAGACCAGGCGCTTAAATCTGTAAAGTTTTGCGAACGTACACTGATGGCTGGTTTTACTACTGTGAGAGATGTTGGTGGTAATGGTGTAAATATTTCTCTTAAAAATGCAATTGCCAGAGGCGATATCATCGGTCCCAGAGTATTTACATCAGGTAAGATCATATCATCTACAGGAGGTCATGGCGATCCAACTAATGGCAGTAATGCATCATATGTCGGAGATCCAGGACCTAAAGAAGGCGTAGTTAATGGAGTTGCAGAGGCCAGAAAAGCGGTGAGGCAACGCTACAAAAACGGTGCAGATTTGATAAAAATCACGGCAACCGGTGGTGTACTGAGTCAGGCCAAAAATTCATCAAACCCGCAATTTACAGTAGAAGAAATAAAAGCTGTAACAGAAACAGCTGCAGATTATGGTTTTCATGTGGCCGCTCATGCCCATGGTGACGAGGGTATGCAACGCGCTATTTTAGGTGGTGTCAAAACCATAGAACACGGTACAAAAATGAGTGACGAAACTATGGAAATGATGAAAGCAAATGATGTCTACCTCGTGCCTACGATTAGTGCGGGTAAATATGTGAGTAAGATGGCAAATGTCGATGGATTTTATCCGGAAGTTATAAGGCCTAAAGCCCTGGAAATAGGTCCTAAAATACAAGACATGTTCAGCAGAGCCTATGAGAAGAATGTACCTCTTGTTTTTGGTACTGATGCCGGCGTTTTTCCTCATGGTGAAAACTGGAAAGAATTTGGATATATGGTCGAAGCAGGTATGCCCGTTAATCTGGCCATACAATCTGCAACCCTTATTCCTGCTAAAATTTTGAAAAAAGAAAATGAACTAGGCCAACTTGAGGTTGGTTTTACAGCAGACATCATAGCATTGGATAAAAAGCCAACAGACAAGAAAACCGATGCTTTTAAAACCGTCAGTTTTATAATGAAAGATGGTATGATTTTTAAAAATTAAAACTTTCAATCATAATCCGGCTCTGTTCCAGAGGCCAACAATTTTTTAAGACCATATTTTTAGCATTATTAACATAGAGTTTATTAATGAAAAAAAATCCCTTACTTTTGCAAAAAAATATTTATGAGTCAATTATTGTGTGTCGGAACAGTAGCTTTTGACAAGATTGAAACCCCTTTTGGGAAAACAGATAAAATTCTAGGTGGTGCTGCCACATATATAGGTCTTTCTGCTTCTAATTTTAAAGGTGTTGATATAGGAATTGTTTCTGTAGTTGGAGAAGATTTCCCAAAGGAATACATAGATATATTCAAAAATAAAAACATCAATATTGAAGGGCTTAAAGTCGTTGAAGGCGGCAAGAGTTTCTTTTGGAGTGGTAAATATCATAATGATATGAACACCAGAGATACTTTGGATACACAATTAAATGTTTTAGAAAATTTTGACCCGGTTGTTCCGGAAACATACAAGAACGCTGATATTGTTATGCTGGGAAATCTTCATCCTGCGGTTCAAATGAGTGTAATTGAACAGGTAAATAACCCGAAGTTAATTATACTTGATACCATGAACTTCTGGATGGATACCACACTGGAATTACTGCATCAAACTATTGCAAAAGTTGATGTCATTACCATAAACGATGAAGAAGCCAGGCAACTTTCAGGCGAATATTCTTTGGTGAAAGCTGCACGCAAAATCCGTGATATGGGTCCTGACTATGTGGTGATAAAAAAAGGAGAACACGGAGCATTATTGTTTTATAATGATGAAATGTTTTTTGCACCAGCTTTACCTCTTGAAGATATATTTGACCCAACTGGTGCCGGTGATACATTTGCAGGAGGTTTTTCCGGTTATTTGGCTCAAACGAAAGATATTTCTTTTAAAAACATGAAAAGAGCCATTATTCATGGTTCAAATCTAGCGTCATTTTGTGTTGAGAAATTTGGTACAGATAAAATGCTAAACCTTCAGGAGGAAGTAATTAAAAGGCGCTTGGAGCATTTTGAAAGTTTAACCCAATTTGAAATAAATCTAACTTAGTTTAATATTATTAAACTAAATACAGGCCTATGAGCGAGTTGATAAAACATGAATGTGGTATTGCACAATTGAGGTTGCTTAAACCCTTATCCTACTACAAAGAAAAATATGGTACTGCATTTTATGGTATCAACAAGATGTACCTGATGCTCGAAAAGCAACACAACAGAGGTCAGGACGGTGCAGGTTTTGCCAGTATAAAACTGGATATGAAGCCAGGCTACCGCTACATCAGTCGATACCGTTCTAACGCTCCACAACCTATACAGGATGTCTTTGAAACTATAAATAACCGTATCAATACAGAGATGAAACTTCATCCTGAATATCAGGATGATGTAGAGGCTCAAAAACAAAACATTCCCTATTTAGGAGAATTGATGTTAGGCCATGTCCGTTATGGCACCTACGGAAAGAACAGCCTGGAAAGTGTTCATCCTTTTTTAAGACAAAACAACTGGATGCACCGGAACTTAATTCTGGCAGGTAATTTTAATATGACCAATGTTTCAGAACTATTTGAAAACCTGGTCAAATTAGGTCAGCATCCCAAAGAAAAAGCCGATACCATTACAGTAATGGAAAAAATTGGCCATTTTCTTGATTCAGAAGTGCGGAAGCTTTATAAAAACTTAAAGAAGGAAGGTTTTAATAAACAAGAGGCTTCACCGCACATAGTTGACCAGATTAAAATTTCTAAGATCCTAAAAAAATCATCAAAGGACTGGGATGGAGGCTATGTTATGGCTGGTTTGCTGGGACATGGTGATTCCTTTGTGCTGAGAGATCCAAGTGGAATACGTCCTGCTTTTTATTATCATGACGATGAAATTGCAGTTGTAGCTTCTGAACGTCCGGTCATACAAACAGCTTTCAATGTTCCATTAGAGAAAGTATCAGAACTCAAACCAGGTCATGCTTTAATTACAAAGCGTGATGGACGGGTTATTGAGAAAGAAATTATTAAACCTTTACCTAAAAAAGCCTGCTCTTTTGAACGCATTTACTTTTCCAGAGGAAGCGATGCCGATATTTATAAAGAGCGAAAAATGTTAGGCAGATTGATTATGCCTGAAGTTCTTAAAGCTATTGATTACGATACCAAAAATTCTGTTTTTTCTTATATTCCAAACACAGCAGAAACTTCTTTTTACGGTATGGTAGAAGCTGCGCAGGATGAACTCAATCGCCAAAAAAACCAGAAGATATTAGAAGAACGAGATGAGCTTACTAATGAGAGGCTTAACGATATACTTTCCCAAAAATTAAGGACGGAAAAAATTGCCATAAAAGATGCTAAGCTTAGAACATTTATCACAGAAGATTCCAGCAGAGACGATTTGGTAGCTCACGTCTATGATGTAACTTACGGTGTTGTAAAACCAGAAGACCACCTGGTGGTGATAGACGACAGTATTGTTCGTGGTACAACACTTAAGAAGAGTATCATCAAGATTTTAGACAGGTTAGGTCCGCAACAGATTGTAATTGTCTCTTCTGCACCTCAGATTCGTTATCCGGACTGCTACGGTATAGATATGGCAAGGTTAGACGACTTTGTGGCTTTTAGAGCCGCACTAGTACTGCATAAAGAGCAGGGCACTTACAATACCGTGATACAGGAAGTCTATGAAAAATGTAAGGCTCAGGATGAATTGAGTAAAACAGCCGTAGATAACTATGTAAAAGCCATTTATGAGCCTTTTTCCTATACACAAATTTCCGATAAAATTGCTGAACTCTTAAGCGACAAAACGATCAATGCCAAAGTAAAGGTCATTTACCAAACAGTCGATAATCTTCATAAAGCTTGTCCGGATCATCTTGGTGATTGGTATTTTACGGGAGATTATCCAACCATTGGTGGTAGTAAAATTGTGAACAAGGCTTTTGTAAATTTTGTTGAAGGCAATAAAAAACGCGCCTACTAGACGCAACTTTTCTTCTGTTTTGTCATCTACATTGTGATACTAATTTGTCTATATTTGCCGTTTAAGCAAATAAATCTACTATTATGAGCGAACATCCTTCCAGGCCCTCAACTACAGATGATGAGATTGATTTGAGTGTGGTTTTTAAGGCTATTCAGAATTTTTTCAAAAGGATACTTATTGGAATTGTAAATATAGTTCAGTTTTACTGGAGGCATAAGTTTATTTTAATAGGTCTGATTATTGCTGGTGCGGTTTTAGGGTATTTTTGGGATAAATCCTTTGATAAAACCTATAAAAATCAACTCTTGGTTATCCCGAATTTTGAAAGTGCCAATTACCTTTATAATAAAATAGAATCTATAGAAAGCAAGTTAAGTGCTGGCGATACAGTTTTTCTAAAAGAAGTTTTCGGTGATGAATATGAGTCTGTTTCTTCGGTAGAAATTTCTCCAATTTTAGATTTATACAATTTTGTTTCATTAAGAGAAAGTAATCAAGAGGTTTTTGAGTTGTTATTTGAAGAGGAAGCTAATTTGGAGTTTCTTGAAGATCCAATCAATAGCAGGAATTATGAATTTCATAGAATTTCTCTATATGTAAATGGAGAAAAAAATCACGATGTATTTTCAAACCGTCTAATAAATTACCTCAATAATAACTCCCATTTTAAATCTATTAAAAAAGTTGTTGTTAAAAATCTAGATTTACAAGTAAAACAGAGTAACAAAATTATTCAACAAATAGACTCAATATTAGCTTCCTCAAATAGTAATAAAGGGCTCAAGTATCAGGAAAATCAGTTAAGCTTTAATGATAATACGGGTTTAAATGAGTTGATAAAAATGAAGAGGGACTTACTTTTTAAGGAAGGTATGTTAAGGGAAAGTATAATAGAAAAAAGCCAAATCATAAATTTGGTAGACTCAGATTATAAAATTTTGGATAAGGAGAAACTCATTAAAAAGAGTAAGATAAAGTTGTTCCCGCTTATTCTATTAATGCTTTATAGCTTAATATTCTTCATTAGATATTTATCAAAAAAAGCAAAAGAATTAACTGCATAAATAATTTCTTTTGGTAAAGTTACTTAAAAAGTATTTTAATGATGATAATGTAGAAGTCCTATCAAAAGGCAGCCTATTTCTTATAATACGAATTTTAGGAGCTTTAATAGGTTACGTTTTTACCATTTATATTACTAATAAATACGGCTCCGATTTTTATGGGTTGCTGGCTTTAAGTTTTTCTTTTTTTTTGATAATTAGTGTATTTGGTAGGCTTGGATTGGATACAAACATTGTAAGGTTTTTTTCTCAAAAAAAAAATGAAAATGAGACATCACTTTTCTACAAATCTATATTTGTTTCTTTTTTAGTTAGCTCATTTTTTTCTTTAGTATTATTTTTTTTACAAGGTTTTATTGTAGAAAATTTATACGGTAACACCAAATCTGAGTTAATAGAATATTTACCGTGGATATTGTTGGCAATACCATTTTGGAATGTAGCTTTAGTAAGCTCAAGCTATCTGAGAGCTAAAAAATTAAACTCTTACTTTGCCTTTATTAATTATCCCAGTCGTTTCCTTTTGAGTTTGCTGATAATTATGCTTCTTGTGGCTTTTTTGGGAAATAACTATTCATATGTTTTTATTGGGCATTTTATAGCTGTAGTTATAACAGCTGTTTTGGCTATGATAATTTGTTTGAAAAATATTAACCATAGTGGTTCAAAGAGTCAAATTTCTGCTTTTCTTTTTATAAAAGACTCTTTCCCAATGCTATTGTCTTCCTCGATACTTATCCTATTAGGAATGATAGATACTCAAGTAATGGGCATTTATGAAACCAATACGAATATTGGAATTTATAATGTATGTTTAAAATTGGCTACATTAACCACATTTAGTCTTCAGGCTATTAATTCTATTCTTGCCCCTAAAATAGCCAAAAGTTACAATGAAGGAGGAGATGATTACAAAAACCTCATAAGCTTTTCTACAAAACTGAATTTTATAATAAGTTTACTTTTAGTAGTATTAATTTTAGTATTTCAAAATTACTTACTCAATTTATTTGGTGAAGAGTTTGTAAAAGGCTCACTCATATTAATTATTTTCTGCATTGGTCAAATAATTAATTCATTTAGTGGGTCAGTTGGTGTCATTCTTCAAATGGTGGGAAAACAAAAGGTTTATCAAAACTATGTAGTTTTGGCTTTAGCCATAAATATAATACTTACTTTTATGCTTACGCCCGCTTACGGTGGAGTTGGAGCAGCTATATCGACAGTAGTAAGTATGGCTTTCTGGAATATTGCTTCAGTCTTATATTTAAAAAAGAATATGGGAATAGTTTCATACTTTAATATATTTAATTTCAAAAAGTAATGAAAGTAAATTTTTTCTGCATTGGGGCTCAAAAAGCAGGAACCAGTACCTTGCATGATCTGCTGGGACAACATCCAGAAATATACTTGCCAGAAGAAAAAGAAGCCCACTTTTTCGATGTTAACGAAGAATATGAGAAGGGAATAAATCATTATTTTAATAAGTATTTTTTTAAATACAACAATGAAAAAATAATCGGTAATATAAATCCTAACTTACAAATAGAAACCAGGTCAATCGATAGAATAATTAAACATTTTGGCCAAGAAACTAAATTTATCTTCATTGTTAGAAATCCAGTTAACAGGGCTTATTCTCATTATTTGATGAGTAAAAAGAGAGGTTACGAAGATTTAAGTTTCTTAGAAGCTTTAGCCAAAGAAAAATACAGGATCAACAACCCTACTTATTTTAAAGATTATGAGTCCCAGGAACCTGCTCATTTTGAGAAAAATCATTTTGGTTATTTGAGCAGGAGTAGATATTCTCATATTTTAAAATATTTATATAAAAATGTACCTAAAGAAAATATTAAGGTTTTAATTTTTGAAGAGTTCATATCTGATTTATCAACACACACAAACTCCATTTTAGATTTTTTAGGAATTAAAAGGATTCCGTTGGATATTGAGATAAAAAGTAACAAAGCTGAAAAAGCTATTTCTGAAGATTTCTCTAGATTCTTAAACACAGAATCTTCTCTCAAGGATAAACTTAAAATTTTCTTACCCCAAAAAATAAGGTATTGGCTAAAACATAAGACAATGAAAATGAATTATGTGCCTGTGCCATCGCATAAAAGTAAACCGAACAACTATGAATATTCTAAGGCAAAAGGGTATTTTGAAAAAGATATTGTTGAGACAGAAATGTTAATAGAAAAAAAAACAGGATATATATAGTTTATGAAAGTACATGCAATAATTGTTACTTATGCTGATAGATTTAACTTACTGAAAGAGGTAATCAATTCTTGTTTAAAAAATAAAATTGATAAAATAACAGTAGTTGATAATAATTCTACGACCAATTCCAAAAGTAAGCTTTATAAACTTTCAGAAAAAGAAAATAGGCTTGATGTAATATGGAATGAGGATAATCTTGGATCTGCTAAAGCTTATAAACAAGCCTTACTCAACATAATTCATGAGGATGAAGAATACATTATTATGTTGGATGATGATAATGTTTTGCAGAATAATGCACTAGAAATTTTAAAAAATTACTGGCATAATAAAAAACAAAGTAAAACAGTTTGTCTATTAATATACAGGCCTGACAGAGAAATATATAAAAAAGCTATTCAGTTAAAAGAGCCTGATTTTGTTTTAAGCCCTAAAAATAGTTTTTATGGTTTTGACATTCTGGACAAATTTAGAGGTCAAGAAGAAAAAGACAAAAAAATTGATACTAGTATAGATTCTGGAATTATATCTTATGCGCCTTATGGCGGCATGTTTTTTCATCACTCTTTATTAAAGGAGATAGGATATCCTAATGAAAAGTTTTTTTTATATTCTGATGATCATGAATGGAGTTATAGAATCACCAAAAAAGGTTTTACAATTGAGCTAATAACACAAACTGAAATAAAAGATATAGATACATCCTGGGCAATTAGAAAAGGCAACATATTTAAAACTATAAAAGAAAGTGATCCTTTTAGAATTTATTACACCATAAGAAATAGAATTTTCTTCGAAAGGCAGAACCTTGTAGAAAATAGATTTAGACACCGTGTGAATGTTTTATTGTTCATCCTGATTTTGTTTACTTATAGCAGATATAACGTTCAGTTTAAGATTTTTTTGTGTGCCATTAAGGACGGGCTAAAAGGAGATTTAACTAATAAAGCGCATGAATATATTAATAGTTAATACATTATACTTTCCAGAGAAATATGGAGGAGCAGAAAAATCAGTACAAATTTTAGCTGAATATCTCTGTAAATCTGGACACAAAGTTAATATTCTAACGCTAAATAAAAGCGAAGACAAAGTTTATAGTATAAATTCAGTAAAAGTTTACAGCCTAAAAATAAGAAATGTTTACTGGCCTTTTGAAAAATCAACAAAACATATACCTCTAAAATATATTTGGCATATTGTAGATACTTACATAAGTCTTTATAAAAAGAAAATCAAATATTTTATAAAGCACGAAAAACCAGACATCATTCACGTTAATAATATTAGTGGCTTTGGTTCAAGTACGCTGAATTATTTAAAATCTTTTGGTAAGCCTGTTATTCTCACTCTAAGAGATTATCACTACTTATGTCTAAAGAACACATGTTTTAATGAAAATAATTGTAAGTCATTGTGCAGATATTGTAAATTTACAAGTAAAAAAAAATTAGATAATTTAAATAGAAATGTTACACATGTGGTCGGCATAAGTGATTTTATTCTGAAAAAATACTTAAAGCATGGGTTGTCAAAACAAATTAATCTTTCCAAAATATATAATTCGGTTGATACGCAAATTTTTGATATAAAAGACAGGAATAACAATAGAAATGGTAAAGTATTCGGTTTCATTGGTTCAATAACTAAGTCAAAAGGTATTGAAGACTTATTAGAATTATTTTCTAGTAAAGATATTAAGCATAATAATTTCTCTATTAAAATTGCAGGTGATGGTGAAGCAAATTATATTAGACAATTAAAAGCCAGATATAATTCTATAAATATAGAATTTGTTGGTTTTCAAGACTCCAATCATTTCTATAGTAATCTAAATGCTTTAATTATACCATCAAAATGGCAGGAACCATTTGGAAGAACAGTCATAGAAGGAGCGTCCTTTGGTTTACCAATTTTTGTTTCTAAGAATGGTGCCCTTGTTGAATTAAAAAAAGAGTTACAAAACATAAAATGGTTCAATAAAACTAATATTTTAGACTTCCTGAACGCAAACACACATGGTCACTACAAGTATGATTTATCTATGTTTTCTCCTGAGAAGATTACAAAAGAGTATGAGAATTTATACAGCAAATTAACAAAACATGAAGATTAAAATTGATAAAATCATATTCTTTACATTGTTAATGCATATTGTATCTACACAAGGTGTTTTATTATATTTATTTTTTGATTTATTTGGTAACTGGGAATTAAAATCTTTAATACATCCCGTAACTTTCATCTTAATTTTAATTAGTTTTTTACTTAAATATAAACTTCTAAAAGTAAAAATTGAAGATTTAGTAATAGCTGCTTATTCAATAATATTAATATGCACTTTGCTTATTAATGTAAACTCCTTTTTTTCCTTCTACATTAGTATCAGAGAAGTATTTTTTGTTTTTATATTAACTTACCTTCTAAGTCAGTTTAGTTTTTCATCCAGACAATATAAGATTTTATGTAAACTGATTTTAATTTTAATTATTATAAATCTTTTCTTTGTTGGGCTTACATTCTTTTATGGCCCTGAGCAATTTATGAAGCTGATTACTGGAAGATATCAATGGGGTGTAGATGAGGTTACTAATTTTCAAATAAGTAACTTTATGGATCAATTTTGGAGATCTCCAGGTGCTGTAGGAAGTTCCGGAGCCCTGGCGTATTTTGCTCTATTATCTTATTTCATTTTTGATTTTAAAAGAAATCATAGGTTAAAAAAGTTTTTAGCAGTTATACTACTACTTATGACTTTTACTAGAAGTGCTATGATTGCCTTGTTAATTTATGAAATTCTAAAATATATTAATAATCCAAAAAATATAAATTTGCTGCAAAAATATGGGCAGGTAATCTTAGGCTTTGTTATTATTTCATTCTTCTTGTTGAATCAAACTAAGCTTTTGTCAACGGAGTCTTTAATCATTAGAATAGAAGTATGGTTAACAGACATTAGTGTTAATTATAATTTGCTTTTTGGAGGTAAAATGGGAGAAGTTGGAGGAGCCATTCGTGGTCAAGGTCCAGAAGCTATCCTAGATAGTTACTGGCTGTTTTTATTATATTCTACAGGTTTAATTGGAATTGGTATTTGGTTGTACTATTTCTATCAAAAATCAAAAGTTTCAAAAAGGAAGTTTTTTATGGTTCTCGGTTTAGTAGCTTCCGGTTTTTTTGTTTTGCTGTCACAGGCTTTACCCTTTTTAGTAATGTTCCCTTTTTTATTTTCAGACTATGCTAACGTAAATAGAAACCAAGAGTAAATTGGAAAAAATAAATACATTTCGCAAAAATATTACTTACGATAATTTATTTATCTACTCTACTTTCCTGCTGGCTGTTTTTCCCTTGTTAACCTATCCTGTGAGAACAGTTACAGTCATAATATGGGTGTTTTTTGGTTTAATTAGTGTATATCAAACAAGGAAAAATTTAAATTATAAACAAAACTATGGTAGATTAAATTTACTTATAGCATCTGTTATACCATACTTGTTGTTATGTATTTCACTACTGTATACAGAAAATTTAGAGGATGGATATAATCGTTTAAGACAGCTTTTACCTATAATTATATTTCCATGTATATTTTTTTTAAATCAGACTAAAATTTCTAAAACTATGATCAAAAACCTATGTTGGGTTTTTAGTTTATCGGTATTAATATTTGTTGTTTATTTAATTATAAAATCAATTACCAGCTTAGATTTTCTTTTAGCAGATTTAAGTTATGAGGAGTTAAAAAGTAATAATTTGCATAAAACTCATAACTTAGACCAAAACATAATCAACAAACTAAAAACCAGGCGATTTAGAAACTTTATATTAGACCAATCCAACTCTCATTTTACTTATCAAGGAATCTGGATCATATTTGCTTTGTTTTTTTTATTTAAGGAATGCATTACATTATTCAGGCAAAGAAAAACAATCTATTTGCTACTGGTGTTACCAATAATTATATTGACTACATGGTTATTTTTTATCTCTTCGAGAATGCCTATTTTAATTATGATAGCAGCATCGTGTTTTACTTTATTGGTTTTTAATAAAGTAAGTGTAAAAAGAATTTTCTCATTTTCCTTATTGACTATTACAGCTTTAGTTTTAAGTTATTTAGTTTTTACGCCTTTTAAAGCAAGAGTAAACGAATTATTAAATTATAAGTTAGAACTGCCCTCAAGCGGCAATGATATAGAAAATTATACTTCTACAAATGTGAGAAACGGTGTTTATTATTGTTCAATTCTCACAGCCAAAGAAAACCTTTTGTTTGGAGTAGGTGTTGGCGATTCTCAAGATAAACTTAACGAATGTTATACAAGTAACATTGGTGCCAAAATTTATACCTGGACAGACTACAATACCCATAATCAATATTTGTTTTTTCTGCTGTCTGCTGGATTTCTAGCATTTTTATTTTTTATCTTTTTATTGATTATATATTTGAGGTATGCCTTAGTACTTCAGAACGATTTGTTATTATATTTTGTATCAATTATTTGCTTGATATGCCTAACGGAAAATATTCTTTCCAGATCTGACGGCATTACTTTTTTTGCTTTCTTTTCTGGACTTTTTTTATTCAATCTTAAAAAAACCTCATGATAATTGTAAATGCTAGATTTTTAACACAAAAAGTTACAGGGGTACAAAGGTTTTCTATAGAAATATCAAAAATTCTTAAGAAAAAATATGGCACCAAAATTCAATTTGTTTCATCTCCTGGAATTATACATAAAGAATTGGCAAAGCGTTTAGATGCTAAAGTAATTGGTATTAACAAAAGTCATATATGGGAGCAAGTAGATCTTTTTATTTACTTAATAAGAATGGGATCACCACTTTTGTTATCCTTTGGATTTACGGGTCCTTTATTTTACAAAAACCAAATCATAAGTATTCATGATGTTGCCTTTAAGCTTTACAGAAATACATTTTCATTTAGTTTTGGCCTGGTATACAATTATATTGTTCCAAGAGTTGCTAAGAAATGCAGACATATTTTTACTGTTAGTCACTCTGCTAAAGCTGAATTGAAACAGGAATTTTCAATTTGTGACTCCAAAATATCCGTAATTTATAATGGAATTTCATCCATTTTCAAAAAAACTGAAATTCCAAAACTTAAGAAGCCGGATAAAAAATATATTCTTACCGTTTCTTCACACCATCCACGGAAAAATTACGATAGGTTAATTCAAGCATTCCAAAATTTAAATGACGACTCTGTTGATTTGTATATAATAGGAAACTTTTCAAAACATTTTACCATAAAAAATAACTACAGTCAAATTAAGAATGTCAAATTTTTAACCGATGTAGACGATAGAAATTTACTATATTATTATAATAATGCAGAATTATTTATATTTCCAAGCTTATATGAAGGTTTTGGTATACCAGCTATAGAAGCAATGAGTCAGCAAATAGTTTGTGTGTTGTCGGATATACCAATTTTTAGGGAAATAGGAGACGAATCTGTGGTGTATATTAATCCTCTTAGCACAAAATCAATTACCAGAGGAATAAAATTAGGTTTACGAGTAAATCGAGAAAAAATAAATTATCCAAAATTGGATTTGTTTGATTGGGAGAAAAGTGGCGAAAAAGTTATTAGTATATTAAAAAATTATATTTAAACACATTTTTATATCAACAATATATTTTTTTGTATTAAAGATGGTAGTTGAAGTTTATTTTTGTAAAGTTGATTAATGAAAATGAAAGAAAAAAAAATCAAAATTTTACATTTATTCTACATTGGTGGAGGCATATCAACTTCAATAAGATTAATAGCTGAAAATTCAAATCCAAAAAATTTTGAGCATATAATCGTTAATGGCACAAAAGATAGTGAAGGCCAAGAGCTAAACTTAAAAAACTCCAAAGTTTACAATATAAAATTTAGAAGGGAAATTAGTTTTTTTAGAGATATAATTTTATTCTATAAAACTCTTAAAATATGCTTGAAAGAAAACCCCGGCATCATTCACGGTCATAGCTCAAAAGGTGGGATAATTTCAAAATTTGTTGGGTTTTTCACAAACACACCTTGCCTTCATACACCACAAGCATATTCTTATCTTAGCTCAAATAACAAAATAAAAAAGCATATTTATTTGCAAATAGAGAGAATACTTAAAATCTTGCCGCACAAAATATTAGCATCCTCGAAGTCAGAAGAATCCAGAGCTTTAACGGATTTAAATTATGTTAAGAAAAGGGTTTTTACTTTTTCTAATTCAATTCCAGAAATTCGTCATATTAATAATTTACAGTTAGAATTTTCTTTGCCAGCTGAATTTATTTGTTCAGTAGGCAGGCCATCATACCAAAAAAATATTGAGTTTATGATAGATGTTTTACATGATATCAAAAAAGAAAGACCCAATATTCATCTTGTCATCATGGGAGTAGGCTATTATTCCCCAAACCTGTATTCTGTAAAACAAAAAATTCAAGATTTAAACCTTCAAGAAAATGTGACCATGCTTGATTGGATTTCAAGACAAGATATTTTTAGTATTGTAAAATCATCTCAACTATACATTTCTACTGCCAGATATGAAGGTCTGCCTTATGCTGTAATAGAAGCATTAGCGCTAAAAAAGGCCTTGGTCTTAAGTAATGTGGATGGAAATAGAGATTTGGTAGATGATAATAAAAATGGCTTTTTGGTCGATGAAAACGATTTGGAAGGTTTTAGAGATAAAGTACTAGACCTACTTGAAAATCATAAAAAACGAAAAGAGTTTGAATTAAACTCCTACAATAAGTTTAAAGCATCTTTTGATATTTCTAAAACTATATCCCAACTTGAACAAATATATTTTAAAGAGTCATCTAAGGAATAATTTTCATCTTACCTTTTCCTTAAATATTAAAGATTGTACTTTTGCCAGCCGGTATGACTTATTAAAAATAAATTACACAAGTATTCCACACATTATCAATTAATGAAATAAATCTAAAACCAATTTTTATATAGTAAACCTTATAATGAAGCGTAGAGGAAGATACATAGGCTTGCTAAGGCCAATAACATACCTTTTAGACATTAGTATAGTTTCTATTCTGGCTTTGTTCTGGTTTGATCTTAGCGTAAATGAACTTCTATTCTTTACAGCTTTCAACGCAATAGCCTGGATTATTCTATCCCTTAAATCTAAATTTTACGAGGTTTACCGCTTTACAAAAGTGACCAAAATCCTTTCTCAATCCTTTGAGCATTTTGCGTTGTTTACGCTTATTGTTTTCTTTTATTTTAGTCTTTACCATGGGTTTGAGATAGATGTCAGAAAAGTTTTTTACTACTTGATAAGTGTTTTTGGAGCCATTCTATCTCTTAAACTTAGTATTACTTTTCTTTTAAAGCGATACAGAAAATTTTATGGTGGTAATTTTAGAACCACAATAATTATAGGGGACAACCTCAGAACACAACAGCTCAAAGCATTTTTTGAAGAAAACCCGGAATTTGGCTACAAATTTTCTAAGATGTTTTCAACTAAAAAAAACAAGGACTTTCTAGAAGAATGCTTCAAATATGTAATTGATGAAAATATAGATGAAATCTATTGTTCAATGGCTGCACTTACCCAAAAGCAAATCAATAAGATTGTTGACTTTGCAGACAATAACCTCAGGGTGCTTAAATTTCTACCCGATACAAAAGACATCTATGCCAAGCAGCTCAAAATTGATTACTATGGCTATTTGCCAATTTTATCCCTAAGGCAAATCCCTATAGAAGAACCCTTTAATCAATTTTTAAAAAGAGCATTCGACGTTATTTTTTCATCTATGGTTATAGTATTTATACTGTCCTGGCTCACGCCTATCCTGGCTATTTTGATCAAATTGGAATCACCTGGTCCGGTGTTTTTTAAACAACCCAGAAATGGTATTAATTTTAAGGAGTTCAACTGTTTTAAATACCGTTCTATGACCATCGAAGGTACTTCCCATGTTGTCCATACCAGAAAAAATGATAATCGGGTTACTAGACTGGGAAAATTTTTGAGGCAAACGAGTATAGACGAATTACCTCAGTTTTTCAACGTCCTTATTGGAGAAATGTCTGTGGTTGGTCCAAGGCCTCATATGACCTATCAAACAGAGATGTTTGCAGAAAAGATAGATAAGTTTATGGTGAGACATTTTGTAAAGCCTGGAATAACAGGTCTTGCACAGGTCAGCGGATATCGCGGAGAAATTGAAACCGACAAAGACATCATTAATCGGGTAAAATACGATATCTTCTATTTAGAGAATTGGTCAATATTTCTCGACATAAGGATTATATTCATCACTATTGTAAGTGCTTTCAAAGGTGATAAAAAAGCTTACTAGATGAGTGATTTGGTTTCCATAATTATGGCCAGTTACAATGCAGAAAAATACATTGCAGAGGCTATTATATCAGTACAGGATCAAAAATATCCCCACTGGGAATTGCTCATTACAGATGATGCATCTGCAGATAAAACCTGCTCTATTGTAAACACTTTTGTTAAAACAGATAAGCGCATAACATTATATAAGTTAGACAGGAATGAAGGCCCTGCAAAAGCCAGAAATTATTCTATAGCAAAAGCCGAAGGTAGATTTATTGCATTTTTAGATGCAGATGACAAATGGTTACCTGACAAAATAAGTATGCAATTGAAAACTATGGTACAAAATAGTATCGCTGTTTGTTTTTCAAGTTATACCTGTATTGATAAGGAAGGAAATGACTTGAACAGAAGGGTTGAGGCTATTCCCAGACTGACTTACAGTAAATTACTGAAAAACAACTATATAGGTAACCTTACCGGCATATATGACACCTCAGCGCTAGGAAAAATATACCATCCTGAATTAAAAAAAAGACAGGATTGGTGTTTATGGTTGGAGGCTTTAAAACGTTCTGATAAACCGGCATTTGGTTTGAAGACGCCTTTAGCTAAGTATAGAGTAGGACGAAATTCTATGAGCAGCAACAAATTTCAACTTTTAAAATACAACTTTCAGGTTTACCACAAATACTTAAAATTTAACCTTTTGAAGTCTCTGCATTACATGCTTATATTTTTAAAAGAATATTTTTTTATCAGGCCAAAATACATCACTAAATCCTAGCCTTTAGTTCATATTTTAATAAAAATGAACTAAAGAAATATCACAATGTATACACAAACCTGAACGTGATCAACCTGGGCAAAATAAAGGTCTCTGAAGTAAAAACTGAAACATTATTTGCACTGTTTCTTACTTGTGCATCTATGTTCAGAATGTTGTTTACCCTGAGCTCATATTCCCAATTTGAGTCTCGGTCTTTTCTATAGGATAGCCTGGCATCCCAGGTTTGGAAAGACTGTGAATTACCACCGTTCTGCGTCTGAACGGTGTAAGCATAATTGGTTCTGAAAGTGAGTTTTTTCCAGATATAGGCATCAAAATCAATGGAAGGTGAATTTCTAATGAATTTGGTCTCTCTGTTGCCCTGGTTATTATCGGTTACGCTGTAGCTATATCTTAGGGTTATATTTGGAGCAACCTTAAAATTTGTTCTCAGGCTTGGCGTATAGGTCTGTGTAAAGCCTTCATTAATTGAACGCTCTCCCTGAATAAATTGATTAAGCTTACTATAATTGAAATTTGCCCCAAAAGTTGCTCTTATCTTACCGAAGGTTTTTTGGATTCTTCCAAAGGTACTAAAGGTCTCATCGGCAAAGCTTGAGTTGAAAAATGTGCTTGTACGGATAATGCTTTCAAAGTCGGTTAAACTCCTGATCTGATCTATATTATTGGAGTAAGCTACTCTGGCAAATACATTGGTGTTGTTGAACAAATTATAGCTCCTGTAAAAAAGGCTCAGGTTGTTAGATAATGCATTCTGAAGTTCCGGTTCACCGTATTGTAAACTATTCAGGCTGTTTAATACCAGGCCTTCAGCAAGACGAGATATATCCGTAAACTGATTACGCATCTCATATCTGAAGGTTAGTGACTCACTCTTTTTAAATTGCATAAGTGCTTCGAACTCCGGTAATATTCTAAAAAAATTATCTTCATATGTTACGCCATTCTGTGAATTTTGATTTCCGTAGGAATGCACTGAAAAGCCAGGACTTAAGGTAAAAATACCAGTCTTCAACCTGTATAAAACCCCAAGATAAAGGTCGCTAAAATTGTAAGTAACGTCATTGGCGGCAGAAAGAGGGTTGCCTTCCAGGTCCGTCTCAGTAGGTGTTGGATTAAGGAAATTTCCGTCACCCAGAAATTGAAAAATATTTGAATCAAACCTTTGCTCACTAAATATCAATCCAGCTGTAAAGTTGAGGTTGCTCACATCATTTAAAATAAGGTAATGGTCCAGACGCGCGTCCAGTTGGTTTGCTCTTATTCTTCTATTTTGTGAGATATCATAATTGTTTAGACTTGTATCCAGGCCTAAAGCCTCAGCCGTATTATCAAACTGGTCATTTTCTTCGGGATCTGGATTATTGTTTAACAGTGCATTGAAAAAGGGGTCCTCGTCTTTGATAAGGTGTTGAGCTTCAAAAGCAAAAATATTTTTTTCGTCCAGCGTATAATAATAATTGAGGTTTTGGTTGATACTGTATGGATTTACTTCTTCAAATTGAGTGGTTTCACCAAGTAGGGGTGTGCTTTCCCCTAAAACTGTAGAATTTGAAAATTGGTTCTGAGAATCTCTGGAGATGCGCCCAATCACATCATAATCCAGTTGATTATTAACGTTTGGCTGGTAGGAAAGGCTCAGCTTTAAAAGACCTTGTTCTGAACGCTCTGTACTGTTTTGCTCAGTTTGTTCATCTGGAATATTCAGTTCTTCGTTGGTATATTGAATGCTACTGGTTTGTCTGGATAAGAATTCACTGGAATTAAAAATAGCAAAACCACTGATATCTAAGGTTGATTTTGGTGAATAACTAAAATTTGCTGTGGCAAGGCGGTTTTCCACTTCCAGAGCATTATTCTGATTGGTCAAAAAGTTCAGGCTGTTATCTCCTATATTGATGTCCGTTCCGCTTCTGCGACTCACATTTCTAAAACCACCGCCAAATCCTCTGATATCTCTTCTTGATAAGGCCACTTCACCTACATTGTTAAGGTCACCTATAAAATTTATGGTGTATTTTGGGCTATAGTAAAATAATTTTGGCTGTAACAGATATAAGGCTTCATCAGGGGAAGAACCACCGCCGGCTGTGACATCGCCAAACCAGAAATTTTCTTTGCCTTCTTTAAGCTTTATGTTCATGGCTACATTGTCGTTGTTATTTCTGACGCCACGAAGCTGGTTGACCTCAGAGTAGTTCCTGAGCACTTGTATTTTGTCTACCGCTCGGGAAGGAATATTTTTAGCACCCAGCTTTGTATCACCGTCAAAAAAATCTTTGCCATTTACCATCAGCTTATTGACAACTTTACCCTCAACTTCTATTTGACCATCTTCATTGATCTCAACGCCGGGAAGGTTTTCCAGAATATCCTCTAACTTTCGTTCTGTTCCGTTTTTAAAGGAATCTGCATCATAAATCAGGGTGTCACCCTGAATCTTTACAGGTATTTTATAGTTTACTGTAACCTCATCTAGCATGGCTTCAGACTTGAGTACGTATTTTTTGTAGACGTCTTTTTCCTGTGTTGTCAGACTATCAAAAAGCGTTTCCATTCCTACGTAGCTGACCTGGATCTTATATGTCTGATTAGAAGTGAGCCTAATCTTAAAACTACCCTTTTCATCGGTAATACCATAGGATTCTAAAGCGCTGGTAGCTTTATTAATGGCAACAACATTAGCTAGTTCCAGTGGGGCATCCAAAGAATCAACAACTTTACCTTCAAACTTAAGTTGACCGTAAAGACTTGTTGCCGAAAGAAGCAACAAGAGGATGTAAGTGTGTTTCATAAAAATTTCAACGTTTAATTCTAGCCTCTTCTTCTCCTTCTATTATCCATCATTTCCTGCATTTTGCTAACTATGGTCGCTTTGTATTCTTTTTTTGTGATCTCCGTACCTTTTTCAGGTGGCGTTATTTCTTTGGCGTCATCGGGATTCAATTGTATTTCTGTACATAACATCACAGTATCACCGGCACTTACCTCCAGAATAAGACCCGGAAGACCCCAGAATTCAGCAGGACCGTGTCTTACCGGAATTTGCATAGTGTACCAGGCTTCTATAGTTGTCATCTCAATTTCCTGCTCTTCACCTTCTTTAGGCTCAGGTTTTCTGAGTTCGCTCCATGAAAAATCAAACCATTTTAAATTTTCAGTAGGAATCGTAGCTACGGCTTTAAAACAATCGTAAGCTCCAATTTTTTTGGTGTCTTGTCCCATTTGCCATTGTATTGGCTCCAACTCATCAACCACAAGGAACCTCTTGCCGTAAAATTCCTGGCTCTGGACCAATTGATTTTCTTTTACATTCTTGTATTGGAGACCTCTTGAAAAATTTTTACCCCAGGAATCTGTTGCACCTGAATAGGCATCCAGAACTTCCTTCTCTTCAAACAAAGATGCCTCTTTATTAAAGTCTAAAATATAGGTTTTGTTTAGCCTGTTCTTTAACCTTTCCTTGACTTGTTTTTTTTGAGCTTCACTTAGTCTTGCACCCCATCGGCCCAATTCCATTTTAGATTTTGCCATGTAAATGGCTCTGCCTTGAAATTCTTTATTTGTAGTTCCCGAAGACAAACCTATTATAAATAGAATAGCTATCAGGATGGTTATGATGATTTTTATATTTAATAATTTCATAAGACAATATTTTGTTTAACGAATTTAGACCAAGTCTCTACAAGATAGTTCAATCTTCTTATAATATTAACTTTAAGACACTCATTAAGTAAAAAAGTTAATTTTCTACTTATAAATTTATCACCAAATTAACATGCGGTAAAGTAATTAAGATTAAAAATCTAAAATCCTTAAATTTGTTAAAGATAGAATTGGGTTTAAAATATGCGCTATTTAAACTTTCCACTAATAAAACTGTCTTTAGGCTTTTTAATTGGTCTATACCTTGGTTTTTTCTATGTTTTAAGCCTAAGCACGCTGTGTGTATTCTTATTTGCCAGTTGTATTTTAATGGCTATGAGCTACCATAAGTACCATTTAAAACCTGTCTTTTTACTCTTTAGCTTTGCTTTTTTCTTTTTCCTAGGAGCTCTGACCACATTTGTTCATTTGCCTAAAAATCAACAAAGTCATATCATACATCTTCCTGAAAAAGATAGCAGGTTATTAAAAAATAAGTGGGACTGTAGACGAAAAATTAAGACCAAATACATTTAATTATAAATTTTTACTGAATGATGTTACCATAAATGACAAAGCTCGAAAAGGTAAAGTTTTATGGAATATTTCAAAAGACCTTGATGTTACAAATTTACAGCCTGGTGATAAAGTTATAATGTTCACTAAACTCAGAGATTTCCAAAAACCCAAAAATCCACAATCTTTCGATTACGCGGCTTTTATGCAAAATAGAAATGTATATAAAGTGGCTTATGAGGATCACTTTATCAAAGTGTCAAATCATGACCTTAGTCTTAAGACCTTCGGAGCCAAACAACGCAAGAGAATAGTTAAGGCTCTAAGGAAATCCGGTTTTAAGGAGCAACATTTGCAGTTAATTCAGGCTTTAATACTTGGTCAGAAGCAAGCTATCAATAAGGAAACTTATAATGACTTTGCAGAAGTTGGTGTAGTTCACATTCTGGCAGTTTCCGGACTGCACGTTGGTATTGTTTTAGCAATTATACAATTCCTTTTAAAGCCCTTGCTGAGGTTACCGAAGTTTGGCAGAAAAGCAATGGTCATTTTAAGCATTGTTGCCCTTTGGGGTTTTGCATCGCTGGCAGGTTTTTCGCCTTCTGTTTTACGCGCATCTACCATGTTTACATTTCTGGCTTTAGGACAATTAAAAAAACGAAAGACCAATAGTATAAACATGCTTTGCTTATCGGCTGTATTTCTGTTGGTGTTCAGGCCACAGCTCTTATTTGAAGTTGGATTCCAATTGTCTTATGCTGCAGTTTTTACAATAGTTTTATTATATCCGGTTTTTTCAAGTTGGTATTTGCCAAAATATAAACTGCCTAAAATATTGGTCAATACGGCTTACGTTAGCCTAGCTGCCCAAATAGGCGTTTTGCCATTTCAATTATACTATTTTCACCAGTTTCCCGGTTTATTTTTAATAGGAAACATCATTGTAATTCCCTTTTTAGGCCTGCTGCTTTCCGGAGGAATAGCCTGTATCATCCTTTCTTTAATGGGATTGCAGATTAAGCTTTTAGTACAAGCTTATTCCTTTGCTCTCGATGCCTTAACCAGGATTGTAGATTTGCTTTCAGCTTTTAAATCCTTTTTGATTCAGGATATCTTTTTTAACAGACCTATGTTCCTGGGTCTGTTAATTACGATTTTTCTGTTTACCATAATGGTGCGAGATTTTAGGAAGAAAACCATAACAATGTTTCTTTTATCTGCTTTAGCCCTTGCTTTGATATGTATTGATGAAGTATCAGCTATTGACCAAAAATCTGAATTTGTAATTTTTCACAGGCCAAAAGCCACGGTGATTGGTGTCAAACAAAATACAAAATTGACCGTTTTTGCAGATACTACAAAAATTAATCTAAGTGATTACTGGCTTAATAATTACACGTTGATCAATAGGATTAGGAAAGTTGAAATTAAACGGGCTTTTAATATTTTCAGACTTGGCGAAAAGCAATTATTGGTCATAGACAGCACCGAAATATATTCACCTGAAATAAAAGCTGATTTTGTTTTACTGTCAGGTTCACCGGATATACATCTTGAAAAACTTATCCAAACGCTTCAACCCCGTCAGATTATTGTTGATGCTCAGAATTACAGAAGTTATGTCAAACGCTGGAAGTTAACCGCTCAGGATTACGGTATACCCTTTCACAATACTTACGAAAATGGCTACTACAACCTCAGTTTAGACTAAATTTTGACTTAAAATTGTTTTGGTAATCCTGCCAGGCTTTGGCAGTTGTTACATTTTTATAATCATCAGAAGCTATCATTTTCAGGTAGATTTCTAAATCCGTTGGAGATTTATAGCCGGCAACCGGTGAAATGACATTGCCTTTTTCATCAAAAAATACGATGGTAGGATAATTGGTCACTTTAAGGGCATCGGCAAAAAAGTGTTGGTAATTTCTTCCTTTCCTTTGAGGATCATAATTAGGGTTGGTGTACTCAAAATCCTTGTAGGTTACTTTTTCATTGCCTTCACCATTGAAATTTACGGCGTAGTAGTGTTTGTTGATATATCTCGCAACATCTTTATTTACAAAAGTTTGCTCATTCATTTTATGGGAGTCTTCAGACCATTCGGCATAAAAGAACACCATTATTTTTTGAGGTTTTTTCTGCTGAAGCTCAAGTGCCTTATTCATATTAATCCATTTTATTTGCTGTGCAGAAGTTTCGATAGCAAAACCCAATAGTACAATGAAGAATATTTGTTTTAACATAAGCGCTTTTAATTGATAACGCTGCAACTTACAAAGGATTGTCTTGATAAACTAAAAAACCGCCTCATTTTGAGACGGTTTTCAAAAGAACAATGGTTTAAATAATTACTCTACCATCAATTTTGCAGAAAAAGATTGGCCTTTCTGCGTAAGCTTAACTACATAAATACCGGAAGCTAAATCTTCTGTATTCACAAAAACTTCCTGAGCAGTGATGCTTAAGTTTTGAGCAAAAACCTGCTGACCTAAAAGATTATTAATTTCAACTTGTACGTTTCCACTTAAATTAGGTGTTTTAATGCTAAATTGACCTTGAGTCGGGTTAGGATACAGGCTAAAGTTATAGCCAAACGCATAATCCGTTGTGCTTAAAGTGGTGTTATCAAACACTATACTAAAACGGTCTTCAGCAATGCTTTCGGGGATACTGCTATCCACAGAAAACGCATAAGCCTGATCTGGTGTGATTGGTGTCGTTGTATTTAGATAATTGTCCTGTACGAAAATCTCAACATTTGCATCCCAGTTTTCTAAATTAATTCTGAACTCGTAGTTGGTGTCCTGGTAATTTTCAAGATACAAGGGCAGGTTATCTGTGTCCTGAATAGTATTTCTTCTTTCAAATGAATACAATTTACCTGAGTTAAATGTGGCCATTATTTCAGTACCACCAGCTAATTTAGGACCATCAAAGCTATCAATGCCGTTCTGAGCATTATCTATAAAACTTATTCTTAGGTTTTCTCTTGAAATATTACTATCATCAAATAACTCTAATTTCAAAAGCGTTAATGGCGAGTCACTAAAAACTGTTGTCGTCGGCGCTCCTGAGGTGTTGATATCTGCCTGATCAAATTGTACAGTTGTGGCAGCATTTGCTAAGTTTTGATTGACTACAAAAAAGCTTTGGCCGGGTTTGATGAACATATTAGGCACATCTGCAGGTACTGCGCTATTCAGTTGAACATAATCTTTAGTTGCAGGATCATAAATGTACATGAAATTTTCATTCGCAATTCCTGTAAAAGTTAAAGCAGTAAAATCTACAATAGCCTGATAGGGATTGGCTACCAAACTAAAGTAGTCACTAACAGAACTTAAAGTTTGTGTGTTACTGCCCGTGATAAAACTTCCTGTTGCACTAAGTGTAGTGGCAGAAGATGCCGTATTACTAGACAAATCAATTGTTCTGTCACCACGAACAAACAACACATAAGGCTTGCCGGCTTCCAGGTTTGTCGCATTGGTATTGGGAATAGCATTATAGTCGTCATCTTGAGAATTGCTGTCCGGACCACCATTGGAATTATCAAAGGTAAACATAGATGGGTTACCAGTTTGAGTGGTATCAAAACCCTCTGCACTCGTCTCCCCAACTGTACCTTGAGCCCCGGTTATATGGGTATTTTGTTGCCAGTTGTTAGATATAAAATCGGTAGTTGTAACTGCTGATGAAACAAGTCTAAAAGCCCTGTTAGCAGACATATAGCGTTGTGCCATGACGTTTCCTGTTCCAAAAATATTGCCTGTAAACGGTCCAAACTGACCGGAGCCGTTAGCATCGCTTTTAAAGACTAAGGTCCCATCATTAGTTAAGTTGCCCGAAATGCTTATTGCATTTGAAGATACACTTACCTCATTGGCTGGTGCTATAAATAGATTGTTAACCTGAGCATCAACCGTTATATCTAAATTATTGGCTGTTGTCGTGCGTATTAAGGCATCGTCAGCAGAAGTTGGCACAGCACCATCGCTCCAGTTGCCTGTATTATCCCAGGTGGTGTCTACTGCTCCTGTCCATATCTTGCCGATATCATCTGTAACAAAAGTAAAGTAAGAACCGTCGGGTAAAGAGATATCATCAAAAAGCACCTTTGTTCCAGTGATAGAGGTAGAAACGGTTGCTGTGGCGCCAGTCGTAAAGTCATTATCAGTATCCACCAGTAAAATAAAATCGGTGTTTGCATTCCCTGTTAAACTAAGACCTGTAATGTCAAAAGTCAAATCTATAGTGCCAACATTTCCAGTTTGCTTTACAAACCATTCTCTCCCAACACGTTGATTATAAGAGAGATCCGAAGGTGCTTCTGTCGATTGCTGAATGAGTGATCCATTGTCATGGCCTATGAGAAGGTAGTCGCCATCATCCAGTGAAGAAGGATTGCTCAATACGATATTGCCTTTTCCACTTTGTCCTGTGCCATCGCCACTTCCTGTGTTCATACTGTTACTTTGGGTTTGGTTTAGACCAGCCCCATCGTCTTTTGCTATGCCAAAAACATCATATTTATATACATTGCTTACATAAACCGCCAGACCAGATGAGTTCAAATAAATGGATGCTTTCTCATTATCACCAAGCGATATACCGTATTTAATGGCCAAATAACTCTGTATTTCTCTTTTTAGACTTAAAGAAATGCGTTTTGGGAAAACAACTACCTCCGCAATAACAAAATTACCATAATCGTTTAAATATTCACCAAACCTCATTACACCACTATTTCCTGGAACATGACTACCAGTAAAAAAGGGTGCTTGATTCTCAATACCATTTTTATTCATTGAAAATTGATTGTTAGCAAAAGTAGAACTTGTAGTTGCAAGTAAATCTAAAATAAGTGTTTCGTTTGGTTTTGGCCTTGTTAATACATCTTGCCTAAAACTTTCCTGTATTTGTCGGCCATTTGTTTTTCCTCCCAATAATATGAAAGTATTACGTATATTATAAATATGTTCACCATTATCATCATCGCTATCTAATCTCTTATAAACTACAAATTGTGAAGCTACTTTATCAGATCCATCCACTCCTAAGAAATTTGAAATTGCCCCACTCTGCAAAAAATCGTCAGTTCCATCAAAAGTAATTGATGGATTAAAATTTATTTGATCTGCACCCGAAGTGTTGTAAGTCGGCTGATTGTTTGCTGTAGACTGGCTAACATCTGCATCTCCGGTAACTGGATTTGGCGCTGATGGATCAGCCTGATTTTCCCAAGTAAATGTAGCTCCAGTAGTAACCCCTGCATCTGCTTTAAACCAAAGGTTTGCTTCGGAAAACTCATCTGGTACAGTGGGTGGTGCCAGAGGATCTTCTACAGTAATGTCTGCAGGATTATAATCAATTTGTATGCTATAATCCTCGGGAGAACCTGTATTATTGTCTATTTCCAATATGTACAATTGTCCGGGTGTAACTGTAAGTGTTAGGGGACTATTAAACTCCGGGATCACTCCAGTAGGACTAAAACCGAACGAAATATTTCCCTGGTAGTCAATAACAAAATTACTTGAGCAATGACCATCTAAATATCTTTTAATTTGAAAAAGAGGATCTTGGTTCGAACTTAAGGTTATGGTAATCGTTGAACCCGGAGTCGAATTTGCAGACACTAAGAAACTAAAAGAAGCAAATTCAGTAAAATCTGCTAGATTTCCGGTATACTGTTGGCCATTCATCATCGGTTGAGCAAGATCGCAGCTTGTTTGCGCAAAAAGATTTGTTGTAAAAAGTAAGGCAAGCAATAAAAACGTAGATTGAAGTGTAATGTTCTTATTCATAATTGTTAGATTTTATGTTAAGTACTTGTAAATTCAAAACTATGACGTATGAGTTTATAGAAATAATTATATTTGTTTCGTTTTAAACGAATACTGTTTTTTTTAAAACAAAGTGTTTAATATGAAGCTATTTTTGTTATTTATTGCACACTTCTATTGTTTTCTGCTCTATTCTCAGGATACTCTTTTTGTCAGGTCAATACCTCTCGAGTCGCCTGCTAAGAATATTGATACAGATGGGCAAACACTTTTTATCAGGTTTGAACATTCACTCTATTCCTGGGAAGATAATGACCTTTCATTCATAGAAGAAGGTAAATTTTCCTTCAGCTGGATTACTTATGACCGTTCAAGAGACGTTATTGTTGTAAATCATAACAATAACATTCCAGCTTTTAAACAAAAACAAGCCAGAAAAGTTGAAAGCTTACTCCCTGGAAAATATAATTTCTATACGACAACTGCTACTATAGGAGAGTATTTCTATGTGTGTTATAATGGCAAAGTCTTAGAGTTTAAAGTTATTCCCAATGCCAAGCGTTATCATCATGGAAAATCTGTTAGACACGTGTATACAGAACCAGGATTACGAATAATATCAACTTATGATGGTGTTTTTAAGGATTCCATTTGGGATAGCTTTACATCTGATAAATTAAATAGCAAGCTTGCGTCGTATTCAAATGGTGCGTTTGTAAAAATTGACTCTACTTATTATTTATGCCAGGACAATTTAATTGCATATATTAGAAATACAAATGAGTTTAAAACCATTATTAATACTGAAGGAGGTCCTCGCTTTCGAAAGCTAATTCAATTTCATAATAAAGTCTATGGTTTGTATAATTCTGCGTTTGGAGTTATAGATTTGATTACCAACCAACAAGATGATTTTTTAATATACGATGAATTTTCTGATGTAATCGAATTTAACGACAAACTTTTTCTATCGTCTAGAAACGCTAACCTATATACCTTCAATAATGACGGTAACATTTCTAAGTTCATTGCCCCGGCTCCGATTAGTGATCTTGCAATTTTTAATGATGAAATTCACATTGGTACAGATCGTGGACTTTTTGTTTTTAGAAATGGTTCTTTTTTACCAATTATTTCCAATGTTGAAGTTATACAGGCATTAGCTTTTAATAACAATATAATTTTTAGCAATAATAAGGGCTTGAATATTTTTACAGAAGGAGAAATAATGCCATTGATAGAAGATGTAGAGTTTAATAAGATGGCTTTGCATCAGGATCAACATTACCTTTATGCTGGCAGTTTTTTTGGACTTTATGTCATAGACAATAATTTTTTGGAAAATATTGAAGTATCAAATACTTTTTCCGTCGAGCAAAGCAATCATATCCTTATTTCCATTATTATTGTTGTGCTTATCACAGTACTGGTTTTGGTTTTCTTATTTATCAGACAAAAACAAAAAGGTTTGGAGGCTTATAGCGACAGGAAGACAGTTGATGTAAACTCTATTCGAGAGTTAGTTTTAAACAACCCAAAAATATTGTCTGTTGAAAGTTTAGCCTTTCATCTGGATACAAATGTTGTTCAACTTAACAGGTATTTAAAAAAAGAGGGCTTAACAAGTTTAGCTCTGCTAAAAGATATAAAAAAGGAAATCGCAATAGATATGTTTAAAAAAGGGTATTCCTTAAAAGATATTGGAAAGCGTGTTGGTTACTCAGAACGTTTTGTAAGAAGTAAGTTTCTTTCCGATTTTAAAATATCTAAAAAGTAATGTAGCCTTTTTTAGATTTATTGAACGAAATCTAAAAACCCATTTGATAACTATTTAGTTTTACTTATTTTAAAAAATCAACTCCTACTCTATAATCACATTCGTCGTAATGCTTCGGTTGTTTTGCGAAAATTTTACCAGATAAATCCCGCTTACTAAGCCTTTAGCATCGACATTCACTTCGTTTCCGGCCTCCTTAAGGTTTTGGGTTAGTACGACTTGCCCAAGAATATTGGATATTTCAAGGCTAACCTCTCCGGAACAACCGTTTGTGACAAGATTAGGATAGACGCTAAAGTTCGCCACAAAGCTATTATCTGTCACACCAAGCCTTGTATTGTCGAAAACTAAACTAAACCAGCCTTCAGCACTACTTTCAGGGATGTTAGCATCGACCGAAAAGCTGTAAGGCTGATTGCCATCAATCGGTATAGGGTAGTTATTCAAATAATTATCCTGAACAAATACCTCAATCGCCGGATCCCAGTTTTCGGGGACTAATCTAAATTCATATTAGGTATCCAGATACTGTGTCGTTTCAAGCGGAATAACCTCATCATTCTGCGGCAATACTCAACGATCGACTGAAAGCATTGCTGGAGTAAAAGACGAGACATTTTCGGCTTCGTTCAGGAATTTCCCAAAACCCATATCATCCGGGGCTGAATTGAAAATCGGATTTAATCTGAATTTCACCACATCCTTTTTAAGCTTGTCGGTATTGTACAATTCCAGATCAGCGATTGGCGTTTGACCATCGTTATACACGTCTAAATTACTGGCCCCATTGAGGCTTTTATTTTTTTTCTTCAAAATGCAGACTTGGCGCTTAAGGACTAGCAAGGTGCTTCCTCCAGAAGCTTTGCCCAGGCTCGATAATTTTATTGCTGGTCAGCGTTTCAAAAGCTTTTGTCCCGGGTTTATAGACCACCATGTCGGGCCTTAAACCGGTCTTGACCAGGCCATCGAAATCCACCTTAGCCTGATACGGATTAGGCAGCAGACTAGATAATCGCCTTCTGCGTTTAATGGCTACAGTACCGGTTACCGGAAAACGCCCTTTAAACAGTTCGCCTATGACCTGAAGCACGGTTTCGCATGGTGCAGCTGAGTTAGATGTAAAGTCTGTCGTTCGGTCGCCTCTTACAAAAAGGGCATAGGCTGTTCCGGCCATAAGATTTGTTGCGTCGGTAATGGGAATAGGCATATAACCACCACTTTGACTAGCTTCAGCAAAGGTGTTATCAAAGGCATACATGGTTGGATTACCGGTCTGTGCGGCACCACTTAGTGTGAGTCCGTTGACGTCCAGTGAAAAGTCAACCGTTGCCCGATCGTTGGTGCGCTGGGTCTTCCATTCCCGCTCTAGTCGTGTAAAACACGGATCGGTTGATGTAGGCGATTATGTGGTGATTTCGGTAAGGGCTGAGTTATCGTGTCCATTCTTCAAAAAGTTTAAATTATCCAGAAAAGAGGCGTTGCTCAAAACAATATTGGCTTCGCACGGTTGTCCGGTAACATCTCCGCTACCGCTGTTATTGTTTGGTCTGCTTCGTCTAATCTGCGTAGTAAAAGGCCTGACTGTTGGAGATACATCCTGATTGTTGATTAAAAACCTTGAATCTAAATTTGTGTTTACATAACTTTCGTAATTGCCAGTAGCACCAGTACCGAAATAAACACGCTGATTATTATCAACGGTAAATACAGCCTTACCACAGTTGGATTCTTTAACTGTACTGCTTACAATAGTACTTCAATTTGAAGTTGAATTGTACTTATACACGGCAAAGTCTTCCAGAACTCGTGTGTTGAAATGCCACCCGAGGTAACATACGGCTGTTAAGCGTATTTTATCCAAACTCTAATCTTGAGCCTGACTGCCGATAAGCAGATGTCCCAACGATTAAGTCGAGGTGTATCGAGAAATGTTTTATAAAAAAACCGCCCCATTTTGAGACGGTTTTCAAAAGAACAATGGTTTAAATAATTATTCTACCATCAGTTTTGCAGAAAAGGATTGGCCATTCTGCGTAAGTTTAACGACATAAATACCGGAAGCTAAATCTTCTGTATTGACCAGAACTTCCTGAGCAGTGATGCTTAATTTTTGAGCATAAACCTGCTGGCCTAAAAGGTTATTAATTTCAACTTGTACATCACCCGTTAAGTTTGGTGTTTTAATGCTAAACTGTCCGTCAGTCGGGTTAGGATACAGGCTAAAGTTTTCTCCAAAGCTATTCTCCTCGACACCTAAGGTGGTGTTGTCAAAAACTAAGCTAAAACGATCTTCAGCGATGCTTTCGGGGATATTTTGATCTACAGAAAAAGCATAAGGCTGATTTGGATCGATTTGAGTGGTTGTGTTCAGATAATTGTCCTGAACAAAAATTTCAATGTTTGGATCCCAATTCTCCAGATTCAATTTAAACTCGTAATTATCACCTTGGTAATTACTTAAGTGTAATGGAACAATATCTGTACTTTGAACAAGATTTCTTCTTTCAAATGAATACAATTTACCTGAGTTAATTGTAGCCATTATTTCAGTACCACCAGCTAATTTAGGACCATCAAAGCTATCAATGCCGTTCTGAGCATTATCTATAAAACTTATTCTTAGGTTTTCTCTTGAAATATTACTATCATCAAATAACTCTAATTTCAAAAGCGTTAATGGCGAGTCACTAAAAACTGTTGTCGTCGGCGCTCCTGAGGTGTTGATATCTGCCTGATCAAATTGTACAGTTGTGGCAGCATTTGCTAAGTTTTGATTGACTACAAAAAAGCTTTGGCCGGGTTTGATGAACATATTAGGCACATCGGCAGGTACTGCGCTATTCAGTTGAACATAATCTTTAGTTGCAGGATCATAAATATACATGAAATTAGCATTTGCTATTCCAGTAAAGTTTAAGGCGTTAAAATCTACAATAGCCTGATAAGGGTTTGCCACCAAACTGAAATACTCACTAACTGAACTTAAAGTTTGGGTGTTACTCCCGATAACAACGGTACCTGTAGCTCTAAGTGTAGTTTCATTTGCAGGAGGAGTTGTAGTCGCAGTAAGGTCTATAGATCTATCACCACGAACAAATAGTAAATAAGGTGTGCCAGCTTCCAGTTTTGTCCCTTTAGTATCTGTTACAGCATTCCAGGCGCTATTTGTAGCACCACCTTGTGTACCTGTAAAAGTATTATCAAAAGTAAACATAGAAGGATTATCATTAGGTGAATCGTCCAAACCATTAGATGCAGACGGATTTGGTCCTGTGATGTGTGTTCCTAAACCATCTGGAGTTGCCGGTGTAGATCCATTCTCTTGCCAGTTTTCAAAAATAAACTCACTTGATGTTACTGGGGAGGCGACAAATCTAAATGCTCTGTCAGTTGCCGGGATATACCGCTCTACTGTAATTCCTTGGTTTTGAATCCACCCCGAACTAGAAGCATCAATAAGCTGAGCCGAACCTGAGGCATCACTTTCAAATGTAAGCTCTGAAGTTGTATCTATTTGGATACCTGTTCCTTCTGATCCATCCTCTATTGTAATAACAGATCCAGCAGATATGGTATTATTCTTAGAATCAAATTGTGCAACCAAACCACCTACGCTTAAATCTGTATTAACCGTAACACCAAATGGATTTGCTATAAAAACTAAGGCATTGATTGTGCCAGTAAAATCACCTGCCTCTATCGTTTGAGCTGTCGTTGAAGAAGTAAAATGAATTACAGCGTTACTTGCATCGATAGTTCCTGCACCATTGTTTGGCCTAACATCACCCCTAATATAAACGCTATCTGATAATCCACCTGAGAAAATAAGTGTACCATTTGTTAATACTATATTATTAACAAATAGTTCACTGTCTGATGTCACTATACCTGTGCTTTGCCTGTCTATTATTAGTTCGTTTAAAGTAGTGTTATCTGCAAAACTAATTGTCCCGAAGTCTCCGTTACCTAATATGGTGAGTACAGAATCAGAATTAGAACTTGAGAAACCACTTCCATTCGCTAAGGTTATTGATGAAGCCACTCCTGCTTTACCAAGTGTTAAGTTATTTCCGTTTAAATTTAAATATGTAGCTACGGAGGAGTTAATTTGTAAAGGGTCTGCGGTTTCATCCACTACTAAATTTTGATTCATAATAACATCTCCATTAGTCTTGTTGATGCGCATCACATCAATTTCGAGAGGATCTGTTGAAGAGGTAATGTTTTGATCTACATTACCTTGAAAAAACACGGCTCTTCCGTTGGCATTAAACGTACCACTATCATCAAAATCACCCTCTAAAACTAAGTCACCACCTATAGCGGTTGAAAGTGAAACTGTCCCATTATTGACAAAGTCACCTAAAACTGTTAAAGCAGCGGTCATTACTGGAGAGGCCAAAGTTAAAGTCGAACCAGAATCAACTGTTAAACTGCCAGCGATCTGTTTGGCTGTTGCTGTCCCGCTATTTGCCCCTAACTCGAGAGTTGTGCTATTTGAAATCGTAACATTATTAGGGTAACCTGCACCAGTAGTTGCATTCCATTCCGTTCCTCTGCCGTAGGTAGCTCCGTCAGCATATATTAAAGTCGAACTTGAACCATAAGTTGGCGCAATATTAGTAAAACCACCTGCTTCAATTCTCCATATTCCATTGACTGTATAACTTCCAGCTCCTGAAATTCCGCCGCCATTAGAGGTCAGTGTGTTACCAGCATCAATAGTAAAAGTTGTACCAGATGAAACTTGAACTGATGATACAGAAGTTGATATATCAAGATTAACATTATGTTCTATACTTACATTAGATCCACTTGGTGGGACGACTCCTCCTACCCATGTAGTTCCAGAATTCCATGAACCAACTTGGTCTGTTCTATATGGTACTGAGAAATCAGCGGTGTAATTATTTCCATTATCACTCTGAAAGATATCTCCTGTGTTTGTAGATATTTTAAAGAAAACTTCAAATTTATAATTTCCTGGTGTCAAACCAGAAAACAAATCGATACTTAAATTTGAGGTTTCCCATGTTTGGTCACCACCGCCGTCGTCAGATGAAAAATTTATACTTTGTTCTGTAAATGATGGAGGTGTAGATCCAGTTTCATAAATTCTATAATTTATAAAAGCACCTGTTACATTCCCACCACTATTTTTAAATGTTCGAATTCGAGCACCATTTAATTCAAGGCTTGTGATTAAACCTAAATTAGTCCCATCAAAAACATTTGCTTCTTGGTCATTTGAATTTCCATCATTGTAAATAACACTTGATAGAGGTGAACCAAAAAAACCTGCATTTTGAGCAGAAACATTTATTATAATAAATAAGAACAAAAGTGAGAATATAATTTTCCTCATAACAAAAGATTTATCAGTTAATTTTAAAATCATATCTAACAACGAAATCCTTTTCGCTATTAAATAAACCGAACATCAAATATATTGATTTAATCCAATTTTTGAAATTTAAAACTTAACTAAATCGTTTTCGTGTTGATAAGATCTTTGGCTTTAACACAATAACCTCAACAAAGCCTAAAAAATTTGCCAGTCTCATCTGATTATTAGACTTTTGTAATTCAAAATAAATTCAGTTGGTAAAAATTGGAGACATAGAACTAGGAGACTTTCCTTTATTGCTTGCGCCTATGGAAGACGTGAGTGATCCGCCGTTTCGTGCATTGTGCAAGGTACAAGGCGCTGACGTAGTCTATACAGAATTTATATCTTCAGAAGGCCTGATTCGTGATGCAGCAAAAAGTGTCATCAAACTCGACATCTACGAAAAGGAACGTCCGGTTGGTATTCAGATTTTTGGGGCAAATCTAGATTCTATGTTGCGTTCCGTAGAAATTGTGGAGCAAACCAAACCGGATATCATCGATATCAATTTTGGGTGTCCCGTCAAAAAAGTCGTTTCTAAAGGTGCCGGCGCAGGGATCTTAAAAGATATCGATCTCATGGTTTCACTTACTGAAGCTATGGCCAAACACACCAAACTGCCGATTACGGTCAAAACCCGCTTGGGCTGGGACCATGATTCCATCAAAATTGTAGAGGTCGCGGAGCGCTTGCAGGATGCAGGTTGTAAAGCGATTTCCATTCACGGCCGCACACGTGCACAAATGTACAAAGGTGATGCCGATTGGCGACCTATTGCCGAAGTAAAAAACAATCCGCGTATGCACATCCCGGTGTTTGGTAATGGTGACGTCAATACCCCGGAACGCGCTGTGGAAATGCGTGATAAATACGGCTTAGACGGCGCGATGATAGGCCGTGCCAGTATTGGTTACCCCTGGTTTTTTAAGGAAGTGAAGCACTTTTTTAAAACAGGAGAACATTTACCGGCGCCAACTATTGCCGAACGCGTAGAAGTCGCCAAACGCCACCTGGAAATGTCGGTTGACTGGAAAGGCGAAAAGCTTGGGATTTATGAAACTCGAAGACACTACACCAATTATTTTAGAGGAATTCCCAACTTTAAACCCTATCGAAAAACTTTAGTTACGTCTGACAATTTGGAAGAGTTGTACCAAACTCTTAGCGAAATCAAATCTGTTTTTGCTGAGGCTGAGTTTATGGTCTGATTAGTTGGTAGCTTTTTTAGCTCTTAGCTTTTAGTCCTTAGAGGGTAGAGGGTATTTTTTAGTTATTAGCTTTTAGCATTTAGAGGTTAGTTTTTAGCCTTTAATCGTTTAACGTTCCCCGAATAGCCTTGACCGTTTTGGTCATTTTTATAATTGCACGCCTTCTTGCTTTGTGTGCTTTGCGTGAAGAATCTTTGTGAGCTCTGCGTGAAACTCTACAGAATAATACAGTTTAGCGCCTTCGCGAGAGATTTCAACATAAGACGTTTAGTCGGTAGTTTTTAGATATTAGCCTTTAGTCATTAGAGGGTAGTCGGTAGAGGGTAGTTTTTAGCTCTTAGTCATTTAACATTCTTTAAATAGCGTTGACCGCTTTCGTTATTTTCATAATAAAACAACTTCTCGCTTAGCGTGCTTTGCGTTTGC
>CAZQKB010000013.1:0-25217 GCA_964593755.1 uncultured Mesohalobacter sp. | reverse complement strand
TTTGTGGGTTCCAGTGGTGGACGATGGACAGGCGAAGACGATACATATATTGAACATGTGGAGTTTTTTTCCAAAGACCAAACTAATGTTGGGCGGTCGCTGGAATTTAAAAGAGCATTTGTTGAAGGGCTATGGCTACATACGGGTAAAACCACAAAAGGGGAAGATATGATGGAAAAGTGGCATCGGTATAAGTAGATTTTGGTTTAGATCCTCTTTGGTAAAAGGTTGGACGAACCTATATAGATTATAATGAATTGATATTGTTTTGATAAGAACAAATGATTACTTTTCCAGCTTATGACTGACCACCTGAGGTGTATTTCATAGTACTTACATGTTTAGATAATTATGCTGCTTTTTTCTTTTTTGCATCGCCCAAAAAAGAAACAAAAAAGTCTAGGCTTACAAATCTTTATCTAAATTTATCGTTCGATGCCTAAATTTTATGAACTCGCTTTCACATTTATTCATAAACACCATATTCTTGGTTAGCTCAAACAGCATAAAATTTTTAACAGCATTTTCACTTCAAATTTTACGATAAATTTTTGTAGGCCATTTCTGACTTTTATTAAAAAACATCATTTTTAAGCTTTCTAAGTTTACATAAGGATGAGTAAAATTCGAATTTACCCATAAACAATCCTCACTTTTTTACCGGTTTCATCAATGCTGTTTTCATCTGAAATGGTTTTCAATTTTTCTGAATTCTTATTGATCAGGTAAAGCGCCATAGCATCGAGGATGTCATCCCGTTTGACTTGGCTTCTTTTGAAGTCGGCCATCAAATTTTCAAATACAGATTTCAAAGCCTCATCATGACTAAAAATGATGTTTTTTCTTTGATCAATGCCTTCTTTTGAATGTTTTGAATAATCCAGATCCTTAGTATTGTTTAAAGTTTTAAAGCATAATTCCGGATGCGCTTCAAAAATTTGGATGTTTGATGACTTTTGATTAACCCACAGGTCTGTTTCCTTGATTTTTGATGAGATGTTATAAGCCTGAACAGAAATACCTTTACCTTCAATTTTCCTGTTAAGGGCTAAGGCATCTTTGTAATTTTCAGCATTACAGGCTTCCCGACAAGGCGGAGAAAAAATACTGGATTTTCTGTGATCAAGTAAAGTTCTGGCTTTCGCATCCACCGTTCTTTTATAGTTTTCTGAGCTCAATCCTATCGGAATATCGATGAGTATTCTGTTGATCATAGGATATTGATTGACGACTTCTTCAAGGCCAGAAAAGCAACCCCAAAACAATCTATTATCTATTCTTCCAACACCGCACCAGCCGTATTTACACGCATCCAGACCTATGATATTCATAAACAATCAAATTTAACATCTACATTAAATAAAGCTAACGAAATTTATATATATTCAAATCGTATTTTATATAATATATGAAAAGATTATATTTTCTAGCTATTTCGATTTTATTGATTTCATGTCATTCAACAAAAGTTTACATGGATTATGATGAGAACGCAAATCTTAATAATTACAGAAGCTACGATTATTACATTATTAAAGGCAATGGACTTAATGATTTGGACAACAAAAGGGTTTTAAGGGTCTTAGATTCTATTATGCCAAAGAGGGGTTTTAAACGAAATACCATTCCGGACTTCAATGTCAATTTTTACGCTGAAATTTACACCATAGAAAATCAAAATAATATAGGTATTGGTATTGGTGGAGGTAATAGGGGTGTTGCAGGTGGTGTTTCCAGTGGAATACCTATCAATACATCAAAAAATATGATTTCTTTTACCTTAGAATTTATTGATGGTTTAAATAAAGAATTGTTTTGGCAAACCATTGTTGAAACTCAAATCAGGGATGATGATACGCCAAAAGAAAGAGCAGCTTTTTTTGAGAAAATTATTATAAAAGCATTAGAAAAATATCCGCCGGAAGAGAAATAAAGTGTTCTAGAACGTAGACTTGAACTGTTTCAAAAATCTCAGATCATTTTCATAGAACATTCTTATATCTCCTATTTGATATAATAACATGGCAATACGCTCAATACCCATTCCAAAAGCAAAACCCGTATACTCTTTAGGGTCTATATTACAATTTTTAAGCACATTAGGGTCTACCATTCCGCACCCCATGATTTCCAACCAGCCGGTGCCTTTAGTTATACGATAATCGGTTTCTGTTTCCAAACCCCAATAGATATCGACTTCTGCACTGGGTTCGGTAAATGGAAAATAGGAAGGCCTAAGTCTGATTTTTGATTTGCCAAAAAGTTGCGTTGTGAAATAAATCAAAGTTTGTTTCAGGTCTTTAAAGGAAACCCCTTTATCGATATATAAGCCTTCTACCTGATGAAAAATACAATGTGATCTGGCTGAAATATCTTCATTTCTGAATACACGACCGGGTGAAATGGTTCGGATGGGTGGTTTGTTGTTTTCCATATAACGCACCTGAACACTTGAAGTGTGTGTCCTTAGCAATAAGTCTTCAGGTTCTGCACCTTCTTCTGCGGTTTGTTTTACGAAAAACGTATCCTGCATATCTCTGGCCGGATGATATTCAGGAAGATTGAGTGCTGTAAAATTATGCCAGTCATCTTCAATTTCCGGGCCCTCAGAAACGTTGAACCCAATGTTTGAAAAAACTTCTATGATTTGATTTTTGACAATCGAAATGGGATGTCTGGAGCCAATTTCTATAGGTTCGCCTGGTCTCGTTAAGTCCCCATATATTCCTTTGTCTTCAATCTGTTGAGCAAGTTCACTTTTTAAATCTTCAACTTTATGCGTTGCGGCCTGTTTGAGCTCGTTAATGGTCTGGCCAAAGGTCTTTTTCTCCTCTTTTGGAATCGCTTTAAACTGGGCGAAATAATGATTTAGAATCCCTTTTTTGCCAAGGTATTTAATTCTGAAAGCTTCAACCTCATCCAGGGTTTGAGCTGTAAAATCTTCTACAGTTTTGATGTGGGATTTCAATTCATCAATCATAATCAGCGAATTTTCAAGTTTGCAAATTTACAATTATAATTTTTCAACGTTAGTCTATATAGTTTTTTTCTAAAAAATAATTTACGATGGCTTCCTTCATCAAAACACTTTGCTCGCCTGCCTTTAGGGTTGGAAGGTTTTTAAGTATTTTATAATGCGGCCAGCCTTCTTCATCTACATAATCAAATTCATAATAGCCATAAGGCTCAAGGAGTCTACAAATGGCAATATGCATCAGGTTGATTTTATCATCTTTTTTATAACGGGCATGCACATCAGACTTTTCCTGAATACCTATTAAATATATGATGGCATCTAAATCTAAGTCGTCACCATCTGCGAATTGTCGAGACAATTTTTGGGTAAGGTTTTCCCACCTGGTTTTGAGTTGTTTGTCGCCTACCATTTTTTATAAATTGATTAAATTTTCTCTGAATTGCTCAGCGTATTTGATGATTACCTGAGGTGTAAACTCATTTTCTTCGTTTATTCTACCAATAAATTTGACTTGATTTTTGGACAAAATTATAGATTCTGTGCTGGGGTGTTCATTACCGCTAAAGATAATGCCAATTTTTGATAATCCTTTTTGTTTAAGACATGCTAAGCTGAGCAAGGTATGGTTTATACTCCCTAAATAATGCCTGGAAACCAGAATTATTTTATCGTCTTTTGAAATTAAATCGGCAATGGTGTCCTTTTCATTTAATGGTACCAAAAGGCCTCCGGCGCCTTCAATCACCAGCTGATTTTCTGTTTTTGGAGTCGAAATTTTATCTAATTCTATTTCTATACCATCTATCTCAGCCGCAGCATGCGGGCTCATAGGGTTTTTTAGTGCATAAGCATTATCATGAAAAACGATATTTTCGTCATTTACCATGTTTTTCACTTTATGGGTGTCCGAATAGGCCAAATCTCCGGCCTGAACGGGTTTCCAGTAATCGGCCTGAAGCGCTTTTACCACAATGGCTGAAACTACTGTTTTGCCGACATCTGTGCCAATGCCTGTGATGAAGTATTTTCTTTTCATGAATACAATAGTAATAAGCCACAAATTTATGAGCTTTTGAATGATTTGAGAATGTTTTGAATCGATTTATTCGATTATTGAAAAATTTGTAGGCAGCATTTTAGCTATTTTATTTTTTGAAATTTCGCCTATCAGCAGAATATTTTGAATATCGATATTATTACCAAATTGATCTACACGAATGTGAGGTTTTTGAAACTGTAGGGTGCTCATATCATTTTTATATTTCAAAATAATTTTGGAGGGTACATATTTTTCATTGAAAGTTTTTACGACTTTTGGCTTTAGGCTAACATGAAATAGGCTGTTTTCAATCGGTTTTACTTCAAATATTTTTTCAGGTTTGAGCAGAAATCCCTGGTAACCAACCTGAAACTTTGTTTTTTCTAAATTATTATTTACCAAAGATTTTAAAAATTTATTGAGTGATCGTTCAAACACTTTTTGTCTTCTTTTTTGTTTTTTAGGGTTGATGTCCTCAAAAAAAGAAAAGCCGGCATAAAAAGACTGTCTTTGGTAAAGCTCATCTATACTTTTTATAGAAAATTTCACTTCAAAAGCTTTGAGGTCAAAATTGATCTTGTAGCCCAAATAATCGTTTTCAACAATTATTGGATTTAGAGATTCGGCGTATAGAGTGTTATTTTCAACTTTATAATACACTATGATATCATCAATATTCAAAATTTCACATTGTCTGGACGCCTTTCCGTCTCCTAAAAAGTTTCTTTTGAACACCTTCAGCATGTCATCTCTGCTGAATGGTGAAGCATACAAATCTACCTGATCAAGATTTTCAGGCTTAGGCTGCAGCTGATATACCTCCTGTAAACTTTCAACATCATCGATAAAAAGGGATTCGTAGCCCAAATAGGTTATGACGAGTCTGAGTTCTGTGAGATTATCCGGTTTTTCAATATTGAAAACACCTTCTAAATTTGTAATGACGCCGCGGGTAGTTCCATCAAAATAGACGGTTGCACCCACAAGTGGTTGATTGTTTTCATCGACTACTTCTGCAGATAGCTCTTGAGCATGAAGTGAAAGGCTCAAAAAAAATAACACTAAACACAACAAAGACCTCATTTTTAAGCAGATTTAAGCATTAAAAATAGTTGTTCAATATCTTCCTGAATATTAAAACTATGCAAACACACCCTTATCCTTTCTTTACCTTCGGGGACTGTTGGAGACAGAATAGCTTTTACACCAAGACCTTTTTGCTGAAGTGATTCGGCTAATGCCTTTGTTTCAGAATTCCCTGAACAGGAAATATGCTGAATAGCCGAAGCATTTGTCGAAACCTTGTCCTGTAATTGATTAGAATAGACCATTTCCCGGAAGATTGAAATGATCTTCTGAAGTTCTTGTTTTTCTTTGTCTTCATTTTCAAAATAGTCCAGTGCTGCAATGACCTGGGCAGCATGATAAGGTGAAGCTCCTGTAGTGTAAATAAATGGTCTGGAAAAGTTAACAAGGTAATCTTTCAGTCCTTTTGAGCCTAAAACAAACCCGCCATGAGAGCCAAGAGCCTTTCCGCAAGTGTATATTCTGGCAAAAACATCCTCTGCATATTCAAAAGAAGGGCCTTTAAAGTCTTTACCACAAACGCCTAAAGCATGGGCTTCGTCGATAATGAGAAAAGTCTGGTGTCCTTTTGAAATTTCTACCAATTTGCCAATATCAGATCTATCGCCATCCATAGAAAATACAGACTCGGTAATGATATATATGGTTTGAGGTTGTAGTCGTTTCCGCTGAATTTCAATTTTTTGAGCAAGGTCCTGGTAATTGTTATGCTGAAATTTATAAGATTTGGCCTTACTCATCTGCAATCCGTCTCGAATTGAGGCATGACACAACTCGTCGTAAAAGATGATATCTTTAGGTTTTAAAACAGCAGAAAGCAAACCGATATTGGCATCATAACCCGAATTGAAAAATAAAGCAGCTTCTGCGTTTAGGCATCTTTTAGCTTTATCTTCCATGACCTGAAAGAGGATATGGTTGCCACTTATTAATCGCGAACCAGTTGAGCCAAGTCTGTCGATTTGGTATTTGCTGATGATTGTTTTTTGGTTGTCAAGTATGTCATGGTTAGCAGAATAGCCTAAATAATCATTCGAATAAAAATCACAGTTAAAGCCATCCTGAGACAAGGCCCTAAAGCTATTATTTTTCAATCTGTTTTGAATGTCTTTATGAAGATTATCCGGTATCCGCATAGATGCCTATTGATATTTGACTATTCTCTTATACTGAATGTAACATTTAATTTAAAAGCTAAATTATCACTAGTGTTTTCAAATCCATAAAAACCATAACGGTAAAACACACCAACACCATAGCCAACATTTGTTCCAAAAGACTCTAAAGAAAGTAAATTTGTGAGTTCTAAGCCAGACTCAATAAATACCTGATCTTTAATTCTAAATTGAAAATCATGTGCTGAAGGATTAGACAAATCGCCCCAACCCATATTGTGATGCAATATAACACCGGGACTAAATTTTTCAGATTTAAAAATCAAGCTGCCTATATCCTGAGTTAAAAACAGATTGATATACCGGTCTGATAAAAATTCATAGGGAAACATGGTCTGGAAGCGGTCCTGCATCACTACGGGAAATCTGTCATCAAAACTGCCTTCTCCTGTAAAAAGCAATCCAATAGGAACATCGCCATCCACGTATCCAGCCTGAAGATGGTATCGCGTTTTACCTAGATATTTAGAGAAAAAGCTTTGGTGGAGGTTGGCTTCCAATTTATGGTAATCAAACTCGCCTTCCAGGAATGAGTCAAAACCTTTGGTGTATCTTAAATTGAATATGGGATATGTAGTACCAAGACTTATTCTTCTCAGCGGCGTTTCGACTATCCGTTCTCTGTGTGCATACCTTAAATTTAATATAGCTTCTGTATTTCTATAATTACCAAAGAGTTCAGAATTGTCTGTAAAGGTATAGTTGTATTGTGGCCTTACCCATTCATTTCTTAAACTTGCACTCCAGGATAGATATTTTAAGTCTCTTCGATTTATAGTGAATTGGTATTGTTCTACGATGTCCATGGTTGAGGCAATAAATTTTCGGGGATTGCCCCGGAGAGAAAATTTATCATTTTGCAATGATGAGGTTCCTATTTCCCTGACATCATTAGAATAACTGGCCTCTATACTGAAGTCTTCACTTTTGTTCAAATCGTATATGGCGTGTCCTCCAAATTTCCAGTTGAAATCCTTAAAGCCATACGCAAAATAACCACCAACTCTAAAGTTTTCAAACAATTTTTCGTTGCTTTCAAAACCAGCACCAAGCCTTAAACCCTCAAAGTTATTGTACCCAAAGAAGCGATTTAGTTTTAAGTTGATTTTTCCCCAGGGAATATTTCCGGTAGAAAGGGTATTTATCACATTAAGGGCTTTATCAAATTTAAATTCTTCACCTATGCTGTCTATAACTTTGTAGGTGACTTGTTCTTTTTGTGAAAGTGTATCAACGCGATAGGCATTCCAAAAAGCTTCATCCTTACTTGTAGCGTCTTCTTCGTACTTGAGCTCAACCTCAGAAAAGTCTTTTTTGCTTAAGGTATTGATCAACTTAATATCTTTCAGATAAGTCTTACCATCAATAAAAATATCGACATCGTCACTTAACTCTATTTTAAAATTCAATTGTTCAGGGAACCAATTACCATTATCTATTCGAGCATATTTCTGTTGAATTTTAAGTGTAGTTATCAGTTTGTCGTTGGGTTCGGCCACAATGTTTTGAATGGCATAACCGTCGGAATTGACGTACATAAAACCTTTTAAACCATCAATGTTTGCAGTTGCTTTTGGTTGAAAAGAAATGTTGAAGATAGTATCGGTTTTATTGTAAACCGTATCTTCTAAGAAGTAATCATAGCGTTTTATACTGCCTTTTGCGATTGGATTTAGAAAGTTGATGTCCAGTAAGCTGATATTATCCTCGTAAAACCCAAACGGCTGAAGCTCTGTGGCCAGCATGGTCAGGTAAGCATTTTTGAGGCCGGAAACTCTTGAAGCCAGGACTTTTTCTTCACTCAAGTCCGGAGGCAAGAACTTTCTTTCAGTTACAGATTCAAAAAGTGCAATGTGAAAGCTGCCGTCTTTTATTAGCGTTTTGTCGATAGGATCTAGGCTGTCGCTGGACAATTCTCCTTTTTCAATTTTTTCTAAATAGGCATTTCTGGTAGAGTCTGCCTGTTCCTCAAAATCCCTGGAATCGATAATGCTTTTGCTGTAAGACGTGTACTGAAAGCCACCTTTTTTAAGCGGGTTATTTTTATCTCTGTTGGCTATGACTTTCCTTATAATTCTTAATGCAGGATTTTCTGCATTTGTAATAACCACTTCGTTTAAGTTTTCTAAGGATGGTTTAAGTTTTATCAGGACATTATCTTCTGATGAAATATTTATGGTTTTATCCTGATAACCCAAATAAGTAACTCTAATGCTGTTTATAGGTTGATTGCTTTTGTAGAAAAAGCTTCCGTTAATATCTGAAATAACACCTCTGTCGTTTATGCCATTAAAAGTAATATTGGCAAAGGCAAGACTTTCGTTAGTTTCTGCATCTACTACTTTTCCAGAGATAGAATATTGAGCTAAAAGTCCTGAAGTGTTAATTAATAAAACTAAAAAAGCTATTCTAAAGTTCAAAATTGAATTCATATAGAGTTTTTATAAAAAAACACAATATCTATAAGAAAGGGGTAGTAAATAGCTAAATTTTAATATTTGATAAATTATTTTTCAGTTGCATCTATGTCTTCCGCTGTCTCTTCGCCACTGCTTAATTCGTGGGTTTTTTTGTTGTATTTTCCTTTGAGGTCGTCGATTTTGGTTTTTTCGTAAAGTTCATTTCCGGAAATATAACCGGTTCTGCCCAGTAGATGTCCTCCAATTGGTGCAGTAAGGAAAATAAATATGATGATGGCCAATACTCTTGATGATATAGCAATATCTCCAAAATAAATAGCAGCAGCAGCAAGCAGTAGTCCTACACCTAAAGTAGCCGCTTTTGTATTTACCGATATCCTTAAATAGGTATCTGGCATTCTTATCAGCCCAATGGCGGCCAGCATAGCGAAAACGGTGCCCAGGATAGAAACTGCAATAATTATAATATCAGTCATTTTTGTCTCTTTTTTCTAAATAATAGGTAAAGGCTACTGTTCCTAAAAAAGCAATAAGTGCAAGGATCAGTGCAATGTCCAAAAAGTTGGGTTGATTGTAAATGATGCTGTAAATTGAAATAATTCCAATACCAATAGTAACAATCAAGTCTAACGCAATCACCCGGTCTACAATAGAAGGGCCTTTTACAAATCTTACGAATACAAATACCAATGCCAGGGAAAGCAGAGGTAAAATGATGTAGTATAAAAAATCGTGTAAATTCATCTTGTAATAAGTAAAATTCGTCTTTCAAAGCCATTTTTAATATCATGTATGAATTTATCTTTATCTTCTACATACATGGTATGTACATAAAGTACTTTTTTGTCATCAGAAACATCAATACTGAGCGTTCCTGGTGTAAGGGTTATAAGATTTGCCAGTAAAGAAATTTCGACATTGGTTTCTACATCAAGAGGTATTTTAATTATGCCCGGAGTAACATTGAGGTTTGGAGTCATTATTTCATATGCTACCTGAAGATTTGCTACAATCACTGCATAGAGAAAGTAAAAAAGAAAGCTGATGACTCTCGGCAGGATTTTGACGTACTTGTTTCCTCCTTTTTGTGAACCGATGATCCACATGATCAAAAATCCAATAAAAAAACCAAAGCTAAAGCTGGATAACTCATAAGACCCTGTGAGAAAAACCCACATGAGCATTAGAAGTATGTTTGTTAAAAATTGTGATCTCATAATCCTTAAGGTTTTAAAACAGCATCAATATAATTTTGTGGTTCAATAATATCCTCAGCTATTTTCAATGATAAGGTCTGGATATGTTCTGCTCCAAAACCAATATATAAAGAAATAATGGCTAAAATAGCAATTGGTGTAATAAATTGCCACCTCTGCAAGGTATACAATTGTTCAAAGGTGATAAACTTTTTCTTAAGACTCAATTCCGGTTGCTTCTTCCAAAAGGCCTCAGACCATATTTTTGCAATGACCACCAGTGTAATGAAGCTACCCAAAATGAGTGCTCCAAAATACCAGTAATTCCCATTATTGTAACTGCTCAGGAATAAAGAAATTTTAGGCCAAAAGCCCGATAAAGGCGGTACACCTACCAGAGAAAACAGCACTACAATAATCAGTAAACTCAGCTTGGGATAGCTGTGGTACAAATCTCCAATTTTTCTCATGTTGGTAGTGCCCTTTATTCTGTAAATAAGACCACCAATCAGGAATAGATTGGTTTTTACAATAATGTCATGGATAAGGTAAAAAATAACACCGGAAATTGCCATCACATTAAATACGCCCAAACCACCAATCATAAAGCCTATATGACATATAATCAGAAAAGAGAAAACTTTTCTGATGTTGTTTTGGATAATAGCTCCAAAAGAACCACTTATAATGGTCAAAACGGATAGGATAATGAGTAAATTCATCAAGAATTCGTCCTGAGGAAAAATGAGAGTCATCATTCTTATCAGTGCATAAACACCAACCTTGGTCAAAAGACCGGAAAAAATAGCCGATACCGCAGAAGGCGGCGTATGGTATGATGCCGGAAGCCAAAAATTTAAAGGGAAAACAGCAGACTTGATACTGAAAGCCGTTAAAAATAACACCGCAGAAATGTCTACCAATACCTTGCTGTCTATGAGCTTGATTTTGTTGGCAATATCTGCCATGTTAAGGGAACCGGTGAGGCCATAAATTACCCCTAAAGCGGTTAAGAAAATCAAAGATCCGAAGAAATTCAATGTAAAATATTTTATAGCACCTTCCAGTTGATTTTTCTCACCGCCAATACTGATCAACACAAAAGAACTGATTATAATGATTTCAAACCAAACGTAAAGGTTAAAAATATCTCCGGTCAAAAAAGCCCCGTTGAGACCTAATAATAAAAAGTGATAAACACTAAAAAAACCAAACCTTAACCTGGCGTTGATAACTGAAACTATTGAAAATATAGAAACTGATAAACCGGCGATGGCGGTTAGCAGGAGTAAGGTTGCAGAAAGCATATCGCCTACGAAGACTATTCCAAAAGGAGCATCCCAGTTTCCGGCATTAACCACCTGAGTGCCATTTTGCCAAATATGTATAAAAACTGCAATAGCCACGCCCAAGGCTATAAAATTACCAATTATGGTGAGGATTTTTTGAACTTTGACTTTCTGCCAGAAAAACATCAGAATGATGCTGAAAAACAAATGTACAACAAGTGGATATGTAATGATATTTTCTGTCATGAATCTTCGTCTAAGGTGTTCAGCATGTCTAAGTCGTCTGTATGCAAAGCTTTATAAGTCCTTTTAACCAAAATAATGGCAAAAGCCTGTAGACCAAAACTAATAACTATAGACGTAAGAATTAAGGCCTGAGGTATGGGATCTGCATAGATATCGGCAAAGTGTTTCAACTCAGGTGAGATAATTGGCGGCTTTCCCTTGGTGATTCTCCCAAGTAGAAAAATAAGGAGGTTAACACCGTTTCCCAGCAAAATAATACCAATAATGAGTTTTACTATACTTCGCCTTAAAATCATATAAGTTCCCGATGCATAAAGTATTCCTGTCATTATTGCTAATAGTATTTCCATATTTATGCGTTTTCTGAAATTGTGAAAATAATGGTTAGAGACACGCCAAAGACTACAAAATAGACACCCGTATCAAAAAAAAGAGCTGAACCAATTTTTCCAATGACGGGAAAGTGTCCGGGCACCCAAAGTCCGGTCATAATAGGCAAACCTTCTGTAATGATTGGGGCTATGGCACTTCCAAAAGAAATCAGTAAGCCTAAAGGCATAAGAAAACCGGGATGAATTTTTATGATTTTTCTTGTATTCTTAAGTCCATAAGCAAAAGCATGAAGCACAAAAGCTATTGCAGCTATCAATCCACCAACAAATCCACCACCAGGCAAATAATGTCCTCTCAATAAAATAAAGACAGAAAACAGTAAAAGTACTGGCAACAAAATATCGGATGCTGTTCTTAAAATAAGTGTTTTCATTTTATTCTATTTTTTGTCTTTTGCTTTTAGTCTTAATTTTAGTAAACCAAAAACACCAATGGCTGCTACAATGAGCACTGTTATTTCAATTAAAGTATCTGTCCCTCTAAAGTCTACCAGAATTACGTTTACAACATTTTTTCCTTTAGCCAAAACATATGAATTTTCAGCATAAAAATCACTAATTTCAGTTCTTTTTGGTTCAGATATTACTTTTAGAATCAACAACGTAATCATAGTGCCAAAGATGCTTGACAGTATACCGTGCTCAATTCTTAAATAATTTTTTGAAAACCTCAGGTATTTTGGAAGCCTGTAAAGCACGAGAACAAAAAGAATTACTGTCAGTGTATCAACAGAAAACTGTGTCATTGCCAGGTCCGGCGCACTGTAAAACAGATACAGCAGACAAAACGCAAAACCGATGATACCCATGGAGGCTACTGCTGCGAGTCTCGAAGGTGTAAATACGGTAAACAAGGTAGACATAAACATGATGATAATTATAGTAATTTCATATACAGTAAGGTCTGCCAGAGTATTGTAGTCAATTATAAATTTAGGATCCTGGTACAAAAGAAAGCCTACCAATATGATAATAAATGTAACATAGGTAGCTACATAATGTCTCAAATAGCCGTTTTGGAAAAGCATTGTCCAGTATTTGGATACTATTCTATATAAACCGCCTAATTTTTCAATTATAGATTTTGGTGAGAAGCTTTCAAACCTTTCAATAAATTTTAGTAATGAAGCACTTGGCTTGAGGATGAAATATAAAAGCGTTCCTATACCTATAGTAAGGGTTGAAAGCCAAAATATTAAATTGAATCCATGCCATAATTTAATGTGAAAACCCTCTGTAGTCTGGCTCAGTACTTTTGCTCCCGGAACAACCAAACTTTCTCCGAGTAGATGAGGTAATAGACCTAGTAATAGTCCTAGAGATACCATGATTAAAGGTGGTAACCACATCCTTATGCTGGGGAGATGGATTTTTGCATATTCTTCCCTTTTCCGACCAAAGAAAGGTTTTACCCCAACCAGGAAGCCTCCGTAAAACAAAAGACTATTCGTTAAAATTGAAATCCCAGTCATGATCCAGGGCTGGAATTCTGAGTGCAATGTTGATTCATAGATCAGGTCTTTGCCAACAAACCCCAGTGTTGGCACAATTCCTCCACTTATTGATGCGGCTACAATACCCGCTACAGCGATAGGCATTAGGCCTTGTCGTAAACCAGATAATTTTGTGATATCTCTAGTGCCGGTTTCATGGTCAATAATACCTGTAATTAAAAACAAGGAGGCTTTGTAAAGCGCATGTACAACTATAAAAACCATTGCTGCAATAATGGCCTCATAGGTGCCAATGCCTGTCAGAAATGTCATAATGCCAAGTGCACAAATAGTTGAATAGGCTAATATGGCTTTTAAGTCTGTTCTAAAAAGCATATGAAATGCGGTATAAAGCATAGTAACAGCACCGATTGTAATAAGTGTTGTATTCCAGAACTGAGTGTTACCCAGAATAGGGGAGAACCGCAGAATAAGGTATATGCCGGCCTTTACCATTGTTGCAGAATGCAGGTATGTCGAAACTGGCGTAGGCGCTTTCATTGCCCCTGGCAGCCAGAAATGAAAAGGGAATTGTGCTGACTTTGTGAATGCCGCCAAAAACACCAGAATAGTTATAAAAACATAACTACTGCTCATGACGACTTTGTCGCTGTGTTGTATTATTTCGGCAATGCTGTAAGTTGAAGAAATATTGCCTAATATGACGGCTGCACCCAGTAAAAACAACCCGCCAATCCCTGTAATGCCAAGCGCCAATAAGGCAGATTTTCTGCTGCTTTTATTCTCGTTGTTAAAACCTATCAGAAAAAAAGAACTGATACTTGTTAACTCCCAAAAGAGAAAAAGTGAAATCAAATTGTCTGACAGCACAAGCCCAAGCATAGCAGACATAAATATCCCAAGATAAGCATAAAACCTATCCAGGTACTGATGCCCTTTTAGGTAAGCTGAGGTGTACCAAAATACAAGAGTACCAATCCCGGAAATCATCAGCACGAATAATAATGAAAGTCCATCAACAACAAAATCTAAATTCACCCCGAAAGAAGGAATCCAGTTGTATGATGTTTTGATGATTTCGCCTCTGGAAACATCGCCAATAAATGAAGTGAAATAAATAAAAATTGACAGCGGAATAAGCGTTGATATCCAAGCCAATTTGCCCTTTACAATTTTGTGTAAAAAGAGCGTAGAAATTGAAAAAAAGAAGCCTAAACAGACAAAAAGCAGCATAAAATTGACTTTGCTACAAATATAAAAGGATTTTCAGAAGTTTACCGTTTAATAAGCCTTAGTCATATAAAATTAAAGTTAAAATAAAATTGAACTTTTTTTGGTTTGGAACGATTTTAGATGTTATTATTGTTTAAAATTTTAACAAATGAAGAAAATAATTATCCTGCTTTTTCTGGTTCTTATGAGCTGTGACAATGGTAAAAAGATTTATATAGCAGACTCTTCCGGCAATCTTAATATGGTTAATGTAATTTCAGAAAACGAACTTTGGGACTCTGAATTAGGGGAAGAAGTGAGGGCGCTTATGGCTCAGGATGCCGAAGGCCTGCCTCAAAAAGAACCTTTGTATAAATTAAGGCATATACCTACAAAAGCATTTACAGATTTTGCAAAGAAAAACAGGACTTTTGTAAAGTTTAGTCTTGGCCAAAAAAACGATATTGAAATTGCTAAAGATAGTTTTGCAAGACCGCAGTTGGGAATATTCATTGAAGGTAAAACCGAATCAGACCTGATCAATCTTTTTAAAGCAAACCATAAAAAAATCTTTAATGAAATCAACAATACCGAAATCAACGAAAAATGGAGAAGAATATCAAAATCTCCTGGTAATGTTGAAGAATTTAAAAACAAACTTGGGGTTAGCCTTAAATACCCAACGGCATATCGATACGCCAATAAAGATAAAGAAGATTTCATATGGCTCAGAAAAGATATAGAAAAAGGAAGTATGGAAATATTTGCATACGAAGTACCTATTTCTGCTATAGAAAATGAAAATCCAGTCATTACAAATATTGTAAGAATCAGAGATTCTATAGGAAAAGCCCACGTGCCCGGTCCGCGAGAAGGCACATATATGATTACTGAAGAAATCTATATGCCTTACCTTTACAAAACAAAAATAGATGGTAAGTTTGCTTACGAGACTAAAGGGACATGGGTTGTAAAAGATGCCTTTATGGGCGGTCCATTTTTAAATTATGCCGTAAAAGATGAAAAGAACAACAGGTATGTCATGATTGAAGGTATAGTTTTTAAACCCACTGCAGAAAAACGCAATAATGTATTTGAAATTGAGGCTATAGCAAAATCCTTAAAAATCGAATAACAGATAGCTTAAGTTTATTTTTTAATAAACCAAGTCCGAAGCATCCGCAACTTTTAGAAAATAGACCGTTTACTTCGGCTTAGTGGTTATTGAGCAATTCGACGTGTTCACGTTATCGCTTGTCGAAATGCTCAGCACAAGTCACTGTTAGAATATAGATATAAGACTCTTTAAGTAAGAATGTTAGATGGTGTTTTATTTTAAAAAAAGACAAAACTTAAAAAATTAAGTTTTCAGTAAAAATTCTATGTAAACGGGGTGATTTAATTCCTAAAAAACCGGAAATCAACTTGTCTTTATGATTTTCTCTTACAGCGACTTGTGCTGAGCGTAGTCGAAGAAAGCGGTCTTTTCTCCATTCTTTCGGGTAGTTGTGAAACCAAGAAAAAAAATTGTAAAAAATAGCTTTGAAAGAAGGCTTGTTCGGAATATTTCCTTATTTTTATGGAATATTTCCTTAATCAGGTCCTATGAAAGCAGAATTACCTCTTGAAATACAGCGTTTTAAACAGATAAGAGACGAGCAAAACTTAACGCAATCAGAATTTGCTGAGGTGCTCGGTGTAAAAAACTCTACAGCAGACATAGAGCGTGGCAGAACCAAATTATCCGGTCACGTGGTGATGAAACTTTTATTGCACTACAGTATTAATCCTCTATGGTTATTTGGTGAAAGTCGGCAGAAAGAAATCGATTTGTACCGAAAAGATACTATGCCCAAAGTCGTAACTGTAAGCCATGATGGCCAGGATAACATATCTATGGTCAATCAAAAGGCTGCAGCAGGTTACCCTCATAATGTTCAGGATAGGGAATGGTATAAAAAATTACCGGCTTTTGATTTGCCTTTACCACAATACAGGCATGCTACTTACCGTGGTTTTCAGGTTGAAGGTGATAGTATGTTGCCTCATTTTAAGCCCGAAGATTGGGTGCTGGCAAAAGCTGTTGAAAATCTAAATTACGCCACAAACAATAAGGTCTATATCATTGTGCTCTACGATTCGGTCTTGCTAAAAAAGATTGAAAAACAAGGAGATGAAAAGTATTTGAAACTAATTTCAACTAATGAGATTTATCCGCCTTACACCATAGAAACCAAAGATATACAGGAGCTTTGGGAAGTTACGAGCAAGTTGACCTTTAGTGTGAATGAACATTCTGAAAATAGTATTTTAAAAAAGCTCGAAGCTTCCATGGAAGAATTGAAATCTCAGCTAAATCAAGTTAAATTAAACTCATGAATTTTAAAGCTTTATTCGATTTTCTCGAAGATCTCAATAAAAATAACAATAAAGAATGGATGGATGAGAACAGGAAAAGGTACCATTCCATTCGTGATGAATATTTAAAATGGTTGATGAATTTGGATGTAGAATTATCTGAAATAGATTCAGATTATTATCCAACTCCGAAAAAAAAGATACTCAACCGAATTAATAATAATCTGCTTTACCATCCCAATAAACCGACCTATAAAGATCATTTTGGGGCTGGCCTTGATAAACGACCAAAAACAAGTGATTTTTACATTCACCTGGGTATAAATGAATCATTTCTGGCTGGAGGATTTTATAAACCGAAGTCAGATATTTTGAAAAGTATACGAGATGCTATAGATTATGATGGTGAGGAATTAAAAGCTATACTCAATAAGTCTTCATTTAAGAATACCTTTGGCGAAATGATGGATGATGATATGCTTAAAACATCTCCGAAAGGCTATTCTAAGAATCATGAACATATAGATTTGTTGAGGTACAAAAGTTTTGCAGTTATGCATAAAATTAATGAAAAGGATATTTACTCAGACAATTTCAAAAATCATATCAAGAAAGTTTATCTCGAAATGTTGCCATTCAGGCGATATTTAAATAAGGCAGTTTCAGTCTAGTCTTTGTCTTCGAGCTTTTTTAATTTATTTTCTTGAAATTTTCTCAATTGGCTTAATATGAACATTGCAGATACCAGAACAATCAGAGCAATTGCTAAAACAGGATTAATTTCGCTAGTGAAGGCTTCAAATAAAGTATAAATCAATATGACAAGCCATACCAGCATAACCATATAAAAAATAGCTTTAAATGTTTTAATTCTGGATTTTATTGTTTTTACGTCATCCATCTGCCTAACTTTTAAATTATTACAATTTAGGGGTTATATTTTATTTATTAAAGATAATAATAAATTAATAGCGTCAGAGGATTTTCTTTTTTCAGCGTATTTATAAAGCATATAGATCAATATATCAGGTGAGGAAACAAAATGGCAATGTTTGCAAACAGAGCTTACCATTTTTTGTAAATTTTCATCTTCAGTTACAAAAACGCAAACAACCTTTGCGCCAAGTTCTTTTGCTGCTCTCAGCATTGGAACATCTGATGCTGTGTCTCCGCAAATCAGTATAGTTCTATTGTTAATGTGTTCATTAAGTTGTTTTATAATGAACTTAAGGCCATGTCCTTTATCGAATTCCTGAAGCGAGTCGTTTTGAGATCTTACTTTTAGCATTATTTCTAAATCATAGCCTGTGTCTTCAAGTCCAAAAAACGTTTCTTCGGGGTCTATTATTTTGATGATATTTTCAACATTTTTCTTCAGTTTTTCAGATTTTTCTGCAGTTATAGAGTGATTTTTGTCCTGTCTCGCTAAAGTTATTTGGCCAAATTTCTGCTGAAAGCCTGAGCCTATATGCTTAAAAACAGAATAGTTTTCTTCTTTTAAAAGCTGTTGGATCTCAATTTCAAGTTCCTGCAGTTTATCCTTTTCTTCTTTGGCTAAGGGGAAATAGTGTTTCTCGTTGTGTATAAGTATTTCTCTGCCTTTACTTCCTGAAAGAATATAATCCTCTTGAGGCAGTATAGAAACTTCCTCTAAACCATGTTTAAATAATGGGGCAGAAGTTAGGATTATACTTTTTCCATCTACTGCTTTAGAAAATTCAGACAGGCATAATGCATTATGGATAGATTGAATAGAACTTCTATACCTGCCACAATAGTTGGAAACAGTTCCATCGCGGTCTGTCACAAAATGGTCGAATTTAAATTGTTCTAAAAATTTTAGTCCTTCATCAACTTCTTCCAAATAATTCGGGTGAATTCTACACAAATAATCTTTAAGGGCATTAGGCCCAAGTTTTAGGAAAATACCATCTTTTTTGATTTCACCCATTTCGTAATCTAATTCCAAAAATATATCTTGTTCCTGAGAAGATTTTAGCGTATATAATTTATTTTTTAATGGAATATGCTCTAGTTGAAGTTTTATTCTTTCCAGGCTTATCAAATCTTTTATTTTGATACTTTCTGAGTTGAGAATGGCATTCAGTATGCTTTTTCTGACTTTATGTAGAAATTGCATGCTCTCATAAAAACCTGTGAGTGTTGTAATAGAATCTACATTAGATATCATTATTGCATTTTATGATCAGTTATTGTAAAGAAACGAAATAAAATTAATTTTGGTTTACAATGAATGCAAAATAATTGTTATATATGATAGCAAATTAACAATAACCGATAAATGTGTTTTTATAATCGCTGATTTACTGTTTTATGATCAAAGAAAACAGCTCTGCTGCTAAGAGATTGAAAATAGTCTTAATAGTGGGTTTTGTTTATCCCTGAAAAAAATAGAACATATCTATATTACCTTTTTAACAAATGAAAACTCACCTTTTCTTTATGTAAAAAATTTAAACTTAACAATTTTGTACATCCTTAATCCGCAAAGGTAGAGTAATTTAAAAATCTATTTAATAAAATTTAACAATAGAGTCTGAAGCTCGTCGGCAGATAGATGCAATTCATCTATTACTTTAAGCCACTCGTCGAATATTATAATTATCAGTCAAATATTTTTTCATTTTCGTAGGTTAAAAATGTTGACTTATGAAAAATATTATATTCTTTTCGATGTTTGCTTTTTTTGCTTTGCAGCCATCTTTTGCGCAATGTCCTAATTTCGGAACAGGACCAACACAGGACATGGATTGTGATGGAGTGCCAAATCAAATTGACCGCGATGCCGATAACGACGGTATTTTGAACACTACGGAAGAACTTGGTTATGAAATTGGTAATAGTGCTTGTTTTGATACTACAATAATCATAGATGATGGTTCAGCTAATGGACCTTCACCTGAAGTTGGTACTGCTGGTCAGGTAGGCGCCATATACAGGTGGTCTAATGCAGTAACGCCAGGAGGTCATGATATTTTAGTAGAAATTACAGGTAAAACCGGAAATGCTACATTAGCTGCTATAGACGAACAACATCCGACCCCATTTAGAGACGAAGCGTTTAGGCCAAGAATAAATGCTGGGAATTCCGGAGGTGTTAATGGCGAAGGATATTTTGATTTTGAAGTTCGGGTTGTACAAGCTGGTACTGGTGGCGCTCCCGGCAATCCAGCAGAGGTGTTGATCACATTGGATAGAAATGGTTTTTTAGCCAGCGATGTGGATGGAGGTGCTCCTGGTGTGGAGTCTGTTCAGTTTAATGGATTAGACTCCTATTTTTTGAGTCCTACTACAGCATTGACGGTTACTGAGATTTCAACTGGAGATTATAGAACTGAATCTGTTTCTGGAAGCCCTTCTGATCAAGATAAAGCTGTATTTGCATTTTATAATACGCCACAAAGTGTTTATACTTTTCGTTGTGGTACAATAAATGGCGATTCAAGGCTACCACTTATAAGTTTCGGTCCATGTACTGCAGATCAATTTTTTATAGAAACCCCGGTATCAACATTTGTTAATGGCCGTGATACTGATGGAGATGGTATTCCGGATTATTTAGATTCAGATTCAGATAATGATGGTATAACAGATCTAGTAGAAGCCGGTGGTACGGATCCTAACAATAATGGTATTGTAGAGTCAGGTCCATCAGATTCCTTTGTAGATGATGATAGTGACGGTATTGAAGACTCTATAGATAATTTAGAAGGTGATTTTTGTACACCGCAACCAGGCTGTGAAGTAACGTCGGGAACGCCTTTATCAGATCCAAACACCGATGGAGATGCACTCCCCAATAGTAAAGATATAGACTCAGACAACGACGGTATTCCAGATATTATTGAAGCCGGCGGTTTAGATTCTGATAATGATGGTGTTGTAGATGGTACATTTGCAGACGGTGATAGCGATGGCTGGTCTAATGTTTTTGATAGCGACAATGGCGGATCCGCTTTAGATGATTTAGATACAGATAGCGATGGTGTGGAAGATAGAATTGATTTAGACTCCGACAATGACGGTATTGTAGATATTGTAGAAGCCGGTGGCGTAGATGCAAATAATGATGGTGTTGTGGATGGTACATTTGCAGACGGTGACAGCGATGGCTGGTCTAATGTTTTTGATAGCGATAATAGCGGAACTGCTTTAGATGATTTAGATACCGATAACGATGGTGTAGAAGATAGAAGGGATTTAGATTCAGATAACGACGGCATCCCCGATATTGTAGAAGCTGGTGGTGTAGATACAGATGATAACGGTGTAGTAGATGGTACGTTTGAAGACGGTGACAGCGATGGCTGGTCTAATGTATTTGATAGTGACAATGGCGGAACTGCTTTGGATGATAATGATAACGATAGTGATAGTTTTGCCAATAGAATAGACGTAGATTCTGACAATGACGGTATAGCCGATGTGATTGAAGCACAGGAAACAGATAACTATATTGCTCCAAGTGGGAATGATGCTGATGGAGATGGTATAGACGATAGCTTTGATGTTGATTTTAACGCTTCAAACAGATTGTTCTCTAATCCAGTAAATACAGACGAAAATAACATTCCAAGCTTTAATCCCGATACGAATCCTGATTATTTAGATACTGATTCAGACGGTGATGGTGTTTCCGATCAGGTTGAAAGTGGAGAAACAGCAGATGTTTCAGGCACAGATACAGATGGCGACGGATTATTAGATGACTATGATAATTATAATTTAACAACGCCTCCGGGATCCTCTACTGGTACAAATGCTGATAATGATGGACAAACCGCAACAAGCCCATTTCCAACAGGAGCATCCGGCGGCAATAACCCTACAAATACCGGTCCTGAACCAGACTGGCGCTTCAATGGATTGATCGTTAATACGAACCTGTCCTCTGTTTGTGCAGACACCGATATTCCAACCCTTGAAATAGAGGTAGAAGCTATTGGCTTTGATCCTTCAGGCATCACGGCGGAAATCACATGGACGGCAGGTACATTTGATGCTTCATTACCAGCAACAACGCCTGCTAGTGCTCTAGTGCCGGTAACAGTCCAAAATGTTACTGTTCCTTCAGCTTCAGAAACTTCACCTGGCTCTGGTGTTTGGGAAGTATCTTTTACTACAATTTGGCCGGGCGCTTCAGAGGCCTTAGGCGTTGGTGACGATTGGCCGGGATGGGTATTTAACGACAATGGCTCAGGCATTTGGGAAGCTAAAGAAGATGGATATTCCGGCTATAGAGATGCTGGAACGACTATAGAAGTCAGAATAAACCCTTCTGATGAAGGAACAATTTCCTATCCACCTCCTTCACCAACCTGTTCAACAGACCCTCCTGATACTGTTTTCATTCAAATCACTGATGGTGATTGGAATACCGGATCAAACTGGAGAGAAGGTCAGGTGCCTACATTGAATGACGATGCTTATATTGCCTCTGATGTTCAATCTACAATAGACCAGAATAGTGAAGTTAGGAATTTATTTTTGATTGAAGGTTCAACAGAAGAAACTTCGGTAACGATTTCAAATACAATTACTTTAAATGTAAAAGGAGATTTAACCAACAACGGAAATTTCGAAGGTGATGGTTTTGTTGTATTTGATGGAACGGCCACTCAAAGAATCATAGGTGACGGTATAGATGCCGGAAGCTTTTCCAACATTAGGTTAAATAATACCGATGGATTGACGGTTACAGATGATATTGATGTAACAGATGTCTTTGATTTAGATGCAGGAGATGTTACAGTCGAGGACGGAGATTTTATCACTTTTAAAAGTAATGCAACTAAAACCGCTATTGTAGGTGACTCCAATGGAGGCAATATAAATGGATGTGTTGTTGTAGAGCGGTTTATACCCCAGGAACGTGCATTTAGATATATGTCAAGTCCTGTTACAACAGATTCGCCTGGTTGTAATCATAAACCAAGTATCAATGCCAATTTACAAGAAGGTGAACAGGTCACAAATAATGCGAATTATCCCACTGCCTCAGCAAATGCTATTCAAGGATTTGGTACTCACATCACCGGTTCACAATATACTGCTCCAGTATCATCCGGTCTGGATGCCACAGATACGGGTAATCCTTCTATGTTCTTATACAATAACATAGCCGGAGATTTTAATCCGGTATTAGACACTAGAAATGAAAGTTTAAGAGCTGGTCAGGATTTCTTACTTATGGTAAGAGGAGACAGGACACTGAATTTAAATGTAAATAACACTCAAACGGGTCCGGATACGACATTGCGTTTTACCGGAGAGCTTTTTACAAACGTACACCAGTTTGCTGTGACATCTGGTAATACTAATGATTTAAATACTAATGCATCGCCTACACCTAACCCAGATCCTGACCCAGTTTATAATTCTATTGGTAATCCTTATCATGCCAATGTAGATTTAGGGGAATTGCTGTTAGACCATTCTGCCGACATCCTCAAAACCAGGGCATATGTATATGATCCACATGCATCCGGAGACTTTGGCGCCTGGATTACTTTAACATTTGATGCCTCTGGTAACCTTTCATCTTCAACACCTACAACTTTAGGAAAAGGGGTTTCACACAATGGGTTTTTACAGGCGAATCAGGCTTTCTTTATAGAAAATATAGAGTCATCTAATTCTATAGCCCCACAAGTATCATTTTCTGAATCACTTAAAGATAATACTATTGATGAAGAAATCCCAATTTTCAGCACTCAACCATCTAATGACTTTAGTGTGGCTATAGATTTATATGAAAGCTCAGAAGATGATCTACGAGATGGCGTTTTAGTGAGTATGTCAGATCAGTATAATGATGCTTATGTTCAGGCGGAAGAAGCGATGAAATTTTTCAATTATGTAGAATCTTTAGCCATTTCTAATATGAATCAATTTTATTCTATAGAGAAAAGAAACCTATCGGATGGTCAGCAGGAAATTGTACAGTTGTATCTAGGTAATTATGAAGCCACAGATTACACCTTTAAAATAAACGTCAACAATCCGGAGAATAAGACTGTTTACCTTGTGGACAATTACTTAGGTACACAAACCCTTCTGGATGCGCTTTATTATGAACATACTTTTAGTGTTGATGAAAGTGTACCGGCTTCGGTTGCAACAGACCGTTTTGAATTGATTTTTGATAATACAACTTTAGGCAATAATTCGTTTGAAATGGCAGGTATAGAAGTTTATCCAAACCCTGTTGAAAACATTGTCAAGATAGATAAAGGAGATTTTAGCGGAGATTGGAAGACTTTAAATATCTATGATATCACAGGAAAGCAGGTGATAAATTTAGATGCATCAAATACAGACAGTGCACTCAAAATTGATATGAGCAGCTTATCAAACGGGCTATATATTCTTAAAATTAATACTTCTAATGGTCAATTTCAGCAGAAACTGATTAAGGAATGATGTAAACTAACTGATCTGCAAACAAGAATCCAATTTAATTACTCCTTCAATAATTTATGTTGAGGGAGTTTTTTATTGCTATAAATTTAAAATAGACCGGCCCAATAGATCTTATTTTACTCATATTTACCAATTAGATTTATTAATGTCCTTACCTTAATTTTTTAAGTTCAAATACGACATATCAGCCCGGTTCTGACAGGTATTTGGATGGTAACTTTGGTTATGTAATTCAATACGTCATTTTGTGTGGTATATTTTAAAGATATTATGCTAATTCAAAGAAGCTGTCTCAAAACTCTTAATTTGATAATCTGTCCCGAAGCGTCGGGAGGTTCAGATTCTATAACAAATTGGAAATAAATAGACTAAGATTCTGAAGTAAATTCAGAATGACTAGCCTTTAAGGTTTTGAGACAGCTTCTTCTTGAAGGTTATTGATAATTGAAATTAAATTCCTATTTCAAGAAAATGTTGAAAAAAAATTAATTATTCTTCATCCTTTATTTTTCTAAACCTCAATCTTGCTCTAATACTCAAATAGAACATAGCCGGAACGACTACCAAGGTTAGGAAAGTGGCAAAAATAAGCCCAAAGATAACAGTCCAGGCCAATGGTCCCCAAAAGATCACATTGTCTCCACCCACATAGATTTGAGGGTCTAAATCGGCTATTAAAGAGTAAAAATTGATATTGAGCCCTACTGCTAAAGGAATTAAGCCTAAAACGGTTGTAATGGCCGTCAATAATACCGGTCGTAGTCTGGATTTTCCACCGGCAAGAAAACTTATAATATATTTTTATCTGGTCAGTATGTCTGCTTTACATATGTTTTTTAAATAGTAACATAATAAAAAAAACCGCCTCGAATAGATTTCGAGGCGGTTTGTTAATCACACAGATGTGAGACAATTTAAGATTTAATCCTG
>CAZQKB010000012.1:0-105061 GCA_964593755.1 uncultured Mesohalobacter sp. | reverse complement strand
AATATAGATTTAAAAGAAAAAATTCCTTTAAATTTGATCAAACAGTGCCGATGTTTCAAGGTTTAATTGATTTACTTTTTCCTGAAGTTTGCTCTTCATGCCAGTCTTCCCTTTTAGAAGGAGAACGAATTCTATGCACCAGATGCAGACACGATTTGCCGATTTGTAACTGGAAAAATCAACACAATAATTATGTCACTGATAAGTTAAAAGGCCGGGTAAAACTTAATTATGCAGACGCATTATTATACTTTGAAAAAGGCAATAAAACGCAGGCGCTGCTTCATGATTTAAAGTACAAAGGTCAAGAACACATTAGCAGATATTTAGGCCAATGGCATGGTGAAATTTTAAAGCAAAAGGCATGGTCAAAGGATATTGACTATGTTGTTCCGGTGCCTGTTCATGCCAAAAGGAGAAGGCAACGCGGCTACAACCAGGTAGAAGGTTATGCTAAAGCTATAAATAGCATCTTGGGCTGTGAATACAGAGAGGACCTTTTGAAAAGAAAATACCATTCTAAAACACAGGTTTTTAAAAACAGACTATCAAGGACAGACGTCATAGAACACAACTTTAGCCTTAATCCATCAGAAGAATATTATGGTAAACATATAGCTCTTGCTGATGATTTGATCACTACCGGTGCTACTGCTGAAGCTTGTTTTATTCAATTATCCAAATTGAAGGACGTCAAATTGAGTCTCATTGTAATGGCTGTGGCTGCTTAGCTGTATTATTTTAAAATTTGATTCAATATTTTCTCGGTGATCAAATACGTTGGTTTTACACCAGAGGTACCCAGACCTCCTGAAGCCAAAGTACTTCCGGTTTCCAATGGATTATCACTGGCGTAATAAGCATATCTGACTTTGACTTTTGTAGAAATATTACCGCGTAATTTTGCTGCAGCCTGAATCGCTTTTTGATAATGGGCACCTTCCATTTCCAAGCCTATAACATCCCAGGTAGAGTCGTGAAAAAATTTCAGCAAATCTTTGTTTTGTAGAGAAGTCCCCAGCACCGTCACCATTGTTCCGTCAAATACTTTAAGGCCTTTACCTTCAAAATCTTTGATGTTTAGCTCATTCTTAAAAGGGTAATTGTCAGCGGTGCCTTCAAACAGGTGGGCTTTTGGAATCATTAAATCACCTTTTCCGCCTTCAAGAATACCTGCTTTTCCCATAATTGAAATGGAGTCAACATCCAGATATTGTCTGCTGTCATTTTTAGCTACAAAAGGTTTTAGAAGTTCGTCCATGGTTTCATAGGCCTGTTCACCAAAAGCATAATCCATTACAATAATCACATCCTGGCTTTTTGAATTTGCATATTTAGCCAAATCAAAAATCTGTACATCTATATTGGTTCCACTTGTATCTCGAAGATAAATCATACCGTTTTCTAAGGCATAATTTGTCACTGCTTCTCTTAGCTTTTGATTTTTACTATCGCTTAAGGCTTCATAAATCTGCAAGTCTGTTTTGTTTTTGCAATAATCTTTCAATGCATCTTTAGCATATAATGTATTCATCACGGAGTGCATATTCGCACTGATGATATGCATTTTTTTCTCAAGCAGATTTTGATTTTTTAAAGTACTCTTAATCGTATTTGCCCATAATTCCCCATGGATATGATGCCCTAATCTTTCTCTTAAAATTGGACTAAAAATAATAATTCGTTTTTTGTTATTGTGAAATTCGTCTATAGCTAGTTTACCAAGATTGTAAATGATTTTTAAAAATCGATTAGGGTCATCTGCAGTCTCAAAATTGCTGTAAACTTTACTTACTTCCAGAAAAGTTCTGCCCAAAATACTTGCTGTATGAGAAATGGCAATCTCCTTTTCTTTTTGGTTCAAGTTTGGCTTTTGGGTTGCCAGCCTCAACTTTTCCCAGTCTCTGGTCAGGTCTTTACTGCTATCTATCACAACATTTTCCATAATCTTATGAGATTCGATATACAGAAAGGTGAGATGGGTAAGAACATCGTAGATATCACTTCGACCCCGTGTAATTTCAATATTGATCTGCTCATCATCTATCCTGTAACAGTTACGTCGTCTTTTTTGAGGGATTATAGCTTTAAAGTGCGAGTCTGCATAACCTTCATCACTGGTAAGATTGATATATCTGCATTCTTCTATACCTAGCGGCAAACGTTCCATCACATATAGCAAACCATCTAATTCTACCTTTTGTTCGGCTATACTACCATAGATTTCAGGTCTTAATGTCAACAGAGATTCACGTAGTGTTTTCCCTGAAACGCCCATAGGTTTATAAAAACCACGTATAAAAAGATGTCTCATGGTTATATAAATACGCTCTATAGCAGCTGTACTTTCCTGAGCTCTGCTGCGTTGATTATCAAATAGTTTTTGCATTGTAATTAATTTAAATATTTTTCGAGTTTATCTGCAATATTTCTATTGTCGGATAATCTCGGAATTTTATTTTGACCACCAAGTTTGCCGATAGATTTCATGTAGTTATTAAAACTATTTTCCGGCAAAGACCTGATTACAACTTCTCTTAGCATTTTCCCAAGCCTTAAGTCTTTGTAATAGCTATTTTGTTTAGTTAGAGAATCATCAATGGTTTTTGCAAAAGCTTCTAAATCTTTTGGAGGTCTATTGAACTCTACCCACCACTCATGATAAGGTAAGCCCTCTTCGGGATTAACTTGAGGGGCAACTGTAAATTCATTGATAGAACAACCATGTTCTGCGCATCCAGCTTGTACGGCCTTCTCTACTTCACTACCTATGACGTGTTCGCCAAAGGCAGAAATAAAGTGTTTAAGCCTGCCGGACACTCTAATTTTAAAAGGTTTTAAACTCGTAAATTGAATGGTATCTCCTATATTATATCGCCATAACCCGGCGGAAGTTGAAATGATTAAAGCGTAATTTATTCCTTTTTCGACTTCATCTAAACGGTATACTCTAGGCTTGTCTTCAAAGAATTCATCAGATTTGATAAACTCATAAAACATTCCCGAGTTGAGCTGAAGTAGCATCCCGTTGTCCTTTTGTGAGTCTTGAAAAGCAAAAAAACCTTCTGAGGCGGGATAGAGTTCAATACTGTTGATAGGTCTGCCAATAAGTTGTTCGAATTTAGGTCTGTAAGGTTCATAATTTAAACCACCATAAATGAAAAGTTCGAGATTCTTAAAGAGTTTTCCTATTGGTTTACCTGAAGCATCTGCAAGTTTTTCAAAATAAGTCTGTACCCATGAAGGAATTCCGCTGATGATCGTCATGTCTTCATTGATAGTTTCTTTAACAATTGCATTCACTTTGGTTTCCCAGTCATCAATACAATTTACTTCCCAGCTCGGTAAACGATTTTTTTGAAGGTAAGCCGGAACAAAATGGGCCACAATACCTGATAAGCGACCTAGTTTTATGCCGTTTTTTTCTGTCAGCTCCGGGCTTCCCTGGAGAAAAATCATTTTGCCGTCCACAAAACTGCTTTTACCTGTTTCTGCGATATAACACAAAATGGCATTACGTGCCGCGGCAATGTGCGTAGGCATGGAAGCTTTGGTTAAAGGAATATATTTTGCGCCGCTGGTAGTTCCTGATGTTTTGGCAAAATAAAGCGGCTTGCCCGGCCACAATATGTCTTTTTCGCCTTGTACAACCCTATTAATGTAAGGCTTTAACTCTTCATAGTCTCTAACGGGAACTTGCTCCGTAAATTCTTGAGGTGTAGAGATCATTTCAAATTTATGGTCTTTGCCGAAGGCAGTATCTTTTGCTTCGTTAATAAGGGTTCTAAACACCCTCTGCTGAGTTTCAATAGGTTTTACCGCCCATTGATTAATTTGGCGTCTGGTCCAGTTAGCGTATATTTTTGCAGCAAAAGATTTAATAGACATTACTCAAAATTTATAAATTCCTGTGGATCGATAGGGTTTCCATCTACCCAAAGTTCAAAGTGTAAATGTGTGCCTGTAGATAGTTCGCCGGTATTGCCGGTGAGAGCGATAACTTCTCCGTAGGTCACAAAATCTCCCTGAGATTTTAGAAGAGATGCGTTATGTTTATAAACAGATATTAAAGCAAATTGATGCTCAATGATGATCACAAATCCGGTTTCGGCCGTCCACTCTGCAAAAATAACCCGCCCATCAGCTACAGATTTTACAGATTGATTTTTCTCCGTAGCAATGTCTACAGCATAGTGTTTGGATTCCGCATCAAATGGCTCTGAAACTGTGCCTTCAACAGGTTGAAATAAAGAAAAATCACCTTCAAAAATAGCACTTTCAAAAACATTGAAGCGGTCTTCTTCTTCTACTTCTGCCCTTAAAATGGAATCAGTTTTACCAGGCATAAGTTCTTCTCTGGTAATACTTAGTGGCTGACTATTTATTATTGAATCCTGATTAAAAACAATAGTATCTGTTTCACCCTTCAGGACTTTACGAATACTTTCAAAATATGAATTTTGTGATAGCACAATTTGTTCTAAAGAGTCTATTTTAATATTGAGATTTGTAGCGTCTTTTTTAAAATCTCTTGTGGTGTAACCCGGGATATAGGTTTTCAAGGGTGTATAAACGATCAAAGCAGAAGTAAGACCTACCAGTAAAAAGGAAAAAATGATGGTCAAAACAATGATTAACAGCCGATTGATTTTAAATGAAATACGTTCTTCAAAAGTATCTTCATTAAGAATAACCAACCGGTAACGGTGCAGCAGCTTTTTCCCTAAACTTTTCTTTTCTTTAGCCATATCGATTTACACTTTACAAATATAAAATAAGTTTGAAGAGAAGTCGGCGAGATTAAAAAATTAGGAAAATATGTTATTACTTATGTAATATCAGAAAAGGAACACGAAATCATTTTCGTGACTTTTTTATAATTAGTGGACTCATTTTTGAGTTTTAAAACACTTGTATATCAATTAAATAAAATACTTTTGTACAAATTTTTTTAAACTAACGAATTGAAAGAAGAATATTTTAAATGGTACTCCCCGACGCTTAGTCAAGATATTGAGATGCTCGTTTTTGGTCATCAGGGGTATCCGGTAATTTTATTTCCCACTACAGGAGGCCAATATTACGAATGTAAAGACAGAGGTTTGATAGAATCTGCAAGGTGGTTTCTGGAACAAGGCCTTATTCAAATATACTGCCCGGACAGTATAAATAACATGAGCTGGTACAACAAAAGTCTTCATCCTGCCGATAAAGTCAAAAACCATATCTGGTACGACGAATTTATCATGAATGAATTGGTTAATAAAATCTGTCATGAAAAACAGATCCATAAGGTGGCTGTAGCAGGACCAAGTTTTGGTGGTTATCAGGCGGCTAACTTTGCCTTCAGACATCCCGATAGGGTGAGCCATATGTTTAGCATGAGCGGTGCTTTTGACATTAAGTCGTTTATGGATGGCTATTACGACGATAATGTGTATTTTAACAATCCCGTAGATTATATGCAGAACGCGAATCACCCGGACCTGTGGCAAATGAACATAGTTTTAGGCGTTGGCGAATGGGATATTTGTCTGGATGCCAATCAAAAAATGGCAAAGATTTTGAACGACAAAAACATACCTTTCTGGTGGGACGAACACCGTTGGGCAGAGCACGACTGGCCTTTGTGGCACAGAATGTTTCCACATTATTTATCTAAAATTTAAACAACTAATCTAAATACAAATGAAAAAAATAGGAATTTTATTTGGTCAGGAAGACACTTTTCCATGGGCTTTTATTGATCGCGTAAACCAAAAAATTGAAGAGCAAGGCATCAAAAATATGATGGCAGAAGCTGTTTCTATAGATGCTGTAGAACAAGGTAAATCAGATGAATATGCTGTCATTATAGACCGTATCTCACAAGATGTCCCATTTTATAGAGCATACCTTAAAAACGCAGCAATCACAGGTACTGCAGTAATTAACAATCCATTTTGGTGGAGTGCAGATGAGAAATTTTTCAACAATGCTTTGGCTGAAAAAATTGGTGTCCCAGTTCCTAAAACCTTTATTTTGCCTACATCTCAGCATCCTGAAAATACGGATGGCAATTCCTTTAGAAACTTAAAATATCCATTCAATTGGGAAAGAATGTTCCAAACCGTTGGTTTTCCTGCTTATATGAAGCCACACGATGGTGGCGGATGGAAAAATGTTTATCGTGTAGAAAACCCGGACGATTTATGGGCTAAGCACGGCGAAACCGGAGATTTGGTTATGATGCTTCAAGAGGAAATCAAGTTTGATTTGTATTTCAGATGTTATGTTTTAGGAACAGACAATGTTCATATCATGCAGTACGAACCAAGAAATCCATTCCATGAAAGATATGTCAGAAACGGGCCTGAAATTGATAAAAAAATTCTGGATTTGGTAGAGAAGTACTGTGTCAAGCTTAATAAAGCCCTTGGATATGATTTCAATACAGTTGAATTTGCTGTGAGAGACGGTGTACCCTATGCCATAGATTTCTGCAACCCTGCACCGGATGCAGATATCCATTCTGTTGGAAAAGATAACTATGACTGGATAGTCGAAAATGCTGCAAACCTCGCTATTGAAAAAGCAAAGATGTACAAAAAAGGAAAGATGAATCTAACCTGGGGAACATTTGTTTCAGATCAATTTAAAAAACCTGCAGCAAAAAAAACCGCAGTTAAGAAAAGTACAGCTAAGAAAACCTCAAAAGCTAAAGCCAAAAAGTAATTGCATTTTCTGAGATAAAGGATTAACCAAATAAATTACTAAAATGGAATTTACTTTAGGGGTTGAGGAGGAATATCAGGTCATTGATCCTGAAACCAGGGAATTGACTTCCCATGACCAACAAATAGTTACTGAAGCTTCAAAGGTTTTAGAGGAGCGGGTGAAGGCAGAAATGCATCAGGCTGTGGTTGAGGTCGGTACACATATTTGTAGGGATATTGATGATGCTAAAGAGCAAATTACACTTTTGCGTAAGACTATTTCAGAAATAGCAGGTTCTCTTGGTTACAAAATAGCCGCAGCTGGAACACATCCTTTTTCTGAATGGGAAAAACAATTGCTTACGCCAAATCCAAGGTACGATCAGATCATCAATGAATTGCAGGACACTGCCAGGTCTAACTTAATTTTTGGACTTCATGTGCATGTAGGTGTAGAGGATAAGAATTTAGCCATGCACTTAACCAATTCCCTGAGGTATTTCCTGCCGCATTTTTATGCTTTGTCAACCAATTCTCCCTTTTGGGAAGGCAGAAATACAGGTTTTAAATCATTTAGAACCAAAGTTTTTGACAAATTCCCCAGGACAGGTATCCCGGGTATTTTTCCAACATATTCAGAATACCAAAACTACTTGGATATACTCATAAAAACCGGCTGTATAGATAATCCAAAGAAAATATGGTGGGATGTGAGAATACATCCGTTCTACCCAACTATAGAAGTAAGGATTTGTGACGTACCTCTTACTATTCAGGAAACTGTGAGTATCACCGCTTTAATTCAGGCTACAGTTGCAAAATTGTACAAATTGAGAGAGCAAAACCTTAATTTTATTAATTATCATCGCGCTCTTATCAATGAAAACAAATGGAGAGCCGCAAGATACGGTGTTGAAGGAAAAATGATAGATTTTGGTAAAGAACAGGAAGTAAATACAAGATTTTTAATAAGAGAGTTGCTTGATTTTGTAGATGATGTTGTAGATGATTTAGGCTCCAGACACGAGGTTGAAAAAATTGAAGAAATTCTAGAAAAAGGTTCAGGAGCAGATAGGCAACTAGAAGTGTATAACAAAAACAAAGATTTGACTGAGGTTGTAGACTTTATTACAGCACAGACCATTGCAGGCATATAATGACAAAAAAGAAAAAAACATTAGCGGTTTTAGATATGAATAATGAAGCTCCAAATCAGGGGCTAAGATGCATTGTTGAACTAGTTCAAAAATATGAATCTGTTATAGACTATCAGGTTTTTGATGTGAGGTCTAAAAACGAAATTCCAGATACAAGTTTCGATATTTACATTTCGAGCGGTGGTCCGGGTTCGCCCTTGGAAGATGGCGAATGGAGACAGCCTTACCTAAATCTGATGCAAAAATTATGGGACATCAATAAGTTTGGAACCGACTCGAAAAAATATGTTTTCTTTATCTGCTACTCTTTTCAGGTGATTTGTGACTATTTTCAACTTGGCGAAATCAAACCGAGGCGAAGCACGTCATTTGGAATTTTAAGGGTTCATAAAACCCAGAATGGTAAAAAAGATATAGTACTGAAAGGATTACCAGATCCATATTTTGCTGTAGATTCCAGAGATTTCCAATTAATTCAGCCAAAGTTAAAAGTATTTAAAGAACACGGCGCTAAGATTTTGAGTTTAGAAAAAATTCGGACCCATGTAGAATTAGAAAGGGCTATCATGGCGGTAAGGTTTTCAGAAGAATTTGTAGGCACGCAATACCATCCGGAAGCAGAACCTGTAAGTATGGAAGAGCACTTTAAAAAAGAAGAAAACAAACAAAAAGTCTTAGAAAGTTTTGGAGAAGAAAAATACAATCAGATGATGTATAGAATGAACCATCCGGATAAATTAGAACTGACCTACAATACGATTATTCCTCGTTTTATAAATAATGCCTTAAAACCAAAATTGGTTGAACAACAAATTTAAAAAAATAGCATGATAGATTCCATTAGAGAAAATTACAATGCTAAGTTTTCAGAGGAAAAATACCTGGCTTTCCTGAAAGATATTGAAGAGACTTACCAATATAAACCAAAATTCAGGATTGCTGAGACTCCAATTTTTATTGATAAAGCATTTAAAAACCAACTTATTGAGGCCTGTAATGATATCATTAAAGTTATTGAACAGAAAGATTTTAAAGCAATTACAGAAGGTGCATTTCTGGATCCTACACACAAAATCCCGAACGAGAATGATATCCCAAAATTTGTTCAGTTTGATTTTGGAGTCTGTCAAGATGAAAATGGTAACCTTTCACCAAAGCTGATAGAATTACAGGGGTTTCCAACACTTTATGGCTTTCAGATTTTCCTGAATAGTATGTTTAGAAAGCACTTTGGAGAGTCTATACCCGATAATTTTCATCAACATGTAAATGGGATGCCGCATCTGGAGTATGTAGAAATGTTGAGAAAGGAAATAGTTGGTGACACAGACCCTAAGCAGGTAGTCTTACTGGAAGTTGATCCACACCACCAAACGACAGCGGTAGATTTTTATGTGACTCGAGATATATTAGGAATAGAAATTGTTTGTGTAAGAGATATCATCAAAAAGGGTAAGTCTCTTTACTATCTAAATGAAAAAGAGGAGGAAATAAAAATTGAAAAGGTCTTCAACAGGGTGATTTTTGATGAATTGTATCAACGTGAGGATTTACAAATGTCCTTTAGCTTTCAGGATGATCTCGATATTGAATGGATAGGACACCCTAACTGGTTTTTTAGGATTAGTAAATATCTACTACCATTTCTAGAAGGTAAATGTGTACCAAAATCCTTCTTTTTGGATAAACTGGACGAACTGCCGGAAGACCTTGAAAACTATGTTTTAAAACCTATGTTTTCTTTTGCGGGAGCAGGTGTTCATATTAATGTCAATCCGGAAATTATAAATTCAATTAAAAATAAATCAAATTATATTTTACAGGAAAAAGTGAATTATGCATCTGTAGTTAAAACAAAAGATATCAATGCAAAGGTTGAAATCAGAATGATCATGATCCATAATTCTAAAACGAATAAAATTGAAATTGCGAGCAATCTGGTTAGGCTAAGCAAAGGAGAAATGGTAGGGGTTAGATATAATAAGGACAAAACCTGGGTAGGAGGCTCAACGGCTTATTTTGAGGTATAATTTAAAAAACATCAATAACTCTTCTCAATAATTCCACAAGTCTCAAAAAAACTTAAATTCATTGCTAATCACTCAAATATAAGTTATATTTGTGCCTCTTTTTTGATGATTTTATAAACCAAAACAACATATGGATTTTAAATTAACTGAAGAACACGAAATGATACGCCAGGCAGCAAAAGATTTTGCCAAAACAGAATTGTTACCTGGTGTTATAGAACGTGATAACAAGCAAGAATTTCCAGCAGAACAAATCAAAAAGCTGGGCGAACTTGGTTTTATGGGTATGATGGCCTCTCCGGAATATGGTGGTGGAGGCATGGATACAGTTTCCTATGTTTTGGCCATGGAAGAGCTATCAAAAATTGATGCTTCAGCTTCAGTAGTTGTTTCAGTTAATAATTCTCTGGTATGCTGGGGATTAGACACTTATGGTACACCGGAGCAAAAAGAAAAGTATTTATCAAAATTGACGACAGGAGAAGCCTTAGGTGCTTTTTGTTTAAGCGAACCTGAAGCAGGTAGTGATGCTACTTCCCAGAAAACAACAGCGATAGATAAAGGCGATCATTACATTTTAAATGGTACAAAAAACTGGATTACCAATGGAGGTAGCGCAGACTATTATCTGGTCATTGCACAAACAGACAGAGAAAAGAAGCATAAAGGTATCAATGCCTTTATCGTAGAAAAAGGCTGGGAAGGATTTGAAGTAGGTCCTAAGGAAGATAAAATGGGAATAAGAGGAAGTGATACACATTCTCTTAATTTCAATGATGTGAAAGTTCCAAAAGAGAACAGAATAGGAGAGGACGGCTTTGGCTTTAAGTTTGCTATGAAAACCTTATCAGGTGGAAGAATAGGCATTGCAGCACAAGCTTTAGGTATTGCTGCGGGTGCGTATGAGTTGTCAAAAGAATACTCCAAAACACGTAAAGCATTTGGAACAGAAATTATGAACCATCAGGCCATCGCTTTCAAACTGGCAGACATGCATACCCAAATAGAAGCTGCCCGTCATTTGGTGATGAAAGCTGCATGGGATAAAGATCAGGGAAATAATTACGATTTATCGGGAGCTATGGCAAAATTGTATGCCTCTCAGGTTGCGATGGATGTTTCTACAGAAGCTGTACAGGTTCATGGTGGAAATGGATACGTCAAAGAATACCACGTAGAACGTTTGATGAGAGATGCAAAAATTACTCAAATTTATGAAGGCACATCTGAGATACAAAAAATTGTAATTTCAAGAAGTATCTTAAAAGACTAAATTTATTTTCTTATAAAAACAAACCCTGCGTTATTATTAAATATCGCAGGGTTTTTTGTTGAGGGTGAAGTTAATCAGTAGGTATGTTATCTAAACGCCATATTTCCATGAACTGCCTTTAAGCATAAGCGCAGTTCTTAAAATATCTTTTTGACTCACAATCCCAATAATTTTTTTATTTTCAACAACGGGGAAGCGTCGTCTTTTTGATTTTAAAAAAAGGTTTGCAGCATCAAACAGATTGATATCGGGAGAAATCGTGTCTACATCTTTAGACATGTATTTTTCTATGGTTGTATCTTCCATAGGCATATTGTAATAGCGACTCTCTGAAATTTGTTTAATACAATCCCCTTCAGAAATGACCCCTATGACATGATGATGTTCATCTACAACCGGACCACCGGAAATACGGTGTTTTATCAGTTTTTCAACAACCTCTATAACACTTTGCTCTTTATTAAAAAGAACCATATTTTTTGACATACAATCACGAACTGTTATTTTTTCAGCTTTTTGGTTGACATCGCCTACATGATTTCCCTGAAAACTTTTAATACCCATAATGTTTGAATTTGACAATAAAGTAACAAAAAAATTATGAATTATTTACAAAAGCATCCTTGTTTTTTCAAAGTTATCAGTTTAGATTTGTTATATATTTGTAGTTTTTAAATAATATCAAATGAAGCGTTTTATACTTCTTATTCTCATTTCAACTGCAATTTATGCTCAGAATCCGGATATTATTGGAGTAAGCAGGACAAATAATAATGGTGGTCAGGTTTTTTTATCTTCAATAAATCAGAATACAGGTCTTTTAACTGATTTATCTTCAAGTTCTTATTCTAATGTAACTGCAAATTTTAGTTATACTGTTGATCCAGTCTTAGACATATTTTACTATTTAGACCAGACATCGATAATCGGCGTAAGCATAAATGATGGATCTCTGGTCTCTAATCCTGCAATATCATCCAGTAATCAACTTTCTTTTCAGAACTTTATATACAATGAAATCACTCAAGAAATCATAGGTCTGGAAAGAGGTGGTAGCAGTATAAGTAATGGCCAGGTATACCTTTCAAAAATTGACCCTTCAAACGGAGTTGTTACTACAATTTCTCAGTCTTCTATCACTAATACGATTACATTAAATGCGGGTACGACTATAGATATGGCTAATCAGTGGTTTCATTTTGTGTCTAATGACCGGCTGTTCACTATCGATATTTCAACCGGTAATATAGTTCACAACCCATTGATAGATAATTCAATTGGTTTTTTTGATAATATTGTTTATAACGAATTCGATGGGTTGATTTATGGATTGGTTCGAAACTCTAATCCACCAGAAATTTATTTAGGCAAGATAAATCCTGTTGATGGCAATGTGACACCAATATCTCAGTCACCAATTGGGCAGTCCTTTGTTTTAGCGGGTGCGACTATTGACCCATTTAGTGGTATTTATTATTATAAAGACGACAATAATTTTGTTGGTGTCGATATTATTACCGGTACAGTAGTGAGCTCAGTATCCATTGATTATTCTCAGTCTAATGGAAGCTTTTTCGACTTTTACTATTATGCTAATGAGAAGAAAAGTTTGCTTTCTGTCGAAGATATAGAAAGGGAACAAGCTTTTGACTTTTATCCAAATCCGGTGAATGACAAAATATCAATCACCACAAAATTTCTCAACAGCTTAGAGGTTATTGATGTTTATGGAAGAGTTCACAAATCATACGAAAATATTAATGACGGTGCTAATATTGATCTTTCAACCTTGTCTAGTGGTACTTATTTTTTGAAGGGTTATTTTGAAAATAATTCGTCAGTGAAAAAAATGGTTGTGAAATAAATGATCTTTTTCTTTATAAAATGTGGTATTTACGGTCAATTATTTTAACTCATCAGTTATTTTGGAGGGTTACTATCATATCCATTGTATACTAAAATTTATTTTAACTCTCTAACCCAAATATTCCGATAACTTACGCCACTTTGATCCTGATGATCCTGAAGTTTTATTGGCGCTTTACCGTGAGGTTCATTTTTTGGCCAGCCGATGTACTCTGTTGTCCCTTCAATTTCAAAATGGTCCTGAATTAAAACACCATTGTGTAAGACAGTTACAGCAGCCGGCTTGGTTTTGTTGCCTTTTTTATCAAATTCCGGTTGATGGTATATGATGTCGTAAGTATTCCATTCTCCCGTTGGTGCAGAAGCCTTGGCCAAAGGAATGGACTGCTTATAAATGGAGCCAACCTGACCGTTGACGTAGGTGTCATTATTGTTATTATCTAATATCTGCACTTCATAGCGGTTTTGAAGAAACACACCTGAGTTACTTCGATTTTGACCCGTAGCTTCACTGTCAGGGTTTGATTGCCACTCCAGATGAAGCTGGACACTTCCAAAATTTTGTTTGGTTTGTATATCACCAGTTTTGTCCTTTACCGTCATGCTTCCGTCATCATTCAACGTCCATTTTACGGCAGTAGAATCCACAGAAGAGACCCATTGATCAAAATCAGTTCCGTCAAAAAGCACAATAGCATCAGAGGGAACGCCCGTTTCAGGATGTACATTAACTTTAGGTGGTTGAGGTTCCCAAACCTCTGTTTCTTCGGGTGTTGTAGGTTCTTGTTCATCCGTAAGAACTAATTCCCCAACGTCTATGTCCTCATTTTGTTTTGATGATTTTTGGCAACTAACAAATGTAATTCCAAGAATTACCAGTAATAAAAATTTTGTCATGGTCTATATTCCTAAGATTTTTCTTAAATAATTTTCATTCGTATCTCCACCTCCGGCAAAATCGTCAAAGGCTTTTTCAGTGGCTTCTATAATATGTTTTTCTATAAACGGTGCGCCTTCACTGGCTCCTTGTTCGGGGCTTTTTACCACACATTCCCATTCCAAAACCGCCCATACATCACAACCATATTCGGTAAGTTTGGAAAAAACGCGTTTAAAGTCAACCTGTCCATCGCCGGGTGAACGGTAACGTCCGGCGCGGTCTTTCCAGTCGTTGTAACCACCAAAGACGCCTTTCTTTCCTGAAGGTCTAAATTCTGAATCTTTCACGTGAAAAGCTTTGATAAATTCGTGATAGTGGTCTATATACTTGATATAGTCCAATTGCTGCAATACAAAATGCGAAGGATCGTATAAAATGTTAACCCGTTTGTGGTTACCTGTGGCTTCTAAAAAGCGTTCAAAGGTGTCACCATCGTGGATATCTTCCACGGGATGCACCTCATAACACACATCTACACCTGAGTCTTCAAAGGCATTGAGGATAGGTGTCCAGCGGTCAGCAAGTTCTTTAAATCCTAAGTCGATTAAGCCTTTAGGCTGTTGTGGCCAGGGATGCATCACCGGCCAGAGCAGAGAGCCTGAAAATGTGGCGTGGGCGTTAAGCCCTAATCGTTCACTGGCTTTGGCCGCATACTTGAGCTGTTGAATCGCCCATGCTGTTCGGGCTTTTGGTTTGCCCTTCACTTCATCAGGAGCAAACACATCAAACATTAAATCATGAGACGGATGTACAGCGACCAATTGCCCTTGGATGTGAGTAGAAAGCTCTGTGATTTCCAATCCGTAACTGTTGACTTTACCTTTCAGTTCATCGGCATAGGTTTGGCTTTCGGCACACTTTTTTAAGTCCATCAAACGGGTTTCGTTACTCGGAATTTGTATGCCTTTATAGCCAAGGTCGCTTGCCCATTGGCACAGGTTGTCAAGCGTATCAAACGGCGGGTGTTCATCCATGAACTGGGCTAAAAATATGGCCGGGCCTTTAATGGTTTTCATTTGTTTTATTTTTCAATATTTTTTCTATACCAGTTTTCGATTTTAAGTTTATCAAAAAACTTAAAATCTTTGGTATTATCGGTTACCAGGACTATATCATTTTGTATTGCGGTTACGCCAATGATTAAATCAAATTCGTCATGCATCGGTGTTCCATTCTTTTTTAGTCTGACTTTTTCTTTAGCATACGTATCAACTACTCCATATATTGGGATAACTGTCAACCCTTTAATAAATCTGTTAACTGCCTCATGAGATTTTTTAGGATTATCACTGTTTTCCGCTCCATATTTTAATTCAAACACTGTTAGCTCTGAAATAAAACAATTCTTTAAGCCTAAATTCCTAATTACTTCATCAAGATTTAATTTACCTCTTAGAAAAAATACACATATACTGGTATCCAGCAGAAATTGCATAAACTATAATTTAATATCTGAGCGATTAAATTTTCTGCTTTCTTTCAACTCTCTGTTAATATCTTCTGCAGATTTATCTGAAGCAAACGCCCCAAAGGATTTAAAAAAATCATCCTCTGTTTTATTATTTTTAGTTTTTAATGAAACAGATAATTTACGAAGTAATTTAGTTCTACTTGACTCATTGAGACTTTTAAAAAGACTTGAATAGGTTTCAATGATATATTTTTCGGCGACCGTCATGAGTTGCATTTATTCAAATATAGCTATTTTTCAGAAAATGAATAACCTATAAAGTTATGCTTTTTAGCTCTTGAATTTTTTCTCTCTTCAAATTCACTCCAAAACTCTTCCAAGTCATTAAATTGAATTTTATCATCCAGTCGTATTAAAAAAATGGTATCATTAAATTTATCTAATAAAAGATTTATTTTGTCCTGTTTTAGATAGTTTATTTTAGCTTTTCTAAGTTCCCTCCACTCTCCAAAAGTTTCGAAATAAAGCGTATCATCTCTGATTATTATTTTTTTCCAATCGGACAATTTCACCCAATCGTTTTCAGTAGCTATTCTCAAGGAATCTTGTTTAAAATAATACTCGGTATACTCATGTCTTTTGTTGAATGAATAATAGTTTCCATTCAGTTTTTTTTCATTGTTGCAACTAATAAGGGAAATCAATAGAAAAATACTTAGATATATCGGCTTCATTTTAGTTTATTTCATCCTCAATCTCTACCCAAACATTGCCTTTATGGTGAGATTCAACGGCTTTTTCAATAAAGTTCATGCCTCTGCTGCCATCTACAATGGTGGGAAATTCACCGTGATCGTATTTTTCGTTGTTGATGGCTTTGGCGACTCCTTTATAAATGTTACCCATGGCATCAAATATGCCCTCGGGATGTCCGGGTGGCAGTTTGGTGCCGTCGAGAGACAAGGCTGAATTATAAGCATGACCCGGTTTTAAAACCTGCATGGCTTTGCCTTCTTCCATTAAATAGAGGTAATTGGGATTTTCCTGCTCCCATTTCAATCCGGCTTTATCGCCGTAAATTTTCACAACAAAACTGTTTTCTTCTCCGGTAGCGATCTGGCTGGTACAGATTACACCTTTAGCCTGTTCACTTAACCGTAAAAGCACAGTAGCATCGACATCCATCTTGTTATCGCTGTACACAAAATTCAAATCAGATAGTACCGATTGAATTTTAAGACCGCTCACATACTCCAGCATGTCAAAGGCATGAGTGCCGATGTCACCCACACAACAGCTTATGCCGGACTTCTCAGGATCCAATCGCCAGGTGGATTGGCGTTGGGTTTCATCGTGAATGATAGGATTGATCCAGCCCTGATAATACTGTGCATCCACTTTTTGAATTTTGCCCAGGTCTCCATTTTTCACCATTTCCCGCATCTGTCTGATCATAGGATAACCCGTATAGGTATAGGTGACGGCAAATACTTTGTTGTGAGCTTTTAGTGTATTGTAAAGTATTTTTGCTTCTTCAAAAGTAGTGGTCATGGGTTTTTCGCAAATCACATGGAAACCACTTTCCAGAAGTTTTTTGGCCATAGGAAAGTGTAAAAAGTTCGGCGTTAATACAGAAATGACCTGCATACGTTCCGCTTCGGGTAGCTTTTGCTCCTCAACAATCAAAGTATCTAAATCTTTGTATACTCTTTTTACTGGAATACCAATTGATTTAGCAAAATCTAAACTATCCTCATGACTTGCGTTAAAAACACCGCCAACCAATTCATATTTATCATACATGGCAGAAGCTATTCGGTGTAAAACTCCAATAAGGGAGTCACCACCACCACCAAGAATTCCTAGTTTAATTTTTGCAGACATAATTAAGATTTATATTCTATTTTTTCGTTTTTAAACAATACACCAAACAAGATTAATACCCCAACGGCAAACAAGGCCGGGAATATCCAGATGTCTTTCCAGGCGTGCAGGTCTCCATCGATAAGGTTAGCATCTACCACCTGACCGGCAACCCAAAACCCTATCAGCATACCTACACCGTAAGTCGCCAGGGTGATAAGTCCCTGTGCGGCACTCTTGTACTTGTCACCTGCTTTGGAGTCGGTATAAATCTGTCCGGAAACAAAGAAGAAGTCATAGCAAATCCCGTGCAGAGCAATACCGATGACCAGCATAAAGAAGAGGTCGCCAGCATTACCATAAGCAAAGAGCGCATAACGTATCGCCCAGGCCAGCATCCCGAAAATCAGGGTTTTTTTAAAGCCGTATTTTGTAAAAAACAAAGGTAAAAGCAGCATGAATAACACTTCAGAAACTTGTCCTAAGGATGCCCACGCGGTTGAGTTTTCAACTTTAATTTCAGTAAGAAAAGGACTGAGGTTTTGGTAGTAAAAGGCTAAAGGAATACAGATCAAGACCGAACTGAGAAAGAATACCAGAAAATTTCTGTCCTTTAATAATTTTAAGGCATCAAGACCCAAAACATCAGATAAACTCATTTTTTCACCTTTATTCTGAGGTGGTGTTTTTGGTAAAATAAAACTGAAAACGCCCAATACAGCCGAAGCTATAGACACCATCAAAAAGGTATTAGACAGCATGCCTTCTGCAATGCTCTCCTGAGAATCCCACATGAATACGAAGCTGATGATCAGTCCGGAAACGATCCAGCCCAGGGTACCAAACACCCTGACGTAAGGAAAAAACTTCGAAGGATCTTTCATTTGTCTGAAAGAGATGGAATTGACCAGGGCCAAAGTAGGCATATAGGCAATCATATAGCCTAAAACATAAGGATAGAAATTGGTAAAATCGGTAGATTGAGCCATTTGATACATCAAAACAGCCCCAATAAGGTGAAGAACACCCAAAATACGTTCGGCATTGAAAAACCGGTCGGCAATCAAACCAATGATAAATGGCGCAATAATAGCGCCCCAGGATTGCGTTGAAAAAGCCATCGCTGTTTCGGCACCTGTGGCTTCAAGGTTATTGCCCATATAGGTTCCCAGGGTCACAAACCAACCGCCCCAAATGAAAAATTCAAGGAACATCATGATCGAAAGCTGTGTAAATCTAACTGGATTCATAAGACGGAACTATTTTAAGGTTTTAGCAGATGACAAGAGGAGTTCTTTAGTAGCTATTATCCCTTCTTTTTCGGGTAAATTTTCGCCCTCATACTCAACGCCTACAAACCCTTTATAGCCTGAATCTTTTACCATTTGCATAATTTTTGAATAATCTAAAGTAGTTTCGTTACCATTTTGATCAAAATCGTAGGATTTGGCACTTACGGCTTCAGCTTCTTTAAGCATCATTTGAATACCTTTATATTTGTCTGAAAATTCTTCAACACATTCGCTCCATTTTTCTCCATCTTTGCGCTTTACGCACCAGTTGCCAAAATCCGGAAGTGTTCCACAATTGTCCATATTCACCATCCCAACAGCTTCCATAAGCAAATAGGCATCTGAAGATAACCAGCCGTGATTTTCACAAAGCACATTTATATTTTGAGTCGCAGCGTAAGTGGATAATTTTTTTAGTCCGTCAACCACCGCGGGTAACCATTGCTTCGGATCATTTGTTCCAAACGTGTTAACACGTATGGAGTGGCATCCCAATTTTTTAGCGGCATCTACCCATTTTTTATGGTTTTCTACAGCTTTATTTCTTTCCGCTTCATCCGGGCTGGCTAAGTCGCCTTCATTATCAACCATAATGAGCACATTTTGCATACCGTGTTTTTGACTTAAGCTATTCAATGAGTCTATCACGGTGTCAAAGCCTAAGCTGTCAATTTGCTTTGAATAAAGATGGTTTACATATTCAACACCTTCAAACCCCATGTCTTTTGAGATTTCAGCAAATTTGAAAGGACTTACGCCGTCATTATTAAAGGTTCGGTGTAATGACCATTGCGCCAGAGATAATTTAAAGAATGGCTTATTTTCCTGAGCTTTGACTTGGGGCTCAGGAGTGTCTTGCTGGTTCTTTTTATCCTCTTTACAGCTTGTAGTTAAGAATAGAATACATAACATACTAATTATTGCAGGCTTCATTGTATACGATTTATTAGAAAATGTTTCTCAAAAATGCTAAAAAATTATCGAATTGAAAAAATACACCTGCAAAATAGTAAAATAAACGTCAAAAGTGTATTTTTAAACCTTGTTGTAGAAATTGATATTGAAATATGGACAGAAAAAAAATTGATGCATCCGAAACGCAATATGATGCTATTGTTGTAGGAACAGGAATTTCGGGTGGCTGGGCAGCCAAGGAGCTCTGTGAAAACGGCTTGAAGACTTTAGTTCTGGAGCGTGGTAGGAATGTAGAGCATGTCACCGATTATAAAACGGCGCATATGGATCCGTGGGATTTTCCAAACGGTGTTGCAGCAACCAAAGAAACAAAAGAGCGAAAATATAAACAACACCGAACGGGCTATGTGACCAAAGAACCGCACCAGCATTTCTTTGTTGATGATATCAAACATCCTTATAACGAAAAAAGGCGTTTTGACTGGATTCGCGGGTACCATGTCGGTGGACGGTCTTTGATGTGGGGCAGACAAAGTTATCGTTTAAGCGAAATCGATTTCGAGGCCAATAAAAAAGAAGGTATTGGGGTGGACTGGCCGGTAAGGTATAAGGAGATAGAGCCCTGGTACGACAAAGTTGAGGAATTTATTGGGGTAAGCGGCGAAAATTTGGGACTGAAGCAATTACCGGATCAAAAGTTGCTGAAAGCGATGAATTTAAATTGTGTTGAAGAACACCTCAAAACAAACATCAACAAAAACTTTGATGATGGCCGATTGCTGACGATTGGCCGTACTGCACATATCACCGAAGGCACCAAACCCGGTGCAGGAAGAGCAACCTGCCAGTACAGAAATCGCTGTATGCGGGGATGTCCTTATGGCGCTTATTTTAGCAGTAATGCTTCAACTTTACCAACCGCGGATGCTACAGGCAATATGACCTTGAGACCTTATTCTGTTGTTTATGAAGTTATTTATGATGAACAAACCCAAAAAGCAACCGGCGTAAGAGTTATTGATGCAGAAACTAAAGAAAAGCTCGAGTTTAAAGCCAAAGTGGTGTTTTTATGTGCGTCTGCAATGGCAACAAATTCAATTTTACTGCAATCTAAATCTCAGCGTTTTCCAAACGGTTTAGGTAACGATTATGATAATGTTGGACGGAATTTGATGGATCATCATTTTTGGGTAGGTGCTACAGCAGTAGCCGACGGATTTGAAGACAAATATTATAAGGGGCGCCGGGCTAATGGTGTTTATATCCCGAGATTTAGAAACCTTGGAGGCAATACCGATGCTAAAGATTTTGTAAGAGGATATGGTTATCAGGGCGGTGCTACGCGATCAAGCATGTCTGAAATGGTTGCAGAATTAAAATATGGAGCCGAATTAAAAGAAGCCATTTTAAAGCCCGGGCAATGGAATGTTAATTTACTCGGTTTCGGGGAAACGCTTCCAAACCATGATAACAGGATGTACCTGAATTACGAGAAGAAAGACGAATGGGGCTTACCAACCATTACATTTGATGCAGCTTTTGGAGAAAACGAATTGGCCATGAGAAGGGATATGAAATTGCAGGCAGAAAACATGCTAAAAGCCGCCGGATTTAAAAATGTTAGAGGTTATGATATCAAAGAAAACCGAGCTATGGGTCTTGGCATTCATGAGATGGGAGGTGCCAGAATGGGTAGAGACCCAAAGACTTCAGTCGTAAATAAAAATAACCAGGTGCATGCCTGCAAAAATGTATATGTGACAGACGGTGCTTTTATGACCTCTTCAGGTTGCCAGAATCCTTCATTAACCTATATGGCATTTACAGCAAGAGCAGCAAACCATGCTGCAGAACAAATCAAAAAAGATTTAATTTAATAAGAACAGCTATGAAAAGAAGAGATGCTTTAAAAAGATTAGGCCTGGCGACAGGAGCTATTGTAGCTACTCCTGCAGTTTTGAGTATGCTGAACAGCTGCACATCAGCGCCCGAAGTATGGACACCTCAGTTTTTAACGGTGCCACAAGGGAAAATTCTGAAAGGTTTAGTCGATGTATTTTTACCGGAAACTCCGGAATTGCCCTCAGCAAAAGCATTGAATGTCCCTGAATTTATAGATCAGTACATCGCTGAAGTTTACGACGAAAAAGACCAAAAATTATTTAGTGAAGCTTATGACATAACCATGGCTGAATTGAAAAGTTTTACGAAAAAGGAATTAAAAGAGGTGGAAAAGGAAGACCTCAAGGTGTTTTTAGATGAGTATTTAAAAGTCAAAGGAGAAGTGGATACATACAGAGAAAATCATCCTGATTTTGAGGGCATGACCACATCAGAATGTCTTGACAGCTTAAAATGGCTGACCATTAATGCATACTTAAATACACAAAAAATAGGTGAAGAAGTTCTGGCATACGACCCTGTTCCCGGCGCTTATTATTGTGGGGATTTAAATGAACTAACGAATGGGAAGAGATGGTCTTTGAGTTAATCAGATGCGACCTTTTCAGGGTCGACTTCTTTGTGGTTTCATAAGGGCTAATAATATATAATCCCTTTGGGATTAATTTATTCTTAATGACCCTGAGAGGGTCAAATATTATAAAAAATCATCAGCGCTGTGCTGGCTAATTACGTTAATTGTAACTTTAGGAATGTCCTTTACTTGGTCGATGTATGAAGAATATTTTAACTCGATGAGACCCTTTTGGGTCGACTTAACTTTTCGTAATCTTTGGTTATCAATATGTAACCCATTTGCGATTAATATATTTTTAATGACCCTGAAAGGGTCTTATATTTCTAGACAAAAAGGGATATATAATCCCACCGACCCTGAAGGGGTCGAATAATGTGATCCCTAAAAAATTGTTGAAAATTTGACAAAAGAATAATATATTTGGTTAGGTATAATTATTAAAACGTGGCAGGAACATATTCACAAATTTATATTCAAATTGTTTTTGCGGTTGGTCACAGAAAAAGCTTAATACATCCCAGTATTGAAGAAGAGATTTATAAATACATCACAGGGGTTATTACAAATAAAGGGCAAAAATTATTGGCAATAAATGGTATGCCGGATCATATTCATATATTAATTGGAATGAAGCCTTCTTGTTGTTTATCTGATCTGGTAAGGGAAATCAAAAAATCTTCCCATGAATTTATCAATACCAAATGGCCTTCACAACATAAGTTTTACTGGCAAAGCGGGTTTGGTGCATTTTCGTATTCTCACTCAGCACTTGACAAGGTCATTCGTTACATACAAAACCAAAAGCGAAACCATAGAAAGAAATTGTTTAAAGAAGAGTACAAGGAATTTTTGGAAAAATACAAAGTTGAGTATGAGGATAAATATTTATTTGATTGGCTGGACGATTAATTTACGTTTTTATCCAGATCATTTTTAGATACGACCCCTTCAGGGTCGGCGGTTTCTCCTTGTATTGGTTCTATAAATATGTAATCCCTTTGGGATTAATACTTTTCTATAATGATCCTTGGGGTTAAATATTTATAGATTAATGGATGTCGAATCTGATGACTCAGAAAGGGTCAAATATTTATAGAATGGATATCGAATCGCATAACCTGGAAAAGGTCAAACATTTATAGATAAAATGGATGTCGAATCCAACGACCCAGAAAAGGTGAAATATTTATGGTAATAGATATCGAATCCGATGACCCTGAAGGGGTCAAATGTTTGTAGACAAAATGGATATCGAAACCCACGACCCTAAAAGGGTCGAATATTTATAGAAATTGAATTCCACGACCCAGAAAGGACCGAATCGTATATTTTACATCAAATCATACATTGGTAATTGGTAATATGATATATTTAAATATCCAAAAAAGATTAAAAAAAATGTCGGTACAATTTTTTATAAAGCTTTCATTATGATAAAAAAAATAATATTCTTTCCTCTTCTTTTATCTGTTGTAATAGGTTTCCAAAGCTGTAAGCAAACCCAACCAGAAGAAAAAGAAGAATCAGACAAAAACTGGCAAAGCCTTTTCAACGGCAAAACTTTGGAAGGCTGGACCCCAAAAATTAAAGGAGAGCCCTTTGGAAGTGATCCTTTAAATACTTTTATGGCTAAAAATGGCCTTTTAAAGGTATCATATAAGAACTATGACAGCTTCAATAACCGCTTTGGTCATCTGTTTTATAAAACACCTTATTCTAATTATCGTTTAAAATTGCAATACCGATTTGTGGGAAAACAAGTTGAAGGAGGAGAAGGCTGGGCGGAGAAAAACTCAGGAATCATGATACATTCCCAGGATCCCAAAAGTATGGGATTAGATCAGGATTTTCCAAATTCGCTTGAAGTACAATTGCTTGGTGGTGTAAACGATTCTGTGCCTCGTCCTACCGGAAATTTATGTACACCGGGAACGCATGTACACATCAATGAAAAACTTGAAAAAACCCATTGCATTACTGCCAACGCACCGACCATTTATGGCGAAGAATGGGTTGATGTAGAAGTTGAGGTTTACAGCGATTCTTTAATTAGACATTATATCAATGGTAAACCTGTTATTGAATATACAATACCGGTTTACGATACACCAGAGGATACTATTAATCATTTAAAACCTGTCAAATCTGGATATATTTCATTGCAAAGTGAAAGCCACCCTATAGAATTTAAAACAATTCAAATAATGAATTTAGATACCAAGAATTAGAGGTTTCTTTATTTGTAAATCGAGTTAAAACATATTTTAGGTAGTTGATTAAAAAAAATAGAAATAGTAGTATCAGATTAAAACCCTTCAAACTTTTTTTGGAGGGTTTGATATTTTAGACTTATTTTTAGAGCATCGTTTGAGTTTATTGCAGGAAACTAAATGGTGAAAAAGAAACATCTTACAACTGTTGTTTAGTTTTTTGAGATTTTATTGATCACATTAATATAATCACTATTTCGAACGGTAGACCAGCTTATATTTTGAATCAATACACTGATGAAAATGCACAAAATAGTTTTGATTATATGTTTTTTCTTTCCCTTCATGGTTTTGAGCCAGAACGAAGAAAACGGATTAAATCTCCTTCAACATCCAGATTATGATGACACTTTAAAAGCCGATAAATTTAGAGAATTCATTTCTAACACCTATTTAGAGCGTCAAACAGATAGCGCCTATCTCCTTACTAAAAAACTCGTTTCTTTCACTGAATCGCATAATTTAGAAAAAGAAAGAGCAGATGCACTTTTGCTCCTTGCAGATATCAATAGAAACCTGAATGACAATGCAAAGGCAACACAACTTGTAGAGCGCAGTTTAAAAATCTACAAAAAGTTAAACCATAAACAGGGTATTGCCAAAGCCTTGATAAGTCTTGGCGTGTCTTACAGAAGGGTATATAATTTAGACGAAGCGCAAGCTTATTATCAGGAAGGTTTAAAACTTGCCAAAGAAATAAAGGATACACTGCTCATAAGTAAAGTTCTTTTAAGTATGTCTAATATTCATCTATTCAGGCAAAAATCAGATGAGGCTTTGGAACATCTAAAAGAAAGTGAGTACATGGCTAAGACCCAAGGTGCAGAACGTGATTTAGCTGCAATTTATGTAAATATGGCTAACGCTTACAGCATCAATAAAGATTATAAAACAGCATTTGATTATATCAATAAAACTATTCAAATAGGAGAATCACTAGAAAACGACTACCTTTTAGCAAATGCCTATCAAACTATAACTCAGCTCTATTTTAAACAAAAAAAGTACGACGACATAATAACTAATGCGTCTAAACAACTTTACCACGCCAAAAAAATATCAGATTATAAATTGATGGGTAGTGCCTACTATTTTTTCACAGAGGCTTACAAAGGAAAAAAGAATGCAGACAGTTTATTAAAGTATATTGAACTCAACCGTACAACCAATTCCATACTGGATAATGTAAAAAGCACACAAGCCCTCAATAAAATTAAAATTGATCAGGAAATTGCCAAGGATAGTCTTAGGAATGTTGAGAAGTTGAATAAAAAAGAAATAGCTTATCGAAAGGAAAAAACTAACCTTACATTATTTTGGGGTGTTGTTCTAATTGGTATAATGATACCTCTTATTATAATATATAGAAAAAACAAGCAAACAAAGCTCGAAGTCCTGGAACTACAAGCATTGGTTGATGATTTTAATAACTCAACAAATGACGAACCGGTGTCAAAACCCGGAAACAGTATTATTCTTAAAAATAACGTGATTCTAAATATCAATGATATAATTTTTCTTAAATCCGATGGCCATTATATAGATTACAATTTGGTAAATAAAGACAAGCCGGAAGTAGAGCGAAATAGTTTGACAAATGCATTAGAGGAATTACCACAACATGTGTTTGCCAGGATACACCGCTCGTATATTGTAAATATCGAACATATTAAGATCATCAACTCTACACAACTGATGTTAACTACAGGCGAATGGATTCCTTTATCCAGAACTTATAAACCCGCCTTAAAGGAACTGCTTAATAAAAAATAATAAAGCCTTTACTTTTCAACCTAATAAATCAGTGTCACTGATGACGTTTTTTATGTCGTTCGTGACATTTACTTGTCCAAGCAAAATAAAGCCTTTAGGTTTGTCTGTAATCAGAAACACATGTCATAGGCTTCTAATGGTAAAATCTTTTTACAATTAGCGGTTTAGTCTAAAATATCATTATGATAAGCATTCGATTTTTCCTACAAACCTTAAAATATTCATTTATTAAAATTCTAATTCTTGTATTAATTATTTCCATAGGATGTAGTGAAAAGGATGATAAAGAAACGATAGTCGATAACGACAATGATACAGGTAATACTGATCAGGCAACCTTTACAGATTTACGTGATGGCCAAATTTATAATATAGTTGAAATAGGAGAACAGATGTGGTTTGCTGAAAACTTAAATTATAACACGGGAAATAGTTGGTGTTATGATGATGAGCCTTCTAACTGCGAAACCTATGGACGTTTGTATGATTGGCAAACAGCTATAATAGCTTGTCCAGAAGGCTGGCATTTACCTAGCGATGAGGAGTGGATAATTCTTATAAATTTTTTAGGCGGTGAAGATGTTGCTGGAGGAAGTATGATTGGAGAAATAGGCTGGCTGAACAGCTCAAATTCTATAGGAAAAAACAGCTCAGGCTTTACAGGCCTTCCTGGTGGCTATCGTTTATTCTTTGGTGATTACACTAATATTTCAATTTCTGGTCACTGGTGGACATCTTCAGAAGATAACCATAATGAAATTGTAGCAAGGTTTCGTAGCCTCAATAATCTGCCTGACATATCCAACAATATTGGTACTAATGTAATCGGAAAATCACTTGGCTTATCATGTCGCTGCCTTAAAGACTAATCCTAAATCATATCTAAAAATTATATTCTCCATGAAAAAACTAAACTTTTCATTTTTTAAAATTCTATTTGTTAATGTCGTATTAATTATTTTCACGGCATGCAGTGAAAATGATGACAATGAAACGATAGTCGATAATGACAGTGATACAGGTAATACTGATCAGGCGACTTTTACCGATCCACGCGATGGTCAAATATATAAAATAGTTGAAATAGGAAACCAGACATGGTATGCAGAGAACTTACGTTATGCTGGAAACATCCCTCAAGTAAGCGGTGAAGATAATTGGGCATCAATTTATAATAATGGGAACTCTAGTGGTCAGGCAGCTTGGTGTTATTATGATGACAATCAGACAAAAGGTGATACTTATGGTAAACTATATAATTGGTATGCAGTAAATACAAATACTCTATGCCCAAGCGGATGGCACTTGCCAACACAAACTGAGTGGAATGAACTCATCAATTATTTAGGAGGTATGTTTTATGCGGGTGGAAAAATGAAAAGCAGAGAAGGTTGGGTTGAGCCAAATGCGATTATAGTAGGTGAGGATTCTGGATTTTTGGCCTTACCCGGTGCTGCACGCCAATTTAATGGTACTTTTAGTATTGAAGGTGCTGGTGGTGCTTGGTGGAGCTCTACACCAAACAGCAATGAAAGTGGGTGGGCCATAAGCCTTCTTAATTCAAGTACAAGTGTGAATGGTGTTTTTATAGATAAGGCATATGGCTTATCCTGTCGTTGCCTAATGGATTAAATTTAGATTATTGTGACAAATTTATTTATCAAAAATAGTTACGATAGCCAACTTAAAAGAATCAACTCAACAATTAATGGAATCCTTTAATATTATTATTCACTAAAAAGTTCGTTGTCACTGATGTCGTTTTTTATGTCGTTCGTGACATTTTTTTGTGGATAAGGCTAAGATAGAATAGGTTTGAAATCGATATATCTCATGTGAGGTATTATCAGCTAAACATTACAACACTTCAATATTATTTTTAATCAAACCAACTTGTTATGAAAAAACTATCTTACTTAATCCTTTTTTTCCTATTTGTGCATACGCAATTTTATGCTCAGCAAACAAACATCGTTGTAGCTATTGCAAAAAAGTCTACAAACTGTAATTCGACAGATTTAGGATATAAAGTTTATTATGGAGATGCTAATCCTTATGAACTAGAAAAAAGTGCATCTAATGCAGTAAAGCAAATTGTAAGTGACTGGGATAATGTTGAAACTGTAGATAATTTAGACTGGGGAAAACACATGGGCACATATATGGTAATCATTTCTTCAACTACTACAAATTCATCTGGTTGCCAAAGAAGTAATTATGGTGTTGGCTTCGGAATAAATGGAAGCAGTGCCTTAAGAAACGCTAAAAAACATCTAACAGGAAGAAACTGGAGCTGGAATGAGCAAAAGCATGGATTTAAAATAGTAGCCGATAAAAAATATTAAAAAATGGTAATGAGAAAAATACTTATAGTAATCATAGGTTTGGCACTTTTTATACAGTGTACCGATGAAAATGACATAACCACAACAACTGAAAATTTCACTTTTGGTCTGAACAGTAAACAAAACTTCGAAAATGAAATTTCGCTTCGCATAAATTCTGATTTTGAGAAAATTGACTTCATTTCTACCAGGAATAATAATCTGCCTTTAGTTATCAATAAAATACAATACGAAGGACAACTTGGCAATAATTATAACATTACTACAAACTCAAGGCAAGATACTTTAGTAGCATATACGAGAGAAAGTAACGGAGGAATACATCAAGACGGATTACGGTATATCGTCATAAATGAAAATGAACATCTTCTTGAGATCATCAGTATAAATCAAAATACACAGTCTATAGAGGTACAAAATAGAATAGAACTTGATGTTAATTTGAACGCCGGACGAGGAAGTATGAATCTACTTAGAGCAGATGATGACCCGAATGACTTAGATGAGGAAACAGAGGAAACTTTAGAATTTTTTAGTGACCCAACAAATACCCATCCAATTACTGGGTTCTTCAAGGGTATTGTCGATGGCATTGTAGACGGATCAACAGAGTTGTACGAAAATTTTGCTGATAAGCTCGAGACAATAAAGGAAAGCCTTAGTGATGCTAATCAGATTCTGATCAATAAATTAAAAAATGCAAAAGAAAAACTTATTCAAGCAAGTGATTACATTCAGGAACAAACTACTGAAGCCTTAGAGGAGATCACAGAAAACCTTGAAGAATCAGAAGTCACCGATTTCGATACAGAGGACTTTACAGATTACGAAGATTTAGATGATAACTTTCCTGTAGAGCCTGGAGACTTTGACTTTAATCTATTATTAACGACATGGTTCTTAGTTGATAAGACTGAAAATGGCCTAAATGTATTCAATGTTCAGAATTGCAATATAACAATGCAATTTAGCCTGTCTCAGTTAACATCAACAGAATTTTTTGGAAACGACTGTGAAAATGCAGATTCTTCTACTAGTAATTTTACATTAAACGGAAATTTTATTACTGAAACAGCAGAAGGAGAATCATCTGTAATAGAAGTATTAGAACTGACGCCATACCGATTAGTGACAAAAGAAGTAGATGGAGAGTTCGAATATATTGAGACCTATACCAATATTTTTGGTGACTGGACCACAACATCTCAAAGCAATGGTTGTGATGCCGATGATGCCAATTATGTTGGCCCTCTAGCTTTAAATAGCGATTATACAGTAACAGTTATAGACGATTCTAATGGGAATTATATTACAAATTTCTGGAAATTTGAAAATTATGAATTAACTATAGTTACCTCTTACCAAGATTTTTTCGAACCCGCCTGTAATGGCATAAACTTTCAGACAGAAGGATCATCATTACAACTAACTTACAATTTAGGTTCAAATACTTTTTCAGGAACCGGACTTTACACAGAAAGCAATGTGCCTGGTAATGATGAATTTGGTAACCCTTGCCCTAATGCCACTAGTTGTAGTACAATTGAAACCTTAACCCGATAAATCAAGTAAACATGAAAAAATTAAGTACCCTTTTTATAATAACAATTTTCTCACTTTCAACCTATGGACAAGAAAGCAACATTTGTGAAACAACACCTGTAATCTTAGAAAAACTGTATTGTACTTACTGTGAAAATGAAGGAGAATCTAATGTTTCAACTGAAGTAACAAAAGCAACATACCAACGATTTGACTTTGAAGGCAAGAAAGCCATAAACATTATTTTATTTTTAGATGGAACAGTTGAAACACCAAATTATATCGCAAACATTATAATCCCAGAGGTAAGCCTTAAAAGTGGTAAATTAGAATCAGAAATTATTGACGAATGGGGCAATGGACTAGATACAGACAATAGTGTTATTATAAGATTTATTTATAGAGTTGGTAAAAGCTCTATTGCCCAATGGTCTAATTGGGGTGGTCACAACAGAGGTGAATCTGAAGGTACAGTAAAGTTAGAAATGCTTGAAGATGGCTCTATTTGCGGTAGTTTTAAAAGTAAAGTTTTTGAGGATGGCTCTTCTCTTCGGAAAGAGAAGCATTCGATTATCTCAGCATCAAGTTTCTTGGCCACAGCACAAAACTAATTTTGTTGAAAAGAATCTATATGGCTACCTAGGCGACCTCAAGGATCAGGCTTTAGAACGTATTTCTCTTGATTGGAAGGGCTTGAATGAAGTTGATATAGCAAATTCTTCAATAAATATTGAAAGTTTGGCTGAACGAAAAAGTAAAATTGAAAGAGGAATTGCAGGCGCAAAAAAAGCTATGGAAGCCGATGGTTATGAGGTTATTGAAGTTGACTTATAAATGTATTGCATTATCACATAAACTCAACCCATTTTTAACCCTTCCAAATTGTCAAACACTGATAAACTACTTTTAGAGGAATTCAAAAAGCGCAGAGCACAATTGCAAGTCTTTGCAGATGAAAACGATCTTAGCATTTCGCTTTGCCCAAGTTGTGGTTTCCCTACGCTATCAAAAAGGTGGTTTTATGAAATATGCAGCATTTGCGATTGGCAACATGATGGTCAGGATGATAAGGATGCTGATGAAATAATGGGTGGCCCAAATGGCGGATTATCGTTGACCCAAAGCAGACTCAACTTTTGCAAACTTCTGCTTTTATATCAAAACAAATACAAGTCCACAGGTGTAAAAGCACCCGCTGCAATATATAAAGTCATCCAAAATCACTTAAAGCAAATGGAAGCTTTTGAAAAACAACTTTATAAAGTTAAGGCAAACGATCCAAAATGGGAATCTTATGCGAAAGCCAAAGAAGATGTATTAATAGATTTACTAAAAAAATGAGCATCAAGATTGAAGTAAAAAGGTATTTTAATTTGTTGTAACTTCAGTATAACAAAACACTTTTATAAATTCACTTTTTTCAATGAACCTCATCACCAGACATACCGCCCTAAAAGACCAAGATTTTGCCTCATTTTTATACCATTGGCAGCATTCAAACCATCCTCTCAAAGATTTGGACCTAGACGAGCCAAGCGAACTTGATGCCGAATTACAGAAAGAACTAGACGATTTTAACGCCATTACAGATAATAAACCCAAAGCAAATAGTACCGTTTATGCCACTTTAGTCATTGATGTACCAGAGCATAAAGACCATGAAGCTTACTTAATGAATTCACTTAGCAAGCTCATGCTCGACTTTCAGTTAGGATTTACATTTATTCCACTTTTTAAAACAAACTGGTTTGATGACACAATCATTTCAACACATCAACCTGACACCATAGAAACTTACAACAAACTTAAAAAACTAATTGGAAAAGAAAGTTATAAAGGTGGCATTCAACTAACTAAAGTAGCTAATTTACAGCATTTTTTGCCATTGTTCTTTAATTTAGTGGCATCCAATTACCTTGCACAAAACTTCTTTTACGCAGAACAATTAAAAACGGTCTTTTCTTATCATTACAGCGGTCAGTTGTGGATGTATGTATTAGCTAAAACCCATGTGAAATCGCTTTTAGATTTTTTAGACAAAAACGGCATAAGCATAAATGAAGCCTATACTTACTTTAATTAACATAATTGTGTAAATTGACTTAGATACAAAAAATGATTGCTTACTTACGCCATCAGACGCTTCAGAAATTATTAATATCCTAACGCGTATTTCAAAACAGATTTGGGAAAACCCCATTTATGACAGAAAACCATATTCAAAACAAGGTTTTAAAATTAATGATAACCTTTATTCATGGGAAATTTTAAACACTCAACTTTCAATCAAATACAACCAAGTTGAAGATGCCATAGAGATAAAATGTATTGGAACTAATAGCGTAAATTTAGAAATTAACCAAGTTATAGAAGTTATACAAATTTTAGAACACCTCAATAAATAGATTAAAATTGTAACTATTTCCTTTCAAAAAAACAGCTGATTGATAGGAGGTACTAATATTTAAATTCCAAAGCTTTAGATATACTGGCCAACTTTTTGCTGTATTATTAATAACGTTTCAATTTCCGGCACAAGAAGAACAAATACAATAAAATTGCTCCCAATCTTAGAAGATGGTAATCGGCAGTGTTACAGTGAGCCTCTCGATCTGCTGACATACGAATGGGCTAAAATACTTTTTAAATCAAATTTTGACCAGGCAAAAGAAGTTGGTATAAATAGGCTCTGTCAATTGTAAGTCATAGGTGTCATTGAATCCAACAGCATTGTCTTTTCTTTATGACCTCTTGTATTTGATTAAATTCAAAAGTAATACCAAATCCCCATAAAATAAGACAAACTAATAGTTTCTAATTGCCTTGATTAAGACAATTATTATTCAATTTCTTTTTATCTCATTTTGTAGAATATTTGGTATAAGTTGTGTTTTCGGCAGTACCTTTCAACTTTCAGAAATAATAGCATTGATGTTAGCTTCATTTAATGGCTTGTGAATAAAACCTTTTACGAATTCAAATTGTTCGGCTTTTAAAATGTCATTCTTATCTGTAGATGAGGACACAATGTATATGTTTAGATTGCTGAGATTATAAAGATCATTTTTCTTTAGTTGCTCCAGAAAGCTCCAACCATCCATAACCGGCATATTAATATCTAATAACACAATAATTTTTTGATGCGAATCCTTCAGACTATTCAGGCCGTGCAATCCATCCTTTCCATTTTCACATTCGATAATATCTAAGGAAGATTCTACTAAACTCAATGTTTTTGAGGCAATCATCCTAAATATATTATCATCATCTACAATAAAAACTTTCATATGTATATTATTCAATGTTAAGTTGATTAGCTTCTTCAACTATTTTTTTAACTATTTCATCCATCTCCATAGATGAAATTTTTAGTTGTTCTATCCAGGTCAAAAGGTCATCAAGTTTACCTTCTTGTAGTTCAATCAAGTTGATAATTCCTAAAATTCTTGCTAAAGGCGCGCGAACGACATGAGACTGTGTCCAGGCGATTTTACGTAACTTTTCGTTATAGCGCTCTAGATCTGCGGTATATTGCTTTAGTAGTTCTTTACTTTCTACTTCTTGGGTAATATCAGATGAAATACTTATTATACCAGTAAGGTCATTACTCTCATCATAAACAGGTGATTTGGAAACCCTAACCGGAAACTTGCTGCCGTCCTTTTTCTGCACGATATACTCTCCTGACCAGGTTTTTCCGGTCTCAAGCAATGTTGACATCTCCTTTTTCTGATCTTGATTAACTTCACTTGGAACAAGTAAATCTATGTTTTTCCCAAATGCATCATCTCGAGACCAGCCATAAATAATTTCAGCTGCTCTGTTCCAATAATTAACTATACCATTGATGTCTGTCCCAATTGCTGCCTGGCCAATAGTTCTTAATAAATTGGCTTTAAACCTATTTTGTTCTTCTGATTTTTTTTGATCGGTAATATCGGTCATAGCGCCAACCATACGAATGGCTTTACCCTGATCATTTCTGATAATTACACCCTTATCTATGACGTAGAGCATTTCATCTTTATCATTAAAAACCCTGTACTCCTGTTTCCATTTGAATATATCGGGGTTTTCAAGTGCCTCATCTACACTTTTAATAATGGTATCGATATCCTCTGAATGAAACTTATCTTTCCAAAGGTCTTTATTTGTAAATGACTTAGCAGTTGATTTTCCAAAAAAGTTTTCAATGGCCTTGGACCGGTAAAAGCGGTCATTGGCTATATCCCAATCCCAAATCGCATCATTTGTAGCTTCTGTTACTTTTTCAAACCGTTCATTTGCCAGTAGTATTTGGTTTTCAGCCATTTTACGGTCTGTTATATCAAAATTGCTACCAATCATTCTCACGGGGTTACCTTTTTCATCCCTCGATACTATGGCTTGTCCTTGAATGTAGTGAACTGAGCTATCTGGCCAAACTACTCTAAAAACAGTATTGAAGTCTGTCTTTCCTTCCAGGGCATCGTTTAAATCTTCAATGGCTTTTTCTTTGTCATCAGGATGAAGACCACTTTCCCAGGCACTTACCGCCGCATCAAAATCTTCTTTTTTAGTACCATATAGGTCGTACATTTTATCATCCCAGGTCAATATATCGTTGACGACATCCCAATCCCAAATACCCATTTTTGCAGATGTTTTTGCTAAACTCAATCGTTCTGCTGCAATAACCAATTGTTCTTCTGCACTTTTCCGATTAGAAATATTGAACTGGATTGTCAAATATTTTATGGGTTTATTTTTATCATTTAAAAAAGGAACTACGGTTGAATCTACCCAGTAGTAGGTTCCATCTTTTGCTTTATTCTTAATTTCTCCACGCCATACATTTCCCGATTTAACAGTTTTCCACAAGTCAATGAAAAATTCCTTAGGATGATGTTTTGAGTCTATGAGTTGGTATGTCTGTCCCAGAAGTTCTTGTCTGCTATAACCCGAAATTTTACAATAATTATCATTTACAGACGTAAAAACAGCTTTTTCATCTGTAAATGCTATAATGGCAGATTGATCTAAGGAATACTTATAATCCTTCAGTGCTCTCAAACTTTCTTTTAATTCTATTTCTGCCAATTTTTTTTCATTAATATCTTGAAGACTACCGAAAATTTTGATTGGTTTATTGTTATTTACTTCGCACGACCCAATGGTTCTAACCCACAATTTGTTGTATTTTGCAGTAGTTAAGAGCAATTCCAAATCAAATTCAATACCATCTGTGATTAAAAGGTTAATGGCTTTTTCAAGTTGTTGTTTACTTTCTTCTACATAAAACTCAATACCACCGGTTAGGGTTGGATTATAATCATCACTTAATTCTAAAATTTCTTTAACCATTGGAGACCAATACATGCTGTCTTTCTCATTACCTATTAAATCCATTTCCCAACTGCCAATTCTGGCAGCTTTATTGGTTTGCTCGAGTAAAACTTTATTTCTGGCCTGCTCGGTGATATCCAGAACTATTGAATTAAAAATAATTGTACCATCGCTTAAAAAACTAGGTGTTCCAAAGCCTAAGTGCGTGCGATGCTGGCCTGTTTTAGGCATCACATATTTAATTTGACATTGCCATTTTGATTTATTTTCAATAGACTGAAGAATACTTGCTTTCACTTCTTCTATTCTTCCACCTGCTTCAATTTGTTTCCAGGCCAGGCTCATGTTTTCCATTAGCTCTTCGGCAGTAAAACCCCAGATTTCTTCAACTTTTCCACTAATACTCTTTAAAGCGTCTGTACCATCAGGATAAATATGATATTGATAAACTACACCTGGTAGGTTTTGAGACAAAGAAATAAGCCTGTTTTCAGATTGTTTTCTGGTGTTAATATCCTGGAAACCGCCATATAGACGTACACATTTTCCATTGACAAATTCTGCATGACCAATAGAGCGAATCCATACTTCATTTTGCTTAGCCGTAACAATAACGGCCTCAAAATCCCATCCGTTTCCTGTTCTAATGGTATTTTCGATTTCAGATTTTATCAACTTTCTAAAGTCTTCTCTATAAAAATTGATGCCCTGTTCTAAATTGGGAACATACGAATTAGAGTCTGTCTCATGTATGTCATGTACTTCCTTCGACCAAAAAACTGTCTCCTTCTCTAAATTTACACTCCAGCTTCCAATCTTAACCATTCTGGCGACGTCTCTATTCAAATTTTGAAGGTGTTTTTCTTCTGTAATATTTTGAATTACGCCTCTTTTGCCTACAATTTTATCATTGTCATTATAAACAGGTTCTATAATTTTCCGAATATAAAACTCTTCATTGTTGGCATTGATCATTCTTAGTTCTAGATCATAAGATTTGCCCTTATCAATAAGTTCTTTAGTTGCTCTAGTAATTTTATCTTGCGAAGGTTTATCAAAGTAGGTTTTTGCTTTCTCATGAGTTAACACAACATTTTCAGGATTTAAGCCATAAAGGTCATAAATGTAGTCCGTACAGTTAAGTTCATTAGTTTCAAAATTGTGATCCCAATATCCTATCTTGGCCAACTTGCTGGCCTGGGACATGGCGTACTCATTTTTTTCAGCTTTTTCTTTAGCTTTTCTTAAGTTTTCTTCTACCTGTTTACTTTTGGTGACGTCTCGCTCTATAGCAATCCAGTGTGTATACCATCCCTTTTCATTTGCTACAGGGTTTACTGTAAAGTTTATCCAAAACGGTTCTCCATTTTTCTTGTAATTTATAGTTGTAATTTCGTAAGGCTCCCATTTTCTTAGTGATTGACCTAATTTAGAAAGTTCTTCATAGTCTGAATCTGGTCCCTGGAGTATTCTTGGGGTCTTACCAATAATTTCTTTAGCAGAATAACCTGTCATTTCGCTAAAAGCCTTATTGACGTAAATAATTTTTGGCCCTGGTTTATCAACGGGTTCTGCTTCAGTAATTAAAACAGCATCCTTAGTATTTGTAATTACGCTTTCAAAAAGTTTAAGTTCTTGCTTTTCTTCTAATTGTTTTGTGATATCTCTGGTGTTTACCACAATACCATTAACTGCAGGATGGTCTAATTGATTTGTCAGAACAGTTTCAAGCCAGCGCCATTCATCTTTACGATCTTTGGCACGGAAGGCTTCTATAACTTCCCGACCTGTTGTTTTTACTTTTTTTAAACTTGCTAATACCCTTTCAGCATCATCCGGATGAATAAAATCAAATGCATTTTTTCCAATAAATTCTTCGGGTTCAATTCCAGTTATGGCCTTACTGGCTGGACTCATGTAGGTATAAAAACCTTCTTTATCTATAATTCCAACGAGGTCAAAGGATCCTTGAATTAGTGAATTTAAACGTTGTTCACGATTTCTAAGCTTATCTATCTCTTCGTTCTTGTCTTTTACTTCCTGGCAGACCATCAGAACACTTTTTCGGCTATTAAAGTTAATCTCCTGGCCGTGGATTTCTAACTGGAGTGGTTTGCCATTCCTCTTCTGTTGGACTAAAATTTTTGAGTGAATTAGCTTTTCTTCGCCATTATTGTCGGAATGAGCTTTTGTAAGCCTTTTTAATTCTTTTATTGACATTAAATCCTTTAATGTCAATTTTGCAAATTCATCTTTTGAGAAGCCAAAAAATTTTATAGCTGCTTTGTTAACATCTATTACCATTAATGTTTCGCAATCATAAACCAAGGTAGGCAAAGGATTTACATTGAGAATAGCATTATACATTTACACTTATTTTTTAGCACTAATTGGAGATAAATTTTATTCATTTAACAATTGTAGAGTCACATGTAAATATAATGATATTTTAGGGTTCCACAAAAGTTTTGGTATTTCTATCAGGGCTTAAGTTAAAACCCTACCGTGCACTACGTATTTGCTGTTTTTTGTCCTTTATGCGAAATGTAGTCTTTAAAATTTACCACAGATTAAATTCAGAATAGCGCTAATGATAGCCTCAAGAGATAGAAAAAGCTATAACAAAGGGACATACTTAGATATTAATAAAATATAATATTGAACCATATTGCTATTTATATTGGATTAATTTAGGTCAGTTCGGCCGTTCAAATTTATTAGAAGCGATGATTACCTAATTCACAAAGCATATGTATTCTATTTTATTATTTTAGCCGTTATAATTTCATACTATGAAAGCTTTAGCAAAAACCCTTAAATGGCTGGTTATTGTCATCATCGTTCTCATAGCTGGGCTCTATGCCACCGGCTACGGCTATATCCTAAAAGGGGTTCGAGTGGTCTATATGACAGGCCACACCACGGCATTTATAGATGACCACCCTTATTTTACCAACAGAACGATTGAAACGTCTTCACCACAGGTTTGGAAAAAACATAAAGATTATAACACTTTAGAGCCAACCGATCGACTTTTAGAAACTAATGATACCTATGGTACGATTGCCTTATTAATTATTAAAAACGGCAAAATTCTTCACGAAAATTATAATGAAGGCTATTCTAAATCATCTAAAACCAATTCGTTCTCGATGGCCAAAAGTATCACAGCAAGTCTATTATTCAAAGCTATTCAGGATGGACACATCCAAAGTTTGGACCAACCCTTAACCGATTTTTTTCCCGATTTTAAAGGTGAATATGCTGCCCGATGCACAGTTGGCGATTTAGCATCGATGTCCAGCGGATTAAATTGGAATGAAAATTACTACTCGCCTTTTTCGATGACCGCTCAGGCTTATTACGATGCAGGTTTGGAAGATTTGATTTTAGACTTAGCCATAGTTAATGAACCGGGAAAGGAATACAAATATTTAAGTGGAAACACACAACTCTTAGGTATGGTCATTGAAAAAGCAACAGGAAAATCTCTTTCTGAATATTTAAGTCAAAGCTTTTGGCGACCATTAGGCATGAACGATTTTGGGCTTTGGCAATTAGACGAAGAAAATGGTATTGAAAAAACCTATTGTTGTATTTCAACCAATGCGAGGAATTTTGCCAAATTTGGTCAATTGTATCTTAATAAAGGCAAATGGAAAGGACAACAAATTATAGATTCGTCTTTTGTAGAACTGGCGACAAGACCCAGATTTAAAGACTCACCGGAATATGGTTATGGTTTTTGGCTTTCAAATTATAAGGATAAAACAATATTCGCCATGCGAGGTATTTTAGGACAGTATGTTATTACCATTCCGGAAGATGATCTCGTTATTGTGAGGCTTGGTCACCAAAGAGATCCGAAAAAGGTCAATGCTTTCCCGATTGATTTTTATATTTATATTGATGAGGTTTATCGCATGTTATCCTCAGAATCTACAGGCTGATCTTCATACCAGTCTTTAAACTCTTTGTCGGTTTCATAATTGTCTTTCAATACGTGATAAACTGTAATAACTAAAAGTATTTGTCCTATAGTAGTGAGGCTAAATATCCAGACATACTGAAAATCTAAAGCCGCCATAATACTTAACATGACCAATAAGATGGTTGTAATAGTTAAAAGTAAGATTCCTTTCGATTTCATAGCAATTTTTGTTTAAAATTAAACTATAAACGTTAAACAAAAGATGGTTTCTCAAAACTTTAAGAAAACAAACACCTCACGATGAACATCAAAATATGGCTTATCAGATCAATTAGAAACAAAAACAGAATTGTTTCCTTCTTCTACGCGATAGTTGAGCAGTGGGTATTGAAGATCTTCTTCGAGTGGCTGTCCTGTGACCAGACTATAGGTATAACTTGGATTGCACGACGAACTTGCTGTAGGGAAACTAGGCTGTAGTCTTGTACAGTTACTCGGTAGTCTGTTAGGGTCTGAAGCATCCCAGGCCACAAATCCACTGCCCGTATTTGCAACAATTATTCCATCATTACCAATACCTTGTCCGCCAATATATATAGCATTCCCTGCAAAGTTCAACTGACTATATTCAGGAAACGTGAGGTTTAATTCAATATTAAATTGAATATTTAAAAGGTTAGGATTATTTATCCTTTCATCATCATCAGCACAACCCATGAAACTTATTAAAACCAAACCTATTAAAAGTTGCTTTACCATTATAAATCGTATTTATTTTTTTAGTAGTCGCAAATTTAGTATTTTTGTAGGCTACAATCCCGTTATAGCGGGATTTTTGTATTTTTATTATACCAACGTTTATTTTCATAAAAGCATTTTATAATTAAAGAAAATACGGTTTGCGTAATTTGAATAAAGAAAATAGTTTTAAAACAACAAAAGAAAAAGATTATGAGCAAGATTTCATATTACACTGAAGAAGGGCTTAAAAAATTAAAAAAAGAGTTAGACCAGCTCAGAGATATAGAAAGACCTAAAGCGTCACAAGCCATAGCCGATGCCAGAGATAAAGGCGATTTAAGTGAAAACGCCGAATATGATGCTGCCAAAGAAGCTCAAGGTATGCTGGAAATGAGAATAGCCAAGCTTGAAGAAGTGGTTTCTAATGCCAGAATTATTGACGAATCTCAGCTCGACACGTCAAAAGTATTGATTCACAGCAATGTAAAAATAAAAAATAAAGCCAACAACCAAACCATTACTTACAAATTGGTGGCACAAAGCGAAGCCGACCTCAAGTCCGGAAAGATTTCAGTAGATTCACCCATAGGTAAAGGGCTTTTGGGTAAGAAAGCCGGAGAAACTGCTCAGATTCAGGTCCCTAACGGCACAATAGAGTTTGAAGTACTCGAAGTTTCCAGAGATTAGTATTTTTTGGAGCAGAAACCTACTTTGCGTTTCAATCTGTTGGTGACTTTGCACAATAACTAGCATTTTGCGGGCTTCTTTGGTCGTCCTTAAAATGTTGTATTGCAGCAAAAACCACTGCACAGGATTTACAACCCCGACTAATTCGGGGTCAAGGCTAGAAATAAAAAATATTTTCATATTAAAAAATATTAAATTTATTCTCTTCATTGAAATCGACAAGACCTCAAAAGCCTTTCGGATTTTTATAAGCGAACACTCTAAATGTATTACAAACAAACCTGCAAAGGGTCCAATCCCTTGTAGGGTTTATGTCAAAAAACCTCTTCCCCATTTTGATAATAAAATTTTAATAAAACAGAGCAACTCATATTTTCGTTATACTTTAGCGAAATGCCATTAGATTTTACAGTATTTAAAGACTGGTTTACGTCAAAAGGTTGGGAAGTTTTTGACTTTCAGGAAAAATCTTGGCAGGCCTATGCGCAAGGTAAAAGTGGCCTCATTAATGCGCCAACCGGAAGCGGGAAAACTTATTCGCTTTGGGTGCCTATTCTTGCAGAGATCATTCAGCAAAAAAAACATAAAAAGGGATTAAAAGCCGTTTGGATAACACCATTAAGAGCTCTTGCCATAGACATTAAGGCTTCTGCCGAAAGACTCATCGCAGATTTAGATTTAAACATTACCGTTGGCATTAGAAATGGCGATACATCAAACGCTGAACGCCAAAAGCAAAAGCGAAATATGCCGGACTTGCTTATTACCACGCCGGAAAGTATGCACCTGCTATTAGCCTCAAAAAATTACCCTAAAATCTTTCAGCACTGCAAGGCCATTGTAGTCGATGAGTGGCACGAATTGTTGGGGACAAAGCGTGGCGTTTTGATAGAGCTGGCCTTATCCAGACTAAAAAGTATTTCTGCACCAAAGATCTGGGGAATCTCGGCAACAATAGGCAACCTGAATCAAGCCTTAGAGGTTTTGCTTGGTGAAGATTATTATGCTTTTGAAACCCAAATGATCATTGCCAATATCAACAAGCAGATCCATGTAAAGAGTATTTTACCGGAATCTATGGATAAATTTCCATGGAGAGGTCATCTTGGTCTTCAGCTTTTAGAAGACATTGTACCCATCATCAAAAGTTCAAAGAGTACTTTAATTTTTACCAATACGCGTTCTCAGTGCGAAATCTGGTTTCAAAAGTTGTTAGAGAAACATCCTGAGTTTGCCGGGGATCTTGCCATGCATCATGGCAGCATAGACAAATCAACTCGGCTTTGGGTAGAATCTGCACTTCGTGACCACCAGCTAAAAGCTGTGGTTTGTACTTCAAGTCTGGATTTAGGGGTTGATTTTGCACCGGTAGAAACCATCATTCAGATTGGCGGACCAAAAGGTGTAGCGAGATTTGTACAACGTGCCGGAAGAAGCGGTCACAGGCCAGGTGAAGACAGCACGATTTATTTTTTACCAACACATGCTATTGAATTGATTGAAGCTCTGGCGCTTCAGAAAGCAGTTAAAGAAAAAAATGTTGAAGAACGCTTACCACACATCAATTCGTATGATGTTTTGGTGCAATACCTGACTACTTTGGCTATATCAGAAGGTTTTCAGCCTGACCAAATTTACAACGAAGTGAAATCGACATTTTGTTTTCAGGATCTGGATGAAGATACCTGGTTATGGGCCTTGAGCTTTATCACAACGGGCGGTCAATCCCTTCAAAATTATGAAGATTTTCAAAAGGTTGAGGTGGACGAAGAAGGTATTTACAGAGTCAGAAACAGAGGTGTGGCGATGCGACACAGACTTCAAATTGGCAGTATTGTAAGCGATGCAGTCTTAAAGGTCAAGTACATGTCAGGTAAATTTATTGGCAGTGTAGAAGAGTGGTTTATTTCCAAGCTCAATCCGGGAGACGTTTTCACTTTTGCCGGTAAAACACTGGAGCTGGTAAGAATAAAACAAATGCAGGTTTATGTCAGAAAATCCAAGTCCAAATCTTCGAAGGTACCAAGTTGGATGGGTGGACGATTGAGCCTGTCATCACAGTTAAGTGAAGGCTTGAGGGAAGAACTTTATCAATTAGAACAGGGAAACAACAATTCTCCGGAGCACAACAGCCTTCAACCCATCGTAGAACGGCAAAAGCTGGAATCAATTATCCCAAAACCTAATGAATTCCTGATAGAAATTTTTGAAACCAGAGAGGGCTTTCACCATGTCTTCTATCCTTTTGAAGGTCGTTTTGTACATGAAGCCATGGCAAGTTTAATTGGCTATCGAATAAGTTTACATCAGCCTATTAGTTTTTCCTTAGCTTTCAACGACTATGGTTTTGAATTGCTGTCGGACCAGAAAATCGATGTAAAGCTTTTGCAAAACAGATTACTTTGGCAAAATAAAAACGTCAATACCGAACTCTATAAAAGTTTGAATGCCACAGAAATGGCCAGAAGAAAATTCAGAGATATAGCCGTTATTTCGGGATTGGTTTTCTCTGGTTACCCGGGAAAAGTGGTCAAGTCAAAACACCTTCAGTCGGGTTCTCAACTTATTTTTGAAGTCTTTAGAGATTATGAGCCTGAAAATCCACTTTTTCTTCAGGCTTATAGAGAAACTTTTGAATACAGCTTGGAAGAAGGCAGGTTGTTGAAAGCTTTGGAAAGAATAAGTGACCAAAATATAATAGTCAAAAACTGCGACTTCCCAACACCATTTTCATTTCCAATCATCACAGATAGGCTCCGGGAAAAATTGTCTTCTGAAAAGCTGGAAGACCGCATCAGAAAAATGATAAAAGCCATGGGTAGATAAATGTGTTTTAAGCTACTTTCATTGTCATTCTAAAGCTGTTACTTTGCAATTGATAATACCATACAAGCACTACTAAATGTCCGAGATTGAAAGTTATATAATTGCCATAATTGGCGCGCTAATTGCAGGAGGCATAAATACGTTAGCAGGAAATGGGAGTGCGATCACACTTACGATTCTAACAGAAATCTTAGGCTTACCACCAAATATGGCTAATGGCACAAATCGTATAGGTATTTTTACACAATCTGCTATTACCTCGGTAGTCTTTAAAAAAAGCGGAAAGTTAAAATTAGAGCCCAATAAAAAATACATTCTCACGATTGTTTTAGGAGCTATTGCCGGCGGAGCTTTAGCGATAAATGTCAGTAACGAAGAGTTTAAATCTGTTTTTAAATTCATGATGGTTTTTATGTTGGTGGCTATACTTATTAAACCTAAAAGATGGCTTCGCCCTACTGACGAAAACTTTAAGCCTAAATGGTATTTTTACATACCTGTTTTATTTGCATTGGGATTTTACGGAGGTTTTATCCAAATGGGCATGGGTGTTTTCTTTTTGATCATCATGGTTTTGGGAATTCGGGTAAATATTATTGAAAGTAACGCCATCAAGGGATTTGTGATTGCAGTGTATACCTTTTTACTGATTCTTCTTTTTCACTTTCAGGGTATGATAGACTGGAAATTAGGAGGTATTATGGCTGTGGGCCAAACTCTCGGAGGATACCTTACAGCAAAATTTGCAAGTCAATACAAAAAAGCAGATCAAATAGCTTACTACGTTCTGATTGTGGTTATGATTTTGGCGATAGCTAAGTTGTTTTTGGGTTAGATATCTCCAAAGTTGCAAACTTTGCGCTTAACATTAATATCCCAAATAGCAAAAACCCTGCAATAGCATAGCTAAAGCAGGGCCATCAATCTAACAAAACATCTAAGTAAATCGATCAATGAGAGTATTCAATAGTTGTAATTTGGAACCATGTGTTTATTGATCTCTCAATACATGAATAGTACCATTCACATTATGTGTAGCATTGAGAGTGTCTTTGACAGTTCCTGAAATATTGATGTCTATATATTCTCCTGGATTTCCATAAGAAGTCAAATCATAATTCACATTATTATCTGAGGTGTCAAAAGGGAAACAACCTTCAATATTTAATGAAAAACCAGTATCTGACGGATTGTTAATCTCTAATCCATCATAAGTTCCTATAGGGTTATTTTCATCAATTGCCCCGAAAATATTCAGGCATTCATTACCTTGAAAATTGAAAATTTGAAGAAAATTATTATTTGAGATAACGTCAAAGTTTCCGATAAAAGTAGTTTCATAAAAGTTCCCAACAGTGATATTTGCAAACTCATCTACAGTATTACACGCTATTAAATTCCCAATATCAGTCACTGGGGAAGTAAAGGTCAAATTAATTTCTCCGGTAGTTTGAAGATTATCATAATCAAAACCGATGAGTGTAAATGTTGAATTATCAGGACAACTGAATATCGAAAATTCAAATGCTCCATTTTCTACATTTTCCATATATGTTAGCCCATTATGCCTTAACTCGACATAACCATTTGTTACCGGCGAATTATCACAGGCATTAAAAAATCCAGTAATAGTCTCTGTACTTCCTTCGGGAAACGGAGGAAGATTTATAGTTACAACATCATCTCCTGAAAATGGACCTATATTTTCTGTGTAAGTAAAATCTGAACTGCAATTTCCTTGATAAATATCTATTTCAATAATTAAAGTTTCTCCGGAAGGCACAAAACCACAAGCTACACCATCAGAATTTGTATAACCATAAGAGCTTCCATAATTTGCACTTGTGATGACAATCTGCGTATTAGACAAGGGTTGACCATCTTCAGATAAAACATTTACACAAACCATACTGGCATCAGCCTGCACATCACAATTCCAAAAGCTAAAATGCGACACTTCTCCAACATAGGTATTCCCTTGAAGTTTGGCCTGACCTTCTTCTTTCCAATAGCCAAGGTCTTCATCAAAATACCACAATGGAATAGTCTGAGGTGCTGTAGCCAATAAACTCGAGTCCAAAGGCATGGTAATTTCTGCCGTAGAACCCTCTGCAAGATTAAGGTCTTCACCAGCACTGCCTTTTAATTCTACTGCCAGCATTCCAAAGGTTTGTAGCATTCTTTCAGCACCATCCTGATTTTCAGCATAAAGCATCCCGGGCATTTGTAAACGCATATCTTCATCAGCAGGATTTAAATGATGAAATATCACATCTACTGAACCGGAATAATCTGAGCCATCAGGCTTCGTAAAATTGCCATCAAATTTTACTGCACTGCCATTGGGTAAGGTCACGACATTTTCAATTCCGCTTTCAATAGTACTGATGACATTTTCCTGCAGGAGCATAATCTGGATCTGATTCGTACCTTCAGAAGGCACCAGACTTCTTGAGCCATGGATATAACCTGTTTTTTTTGCTTTAACATAGGCAAACCGTTCTTTTACATTGGCATCTCTGATTATAAAAACACCATTATTATCGGTTAAAGCCGTATCTCCACCAATTGAGATTTCTGCATTTGGAATGGGATTATGATTGATATCAACAACTTTTCCCATAAAATCACGACTAATGTCATTTCCAAAATATTCTGAAAAAGTACTAGGTGTAACAGTGGGGTTTTCGGTAAGACGATCATCAAAGGATTCATTGTCACATGATGAAAAAAAGATAAGCGATACAGCTAAAAGGAATTTAAATAAACTTTTTGATTTCATGGTATTATGCTTTAAGATGAATAATTTTAAATTGCAATCCAATACTAAAACAACACAAAAAAGGATTACCCTAATTCTTAAGAAACTGACAATCACTTTATTTAAATAAACCTTTGAAGTTAGATACAATACCGGGTTTAAATTTTAGATAAAAATGTCTTTTACTTAGATTTAGGAAGAATCAATAATAATATCAATCGACTTATTTTGAGAACCTCATCTTTTTTGTAAATTTGATTTTCTTAACATAAATTTGACATTTCAAAAACCAAAGCATGGCACAAAAACACTGGACAAGAGCAGAAATTCTGGACATATACAACAAACCTCTTATGGATTTGATGTATGAAGCGGCAACCGTGCATCGTAAATATCACGATCCCAATACAGTTCAGGTGTCTACTTTATTGTCTATAAAAACAGGAGGTTGTCCTGAAGACTGCGGATATTGTCCTCAGGCGGCCAGATATCACACCAACATTGAAGGAAACGACCTCATGGAGGTATCTCATGTAAAGGCTCAGGCATTAAGAGCCAAAGCATCAGGAAGCTCAAGGCTTTGTATGGGCGCAGCCTGGCGAAATGTAAAAGACGGTGAAGATTTTGAAAAAGTCCTGGACATGGTTCGCACCGTGAATAACCTCGATATGGAAGTTTGCTGCACACTTGGTATGGTAACCGAAAATCAGGCAAAACGCCTTGCCGAAGCCGGACTTTACGCTTACAACCATAATTTAGATTCTTCTGAAGAATACTATAAGGAAGTGATCTCCACCAGAGGTTATCAGGACCGTTTAGACACCATAGATAATGTCAGAAAAACCAATGTTACCGTGTGTAGTGGCGGAATTATAGGTATGGGAGAGAGTATTGAAGATCGTGCAGACATGTTGGTTCAATTATCAAATCTAAATCCTCAGCCCGAATCAACCCCGATCAACGCCTTAGTGCCAGTTGAAGGCACTCCTCTCGAAGACCAGCAAACTGTTGAAATTTGGGAGATGGTGCGAATGATAGCTACAACGAGAATAGTCATGCCTAAAACCCAAGTCCGTTTATCTGCCGGAAGAACCCAGATGAGCAAAGAAGGACAGGCCATGTGTTTCTTTGCAGGTGCCAATTCCATTTTTGCAGGAGACAAATTGTTGACGACACCTAATCCTGATGTCAATGAAGACATGGCTTTATTTAAGGCACTTGGTTTAAAACCTCAAAAAGCTTTTGAAAAAGGAGACAAACCAGTATCAAAACCAAAAGAGGCTGCAGAATTTCAGGCCTTAGGTGAAAAACCAAAATGGTCCAGACCAGGACACAAAATTGAAAGAAATGAATTGGCTAAAGAGAAAGCAAAATCTGCAAAAGTCTAATTTTAACAATTGCACAGTCCAGCCACTTTAAATGTTGCCTTAAGAAAGGCGATAAATTAATAGGCCTTTAATGAAAATTAAAAATTTAGCTATTGGAAATTAGCATTAAAAACCAAAAATTCATTTTACACAATTATGGTTCCATGTTTTGGGAAAATGAGCAAATGCTTATAGTTGCTGACCTTCACCTGGGAAAAATAGAACATTTTAGAAAACATGGCAGTGCTCTACCGGACCTTTCCAATGCCATGGATTATATAAATTTAGAACAAAATATTGCAGAATTTCAACCCCGATCGCTTGTCTTTTTAGGAGATTTATTTCATTCAGCTTTAAATAAATCCTGGCAAATCTTTGAACAATGGACCAAAAGACAACCGGTAGATTTTAGCCTGATTGTCGGCAACCACGATGTAATACCTGTATCAAAATTTGAAGGTCTGGGGTTTTCTGTTCAACACGACTTTAAAGCTAGTGGATTTTGTCTTACCCATAAACCTGAAGATTGCGGTGAAGATTTCAATATGTGCGGACACATTCATCCGGGTTACAAACTGAGAGGGAAAGGCAGACAATCCTTAAATCTCTCGTGCTTTTATCAAAAAAAATACCAGTTGATTCTACCGGCATTTGGACAATTTACCGGGAATTATTATATCAATCCTGAAAAGGAGGAACACATTTATGTATGTTCAGAAAGCGAAGTTTTACAGGTTGTTTAGTTTAAATTATTTTCAATTCTGTCTTTCAGTCTGAATAAGTATTTATTAACAATATCTAACAGCGGTCATATTTTAAACTGTATTTGAGATGTACTTTTAAAGCCTTGATTTCTAATCATGCATATACATCTCAAAATCAAATCAATATGAAACAGTTTGATGACAAACACATTAAAAATGTGGCTTTTGTTGGTGCCCACCGTTCTGGTAAGACCACATTGGCCGAGACTATGCTTTTCGAAGCAGGACTCATTAACAGAAGAGGCACCGTAGAACAACAAAATACAGTATCGGATTATCACGAGTTTGAACATCAACGTGGTGCTTCTGTTTTTGCTACCCCTTTGCATACTGAATGGCGCAACTATAAGATCAACATCATTGATACGCCGGGATTAGACGATTTTATTGGTGAAATCATGTCTTCTATAAAGGTCGCGGATACTATTGTAACCGTAATCAATGCAAAACATGGTGCCGATATTGGAACAGAAATCATTTGGAATTACGTAGACCGTTACCATAAACCCACACTTTTTGTTATCAACAAAATGGACAGCGAAAAAGCAAACTTCGATGCCAGTGTAGAAAGTTTAAATGAACTTGTTGGTAATAATGCCGTACTTATCCAATATCCCATTAAAATAGACGGTGCTCAATGTATCATTGATGTCTTAAAAATGCGTTGCTACAAATTTGGACCAGAAGGTGGCAAACCTGAAAAACTGCCAATTCCGGAAGATCAATTGGATAGAGCTAATCAATTACACAACGAATTGGTTGAAAAGGCCGCTGAAAATGATGAAGAGCTCATGGAGCTTTATTTCGAAAAAGGTACACTCAATGAAGACGAAATGCGACTAGGCATCAAACTGGGTATGCTTAACCATGATTTGTTTCCGGTATTCTGCGTATCTGCTTTATATGATATGGGGTCAGGAAGACTAATGGGTTTTATTGATAATGTAGCGCCAGCAGCGGCGGATTTAAAACCTAAGCAAACTATAGAAGGTGAGCTTATCAGGCCGGATAAAAATGCTGATACATCCTTATTTGTTTTTAAAACACTTTACCAGCCTAACTTGGGTCAAATTACTTTCTTTAAAGTGATGTCAGGTGAAGTAAAAGTAAATGATAAGCTTTATAATACCAGGACAGGAGAATCTGAAACACTCAATCAGCTCTTAATTATGGACGGAAAGCTAAAGCATCCTGTCAAAAAATTGACAGTTGGAGATATTGGTGCTACTACAAAGCTTAAGTTTACAGAAACTAACGACACACTTTCACATTCAGCTGAAGCAGGAACCTTTAAGCCCATAAAGTTTCCACAACCAAGATTAACAAAAGCAGTTTTTGCTGTAAACAAATCTGAAGAAGAGAAACTCAGTGAAGCCTTAAGACGCATACACTCTCAGGACCTGACCATCGAATTAAGTTATAACAATGAAACCAATCAAACTTTAGTTTCAACACAAGGGGAATTACATTTGGCAACCTTAACCTGGATTTTGGAGAACATTTATAGTGTTGCAGCAAAATTTGAAGCGCCAAAAATATCCTACAGGGAAACCATCCAGCGCAGTGCGACAGCAAATTACAGACATAAAAAGCAAAGTGGTGGTTCCGGACAATTTGGCCAGGTGCATTTAAAAATTGAACCCTATTTCGAGGGAATGCCTGAACCGGAAGGGTTTTCTTTAAGAGGAAAAGAGGTTGTTGACTTAGCCTGGGACGGCAAATTGGTTTTCTACAACTGTATTGTTGGAGGGGTAATAGACCAGCGCTATTTACCTTCAATCATGAAAGGAATTTTGGAAGTTATGGAATCCGGGCCACTTACAAATTCGTACGCACGAGATATTCGAGTAATGGTGTATGATGGTAAGATGCATTCTGTAGATTCTAATGATATTTCATTTAAAATTGCAGGTGCTCACGCCTTTAAAGAAGCCTTTTTGAACGCCAAACCAAAATTATTAGAACCTGTAGAACTCATGGAACTAAAAGCTCCTGAGCAAATGATAGGTAGTGTTATGACAGAATTACAAAGCAGAAGAGCCATTATACAAGGTATTACAATGGAGGCCAATTATCAAATCCTGAAATGTGAAATTCCCTCTTCAGAACTTTCAAATTTTTCATCACAACTTCGCTCAATAACTCAGGGCAGAGCAACCTATGCTACAAAATTTAAAGGCTATAATCCTGTGCCTTCAAATATTCAAGAAGCGCTAATTAAAGAACAACAAGTATTAACAATTTAAAATTTTAAGATATGCAAACCAAATTAATGTATTTAAGCGATTTAAAATTTAGTATTGAAACCTGGAAACGTGAACTTCGTTTTCACTTTCATGAGATGGACACTTTCCAGGACAAACTTGAAGAAATTGCAAGACGGAATCAAGATCCTTTGACAATGGTAAAACTGGAAGTTTTTCAAAACAGAATAATGTTAGAAAAAGATGCCATTTCTAAGTTAAAGCACAGGTGTAGAAATAAAATGGTGAATATACTTAATGTAGATTTCAATGAAAATATCGACGGTCGCTTACAGAACGAACAAAGACCTCTAAAAGAAGATATGCGTACTTATATTAAACTACACTATGATTTGAAAGAAGAAATGATGGATTTCTTTTTGGAAGTGCTACAGGAAGAGCCCGCATTATAATATAGATATATTTATTGTTTAGCCTCATAAAGTTTTTATGGGGCTAAAACTTTATAATTAAGCTTTCATATGAATGTATCTGGAAAGCTTAAAAGAAATATCACTAATGACCATTTTAGAATTTACATTCCTATCGATATGAAAAATAGCTTCGTGAATAGTCTTTTGAATGGGGTCAATATTCTTACCATGTACGAAAGGAGCAAATTTTTCCAGCGAAAAGTCCTGTTGAGTTTTTAGAAATACCAAATCATCAATCTTATAATTTTTTAGAAGAGCCTGTCTGAAAAATTGCAGACAGAACTGAAGAAACCTGATTTGCTTATCTCTGGAATGATCGGCAATATTGTGGCTCCAGCTTATTAAATTTTGTACGACCTGTTTATTTTTTTTGGCCTGAAAAGCTAGTCTAACCCAACTGACAAACCAGTCTTCAAATTCCAGAATTTCTTCATTGTTGCTTATAAGGTTAATGGCATGGCAAAAATCTCCATCGGCCTGCTGAGCTATAAAACCTGCTTTTGAGCCTTCGATATTGTATCTTTCAATCAAAGCCTTTCTTATCAAATCTTGACTCAATCTATTAAAATACAGGCTTTGACACCTAGATTTTATAGTGTCTAAAATGGACTCTTCTTTATCTGTTGTCAGGATTAAAAAAGTTTTACTTGGCGGTTCTTCTATAATTTTCAGTAGTTTATTTGCCGCTTGCGTATTAAGTTTATCTGCACACCAAACAATCATAACTTTAGCGACTCCAGAATGCGGTTTCAGAGCGAGTTCTTCCGAAATGCGTTCTGCTTCATGAACAGACATGATGCCCTTTTTCTTTTCGATTCCAATTTTAGAATACCAGGTTTGTAAGTCTATGTATGGATTTTCCTTTGCTAACTCCTGCCAAGGTTGTATAAAATCAGAGGTTGTAGATTTAGAACCACTTTTAGGTGAGTTTACAGGCACAGCAATGTGGAAATCAGGATGCTGTATCACAGATGAGTAAATTTGCTTATCTGGATTGGAGTTGAGAATAAGATCTGCGGTTGCCAGTGCCATAGCTAATGTGCCATAGCCATTTTCACCAACAAAAAGCTGTGCATGAGGCATTCTGTTGTTTTTATAACACACCTTCATGTGCTTTTTGATATGTTCCTGACCTATTACGTTTTCAAAATTCATAGGTTACAAATTTAACTTATTTAAATTTTTTGATAAAGATTTGTAGAAACAAAAGATTGTTTTAAATTTGCAAACCCAAATTGGCCTATGGTGTAACTGGCAACACGTCTGGTTTTGGTCCAGAAGAGTCTAGGTTCGAGCCCTAGTAGGCCAACAGTTTAACTTTAATCCTGCTCATTAAGTTGAGCAGGATTTTTCTTTTTTACTGAAAAACGTTTAGGGCGAGAAGTTTATCCCGAAAGAGATTTTTAGGGAATGCAATGACCGTAAAAAATCCTGTTCGGGAAGCCCTAGTAGGCCAACATATTGAAGACCTGAATTATTTTTATAGTTCAGGTTTTTTGTTTTAAGTAGTGATTGTTTTAGGGCGAGTCCCGAAACTTCGGGATGTCCTGAGCCTGTCGAAGCCAAGACCAACAGAAATTTAAACCTGTTCATTAAAGAACAGTTTTTTTTTATAATTAATAACCCTGCAGGAATAATGAAGCCCTGCTGGATTCTTAAATATTTATTTTAAATGAATACCATTTTTAATAACATTAAATTTCCCTTTATTTAAACTTAACGTAAATTAGCAGCCAAATAAATGTATGCAGGATATAATGTCAGCTCCTATAATTAAAGTAATCGAGGAAAACTATGAAATCCCTCAGCTAAATGCTACGAGGAAAATATCGGCTTTACTCCCATCCGACTATTATGAAACTGATAAACATTACCCTGTTTTGTACCTTCAGGATGGTCAGAACCTTTTTAATCCGGAAGCCCCTTACGGCGATTGGGCTATAGATAAATCAATGGCAAAACTAAAATCAGATGGTTTTGGGGATTTAATCATCGTTGCCGTAGATCACGGTGAAGAGGAAAGAATTACAGAATATCTACCCTATAAACATCCAAGGTTTGGCGATGGAAAGGGTAAGTTTTATATACAGTTTTTAATTGAAAAACTCATTCCGTATATCAATAAAAACTTCAGAACACTCACAGATTTCAAACATACCGGTATTGGCGGAAGCTCTATGGGAGGACTCGTTAGCTTACATGCCGGGCTCAGGAATCCTGGTGTTTTTGGAAAGATGATGATATTTTCGCCCAGCCTTTGGATTTCAAAAATCATCTTTGACCATACCAAAAGTTTTAGCCCTTTAAAAGCATCGAAAATATACTTATATGCCGGCGGTAAAGAAAGTATTGAACATTTGCCTAATGCAAAGAAACTGGGAACAATCATAAAAGATAAAATGGTAACAGGCCACCACATAGACTTCCATTTTTCGATAAATGATGAAGGCAGTCATTCGGAAATTTACTGGAGAGAAGAATTTCCAAAAGCTGTAAAATGGCTTTTTTTTAATCAATAAGTTTACAAATTATGACATTCAAATATTCTAAAAAGAAAGAACAAGGTATGGATATAGTTATCCCATGCCGCAAAGATCAGTTGAAGGACGTCATAGATTCAATCGGCATTAAGCAACCAGATTTTGAAGCTGAATTTGGTTCATATACTACCCATTATTCTCCAGAAGGGAACAAGATTTATCTTTTGGGCTTAGGAGAAGAGAAACACGCAGTTAAAATTGAAGAAGCCTTTAGGGCTTTAGCTTTTGACACCAAAAAATATTGGTCAGATAGAATTCAGGTTGATGTCCGTCACCTGTCTGAGCCAGAGATCATTAAAGCAGCTATTGGCCTAAAAATGGCGGATTATAAGATCGGCCGGTATAAGTCTAAAGTTGAAGAAGAATCTGAGATTGAGGTCTTTTTTGTATCAGAAAAAGACATCGAAAGTTTTGTTAGTGAAGGTTTTGAAACAGCAGATACCATAAACAGAATAAAAGCTTTGGTCGATGCACCTCCGAATGTAAAAACACCTAAATACCTTGGAGAATGGGCGAAAGACTCTGCAGAACAATACAACTATACCTGCAGGCTTATAGAAGAGAAAGAACTTGAAGAACTTGGTTTTAAGGCTTTACTTTCTGTTGGACAAGCCAGTGTAAATAAACCGGTAGCCATTATAAGCCAATACAAGGCTAAAGGCGATGATGCCATAGATTTAGCTATTGTCGGCAAAGGTATTACTTTTGACAGCGGAGGACTGTCTATAAAACCTTCAACCAATTTGCATTACATGAAAAGCGATATGGGTGGTGCTTCTGTGGTGCTTGGTTTGGTAGAACTGGTGGCTAAACTACAACTTAATGTCAACATCATAGGCGTGGTTGTCAGTGCAGAAAATGCTGTTGGCAGCAATGCCTACCGACCTGGTGATGTGATTGGTTCTCATTCAGGAAAAACCATTGAAATTATTGATACTGATGCAGAAGGCAGACTGGCGCTTGCAGATGGGATTAGCTATGTGATAGACACTTATAAACCAGATAACCTAATAGATATTGCTACCTTGACCGGCAGTGTTGTTAGAACTTTTGGGTATTCGGCAGCAGGATTGTTCACGAACAATTCCCTTTTAGCAAAATCTCTTCAAACAGCTGGTCAAAAGGTAAATGAAAGGGTCTGGCAACTACCTATGTTTGAAGATTATGAAGAAGACCTGCAATCTGATGTTGCAGATATCAGGAACTTTAGCGGGAAGCCCATAGCTGGCGCCATAAATGCAGCTATGTTTTTGAAATCTTTTACTAAAAATCATGAGAACTGGGTACATCTTGATATAGCAGGCGTGGCTTTTGGCAGTTCAAAATATGCCAAAATGAAGAGTGCCAGTGGTTATGGCATTCAATTATTATCTACTTTTGTAAAAGACTATTTTAAGACTTGATACCATAGCCCTAAAAACCATAATATTATGTCTCATTCCAAGAACTTTTTGTGTATTTCTACCTACTTTAAAGGTCAGGATTTTTTAAAGCAATGCAAAGCCGAAGGCAACCGGGTTTTTTTACTCACCAAAAAGAGTTTAGAACATGAGCCCTGGCCATGGGAAGCTATTGATGATGTGTTCTATATTGAACAATGGCATATTGAAGATGTCCAAAAAGGTCTGGCTTATAAATTTAGAGAAATAACTTTTCATCGCTTTGTGGCCCTGGATGATTTTGATGTTGAAAAGGTAGCAGTATTAAGAGAGCATTTTAGAATGCCGGGCATGGGCTCTACTACAGCGCGATATTTTAGGGATAAACTGGCTATGCGACTAAAAGCCAAAGAAGAAGGTATTAACGTACCGGCTTTTACAGATTTGTTTACCAATGATGCCATAAACCATTATGCTGAAACAGTAAGCCCGCCGTGGTTAATAAAACCAAGAATGGAAGCTTCTGCAACAGGGATTAAAAAAATTCACTCCAAAAGAGAATTATGGGATGTTGTAAACAGTTTAGGAGACGAAAGAGACGCTTATCTTTTAGAAAAATTTGCACCTGGTGACGTTTACCATGTAGATGGTCTTAATAATGAAGGAAAAGTTGTTTTTTCAAGAGTGAGTAAGTACTTGGATACCCCTTTTGAAGTGGCTCATGGCGGTGGTATATTTAGGTCTGCTTCTTGTCAAACCGGAACGGATGAAGAGAAAGCTATAAAAAAAATGAATGAAGATGTCATGAAAGCCTTTGGTATGCAGTACGGCGCATCTCATACAGAGTTTATAAAATCTAAAGACACCGGCGAATTATTTTTCTTAGAAACCTCTTCACGAGTTGGCGGCGCAAATCTGGCTGAAATGGTTCAATATGCATCAGGCGGTATCAATCTATGGGAAGAATGGGCCAGAATTGAATCGGCAAACCTCAATAAAACCGTCTATAAGTTACCAAAAGTAAAAAACGCTTACGCCGGGATTGTCGTTTCACTGAGCCGTTTTCAACATCCTGACACATCATCTTTTAGTGATAAAGAAATTGTGTGGCGGATGAATAAAGAATGGCATATTGGTTTGATAGTGGTTTCTGATTCCAGCGAACGTGTATTGGAGCTCTTAGATGATTATACCCACAGAATTGCTAAAGATTTTCACGCCAGTATTCCTGCACCGGATAAGTCAGAATAGGTTTTAGGAAATTGTATTTCACTTAAAGCACACAAAGTTTTTCACGCAAAGTAAACCCAGAGACTTAACATTCCTGAATGCCTTAATGTTTTAAAAGTTTATGAGTTTATAGGGTTATAGGTCTCAGGTTTCTTGTTTGAAGTTTCTTGTTCCAAGTTTTTGTATGTGCATTCGTCAAATCTTAGCGAGCTTCGCGCCTCCCTGGCGATACTTACGGTTAATGTTTATGAGTCTATTTGGATATGTTGTTTTCACGCAAAGAAAACGCAAAGTCTTAATTTCTTATAACCTCATAACCTCATAACCTCATAACCTCATAACCTATACATTTATCAACTCACTTCACCGCAAAACACACATCGGTGATCAGGTCTTTTGGCGCTGTGTCTTCCGGGTCTGTTCTGTAAAACTCTAAGGGGTGTATGCTTTTTATAGCTTTAAACTCTTTGTTACGTTGCTGCATCATGATGGTGCTCCAGGCATTTCCAAGATGGTCATAAGACCCGTGATGACGAACGGTGTGCAATGTCATTTTAGGCAAGCTTCCCGTTTTACTGCCCTCAGGAATATTTTCAATGATTTCATTTACCGGTATGGCCAATGTTAAATGCACTTTCTTGTTGACTACATCCCATTTGTGGTACTGCGAAAATGGATCTCCTGTAATCTCTATATCATTTTCACCTGCCCATTGATAAAGGCTTGTAAACGCTTTTTGAGAAAAACTCTCGATGTCATCCAGATCAATTTTTTTGGTGTAGCCCAGGTAATCACATCCCTCAAATTCCTGGGGTGGCAAAAACTCTAATTGACTTGATATTTTGCCTTTCTCTAAATATTCTTTTAACATGGTTAGGCCACGTAAATAGTCCATACCAATATAGCCTTCCATTTGCTTACGCATAAAGAACAGGAAAAATGGCCAGCCACTATTCATCGTCCATTCCACTTTAGTCGAATTGCCGTTTGGCCTTAGATGAAAAGCGGTTTTGGCTTTAGATTTATGAGGTTTTAAGAACTTCAAGTCATAATTGATAGAATGTTCATTTTCTTCAATAACCTGCATTTCTCCATGACCTACTCTTCTGCCCTGCCAGTCGTAGGATTTACCATCTTGACTGACATTGACTTTGGCTGCAGGCTCGGCAATAAGCCATGGCGACCAGGCTTGCCACAGATTAAAATCTGATAAAACCGCACGAATTTTTTCTGCAGGCGCATTGATTTCAATGCTTTTTGAAACATTTAATTTTGACATGGTTGGTTGGATTTTGGTTTGTATAAATTTAGATAAAAATCTTTTAATATATTGTTCCTTTTATTTCAAAAATGAATCCCAATCTAACATCATTATAACAAACAAAGTAAGGTTTTATAAAAGTCATTTATTTTACTTTTGGATAACACTTAAGAGTAAAAATTATATTTAATTGCTTCTTAGATTTTTATAGTTGAACGAGACACCATACATCCATAGAATAAAGGTCAATTTGGGCCTTCAGGATTTTATAGACTTTGTAAAGAAGGACTGGACAACCTCTTACTACTACATTTTCATTTATCTTTCTTTTGCCATTTCAATTAACTACTATTTCGATTTGGAAGATTCTCATCTGGATCTTTACAAAAATTCATTAAAAGGGACGTTGTTGTTTTGGTTGCTTAATTGTAGTATTTACCTTGTTCCTTTATTAATTTTAGCTAAAGACGATGCCATAAAAAAAGCTTTGAGGACTTTAGAATTTTGGGGTGTTATACTTTTAACACTGTTGTGCCTGTCTCTGTATCAGAATCTAAATTTGGCAATCTTATTTAATGAAGACTGGTATAACGCCAATTATTTCAATTATAAAATTGGCTCAAGAATAAGTTCATTAAGCAAATATTTCATGCTGTTTATTTTTTTAGGCCTTTTGGTAGGACGGGGCAAAGAGAATTTATTTGGTTTTTTAAACTTTAAAATCAATTACAGGACTTATGCAGGGTTTTTATTGTTGATGTTGCCATTAATTCTGTTTGCTTCAACCCAGCAGGATTTTTTAGACACCTATCCAAAGTTAAAACAGGTTAATGTTTCACTTAATGTGTATTTGAATCAGCTTTTGCGTTTTGAACCTTTATATCTTTTGGATTTTGTCATGCTCGAATGGTTTTTTCGCGGGTTTATGGTATTGTTTTTTGCCAGGTATCTCAATCAAAAGTCTGTTATTCTGGTGGCTTTGGTCTATTGTTCGTTTCATTTTGGCAAACCCTTTTTGGAATGTGTGAGCTCCTTTTTTGGTGGGTATTTACTAGGATATGTGGTTTATAAAACAAAAAGTGTCTGGGGCGGCGTCATTGTTCATATGGGTATTGCTTTTATGATGGATTTGTTTGCGCTTTTATCTAAAGCTTATTTATAGCAAAACACCCCAAAAAAGCTTCGGGGTGTTTTATTAGAATAAGCTTTGAGTAACTCTTATTGTGGATTGTATGGTAGTGAAGACTGATGAGCTACAATTCTCAGGTCGCCGTTTTTATCTTTGACATAGGCAAAAGTATATTCAACTTTTACAGGCTCGGTTTTGCCGAGTGGTGTAAAAAAATAATTCCCCATAGCTACTGCCATACGACAGCTATTGTTAATGATACCTGTATTGTCAAAAGTTACTTTTGTATAGGGTGCTATAGCAAAACCTTTGTCTTCCGGATATGCTTCGTTTCCTGCAACAAAATATGATAATGCTGCATCAAAGCTGGACCTGAATTGATCTTCAGATGCAAGAGTTGGCTTAAACAAAACACTGCTTAGGTCATAACCATACATTTTTTGGATAAAGTCTGCTGCTTCTTTGGAGTAATCGCCTTGTTCTGTAAAGACTTTACCTATTCTTACAATCCCTTCACCCCATTTTTTCTGAGCGTCAACAACTTCACGCTCGGTGATGCATTCTGTAGAATATAGCAAAGCACTTTCTTCTTCATTTACAGCCGGTGCAGATGTTTTTGCAGTGCTTTCAGAACTGTTGTTTGCAGGTTGATTGCAACTCACAGTAGTGATTATAAAAGCCATCATGGCTAAAATTGATATTTTAATTTGTATTGATTTCATAATTCTTTATTTAAGGGTTGTGTTAAAAATTTAAATTTTGATGTAAGCTAAATTGTAGTTGACCTTTGGTCCAGTTATCAGACTCCTGACGCATCCAGCCGAGCTGTATTCTCGAACTTTTACTTAGAACGTATCCAAGGCCAAAATACGTCCTGTTACGATCGAAGAGTTCGAGCGTATTATTACCGTTAGTTCTTTCACCATTCATGAAGAGTTCGTTGTAAAAAGCCAGATAATATGTACCTTTATTAAAGTCTGTATCATTCAGAGTTACATTCACAAAAAGATTATACCGGAATCGGGTTCTAAAATCCTGGTCGTCGACCCAGCGTTGCTCGTATCTGAACCGGTGATTTAAAAAGAACCTATTGGCTATTTTTTGAGGAATCAAAGCCTCCTGATAGATACGGTTTTCTCCAAACGTTTCGTTAGAGTCTCCCGGGGTACCAGTGGTGATGTTGGCATAGCCTAAAGTGAATAATATATTGGTATTCTCCGGCGTGTAAGTAAGACCAGAACGCAAAAGCAGCTGCTCCATATCTCCGAATAAATTCCAATGTCGGTATTGAAAGTCTCCCTGCACACCCCAGTTGCTTTCACCGATTTTGGCATTGTAAAAATACATATACCATGCGCCGGTTTGTCCTTCTTCAACTTCTCCTTTTTGAGAGAATGAGAGTTGGGCTGCAAAAAGACATAAAATTAGATACTTAAATTTCATGTGTTTTTGTTTTTCTTTTCTTTGCAGAAAAGGTTTGATTAAATGAGGTAATTAAGCTTTTGTGATAGCTTAAAGTGTTGGTGGCAATGTTTTACAGTTTTAAAACATCAACAATTCAGGAAAGTTGTTCAGGGGGTTGTTGGTCTTCGGAAATATAAACTATATAATCCGAATCTTTTTTATCAGGAAAAATATGCTTTGTGAAGTTCGTGTTTTTTATTTGTTCGGTGGAATTCTCTTCAAAGAATACACACAATTCTATCTCAACTTCTTCAATTTCTGCCTGTACAGTTGAATTCGTATTGATAGTATTTACTAACAACAAAATCGATATTATGTAAACTAAGAATTTCACAATTCAAATATATTTTTCTTAAATCATTGAAATAGTGAAAGGTAGCTATATTTAACAAACATTTGTAAATGCTATATTTAGAATAAAAAAAATTTATGTATTAAATCTAATGCATAATTAATTTTTTAAATAATAATCATTTTATTTTTTTATAAAATATTCTATATCAGGAAATTAATTCATTTAAGTTGCTTTTAATAAATTTCATTAGAAAAAAACGGTAGTTAAAAAAATTAACAAAAATTGACCATTTAATCACAATGAGTAATACTTACTATTCGATTGAGAGTATTTTAAATCTTAAAAAGTAATACTCTATAAAGAGCTTTATCAACAATTTTTAGATAAAACTTTAAAGCATTACTCAACTGATATCTTTTAGTCTTTATATTTTACTAAATTTGAAAAATGATAGACTTTCAACGTGTAAAGATTTAAGTGTAATAAAATGAATGATTTAAGTCTGTCAAAATATTCATCAACTAAACCACGTTTAGTTTCAATATATAGATTATGGGATGTAGCAGTTGCTCGAGTGATAAAAATGGCACACCAAAAGGCTGTAAAAATAATGGTACTTGTGGTACAGACAGTTGTAATAAGTTAACTGTTTTTGATTGGCTTTCCAATATGGACCTACCTGCGGGCCAGGAACCCTTTGACATGGTAGAAATCCGTTTTAAAAACGGGAGAAAAGAATACTTTCAAAACACAGAAAATTTATCTCTTCATATAGGCGATGTTGTAGCGACAGAAGCTCAGCCAGGCCACGACGTAGGTATTGTCAGCCTTACCGGTGAACTTGTTCGTGTTCAGATGAATAAAAAGAAAGTAAAGCCTGAAGGCGACAAATATTTAAAGATTTACAGAAAAGCCAATCAAAAGGATATAGATGTATGGCAGGAATGCCGTTCTAAGGAAGAAGAAATAAAAGTCAAAGCCCGTCAGATTGCTATAAGGCTGAATCTGAAAATGAAAATAAGCGATATTGAGTTTCAGGGAGACGGCTCCAAAGTGATATTTTACTACACCGCAGAACAAAGGGTAGATTTTAGACAACTTATAAAAGAATATGCCTATACCTTTAAAGTCAGAATTGAAATGAAACAAATTGGTCTAAGGCAGGAAGCCGCAAGATTGGGCGGGATTGGCTCATGCGGCAGAGAACTGTGTTGCTCTACCTGGCTTACCGATTTCCGTTCGGTCAAAACCTCTGCAGCGCGATATCAACAGCTTTCACTCAATCCCTTAAAACTTGCGGGGCAATGCGGTAAATTGAAATGTTGCCTCAACTACGAGCTAGACATGTACGTAGAAGCCCTGAGGGACTTTCCTAAAACAGACCACAAACTGGTCACCAAAAAGGGTAAAGCCAGTCTTCAAAAAATGGATATTTTCAATAGAAAACTATGGTATGCTTATTATGATGAACCATCACAATGGCATGAGCTTAATGTAGATGATGTAAAAGAAATTATAAAGGCGGAACGGCTAAAAAAACCGGTTGACGCCTTAGAAGATTTTGTGGAAGATACAGTGTCCAACGCCATAGATTATTCAAATGTTGTTGGCCAGGATAGTCTTACCAGATTTGATAAGCCAAAACGCAAAAAGAAACGTAAGAAGAATAGAAAATCAAAAAGACAAAGCAACCACAATAACAATAATAAGAAGAAAAATGCTTAAAAAATCTCTGGTTTTGTTATGCCTGTCTATAACATTTGGTTGTACAACATCAGAATATTTTTCTGTAAGTAAAAGCACAACAGGCTATTGGCATAAAGACAGTATTGTAGAATTTACTTTTGATGTAAAAGATACAACCCAGGTATACAATTGTTTCATTAACATTCACAACACAGAAGCGTATAAATTTGATAACCTTTTTTTAATTACCGCCATGCAATTTCCTTATGGCAAAATTGTTGTAGATACTTTAGAGTATAAAATGGCGTTTAAAGATGGAAGGCTTATGGGAGAAGGTTTGGGAAGTTTAAAGTATAATAAGCTTTGGTACAAAGAAAGCGTTAGGTTTTCAGAACAGGGAAAGTATAATTTAGAAATACGCCAGGCCATGCGCAAAGCAGGAGCTGTAGAGCCTTTAGAAAAATTAACCGGCGTAGAAGAAATTGGTTTTAGTTATGAACCCGTAACAAAGGAAAAATAATGGCAAAAGGAAAAGAAAAAGACCGTAAAGCACCAAAAAAAAAGAGTTACGCTAAAAGATTTTGGATTTTGTACACTGTTTTATTCTTAGTAGTTGTACATGTATTTCTGCTAGCAGGTTTAGGCTTGTTTGGTAAAATGCCAACATTTGAAGAGCTTGAAAATCCCCAATCTAACCTTGCTGCTGAAATTCTAACCAGAGATTCTATCACTTTAGGTAAATATTTCAAGCAAAACCGAACCCCGGTTGACTTCGATCAACTTCCAGATCACCTGGTAAACGCTTTGGTCGCTACAGAAGATGAGCGTTACTATTCTCATTCCGGAATAGATGCAAGAGGTACAATAAGAGCATTGGTTTATTTAGGTGAAAAAGGTGGAGCAAGTACGATTACTCAACAATTAGCGAAGCAATTATTTACAGGAGAAAGGGCTAAAAATTTAGGAGAAGCTATTTTACAAAAAGTCAAAGAATGGGTCATTGCCGTTCGGCTGGAAAAACAATATACCAAAGACGAAATCATTGCGATGTATTTCAACATATTTGATTTTACACGTGGTGCAGTTGGCATTCGTTCAGCAGCAAGAGTTTACTTTGGAAAAGAGCCTCAGGATTTAAATATTGAAGAATCCGCAACCCTGGTAGCCATGTTTAAAAATCCTGTACTTTACAATCCTTATAGAGATATTTTCAAACAAAATTCGCTGGATAGGCGAAACCAGGTGTTTGCCCAAATGCACAGAAACGATTTTTTGACTAAAAAAGAAAAGGACTCTTTACAAGCTTTACCTCTTGAAATCAATTATACTCCGGAATATCAGAATGATGGCCAGGCCACTTACTTTAGAACAGAATTAAAAAAGTTCTTAAACAAATGGATCAAAAACAATCCAAAAGATGATGGTTCTTATCATGACCTCTACAGCGATGGACTAAAAATCTATACTACTTTAGATTCAGATGCCCAAACTTACGCAGAAACTGCTGTTGAAAAACACATGTCTAACCTTCAAAAGGAGTTTTTTAGACAAAATCGTGGCCGAAAAAACTATCCTTTCAGAGGTGTTGACCAGGAAGAAATTGACCTGATTATAAAAAGAGCTATATTAAATTCATCACGTTATAAGGAAATGAAACGGGCCGGTATATCAGAAGATACCATTTTAGCATCGTTTGATAAGCCTGCAAAAATGAAAGTATTTAGCTGGAAAGGAAAAATAGATACCATAATGACACCTAGGGATTCTATTTATTATCATAAAGCTTTTCTCAATACGGGTATGATGTCTATGAGGCCTCAGACCGGAGAAATTGTGGCCTGGGTTGGAGGAATAGATTTTGAATTTTTCAAATATGAACACGTTCAACAAGCCAAAAGACAGGTGGGTTCAACTTTTAAACCTTTTGTCTATGCTACTGCTATTGATCAGTTACACTTCTCTCCATGTTTGGAATACCCAAATACACTCTATACCATTCCAAAAGGAAGGTTTGGGTTGATAGAAGATTGGACACCAGAGAATTCAGGTGGTGATTACGGCGGTATTAAAACTTTAAAAACAGCACTTGCAGAATCCCTCAATACGGTTACCGCTAGAGTTATTGACCAAACAGGTCCACAACCTGTACTGGATTTTGTTGGTAAACTGGGTATAAATACAGAAAATATAAAACCTTATCCTTCGATAGCTTTAGGAACCCCAGACTTAAGTGTTTACGAAATGGTATCCGCTTTTAGCACATTTGCCAATAAAGGTGTTTATGTAGAGCCTTACTACGTGAGCCGTATCGAAGATAAAAACGGAACCGTTTTATACCAGCACAAACCAGAAAGTAGAGATGTTCTAAGCCCGGAAACAGCTTATGTTACTATTAAACTACTTGAAGGTGTAACCCTAAAAGGTTCCGGACAAAGACTTAGAGGAACCTGGGCAATCCACAGACCAGATTATAAAAGAGCAGTCACAGGCTATCCTTATGATTTTAAAAACCCTATAGCCGGAAAAACAGGAACAACTCAAAACCAGAGTGACGGCTGGTTTATAGGAATGGTACCTGATCTTACAACAGGTGTTTGGGTCGGCGGCGAAGACCGTTCTGTACGTTTTGGGGGTATAGTTTATGGCCAGGGTGCAACCATGGCTTTGCCTATTTGGGGAATGTACATGAAAGATCTTTACGCCGATGAAGATTTTCAGGTGTCTGATGGAGAATTTGAAGCTCCTGAAAACTTAAGTATTCAGGTCAATTGTAATGATGAAAAATTAGGAGATGAAGAGGAAGATGATACCCCGGATTATAATTTAGATTTTTAAAAATCATACATGGCGAACAACAATCGGGATTTTCATCAACACCAGAATAGGGTTCGCCCCAAAAAGTTTTTAGGTCAGCATTTTCTTAAAGATGAAAATATAGCCAAACGTATTGCAGAGGCTTTAGATTATACTTCTCTTGATATTGTTATAGAAGTTGGCCCCGGAACAGGCGTGCTTACCCAATTTTTAGTTGAAAATGATTCAAAACTTATAGCTTTTGAAGTTGACCGGGAATCTGTAGCTTACCTCAATGAAAAATACGACGACCCCATCACAAAATCCAAAAGCTTCCAACTGGTTGAAGAAGACTTCTTAAAAGCAGATTTACTAAACTATACTGCAAAAAAAGATTTTGCAATCATAGGTAATTTTCCTTATAACATCTCAAGTCAAATTTTGTTCAAAGCTCTGGAAAACAGAACGCATGTCACTCAATTTGCCGGCATGTTTCAGAAAGAAGTTGCCAAAAGAATTTGCGAGTCACCGGGAAGCAAAACCTATGGCATTTTATCAGTGCTAACACAAGCATTTTTCGAAGTAGAATACCTGTTCACTGTAAAACCTTCAAACTTTAATCCACCACCAAAAGTAGATAGTGGTGTCATTAAACTTACACGCAGAGAGAATTACCACCTGGATTGTGATGAAGTATTGTTTTTTAAAGTGGTAAAAACGGCCTTTCAACAACGCAGGAAAACATTACGTAACAGTTTAAAAACCTTTAATTTATCTGATAATTTAAAATCAGACCTTATCTTTGCTAAAAGACCGGAGCAATTGTTTTATATTGAATTTGTAGAATTGACTCAAAAAATAGCCCAGGATGCAGTTTGAAATTTCAAAAACCCTCATAGAAAAAATAGAATTTCTGATTGAAGAAAAAAACAATCAGGAGCTCTTATCGCATCTTGGGGATATGCACCATGCAGACATTGCTGAAATTCTCGACGAACTGAATCTTGATGAAGCTACTTATATCATAAAGCTCCTCGATAGCGAAAAAACTGCTGAGGTTTTGATGGAAATTGATGAAGATGACCGGGAAAAAGTCCTCAGTAATCTTACTCCAAAGGAAATCGCCGACGAGATTGAAGAAATGGATACAGATGATGCTACAGACATCATCAACAACCTTTCTGTAGAGCTCAAGAACGAAGTTATCAATAGCCTGAAGGACCGCAATCATGCTCAGCATATTGTTGAATTGATGCGTTATGAGGAAGATACGGCCGGTGGTCTTATGGCGAAGGAGTTGATAAAAGTAAATGAAAACTGGAGTGTAACAGGCTGTATGGAGGAAATGCGTGCGCAGGCAGAAAATGTTACAAGAGTACATTCGATCTATGTGGTAGATAATAAAGGAAAATTGAAAGGCAGATTGTCTTTAAAAGACCTCATTACAGCACCAAGCAATGCCAATATTGAAGACGTTTATATACAAAACGTAGATTATGTAGATGTACATACCTCTGCCGAAGAAGTTGCCAGAATCATGCAGAAATACGATCTTGAAGCCATTCCGGTGATAGATGAGATAGGTCGTTTGGTAGGTCGGATTACGGTAGATGATATTATAGATTTCATAAGAGAAGAAGCCGATAAAGATTACCAAATGGCAGCCGGTATCTCAGAAGATGTAGATGCCGATGATAACTTATGGCAGCAAACCAGAGCGAGATTACCCTGGCTGGTATTAGCGCTTTTTGGTGGTTTTATTGCAGTTACCGTAGCGGGACAGTTTGAGAGTGCCATGACCAATTATGCGTTTTTGTTTTTCTTTACACCACTCATTGCAGCCATGGCAGGTAATGTGGGTGTACAATCATCAGCAATTATAGTTCAAAGTATTGCCAAAGGAACCCTTACTGGCTCTGTCTGGAAAAGATTACTCAAAGAAGTTGGACTTAATATTTTAAACGGTATTTTTCTGGCTATTTTACTTTTCCTTGGTGCACATTTTATTTTGGGACGCGCCTATGATGTGGCTTTAACCATTTCTCTGGCACTCATATCTGTAATCATTGTGGCTTCGCTTATAGGAACTTTTGTACCCATTATGTTAGACCGCTACAAGATAGATCCGGCATTGGCCACCGGTCCGTTTATCACCACAAGTAATGATATTTTTGGATTACTTATTTTCTTTTCCATAGCCAAATATATCTTAGGATTTTAACAATGTCAAAACCCATTGCATACCAAAAAGTGTTCAGTGTCGAAAAGGATGTTATAGACCATTTTAACCATGTGAATAATCTGGCTTACATCAAATGGGTATTAAAAATTTCTAAAGCGCACTGGAACAGCTTTAGTCCCAACACCATTAGAGATCAATTTGGTTGGATGATTTTAAGGCACGAACTGCTTTACAAAGGCCAGGCTCAACTTAATGATGAATTAAAGATTAAAACCTGGATTGAAGCATTTTCCACCGCCAGATGTACCCGTAAAACATCAATCACAAAAGGGGATAAGCTAATTTTGGAATCTACTGCAGAATGGTGTTTTGTAAGCTTAAAAACCAGAAGACCAACCCGACTTACAGCAGATATTTTACAACCATATTTCGAAAACTTATGACTGTATTACACCTTGATGAAAACCATCCTTTAATGCTTAAACAGCTTGGTGAATTAGGCTTTACTAATGTCGAAGACTACACCTCATCAAAAGCTGAAATTGAAGAGGTTATTCACAAATATGATGGCCTGATTATCCGAAGTAGATTTCCTGTAGATCAACAATTTCTATCTAAAGCCAAAAATTTAAAGTTCATTGGTCGAGTTGGTGCCGGTCTCGAAAATATTGATACAAATTTCGCCAAAAATCAAGGTGTCATGCTGTTTAATGCTCCGGAAGGCAACAGAGATGCTGTTGCAGAACACGCTCTTGGAATGCTGCTTGCCTTAACAAACAGGTTTTTTATTGCAAACACAGAAGTGCGTAAGGGCATCTGGTTGAGAGAAGAAAACCGGGGCGAAGAAATCATGGGTAAGACCATTGGGATTATTGGTTATGGCTATATGGGAAAAGCTTTTGCGAAAAGACTGCAAGGCTTTGGCTGTAAAGTAATTTGTTATGATATCAAAGACCAGGTTGGTGATGAAAATGCAGAACAAGTAGACTTAGCAACATTTTTTGAAGAGACTCAAATTGTAAGTTTACACGTTCCATTAACCGAAAAGACCAACCAAATGGTAAACGCTGAATTTTTATCTTCTTTTAAACATAGCCTATGGTTTATAAACACTTCCAGAGGAAAAGTTGTTAATACTGAAGCTTTGGTTGAAGCCATTCAAAATAAAAAAGTAAAAGGCGCCGGCCTTGACGTTTTGGAATATGAAAAAACCTCTTTTGAACATCTGTTTTCAGATTACTCTACCATGCCCAAAGCTTTTAAAACACTTATACAATTAGATAACGTCATACTATCGCCTCACATCGCCGGCTGGACCATAGAAAGTAAAGAAAAATTGGCACAAACGATAGTAAATAAGATCAAAACCAACTTTAAAAGCCAAGAAATATCTGTAAATAAACCGATATAATAAAATATCTGCTTATAATCAGATAATACAAAATATCCTCTTTTAAGCAGATATTTTGTAGAAGTAGAAAAATCAACTATATTTGAGAAAAGATTTGATGAAAGCCGTTATAACAGGAGATGTCGTAAATTCCAAAAGTACCAGTACAAAAGATTGGCTGAGTACTTTAGAAATGGTTTTAAAAAGCTCTGGGAAATCTCCTCAGGATTGGGAAATATATAGAGGGGATAGCTTTCAGTTGATGCTCAATGCCGAAGATGCTATAGCAAAGGCTCTGCATATCAAAGCCGTGATAAAGCAGTTTGAAGAACTGGATGTGAGACTTGGGATAGGTATTGGTGAGATTGATTTTCTATCTGATAAAATTACAACCTCAAACGGAACAGCCTTTGTAAGGTCGGGAGAGTGTTTTGAGGCATTAAAGAAGCAGAACATGCTTTTGTTTTCAGGCGAAGCAGATTTTGACCAAATCATCAATACAATGCTCGGCTTAGCTTTGTATATTGCAAATCGCTGGACCACTACGGTTTCAAATGTGATAAAAACCGCTTTAGAACATCCGGAATTAAAACAACAGGAGCTTGCAAAAAGACTTAAAAAATCCCAAAGCAATATTAGTGAAGCTTTAAAACGAGGTGGATATGACGAAATCATGGCCATGAATGCCTATTACAAATCAGAAATTTTAAAACGATGATGGTATTTGCACTCAAACTCTTACTGGCTCATGCCGTTGGTGATTTTGTTCTTCAGCCTTACAAGTGGGTTAAAGACAAAGAGCAAAAAAAGCATAAATCTATATTTGTTTATCTACATGTTTTAGTTCATGTTTTACTTTTGATCATTGTTCTGGGATTCGACTTTAGGTATTGGCCTTATATTTTATTTATCAGCATAACACACTTGATGATTGATATTTTAAAGTTAAATCTCAAAAACAAAAAAAACGGAAGAACTCTTTTTTTTGTTGATCAATTTTTACATTTACTCATCATCTCAATAGCGGTATTAATTGAATATCCACAAAAAATCAGTTTAGAACTTATTTTATCAAAACAAGTGGTTTTAACAGCCTTGGCCTTGGTCGTTTTGACTGCAGTTTCTTCTATTGCAATGCAAATTATCATGAGCAGGTGGCAGTTGCCGGAAGAAAGGCCCGAAAACGCCTTAAAAGGCGCAGGCAGCTACATTGGAATTTTAGAGCGTTTGTTCATTTTTTTGTTTATAGTTCTGGGACAGTGGGCCGCTATTGGATTTTTAATCACAGCAAAGTCTGTATTCAGGTTTGGCGATTTGTCAAGAGCAAAAGACAGAAAATTAACAGAATATGTACTCATAGGGACCTTACTTAGTTTTTTGATTGCGATTGCTACAGGAATGGTTTATAGATATTTAATAAAGATTTGATTTTTAAAAAAGTATTTTTTTCGACACTTATTTGCTTTAGTTTTTTGACGCTAAAGGCACAAATTACCTCTCAATTTAAAATTGAAGATAAGAATATAAAGAAGGTATTCTTTGTTGCAGACCAGGTTTCTTTAGTAAAAATAGATACACATCAGGACAATTTTATTCAATTCAATTCTGCTTCAGAAGGCAGTTACAGAAACGATATTTATTTTGATTACGAGGTTAAAAACGATGTACTTTATATAAAAAGCATTTACCCCGAAAGATTGGCTTTTGGCGATAATAAAATGACATCTATGCAGGAATTTTCTGTGGCTGTAGAATTACTCTTGCCACGAAACCTAAATGTAGAAATCAATTCTGAAATTGCCACAGTCACAGGCAGCGGGAACTATAATAATCTCATCATTAATACAAAATCAGGCCACTGCAGGATGACTTTTTTAGTTGGTAATGCTATCATAAACACCTATGATGGAAATATTTTTATAGAAACCAAACAGGCTGAAATAGATGCGAATTCTCAAAATGGTAAGGTGGAAATTGAAAAATCACTTATTGAAAAACATAAGTTAGACCTGAGAAGCGTTAATGGTAACATAAAAGTTATGCAAATAGACTAATTGCAAATACTTTAAAAAGTCTATTTTTGCGATTAAATCAAAAGGCAAATGCGCTTAAAACATTCAATTCTTCTCATAGCCCTTATATTGATCATAGATCAGATTTCAAAAGTTTATATTAAAACCAACTTCAAGCTCTATGAAAGTGTAGAAGTTTTTTCCTGGTTTAAAATCCTCTTTATTGAAAATGAAGGCATGGCTTGGGGCGCTAAGATACCTGGTAGTTACGGTAAGGTTATTCTTACTGTTTTTAGATTGTTCGCTATTCTCGGTATTGGCTGGTGGTTATGGGATTCTACCCGAAAAAAAGCGCCTAAAGTACTTTTAGTTGCTATTGCTCTCATTTTTGCGGGAGCTATGGGCAATATTATAGATTCTGTATTCTACGGCGTGTTTTTCAACGAAAGCCTCGGACAGGTAGCAAGTTTCCTTCCGGAGTCCGGTGGATACGCACCGCTGCTAAAGGGTAAAGTTGTTGATATGCTGTATTTTCCGTTGTATGATGACATCCTGCCCGAATGGATACCAATCTGGGGTGGAGAACGTTTTGTGTTTTTTGAGCCGGTCTTTAATATAGCCGATACAGCCATAAGCACAGGCTTTGGTATCTTATTGGTTTTTCACAAAAAGGCTTTCCCTAAAAAAGATAAAAACTAAAGTTTTTGAATTACATCTCAGTAGAACATATCGCCAAGTCTTATGGCACTTTAAGGTTATTTGAAGACCTGTCTTTTGGTATAAACCAAGGCCAGAAAATAGGACTTATAGCCCAAAACGGAAGTGGTAAAACCAGTCTCTTGAAACTTTTAGCTCAGGTAGATCAACCGGATCAGGGCGAAATAAATTTTAGAAATGATATAAAAATTGGTTTCCTTTCACAGGAACCTGACCTCGCACCAAATCTGAGTATCGAAGAAAGTATATTGGCTTCGGATAATCAAATGCTAAAAATCATCAGCCAGTACGAAAAGGCACTTCAAAACCCTGACGATCAGGAAGCTTATCAAAAAGCCTTTGAAAATATGGAAGCCAAACAAGCCTGGGACTTTGAAAGTCAATACCAACAGATCTTATCTAAGCTTCAATTGAATGATCTTAACAAGAAGGTCAAAGATCTTTCAGGTGGGCAGAAAAAACGCCTGGCTCTGGCCATTTTACTCTTAGATGAACCTGATCTGCTTATTTTGGACGAACCTACCAATCACTTAGACTTAGACATGATTGAGTGGCTGGAAAGCTTTTTCAAAACCTCTAAGATGAGTTTCTTTATGGTGACGCATGACCGTTATTTTTTAGATCGGGTTTGTAACCAAATTATGGAGCTTGACCAGGGGCAGCTTTATACTTATAAAGGAAATTACGCCTATTATCTCGAAAAAAGAGACGAACGTTTGCAACAACAGGAAACAGAAACCGACAAAGCCAAACAGCTCTTTAAAAAGGAACTGGACTGGATGCGTCGCCAGCCTAAAGCCAGAACAACCAAATCCAAATCGAGAATAGACGATTTTGACGATATCAAACAACGGGCACATCAACGTCGAAAAGAGCACGAAATTCAACTGGAAATCAATATGAATCGACTGGGCACAAAAGTGGTTGAGTTTCATAATGTTTCCAAAAGCTTTGATGACAGAACCCTTTTTGAAAACTTTGATTACAATTTTATCAAAGGGGAAAGGCTTGGTATAATTGGCAAAAACGGCAGCGGCAAATCTACTTTTTTGAATATCCTGACAGGGAATCTTATACCTGATACCGGAAAAGTGGTTATTGGTGAAACCTTGCAATTTGGATACTACAGACAAGGTGGTTTGGAACCTAAACCCGGCCAGAAGGTCATTGAAGTCATTCAGGAATTTGGAGATTATATACCATTGGCAAAAGGCAGAAAACTATCAGCCCAACAGCTACTGGAGCGTTTTTTGTTTGACCGCAAAAAGCAATACGATTATGTAGAAAAACTAAGTGGTGGTGAGTTAAAAAGGCTTTACCTCTGTACGGTTTTAATCCAGAATCCAAATTTTTTAATTCTCGATGAACCTACCAACGACTTGGATGTTGTTACCATAAATGTGCTTGAAAGCTTTCTGATGGACTTTCCGGGATGCCTTATTGTGGTCTCTCATGATCGTTACTTTATGGATAAAATTGTAGATCACCTGTTTGTGTTTGAACACGGACAAATTTCAGATTTTCCAGGTAATTATTCAGATTATAGAAATTACGAAGCCCATAAACCCAAGACAAAAACAGAAAGTAAAGCGCCCACAACTTCAAAAACAGAAACACCCGAAAAGGAAGAAAAGAAATTGAGCTATCTTGAGCAAAAAGAAATTAAACAGCTCGAAAAGCAGATTCAAAATTTAGAAAAAGAAAAAGAAAAACTGCAAAAAGCTTTTCTCGAGGATTTGTCTGCAGACGAGATTAAAGCAAACAGCATTAAACTACAGGAAATCGAAAGCAGTATTGAAAATAAAACAGAAAAGTGGTTTGAGCTGTCGGGCTAAGCTTCAGGATATATTTACATTTCAATTTATTTTTTTTCCAGATTTTTAAGAGATCCGGTTGTCATATATCCCAGTTCAACTAAATCACTCACCTCATCAATAGGTCTTAAAAACCCGTTTTGAAGAAAGACGATTTTATCAGCCAGACCTATCACATTTTCATAATCATGATCTGTGATTATAAAGCCCTTTTTGGATTTCATGGTTTTGATGTATTTAATGATGTAATCCCTCATTATGGGACTTACACCATTAAAAGGTTCGTCCAGTAAGATGAAGTCAGCTTTCGAATGAACGATAAGGAGTATTTCAATTATTCTTTTTTCACCACCGGATAAATGTTCATTTTTCTTGTGTAAAATGGGTTTAACGTGTTCATTCTCCAGTATTATCTTCCGACAATCTTTTTCAAGAAATAGTTTTACAATTGTTTTTACTGAAACCCCGTAAGGCAGGAAATTGTCCTGAGGCAGATAGTTTATCAGATGTCTGCCATCAGTTACACTCCTAATAATTTGATCTCCTACTCTTACAAACTTTGTGTCTGCTTTTTCAGTTCCAAAAATAATTTTGAGGAGCGTTGATTTTCCAGAACCATTTTTTCCAATCAACCCTTTTATTTCACCTTTCTGGCAGGTTAAAAAAATATCGCTTAGAATCTTTTTGCGGTCAAATGATTTTCTGATACTGTCTGCGTGTAAGGTTTTCATATCCATACCAAAATCAATAAATTCAATAAACCAACAGCCGTCGTAGACGCCCAAAGCTTTAAATAGCTAATGCCCAAATTATAGTAGTAATAATATTGATTTTTGTTTGTTAAATCGTAAACAAAAAAATGCACCGCATGAGATATGATGAGAAAACTAAAGGCGATAACTTCTAATTTACCACCTAATATTAGCCCGATTATGATGGCAAATGGATAAGAAATAAAAAATATCTTTCTTTGAAATAATACGAGGTTTTTAAGTATTCTCAACAATTTTTTTTAGGCTACTGTTATTAAATATACTATTGTTGTTAAGTTCTCTTATTCTTCATTTTCTTCAGCATTCACCAATCTTCCGTCATATTTTATAAAAGTTCTGTAAACCGGTGAAATATCAACCAAAGCATTCCTGTTTGGATAAATGTAAATCTTTAGGTCGTACTTGTCGTTTCCACCGTTGGCTTGCTCTGCTTTAAAATTTAACTCTAACCTCTTCTTTTTCTTATTGATAGTTTTATTCAAATAACTTAATGTATCCTCAAATTGAATGGCTGTATTTCGCCCGCTCAAATCACCACCATTCAAGCGTCGTTCACCAAAAAAAGGCAAATAGCCCGTTAAAGAATCATTTCTGATTTGGATAAAATTCCCATCAGCTCTTACATCAATTCTATTGGCATTATTGCCCGTATTCCAGAGTAAATCATTGGCGACTTGAGTTGTAGCCAAAGTGTTGAAAGGATAAACCACATCAATTTCAATTCTGTAATTATTCAGTTGATAGAGAGAATCTATGATTTTTTCGTTTTTTGCAGCAACTTTAGGGTCAAGTTCTGCGCTTGCTCCACAACCAGATGGAATGCTAAGTGTAGGTATGATAAAAACTAAAAGAATTATTTTAAAAGCAAATTTTTTCATAGTTATAAATATAAAGAAAAATGCACTTAAAGTATTGCTTCTTAACAGCATGTAATGAAATGATACTTCATTAGTGTTAATTCAATTTAAAAATGTGTCAGTTCGAGTAATCCTGACATCTACAGTCAGCATTTTATCGAGAACAACGTTTTTCCTCTGTAAATTGTATTTCTAAATACTCTTTTTAAAGAAAATCACTCGAAATGATAATTTACACTTTAAAGAAAATCACATCAAACTGATGTTAAAAAAATAGTTCTGAAAAATCTTAATGGTTTTTGATTCCAATATAAACACCAAAAGGGGTCAATAACCCCAAAAGACAAAAATGGATGCTTTCTTAAGCTTTCTTACTTTTTTTCTCACGCTCTTTTTTGGCAGCGGAGTTGATGAAATACATCACAAAGAAAACAAGACCAAAGATCACCAAACCAAAGATCAGGGTCATGATGACGGCACCGTTTGTCCAGTCTACAAAAGGGATTAAATATTGCATAGTTTATGGTATTAAAAAAGAATGTCAAAAATATTAAGGAATGTTCATTGTAAATATGATAAGGATCAGTTTTCCATAAATAAATTATCCAAAACAACTTAGTTAAGGGCTTATAGATTTAATTTTTTGAGTGTATCTTTAAGCAATCTTTTAATTAAAAATGACATTATAATTTAAAGCGCTCATTATGAAAAAATCTATTTTATTTTCTCTTTCACTTTTGGCTTTTATTTGTTTTGCCTGCCAAAATCAAAAGGACAGCCCTACTGAAACAATCTCTGAAACAAGTACAATTACTGAAGAAAAACCGATAGCTATTGTAATTCACGGTGGTGCAGGAGTCATGTCCAGAGATAGAATGAGCAAAGAGCAGCAAGAAGAATATAAAGCCAAACTCAACGAAGCCATTTCAAAAGGGCATTCTATTTTAAAAGAAGGCGGAACAGCTATGGAGGCGGTTCAGCGCACAATCAATATTTTAGAGGACTCGCCATTATTTAATGCCGGTAAGGGTGCGGTTTTTAATCACGAAGGCTACAATGAACTGGACGCTTCTATCATGGACGGCAAAACCCTCAATGCAGGTGCTGTTGCCGGTGTAACCAACGTTAAAAATCCAATCAATTTGGCTTATGAAGTTATGGTAAATTCCGACCATGTGCTCTTATCCGGTTCAGGTGCACAGGAATTTGCAGAATCCAGAAATATAAAAATGGTAGATACGGCCTATTTTTCAACGCCATCACGGCTTGAAGCTTTAAAACGTGCTCAAAACAAAACCGCTTTACTGGATTGGGAAGACAAAAAATTTGGAACTGTGGGTTGTGTAGCTTTAGACAAAGACGGTAACATTGTCGCAGGTACTTCTACCGGAGGCATGACCAACAAGCGTTGGAACCGTATTGGAGATTCACCCATCATTGGCGCCGGAACCTATGCCAATAATGCCACCTGCGGTGTGTCTTCAACAGGCTGGGGTGAGTACTTTATCCGCCTGGCAGTGGCTCATGATATTTCTGCACAAATGCAGTATAAAAACGCAAGCCTGCAGGATGCTGCGGAAGATGTAATCATGAAAAAGCTACCTGAACTTGGTGGTAATGGCGGGATTGTGGCTTTAGATAAAGACGGCAATATTTCGATGGTCTTTAATACACCGGGAATGTTTAGAGCCTCAATAGATAAAAATGGAGAAAAGGCTATTATGATTTTTAAGTAAATTTCTTCGGAAACAGGCGTAAAAACCACTACTTAAGCCTTTTATAATATTAAAGGACTAATGAAATTAAGGCTCACTGTTTCTATTGATTGAACTCAATACCACGAAATATCTTAGCGCCCCTGCCTGACGGACAGACTGGTTTGCGAGAAAATAATTTAATAGATTAAACCTATAACATTTCGATAAACTCCAATAAACCACTTGAAATCTTAATAAATACTTATTGAAAAAAAAATTGCGCATCCAAAAACAAATAAATTCAAAATTTTCATTGATTTTTTATACTTTTAAAAGGATTAGGCGTTTATATATTAAAAGCCCCATATAATTAAACATTATTTACAAAAATATTTCAAATTTCAACATGTCTTCAGCCAAACTTCTCCTACTTTTTTGCCTCTTGCCCCTTTTGATACAATGTGATTCTTCAACTGAAGAAAGTGACTTAGCCAAATATAAAGATTACATCTACTCCCATACTCAGGGTGAAATTTCTATTGCTGACCCAGTTGTTTTTCGATTCGTAAATCCTGTCAAAAACAAATCAATTAATCAGGAATTAGATCCTGAGATTCTTGAATTTAAGCCTAAAGTTGAAGGTAAGCTTTACCTTTCAACCGACAGGAATTTAATTTTTTCACCAAAAGAGCATTTGAAACCAGGGCAAACATACGAAGGCCTTTTACACCTCGACAAACTTTACCCATCAATTGAAAGCGGTTATAAAAACTACAGTTTTACACTTTCAACCATAGAGCCGGATTTTAAAGTCAGTCTTGAAGCTTTAGAATCTTACGACAAAGAATGGTCTTACAGAAATGCCAGTATAGAAACTTCAGATTTAGTGCCTTTTGAAGATGTAAAGAAAATTGTTACAGCTGCACAATCGGACAAACAACTATCAATAAAATGGTCTCAGACCAATGAAACAGCTACCTATTTCAGATTTAAAATCGACAGCATAAAGCGTTCTGACCAAGAATCAACAGTACAACTTAATTGGAATGGAAGCCCCATAAATGCAGAGAACAAAGGGGAAAATTCTTTTGTTATACCGGCCAAAGATGTGTTTAAAGTTTTAGATATAACTACTGAAGGCCTAGGAAGCCCAAAAATTACTGTCAATTTTTCTCAGACCCTTCAGAATGGTCAATCTTTGATAGGACTCATCCAAATTAATGAAGACAGGGATTTGAATTTTGATATAGAAGGCAATAACCTGATCGTTTATCCTAAAAAAGCATACAATGGCGCCGTGACTCTTCAAATTTTAAAAAATATTAAAAGCATTCAGGGTAAATCTCTAAAAGCAGATTTTAAGGAGAAAGTATTGTTCAATCAGTCTAAGCCCAGTATAAGATTAATCACAGAAGGTGTAATTTTACCCAATTCTACAGAAAATCCTTTTTATTTTGAAGCTACGGGTTTGAAGGCTGTCGATGTGAGGATCATTAAGATTTATGAAAACAATGTGCTTCAGTTTTTACAGGATGCCAATCTTGACGACAGTAACAACTACAGGTTGCGAAATGTAGGTCGTGTCGTGGCCAGAAAGACCATTCCATTAGTGCAAAACAAATTAGATCATGATGGCTTTTGGAAAGCCTATGCGATAGATTTAAACCAATTATTTAAAGCTGACCCAGGCGCACTTTATCAGGTTGACATCAGCTTTAGACCAGAATTAAGTCTTTACAGTTGCGACGATTCTAAAACCGATTACACCTTTACGAGTATCGAAGAGGATACGCAAACCATAGAACGTGAGGAAGACTACTGGGACTACCAAAGATACGATTGGCGAAATTACAGGTATAACTGGAGAGAGCGCGATAATCCCTGTGATGATGCTTATTACAATCAAAACAGGTTTTTAACGGCCAATATTTTAGCTTCAGACCTTGGACTCCTGGTCAAAAAAACCAAGACAGATGTTTACCATATTTATACCTCAAATTTGCTGTCTGCTCAACCAGAAGGTAGTGTGAATATTGCAGGCTACAACTACCAAATGCAGGAAGTATCTCAGGTTTCTACAAATGCACAGGGTATGGCACAGCTCAAATCCAATAAGAACATTGCATTTGTTGTAGCTCAAAAAAACAACCAATATGCTTATTTGAAGTTGAACAAAAATCAGGCTTTAAGTTTAAGTAATTTTGATGTTGGTGGAAGTGAAATCAAAAAAGGACTTAAAGGCTATATTTATACAGAAAGAGGTGTTTATAGACCAGGGGATACTATCTACACCGGTTTTGTGTTGAATGACCTGGCTAACCCGATTCCAGAAAATTATCCGATAAAATTGAAACTCACAGATGCCAGAGGCAAATTGGTTTATGACGAAACCCAGCTTCAGGGATTGAATAAGGTTTACACCTTTAGTCTGCCAACCAAAGCCACAGACCCAACCGGAAACTGGAATGCTGAAATCAATATCGGCGCAGTAACATTCAATAAACGTATAAAGGTTGCAGCTGTAAAGCCAAACCGGCTTAAAATCAAACTGGATTTTGAAGACGATGTATTACCTGCCAATGAGCCCATTAATGCTGTATTGACTTCAAACTGGTTAAGCGGTGCCACCGCCAGAAAACTCAAAGCTGAGGTCGAAATGAACATGAGCATCGCAACTCATCCGTTTCCAAAGCTCAAGACCTATAGCTTTTACGACATTACGCGTTCGTTTAATGATCAGGAAATGGATTTTTTTAAAGGAAAGTTGAATGATGAAGGACTTATAAACATTCAAAAGAATATTGAGACTTCCCAGAATCTGCCCGGAATGCTCAAATTAAGTTTTCTGACCAAAGTCTATGAAAACGGCGGTGATTTTTCCATCAATGTTACGCAGAAAAACCTGGCGCCTTTTGAACATTTTGTCGGCTTAAGATCACCGGATATCAAAGGCAGAACTTACGATACAGACGAGGAAACTTTGTATCGTGTGATAAGTGTTGATAAAAGCGGAAAACCAGTGGCTTCAAAACCCTTAAAAGCTTACATCTATAGATTAGACTGGCGTTGGTGGTGGAACCGTGGAAGTGATAACCTCTCCAAATACCAAAACAGCTCAAGTTATCGCGCTTATAAAAGTTTTGACCTGACCACAGATGCCAGAGGTATGGCCAGTTTTAAGCTTAATATTCCTCAGCGAGACAGAGGACGATATTTGATTCGTGTGATCGATGAAAAGGGTAAACATGCAGCAAGTCAAATTGCTTATTATTACAAAAACTGGTGGACAAACACAGAAGGTAATCTGGCTAATATGTTGGTTTTCAATTTAGACAAAGACCAATATAATGTTGGAGAAACCGCAAAAGTGACTTTCCCTTCAAGTCAGGGAGCTAAAGCATTGCTTACAGTTGAAAATGGTTCAGGTATTCTGAGTCAGGAATGGGTAGAGACCCAAAGCGGTACGACTACGTTAGATCTGAAAATCACTGAGGAATTCACACCAAACGCCTATGTGAGTTTAAGCTTCATCCAGCCGCATCAGCGAACAGAAAATGACAGACCGATCAGGCTTTTTGGGGTAGTTCCGCTCAAGGTTGAAAATCAAGATAAACGTTTAAGTCCTGAACTTAATGTACCTGAAAAGATCAGACCTGAAACCAGTTACAACATACAAGTAACCGAACAAAACGGCAAACCCATGACCTATACAATTGCCGTGGTTGATGAAGGCCTGTTGGATTTGACCAACTTTAGTGTGCCGGACATCTACGAGTATTTCAACCGTAAAGAAGCCCTTGGTGTGCAGACTTTTGACATTTATGATGATGTCATTGGCGCTTATGCCGGTAGTGTAGAGAATATTTTCAGCATTGGTGGTGGTGGTAGTCTGGCAGGCTCAAAAAACAGAAAAGCCAATCGCTTTAAGCCTGTAGTAAGCTTTATAGGACCATTTGAGTTGAAAGCAGGGGAAAGTAAAAAGCATAAACTCTATATGCCAAATTATATCGGTTCGGTAAAAGTCATGCTGGTGGCGTCTGATGTGGCCAGCGAAAGCTATGGCAGTGTAGAAGAGGTGGTTCCCGTCAAAAAACCGTTGATGCTTTTGGCTTCGGTACCCAGAAAATTATCACCAGGCGAAAAACTAAGCATTCCGCTTACGGTTTTTGCCATGGAAGACGAAATTAAAAAGGTGACACTAACTGCAGAGGTCAGTTCCGGAATTAAGCCTGTTGGCCCAACAGAACAAACCCTCAGCTTTATGGAAACCGGCGATAAAATCGTGAACTTTGATTACGAAGTGGTGTCTTCTTCAAGCATTGAAAATTTAAAATTTACAGCCACATCAGGAAGAGAAACGGCGAAATATACACTTGAAATCGATACTTATAACCCGAACCCAATGGCTCAAAAAACCAAAAACTTTGAGCTTGGGTCCAATGAAAGCTTAAGTATAGATGAAAAGTCTTTTGGTACAAAAGGAACCAATTCAGCTTTTGTCGAAATTTCTGCTTTGCCACCAATGGATTTGAGTAAGCGCTTATCCAGATTAATTGGCTATCCACATGGTTGTGTTGAGCAGACGACTTCAAAAGCATTTCCACAAATCTACCTGGAAGATATCGCAGATTTAAGCTTTAGCCAAAAAGAGGAAACCAAAAGGAATGTACAGAAAGCCATAGAGAAGTTGAATGATTTTCAACTGGTTAGCGGTGGTTTGAGCTACTGGCCCGGCGGAAGCGCCAATGAATGGGGCACCAGCTATGCCGGGCATTTTATGATAGAAGCCCAGCGTAAAGGATTCAATATTCCAATGATGTTTTTGAATAATTGGAAAAACTTTCAAAAAGAGCAAGCCCGCCGATGGAATGAAAATACTTACAGCCGACCTTCAGACTATATGCAGGCTTACCGGCTTTACACTTTAGCGTTACTCGGAGATGCTGATTTGGCTTCGATGAATAGACTGAGAAATACTAAAATTTCTAATGCTTCAAAATGGCGACTGGCACAGGCTTATGCTTTAATTGGTCAAAAAGATGTGGCAAAATCTATTGTTGAATCCGCTTCTATTTATGAGGTTTATGACCCTTACCAATACTATACTTATGGTTCTGATTTCAGAAATCAGGCGATGCTTCTGGAAAGTTTGGTTTATCTTGAAGACGACAGAATGCAGGAAAAAGCAGAAAATCTGGCTTTAAAATTATCTTCAGATGATTATCTCAATACGCAGGAAACCGCTTTTGCTTTAGTAAGTTTGTCTAAGTTATTACAGAAAAATGGCGGTAAAGCCATGGACATTAATTTTAATGGTGAATCGGTTAAAACGAATAAACCTATTCTGAAAAGAGATATCAAGTTAGGAGAAAACGCAGGAGTAAAATTGAAGTTGAAAAATAACAAAGACACCAAGCTATTCGTAAGATTAGTTCAAAATGGTAAACCTGCTCTCGGTGAGTCCTTTGCAGAGCAGAAAAACCTCAGTCTGAATATAGCTTACACCGATGCCAATGGCAAGCCGATGAATATTAATGAGGTTAGACAAGGCTCAGAGGTGAATGTAACGATAAATATCGGCAACCTGTCCCAAACCGACTTAAGACACTTGGCTTTACAGTACCATTTGCCGAGCGGCTGGGAAGTGGTGGACACCTCGTTTACAGACTACCAGACTGACAGCTACCCGGAAGCAAATTATGTCGATATTAGGGACAGCGAAATCCACTTTTACCTGGATTTGGACGCCAAAAAAACCAAAAGCTTTAGTGTAAAAATGAACGCCTCATATCTGGGCGAATATTTCCTGCCCGGAAGCCAGGCTGAGACGATGTATAGCAATGCTTATTTTGCGAGGACTAAAGATTCGAAAGTGAAAGTTTTAGAGTAATATAGTTGATGAATAATCTGAGAAGAAATGACTACTACCCCTTTGGACTTAAACATAAAGGGTATAATAATGTGGTAACTTCTACGAACCCAGCACAGAATTATGAGTTCAATCAAGGAACAAGTGATAAGAATTTTCAAGGTGAAGAAGGTAAATCTTTTAAGGTAGAGCGACAGTTAGATTTAGGTCATAATCTTGACATGACTATATTTAGAACTTATGATTATACACTAGGTAGATTTAAGAGTGTAGATCCATTGGCTGATACTAGCCCTCAAGAAAGTCTGAGTCCATATCAGTATGCTTTTAATAGTCCTATTCGGTATAATGATCCTTATGGTGATTGTCCGGAATGTTTGGATTTTATTAAGAATGCATGGGAATCAATTTCAGTTACTTCTGTAAGTATCTCTTTAGGTGCAGGTGCTAAAATTTCAAATACAGGAGCTACAGCAAGTGTAGCAGAAACTGAATATAATATTAAAACAAATACTTTTTCTTTTACTGCTATAGATGCATTTGCAGGTGTTGGTGATAGTAAAGATGCTGTAAAAAGCGAATTAAAGGTTGCTTATGCTTCAAAGAATTTTGATACAAATGAAGGCGAAGGTGGCTTTGTTAAAGCTGATGGAGTTATAATTAAAGATGGAGATAAAGAAGGAGGTTCGGTAGCTGTATTTGCTAAAAATAAAAAATGGCGAAAAAGGAGTAGTAGTAACAGAAAATATAAATGAGAATGACGATGGCATTACTGAAGTTTCTCCTCCAGAGGCAGAAAATAAATTAAAATTAGGTATAGGTATTTCATTTTCGTTTAACAGCGAGAAGTTTACGAAACTACAAGAGGAATCAAAAAAGAAACGCGAACAAAAGGAACAGAAAGTAATAAAATGAATATAGATGAAAATAAAGGGCTTATTGAAATAAGTAAGAAGTCAAAAGTAATAATTATGTTCATAGATTATATATTTATTATTGCTTTGATTTCAATATTAAATAGTAGTTCAATTCTGTCTTTTTTAGAAATTGATACACCTTGGTTATTTAGATTATTAATTTATTTTCTATATTATACATTAACGGAATTCTATTTTAATAGGACTTTAGGAATGAAGCTTTTTGGAGTTTCAATTAAATTCAGTAAACAAATAAGATTAAATAAATCATTTTTAATATACTCAACATTAGTGCTTTTTGATAGGGTTTTGCTTTTAGTATTTTATATATTTCAAGTATTATTACAAAGCGATAAAAAATTATTGATTAGCGAAAAGTATAGTGGTTTTAGATGGGTTAAATAAACCCGAACACTCGGACTTGTAGTCTGAGATAATAAAGTGATAAGCCACCTTTATTGAGGTGGTTTTTTTATGCACTAAAGCGAAGTGACGTTCTTTTGGAAGACGACTAGAGCCTTCAAAAAAAAGATCAAAGTTAGGATAAGATTACTGCAGTTACCCCGAAATCATCCTTAACGATGATATAGACTATTTCCATGAAATTGTTAATGCCTTGCATCCAATCAGTTAAGCAAAAATATTACATTATATTTGTTATGATAAAAGACAGTATTATGAATATCGAAACCACGAAATTAGAATTAATGCATCTGTTACTACAGGCAAAAGAAGAAAGTCTACTATTAAAGCTAAAACAAGTTTTTGAAGAAGAATCCAATACATTTTATTCTTCTGATATATCAAACCTTCAAGAGCGTGCGGAAGCCTCTTTAAAAGCATTAGAAAACGGCGAAACAAGACCTATAACAGAATTTAAAGCCGATATAGACCATTGGAAGAGCAAACAAGCTATATAGTAGAGATCACCTCAAATGCCGAGCAGTATTACTGGAATTTATTATCGCATTTATACGAATCTCATAGTGTAGGAAGTGCTAATAAAAAATAAGATGATATTATAAATCTGGCGATGTCTTTAAAGAACAATCCTGAAAGAGGACGTTTAGAAGAAGACTTGGCGCGTTACGACAAAGAATTTAGAGCTTTAATTTACCACGTAACCAAACGAAACACGGTTAAAATCATCTACTTCATTGACGAAGCTAAAAGAACAGTTTACGTTACCGATTTTTTCCCAACCCGACAAAATCCCAACAAGAAAACAAAACGAAGTTAGAAAAACAAATAATCTCACCACTCAAAAAACAATCCTGACAGAATCGTATGGACTGTTTTCTTGCCTTTGCCCTTTTATCATGGGGGCGGAAATTAGGTTTTTTTTTGAAGACGACTAAAGCCCTAATTAAGAGAAAAATAAATACCTTTACACCACCATGGGGTGGCATAAACTCGATACTGATTTTTGTATTTTTCTAGAGATAGTATACTCTGAAAAAAGGCACTATGCGGAAAAAAAATGCATAAACTACTATCCTTTTGGGCTTGAACATAAAGGGTATAATAGTGTAGCAACTTCCACAAGTATTGGGCAGAAGTTTACATTTAACGGACAGCAGTTTGATGAGTCATTGAATTTAAATGTTCAGGAAATGACTTTTAGACAATATGATACTGCAATTGGTAGGTTTTATTGTATGGATAGACTGGCAGAATTTGCTACTTCCCTAACACCTTATCGATTTGGTTTTAATAACCCAATACTTTATAGTGATTCAAGTGGTCTATATGAAATTGGCTCGAATGGAGAATATATACTAACCGATCAAAGTGAAATAAATGCTTTTATACAACATTTAAGCAGAAATCAACATGCTAGTGTTCAAGAACTAACAGAACATATTGTTATATCAGATGATTTTGCGGAACAATTAGATGAAGTAACGATTACAGTAGGTGATAAGTCATCTGAAAATAATGCCAAAAAAGAAGTAGCTACACAGGTGCAAAAATCTTTAAGCAGGATTTCTTCAAGAAAGTCACAATGGGATATAATAGCCAATGATGCACATTTGCATCATGAATACGGGGTACATGGTTTTGGTGTAAGCTTTGAAGTTGCTTTTCCTTTTCGGTTTAGAGATACAGACCCATATGGCCTAGGCGTTGATTTTGGAATATTATCTGACAGAGATGGTAGCACATCTTATTTGACTACAAAAGCTACTTATGAATCAGGATTTGCCTTTGGGGCACAACTAGAAGCTTTCCAAGCTTTGAAAACATCTACAATCTCTACTGATTATATTTACCGATCAAACCTTAGAGGACAAGGTTTTGAAGTAGGACTTGGAATTGGTCCAGTTGGTGACTCAACAGGGGTAAGTGATGCAGCCTTTAGAAGTGATTTACTTTAGGTACTATTCGGGTTCAATCGGTATAGGAGCAGATTTAGGTTATATAAATTGGCTAACTAAAACATATATTCCTAAAAAATAGAATTAAATGCAAAAAAAAACATTTTTTAAGATTTGGAAAATCTCTGCTATTATAGGTTTTTTTGGAGTTATATACTGGTTTTCTGCTGAGGTTCCAAGTCCTAAAAGAAGTCTTGAAGAAGTTATTGATGTCTATAAAGCTAAAGAATTCTCTGGAATAGTTACTAAAAGATATATAGATGTCAAAGAACATGGATACCATAAAATTATTTTGAATGATAATGGAAAAGAAGAAGTGGTTATATTGGACTGGGAAAAAGGCGGGCTTTTTAATTTAATTGAGGTCGGAGACACATTAAATAAAGAATCCGGTAAATTAAATATTCATTTAAAACGAGAAGGACTAGACACCATTATTAATATGCAGTTTTCTGCCCGATAGCTCTGACCTGTAGTTCGAGATTTTAAAGTGATGAGCCACCTTTTTTGAGGTGTTTTTTATATTCAGAATTAGTTATGATCAAATTTTGTAAATTAGCGATACCAATCATAATATTGTTATGGAATCTATAGATTTGAGAAAAAGTGTTTTAGACTATATCAAGTATAAAGCAGATGATAGGTTTTTAAAACTTGTAAAAGCTATGGCTAAAACCTACAGTGATGAAGAAATTTTAGAGCGTGATAGTTTAGAGCAATACAATAAAGAAATCGATGAGGCTATTACTGAAGTAGAAAAGGGTGAATTTTATACACAAGAAGAAGCAGAAAAAATGGCTAAAGAATGGTAGAAGAGTTAAAAGTTGTTTGGAGTAAAACAGCTCAGAAAGCTCTAGAAGATCATTATAACTACATCAAAGAAGAGTCCGTACAGTCTGCAGAAAAAGTAAAGATAGAAATATTAGGAATTACCAAATCTCTTTCCAAAGCTCCAACATGTTATCCTTTAGATAAATATCTTAAAATAACAATGGAAATATTAGAGACTTTAAGAAATATAGTTTAAGAGTAGCCTATCAAATAAAGAAAAAAGAAATTGTTATTGTAAGAGTTAGACATATTAAAAGAAGTCCATTAGAGTACTAAACAAAACCGATCGCTCGAACTTGAAGTCCGAGATCATAAAATGACAAGCCACTTTAAAAAGGTTATTTTAAAAACCCCAAAGTTGAGGTCTAGAACTAGAGAAAGAAGATAAAAAGGTCTGAAAAATATGTTTAATTGATAGTTCAATACTTAACAGTTATTAACTTTTTCCGCCTTTGGAGGTAAACCTGTAAGATCTAAACTAAACCAATCAATGAGCTCCAAAGATTAATCCAATGCCCAAACCAAAAAAAAAATACATTGTAATAGTTATAATTCTGATATTAGGATTACTATGGTGGTATGCCTTACCCAAACCACTATTTAAAACCCCATTATCAACTGTAGTTTGGAGCAAAGAAGACAAACTTCTCGGCGCCAGAGTGGCTTCAGATGGACAATGGCGATTTCCGGCAAGCGATAGCGTCCCGGAAAAATTCAAAGCCAGCATCATCTATTTTGAAGATGAATATTTTGATGTCCATTTTGGGTTTAATCCTGTTTCTATGGGTAAAGCTTTATGGCATAACCTCACCGCAGATACCAAAAGAGGTGGAAGTACCCTAAGTCAACAGGTCATCAGGTTATCGCGAAAAAATAAGCCCAGAACCTATCTTGAAAAGCTCATAGAACTTTTTTTGGCGACCAGTCTGGAGGCGCATTATTCTAAAGATGAAATCCTCAAATTTTATGCGACTTATGCGCCTTTTGGAGGAAATGTTGTAGGTCTTGAGACAGCTTCCTGGCGTTACTATAATCTACCTGCTAAAGAATTGAGCTGGTCTCAGTCGGCAGCCCTGGCCGTTTTACCCAATGCACCGTCTTTGGTTTTCCCAGGAAAAAATGAGCTTATTTTCAGATCAAAACGAGACCGATTACTCAAAAAACTTTACCACAATGAGATCATAGATTCATTGACCTACAAACTGGCATTGCTTGAAGACTTGCCCGGTAAAGCTATGGATTTACCCAACCATTCACCTCATCTTACCGAATGGATCAGACAAACATCTGAGATTAGTCAAAAGCAAACCACGATTGACTATAACACCCAAAAAGAAGTCAATGCTCAGGTGGCTAAACACCTTAATATTTGGAAAAATAACCAGGTTTACAATGCCGCTGTTATTGTCACTGATGTCAATACTGGTGAAGTTTTAGCCTATACGGCAAATTCAACTTTCAGTCAAGCGCCATTTTACTATGTGGATATGCTGAGAAGTCAACGAAGTACAGGCAGTTTACTCAAACCTATTTTATACGGTAGTATGCTGGAAGACGGTGAGCTTCTGCCGGAACAGTTGGTGCAGGATACGCCCATACATTTTGATAATTATGCGCCTCAAAATTTCAATAAGAATTTTCAAGGTGCTGTTAAGGCCGATGTGTTTATCCAAAAATCGCTTAACGTACCTGCGGTTAGGTTACTGAAAAATTACGGCATTGAACGTTTCCTCAATAAGCTCCAAAAGCTTGGCTTAAAAAGTATTGACAAAAGCGCTGACCATTACGGTTTGCCGCTTATTCTTGGTGGTGCAGAATCCAGCCTTTGGGAATTAACACGAATGTATACCAATCTGGCCATGCAACTCAAAGCACCACCAAATGATGGTACATTAACAAAAGAATTCTCAGACCTGAACATATTTAAAAACCATTCTGCGACGAATGTCAAATCTTCATCACAAATCCTAAGCCCGGCTTCGATTTACCTGATGTTTGAAGCTATGACCGGTCTCGAACGTCCGGGGCTTGATGCAGGCTGGAAAGCTTTTGCCAACAGCAAAAAAATCGCCTGGAAAACAGGAACAAGTTACGGGTTTAAAGATGCCTGGTCTATTGGTATTACGCCCGATTATGTGGTTGGTGTTTGGATTGGCAATGCAGACGGTACCGGACGACCCGAATTGGTTGGCGTTAATGCAGCCGCACCTTTGATGTTTTCAGTTTTTGAAAACTTACCTTCAAAATCAACCTGGTTTGAAAAACCGATTTATGGTATGAAAATTATTGAGGTTTGTGAAAAAAGTGGATCTATAGCGTCTCTAAATTGTCCTTCAACTTTTGAAACAGATATTCCAAATACGACACTTAAGCTCAAGCCATGTCCATACCATAAGATTGTCAATTTGAGTCAGGACAAAAACTATCAGGTCAATTTAAATTGCGGTTTTCAAAACAATATGATAACTACTTCCTGGTTTGTTTTACCATCCATCATTAGCTATTACTATGAAAAGCAGCATCCTGATTATAAAGCCCTACCGGATTTTCACCCCGATTGCAAATCGCAAACTAAAGAAGGTATGGCTTTAATTTACCCTGAACCCTATCAGGATATCATTCTTCCCAAAACACTTGAAGGAGAAACTTCTGAAGTAGTCTTTAAAGCAGCTTATGCTCAGGATAAAGTACTGTATTGGCACTTGAATGATCAATATATAGGCTCAACCCAATATTTCCACAATATGAATTTTCAGCCGGAAGCCGGTGAACATGTATTGACTATCGTGACTGAAGATGGAGAAAGGCTTCAACGCAGATTTAGATTGAATTATACGGATTGATTTTTGATTTTTCAACCATTGGCTTCTTATTTTATCCATGTTTGTGTTAGTAGAAATTCCACTAACCATGAAGAAAATTTCCTAAAAAGCCATATTTAAAAAAGACTTTAAGACTAGACCAAATATAATACTGGTATTTATTTCTCTGTTTACCACATTTTATATAAAACCGTTTCAATTTTACCTTTTTTGGCTTCAAGAGGTATTGAAAGTAAAGTTCTCTGAGACTTAACTTTCAAATTGAAAGGCGCTTCTAATAAATCGACTCCACTTTGTTTTTTAAGTCGAATACCTTGTCCGGAAATGATATCTTTATTCGGAATAAAATCGCCAGTAGGTAGATGTTCAGTCAATATTATAAACTGATATAAGTTTAATTTCTTGGTTATCTCAATGATTTCATCATTAGAAAGATGTTGAAGGACTTGTCTAAGAATGGCACAGTCTGCTTCTGGGAGTTGGTCTTTGGCGATGTCTAAGCTAAGAAAATTTAAATTTGGCGTCTTGAATGAAGTTTCAAGATGAGATATAAGCTCCGGAACAATGTCAACAGCAGTATATTCCTGCGTAAATTCTATCAACTGCCTACCAACATTAAAATCACCACAGCCTAGATCACAAACAGAAATAGGCGCTTTAAACGCTTTCAGGAATTTGCAGACCTGATCAATATATGGGTATACCAGTTTAGGATTATGAGAACCATCACCTGAATAAAAATCAACACCTTGTTTGCCCCAAAGATTTAGCTCATAAATTTGTTGCATAGCGGCTTTAGTTGGCCAGGTTTTTTTAGATGGTTTATTCATTTCAATGCAACTTTAGTTCTAATCAACTGCTTTCTCTCTGGCACATTTGTAAAGTAAAAACTAATCCTGAAGTTCTAAACTTATCTCAATACTATCTATTGATTCTTTAATACGTTCCGGTTTTGAAGTGCCAAGCACAGGATAGATTTTTGCGGGATGACCCATTAACCAGGATAAAGCTATTTGAGATTTCGAACAGCTATACTTGTCTGCGAGTAAATCGAGGTGTTTGTTTAGTTTTGAGTCTTCATTCATCTTAAATATACCGCCTATTGGAGACCAGGCCAAAGCCATAATATTATTTTGTTGATTATAAAAAAGACTTTCATCTTCAAAAGGTTCTTAAATATCAATATCCAGTTGTTTCCCTTCTTTTTGTGACTTATTATCCATGCTTGCTCCAACGGCCATTCCAATTACCATTCCAATAGGCAGCCCAACCCCTAAAAATGCCATGTTATCCAAAGATAACCCAAAAGCTACGCCTATAGGTACACCAAAGCTCGACATCCCAATGGCAATCCATAGATTTCTGTAATAGTTTTTAGGAACAAGCTTTTTTTCTTTACGAACAAATTTTAATATGCATTCGTATGACTTACGAAGTTCTTTGCGATATACTTTTTCATCGACAGCATTTTGGTTGATATCATCGACATGACCATTAATTTTTTCAATCAATGGCTTAGGTATGTTTTTAGATTCTAATGCATTAAGCAGTTTATTAAACTTGCTATAGAGTCGTGTTGTTCTTGAACTCAGCTCGTTTTTAGGTTTATTAAGAGATTTTATTTCCATTGGTTTATAAGGATTAAAAAGGTCCTGAAGACTTAATCAACTTCTCTTTTTCGTGAAATTTCATACAATAAAAACCAATCCTGAAGTTCTAAACTTATCTCAATACTCTCTATGGCTTCTTTAATACGTTCCGGTTTTGAAGTGCCAAGTACAGGATAGATTTTTGCCGGATGACCCATTAACCAGGATAAAGCTATTTGAGATGTCGAACAGCTATACTTGTCTGCGAGTAAATCGAGCTGTTTGTTTAGTTTTGAGTCTTCATTCATCTTAAATATACCGCCTAAAGGAGACCAGGCCATAGTTGAAATATTATGCTGTTGATGATAAAAAAGACTATCATCTTCAAAAGGTGCATAATGGGTAAGTGAACATTGAATTTGATTGGCTTCTATCTCTAAGTTTGAAGATAAATAATCCATTTGCCGGGGCGTGAAATTGGAAACGCCAAAAGCTTTGATTTTCCCTGATTTTTTTAGATGATGTATAGCTTCAGAAATTTCATCAATCTGCATCAGTGGACTCGGTCGATGCAAAAGAAATAAGTCGAGATAATCTGTTTGTAAATTAGTCAGAGATTGTTCGGCTTGGTGAATGATGTAGTCTTTACTGTAATTGTAATGCTTTACAAAGGATTTTCTCTGTTCATTGATAAGCTGTATACCACATTTACTGATCAGTTGTATATCGTCTCGCGAAATTTCTGAATGCTTAAAAGCTTTACCGAAAGCTTCTTCAGTGGTATAATCGCCATATATGTCCGCATGATCGAAAGTGCTGATGCCATTTTCGACATTTTCTCTAATACGATTACTTATGTCCTTTGTACTGAAGTTCTTACCCCAAATACCCCAGGTCATACAACCTTGTATAATTCTTGAAAAATTTTTTCTCATAATTTCAAAAGTACTAAAACTAAGGTTAGCAAAATTACTTTAATGCAAAAGACCTGTTAGGTTTTTGAAACCTGACAGGTCTATATTTTAGTCAACCAACTAAAAAATAATGATGGTAAAAGTCCTCCTTGGGGCATTTAGGGGCTTTTAGTTCCCCGTAATTTCCAGGTCATCAATGTGATAACGTGTTGTAGCGTCCGGGTCAGTGCTGATGTAACGGAAACCTACCCATACAGTTTCCCCTGCACAGCTGATATTTGTTGGGCCAACCGGTGTGAAAGAACCAAAGCCGCTGCTTGGACCGCTAGGTACATTTAAGTCAAGTTGTGTCCATTCCGTCGTTGTTGGGTCACCAGTATAGTTGTCTGTAATGAAAATTGTAAGAATTTGACCATTATCAAAATTTGATTGGATATTTACCTTAAGGTCTTCTTCAACTGATGCAGATAAGTCAATTTGCGGACTTATTAGCCAGGCCTCAGAATCTGTTTCTCCTGAATTAAAACCAGAAATTTGAGCATAAGAGTCTCCGCTAAAAGACCCTATAATGTAATCTAAATTACCACCTGTAACATTTACATTTGTCCAGCCATTAGACTCTAAGTCGCTGATATTACCTACTTCAAAATCCTCTTCAAAAATAGTATTGGCACCACCACTATTACCTTCACAGAATAATAAGTCCGGGTCACATCTTTCCTGGTCAAAGTTGATGTCTTCTGGTGAGTTTAAAGCAAAAATGTAAAAATCATCAAAGAAATCTCTGGATAATACACCAGACATGCTTCCGGCTTGTGTTGGTAAAGTAAGCGTTCTGAAATCGGAAAAAGTACTCGTGCTGACAATAGTGGTACTCCCTGAAGTACAACTCTCCAGGACACGTTCTCCGTCAAACTCATCAGTAGGTTCAGCAGCAAAAGTTAAAGGTTGATCAACTAAAACACTACTCCTCGGGAATTGAACATCATTTAGTTGAATAAATAAGTTTTCCAAACTGTTCGAAAACTCTGAAATACTTACTGGAAGAGGAATAATTTCAGCGGTCTCAGAAGTTCTAAGTATGACATCATCTGCCTGACTATCCTGAATTTGTCCGATTCTATTGCCGTCTACAGTTCCAATAGCGTAAACGCCATTAGTAATTCCTACGGTAAGCCCTTGCATTTTTACATAGACTTTTCTACCAAAATTGTATTTTGTAAACAAAGGATTCACATTTACTGAAATTCTAATACCAGCAGTAGGATTTTCCGGCTTATCCTGAATGATTAGCTCCTCAAAGAAATTCCCGCCTTCATCAGAAGAAATGATGTAGCCTTCAAGGTAAATGTTATCGTCTATGGTAAAGTTTTCTCCGTCATTTTGTTCAATTATACCCTGAATGGCAGAAATCTGAACAATGTCTCCGTCAATCTCAGGCTCAGTAATGTTTATATTCGGAATATCAAAATCATCATCCTCTACACATGATGTGATGCTTAATCCTAAAGCAAGAATGATTAAAAAAGAAAGTTTAATTTGAATTGTTTTCATCGTTGAATTATTAATTTTATTTTTCTAGATATTTTTTTTAAAATCTTACGTATACATTTAAGTAATATGTGGTACCACGACCAAAGAAATAGCGATTTCCAAACAGAGGGCCACCTGGTCTGGTGCTTTCTTCAAGCAAGCCCTGGTAACTACCAATTCTGCCCTGCTCAAAGCCGCCTGTGATATAATCCTCACCTAAAATATTGTTGATTACGGCAAAGAAGCCTACATAATAGTCACCCACACGCCAGGATTTTCCTCCAATAGCATTAAACAGCATATAACTGCCAAAATCTTCTTGTTGTAAAAGCTCTCTTGCCACATTCGGATCAAAATTATTTAGGGGTAATCCATCACTGTCTGACGCAAAACCTTGTGTACGCTGTATAGCACTTGGGCTAACGTAAGCATGAGAAAAATGGTTGGCAGTGATGCCAATATTCCAATATTTAGGGTCACGATATTCAAAGCCAAGTTGATAAGCCTGTTGAGGACCACCCGGCACTTTATAATTCTTTAAGGCTGTAGTCCCGTCTCCGAATGTAAGAGGTTGTGTATTATCATTTACCATTGGGTCAAATTGGGCAAATAATTGTTGACTATAAAGTTTAATATTAGGATTATTGGCATAAGTATGTTGGCCAAATGCACCGGCTGCTTTTAATTTTATGGTCGGTGTGACCTGGGCCTCAATACCAAGTTCTGCACCGATGTGTACTCTGTCAATGCCGCTCATGACTTCCTGCAGGAAATTTCCTGTAGCATCATCCTGACTGAAGTAAAAACCTACATTGGTTTCATCCTGAAATTTTGTGTAAAAGCCGGTAAGTCTGGCTTGAATTGCAGCAGAACGATAGATGTAACTTACATCACCATGTGTAGAGACCACTTCTTTTAAGTCATCTACAATCAAATGGTTTATTCTTGGATTAATATAAGAATTTCTAAGCGTTGGTGCATCTTGAATATAGGCTGCATTAGCATCTATATAGTGCCCTCCTTTTATTTTAAATACAGCTCCTGCTTTAGCCGCTATATTATCAAAAGTTAATTTTTCACCCTTACCGAAAGATAAGTCACCCTGGTAATAACCGCTCTCGTAAAAACCGTTTCTTTGGTAAGTGGTTTGTCCAAAATTGGCTCCTACGTAAAAATCAACCCATGAATATTGAAATTGTGTTTGCGCAAAAGCGTTGTATTCCTGAACATCAAATTCAAAATTGTATTCGTATTTGTCGCCTTCCACAACGAGTCTGTCCGGATTTCTGACGTCAGATTGTGCTAAAGCAAAGGCATCTACACCAGCAGACTGTGCATTTTCATCGGCAAAGAAATCAACATCCAAAAACTGTTGTCCCCCCAAAAGGTCGTTGACCTGTGCATAATTTTCGATGGTGCTGGCTCTGTAATCAACACTTGCGTTCAAAGTGATTTTATCATTCAATTTTGCATTCAGAATAGAGTTAAAAGACAACATTTCCTCTTCTTCTACATCTTCTTTTAAAATGTATATTGAATTTCCGCCATTGGCTAAAGCATTTTCGTTTGCAGTATAAACAGCGTTCCAGTCAAACTGACCGTCATTAATAAATTCCTGTTGTGCCAGATAGGCATTAGCATAGTCTGTTGTTGAAGGATTCTGGAACCTTAAATAGTAACTCGGTAAGTTTTGATAGTAGATAGGTGTTGGATTTCTTGCACCACCAATGTACGAAACCTGTCCGTCCGGTCCTTCAATTTTTCTTGTTCCTCCATTGTCTACTCTCGTTGTACCAATAGTTCCAAACTGGTAACCGACATTGGTGTTCAAAGATATTTTGTCATTGATGTCCCAATAGTGGTTAAGCATAAAAACAGGCTGCTCAATGGTTCTTATTCTTACATTACGCATTTCACCATTTTGATAGCCCCATTCCGGATTGTATTCTCTGCCTTTCAGGTCTTTGACTTCCTGCGTAATGGCGTTAGAAAGCCCTCTTCGATTCGGTGTATAAAATCCTGTAAAGTTTATGCTGTGGTTGTCATTTATCCTTTTTTCGACCGATGCAGAAAAAGAGTTGGCATCGTAAAGTGTAGCATCTATAAAACCTTCTTCGCCAAAACGTCTGGACATCAAAACAGAATAAGACCAGCCACCAGCTAAAATCCCTGAATTGTAGCTTCCCATAATTCTTCCCTGATAAGAACGGTTAGATGAAGCATAAGATACTCTACCGCCTTTACGTTGGCCGGATGCCCTCATATCTATATTGGTTGTTCCCGCTAAGTCTCCAAACTGAAATTCGTTGGCATGAGAATACATACTTAAAGATCGATTTCTTTGTATGTCATTTAAGCCACCCCATTGTGTCCACTGCGGTCTGCCGGTTGAAAATTTGTTCATTTCCATTCCGTTTATCAAAATCTTTCCTCGGGCATTATCATAACCTCTTGGGTTAAAAAACGTCGCACTAAAATCAAAAGCTGCGGCTCTTAAAAAGGTATCTTCTGTAGATTGTAAAAGCCCGGCGACGTTAAAGAGGACATTATCATCTGTGGCCAGCTCATTGTCTGATAAACTGATGATCCCTATTTGCTCAGCCTCATCGGATATATCTCTTTTTATATACAATAAACCTAAGTCTAAAGTTTCGTTTTGATTTACAACAATAGGATACCTTTTTGTGATGTAACTTTTCTTACTTACAATAAGAATTTGTTCACCCAGTGGTATTTGACCTCCTGTTATTTCAAATTGTCCTTTGTTATTTGTTATTACAGATAACAGTGTACCTTTAATCGTAATCTCAACATTGCCGACAGGGTCTTCATTAGCATCTCTAACCACTGTACCTTTTACAGTCGTGGTTTGGGCTAAAATTGAACCTGAAATGAGAAAAAATAAGGCGCAAAGAATTGATTTATTCATTGGTTTGGAATTATTATAAAAAATCTTCTTTAAGAAATTATTATGATTTTGTGCAAATGTATTTAATTCTTATTAAATGCCTATTTTTGGCAACTGAAATTTTAAAATTTTACAATTAAATAATATAGCATGCAAAATAAATTAAAGCTTAGACTACTCACATTTTTGTTATTAAATACATTGATTATCAATGCTCAGGAAAAGAAATTTGAGGTAGTTACAGTTGCATTTTATAACCTTGAAAATCTTTTTGATGTTTACAATGACACTTCGATAAATGACGAGGCATCTCCAATTATGGAAATGGATTCTGCTGTGAGGCCAGAATTTTACAAGAAAAAATTAAAGAATATGGCAAAGGTGGTTGCAGATATTGGAACAGATCTTACAGGTATGCCTCCGGCTATATTAGGTGTATGCGAAATTGAAAACGATGATGTCCTGCTGGATCTTGTGAATCATCCAAGGTTAAGGCCTTACAATTATGATATTGTACATCACGAATCTCCTGATGAAAGAGGAATTGATACAGGTTTGATATATCAAAAAAACCTGTTTACGCCAACCAATTCCATTGCCCACGAGGTTGTTATCATAAAAAATAATGATCCTGATGACCGTAATGAAACCAGAGATGTTTTGGTAGTTTCCGGACAGTTAAGAGGTGAAAGCTTTCATTTTATTGTAAATCACTGGCCTTCCAGAAGTGGTGGACAAAAAAAATCTGAACCCGGTCGAGTAAAAGCAGCCGAAGTTGTAAAAAAAGCCATAGATTCTCTGCAGGCTATTGATCCTTATTCTAAGGTCATGGTCATGGGAGACTTTAATGATGGACCTTACAATAAAAGTGTGGCAGAAGTTGTAGGCGCAAAATTTGAAAAAAAGGATGTTGGACTTAAAGGCATTTACAACCCTTACGAAGAAATCAGAAAAAAAGGAGGTGGTACAATAGCTTACCGAGGCAGTTGGGATATTTTTGACCAGATCTTTTTTACAGAACCACTTCTTGTAGATGAAGACGATAAAGATTATTCGACATATAAATATTACAAATCCGGCATTTATTCGCCTTCATACCTTAAGAATCCAAGAGGTCGTTGGAAAGGTTACCCTTTTAGGAGCTGGGCAGGTGGTTTTACAGGTGGATACAGTGATCACTTTCCGGTGTTTGTGTATTTGATCAGGGAGCTCGAACAAGAGAACTAATTTTACTTAGTTGTTTATAAATAATTTTGACCTAAATTTGTAAGTATACCATATCTGTTTATTAGATATGGTAGGTCCTGCATCAGATTTGCAATAAAAAATATAAACTCAACCAAATTAAATCTTATGTCAAAAGAGCATCGATCATTTAAGTCCAGGGTAAAATCGTTTTTTATAAAAGTATTATTGGTGATGCTTGTTCTGGGCGCCTTTGTTTTATGGACATGTTCCTGGACCTATTCTGAAGGGACAAGAGCCGGACAGCTGATAAAGTTTAGTGAAAAAGGCGTCATTTTTAAGACCCACGAAGGCGAACTAAATTTGGGCGGTCTTAGAACCGGTAATGCCAATGATGGCTTAGAAGGTAACCTTTGGAAATTCTCGGTTTTAGATGACAGCGTTGTAGCGGACCTTGTAGATGCTGAAGGCAAAAGAGTAAAGCTAGACTACAAAGAACGCTATAAGGCCATGCCCTGGCAGGGCGATACCAATTATTTTATTGTTAGCGTTGAAATCATAGAAGAGTAAAACTCAAGCTACTTTTCTAAGTATTTTACTGAATTGTAAAGTTAAAAAATCTTTTAGAACAACTCTGTTTATATTCCGAATATGCTTCCATATTTTTGCCTCAGGAATAACATATGGCAAAAGAAAATATTTATATCAATGGGATTACGTCACTATCAGCATTAGGTTCTGATGAGACCGACATTTGGCATAATCTTCAAAATGGGAAAACACAGTTCGATAAAAAGCTTGATATAGGAGAAAGTTTTTCTGTGTCGGCATTACATAAACATCAGGAAAAACTACTTTCAAAAATTCAAAAAGAGCGAAAACTCTACAACAATTTAGATCGGGTCACACTCATGGCTATGGCCACGGCACGCCGACTTGCTGAAAAATTTAACCTAAATAATCAAAATATTGGTGTTAATATCGGTTCCTCACGCGGAGCAACCCAAACTTTTGAGCAGGCTCATTCCCAATTTATCCAACAAGGTGATGTGCCTTTTATGACTTCACCTACCACAACCCTGGGCAATATAGCCAGCAGTGTAGCTCAGGATTTAAGCCTGAGTGGACCTGCGATTAGCCACTCTATAACCTGCTCGTCAGCTTTGCATGCTCTGCTTAATGCCTACGCTTTTTTGAAATCCGGTTTGCTTAAAGATTTTATCATTGGAGGAGCTGAAGCGCCACTTACAGATTTCACCATCAGACAGATGCAATCTTTGAAACTCTACAGCCGTTTTACGGATGACTATCCCTGTAAGAGTCTGGATTTTTCAAAGAAAGAAAATACATTAGTCTTAGGAGAAGCGGCCTGTCTGGCCCAAATAAGTACAACACCAAATAGTGATGCTGTAGAAGTCGCCGGGATAGGTTATGCCACTGAGCAAATATCGCATAGTGTCTCATTATCCGGTGATGCGCAATGCTTAAAGGATTCCATGTCAATGGCGATCAAGGAGGCCAACCTGGACACTGTAGATGTCATCGTTATGCACGCCCCCGGAACAGTAAAAGGCGATTTGTCTGAGTTAAGAGCCATCGAAAATACATTCAAAAAACTGCCGGCCTTAACCACTAATAAATTCTTGATTGGTCATACCTTCGGTGCTTCCGGCGCCATGAGCCTGGAAATGGCTTTTTTGATGCTTAAAAACAATCAATTTATCTCTAATCCATTTTATCAAAATCCAAAAGTCCCTGAAGGTATAAATACTGTGATGGTCAACGCTGTTGGATTTGGTGGCAACGCTGTGAGTGTGATTTTGAAACGTTAAAAATTCATCCTAAAATTAAGATTTTTAGAGTTTTTATTATTTTTAATAAAATTTTTTTTAATGATAACTGCTCTAAAAAACTCTTTTTTCAGTTTGTTGCTGTTAATTATATTCTCTGTAAATCTGACAGCACAAGATTTTACATTAGCTCCAGACGGCTTAACCTGTTTGTGTCCAAACGCAAATTTTGGTGATACCGGAACTCTTACCATAAATGGCGTACAAAAAACCTTTACAAAAAGAACGGTTACAGATCTGGTTGCTCTTGTCAACGCAGACGAAACAGATCCTGAAATAGCCTTAACATGTACAAGTGGGATTACAAGTATGAATGGTTTATTTGATAATAAAGATAATTTTAACCAAAACCTGCAAAGCTGGGATGTGAGTAATGTCACGACAATGGTAGGTTTGTTTGATGGTGCAGATTTATACAATCAGCCTTTAAACAATTGGGACGTGAGTAATGTTACGAATATGAATGATATGTTCAGAGGCACCGATACATTCAATCAGTCTTTAGACAATTGGGACGTAAGCAGTGTGACCACGATGGCGAATATGTTTTTGAACGCCGAAGCTTTTAACCAGCCTTTGAACAACTGGGATGTAAGTAATGTAACAAATATGTCTCAGATGTTCAGGTTAACGGATGTGTTTAATCAGCCTTTGAACAACTGGGATGTTAGTAATGTTCAAAATATGGAATTTATGTTTTTTTCAGCACTTGCTTTTGACCAGCCTTTGGACATGTGGAATGTGAGCAGTGTGAATACCATGCGAGGTATGTTTTTGGAAGCAGCCTTGTTTAACCAACCTTTAAACAATTGGGACGTGGGTAGTGTTACTGATATGAGTAGAATGTTTGAAGCCACTGTGTTATTTGACCAGACACTCAACAATTGGAACGTGAGCAATGTCACAGATATGAGCGAAATGTTTCTTAACGCCGAAGCTTTTAATGGTGCAATTAATAATTGGGATGTGAGCAATGTGACTACTATGGAAAGTATGTTTGAGCAATCCTTGTCTTTCAATCAGCCCATAGACAATTGGGATGTCAGCAGTTTGAACAATGTGATAAACATGTTTCGTGGAGCTCAGGCTTTCAATCAATCCATAAACAGTTGGGATGTAAGTAGTATTTCTAATTTCCAACTAATGTTCAGTTTTGCAGAAGTATTCAATCAGCCTTTAGACAACTGGAACATGACGAATGCGACTTCGACTATAGGCATGTTCTTTGGTGCAGAATCTTTTAACCAGCCTTTAAACAGCTGGGATATGGGCAATGTGACAAATACCAGTCTTATGTTTAGTGATGCAATAGCCTTTAACCAACCTTTGGACAATTGGAATGTCAGTAATGTCACTAATATGAATCAGATGTTTAACGGGGCTACCGCTTTCAATCAGCCGATTGAAGCCTGGGATGTAAGTAATGTCACTTCCATGCAGGCCATGCTTGGACAGGCTTCATCATTTGACCAGCCTTTGAATAATTGGGATGTGAGTAGCGTCGTTGATATTGCAGGTTTATTTTACGGGGCTTCAAATTTCAATCAACCACTGGACAGCTGGAACCTTAATAGTGCTACTGATTTGAGTTTTATGTTTGGGTTAACAGATGCCTTCAATCAAAATATAAATGATTGGGATGTAAGTGATGTTCAGAATATGGAATTAATGTTTTTTTCAGCACAAGCCTTTAATCAACCTCTCGATAATTGGGATACTTCCAATGTTTTAAATATGGATAGAATGTTTGAGGGTGCCGCTATGTTTAATCAGGATATTTCTATGTGGTGTGTGGAAAGTATTCCCACTGAACCTTTTAATTTTGCACTCAACTCAGCGTTGCAAAACAGCTTTAAACCCAATTGGGGTGCGGCATGTAATTTGAGTCTGGAAGATAATAGTATTGCATCGATTGAAATTTATCCAAACCCTGCAATAGACATTATCAATATTACCGGGTCATCAGCTATTAGCCTAAATAGTATAAAAATTTATGATTTGACGGGGAAAGTGATACTTGAAGAATATTCGCCAGGCAGACAACAAATAGAAATAGATTTAACTGAATTGGAATCCGGAATCTATATACTAGAACTAAATACTAATGATGCTCAAAAAATGAACAAACGGATTATTAAACAATAAAATATTGAAACGCTGTTAGTATTTATCTGAAAAAAATGTAGTGTCTCAAACTAATTTACTTTGCGTATTTAAGTTGAGATACTTCAATGATTTTGCAGGCTGTATCCTGGTCAACCTGAAGTTTGTTTGCTAAGGTTTCAATTTTTGCTTTTTCAGCTTTATCAACATGACCATCGGCAAAGACCCCTTCTACCAAAAAGATAAACAGCTTGGTGTAATGGTCTTTATTAATGCCTTCAATGCAATAATCCAGTAATTTATCGATTTGGTTTTTATGAAGGGTTTGTTTAGACATCAATTTATTAAGGTAATAGGCATAATCGAAATCGCCGTCAAAAAAATTGGAATAAACATCAAAAAAAACCCCTATTTCTCTGCCATTGTAGCCATCATCAATAAAACAGTAATATGGTAGATACAAATATTTTTCAACAGTAGTTAATTCAAATTTATCTTGCTGTGTCTTTTCAACTTCATCAAACAGACCTTTGCTTCTGTTGTTATCATTGTGAATGACTTTCATAAAACGATGTTTTTTGATTATATGTTTTTAGTCTTAAAATTTTAGGATTTGTTACTTAAAAACACTTTTAATACCCAAATTTAACAAAAATTACCGTCCAAAGCCCTGCAGGAAGTCTCTATTCAGATTCCTGCATGGTATGATATACATTTTGTACATCATCATCTTCTTCGATCTTTTCTAATAGCTTTTCGACGTCTTGAGCTTGCTCTTCAGTCAGAGCTTTGGTGACCTGAGGGATACGTTCAAAACCTGAAGAAATGATCTCAATGCCGCGTGATTCCAATTCAGATTGTATAGCGCCATAACTTTCAAAAGGCGCGTAGATATGAATACCTTCGTCGTCTTCAAAAACTTCTTCTACACCATAATCTATAAGTTCTAATTCGAGTTCTTCGATGTCCTGACCTTCAGCATTAATTCTGAAGTTACAGGTATGATCAAACATAAAAGCTACCGAACCTGAAGTACCAAGATTGCCGTCGCATTTGTTGAAATAACTCCTGATGTTGGCTACCGTTCTGGTGTTATTATCAGTAGCGGTTTCAATCAAAATGGCTATGCCATGAGGCGCATAACCTTCAAAAAGTACTTCTTTATAATCGCCCTGATTTTTGTCTGTCGCCCTTTTTATAGCACGCTCAATATTGTCCTTGGGCATGTTAACGGACTTGGCATTTTGAATCACGGCCCGTAACTTTGAATTGGTATCAGGATCCGGACCACCTTCTTTAACCGCCATGACGATATCCTTTCCAATACGCGTAAAGGCCTTACTCATAGCTGCCCAACGCTTCATTTTTCTTGCTTTTCTAAATTCAAATGCTCTTCCCATGCTAACAATATTATTCTAAAATTATCATACGGCGAAGATACTATCAATTATATTAATTTAAAAGTGTCTTATTTCTCTTTGCACAGCTCGGCATTATAAATTGACAACTCAGCAGTTTCAATTTTTGATGTAAATTACCACGTACTTTCTTTGCATAAAAAATAATATGGATACAGCTACAACTCTCATCATCATTCACGCGTCTTTAGGCGGCATAGGCTTAACTTCTGGTATTATCAGCATGACAAGTAAAAAAGGGAGGAAAATGCATATAAATTCGGGTAAAATATTTGTGTACGCCATGCTGGCCAGTGCGATTATTTCGATTCCTGTATGCTTTATGCCGGGTCATGAAAATATGTTCTTATTTGCTATTGCCGTATTTACCATTTATCTGGTTTTGAGCGGACAGCGTGCTTTGTTATATAAATTAAGGAATCTCAAAAACATCAAAACCTGGAAAGACTGGCTCATCAGTGGAGTCATGTGTGCATTTGGGGTAGCTTTGATTACTGAAGGCGCATTTAAAGTCTTGTACCCAAATGGGCCTACGATCTTATTCTTCTTTTTTGGTGCTTTGAGTGTGTTTCTGTCTGTTCAGGATTTTAGGTTTTTTGCCAGAAAGGACAAGCCTGCCACTGAATTTATCGGCAGACATATCGGGCAAATGTCAGGGGCGTTTACAGCATCATTCACTGCTTTTCTTTCCGCTGGTTTACAACTCAAACATTGGTTGGTTTGGATTTTGCCTACAGTTTTTATTAGCATTTGGATCATGTACTGGACAAGAAAATATACTAAACCTAAGCCCGTTAAATAGTGCTTTTAAAATAATTTAAATTTAGTTTACTGAGCTGAATAAGACACTTAGACTAAAATATCAACTACATGATTTAAACCTTAATTTATTTAAATAAAAATTAATAAAATCACAAAAAAATGCAATATTGATAATATGATAACTGATTTATAATTAGATTTAAAATAAAAAATGTCAAATCCTAAGCAAAATCCAATGTCATACAGACCACTTGCAGATATGCATGCAAATGGCGTTTATTTCGATCCTAAAATCAAAGAGGCTTTAAAAAATGAAAGAAAGCTCAAATCCGCAAAAGTTGAGCAAAAGAAATAGTTTTAGGTCTGGAGGCTACATCAATTTTTTAGAATAGGGTCTTAGATTCCTATGTAATTTTCAATGTTTGGAAATATATTATTTGCAAACGCGTCATCAATCTGATATGTATTGACTATCTTCTACAAGCATTTCATTAACTTTATCTCATAGGTTTAAAAAAAGATTTTACACATTTATGTCTTGTAAGTATAATTTAGTGTAATTTAAAAGGCTGAAACTTATATGTTTAGTTTTAGATTCAAGAAATAATATCTGTAATATCAATTTATGCTATGAAAACTATTCGCTACCAATCTAAAGGAAATGATGTTGAGGTCCTCGAAGAATTACTCAAAGAACTTGGCTATAATGTAGAGCAGGCCAACACCTATTTTGACCTGGATACCCAAGAAGCGGTCAAAACATTTCAAAAGCAGTACCAATTGGTTGTAGATGGTATAGTTGGACCAAAAACCTGGAGTAAGCTTTTTGCCGTTAAAGATTCTACACTTAATGATTACCATGACAAATTACTGAAAGAAGCCGATCTGGAGGCTTTTGCAGATAAATATGTTTTAGATCTGGCAGTGGTTAAAGCTGTAAACGAAGTAGAAAGCAGAGGAGAAGGTTTCCTGAAAGACGGCCGACCCAAAATACTTTTTGAAGGTCATATTTTCTGGCGTCAATTGGAAAAAGCAGGACTTGATCCGGCAAATTTTGTTAATGATTACACCAAAAATGTACTTTATGAAAAATGGGTAAGGACACATTACGATGGTAATGAAAAAGAATATTTCAGACTCGAAAAAGCCGCAGGTATCAGTGATTTACCGGAAGTACACGATGCCGCTTTTATGGCGGCTTCCTGGGGATCGTTTCAAATTATGGGTTTTCATTATAAAAGCTTAGGCTATTCCAGTATAGACCATTTTGTGGCTAATATGTATCAAAACGAGGCGCGACACCTTGATGCTTTTGGGCGTTTCCTTGAAGTCAATAATTTGATTAGACCATTAAAAGAAAAGGATTGGCATAAGTTTGCCCGAGGTTATAACGGGCCTGGATATATGCAGAATAATTACCATGTGAAATTAGAAAAGGCTTTTGAAAAGTACAATTGAAAGAAGGTTTATAAGGTTATTAGTTTATAGGGTTATGAGTTGAGTTCTGGCAAATTTGTTAGGTTTTCTTTAACCGCAATGTTCGCAAAGAAGACGAGAGGCACGCAGTGCTTTGACAAAATAAAATCCACAACATACAAAACCAGAAACCAGTATCCAGTAAGCAGTAAGCAGTAAGCAGTAATCAGTAACCAGTATCCAGTAAGCAGTAACCAGTATCCAGTAAGCAGTAAGCAGTAAGCAGTATCCAGTAAGCAGTATCCAGTAAGCAGCAACCAGTATCCAAAAACCTTAAACCTTAAACCCGAAACCAGAAACCTGAAACAAGGAACATGAAACTTTAAACCAAGAACTTTAAACCAGAAATTTAAAACT
>CAZQKB010000011.1:0-153968 GCA_964593755.1 uncultured Mesohalobacter sp. | reverse complement strand
TTATTTTCTGAAAAGAAAATAAAAATTGTATCGAGAACAGGTCGACATCTCGGTAGTTCTGCTGAGCCTGTCGAAGTACATTCCAGCCTTTGAGGCTGGAACACTCGATGTGACGAACTATTTACTCGCGTCAGGTCGAGTGATTTTTATTTTCTGAAAAGAAAATAAAAATTGTATCGAGACCAGGTGTTACAAAAGAATACGTTTTGAAACAGTCCTATGTCTACATATTGAAATGTGCTGATGATAGTTATTATACAGGAGTGACTTCAAACCTTAAAAAAAGGATGAATGAGCATCAAACCGGTAAATATCAGGGGAGTTATACTTCCTATAGAAGACCCGTAGAACTAGTTTACTCTAAAGAATTCACTGATATAAGAGTAGCTATAGACTACGAAAAGAAACTCAAAAAATGGTCCAGAGCCAAGAAAGAAGCTTTAATTAACGGTGAATATGAAAGGCTTAAACCATTGTCTAAAAAGAAGTTTGAACGATAACCCATCTCGATAGTTCTGCTGAGCTTATCGAAGTGCATTCCAGCCTTTGGGCTGGAACACTCGATGTGACAACTTTTATACCCCGTCAGTTCGAGTGTTCATTGTTTTCAAAAAAACAATGAATGTACCGAGAACAGGTCGACATCTCGGTACAATTTTATAACTCTCCTACGTCGTGTTATAAAATCACTCGATGTGACGATATAGTAACCCACGTCAGGTCGAGTGATTTCTCTTTTCTGCTAAGAAAAGAGAAATTGTATCGAGACCCCATCTCGATACAATTTTAATACTCTCCTTCGTCGAGCAGTAAAATCACTCGATGTGACAGATTCCTAAAATTGTCGGGACGAGTGTTTAGACTACAGTCCGAATAAATCTAAACCAATCAATTGATAATATTACCTTTTAATGAAAGTATCAATCATAACCGCCACTTACAACAGTCTGGAAAATTTGCCTTCAGCACTTGAGTCTGTAAGTCAGCAAACGTATAAGAATATAGAGTGGATAGTGGTAGACGGCAATTCTACAGATGGTACTTTAGCGTTTATAAAATCTCATCAGGACCAAATCGGGCAGTGGGTCTCAGAAAAAGACGCTGGTATTTATGACGCCCTTAATAAAGGTATCGCCATGGCTACGGGTGATGTTATAGGCTTGTTGCATTCCGATGATTTGTTTAACAGTAAACAAACCCTGGATAAAATTATCCATCAATTTCAAAATACCGGTGCCGATGGCGTTTACGGTGATCTGGAATATGTCTCCAAAACCAATGTCCAAAAGGTTATACGCTATTGGAAAAGCAAAACTTTTTCGAAAGACTTATTGGAAAAAGGCTGGATGCCACCACATCCTACCTTGTTTTTAAAAAAAGAGATCTATCAAAAGTGCGGTGGTTTTGACTTGTCCTTTAAAATCGCTGCGGACTATGATTTTATCCTTCGAATTTTTAGTGATCCACAACTAAAATTTACATATCTACCCGAAGTCATTACCAAGATGCGCGTAGGCGGCGCCAGTAACAAATCCCTTTCCAATATCGCTCAAAAATCCAAAGAAGATTACAGGGCTTTAAAACAAAACAAGATTCCAAATGCCTCTCTGGCACTGTTTAAAAAAAATCAATCCAAAATCTCACAGTTTTTTAAAAATAAAGACTGACATCTCGGTAGTTCTGCTGAGCTTGTCGAAGTACGTTCCAGCCTTTGGGCTGGAACACTAGATGTGACAATATAGTAACCCACGTCAGGTCGAGTGATTTCTCTTTTCTGCTATGAAAAGAGAAATTGTATCGAGACCAGGTCGAGTGGCATTTCAACACGGCAGTGTTGGAATGTTGTATCGAGACCCGAGACCACACAATCATAAAAACCAACTTAAATTGATTTTATCGGTGCCGTAACCGAATAAATTTTATTTTTGCATTGACTTACTTAACTTACAACTTTGATTACAGAATTTATTGAAGAGGTTTCTTCTAACGAACACCCTTATATCTGGCCTGTAATGGCCATGGTTTTAGGTTATGTATTTTGTGTGGCTACAATTCCCTCTATTTTGTTTGTCTCACACGACAAACAGCTCATGGCAGAACCGGAGGAGAGAAGTTCGCACAGAAAGGCTACGCCTACGCTTGGCGGGGTTGCCATATACCTCAGCTTAATGCTGGTCATGACCTTTATCGGGGCTTTTCTGGATACCAGGATCATCCTGCTGGTCATGGGTGCCATTACCATATTATTTTTCTTTGGGCTAAAAGACGATCTGGCCAACATTTCTGTGTCCACAAAGGTTTTGGGTCAGTTGTCGGCCATAGGCTTACTGGTCTTTTTTGCAGATATCAGGATCACCAGTTTTTCAGGTATTTTTGGTGTACACGAACTGGCTTATCTGCCTTCTGTACTTTTGACGGGTTTTGTATTTATTTTGCTCATCAATGCCTTTAACCTGATTGATGGGATAGATGGTCTGGCCGGTGGTGTGGCGTTAAGTGCTTCATTCGTCCTGGGTATATTTTCTTATCTGGAAAACCAGCTCAGCTTAGCCATCATTGCCGCTGCACTTTTTGGAACCATCATTGCCTTTTTAAGGTTTAACTTTTCTGTTAAACGCAAACTCTTTATGGGCGATACCGGTTCACTGGTCATTGGTTTTGTTATGGCATTTCTGACGGTGAGTTTTATCAATTATGAGCAATCTGCGCTGGATATGCCCTACTACAGCTCTGCACCCATCATTGCCTTTGCCCTGATGTTTTACCCCATCGCCGATACCACACGTATTTTCTTCCTCAGGATCTTCAAATACAAAAGAAATCCCTTTACGGCAGACCGAAACCATATCCATCACCATTACACCAATTTAGGCTACAGCCATAAACGCGCATCCTTTTATATCGTTGCCATCAACTTCTCGGTCATTGTTTTGGCCTATCTGCTTAAGGACCTGGGTATCAATATCCAGTTGCTTTGCCTTATGATTTATGGCCCAATTTTTTACAGCTTTACCTTCATCATACGCAAAATCAAAAGACGTATCTTGAAAAATAAAGAAAAAAAAGCGGCTTAATTTTTTTACTTCAAATTCTAAAGTCCATAGAATCCTCAATAAAAGAAATGAGCACAAATTTATTTCTATGATTAACTGTTGCCTTATTTTTCAACTCTTTTGCAAAGGATTCCGAAAGTCAAGATGAGATCAATCATAAGTCCAAACACTACCCTCTACCAACTAAAAGCTACCCTCTACAAGCTACCGACTACCCTCTACCTACTACCCACTAAAAGCTACCGACTACCCTCTACGGACTACAAGCTATAAAACGCCAAACTGCTCAAAATGGTGGTTGAAATGCTTCCTGTTCAGTAACTTCCATTCAAAATAACTCAGATCCCCAAACACAACATTCTTTGTTGTTTTCTCCGGGTTTTCATTAAAAAAGGCTTCAAACCTATCGTATGCTTTTAAGAAAGCTGTTTTAGCGGTTTCCAAGTCCGGATGTATAAGCTTTTCCAGGCCATCTTCCTTCATTAAAGGCATCTTGAAATGTCTAGGCATTTTTTTGTAATTGTACAAAGTCTCCTGTACTTTTTCCAGGTGCTCTTCGGGTGTGGCTACTTCAATTTGAAAATCTTCAACCGCAATTTTTAATGTAAATTCCAAATGCTCCAGCATATGCTGAGGTGTCATGATGCCCCATCGGGGTTTTGTATCGGGCTTGAGCTGACTGAGCTTTTCTACCAGCATTGCCTTGTCTATATCAATAAGGGTCGTTTGTTTTTTCTGCACCATGGTCAGAATGGTGGCTACAGCCACCAGCTTTTCCTGCGGATCTTCTTCAAGGGCATCAAAAACTTCTACATACCACTTTACAATACCGCTGGGTAATTCTTTGCCCTTTTGTTCCCGGTCTACTTTTTGCTTACAGGTTAATCGGACATAAATCGTATCGTTATGGTATAAGGGCCTTAAAAAACGGATGTCTTCCAGACCATAGTTGGCAGCCACCGGACCTTTATTGGGATATACAAACAAACCGGCTGCTGCCGAAATGATAAAGTACCCGTGCGCAGTACGTTTTTCAAATATACTGCCCTCAAGCGAGGTGATGTCCGTATGCGCATAAAAATGGTCCCAGGTCAGGTTTCCAAAATTGATGATATCTGTGTCCGTCAGGGTTCTTTTGTGTGTCTCTAATGACATACCGGGCTGAATGTCTTCCCAATGGTAAGCAAAAGGATGTTTTTCTGAAGGCTTATAGGCTGCTTTGGGCTGGTAGATCCCGGTAATTTCGGTCAGGGTGGTTGGACTTCCCTGAATGGCGCAACGCTGTAAGTAGTGTTTTACACCGCGCTTTCCACCCATTTCTTCGCCGCCGCCTGCTCGTCCGGGACCGCCGTGAACCAAGGTTGGTAATGGTGAACCATGACCTGTACTCTGCTTGGCAGATTCACGGTTTATGGCTAAAATACGTCCATGATGAGAAGCGGCATTTACAGTGTACTCCCGGGCAATCTTATCATCATTGGTAAATATAGAACTCACCAAAGAGCCTTTCCCCTTTTTACTGATATTTACGGCATCCTCAATATTTTTATAAGGCATCAAAGTGCTTACAGGACCAAAAGCTTCGGTGACGTGAGCAGCTTCATTTTCGAGAGGATGATCTTCCCGGAGCAAAATAGGCCTGATGAAAGCGCCTTTACTAAAGTCTGCACCTATGAGTTCGGCAGCGTCAAATCCGCCGTAAACCATTTCAGCGGTTTTAGCTATTTTATCTACCTGAGACTTTACACTTTCCACCTGTTTTTTATCAATCAAACACCCCATACGTACTTCTTTCAGTCTTGGATCGCCCATGGTGACTTTATCCAAAGCTTTCCCAAGTGCTATCTGAACGTCTTCAATAAGGTTTTCAGGCACAAGAATACGTCTGATTGCTGTACATTTTTGACCACACTTTACGGTCATTTCGTTACGGACTTCTTTGATAAACAAATCAAATTCCGGGGTTCCCGGAACTGCATCTTCACCAAGAACACTGGCGTTTAAAGAATCTGCTTCCATGGTAAAAGGCACAGATTCGTTAAGCAGCTGCGGATGGTTTTTTAATAATCTCCCGGTAGATGCTGAGCCGGTAAAGCTCACCACATCCTGGGATTGAACTGTTTCCAAAATATTTTTGGCGGTGCCGGAAATTAACTGTAATGCACCTTCAGGCAGGATTCCGGAATCTATGATACATTTTACCATGGCTTCCGTAAGATAAGCCGACTGAGGCGCAGGCAAAACCACTGCAGGAACACCGGCCATCCAGTTGCAGGCACATTTTTCCAGCATGCCCCAAACCGGAAAGTTAAAGGCATTGATATGCACAGCAACACCTTCTTTAGGCACTAAAATATGATGCGCCATAAACCGGCCGCCACGCGATAAATCTATAGGGTCGCCCTCAACATCATAGGGCGAATTTGGAAAAAGCTTCCTTAAAGAGGCATTGGCAAAAAGATTTCCTATACCGCCATCTATATCAAACCAGGAATCGAGTTTTGTAGCACCGGTACGATAGCTGATCTCATAAAGTACTTTGCGCTTTTTCTGTAAGTAAAAAGCCAGTTTTTTCAGCATTAAGCCACGCTCCTGAAAGGTCATATTTCTCAGGCTTTCGCCTTGTTTTCGGCCGTAGTCCAAAACGCCCGGAATATCAAGACCTTCAATATTGATATTGGTAAAATGTTCGCCTGTTACAGCGTCGTAAACAGGCGTTCCTTCGCCCCGACCCTGCGTCCAATGGCCGTTCATATAACTTTGTGTGGTTTGCATGGTTTAGTATTTTAATATTTTGTTCAGACTTTCAATAATTACATTGAGTTCTTTATTTGAAATGACACCTATTTTTGATTTGAAACGTTCTTTCGAAATTGATCTGACATGAATTGACATTACTTCAGATGTTTTTTTTAGTCCGTTTTTATAATTGGGTTCAAGAATTAAATTGCCTTCGTAATACTTTAGACTTGAAGTCAGTGGACATACAATAATAGTATTTATATTCATATTTACCATGTTTCCTGATATGACTACAGCTGGTCTTCTTCCGCTTTGTTGACTCCCTAAAACGGGATCAAAGTAAACTTCCCAAATTTCTTTTTGCTTCATTTTCCCTCAAGGTCTTCGAGTTGTTTATAATAATCTGCCATACCCTCTTCTGCCATTTTTATCATGTCTTCGTCTTTAGCCATTCTTTTATAAGATTTTAAATAAGCTGCCCTGTCAAGTTGTTCCAAATAGACTTTAACTGCCTTTTCGATAATTTTATTCTTAGGCATTTTTAAATCTTTTGAGGCTTTAGCCAAATCTTTAAGCAGGTTGTCCGGTAATGTAGAGGTATAAGTTGCCATATAAATAATTTTCTCAAATATAGTCAATATTTATATTTTATAAATATAATTCACAAATATTCAATTGTAAAAGAAAACAGACCATAAATAGATAAAATTGAATAGTATTAAAAATACCAGGCAGGTCAGGCTAAAATTTTTAAAAGCGCTGTTTAACCTAAACTCCTGAGGTATTTTTTTATTTTGAAACAATTGAAAATTAAACCAGGCTAAAAAGGGTGCGGTCAGGAAAGACAAGCCGGCAGCAAAATCTACCAGTAGCTTAAACTGACTTCCGCCAAACTGAATAATCAGTAAAGCTATAAAACTCAAAATGAGCAGACTTAATATATAAATTCTGGTCGCTTTAGGACGTTTGTAACCTTTTTCTAAAATAAATACCTCAGAAATGACCCTTGGAAAAGCATCTGCAACACTTATTGTCGTGCTAAACATAGTGATAAAAGCTGCAAACCCAATAAAAGGCCTGGTCCACTGTCCGAGTGTAGTGGCATAAATATCTACCAGTTGACCTGAAAACGCAATACTGCTGTTAGAAAATGCCATACCACGACCATGCATCACCAAAACACCCAGCATAAAAAACAAAACCGCAATTACGGAGGCACCAATATAGCCTATATTAAAGTCTAAAATTACATCTCCGGCAGAGGTTTTTTTACCCGTTTGCACGCTTTTTTCTTTGGTCCAGATTGAATGCCAAATCGAAGCGTCTACAGGGATGGGCATCCAACCCATAAAGGACACGATAAAAGCTATGCTTACTGCCGTGGTTAATGAAGGAAGTTCTACTGTGGTTTGACTCTGCTCAAATTTGTAGACCGCCATTAAAACCGCTAAAAAAGTAAGTACAGTTAACAAACAGATGGTGACTTTCATACTTTTGTCCAGGGCATTGTATTTTCCTATAAATAAAATACCAAAACATACCAAAAGTATAAAAACACACCAGATGGTGACTGAAATATCTAACGGAAAAAAATAGGCGGCGAGTCCACCTGTAACCAGAGTTACCGCAGCCAAGACAATGAACATACTGGCCAGCGTAAGAAACATATAGGTGTAATACTGAAATTTACCCAGGTCTTTGTAGCCTTCAATGAGATGCTGACCTGTTGCAGCTGTATAACGCGGACCCATCATCATAAAAGGGTACTTTGAAATACAGGCTACAATGAGGGCAATGATAAGGATCCAGCCGTATTCGGCGCCGGCTCTTGTAGATTGCACCAAATGGGATACACCAATAGCAGCACCGGCCAATAAAAAGCCGGGACCAATATTTTTTGATAAGCGGAACATTTTTCTAAGATAGTATAATTTTTAATCAATTTACCCCAAAGCCCTGCAAAGGTATTGATATTATTTTTGATATTTTTAAATCTGCATAGTTAAAGTTCACTTCAAAAATGTAATTTAGTGCAAAATTTTTCGTTTTTGTTTTAAACCATAAATCAACTATGCTATTAAGCCTTATTCAAACCGCAGCTGATCAAGCAGAACAAGCCACTGAAGTTTCTGAAGAAAAATCGATCTCCCTGCTGGAACTTTTATTTAGTGGCGGTCTTGGTGGTACTATCATCATAATCATCTTAGGGGTATTGCTCTTTGCTGCTATTTATATTTATTTCGAGAGGATTTTTGCTATCAAAGCAGCATCCAAAACAGACAAAAACTTTATGTCACAAATCAAAGATTATGTGGTAAGTGGTAATATTGAATCTGCAAAAGTGCGCTGTGCTCAGGAAAATTCACCGGTAGCAAGGCTTACGGCAAAGGGTATTTCAAGAATAGGAAACCCACTGGAAGACATCAATACGGCCATAGAGAATGCCGGACGCTTAGAGGTGTACAAGCTGGAAAAAAACGTAAGTATTTTGGCGACCATAGCCGGTGCAGCACCGATGATTGGGTTCCTGGGTACTGTAATTGGTATGGTACTGGCTTTTCACGAACTGGCTACCAGTAGCGGTCAGGCTGAAATGGGATTACTGGCAGAAGGGATCTACACCGCAATGACGACCACTGTTGCCGGACTTGTGGTTGGTATTATTGCCTATATTGGCTATAATCACCTTGTGGTAAAGACCGATAAGGTTGTACACCAAATGGAAGCTACAGCTGTAGATTTTCTGGACCTGTTAAATGAACCCACCTGATATGAATTTAAGAGGAAGAAATAAAGTCAGTGCAACTTTCAGCATGTCTTCTATGACAGACATTGTGTTTTTGCTATTGATATTTTTCATGTTAACATCACCTGTCATTACACCTGAAGCTTTAGATCTCATTTTACCCAAAGCTAAAGGCAAAACCACAAATAAACATAATTTGTCGGTAAGCATAAATAAAGAATTAGAAATTTTCATTAATAAGGATCGGGTGAGCGAAAGCAACCTGGAACGGAATTTGATTGACAGACTAAAGGATGTTGAAAACCCCACCATTATTTTGCGTGCAGAGGAAGGTGTCCCGGTTGAAAAAGCCGTCAAAGTGATGGACATCGCCAACAGAAATCGATTTAAAGTGGTGCTGGCGGTGAAACCGAATTGAGAAAAGTTTTAGACTGAGTGCATTTTAAGCTAAAATAATGTCTTGATAATGATTTATAAAGATTTAGAAAACACTACAAAATAAAAATTAAGTCCCCTTTGGGATCCCGATCCCGAATTGTCGGGATGGAATAGAGGCTTTGACTATGGCATTAATAGAAACTAAATACGAAAGAAAATCTCTGGTCATCACCATTATCCTGTATGCGATACTGATATTGCTATTGCTCTTATTAGGTTTAAAATACTTTGATCCACCAAAGGAAAAAGGGATACTTGTTAACTTTGGTACGACTGAAATGGGTCAGGGCGACACGCAGCCCACTACGCCTGTAAAAACTTCACCTCAGCAGAATATTCCAGAGCCAACGCCTCAGCCACAAACCCAACCCACAAGCAGCGAAATTAAAGAGGAAGTGGCTACTCAGGAGACTGAAGAAGCGCCGGTGATAAAAGAAGAAGAGGACAAAAAAGAAATAGAACCGGAAAAAAAAGAACCGGAAAAAGAAGAGCCTAAAGAAGAAGTCCCTGAAAAACAAACCGAGCCTGTAAAGGAAAAGCCTAAAGACATTCCTGAAAAAGAGCCTGACCCGCAACCGGATAAAGCCGTAACTGATGCCATGGACAATCTTTTGAACGGGCCTCAGAACGATGGTCAGTCACAGAACAGTGAAGGAAACGACCAAACCGGCGGAGACAAAGGCGATCCTGACGGAGATTTAGATGTCAAATCTTATTACGGCACCGGAAAAGGACTGGATGGTGATGGTAACTACAGGTTAGGCGGAAGAAAAGCCCTCAACAAAACAAAATATACACAAGAGTGCAATGAGTCAGGTGTCGTAGTCGTGAGAATTGAAGTAGATAAAAACGGAAATGTTCTTAAGGCTTCTCCCGGAGCTCAGGGTACTACAAATTCAGCTGCTTGCCTGTTAGATCCCGCAAAAAGAGCAGCAATGGACACCAAGTTCAATAAAGACAGTAATGCACCAACTCGTCAGGTAGGCTATATTACTTATGAGTTTAGGCTGTCAGACTAATTTTTAGCCTGTTTAAACTAAATAACATTGAATTATAAAAAATGGGATGAAGCCTATTGAAAAGATTTTAGACTTTAGGATTTATCTTTAAGTCTCTCTAAAATTTTATCAGTGGCCTGGTCAAGCATATCATATACTCTTTTAAAACCACTCTCACCGCCCATATAAGGATCAGGAACATCCAAATTATCTCCGGGAAAAATTTCATTTAAAATGAGGTGTACTTTGTTTTGGTCTTCTTCATTTCTGGCCAGGGCCAAAACATCTGAATAATTAGAATTGTCCATGACATAAATCCTGTCAAAATGGTCAAAATCTGAGGATTGAAATTGTCTGCCGCGCTGGTCTGTAATATCCAATCCGTGTTCCTCTGCAACCTTTATTGAACGCTTGTCGGGCAATTGACCGATATGCCAGTCTCCGGTTCCTGCAGATTCTACATAAACTTTATTCGGATCAACCTTAGATTTTAAAATACCTTCTGCCAGTGGAGAACGGCAAATGTTACCAAGACAGACCATAAGTATTTTGGTTTTGGACATCACTATTCTACTAAGCGTTTATCTAGATCTTCAACAAATTTTTTGAATTGCTTATCCGTAGACGTTAAGTTGTTTACGGTTTTACAGGCATGAAGCACGGTAGCATGATCCCTGTCTCCTATTTGCTTGCCTATACTGGCCAGAGAAGCTTTGGTCATTTTCTTGGCAAAAAACATCGCAATTTGACGCGCCTGAACAATATGTCGTTTTCTGGTTTTGGACTGCAGGGTCTCTATGTCCATTTGGAAATAACTGCTGACCACTTTTTGGATTTGCTCTATAGAAATATCCTTCTTGGAATTGTGAACATAATTTTCTACAATTCTCTTGGCGAGATTGAGGTCTACTTCTTCTTTATTGAAAGATGAATGTGCAATAAGAGATATTATAGCGCCTTCAAGTTCACGGATGTTGGTCTTGATATTTTTGGCGACATAGTTTATGATATCTTCATGAATTTCTACACCATCTTCATAAAGCTTGTTGGTAATTATTTTTTTTCGGGTTTCAAAATCCGGTTTTAACAGCTCGGCAGATAACCCCCATTTAAACCTCGACAGCAAACGCTTTTCAATTTCCTGCATATCTACAGGTGCCTTGTCACTTGTAAGAACCACCTGCTTACCATTTTGATGCAGATGGTTGAAAATGTGGAAAAACACTTCCTGGGTGCCTTTTTTGCCCGATAAAAGCTGTATGTCATCTACAATCAGGACATCAATGATTTGATAGAAATGGATAAAATCGTTTCTGGTGTTTTTTCTTACAGACTCAATATACTGCTGTGTAAATTTTTCTGCAGAAATATATAACACTGTCTTATTTGGATAATTGTCTTTTACTTCTACACCTATAGCGTGTGCCAAATGGGTTTTACCCAGTCCGACACCTCCAAAAATCAATAGCGGATTAAAAGATGTACCGCCTGGTTTTGCCGCAACAGCTTTTGCCGCCGATCGGGCAAGCCTGTTTGATTGACCTTCCAGAAAATTGTCGAAATTGTAATTGGCGTTTAGCTGAGAATCAATTTTTAAATTTCTGATTCCCGGAATGACAAATGGATTTTTGAGTTCCGGACTTTTGGTGTTTAAAGCCATACTCACATTTTGAGAATTGACTTTACTCCTTTGAGCGCTGGGAATTTTTTCTGTAAATGCCGATTTGTTATCTCTGGCATTTTCCATCTTGATCACATAAATCAACCTGGCCTGGTTGCCTAAACTTTTGGTCAAAGCTACCCTGAGTAACTTCACATAATGTTCTTCCAGCCACTCATAGAAAAATTTAGAAGGTACCTGAATACTCAAGGCGTTATCAGTAAGCTTTACGGCCTTTATCGGCTCAAACCATGTTTTGTAAGCTTGCGGTGTGATGTTATCTTTAATAAAAGACAAGCACCTTTCCCAAACTGATTCCGCAGTTTTATTCATTTTTTATTCTAAATTTACATTTTTTGGGGTAGAAAAATTACCTCGTTTTGACATTACAAATATGTGAACAAATCAATTCATAAAAAAATAAAATCGCTATTGATATTGTTATTTTTTTTCTGTATACAAAACAATTTTAAAATTAAGAAATAAATCAAAACTAAATAGGAAATAATGAAGTTTTATTATAAAATTCGTTATGCTGAAACAGATCAAATGGGTGTTGTACATCATGCCAATTACCTGCTGTATCTGGAACAGGCACGTATAGACTGGCTGGAAAAAAAAGGTGTAAATTACGCTGAATTAGAAGAGCAGGGTATCATGCTGCCCGTATACAATATCAACATCGATTATAAAAGACCAATTAGATTTGGGGATACCGTAAAAGTAGATGTACAACGGGGTGAAATGTACGGGGTAAGAATTCCTTTCGACTATAAGCTTTACAATTCTAAAGACGAATTGATTGTTGAAGCTCAGGTTACACTTATATTTACTTCAGCAGATACCAGAAAGCCTGTAAAGTGTCCTCCTGACCTGTTTAAAATATTAAGTTCTTAACAAACCAAAGCCTTATAATTGAAAACAACCTTATAGCCTTTTTCTTCAAAATACTTCAGGTCGTTTTGTTGTTCTGCGGTTACCAAAACAAAATCACCACCCCAGGCGCCAAGACTTTTTACTATACCGGAGTCGTAATCTGAAAACAATCTGGAGTGAATTGGTTCAACCTCCAGGATCTCAGAAATAATGCTTTCATGCGACTGCAGAAGTTTCTCAAAACCTTTAATATCTTTTATCTTCACCAGTTCCTTAGAGATGAATGAAATCTCACTTACAGCTTTAATATTTTTATGCTTTTGTCGGTACTTAGCTATACCATCCCGACTGTTTTGTTTTTGGTTGAGATAAACAAAGTACAAGTGTGGTTTTAATTTTTCATGTATTTCAACAACCTGGGTTTGAATATTTCCTTCATGGCGTGTATATATGAATGGTGATTTTTTACTTGCTGCTGCAATATCGTAACCACTGCCTCCAAAAGTATGTTCTAAAAGAAAGTACGGGTCTATCTGTGCCCATTGCGAAAGGTTGTTGATCAAAGTTGATGAGGAACCCAGTCCCCATTCTTTTTCAAAATCCAAATGTGTAGTAAAAGCATACCTGGACTCAAACAATTGAGGTTTCTGAAGGTATATGACCTTTAAAATTTCAAAAAGCCTCTTCTCAAAGCTGTTTTTTGAATTTTGGTTAATGATATCTTTCAGGCTGAATATGGTTTTTTGCCATAATTTGCCTCCTTTCAAATAGCTGGTCCATTCAAATTTGGGTTGAGGTATATTTTCAACTTTCAACAACTGGCCTAATTTACACGGCAGTGCAATGGCGCTGGCACCGTCCAAAACGACATATTCTCCTGTGAGCAGGAGTTTACCCTGACTGAAAAAGTCTAGCGTTGACATCAGGATCTTATAGACTTTATAAATTCTACCACATGGCTATGCGTTGCTGTATTTGTTTTAAAATATTCTATAGCCTGCTCTTTTTCTTTATTGGTGGCATCAAACTGGTTCAAAATATTCAATAAATGCATTTTCATGTGTCCTTTTTGAATACCTGTAGTCACCAACGAATGTACAGCGCCAAAGTTTTGAGCGAGGCCGGCTACAGCAATGATCTTCATGAGAGTTTCTGCTGATGGTTGATCCAGCATTTTTAATGCAATTTTTACCAATGGATGTAAGGCCGTTAAGCCACCAACAGTACCAATGGCAATCGGGACTTCTATCCAGAATTTAAAATTGTCGCCTTCTATGTCTACGTGGGTTAGACTTTTATAAGAGCCTTCCTTTGCTGCAAAGGCGTGAACACCTGCTTCAACCGCCCTAAAGTCGTTTCCGGTAGCCAAAACCACAGCATCGATGCCATTCATGATTCCCTTGTTATGCGTCACAGCACGATAGGGTTCAACATTAGCGATTTCTACGGCATACTTGAATCTTTTAGCAAAACTTACAGCTTCCTTTTGAGTCTCTGCCAAATCGCGAATCGGGCAGGATACTTCGGCTCTCACCAAACAATCAGGCACATAGTTAGACAAAATGCACATGATGACTTCAACATTGTATGCTGTGGGCATTATCTGCTCTAGTGTTTTACCAAATTGTTCCAAACAGGAATTTATAAAGTTAGCACCCATAGCATCAGCTGTTTCAAAAGTACAGTGCAGTTGGTAATAATTTTTCAGATCGCCTGTCTTATCTATCAGATCAATACTTTTTACACCGCCACCTCGCTTATTCATATTGGCGGTTATGCTTTTGACGTCTTCAAAAAATTGTTGATGGTGACGCTCAAAATGAGATTTTAGGTCCTTATAATTTCCCTTAAAAGTAAAGTGCACCTGCCCTACTTTTGTCATACTTACAACTTCAGTCTTAAAACCTCCTTTGTTATCCCAAAATTTAGCTGCTTTACTCGCGGCTGCAATAACTGAACTTTCCTCTATTACCATCGGAATACAATAAACCTTACCGTCTATGGTAAAATTTGGTGCAACACCAAATGGTAAATAATAGTTGGAAATGGTGTTTTCTGCAAACTCATCGTGAAGCTTTTGAAGTTTTTCGTCTGTATTCCAATACTGTTCGATAACCTGCTTTGCATGTGGTGTATCACTAAGATAATGTTCGCAAACCCATTCTATTTTTTCACTTTTAGAAAGTTTTGAAAATCCTGAGATTTTGGTCATGGTTGTTTTATTTTTTGAAGACTCTTTTTGTTTTGAGGTATAATTGAGTCGTTTTTAATTTTGTTTTTGAGTTTTCTTTCTTCTCTTTTAAGGCTATCTCTCAGGTTGACGATAGAGTCTATTTCATCCTTTTTTTCACTGATGTTTTTGGTAACCTTGTCATAAATCTCTGCGTTAGTTTCAAATTCCAGATTGTAATATGCTATGTTTTGAGCTAATGTTGTACTGTCTAAGTTGAATTTTTTGAGGATATGATCTGAGATTTCAACTTCAAAAGACTTTAAGGTTCTGGGACTGGTTCGGTCTAAGGCATCCAGAATAATCATATCTGTATAAACCTCTACCATTTTGTCCTTTGGGATGAGGTTTTCAGGTTTCTCGTGTTTCTGGACATCACTACACCCGCTTAAAATTAAAGTAAAAGCAATGCCTAAAGCAAATTGTATATACTTACCGGTCAAACTCAAGTCTTTCTGCATTTTGTATATCATTAAATTTGAAGTTGTCGTAAATCAATTTACCATTCACAAATGTTTTTTCTATCTGAGACTGGAATGTAGAACCTTCAAACGGAGACCAGCCGCATTTGTAAAGGATATTGTCTTTGGAGATTGTCCAGGGTTTGTTTGTGTTTATTAATACTAAATCTGCCTTATAGCCTTCCCTTATAAAACCTCTTTTATATACATCAAATAAAATTGCCGGGTTATGACAGTATTTTTCTACAATTTTTTCAATACTAATTTTTCCCTGGTGGTAATATTCCAGAAGGGCTGGAATGGCATGTTGTACCAAAGGCCCGCCACTTGGTGCTTTGGTGTATACCTGAGCTTTTTCTTCTAACGTATGTGGTGCATGGTCTGTGGCCAAAACATCTATTTTATCGTCTAGTAAGGCCTGAAGCAAAGTCTCCCGGTCCTTAGCCGTTTTCACGGCTGGGTTCCATTTGATATGAGTACCCTTTTCATCGTAATCTTCTTCGGAAAACCAAAGGTGATGAACACAAACTTCTGAGGTGATTTTTTTCTCCTGTAGCGGTATACTGTTATCAAACAAATGGGTTTCTTTCCCTGTAGATAAGTGAAATACGTGTAACCTCGCCCCCGTTTTTTTAGCCAATTCTACAGCTCGCGATGAGGACAGGTAGCAGGCTTCTTCACTTCTGATCTTTGGATGAAATTTGATAGGGATATCATCTCCATATTTTTCTTTATAAATAGCAGTATTGCGATTTATTGTGTCTTCATCTTCACAATGTGTAGAAATGATCACAGGCGATTCTTTAAATATATCTTCCAAAACTGCCCAGTCGTCTACAAGCATATTTCCGGTAGAAGACCCAAGAAAAAGCTTTAGACCTGCTGTAGTTCTGGGATTTATTTTTTTGATTTCTTCCAGGTTATCATTTGTCCCTCCAAACTTGAAAGAGTAATTGGCATAACTGGTTTTTCTGGCTATTTCAAATTTGGCTTCGAGCAACTCCTGGGTTACCGTCTGTGGGTTGGTATTAGGCATTTCCATAAACGAGGTAATCCCACCAGCAACAGCAGCCAGGGAACCGTGCTTTATGGTTTCTTTATGGGTCAGTCCGGGTTCTCTAAAGTGTACTTGATCGTCAATAGCGCCCGGGATAAGAAATTTACCCTCGGCATCTATGGTCTGGTGTACTTTTTCTATACTGATGTTTTTGTCTATTTTCTTAATGATATCATTTTCAATGTAAACATCAGCTGCAGTGATTTTTTGCTCGTTGACGATTTGAGCATTTTTAATAAGTATGGACATGATCAATTAAATTTATTTTTTAAAAATAAGCTTTTAAATTTCAAATTTATAACGCCAAAGACAGCTTCCCAAATAATGCGCTTATCCATTTTGGACTGTCCTTTGGTTCTATCTGTAAAAATAATAGGAATTTCCTGTACATTGAAGCCTAACTTGTAGGCTTTAAACTTCATTTCTATCTGAAAGGCATAGCCGACAAATTTTATTTTGTCAAGATTTATGGTCTCAAGTACTTTTCTGTGGTAACATACAAAGCCGGCCGTAGTATCAAAAATAGGCATTCGGGTGATCAGGCGGACGTATTTTGAAGCTAACCAGGAAAGCAAAACACGATTCATAGGCCAATTGATAACATTTACACCTCCAATATACCTTGATCCAATACTCATGTCTGCACCTTTTTTTCGACAGACGTTGTATAGCCTTATCAAATCATTGGGGTTATGAGAGTAATCAGCATCCATTTCAAAAATGTAGTCGTAATTGTATTTTAAAGCCCATCTGAACCCTTCTATGTACGCTCTGCCTAAGCCATCTTTTTCTTTTCTTTCCAGTAAAAATAAGCGATTTTTATACTTTTGCCGAAGCTGCTTTACCTTGTCTGCCGTTCCATCCGGAGAACTGTCATCCACTACCAGGACGTTGAATGCAACATCTTGAGCAAATACGTTTTTGATGACCTTTTCAATGTTTTCAATTTCGTTATAAGTAGGTATAATGACAATACGTTGTTGCATGAGCTCTTGACGTTAATCCGCAAAAATAAAATATTATTTCTTATGAATTTTCTTAGTTGGTTTAGTTTTGGTTTAATTTTGCATGTAAACTTTAAAGGTGTTAAGAGATTTTAATTCGTACGACTGGTTTACCCTAAGCCTGATATTAATAGGTATAGGCTTACTTTTTTTAAAGCAGGTCAATGCCGCCAAGTACCGAAACTTCCTTAAACTTTTATACTCAAAAACCTATTTTAAGGTTAAAGTCAGGGAAACCGGCTTTATTTCTACTTTTGAAAATATAGCCTTTATTATTGCCAATATTATCGCTTCTCAATTGGTATATATTTTTATGATTGAGAGAGGTTCTGCCGAATTGTTCTTCGAAAATCCGCTTATAAATCTCGCCTGTATTTTTATGGCCATTAGTGTGTTTCTCTTTTTGAAATACCACTTAGAAAAATTGATAAATTACTGTTATTCAAATCATAACTTTTTGAATATATACTTGTTTTACAAACAGGCCATATGGTCTTATGCTGTTTTTCTAGCTCTGCCATTACTGACTTTTTTTGTGTATTATCCACATAGTGAAGCAAATTTTTTAGCTATAATCATTACTATTTCAGGTGTTTACTACCTCTTAAACATGGTTTATTTTTTGTACAAGAATAGAAGTTTTGCTATAAGAAATTGGTATTATTTTATTTTGTACCTTTGCGCCCTTGAAATAGCACCATATTATTTTTTATATAATTTGTTTGTTATTGCTTAATTTTTTGAAAAAAAGTATTTTATGAAAGTGAAAACCATACTTATTTCACAGCCCGAACCAAAAATTGAAAATTCACCTTACGCAGAGCTTGAGGAAAAGCTCAATGTCAAGATTGATTTTATACCGTTTATTCATGTAGATGGTGTAGAAAGCAGAGAAGTTCGACAACAAAAAATTGACTTGTCAAAATTTACAGCTATTATTTTGACCAGTAGAAATGCGGTAGACCACTTTTTCCGTATTGCAGAAGAAATGCGATACAAAATCCCTAATTCATTAAAGTATTTTTGTCAAAGTGAAGCTGTAGCTTATTATCTCCAAAAATATGTTGTTTACAGAAAACGTAAAATTTATGTTGGTAAACGTACTTTTCAGGACTTAATTTCAAACATCAAAAAGCATTCTGACGAAAAGTTTCTTTTGCCTTCTTCTGATGTCCTTAAACCCGTTATACCTCAGCAGCTTGATAAAATTGGTATAGATTGGAAAAGAGGTATTTTCTACAAAACTGTGGTCAGTGATTTATCAAACTTAAAGGATGTGTTTTATGACATTCTGGTATTCTTCAGTCCGAGTGGTATCAAATCTCTTTATGAAAATTTTCCGGATTACGAGCAAAATGATACCAGAATTGCGGTATTTGGTAATACGACACATTCTGCAGCAGAAGAAATGGGTTTAAGAATAGATATTAAAGCGCCTACACCCGAAACACCGTCCATGACAATGGCATTAGAAAACTACATTAAAACTCAAAATAAAAAGTAATTCACTTTTTTTAAAACTGAGTTACACCTTCTGTAGTAAGTGTTTTAATAAAAGCCAAAAGGTCTTTTTGTTCCTGCTTTGTAAGTTCAAGCGGTTCCAGCATTGTAGCTTTCTGAGGTTTTTGTCTTGTACTGTCTTTTTTAAAGTACCTTGGACTAACAGGCATAGGATTACCCAGGTTATAGTAGGTAATTACATCTTCCAGTTTTTTAAAAAACCCTGTATGCATCCAGGGACCGGTCATAGAAGCTTCTCTTAAGGTAGGTGTTCTAAATTTACCAATGTCTTCTTTTTCTCCGGTAACATAATACAGCCCCAAATCTTCATTTTTTGTTCCAAAATGGCCTAAGCCGTCGTTGTGGAAATCATTATCGCTAAAATAAGGTGTATTATGACAGTTAATACATTGCGCTTTTGTTCTGAATAAATGCAGACCCCTTAATTCGCTGTCTGAAAACTGTTCGCTGTCTCCGGAGATAAATTTATCAAACTTTGAAGGCGGACTTACAATCTGCCTTTCAAAAACCGCAATGGCTTTTTGGATGTTTTGCATATTGATCTGGTCGCTGCCAAATGCTTTTTCAAAGAGTTCCTGGTACTTAGGTAAACTTTGAATTGTTCTAACGGCTATGGGCAGCTTTTCATTCATCTCCAAAGGATCTGCAATAGGAAACATGGCCTGGTGTTCAAGGCTAAGCGCTCTGCCGTCCCAGAACAACTTATCAGCATAAGCCGCATTAAGTATGGTCATGGCATTGCGTTTTCCCGTTTGATTATCGTGGCCAATAGAGCGTTCTTCATGATCTGTCCATCCTTTTGATGGTACATGACAGGTCGCACAGGATACCTGATTGCTTTTAGAAAGCTTTCTTTCAAAAAATAGAGCTCTGCCTAGGTCGTACTTTTCGGCGGTATAAGGGTTATCTTTATCTTCTTCAAGTTTTGGAAGTACACCTATGTCTTCAAAACTGTCCTGATCTATACTTTCGTGTAAATCCGGTTTTGGCCATTGACTGTAATCTCCACTGCTATATGCCGCTCTAAGGTTTTCAATAGACTGATACTCTGTTTTTTTACTCTCATTACAGGACCAAAAAAATATACTTATAACTAAAATTAAAATCTTCTTCATAACTCATCAAAACTCAAAATAGTTTGCACAATCTTCATTCAGTAAAGGCGGATCATCAGATACATTTTCAGAGTAAATGAACATCTTTTTCTCTACATTACTGCCGCCGCCTATAGCTGTTTCATCTGCGATTAAGGTTACAAACATTTCCCATCTGTTATCAGTGGCATTAAATTCGTAAGTGCCACTGCCACAAACAGGTATGTTGTACTGTACTTCAACATCATTTTCGTCAACCAAAAATACTAAAGTTTGTGCGATTACCCTAACGGATCCTTGATTAGGATTATTGCCGTTTTCGGGAAAAAATTCGATGGATTCCAACTGATTATAAGCTGGGGATAATGCACTGGCTCCATTATAAAATCTTCTGAGATTGAAGGGATTGGTGCCTATGACATTACCACTGGGATTGGCTATGATATTTCTGAATCCGATCTTATACTTATGAAAACCCTGTCCATTATCAAATTCTGAACCCGGGTCAACATCTACCGGTCTGGTAAATGTCGCAAAATCTCCCCATTCACATACCAGATCATCATCTGCATCAAAGTACCAGGCTTTACCGAATGTTCGGTGAAATATATTGTTTGCATTATACCAATGAGATGCAGGGTCTCCTGTTCTCATGACCGGCTCTTCCGGTGTGGATGCGACGATTAAGGTGTTCCCAAACCTTTCAAACCCCGGGTCGTTAACTTCATTGAGATTGATGTTTAAAGTTGCACCAAAACCCGGTGCATCTGCGTTTAGACTTAAAACAAAAGTCAAATTTTTACTTAATCCCTGAATACCAGACTGACTGATATCAAATTCAAATTCTGCAGCCAGACCTTCATCACAGGGGAATTGTGCAAAAGCAGTAGATAAAAAATCTAATCCTTCGATTTCATCCTGACTGACCAGTTGATCAAAAACGACATCAAATGTCACGCTTTCACCTGAGTTTCCATTCAAACTGAAGTTCTTTTCTTCTAAAGCATAGGTGACTGGTTGTGTATTCGCGATGTTTAATATGAATTCATCCAATGGCAATAGGCTTCTGTCATAACCTAAACTAAATTCAGGATTCGAGACTGAGGTTAAATTAAACTTTATAGACTCTTGATTTAAACTTTCAAATCTCATACCGGGCAGTACATAAATGGTATCACTGGGCTGAGTTTTAGAAAACTGGAGCTGGAGGTTTTCAGGAAATATTTCAAAATTCTGCTGAATGAAATCACTTGAAAAAACAGTTTCAAAATTGGCTGTTACAGGCTGCTCTAAATTATCTCTTGAACTGGCAATCACAGGGATTTTTAGTGTATCTCTCTTTTCAAAAGTATACTCACCTACTTCCTGTGCAGATAGCGTTTGTTCAGGAAATTCAAGAATTTCCCCATTTTGGGTCAGTTTAAAACTAAAACGCACAAAACTTTCTTCAAGCGTTGTCTCGGGCAAAGCCTTGTCGTCTTCACAGGCCATCAAAAACAGTAATGAAAACACTATCCATATGTAAAAATTAGTAGCCCTCATTCTGAACCATATTTTCATTAATTAATATTGAGCTTTGTGGTATAGGCAAAATAAACCTGTTGTTAGGATAATCCAGCTGACAAATGGAGATATTACAGCCATCATTTCTGATGATGGATAGTCCGTTTCTGGCCAGATCAAAAAGGAAATGACCTTCAAAGGCCAGTTCGCGTCTGCGTTCCAGCAAAATTTCGTCGATTAAAGCCTGCCCTGAAAGGTTAAGTAAATCTGCATTAGGATTTGCCCTTTCTCTTATATTTTGCAAGTCCGATAAAGCCAGCTGATTTTGATTAAGCCTGGCATGAGCTTCAGCTTTGTTCAGTAGTATTTCCGAAAGTCTAATCATAATGGCCCCATCGTCATCCACATATTTTTGAGTAAAAATATAGGGCTGTTCTTCTAAATCTGTTCCAGTTTGGGTTGGAATGTTTAGTGTTACCAGCATACCGTCTGGTCCTCTGATATCATCATCTTCATAAAGAGAAACCAAGTCGTTAGAGGCCGTATATCTTGCATAGTCTGCAAGCTCTCCGTTAAGAAAAACATAACCATAATACTGAGAGACACTGGAGGTTATTAAAGTTCCGTCATCGCCTGCTACCGGTGGAGAAAATTCAAATAAAGCTTCTGAAATGGGCTCAAGTGCTGTCCATTGTTCTACAAACAAGTCCCTTGGTGTTAGCGAGATACCAGAATCCAAAACATCATTGGCTACAGCGATACAGTTTTCCCAATCTTCTTTGTATAGGTATAGCCTGGAAAGCAAACCCCTGACGTTATTTGGATTAAAATAACTGGTCTCAGGACCGGGCAAAGCCGCATTTTCTGTAAACAGATTTAAAGCCTCAAGAAAATCTGTTTCAATCAGGTTATAGGTTTCGGCTACGGTTGCTCTCGCCGGAAAATCTTCTCCGGCCTCCAGGGTTCTTGTATTGTAAACAATTCCGGGATGTTGTGCTTCAGCTGAAAAATCATAGGTTTGCGCGAATAGTCTCGATAATTCAAAATGTACACTTGCGCGCATGGCCAGTGTTTCTGCGCGGATTTGTTGCTCTAAAGACGCATCAAGTTCGGGGACATTGTCTATATTTTCTAAAATAAGATTCAAAGCGTTTATGATGCTGTAAGCATTTTGATAGTAAGAAGTATAAGTTCCTTCGTCTGATTGCTCCTGAAAAGCATAAACCGGCTGAAACTGATCAGGCACATTAGCAAATCCCTGTTGGTTAGGAGCAAACTTTACATTTCCGGCAATAGCATCTGCGTATATGAAAGAAATACTTGAATATAAGGCTTCATAAGCAGAATAAACACCACTTACCGTCTGTAAAAGACCTTCAACCGAAGAAAATTGTTGAGAAATTGAGACCTGCTCTACCGGTTCACGATTAAGAAAGTCTTCACAAGATGTGAAAACAATAAAACAAGATAATATGTAAAAAAGTCTTTTCATTAAAATCCAAGTTTAAATCCACAGGTTATGGTTCTCATTTCAGGATAAGTAAAGCGCAATTCTTCTACATCATTTCCTGGTCCTGCATTTTTATACCAATAAGCCAAATTATCGGCATTCACAAATATACTAAATCTACTGATGTTTAATTTTTCTGTGAGTTTGTTTTCAATATTGTAATTGATACTTAAATTTTGAAATTTGATATAGCTCACCTCATATACATATTTTGTTGAGTTTCTGATGATAGGCATAGAAGGATCAAATCTTGAGTTTCTGGCGATGTCTCCCGGTTGCCTCCATACATCTCCTGTTTCAACGATCATATTCCTTGTCGTAAACAATTCATCTGTAGCCTCAAGGCTTCTGTCCATAAGAAAATCACCACCATAAGAATATAAAAACCTGGCTGTAATGTTCAGGTTTTTGCCAATTTGAAACTGGTGCTGAAAACTTCCAAAAAAGTCCGGTAGCCTGTCTCCTATAATTTCCCAGTCCACATTATCAAAATTTTCCCTGTAAGTTATACCATCATACAATTCGCCGTCCTTTCGGTAAAGATTTCTTCCGGTGGCAGGGTCAACACCTGCCCATTCTACACCCCAAATGGCAGAAGTACTTTCTCCAACACGAAGTGCAGAGGCTCTTTCTGATGACGAAAATTCTGAGCTCAAATTCTCTACAGACAAGACTTTGTTTCTGTTTCTGGAATAGTTTGCCCTAAATCTCCAGCTGAATTTGTCCTTATCTACCAGCAAAGCATTTATGGCCAGCTCTATACCGGTATTTTCCATGCTGCCGACATTAGCCTGGACATCCGTAAAGCCGGATTCCGGAACAATATTGGTCGAGGAAATGATATCTGTAATCTCGTCTCGATAGACTTCTGCAGTAAAATCTAATCTGTTGTTAAAAAATTTGAGGTCTATTCCTGTATTGAATTTTATATTTCTTTCCCATGATAAGTTTGCGTTTGGCGCACTGGCCGGGAAAGCAGAATCGTTTGTGTTATATCCATTTAAATCATTGATGTCTAAATTGTAAAGCCCTTGCGCTCTAAAGCTACCTATACGGGAATTACCGGAAGAACCATAACTGACCCGCCACCTTAAAAAATTTAGCTTTTCAAGACCTTGCATAAAATTCTCTTTAGACAGCACCCAACTCGCTCCTAATGCACCATTATAAGCTGCATTGACATCTCCACCAAATGCAGAACTTTCGTCTTGTCTAATGCTACCGGTCAGGAAATATTTTTTGTTAAAGTCATAATTTATTTGCGTAAAAAATGAACGCCTGGCATTCTCTGATGTAAAACTATTGACCGCTACTTCATTGGCATCATCAAAACTGTTGTTTTTACTTTGTTCTATAAAACCACTTCCTAATATACGCCGATTGGTGTTTTTCTGTTCATTTATTTCTGTACCAATTAGTCCGTCCAGGTTATGTTTTTCATTAAAAGTCTTTTGGTAGGAAGCTGTGGCGTTTAAAGTAAAATTTTCTACACCTCTTTCAAATCTGATTTTTCTACCCCATTCGGGGTAAGTGACACCATCAACTTCAAAAACGCCGCTAAGCCTGCCGGAAGAATTATCACCCGAGAAATAGCGGTCCTGCACCTTATCTGTATAGTCTAATCCACCAATAACCCTGGCTGTCCAATGTTCATTGAATTTATAACTTAAATTTAAACTGGTAATCAACCCAACAGTTTCTGCTTCAGATAAATTTTGCTCCAAAACCGCTAAAGGATTACCCAAAACACCGGTTTGAATAATGGTAAAGTTGCCATCCTCATCAAACGGCGACACATTTGGTGGTAAAGGAAAACTAAATAATTGGTTAGGGTTACTTTTTTGAACCAGTGAAGGTGAGAAACTTAAACTGGCAGAAAAACCTTTATGTTCAAAACCGAGGTTAAGATTACCTCTTAGATTTTGAAATTCATTCCCTACCTGAGCCTCATCATTGACAAGATAAGAAATAGAGCCTCTGTAATTGAATTTTCCCTTTTTTTGAGATATATTGAATTGTGTTCGGCTAAAAAATCCACTTTCATTCATCAGATCAAACCAGTTGGTATCTGTTGTTGAAGACCCTGCAAGTGCGGTAGCACTTTGTAAAGTTTCTCCTGTGTTAAGGTAGTATTCAACAAGCAAATTATGGTATTGAGGACCACTGAGGAAATCAATTCTATTTATGGCATTTGATATACCAATCTGCTGAGTTACATTGACCTGCATTTTTGAGGAACGACCTTTTTTAGTGGTTATCAAAATAACACCGTTTGCGCCGTCTGCCCCGTAAATACTTACTGCTGCAGCATCTTTTAGAATAGAGATGCTTTCGATGTCCTCAGGAGGTATTTTAGATAATGGATTTAATAGTTCCTCTCCAAACCGGCTTCCTCCGGCATCAAATATTTCATCATCAAATCCACTTTCTTCAGATAAAATGATACCATCAACAATAATAAGGGGTTGGGCGGACGCGTTAAGCACGTTTCCGGAAAGCGGCGTAAAAGTACCCTGACCCCTAATATTTATGCTTGTTGCTGTACCAACCTGAGTGTTTGAAACCACCTGAACGCCCGGCGCCAGACCTTCAATCATTTTATCCACAGATTCAAAACTTTGGTTAGTATTTATCTCACGACTATTGATTTGGGTGATGCTGCCGACCACTTCTTCTTTTGGCTTGGCTGTGCCGTAAGAAGTGGTAATAATAACTTCATCCAATTGTTCTTCGTCTGGCATGAGATATACTAAGAAACTTCTTTTACTACCTATTTTAATGGTTTTGGATTGGTAGCCCAGATAAGTAATTTTCAATTCATTTTCAGGGTTTACATCTTTTGCTCTTATTGAAAATTCACCATCTATATTGGTCAGGCTTCCAAAGCTGGTTCCTTTGATGTAAACCGTTGCTCCCAATAAGGGTATGGAGTCTGCGGAGCTTATAACCTTCCCCTTTAACTGGACGTTTTGTGAATAGGAAATCCCACTACAAAAAATTGAAAAAAAAATTATGAAAAGGCAAAAATATTTTTGCATCAAATTAGTGTTTGCTTAAGGAAATGTTAATGCTAAGATAATACTTTTGCTAAACTAAACAACAAAAACCTGTTTGAGTTGACTGGTATTCTTTTGTAATTTGTGTCTGAATAAGCCGGAAGTTAAACTCAACCTTCGCCTACTCTTTTATAATCTGAGTAAAATATTGAACTTTACATTTTATAGACCCAGTCTGCAGGATTTTGAGGACTGTTGTTCTTAAAAATATAAAACCCCAGCGTTGTGGAACCATCGGTTAGATCATGACCAATAGTGCCTAAGAATTGATTGCGCTTTACTTTGTCTCCTTTTTTTACAAAAAGCTTGTCTATGTTTTTATAAACCGATAAGTATTGGCCGTGACGTATAAAAATAATATTGTAAGAATTAGGTACAATTTGGATTTTGCTAACCTCGCCATCAAAAACAGCTCTGGCCTTAGCCCCTTCGTCTGTGTCTATTCTAACGCCATCACTTTTGGTTTTTACGGTTTTGACCACCGCGTGTTGTCTGGTTCCGAAAGGTCTGGAAACAAAACCTTTTTCAACCGGCCAGGGCAGCTTGCCTTTATTATCTTCAAATTTGTTACCTAAAACTGTAGCTTCCGGAGTCATCTTAAATCTGCTGGTAGATGTGCCGCCAACTTTTTTGTTTTCTTCGGCAATTGCGTCTCGAATCAACTTTTTTATGAGTTGGTCTATTTCGGATATTTTTTGCTGATTACGCTCTAACTCTCTTTTGTACTGGCCTTGTTTTTTTCTAATTGAAGCCATCAGTTCCTTTTCAGCTTCTTTATCTCTTTTTAATTTTTCGAGTGTTTTTCTATTTTGAGCTAATAGCTTTTCCTTATCCTCTCTTTGAACAAAAAGTTTGCCGTTTAGTTCCTGTAAAGCTTTTGTTTGTTCTTGTATTTCAGCTCCCTGCTGTTCGCGATGTGCTGCAAATTGCTTCATGTACTGAAGTCTTTTATAGGCCTGCAAAAAATTGTTTGAGGACAACAGGAACATTATCCGGTTTTGACTGGATTTACTCTTGTAAGCATCTACGACCATCTGGCTGTAGTCTTCCTTAAGTTTTTTAAGCTCATTCCTTAACTTATCTATTGCCTGAGCATTGGCGTTAATTTCTCTGGTAAGCATATTGGCCTCCTGATTATTAACCCTAAGCAGGGCTTCTGCTTTAGAAATTCTCTGGTTAATATTATCTACTTTTTGAAGTACAGATTGTTGTTTTGACTGGTTTTGGCTTAGGTATTTGTTTATTAATACAATTTGTTGTTCTAAAAGCTTACGTTGCTTTTCCAACTCGCTTCTGGTTTGACCCACAAATGTCTGGGTAAAACTCAAAAAAATTATTGATAAAAAAACGAATGCCCTCATTGGCTAGTCAAATTTAATAGGTTTGAAATTATTTGGTATTTTAAAAGGAAATCTCAAATCATCGTTTATATTGATGTTTTTGTAGGTTAAATTCAAACTAACTTTATCTGCTGTATCACCTGCTATTAATACAAACTCTTCCGGAAAAGACATATTGTCTACAATTTGATATTTAGTGTAGTCAATCTTTATTTGTTTATCGTCTTTTGTTAAAATCTGCTGTTTCAGCTTAAAGGTTTTGGCATCAATAACAAGAACCTGAGAAACCTCGTTCTGATAGGTTGTAGAAATTTGAAAATAATCTTCCAGACTCAACAGGTCCGATGACTCAGGTAATACAGGTCTCACAGCTTGACCTAAAAGTAAATTTTGAATTTGATCGTAGTCTAATTCAAGACCTAAAAATGAACTTACCAATTTAAAATCACCATCAAAATAAGACTGGTCTATCCTCTCATAAAACTGAATATTACCAGGTGTAATTTTCATTTTTGCCAATTCTATCAATCCGGCCAGTTTTGCACTCATCCATAAAACTTCGTCTTTTTTAAATCTATAGCTTATGTTTACATTTTGTTGGTCTGTACCGTCATCATAGAGGCATTTGAGACGGCCCCGCATAGAATTAAAATTTGGAGACGACTTATTGTAATTGGCCAAAATGGCTTTTATAGATTCAGTTTTAAGGTCCTTGTTTTTTAAAGCAGATGAGGTCCCTTTACAAGAGGATATTGCAATGGCTAACAGCAGGATTAAAACAAAATTAATTTGTAGTGTTTTCAATTCAGTTTTGATTTTAGTTCATCAGCCTTCTTTTTAAAACCCATAGCTTTTTCTAATTCTCCTAAGCCTTCATAAGTTCTGGCTAAACTCTCATAGAGCATCAACATACTTTCATTTTCTTCAAAAATATAAGATTGAGCTTCTAGTAAAACCGACTCAGCTGTATTATATTGTGCTTGAGCTATCATTACATTGGCTTTTACCAACATGAAAACAACTTGGGTTGGATAAATTTCCATTGCATTTTCTGAGGTTTGCAGTGCTTTGTCATATTTTCCCAGTTGATACTCAAGAATACTGATTCTTTTTAAAATTTCGTAGTCCTGTGGGTTTTGCTCTAAAGCTTTTCTAAAGTTGGATAAGGCTTTGGGTTTATCCGTCTCGAAGTAATACATTCCAAGATCCAGATTTGTTGCAGATTCTTCTGCCTTTTCACTGGCTACATCAAGCAGTTGAATAAACTGGTCCTGGTATTCCGGGTTTGACTCAACAAAAATTTTGAAGTATTCGATGGCCTCAACCTTAAATTTTTCTTCTAAAAACCTATCTGAAACTACGACTTTTAATGCGTCAAGAGCCTTTTCAGGCTGATTATCTTTTAAGAAAATAGCCGTTTCTAAAACATAAGCTCTTGTAAATAAAGGATGTTTTTGTTTTAGAAGCTCCAGCGATATCAAAGCTTCCTGGTAGTCCTGATTCTCAGATTGATAAATCGCCAGTCTATACAAATTCAGCGGATTATATGGCTCCTGAGCTTCTCGCCTTTTGTAGTATTTTATAGCTTCTTTATAGTTTCCGTAAGACCTGTATATCTCTTCCCTCATCTGGTCTTTAGGCGCAGAATAACCTGAGGCAAGGTCTGACATTTCCAGATATTCTAAGGCCTTTTCAAAGTTTTTGAGCTCGAAATATAAAGCGGCAATAATTTCTAAATACGCCTTGTTTTTTTTAACTAAAACAAAGGCTGCTTCAATGGCAGACTGATAAAATTTTTGCTCACGGCGAACTTTAAAAATTGCCTCTGCAATATCGTAATCGCCAGGCTTAAGTGCTCTTGCCTTTTCCAGGCTTGTTAGGGCTTTTTCATATTGTTCTAAATCAGTATAATTTAGTCCAAGCTGAAAGTAAACAACAGGCTCATCTTTTACATCATTTTCAATAGATCTTAAAATCCCAATCGCTTTGTCGTAATTTTCGATACCTCGCTGAGATAAAGCCTCAAAAAATCTGGGCTGGAAATTATTTTGTAAATTCAAAGCAGGTAGAGTATCCTGAGGTACTTCATCGTTTTCAATTTGAGCATAAGTATTTTGGACAATAATGATTGTCAGAAAAAAAGTGAGGTATTTAAGGGGTTTTATCATTTATTCCAATACCGAATAATCACCTATACTGATACTTGTGAAATGGCCATCAAATTTGGCAAAGTTTCCAATCATGGCCTGTTCTAATTTGGCATTTTTGATTTCAGCGTTTTCCTGTATCAGACTGTTTTTTATGGTTGAGTCTTTTACCGTTGTTCCTTTTCCAAGAGAAACATAAGGGCCAACTTTGGCGTTAATCAATTTAACGTCGTCGGCGATAAAACAAGGCTCAGTAATTTCAGAATTATGGATTTCGATGTGGTCAGAAATGAGCTTTTCTTCTCCATTTTTCAAATGTTCTAAAATTCGCTTGTTGGTATCTACCGTTACAGTTTTGTTACCGCAATCCATCCATTCTTCTACCTTTCCAGGTTTGAAGATAAATCCGTCAGCTTTCATTTTTTCAATACCATCATTAATTTGATATTCGCCGCCTCTCACCAGGTTTTCGTCTAAAACATCCTGAAGTTTGTTTTTAAGTACAGCAACATCTCTAAAATAGTAAATGCCGATTACTGCGAGATCAGATTCCGGGTTTTCAGGTTTTTCTACCAACTCGGTAATATGGCCTTTTTCATTTAGATTTACTACACCATAAGCTCTGGGGTTATCTACTTGTTTTACCCAAATCATGGCGTCAGTATCTTCTGGTATACTAAAGTCTGCCTTAAACAAGGTGTCTGCATAAGCTACGACTGCAGGTCCTGATAAAGAAGGTTCTGCGCTCATAATGGCATGACCGGTTCCCAGGGGTTGGTCCTGAATGTAAATGCTGGCCCTGGCCTCAAGGCCAGTTGCAATATTTTGCAGTTTTTCTTCTATTTCAGCTCCAAAATCTTTGCCTATCACAAAAGCAATTTCTTCAATGGGTTCGTTGACGACTTTGGCAATGTCTTCAACCAATCGCTGAACGATAGGTTTTCCGGCAATAGGGATTAAAGGTTTTGGAACGGTTAAAGTATGAGGCCTAAGTCGTGATCCACGACCAGCCATAGGAACAATGATTTTCATTATTGATTTTTTTTTTCAAAAGTAAGGATTTAAGTTTAAAGTCTTTTAAAGGTGTTGATGAGTTTATGGCTTGCCGTTGTATAATATGTATAACAAAGCCACGGTAAAAAACTTGCAGTCAGGAAAAAAATACAGCATATGCTGAAGTCTTGTAAAATCAATTTGCTTTAGTTTTGGATTAATAGCTAATGTACATGCAGCCCTTTTAACAAACTATTATATGAAAACCAGTATCTTAAAAAAAGATTTTGGCTTAATTTGTGCTTATAATTTTTACATTTGAAAATTTCAAATATGATGACGATGAAAAATAAATTAGCATTATTGTGTTTTGCTATGGTTTTGGCAGTAAGCTCATGCAGTTTTACGACCAAAAAATTTGATACTGAAAATGACAAGGATAAGGTTCTTATAGAACTCATAACTTATGTGATAGAAGAAAATCACTATGATATGAGAGATATTGACGACAATTTTTCTAAACAGGTTTACGCCGGATTTTTAGAAAGCCTGGACCCTATGAAAAGGCATTTTACAAAAAAAGACCTCAAAGACTTTAAAGATTTTGAAACCAAAATAGATGACCAGATCAAAGAAAAGGATATTTCATTCTTTAATATGGTTTATGAAAGATATCAGGAGAGTCTCAAAGTGACCGAAGAGTTTTACAAATCCATTTTAGAAAATGATTTTGATTTTGATTCTGACGAAATGGTTAATACAGACTATGAGAATTTAGATTACGCCAAAAACATCAATCAACTTAAAGAGAGATGGCGTTTGCAATTAAAATTTTCGGTGTTATCCAATTACTATTCTGCTCTGGAAACTCAAAATGCACTGGCTAAGGAAAGTGACACTGTTGAAATTAAATCTCATGAAGATCTCAAAAAAGAAGCCTTGGTTCAGACCACAGAATCTATTGAGCGTTATTTTTCAAATTCTAATGATTTAAGAAGAGAAGATTGGTTTAACCTTTACGTAAATACCGTTGTTGAGCAGTTTGATCCGCACACCAACTACCTGGCTCCTAGAGATAAAGACAGATTTGATGTTTCTATGTCCGGTAAACTTGAAGGCATAGGCGCAAGACTTCAAAAATTAAGAGATAACATAAAGATAGTAGAAATTATCTCCGGTGGTCCGGCCTGGAGAGGAAAAGAGCTTGAGGTTGGAGACCTTATCGTTAAAGTCAAGCAGGAAGACGAAGATAAAGCTGTCAGCATCACAGGTATGAGGATAGATGATGCCGTTGATTTAATAAAAGGACCTAAAGGGACTATTGTTACCCTTACCGTAAAAAAGGTAGATGGTACATTCAAAGACATCAAAATCGAAAGAGATGTTGTAGAAATTGAAGAAACTTATGCCAAGTCTACCATCATAGAAAAAGACGGCATTGATTTTGGATTTATCAACCTTCCGAAGTTTTACTTCAACATGGAAAATTACAAGGAGCGCAATGCCGCATCTGATATTAAGAAAGAAATTGAGAGTTTAAAAAAATCAGATATACAAGGCCTGGTCATTGATTTAAGAAACAATGGCGGAGGATCTCTGACAACAGTAGTTGAAATGGCAGGTCTGTTTATTGACAAAGGCCCCGTTGTGCAGGTCAAAACCAAAGACGGTGATGTTGAAGTTTTAGAAGATAAAAAACGCGGTACAATCTGGGATGGGCCATTAGTAATTTTGGTAAATGAACTCTCGGCTTCCGCTTCTGAAATTTTAGCTGCGGCAATGCAGGACTACAAGAGAGCAGTGATAATCGGCAGTCGACAAACTTACGGAAAAGGGACCGTTCAAAATGTAGCCAACCTCAACCGATGGATGCGAAACAGCTCTTTTGGAGACATGGGCGCCTTAAAACTTACAACCCAAAAATTCTACAGAATAAATGGTAGCTCTACTCAATTGAAAGGTGTAGAGAGCGATGTGGTTGTACCTGACAGGTATTCTTTTATTGATATCGGTGAAAGAGACTACAATAATCCTTTGCCGTATGACAAAATCAGAAAAGCAGATTTTGAAGTTTGGGATGGGTATGACGATTATTTAGATGAAATTGTTAAAGCTAGCCAAAAGCGCATGGATACCAATACCCAAATTGGTCTGATAGAAGAACAGGCGAAATGGATAAAAATGCAAAGAGACAAAAATGAATTTCCGTTGAATTTTGAAGCTTATAAAAACTTGATGGAACAAACTGATAAGGAAGCTGAAAAGTTTGATTCCATGGGAGAATACGAAAATATGCTGGCGTTTAAATTCTTACCGGAAGAAGTTGAATTGTTTCAAACTGATGAAGCTTTAAAAGATAAAAGAGAAAATTGGCATAAGAGTCTTCAAAAAGATATTTACGTAGAAGAAGCGGTTTATGTTCTGGAAGACTTGAAGGAACACACCAAAAACTTTAAATTAGCAGACGCCTCATCGCAAAACTGATAAAATGAATAGTCCAAAAGGGCAATCATTATTAAGCTTAGCGCTCCAAAAATTCAAAAAGCGTTTTTGGGGCGTTTTTTGTTTGGGCTATATTGTGTTTTGTGCGTTTATTGCGCTTTTGGCTTACATCATATCTCCTGATAAGTCTGTGAATGCCAATCAGATGAATTTATCCATTCATTCTAAATCGCCGGGTTTTAAAACATTAGTCCTTGAAGTGCCAAACCAAAACAAAAATAGTGACTCATGGTCGAGCTGGTTTACAGGTAAAGAAGAGGTAAATGATATTATACCTATTCAGGACTACAATATCAAAGAAAATAGCATCGAACTAACGCCTTATGATTCTACTGCGCCTAAGACATCTATAGCTTTAAGCCTTTATGAAAATACGTCGAGTTTAAAAGATGATTATATCTATACTAAAACCTTTTGGCTGGGCACAGACAGATACGGGCGAGATATGCTTAGCAGGCTGCTCATAGGAACCCGAATCTCTTTATCGATTGGTTTTGTGGCCGTTTTTATTTCTTTGGTCATAGGTATTTTTATTGGAGCAGTAGGTGGCTACTTTGGTGGTTTTGTTGATCAGGCCGTGATGTGGCTGATAAATGTGGCCTGGTCTATTCCTACATTATTGTTGGTTATTGCTTTAACTTTAGCGCTTGGAAAAGGCTTTTGGCAGGTTTTTATTGCCGTAGGTTTAACCATGTGGGTTGAGGTCGCCAGAGTAGTGAGAGGTCAGGTTAAAAGTGTAAAAAAAATGCCTTATATCACGGCAGCAAATGCTTTAGGCTATTCAGATTTCAGGATCATAAGCAAGCACATTTTACCTAACATCATGGCGCCGGTGATTGTGATTTCTGCGGCCAATTTTGCAGCAGCTATTTTGATAGAAAGCGGTTTGAGTTTTCTGGGAATTGGTGCCCAGCCGCCTATTCCTACCTGGGGAAATATGATCAAAGAACATTACAATTATATAGTTTTAGGTCAACCACATTTGGCTATTATTCCGGGTTTAGCCATCATGAGTCTGGTCATGGCGTTTATGCTGGTGGGCAACACCCTTAGGGATGCTTTTGATGTGAAGGGGTGAAGGTAGTTGGAAAACTGAAAATTGATAGAAGTTTTCAACTAAGCTTTGTGTCAACCCATATCATGAACTAGCTGTTTCTTGTTTTTTGTTTTTAAATAAATACATTTTGAATACGCCACAATACCACATTTCGACTCCGCTCAATATAAGATATTTTCAAATTATTATATCATTACATTTCAAAATTCCCCCTTCTTCCTTTTTCTGGACCGCTTAGAACTTACGGTATATACCCCTAAAAACACAAGCACTATAGCAAGTACCTTAATTAGTGTCAATTGGTCGGCACCGGTAAGCATAGCAAAAGAGATAGCTATAACCGGTTGAAGGTAAATAAAAACCCCAACTGTAGATGCGGATAATTCTTTTAGCGCAAACATATTGAGCAGATAAGTTAAAAAAGTAGTGCCTACAACAACATAGATCATTCGCCAAATTGCCGAAAAAGGGAGGTTTTGCCATTGTACCTCCTTAAATTCACTTATCGTGATAGGAAAGTTGATGATAAACGCAAACAGAAAAAACCATTTCAGCAGAGTAATGCTGCTGTATCTGGCTGTAAGAGGCCTCACCACAATCAAATACAGACCAAAGGATACTGCGTTTATAAAAATTAATGTATTGCCCAAAGGTATATTTGGTGCTGTTGCGTTTGATATTTGACTGAAAAAAATGAGCAATAAAGCGCCTATTAGGCCTAAGATGGCTCCTAAAGATTTAAGCCAGGTGATCTTTTCTCGAATCAGAATAGCTGAAAGCACAAAAACCAATATTGGTGTAATCGTTGCTATGACTGATGAATTGATTGGTGTTGTCAAGCTCAAACCTTTAAAGGATAAAAGCATATTTATAACCATACCAAAAAGTGCACATGCCAGCATTCTAGGCCAGTCTCTTCTTTGAATTTTTTCGGTTTTGACAAAAAAACTAACAATCCAAAACAAAATTGCAGCACCTGAAACCCTGAGTAGAATAAAGCCAAAAGGCTTAATGTAATCAGGCATTAGACCTTTAGCAAGTGTATGATTAATTCCGTAAATAGAACTGGCAGTTAAGGCCGCAAGGATAGCCCATATACGCTTACTCACCTAAATGTTTCTTAAGTGCTGTAATTACTTTTTTGGAGTTGCCAATAAATACCTTTTCGCCGTCAATAAAAATAGGGCGTTTGATAAAAGAATAATGTTCCAGTAATAAGGCTTTATAATCTTTTTCTGAAAGGGCTTTGTTTTTTAAATCCCGTTTTTGCCAAAGTTGTGCTCTGCGATTTATAAGGTCTTCATAACTATCAACGTGTTGCCTTAGGAATTCGACATCCTGTTCAGAAGCCGGTGTTTTTTTGGTGTCCTGTAGTTCAAAATCTTCAGTGTTGACTTCAGAAATGATGCGCTTACAGGTATTACAGGTAGAGAGGTAAAGTACTTTTTTCATGATGGATTAATTTTCAGCTTGCTTCTGTTGTTTTTGCTTTCTGTGGGTTCTGTAGATGTAGTAGCCTAAACCACCCATCAAAAGATAAGGAAATACCATCAAATATACTATACCGTCATTAATACCTTCAGCTGTAGAATTGTCGGCATTATTTTCTAATACGGCACGACACATGGCGCATTGGGCGTTAACATCCTGAACTGAAAAAGCCATTGCAAATACAATAACAAGTAATAGAATTGTTTTTTTTGATTTTATAGTATTAGTCATTGCTAAGTGTTTTTAAAAAAGAATCTGGTGTATAAACCGAAAGTTTACTTTTCTTATAGTCTTTTACATTTCTTGTTATGATAGTTTTGACATCCGTGCTTTCAACGGCGTAATTTTGAAGTGCATCTTCAAAATCATTGAAATCAGAATTCAGTGCTGTCAAAATTGATTTTTTGTTCATAACAATTACTTCAAGAAAGTTTACTATTGTTTTTAATTTATTCTTTAGTTCTTGTTTATCAATTTTCTTTCTTAAAACATAATAAACGTTTGAAACTATAACTGGTGAAATGTAACCTTTTACAGTATTCTCGATACATAAATTTAGTACTTTTGCTGACTGATTACTGTGTGGCTTTCTGTTTGTCAAAAAATCAACTATGACGTCAGAATCAATAAAGACTTTTTTCATTACAAATACTTTTCTTTTAAAGCTTTTTCTAATTCTGTTTTGTAATCAAAGTCTTCAGGAACTTTAACCGAACCTTTAAGAGCTAAAATGGTAGGGTGCAATTTTTCATCATGAACATTTTCATTTCTTTTTTGAGAAACCTGCCTTAAGAAACTTTCAATAAGGTTAGACAAGCTGCGATTCTCACTTTTAGCATAGCGTTTGGCCTGCTCTATCACATCTTTATCAATCGTTAGTGTCAATTTAGCATTCATGGCTATATGTTTTATTCAAATATAATAAAAATACGTATCAAAATTAAATTATTTACACGTATAATTAATAGTAAGGCTGCATAAAAATATAGACTAAAACGCCCGTAACAGACACATACATCCAAATGGGAAACGTCCATTTGGCTATTTTCCTGTGCTTCTCGTATTGACCCGTCAGTGCGCGATACATGGTAAATAAGACTAAAGGCACAATAATTCCTGAGAGGACAATATGGCTGATTAATATGAAAAAATACAAGTAACGCATGGCGCCTTCTCCACCATAAGGTACTGGTTCGTGACTAATTTTGGATATCACATAACTGACCAAAAACACCACAGACAATACAAAAGCAGACATCATTACATTACGGTGCAAATTCATCTTATTGTTTTTAATCAACGCATAACCAATGGCCAGCAGGATCGCTGTCATTCCGTTGATCACTGCATGGAAAAAAGGATAAGTGCCAACATCAAGTCCCAGCAGATTAGTTCTTGTTTCGATATTCATCAGTACAACCACAACAAGTGGGACTGCAACAGATAGGGCTATAATGGTATTGACCATAAATCGGCTTGGTGCAAGTAATTTCATAGTTATTCCTTTAAAAGTTGTTTGATGTCTTCAATTAAAATATCAATTTGCTGTTCTTCGCTAAACCGGTTTTGGTCTTCGTCGTATTCTACAGCGCCTTGATAGAAAACTATTGGGTTTCCGTTTGCGTCCAGTCGACTTCTTAGGTAGCCTTCTTTATCGACCAGGGCAAAAAATCCGGAATGTTCAAAGCCACCTGCCGCTCTGGATTCCTTTTTGGCATATAAATTAAAACCATTGTTGGCCAAATCCATTATCTTATCCATTTCGCCTGTCATCATATGCCAATGCGGATGTTTAACCCCAATTTTATTAGCGTATGCCTTTAGTCTTTCTACAGTATCGTTTATTGGGTCTATGCTTATTGAAGCTATTCCAAATTGATCTTCTCCAAAAAACTTACGCTGGATTTGCACCATGTTCTTATTCATGATTGGGCAAATAGTTGGACATGTCGAAAAAAAGAATTCTACAACATATACTTTGTTATCGTAATACGCTTCAGAAATAGTATCTCCGTTTTGATTCACAAACTTAAAGTCCGGTACACTTCTCTTTTCTCCGTCAATTGTAATATAGGCTATCTCATTTCCTTTGGAACGGGTTTGGGACTCTTTAAAGACCCAAATCCCAAAAATAATGACAATGATACCTAACCCAATATAACCAGCATATTTCTTCATTCAGTGTCTTCTTTTTCTTTATTATACTTTTTGAGGGCTAAACGGTATTCTGCTAAAATAACGTTCACATCATCTTTCATTTCGTCACTCAACTCCGCGACGGAAGCCATATTGTAACCATACCTGATACTGCCATCTTCGTCCTCTAAACGACCTCTGAGGTTTCTGTTCTTGTCTATTATAAATACAAAAGCTGTACTGTAATTATCGTCTAAATCTAAGTCTGTTTTTAAACTTTCGAATAAGCTCTTTAGGCGTTGTTGATCAATTTCAACAAAAAACCATTTATCAGCTTCTGAGGTATAGTTTATAGCATCAGTAAAGGATTTTATTTCTGTGACTTGATTTGGCGTGACCAGGCTTACAAACTGTAAATCGTTAAAGTCTTTGTTCTTATCGTAAATTTTTTCTTTAAGGTTAAAGGCAAAGGCTTTTTTGGTTTCAACATCTGCGCCAAGGAAACTTAGAATTGTAATTTTATCCTCAAAGGTTATTAGACTATCGCGAAGTACAGTTGGGTAATTTTTATCATCCAATACATTTTCCTGAACTGTATCCAGGCGTGCAAAATTATAAACCCCACTTGCAAAAAACATGTATGCGAATAGCGGTAAAATAAATAAAACTGCCAAAACCAGATGTTTTTTCTTCACATTCATTTTAAATAGTTTTTTGCCATTTCATTTGAATCTAATTCTTGATGAATTAACAAATTTAGAATTGCAAAAATAAAAAAAGACGGTCTTGAAAATGACCGCCTTACGAATGATTTAACCTATTTTTAAATATGCTGTACCTTAGAATTCCCAGGTAATGTATCCATCTGTATAAACCTGTTCGATATAACCACCTTCTATGAGAAGAATAGCTATAAGGTAACAGATCAAAAATACGCCTGTCCAAACCACAACACGTCGTAAGCCTTTCGTTTCATGTTCCATATGCATAAAAGCCCAGGTAATATAATAAGCTTTTACAATTGTCAAAATAATAAATAACCAATTCAGGTAGGACATACCAATGACGTCATTCTGTACTAAAAAGCCTGGTCGTATGTAACCAAATATGACTTCTACTATTGTTAGAACTGACAGGTAAGCAAATACTGTCCAAATGCGCTTTTTTGTTGCTGCTGAATCATGATGTGCTGTATCGTGAGCCATAATTAACTGTCTTTATAAAATTAAACTAAATAGAAGAATGTAAATACAAATACCCAGACCAAATCGACAAAATGCCAATAGAGACCTACCTTTTCAACCATCTCATAGCTGCCTCTCTTTTCGTAGGTTCCAAGAAGTACGTTAAAGAAGATGATACATAAAATTACCACGCCTGAAAACACGTGAAACCCATGGAAACCTGTAATAAAGAAGAAGAAGTCAGCAAATAATGGTGCGCCGTATTCATTTTTTGTAAGATTTGCACCTTCAATGATACCTATTCCCCTATCATTTAAAAAGCTTATAGAAGTTTCTCTGTCAAGAACGGTTTTTTCGCCTTCTTCATTAAGGGTCATTGTTCTTACTCTTAAATTTTTATTGGCTGCAAAACCGGTTTTTACCTGTTGTAGTGTGACAGAAGGTAAATCTTTTTCGCTCATATACCAAATCCCTTCACTTTCGTTGTGTCGGGTCCTTTCGGTTCCACTTTCGCCCATGGCGATATCGGTAATGGATATTCTTTTATTGTCGTTGGATGCATCGACAAACTGGAGGATTTTTCCACTTCTGGTTTCAACCGCGCCATATTCTCCACTGATAAAGTTAGCCCATTCCCAGGCCTGTGAACCTACAAAGACTAAACCACCAAGAATGGTCAAAGCCATGTATGTCACCACTTTATTTTTATTCATTTGATGCCCGGCATCTACAGCAAGTACCATAGTTACCGATGAAAAAATCAGAATAAAGGTCATTAAGGCCACATAAAACATTGGTGCATCTACACCGTGTAAGAATGGGAAGTGGTTGAACACCTCATCGGCGATAGGCCACTCTGTTGAATATTTAAATCTTGAAAACCCATATGCGGCTAAGAAACCAGAAAACGTCAATGCATCTGATAGAATAAAGAACCACATCATCAATTTACCATAGCTCGCTTTAAGTGGTTGTGAACCGCCACCCCAAAGCTTACCCTCAGTTCCTGTTTTAGCAACAGTTGTCGTATCCATATTTTTAGGTATTTATTAAGAGTTGGGCAAAAATAGGAAATTATTTATTTATAGAAACTTAAAAATAAAAACAAAAATAGCCATAACACATCTACAAAGTGCCAAAACGTTGAACCTATAGTAAAACCTAACATGTTATCTGCGTTGTATTTGTTTTTCATATTGTTGTAAATAATAACAATAAGAACGATAATACCTGCAACTAAGTGAACTAAATGAGCTAAAACCAGGACGTAAACATAAGAAGAGTTTATCGTGCTTGTTGGTCCTGTAAAGTAATAACCCTCATTCACAAGTGTTTCAAATCCTTTTAGTTGTAAGCCAACAAATGCCGCTCCTAACAAAAATGTAAGATATAGTAATAATGATGTAACACTTTTGTTACCGGACTTTAAACTGGACTTTGCAACAAATAAGGTAATACTACTTAAAACAATCAATATGGTACTTATACCAAAAACCTCAGGCAATTCAAAGTCATTAATCCAGTCAGGTCGCTTGCTGCTGACCACATACGCACTGGTCAAACCGGCAAAGGTCATCACCATACTGATGATTCCAAACCAAAGCATCATCTTTTTGGAACGATCGCGTTTTTCTTGTTCTGAACGCTCATTTATAGCCATACTCTCCATATTTTATCTATTACGTAAACTATTTGAATTAATGTGATATAACTCACACTTGCCAGCATGAGTTGTTTGGCGGCTTTAGTATCTCTTTTTTGGTATAGTCTTATGGCAAAGAATAACATGATAAGACCCAAAACCAGAACTATCGCGGCTGAAAAAATACTTAATCTTAAGTCGCCCGTCACTCCAAAAACTGGAATTATTGAAATAGCAACCGTCCAAAAAGTGTACAAAATAATTTGGATTGCTGTACCCGAATCTCTTCTGCCGGTAGGCAGCATAAAAAAGCCTCCGCTTTTATAGTCATCGTATAACCACCAGCCTAAAGCCCAAAAATGCGGAAACTGCCAAAAAAACTGGATCATAAAAAGTGTTCCGGGCTCTATGCCAAAGCTTCCTGAGGTTGCCACCCATCCCAACATAAAAGGTATGGCGCCCGGAAACGCCCCAACAAAAACCGATAGTGGTGTTTTTGTTTTTAAAGGGGTGTAAATGGCCACATAAATGAATATAGATACGCCTCCAAAAAATGCAGTTGTTGGATTTATTAAATACAATAATGTCAAGCCAAGTAAAGTCAAACCAACAGCAATCATCCAGGCCGTATTTACAGACATTCTGCCACTTGGCAGAGGCCTGTTTTTGGTTCTGTTCATCAATGCATCCAATTCTTTTTCAATGATTTGATTAAATGCATTTGAGGCGCCTACCATCGCATAACCCCCGACAAAAAGCAAAACCAGGACCAACGCATCAAATTGTTCTGCACCAAGGAAATAACCTGCTAAAGAGGAAAAAACAACACTTAGGGATAAACGGTGTTTAGTTAAAGTTTTAAATTCACTTAACCATGATATTTCAACTGTATGTGCAACGGTTTCTGACAATTAAAAATTTTTTGCAAAGATAACCAATAAAAGATGTTTTGAAATTCCATAATTCTTAATCTTTTCTAATTCAAAATTTATAATTGAGTTCTAAATATATAAGCTAATTTTGAAAGCTATCGGTATTAAAAAGTCCCCTTTGGGGATTTAGGGGCTTAAAGCATGCCCAATTGTATGATTTCTTCTTTCTTTAAAACCCTGAAATGTCCTCTTGGTAGATTTAATTTCGTTAAATTCCCAAAGACAGTTCTGTCCATTTTTATAATTTCATAACCTAACTTGGTCATCATTCTTGGGATGATGTTGTTTCGCATGTTTTTTAATTCCAGACCGATATGGTGATGAGATTTATTCGGAATAAATGAGATATCATCAACATATACTTTGTGGCCTTCAACTATTATACCTGCCTTAAGCACTTCAATATCGGCAAAAGAAAACTCTTTTTTTAGGTGTAACTCATAGATTTGTTTGATGCCTTTTTTAGCATTGCCAAGTTTTTTAGCCAAAGTACCATCATTGGTGTATAGAATTAGTCCGCATGCCGAATTTTCTAATCGTCCGATGGGTTCAAGCTTAGCATTGCTGACTTTTCTTAATAAGTTGAGCACTGTTTTATTTTGGTGTTCTATTTTTCCTGAGGTATAAAAACCCTGTGGTTTATTAACCAGATAGTATTCTTTTGGTTCCGGGTTTATACTTCTTCCATCAAATTTCACTTCGTCATTCAGTTGTACTTTGTAACCCATTTCGGTAACAGGTTTACCATTTACAGTAACACTACCTGCCGCGATAAAAACATCTGCTTCTCGACGGGAGCATATGCCTGCATTAGAAATGTATTTGTTAAGACGCATCCCTGCGCTGGGGTCTTTGATTTGTTTATCAACCTTAGAGACTTTCTTCTGTTGTCCGGCATGTCTTTTCCCTTTGCTCTTAGATTTTTCAGATTTCATTTTAAAAATTTATGCAAAGGTACGGGAAAATAATTTTGAATTATAAATTTTGAATTTTGAATCTGAACTGGAAGTTTGTTAATTGGAAACGGTCTGATTGAAAAGTTACAAATTCCACAGTTGCAAGTATGCAAGTATCAGCTCATTCCCTTTAAACTTGCGACTAAATACCTGTCAACTGACAAAAAATTCTAAAAAATTAAACATTTATTTAGAATTGTATTTATGAAAATTTAATTTATTTGCTAAAAAATTAAACAAATGAAGGCAGGTATCAGTTATTTAGCATACGATATTCCAAAAATATATCTTGACATTGAAGAGTTCTCAAAAAAAAGAGGCGTAGATGCGGAAAAATTAAAAAAAGGACTTGGAATTTATAAAATGTCAATTTGTGATGTGCATGAAGACACGGCTACTATGGCTGGAAATGCTTTGTATAAACTAATTACTCAAAACAAAATTGATCCCAAATCCATTAATCGTATCTATTTGGGTACAGAATCTGCTTTAGACAGCTCCAAACCAACGGCAACTTACGCAGTTGATATGGTCGAACAGCAAATTGGTGAACGTGTCTTTACCCATACCGATGTTGTGGACATGACATTTGCCTGTATTGGTGCTGTAGATGTTTTTCAAAACGCCCTGGATTACGTTCGTGTAAATCCTGAACACAAAGCCGTTGTTATTGCCTCCGACTTTGCCAAATACGATTTGGAATCTCCGGGCGAATACACTCAGGGAGCCGGCGCTGTAGCTATGCTGGTGGAAGCAAACCCAAAATTGATGTCTTTTGATGCTGTTTTTGGTGTAGGCTATAAGAGTGAACACGACTTTTTCAAACCAAGGCGACAATATAAAGTCAATGCGCAAACCAAAGCTTATACTACAGATGACACTTTGCAGGTCTACCGTGAAGAGCCGGTCTTTGACGGTCAGTTTTCAAACAAATGCTATCAGGACAGAATTCGTGAGGCTTATTTTCATTTTAAGGAACTAAAAGGTGAAAACGGTACACTCCACGAAAGCTGGTCAGGTTTAATTTTTCATCTGCCTTATGCCTTTCATGGCAAACGCATATTTTCTGAAATCTATCAGATAGAAAAGGATGGCGTTAAAAATGAAAACGTCAAGCCGGAAATGTATGGTTTAGAAGAACTAAAAAGCCTTTCAAAATCTGATGAATACCGCAGCTTTGTATCTGCCAAAGTCCTGGATGCCCAAAGAGCTTCTTCTCAGATTGGCAATATGTATGCGGCTTCTATTTTTATGAGTCTGATTTCTGAATTATTTTATAAAAAAGACCAATTGAAAGCGGGTGATACTTTTGGTTTTATTGCCTACGGCAGTGGTTCTAAAGCTAAAGTTTTTGAAGGAGAATTGGTTGAAGGTTATGATGAAGTAATTTCAAAAATTGAGCTTAATGAAGTTTTTGATAACAGAACAGCTGTAGATTTTGAGACTTACGAAAAACTTCATAATAAAGTTTTAAAAGAATCTGTAGTTAAGCCTAAGCAGGAGTTTGTATTGACTCAAATAGATGATGAGACTAAGGCATTGGTAGGTAGAAGGTATTATGAGTTTGTAAAATAGCTTTTAGCTAACTGAATTTATTTCTACAACTATTCATAAGATGTTTAGCACGCTTTTGAGATATAGTTTTTACAAAGACATAAAAAATTTACTGCGCTTTTTGTTTATAATGTCTTCGCATGTAGGAAAAGTAGAGCAATTCTGTGCAACACTGTTTGGGTCCAACTAAAATCTAATTTTTATACAATTATATCAACCGCCATTTTACTCGGTAATTGGTTTGGTCGAATTGGTTTCTTTGATGAAAATCATCGTATCAAAATCTTTGATTAATGGAAGATAATAAATATCCTCTTCAGATTCTTTTGAATAACCAATTAACCTTGTAGGTCCGATTATTTTATCTGTGATTAATTCACTTTTTAAGCCTAACATATCTATGATAAAAGCCTTGCCATTCTGAGATAGTTTATTTTCCCAAAACACGCTATCGACAGGTTGTAAGGATTCTTGTTTAAGCGTCTCCTTATAAATGTGGTCTCCGTTTATGAATTTTTCATCGATATATGAATACTTTCCAAACAAGGTTGAAAGTCCAATGGTGTGATAATCTGTATCAAATTCCTTTTTTAAGTTTCTACCCATTATGCCTATTTCATTGCCTGAGATAATTTCGTTTGAAATATGAGCATTGTGAGCCCAAACAATCATTTTACTGTTGGAATTTTTTGCTAAATATGATATTCTATCAGCCATTATTTCATCTCGACTTTGAATAGGATCTTGATTTTTAATATTTACATAATTGATATATGTATTTTTTCCATTGAATAGAATTTCTCTGATTGATTTAGTTATTTTCTTAGTTGATTCTAAATATTTTTCAATCTCTAGTATGTTATTGTAAATTGAATTATTGATTTTAAATTCTTTTTTTAAATTATCTGTTGAACTTTTTTCAATATTGTACTTTAATTTTTCCAAAAGCTTTTTCAATGCTCTATCATTGATTATATTTAAGTTATCATTCAGTAGATCATAGAAAACCCAATACGAATCATCGCAACCTTTAAGTTTAATGCTATATTGAGATTTATTATCCTTATACCATTCTAAGAAAGATCTCATTTCCTGGGTCTGATAAATAGAAAATAAGTGTTTTCGCATTAAACTATCCATTGGCTTTTCATGCAAATTTTTGTTCAGGATTTCAATATCATCGTATGGGTTTTCCAGCACCACAATACTATATCCTTTTTCTTTTACTAATCTTTTTGTTATGATTTCTCTAAGTTGATAAAATTCTGAGGTTCCGTGAGTACTTTCCCCTATGGCAACTATCTTTTTGTTGCCTATTTTTTCTATCAAAGGGTCTAAACTATTCCGTAGAGCTTCTTCACTGGAAAAGTCTAATTTTCTGGAAGCTTTTGATAAAGCCGATTCAAGTTCTTTAGCGTTGAAGTTTTCTAAAGTTAATCTTTTTGTTTCTTTTAATTGTTGAATGTCTTTACCATCAATGCTCACTTTAAAGTCATCAAACCAGGCGGTACCTTTTTTACCTAAAATACCTCCAACATATATAGCTTTTGCATTAGGTGAAAAAGGCAATTTTATGGAATATTCTTTCCAATCACTTGTCCCTCTTATTTTTTGACTTTGCATTGATTTAAATGCTAAAGGCCGTTTTTTGGAATTTCCATCAATCCGCATCAAAAGCCCAACATACCCCTTGACCTTTTCGTATTTAATTCGACCGGAAAGGACAATAGTATCTCCGACATAATTGGCTGGTATCCTATAAGTAATACAACCAAACGTTCCTTTTTTATCGGAAACAACTTTCCCAACAGCATTGCCATCGCTAACTATTTCCCCTGTCAAATTTTCAAAATTCCCCCACTTAAACCATCCAGTTGGCATTTTTTGCTCTTCTTGCTTAAAATCATTAAAATCTAGATTGTATTTATTTTGACTGTTTACTGATAATGGTACAATTAAAAGAGCTAAAGAATAAAATGTATATTTTACAAGTTTCATATTGAGATAAATACTTTAGAGGTTGTTGTAGAGTTATGGATAAGGTATATCATTAATCCTTAATTTTGAAAACAAAATAAAGAATAAAAAAGGACGAATTTTAAATGCTTATTTTAGATAAAATAGGAGATTATTTACTACCCGTTTTCTTCTTATACAAATGCTCATTCAAAAACCAGGTAGTCAGGGCATAAAACCCACCGCCAATGACAATACAAATGACCAACTGAATTAAAAAATCATATGTGGTTTCAAACTTAGCTTCAGAAAAAAAGTAATTGTATGCTGTTAGTATAACAAACAATAGAACCCCAAAACTTAAACCGGTATTAATAAGATGTTTTAGTAAGCCTTTTTCTCTTATTTTTTCCCATTTCTGAACAAAAGGGTCATCTGAATTTTGCATTTTTATACTTTTAGAGCATAAAAATAAATAATTTTTTGAAATAAACTATCTTCGAGGCAGAGCCATAGAAGTATTCCGCTCGTTTCATACCCAATCAAGTTGAGCACAAGTTTTGATCCAAAAAGGTCAAAAAGCAAAATTATTTGATTTGGATTCCAGTTTTCACTGGAATGACATTTTATTAGATACCTCCAGGCAGAGCCTAGAGGAATTCTTTTTTATTAAAAAATCTAAGCTATAACTGCAAAATGACTTTAAAAAAATTAAAGGCTTCCTATTTTCAATCCACAAATGTGGTCCATCTTGCCAAAGATTTGATTGGCTGTAAACTGTTTACCTTTATTGATCAAAAGGTCACTTCGGGCATCATCACCGAAACCGAAGCTTATGCCGGACATGGTGACAAAGCCTGCCATGCGCATTTAGGGAGGTTTACCAAACGTACTGCGGTAATGTATGAGCCCGGCGGTATAGCCTATATTTATCTCTGCTATGGTATTCACCATTTGTTTAATATTGTCACGAATACCAAGGGCAATGCCGATGCTATTCTCGTTCGTGCCATTGAACCTTTGGAAGGTATTGACATCATGATGGAGAGAAGACAAAAGAATAAATTGGATAAAACCCTGACTTCAGGACCCGGAAATGTCTCAAAAGCACTTGGGCTAACTAAAAACCATAATGCGCAGTCTGTTTGCTCTGACCAAATATGGATAGAACACAAAATAACCCAAATCAATAAAATTACAGAGACAACAAGAATAGGTATAGACTACGCGGAAGAAGACGCCTTTCTACCCTGGCGATTTTACGATGCTGATTCTAAATTTGTTTCGATTAAATAAAAATTTAATTATTTATCTCTACTTTTAGAACATGGAACTTCCTTTCAACTTTTTAGAAAAAAATTCTACGCTTCTTATTTTTTTCTTTAACGGGATAGTTTTCTCAGTGCTATTATTAAAGAAAGGGATTCAGAACGATGACAGATCCAGCAAATGGCTGAGCTTGTTGTTATTCCTTTTTGCCATGTACATCACACCATATATGCTGGGTTATTCAGGATGGTATAGCAGAAAAACGACACGGGAAATTTTATTTTTTGTACCGTTTATGCAGGTTTTGTTGATTGGTCCTGTTGTCTTTTTTTACACCAAATCTTTGCTGAACAAATCATTCAGGCTTTCCCGGAAAGATATTATTCACCTGATCCCTGCTATAATTTACTTTCTTTATAGTGCAGTTGTATTTGTTATTGATAAGCTCATCCTTAACGAATTCTATTTTTATGCGGATGGCAGAGATAAAGATTTGTCCAACTGGTATCAAATTGCCGGTGTGATTTCAATGGGGTTTTATTTGATTTTGAGTTTAAGGTATTACGCCTATTACAAAGCTTTGGTTTTTCAAACCGTAAGTTTTGCTGACACCATTTTGTTCAGATGGATCAAAAACTTTATGCTGGCCTTTTTAGGCATATTGATCTTAAGAATCGTGTTTTTTGTTACCAATCCTGAATGGGGAGAATTTGGAAGCCAATACTGGCACTACCTGGCCTTTTCCGTTGTATTCTTTTACATTGCTATCAACGGTTTTGCCAGCGCAGTAAAGCTTTCTGCTCTGGATAATTCTTCTTCACGATCTCAGCTTAATATCTTTGAAGAAGCAGATACCATAAAAAGTTCTGAACAATCAGATTTTGAATCGAAAGAAACTGAAATTTGGAATGAAAAAATTGAAAAACTCATGAAAGGCCAAAAGGTATATCAAAATCCCAAATTGACACTTTCTGAGCTTGCTCAACATTTGAATACCACTAGTAAAACCATTTCATCTGCCATTAATAATGGTTTTAAAATGAACTTTAACGACTATGTGAATTTGCATCGTATTGAAGCCGTTAAAATAAAATTGAAAGAGGGAGAACATAAAAATACAACCTTATTAGGGATTGCCCTGGATTGCGGATTTAATTCTAAAGCTACTTTCAACAGAGCCTTTAAAAAACATACATCATTGTCTCCAAAAGACTATTTATCAAATTTGGAGTCAAATCATTGAAAAAAAGGTCTCATATCCTGATTTGAAGCGATTGTTAAGGCATTATTGTGGTTATTTGCTGCAAATTAATACAACTTAGAATGAAATTTTTTAGCACAACTTGTTTACTGTTCTGGGCGATCCTCTCAACTGCTCAAACTGAAAAGATCCAAAAAATAGATTCCATTTTCAATTCTAAAATCAGCGAGAACGATCCGGCCTTATTTGTTGGTATTGTCAAAGATGGCAACATCATATATGAAAATATCAAAGGTTTAGAAAGCCTTCAACACCAATCCAAAGCTTCTGAAAATACAGTTTCAAACATCGCATCCGTTACTAAACAATTCACTGCATTGATGGTCCTGCAGTTATCCCTGGAAAACAAATTGTCGCTGGAAGACGATATCAGACAATATCTGCCAGAACTGTATCCCGAGGTCAACGAAGACATCAAAATCAGACACCTCATCAATCATACCAGTGGCATACGGGATTATTGTGATTTAATGGGGCTTCAGCAAAATCCTTGGTGGCGAAGAGAGGGTTTGGACAACGCAGATGTGATCGACCTGATCGCCAAGCAAAAGGAACTGGCCTTTGAACCTGGCTCAATGAAAGTTTACAGTAATTCCGGGTATAACCTGCTTGCAAAAATTGTTGAAGTCGCATCAGGAAAAGACTTTGTTGAATATTCTAAAGCCTTTTTTGAAGGATTGGGCATGAAAAACACCTTCTTTATCAAAAGTTATATGCAAGTTATTCCAAACCACGCCTTGCCATATTCAGATTGGGGTGATGGTATCTGGAAGCAGTACCCTATGTTAACAAGCACCTACGGTGAAGGTTTTTTATTTACAACACTAAAAGATCAACTGATCTTTGAAAAAGCCATTCAAAATGCTAAAAAGACAGAAAATGCTTTGCTGATTGAAAGCCAAAAGCCAATTCCTAATAGTGAAATTACCCATTATGGTTTTGGTCTTGAGCTGAAAGATAAGTTGGGCAGAAAAGCGGTTCATCATTCCGGTGCCACAGGATCTTACCATGCACAGACCCTGAGGTTTCCTGACGACAACCTAAGCATTTTTGTAATGAGCAACAACAGCAGGCTTTGGAGTGGTTTTGTGGCTGATGAGCTGGCTAAAGTTCTTCTACCTGAAGAGGAAGAAAAAATCAAATACGACAATAGAATCACAGAAGGGTTAGAGTTGAATTCAAAAGATGACATCATTGGACAATACCGTTCACCTGAAGGCTATATGATAAGAATAGAAAAATCTGAAGACGGAAAATACCTATCAAAAAACGCCAATAATTCTCCTATTGCATTGTCTTATGAGAACAGAAACATCTATAGTTTCGACTTAAATCCTAAAATAAAAACAGGGCTTTTTAAAGATGAATTGATTCGTTTTTATCCCAGCGGAAAAACCATAGTTTACAAAAAAGAAGTCGTCGAAAAAGCCAGTGAGACAGATATACATAGTTACACCGGTGAATATTACAGCGATGAAATGGATCAGCTTTTTATCATCGTAACAGACGAAGAAAACAAACTTAAACTCACAATGAAAGGTCGAAAAAGAGATCGCATCTTTGATATTGAAGTGATCAATAGAGATGAATTACTTGCAGGAGATTACATTCTGAAAGTGGTTAGAGCCCCCTTTGACCGGGTAGAAGATCTGCTGTTGACAACCTCCAGGGTATTGAACAATCGTTTTAAAAAGCTAACCAATAAAGGTTTTCAAAAGGAAATTCAGACTGAAAATGGCAGTATACAGGTCAATACTATTGGGTCCAAAAATGGAAAAGGATCCAATATTCTTTTGACAAAAAATCTTTCTAATGGCAATGAAGAATGGTTTAAGGTTTTTGGCGGCAAAAGTTATGATAAGGCCAGTTCCATAATTTCTTTAACGGATGGATATCTTATCGTAGGCTCTACAAGTTCTTATGGCGCTGGAAATTATGATGTTTTAGTATTGAAAACGGATAAGAAAGGAAAAAAGCTATGGCAAAGAATTTATGGAAAATTTTATAATGATTTTGGATATACCGCAGAAATAAATGAAAATGGCTTTGTGATAAAAGGCACTTCACAAACCTGTGAAGGCAATTCAGATATCAACAGAAAATGCGAAGATAAAGTTTGGTTGATCAATATCGATAATAAAGGAAATGAGCTTAGTAGTCAATTGGGAGAAATTTACATGAGATAGATCATTTCAGTATCAACTTCTCAAATAGCTTGCTCCATTCACATCTATGATCGTTCCCGAGGCATAGTCTGCTTTTTCAGAAGCCAGGAACAAAATAGCATGGGCTACTTCTTCAGGTTGAGCCATACGTTTAAAAGGCGATTCCCTTAATAAATTTTCTCTTTCTACAGGTGTCAGTGTTTTTGTGGCCATATCGGTTTCTGTAAAACCTGGTGCTACTACACCAACATATATATGATGCGGCGCAAGTTTTTTGGCCAGTGACTGGCTCATTGCATTAAGGGCTGCTTTGCTGGCGCCGTATGCGGGTTTGGTAGGTTCGCCGCGAAAGGCTCCTCTGGAAGATACACTTACAATTCGACCACCGCCATTCTTCATCATATGTTGTGCCGCAAGAAGACTCAGGTTGGCCACCGCAAATAAATTGGTTTGAAATGTATCTTTAAAGGCAGAGGACCATTCCTCAAAACTGATGTTTTCAATATCGTGCTCAATTGAAATCCCGGCGTTGTTCACTAAAATATCAAGTTTCCCGTAGTGTTTAATCACCTCACCAACAAGTTGTTGTTGCTCATCTTCATTTGAAATATCATACTGAAATAATTCATGACCTTCTCCGGTTAAAGCCTGTAGAGTCTCTTCAGCAGCTTTTCGGTTGGATTTAAAGTTAACGGCAATTTTTGCGCCCTGTTCAGCAAAGGCCTGAGCTGTAGCCTTTCCTATACCACGTGAAGCACCAGTGATAAGGACGACTTTGTTTTTAAAATTTGACATTTTGTAAAATATTATAGCGAGCAAAATTACAATTTTTGACTTTCCTGTGGCTAAAGACCTGTCAGGTTTTGAAAACCTGACGGATCCCATGCTATTTTTATGGCCTAAATTTTTCATCACAATAATTTAATTGATGCTATAATAGCATTTTGTTTAAGTTTTGATGAAATTAAGACATGCTTTAATAGAGTTGAATTTAACTAATGCAGCCTCTAATGTTTAAGTCCTGATTCTTAATGACGCACATATACCTATTTCCATATTCGTAATCCATACGCGTATTTTGCTATAAAAAATGCTGATGTGAATTATAAAACTTTCTAATACTGAGAATATTTTAGAAATATATCGTTTTCGTTTCGTTTTTGGTATCAATTTTATGCCAATACATGATTTTTGTCATGTATTAAGCTTAACTCTATTCGGATATTTGCACGACTAACAGTTGTTAATCAATTTAACATCTTAAAAATTAGAAGCAATGAATGTAAAGAGTTTTAAATTAAGTGTAATGGTGATTTTGCTTATAGGGCTACAACCCGTTAGCGCCCAAAAAACTTATAACGCAGATGCTGAAAAAAGCAAAGTGATTATTGAAGGTACTTCTAATGTGCATGATTGGGAAATGAACGCTGAAAATCCTAAAAGCAGACTTGAACTGACATCCGAATCTGAAAAGGATGTTGCTTCTGTTTCTTTTGAAGTTCCTGTAAAAAGCATGAAAAGCGGGAAAGGCAGAATGGACAAAAACACCTATGAAGCTTTAAAGGAAGAAGATCATGATAAAATTATTTTCAAGTCTACCGAGATAGAAAATGAAAACGGTAAATATTTTGTTGCTGGAGACTTAAATATTGCCGGTGTAAGTAAAAAGGTTAGAATACCTTTCAAGCTTTCTAAGAATGAAAACACCCTCAATTTAACATTAGCCTATGAAATAAACATGTTAGACTACAAGGTTGAACCTCCGACAGCCTTATTTGGAACCATTAAAACAGGAGAAAAAGTAAACGTAAAAATAAATTTAATATACCAATAAATCAAACAGATATGAAAACCATGAAAACAACAATGTTCTTGCTAATTGGATTAGTAATTACACAATTATCATTCGCTCAGAACCGCGACTTAGATAATTTTAGACCAAGAGATCAAAGAGGGATCAATGTTTTTGAAGAGCCAAAAGACACTGTAACTTCATTTGAAAATCTAAAAGTTAGAATTGGCGGTGCTTCAACGCTTCAGTATCAGTCTATTAACCATGAAAATTCAGGCGCTGTACCTTTAGTACCGCTTGGTGATAACTTCAACCTTGCTACAGCCAATTTAGACCTTGATGTTCAGCTTTATGATGGTGTAAGAATGCATTTAAGAACTTACTTATCTGCACGTCACCATCCGGAAGCATGGGTAAAAGGTGGATACATCTTAATTGACAAGCTTGACTTTGTAAAAGAAGGCTTCATGGAAGGCTTGATGAAAAAGATGACTTTTAAATTTGGTCATATGGAAAACAATTATGGTGATGCGCACTTTAGAAGAACAGATAATGCGCAAGCCATTTATAATCCATTTATAGGTAACTATTTAATGGATTCCTTTACAACAGAAGTTGGTTTTGAGGCTTACTACCGAAGCAATGGCTGGATAGCCATGTTGGGTATGACCAACGGTAGACTTAACCAATCTCCGGTAGAAACTAATACTCAGGCTACTATACTGGCAAAATTAGGTTATGACAAACAAGTTAATGAAGACTTCAGATTCAGACTAACAGGTTCATTATTCTCTACAGGAGAATCTGATAGAGTATATCTTTATGGTGGTGACAGAGCAGGCTCTCGATACTATCTTGTATTAGAAGAAGAAGGCTCCTCTGCTGTAAGCCAATTTAGATCCGGTAGAGTAAATCCTGGGTTCAGAACCGAAATGACTTCAATTATGATAAACCCCTTCATTAGATTCAAAGGTTTAGAGTTCTTTGGAATCTATGAAACTACTTCAGGAAAAGATGCTGCCGATGCCGATAGCAGAACCTACAACCACTATGCAGCTGATTTAATCTACAGATTTGGCGCAAACGAAGACTTCTATATTGGTGGCCGATACAGTACCGTAAACGGTGAATTTGCAAGTGGAGAAGATATAACTGTTGACAGATTTCAACTTGGAGCTGGCTGGTTTATGACTAAAAATATCTTAGCCAAAATAGAATATGTGAATCAAACATACTCAGATTATCCCGTTGGAAATATCCTTGAAGGTGGAGAATTTAAGGGCCTTATGATGGAAGCCGTTATCAGTTTCTAAGTATTTATTTTGAATTAACCCAAGGGCTTACTGTATTGGTGAGCCCTTTTTAAATCTTTTAAGTCATGAAAGCTATAATTTTTCTCGTTTGTCTGATGAGTTTTGGCTTTTTTGTTACTTCAACCAAAACTGTAGAAATAAACATTAAAAATGGAAGCGAAGTTGTTATAGATGGAAAGTCTAACGTCAATCGCTTTAATTGTGAATACACCACTGTTATTTCACAGGGAACTAAAGAAATTACCTATAATATTTTTGACGACACCTATTTACTTAAGAATGCCAGTCTTAAACTGGACACTAAAGCCTTTGACTGCGGTGGCAGAATGATTAACAAGGACTTTAATAAATTAATGCAAACCGACGATCACCCAAATATCTTAATAAAACTACATCACATAAAGGCTAAAAACGATACCTTTAAAATCACAGCTGATATTCATATCGCCGGCAAAAAAAACACCTACATTTTTGAAATGTGCCATAATGAAGGCGATAATTATACCGGTGCATTAAGTCTTAATATAGAAGACTTTGACATGGAAGCCCCTCATAAACTTTTAGGCGCCATAAAAGTTCATCCTGAAATTGATATAAATTTTGACCTGGATATGACAATATCCCAGGCAAAGTAGGTCAATCAGATTACTTCAATCTATTTCAGAAAAACCTTCAAATCAAATGCAGCGTTACAAAATATAATCTGTACTGATAAATTTTGACTGTTTCTTTTCCAAAAGCTGTTCTAAAATCTCCAGGTTTTGTGGATTGTCTTTTGAAGCCACAAAAGTTCTGATAGAGAACGAGCGTAGTGCATCGTGAACACTTAAGGTAGATTTTGCCGAATCCTTTCTACCTGTAAACGGATACACATCAGGACCACGCTGACACGAACTGTTTAAGTTAACTCGGCAAACCAAATTGGCCAAAGTATCAATTAAAGGTGCAAGAATATCCACATTTTTACCAAATAAACTGACCTGCTGACCATAATTAGATTCGGCCATGTCGTCCAGGGGTTCGTCAATATCAGTAAAAGATACCACGGGAATCACCGGGCCAAATTGCTCTTCCTGATAGACCCGCATATCCTTAGTTACTGGATAAAGCACAGCCGGCCAGATGTAATTGTCAAAGTGTTGTCCGCCTTTTTCATTCAGAATTTTAGCCCCTTTTTCTAAAGCATCATCTATCAGTTCCTGAATATACTGCGGTTTATCCGGTTCTGGAAGTGGTGTTAGTAAAGTATCTTCCCAGGGGTTACCAAAAGCCGCACTATCCACGGCCTTATTAAACTTCTCTAAAAACTCGATTTTAATATCTTCATGGACATAGATGATTTTTAAAGCAGTACAACGCTGGCCATTAAAGGATAAACTCCCGGAAATACACTCACTCACAGCCAAATCTAAATCGGTATGCGGAAGAACTATGGCGGGATTTTTGGCTTCCAGACCTAAAACAAGACGCAGTCGATTGCTTTTGGGATGTTGGTCAATCAACGCATTTGCAGATTTACTGTTACCTATTAATGCTAAGACATCGACTTTTCCGGTTTTCATTATAGGACTGGCTAAAACACGCCCTCGGCCAAAAATTACATTAACGACGCCCGGAGGAAAACTTTCTTTAAAAGCATCAAGCAGTGGAGTAATTAACAATACACCAAACTTTGCAGGTTTGAAAATTGTGGTATTGCCCATAATTAAAGCCGGAATAAGCAAGGCAAAGGTTTCATTAAGCGGGTAATTATAAGGTCCGAGACACAGCACTACACCTAAAGGACCACGACGGATATGCGCATACACGCCATCGTGTTTTTCAAATTTAGCTGCGTTTCTATCTATATTTTTATAATCTTCAATGGTATCGTAAATGTATTTAACCGTACGGTCAAATTCTTTTTGAGCGTCAGAAAGGTTCTTACCTATTTCCCACATGATAAGTTTAACAACGATATCTCGTTTGGTTTCCATTTTTTTCACAAAGGTTTCCATACAATCGATACGCTCGCTGACGCGCATAGTTGGCCAGAGACCTTTGCCTTGATCATAGGCGTCAAGAGCGGCATCTAAAGCTTCAAGTCCTTGGCCCTCTTCCAAATTAGGCACACTGCCTAGAAACGTTGGTTTATAGTCTTCTGTTGATGAAATTGTAGAATTAACATCGGACATATCACCGGACCAGGTTTTTAACTTTCCATTAATCAGGTATTGATCTGCTAATATTGGGGATGAAATATTGTAAAGTTCAGGGATTGGATTCATAATTCGATTTTTTCTTAAAAGAACCAATTATTAACTAAGTAATTAATATTTACTAATTTAATTAATCCTAAATTAACAATAGTGTATTTAAAACATAACTTCGTTAATAAAGTATAAATTTATTATTTAAAAAACTACAATTTGATCTTAATATTAAGGCTCTAATTAAAATCCATAAACCAGCTTACGCCATAACCATTCCATCGGCCCGTATTTAAAGTACCTCAACCAAATACTACTGATGATGACCTGCCCTAAAAAGATCATGGCGGCGATAAGCATCACAATGGTGTAACCATATTTACCGGTCAATTCAAATCCAAATCCATAGAAAATAGCAATACCTGCTAGTGTGTGCACCAAATAACAGGTTAAAGCTGTTTTACCCACTGAAGTGAATAGTTTTAAAACCGTGTTGCCTTTAAGACAAAGCAGCGCAATACCGGCGGCTATACTTAATGCTAATGGTACAGTGCCAAGGGCATAACAAAAGACATGCATGAACTCGTTGAGTGAATTTTTATCCGCATAAAATTGCAAATATCCTCTTATCAGGTTGAAAGGCAAACCAAACAACAACCCAATCCAAAATACCTTTTTTAAAAATGGCTTTTTGGTTAATAAGTCGCCATTTAAAATTTGTCTTCCCGTCCAAAGACCAATAAGGAAAATCCCAAACACCTTAAAAATACGGCCTTCTTCTAAAATCATCCCAAATCTTCCAAAACCATTTCCAAGGTTCATTTTAATTAAATCTAAAATATTTTCATTTTGCAAATAATATCGAAAGTTGGGCATCAAACCACCATTAAATTCGATGGTTGGCATATTGTAATAGGCATATATAGAATTTTCTATCCCAAATATAGACCTGTAATAATAAATTTTTGTGTAATGTATAAACACCCAATGGAATATTGGCATCAGGATTAAAACTAAGGCTGTAATCAATAAGGTTTTATTCGATTTTCTGACGAACCAAATCAGTACAAATCCAAGAATGGCATATAAAGTTAGAATATCTCCCGCCCAAAATAAAAATAAATGTACTAAACCGATGACCAAAAGCCAAAACATCCGTTTACTGAAAAATTTATTAAAAGCAACACCTTTAGACACGGCGTTGTTGTACTGAATAATGCAGCCTATGCCGAATAATAAAGAGAAAATGGAATAAAATTTACCATCGACAAGGACGTAGTGGATGAATCTTAGCGCTTCATCGGTACCCAGGTTGATTTCTCTTATGGGATGGTCCGGCTCAAAAAACCATAAGCCTGAAAAAAATGGAATATTTGCCGTGAAAATGAAAAAAATAGACATCCCTCTCAGGATATCTAAAAATTCAATACGGTCCAGGTTGGAAATCGGTTGTAAAGTTTTCAATAGATTGGGTTTTAAATTAAAATTGAAAATAAATGAATTGTTCGCTGTTACCTTGGGCTATGACAATCAAGAAAAATATGATGCCCCAAACGACGCCCAAAACCCATGCAGGTATTTTTTTAGACACGGCTTTCATTGAAGTATCTCTCATCAGCCAATGGCAGATAAATAATATGGTGATAAGCGTTAGGACTTTAAAAATATCAAAGCTTCCCAGTATTTTTTCTCCGCCTTCATTTAGGAAGAACATTGAGCTGATCATATTTTTCGCTACAGAGAATTCACGTGCTCTAAAGAACACCCAGGTGAGATTGACCAGTGCGTTGGTCAGTAAAGCCATGAGTATTCCTGAAAACAAATTCAACCTGAGTTTTACTTTATCTCTAAGCAGGCGTTCAGCAATGAGATAAAAACCGTGTAAACCACCCCAGACGACAAAGGTCCATGCCGCTCCATGCCATAAACCTCCCAGAAGCATGGTTATCATCAACGCGGCATACATTCTGGTAATACCGTGACGATTTCCACCCAATGGAATATAGACATAATCTCTTAACCAGGTTGATAGAGTAATGTGCCAGCGCCTCCAGAAATCTGAAAACCCAATCGCTGCATAAGGATATCTAAAGTTATCCGGTAATATTATGCCAAGCATTAAAGCGATACCAATGGCACAGGTAGAATATCCTGCAAAATCAAAAAATATCTGACCCGAAAAGGCCAGCGTACCCACCCAGGCATCTAGGCCGTGCAGTATAGATGTTGACCCAAAAACCCGGTCTGAGGTTGAAGACAGTAGCGTATCGGCCAAAACAATTTTCATAAACAAGCCCATGGTCAGCAAAAAGGTCCCCCAAAGGAATTGCTGCATGCTTGCTCTCTTCTCTTCGTAAAATTGGGTAATCAAATCCTGAGCTCTTACAATCGGACCGGCGACTAACTGCGGAAAAAAGGTCACGTAAAGTGCAAAATCGAGAAAGGTCTTTGCCGGTTTTATTTTATTTTTATAGATATCTATGGTGTAGGACATGGTCTGAAAGGTGTAAAACGAAATACCCATCGGTAAAATAATATCCATAGGCTGCGCCTGATAACCGTAGCCATAAGTATTAACCACAGCCGTAAAATTATCCAGCAAAAAATCACGGTATTTAAAAAAGGCCAAGAAGCCTAAGTTGACAAAGAGACTGAGTAAAAGCCATAACTTTCGTTTACGCTGATTGGTTTCAGCAGACAGCTTTTTTCCGGCAGTCCAGTCGACCAGGGTGGAAATCCACAATAGCAAAACCAAAGGCGGATTCCACAGGCCGTAGAAGACATAACTGGCCAAAAGTAACATCCCTTTTTTACCTTTCCAGTTGAGCACTTTTGAATAATACAAGGCCAAAACAACGACCAGGAATACCACAAAACTAAGTGAATTGAACAGCATTATTAGTCAGTTTTAAGGTTAGTGATAAGGCCATCATTAGCCAATATGTCAACAAAATTTGCAGTAAACTGATCGGCATCCGTAGCAGAGAGGTGAGACCATTCTATGGTTTTAAAATTCTTCAAACTTTCATGATCTTTATAATGGTAGGCCGGGGTTTCTGCCTTTTCAACCAGGTCGTCCCAAAAGGTATCTCTGGGGAATGCTTTGTTTTCCAAATCTTCAAAAAAACCATCAGAAGGAGAACGGAGCAAGATGGCTGTACCGCCTCGGGCTTTAAACTTCTTTAAATCTTCAAGGAAAAAAGCTGTAGTTCCCTCTTTATCAGGTGGTGGTGGTTTAGGTTCGGAGGTCATAAAAGCAAACCACACTTTTTTCACCGTGTTGGCAAAAGCGGTATCAGTCACCATGCGTTCTTTCATTCGCACGTTTCTATACGTGTCTATGTCCTGAAATCTGTAAAATGGCGGGAAATCCGGAGCGCTGGTTCTCTTTTCAAGCTTAATGGTGTTCAATAAAGCTTTCAGGTTGATGTCATCCGCCCATTCTTCTTCATCATTAGAAACAAAGGCGAAAGTCTGTTGAAGCGGTATAGATAACGCATAATTCAGCTTTTGAGCATAGGTTTGGTTTTTATAAAACTCAGACTTAGATGAGGCTCTGTTCCAGGGCGGGGCTTGTTCAAATGTTGTTGAAAAAAATAAAGGCGGAGTAACACCTACGATCACCGTACCGCTAAAGTCGGTGTTTTCTACAATATCATGAAACGTCGGTAAAGGTGTAGCTCCGGGATTTGCCAACTGAATGGGCTTTATCCCTGTCATCTCTTCCCATTTGTGTATTTGAATATTGAATAAAACCCTGGAGGACCCTACCAGAACAATATCTTCCGGTGTGGCATTTTCAACCTTAGCTCTGGTTTTTGTCCAAAGGTATTTGTCATCATCCATGTCGGCTTCGACACCTTGAGAACGCCAATAAAGTTCCCAGGCGGTAATGCTCAATACACCGAGTATCAGCGCGATTATAAAAGAAGTTTTGAGTTTCATGTTGGTTAGTTTAAAGGTTAGGCTTAGCTATAAAACTTAGAATTCACCGCTATCCACATCTTTGATAAAAGTGATTAATCCGCTAAAAAAGTTTTCAGGATCATCAAATTGCGAGCAATGACTGCCGTTGGTCGTTACACTTCTGCCATTTTGGACTTCAGTCGCCATCCATTCCATATACTTAGGATCCATGGTGTCGTGTTTTGCGCCTAGCATGAGGGTTGGTGTTTTAATTTCCTTTAATCTTTCAGAAACATCCCAGTCGCTCAAAGTGGCTTCTTCTGTTATGCCAAACTCGCTTGGGCCTTGCATATAAATGTAAATTTCAGGATTGAGATGTTCAAACAACAGGTGGATAGATTTTGGCCATTTTTCTAAAGGCATACGGAGAATGTGTTCGGTATAAAAATGTGTCATTAAAAGCTCTTCGTATCTCGGATTGGCATAATCTTTATCTGCTTCAATTTGTTGAATTTCTTTTAAGACCTCTTCTGGTAATTGCGGACCTAATACGTCTTGAGCGTATTTGTTGTATTCCGGAACACTGGCTACCATGTTTGAAATGATTAAACCTTTTAAATTGTCCTGATATTTCAAAGCGTATTCCATAGCCAAAATGCCACCCCAGGACTGACCGAGCAAATAAAAATTATCCTTGTTTAAGTCTAAAGCTTTACGTACCTGCTCTACTTCTTCTACAAAACGCTCGGTGGTCCAAAGGCTTGGGTCGTTGGGTTTGTCGCTGTAATAAGAATCCAGTTGGTCGTAATAGATGTATTCAATTTCTTCATTTGGCAGATACCCGTCAAAATTTCCAAACTCCTCGTGTGTACCTCCGGGACCACCATGCAGAAGTAAAACTCGCATTTTAGGGTTGTTGCCCATTCTTTTGGTATAGACGTTAAAAGTGCCTTTTGGGGATTGAATAGGAATCATCCTGACACCACCCGTCCATTGGTCGTCGCTGTTGGAATAGTCGAAGTAGCTGGATTTTGTTGTTACTTCCTGTTCTTTTGATTTTTCAGTGTTTTCAACACAACTGAAAAACATAAAGATGAGGCTGCTTAAAAGGAGAAATTTAGTTTTCATAGTTATTATTTAAGGTTCTAATATTTTTTACTTTTTTCTAAAAACTTGTTTTTTTCCATAAGTCAACGAACGCCACAACCACTCAAAGGGTCCAAAATGGAAATAGGTTAACCAAATTGGACTGGTAATCAACTGAAAAATCCAAATAGAGAACACGAGATAATACAATTCATAGCGTTCTAATTGACCATACAATCCAAATCCAAGAAAAATTGTGGAGGTAATGATGCTGTGCATTAAATAATTTGATAACGCCATACGGCCAACAGCGGCCAATCCATTTTGTAGAAACCATAAAATGCCTGATTTTATAAACAGCATAAAAAATCCAATATGACCGAGTGTGACAAACAATCTACCTATACTATAGGTTTGATAGGACTGAGAAGCATGAAGAGGATCGTAGTTACTGCTGGTGACTAAACCAATTTCATAATAGTTCACACTTAGTCCAATGGCATATCCGATCAAGGCTAATATCAAATAAAATTTATTGCTTCGTTCTCCATGGAGAATTCTTAATTTGAAAAAAGCCATGCCTAAAAACATAAAGCTTAAGATATCCCAGGCACCATAGCGGTACTGAAACCAGGTTTGCATCCATTGAATTTCTTTAGCTTTGTTTTGTATGATTTCAAAATAATTGCCCTGCATGCCTGTAATGTGTTCCTGTACTTCTTCAGCAGTTTTTTTGGTAGAACGTTCTTCCCATTCAGCAATAGCTTCTTCCGCTTCTTTATCGAGGGATTCGCCACTTTCTTTTAAAACCATGGCTTGTTCGGCTTCTGCTTTTAAATCCTTATTTTTGTGATAATCAGAAATATCCCAAACAATGCCAATACCAATTAAAACTACAGCAATCACGAGTAGGTTTTTTACGGGCAAGTTTCTGAATGGGAATAAGAAAAATCCAAATAAGCCGTAAGCGTATAGGATGTCTCCATCCCATAAAAATATCCAGGAGTTGACTAACCCGAAAAGCAAAAGCCAAATAATTCTGCGGTAATAGACATCTGCTGTTGAAATTCCTGCACCTTTTCCAATCAGTCGTGAAGTGAGTAGGATTACTCCTGCTCCAAAGAGTATGGTGAACAAACCTCGCATGGTGCCTTCAAAAAAAAGTTGGTTGGCAAACCATACGGCATAGTTTAAGCCTTCCGTATGGCCGAGCACACTCGGGTCTTCATAGGAGTAAGGCAAGCCCATGCCATTAATGTTCATGAGCAAGATTCCCAATAAAGCAATACCTCTGATGACATCTAAGGCATTGATGCGGGATTGATTTCGTGTGGGTTTTAATTCACTGGTCGTTAGGGGTTCCATAGTTTATTGATTAAGTTAATACGTCATCTCAATTGATGATGCCGAAGGTTTTAAAATACTTTTTCTGACAGAGGTTTTAGGTTTGTCCGACCTAAATACCATGCAGAAACCAGTGAAAAGTATTGTCTTTTTAAATATCTAATATTATAAATTAGCCTTATGTTGTCCGCCATCAACCGCCAGGCAGGTCCCAACCACCCAACTGGCACAGGGCGAAACGATGAATGTCGCCACTTTACCTACCTCGTCCGGCGTTCCCAATCTGCCGGATGGAATCATATTCAATATCATGTCATAAAAGGGTGGATTTTCAGTTTTGGTCTGTTCCCAAAGTCCGCCGGGGAATTCTACTGAGCCGGGCGCAAGCGTATTGACTCTAATATTTTTTGGCGCCAGCTGAATAGCCATGGTTTTTGAATAACTGATGATGGCTGCTTTTGCTGCCGCATAAGCCGGAGGCGAACCAGCTTCTAGCCCTGAACCTGAGGAAATGAACAAAATGTTGCCGGAGCCGTTTTCAATCATCCACGGAATCACTTTTCTTGTGCCTCGCACACTTCCCAGTAAATCCACATTTATTGAAGACTCCCAATCGCTGAAATCATCACCCAAACTTAAGGCAGACACATTATTGACTAAAATATCTACCGTTCCAAATTGGTCTTTGACCTGGTCGAGAAAATCATCTAACTGCTCCGGGTTTCCGACATCGCAGGTTAGGGCAAGTACTTTTACACCTTTTTCCAAAAGTCCTTTTTCAGTTTTCTTTAAGGCTTCTTCACCACGGGCACAAATGGCTACGTTGGCACCTTCCTGAGCCAGGTTTAAAGCAATACTTCTGCCTATACCTTTACTGCCACCGGTGACGATGGCGTTTTTTCCTTTGAGTTGTAAATCCATGATATTATGTATTTGATGTTTATTCAGTTTTGTAAACCTCTATTTCAATTTCAATCATCAATTCCGGGAGCGCCAGTTCCTTTACACCGAGCCATGAGCCGGTTGGAAAATGGTTTTTGTAAATCTCAGTACGGTAAGCGGCATGTTCCAAAAACAATGGCATGTTTGTAGTAAACACATCTTCTTTGACCACATCATCAAACGTACAATTGTAATGCTGAAGGATCTTTTCTAAATCAGCATAACAGTTTTTCATTTGTTGTTGAAAATCTCCTACAGCTGTAGGATTGCCGTCATCGTCCATGCTGACTGCGCCGGATATTTTAATATGCTTTCCAATTTTTACGGCATGCGTATAGCCATAGGCTTGTTCTACCTCCGGACGAAGCTGGAAGTATTCAGGTTTTTCAATAGAAATATTTTCAACTTTTTCAGACGAATCTTCTTTGATTTTTTCAGTACAACTCATCAAAACGATGGCTGTGAACAATGACATTCCAAGTGCAATTGGTTTAAAATTTCTCATAATTTTCAACTTTTATGTCTAACTATTTTGACGATTATTGGTTATGTATCAAGGTATCTATTGTGTAAATCTGAGCTTTTCGTTTGTTTAGGATGTTTATCAGGTAAAAAAAGACTACCTAAAACCATACTGATGCAGCTTACAACAAAGCCATATATCGTAGCGTCTAAAACCGTGTCAAGCAGAAAACAACTGAACCAGGTGACACCACCAATTAGCATTGAACACCAGGTGCCACCAACAGAGGCTTTTTTCCAAAACATGCCAAAGGTAAAAGGCGCAAAAAGACATGCTAAAATCAAGGCCAGAGAAGCTTCTATAAGACTAACAATATCAGAATCGCCATACGCAAAATAACAGGATATTAGCGCTACCACGACCACACTTAAGCGTGTATACAGTAATAGCCTTTTATCTGAAATTTGAGAAGCATAAGGTTTGATGAGATTCTCTCCAATAACAGAAGCCGGAGCTAACATTGCCCCACTACACGTACTAAGAATAGCTGAAATTATTGCCCCGTAAAATATGATTTGAACAGGCAATCCCATCATCGAGTTGACTAAAGCCGGTATGACATTCTGGTAATCACCATCTATGATAAGGTCCGGATTAAGATGAACGCCTCCCAAACCTATGATTAAAGGCACTGTTGTGACAACAACTAAAAGCAGACCTCATAATAATAACCCATTTCTTGCTGAGGCTACGTTTTTTGCAGAAAACACACGTTGGTAAATCTCCTGAACCGGGATAGCACCGGCAGTAAACGCCAGAAATAAAGCAATATATTTTGACCAGTCTTCAAGGTCGCCACCTTTTGGATAAAAACTGAAAAATTCTTTTGGCTGATTCTCAAAAATTGGGCTTATGCCTCCTGTTTGATCTAGTATTTCGATGAGGAGTATAATTAAGCCTATAAGGATCATGATGCTCTGTACCATGTCTGTATACGCCACAGCCCACATCCCGCCAATGTAAGTGTAAAATACAACTATAGCCGCCCCAATTAAAATTCCATAGTGGATAGGAATGCCCATTAAGGACTGAAATAAGTAGGCTAAAGCTACAAACTGTGCAGCAATCCAGTGTGGATAACTAAACACCATGATTACCGAAGTAGTCGTTTCTATGGCTTTGTTGTACCTGATCCTAAAAAAATCGTTAACGGTCACTATATTCAAGCTATACAGCTTCCGGGCAAAAAAGAAAGCGACAATTAGCAAACAAATCGCTGTCGTTAGAATAAGCGTAAAGTAAGCCGAAAAGCCATCTCTGATAAAATAACCGGGATTCCCCATAATAGAGCCACTGCCAAACCAGGTTGCAAAGAGTGTAACTGCAACCAGAGGGGCTGAAAGGCTTTTCCCTGCAAGGGTGAAGTCTCCGGAGGTTTTAATTCGTCTTGACGCCCAGAAACCAATGCCAATGGTGACTAAAAGGTAAGCTATTATAAAAAAGCTAATCATAGATTATTTCATGAGGTCAATATTAATGGCTGAACGCAGTTAAAGGCGTCATCGCAGGACTAAACTGAATCCCTAAGTCCTGTTTGGCCTTATCATTTTGATAAACTATTTTGGCCTCTGCTTTGGGTTGTTGTCCGTTTAACATGGCTGATACGTCAGAAACTTTCCAGCTTTCACTGCTTAGTAAATAGTTTTTTCCATGTAATCCCTTTTTTTGACTTGCACCGAAAATAGCATTGGCAACATCCTTCACGTCTACTATCGCAAATTCAGCATCCGTATCAAACAACATTTGCACAAAAGGATTGGGAGCGATATTGTTTTTAAACAAAAACTGCAAGCCTGAAGATGTGGAATCTTCTCTGTTAGACAACGATTTTCCCATAACTGCGACAGGAGAAACACTGGTGATTTCAAAGTGAAGATCAGGGTGGTCCTTGGTGAATTTTTCAACGGTTTGGTTCGCGATAAACTTTGCTTGTGCGTAAGGGTGGCTTTCTTCACTCATGAACGGTTCATCATGTTCAGCAATCGTATCTTCAGGTGTTTTACCATCCGGTGGTAAGGGAAAATTGGTATTATAAGCGGCCACAGAAGCAATAAAAACGACTTTTTCAATTGAAGGCGTATTCTTAATTATCTCCAAAAAGTTTTCTGTGCCTTTGATGGTAGGATCAAAGAGTTCTGATTTTGGGTCTTTTACATCCAGTTGAAATGGCGTGCCGCCGTGGATAACAATCTCGCAATCCTGCACAAATTCTTCCAATTGTTGTTTGTTTTCAACTTTCAGCGGAAGAATCTCCAAATTCTCGGCATGTTTCAATGCCTTTAAGTGTTTGTATTTTTCCGGTTTAGAAATGTCGGTGGCAGAAACCTTTACCTTAAAGCCTTCTTCTAAAAATTTCTTGGTGGTATGGCTGCCGATAAAGCCTGAGCCACCTATAATTCCTACAGTTTTCATATAAAAATTATCTTTTTAGAGCATCGCTTATCCCTTTCGTATCTACGTATTGTTGAAATGCCGTAATCTTTCCATTTTCTAATGTCCACAAATGAGCAACCTGAACGTTATAAGCGCCGCCGTTTTTGTATTTGGCATCGTAACGTAATGTTGCTAAGACTTTATTGTTCAGCATGTTGTGCAGCTTCACATCTTGAACTTTAAAATACTCGTGTTCTGCACCAATTCTAGCAAACACGCCGTTAAGCACAGCTTCCGGGCCAACGTATGGATTCCCGTCGGCATAGGTGTTGCCTTCAGCTTCGTTCCAGACAATTTCAGGGTCCATAAGTTCAAGCACTTTTGGGATTTCTCCGGTGCCAAAGTATTCATACAGGCTGTTTATAACTTCGACGTTATGTGGGTTCTTGATAAGTTCTGAGTTATCCCAATAGCCGTGCTCTGCAACAATTTTTCCGTCGATAAATCGTGCGGTAATATGTGATGGAATATCGTAGGTCTTGCCATCGGCTTTACGTACTCCCTGCCAAAGCCCCCAGAAATTTACCCAGGTTTCGCCCTTATCTGTAACTACCATTTCATAGTCCATTCCATCATCTGCATAAGACCAGGATGAGAACATTGCAGCGTCCTGTTTATTGGTTTCTAAAAATTGGGACAGGCTTTGCCCTTTGTCTTTTGTCGCATTGTTATAAATTTTTGCGGTGTCGGCATAATGTGTGGCAAAACTTTCCCAGTTCTGGTTTTCGTAGTCGGCGATTACTTTTTTGTAGGTCTCAATTTCGGGGGATTGTTGCGTGTAGCGTTTGTCACTGCAGCTTATAAATAGCAGCACCGAAAGAAGGAGTAATAGATAATTTTTCATGATTTAATTGTTTTTAATTTATTTTAAGTTTAAGTATTGAATTTTCATTTTTATTGAAATCGATATAATGCACCAAAGGAATCATGATAAGGGGTAAAATAGAAGTTGATAAAATCACAAATTGCCAGCTCATTATGCTTTCCAAAACACCTACAGTACCTGATCCTAGAGACCTGCCGATGTTGGACACGGCCATGAAGAGGGTGAATTGGGTAGCGGCAATCAGTTTCCAGCTTAATTTCATGGAAGCTGAAAAAATGCCAATTATCGAAAAAACATTTAGGAGATAGAATACCATAAAAAAACCGAAAATGATGATGTTCTTTTCCCAGAAGGACTCCAATAATGCAAAAATGATGATGCATAGAGCAGTCAAAAAAAAGTAAGCTTTCAGCATTTTCTTATCGCCAAAGAAATCCACTAATGGTCCACCGACGAACATCCCAAAAATGCCAGCAAATAATGACGTAATCGAAAAGATATTTGAATAGTACGTGTTGGTCCAGTTTAATTCCTGAATGGTAAACACCGAAAGGAAGGTGTCATAAAACCCTGCTAAGATTCCTGATATGAGAGAGATAAAGACCATAAGCAGGACTGAGGGCAATTTGATAACTTTATAAACACTTGTTATAATGCTCTTCCAGCTTCTAAGCTGTATGCTGGCCGATTCTTTTGAAACTTTTCCTTTGGTCCACGGAAAAAACTTTTCTCCGGGACGTTCTCTAAAACAAACAGGAATAAGTAGAATAAAAGCGACGGCAATAGATAGAGAGGCTATGGCATAAGGAAATCCAATGATATTTATGAGTGTTGTACCTAAAAACAGGGTTAATGAAACTCCTATGGTTTTTGTACCCCACATCAATCCATTCGCCCTTGCTTTTTCATTTTCAGGCACAATATCCACGACGAGGCCATCTGTGGCCACATCCTGGAAGGCTCCGAAAAATCCGATAAGAAACCCTGAAATAAATAAACCGGTCATATTATTTAGCGGATCAGGAATAAGTCCTATCGACAGAAAGCTAAGGATAAGTCCGAGTTGTCCAAAAATGATCCAGGGCCGTTTTCGACCCATAGATAAAATTGTGTAACGGTCTATGATCGGTGCTAAAAAAAATTTAAAACTCCAGGGTAAACCGGCAATGGCAACAAAGGCTCCAATCTCTGTTGGGGATTTACCATGCATGGCCAGCCACGCCGGAATGGTAAATGCCCAGGTGCCGTCGGTTAGCCCCTGCGCTAAGTATAAACCTGAAAAACTCAGGTATCTTAAAACAGGATTTTTGCTTAGAATTAGTTCTTTTCGTCTTAGACTAAACTTTCTTTTAGTTTTCATAGCAGTAGTATAAAAATAAAAAAGCCGGACCAGACTATTCATCTGAATCCAGCTTGAGCTAATTAAAAAATAGTCATAAAAATTAGTTAGATAATTCTGTATTATATTCCCAAATGTAAGACCAGGACTCTACGCCTGCATCATCCCAGATTTTGCTCATTTCCTCAGCTTTTTTCTCTCCCTTAGCCTTAACGTACATTTCATAAGGGCTGTCTCTATCAATATCAAGTTCTGCATAATTTGAGTACGTTGTAGATACAAAATAATCGGCAGCATCTCTATCGCCTCCTACCATTCTGTACCAGTAACCTCTTGGCTCTCCTTCAACGTCTTTCATAGTTGCCGAGATCTCCTTGATGACATCGGAAAAATCACCACTGTCATCGACCTTAAAGTAAGTTACCCAGGCTAGTTTCATTTCTTCTGTATTACTTTGTTTGCTCCAGTCCGGTAAAGTTTTTGCCATATCATAGCTTACAGTTTCTACATGAGGTCTGATAAAATTCATGACGATACTAGCACAACTTTTGCCGGCGTCGTCGGCTTCTTCATCCATTTCTGCCCAGTTGTCCATAAATCCTGTCACCCCATAGACCGTACCTTCGCCCTGCATCCTGGTCCAAAAACCCCAGCTATCTTCACCACCAGCCTCTGTGTAACATTCCTTCCATTTTTTTACACCGTCTTTAAACTGAGCACTATGACCTTGTTTAATTTTGAACGTGGTCATGTTCATAATTCGATCTTCAACCTCCTGGGCAAGTGCCATAAAAGGTAATACTAATAGGATTACTAATAATTTTTTCATTTTTTTAGATTTTAGGGTTTTAAAATTTTTAGCAATTTAACACTCATTAACACTTACTACAATCACATCTTAATGTGGTCGTGAGCTTAGTGAGGTCATGAATGGATATTATATTATATTTGATGAATAATGTAAAATTTTGTCTCATAGGTCTTTATTACGTTTATTTTCGTTGTGTTTGTTATTTGTAACCTCTATAATTTCTGCCCAGAAATCCATACAAATTAAAACACTCACGACAGAAGACGGCTTGAATTTCAGGCATGTTAATGGTATAGCGCAGGATCAGAAAGGATTTATGTGGTTTGCTACCAATCAAGGGATTACAAAGTATGACGGTAATACGTTTATTACTTTTGACAGTAAAAAAGACAACCCCAATTTTATTCCATACGAGCAGGTTTCAGAAATTATTTATCAAGCCTACAATAACACCATGTGGTTTGTTGCAGATTACAAACTTTTTGAACTGAATCTGGATGACGACAGCTTAGTTGAAATGGATGATCCTGATTTGATACTGGATGGTGAGATTATAGATATAGCCTTAGATAAAAACAATAATCTTTGGATAGTAAAAGACAACAGTAAAAATTATAAAAGTAGAAAACAGGATCTCATTAAGTATGATAGAAACGCATTTAAGTTGATTAAATCTATCGAAAGAAAAAGTGCAGGATTTACTTCAATTGATGTCACCAATTCTAATACGATATGTTGGTCTACAATCAATCAGGGCGTTACAATATTAAGTCAGCAGGGGCAGGTATTGAATCATAAAAAAATAGATACTTATGACTGGTACGGCTATACTATACACTATGGAAAGTCTTTCTTTAGCTCCGATGATGTACATTATTACTTCAACGAAGGCATAGGAGGAGTAGATGTTTATAAAGATTTGGAGTTCATGTACAGGCTTGTAGACAGCAAATCTAAGATAGATTTTGGCGTTGAAAATAGTCTTGGTGGAATTTGGTTTACAGGCGAAAAAACACTTTTTTATGTCAATTCTTCAAAAGAAGTATTTGATTATTCTGAATATATTCAGGAGGCTCTTGACTTTTCTAATATAAATTACGCGTATTTGGATGTTTCTGACCTTTTGTGGCTGGGTACAGATAATGGATTAATAAAGGTAAGGCTTCAACCCCAAAATTTTAAAAAAATACTAAACATTGAAGATAAAGGTTGGGGACGTACCTTTCGCGATATTTTCCCACTGAAAAATGGAAGTATTGGTGCTATGAGCGAATCTGACAATCAGATTTACAAAATCGATAAAAACGGACAAACCAGTCAAATCAAACTTCCTAATGCAAAAAACTACCTTAAAGATGCCCGTTTTTTTGTTTCAGATACCAATTCAAACAAAGCTTATACGGTGACAAACTATTTGCTTGAAATTGATTTTAATACCAATTCTATAAAAAGACATAACACCTTTAGTCCGTACCTTAATGAAACAAGGCCTAATCCAATTATACAATTACATGATAAATCCTTATTATCAGGATATACACTTTCAAAATTAATTCGTATTGACCCTGAAAAAAAGACCCTAAAACGGGTTTTAGTCAAAGACAACAGCGATGACTTTATTGTTAAAGCACTTTTGCAAAGCAAACAAGACCCTGAAATAGTTTGGGTAGGTACTATTGGCCATGGTTTATTTAAGCTTAATCTCAATGGTAAAATTGAGGCCAGATATGATGTAAACTCCAAACCTTCATTGGGTAAAAATCATATTATGGCCTTATGTGAGTTTGGTAACAAACTATTGGTAGGTACATTTGGAGGAGGTATAAGTATAATTGATATGGACCAAAATATTGTAAGCATTATCGATAAGAAAGAAGGTCTTGCCGACAACAATGTGGTCTCTGTATTAGCCCGTAATAAAGATGAAATACTGGCGGCCACTTATAACGGTTTAAGCCGCATAAACTTAACGACTGGTGATGTTCAAAACTATTTTGAAAAGGACGGCATTTCCAATAATGAATTCAATTATTCATCGTCTTATAAAACAGCGGGTGGGACTTACTATTTTGGTGGTATGAACGGCATTACCAAATTTTCCTTAGACAATTTGTCTAAAAAAAAGGTTTTACCGGCATTAAATTTTACGCAATTAGAGTATTTTAATCAGCAGAGTGATACTTTGATACAGGCAACAAAATTAGAAGGGAAACCTGTTGTCTTGTCGCCTTATGATATTAATCTGAAAGTGGACTGGTCTGTTCCTGATTATTTTAACAAAGAAAATTACAACTATTACACCATCATGGAAGGTTTTGAAAATAACTGGTTCTATCAGGGTAACAACAGTAGTATTCGTTATAATCAGTTACCTGCGGGAGAATACACCTTTAAGGTAAGAGGCATGGACATTAATGGTAATAAGAGCAAAGCAGGTATTGAAATTCCTATAGTGGTCAATCAGATTTTTTATAAGACCTGGTGGTTTATCCTTTTAATTGTAATCAGTATCGCTGCAATAGGTTATAGTTTTTTTCAATACAGACTTCAGCAGGCTTTAGCTTTGGAACGTTTACGGACAAAGATATCCAGTGATTTACATGATGATGTTGGCTCTATGCTTACAGGTTTAGCCATGCAAACGGAGATGTTGGAGATGCAAGCCACCAGTAAGGCCGAAAAAAATAAATTTAAGCGACTCACTATGCTGAGCAGAAATACTATCTCACACATGAGGGATTTTGTATGGAGTATAGACAGCCGGAAAGACCGTTTGGAAGATTTGGTAGAAAGAATGCATGAATATGCAGAAGAATGCCTGTTACCGGCAGGAATAACATATGAAATCCAAATAAAAGGAACACCTTTCTCTAAAAAAATCGATTTGAATTGTCGAAGAAATTTATTTTTGATCTATAAAGAAGCTGTGACCAATATTTTAAAACATTCTAATGCAAGACATGTCGACGTCAGTATTTTTAACCAGAATACATCTTGTAAATTTAGAATCAAAGATGATGGTGATATAAAAAACATTAAAAATACCACAGGTCAGGGCTTAGCAAATATGAAAATGCGTTCGAGCCATATTAATGCAGAACTTAGTTTTGATCTTACAGACGGATTTTGTATTGAAATCCTGATGCCTCGAAAACTCTAATTAAGTCAAAAATCACATCATAATGTGAACTTGTGTTATAAAATTTACATTTAAATTGACCACAGATAAATATCCTTAGTTTTGGAAAACTACAAATATATTGTAATTGTTGAAGATGATAAAGTAATTCTGGAAAGCTTGGTCTCTTTTTTTAAACTTACGGAAAATATCAAAGTTTTAAAGACTTTTGGTAACACTGAAGATTTTCTGATCTGGCAAAAAAAAGATAAATCTGATGATTTTGTTTTGCTTCTGGATATACAGCTTCCCGGAAAAAGTGGAGTGGAATCACTACCTCTTATAAAGAAAAATGCGCCCGACCTGGACGTTATCATCCTGACTACCTTTGAGGAAACTGAAATGATATTTAAAGCCCTGAGCGCTGGCGCCTGCTCTTATGTTTCTAAACGAACGTCCCTAATCAAGATCAAAGAAGCTATTGAAGTTGTGGCGAACGGAGGTTCGTATATGTCACCCGCTATAGCCAGAAAAATAGCTGATTTTTACGCGCCAAAACCGAGCAAATCACTCACCAAAAGACAGTTGGATATTGTTGATGGTATTGTAAATGGTAAAAGTTATAAAATGATTGCAGATGATTTGTTTATTTCTTTGGATACGGTGAGAAGTCACATTAAGAATATTTATAATACACTGGAAATTAATTCTAAGGCAGAACTGATCAGGAAGAGTTATAACAAGGAGCTATAAGCTATTCCTCCAACCCTGGCACCTGATCAATGACATCTTTATGTTCCTTGCTCATATCCACTAACTTTGTCCAAACGCTTTCAGACAACCCATTCAATACTGGATAAGTTAAAGATTCGTCTAATGTTTTTTGCTGAACCAGTTTCATTTCATTATTTATAGCGTTAAACAAGAGGAGTAATACACTGATGAGTAAAGCAAACTTAAGCAGTCCAAACACGCCGCCAAGTATCTTATTGACTATACCTAAAGCAACGACATCCATCAACTTGGTTATGCCTTTACCAATTAGAGAAACAACAATAAGGATAAGAAGAAAACTTAATAAGAATGTAGTAATTTTCAAATATTCTGGGTCCCAGTTTAACCATTCACCTATGTATAAACCATGATGTTTTGAAATATAATAGGCGCCGACTATGCCCAGTATCAGTCCCAAAAGTGAGGTCAATTCTACAACCAAGCCTTTTCGAAAACCGCTGTAAAACCCTAAAAGCAGGATAACTCCTATAAAAACATCAATAAGATTCATGGGGTAAATATAGAGAAGTTTTTTTGTTTCTGGCAAGGATGCTAATACGGCATGTTTACTTTTAAAACTGAATTTTTATAATTAAGATTGATTATCAATACCCATGAATTGTATGGATCTAATCTTATATATTTATACTCAGTTTTTCCAAATCAAATGAAAAAAATAATCTTCATATCATTTTCACTAGTATTCATAAGCATTATACAATCCTGTAAAGAAAAGAAACCTCTGGAAATTCCTGTAAAAGGACAAACCAAAGGCTTTGAAAAACTCAGCTCTGCACAAACCAAGATCAATTTTGCCAATACCATAGAAGAAACAGAATCCTTCAACTTTTTGTATTATCAATATTTGTACAATGGCGGTGGTGTCGCCGTGGGCGATATCAATAATGATGGTCTGCAGGACCTTTATTTTGTGGGAAATTCCACACCCGATAAGCTCTACATGAATAAAGGCAATTTCGTGTTTGAAGACATCACCAATCAAGCCGGGTTGACTGCAAATGGCGGATTTAAAACCGGCGTCAATATGATAGACATCAATAAAGACGGCTTCCTCGATATTTACGTTTGTCGCTCTGTGGTGCAGGAAGTCGATAAACGAAAGAACCTGCTTTACATCAACAATGGCGATAACACTTTTACTGAAAGGGCAGAAGCATACGGCCTGGATGATACCGGCTATTCTGTGCAGGCTTATTTCTTAGACGCCGATAAGGACAACACCTACGAAGTTTATGTGTTGAACCACCCCAAAGACATGATTAACGCCAACAACATTCGAGTGAAACAAAACGAAGACGGCAGCTTTAGTCCTGAAGAGCTGAAGGATTACAGCTATATTTCAGACCGGTATTACGTAATGAAAGACGGTAAATACCAGGACGCATCTGAATCCGCCGGGATTCTGGATGATGCCTATGGCCTTAGTGCCGTCATTGCTGATTTTAACCACGATGACCTGCCTGATATTTATGTGGCTAACGATTATATCAAGCCCGACCGACTATGGATCAACCAGGGTAATCATCAGTTTAAAGACGAACTCTACCAATATTTCAAACATACCAGCTTCTCTTCAATGGGTTCAGATTACGCGGATTTGAATAACGACGACAAACCGGATTTGATGGTGCTGGATATGCTTGCAGCTACCCCCGAGCGCCGGCATCAGCTCAATCACCTTACCAACTTCAAAAAATTTAAGGACATGCAGCGTTTTGGGTTAGGCTCTCAGTTGTCAAGAAATGTGCTGCAAGTCAATCAGCAGCCAGCGCCGTTTTCTGATATTGCGTTTATGGACGATATGGCACAGACTGACTGGAGCTGGAGTGTGCTGATGGCCGATTTTGATAATGATACCTTTAAAGATATACACATCACAAACGGTTACTACAGAAACATTACTAACCTGGATTATATGGATTTTGAAATCAATGCACTACAGGAAAAATACAGAAAAGGACAAATTACCTTACTGGACTGGCTGAACCAAATCCCATCGGAACCCACACAAAATTTCTTTTTTAAAAATGAAGGTCAATTAAAATTTTCTGACGTTTCCGACCAGTGGCAGGCCCAAACCGAATTTTCTAATGGGGCTGCCTATGCAGACCTGGACAATGATGGAAAGCTGGATTTGATTGTAAACAACATTAATGGTGAAGCGCATATTCTTAAAAATGTGATGCCCGGCAATGAACATCACTATTTAAGCCTCAAGTTAAAAGATGAGAATAACATTATCCAGACCACTAAGGTAAAATGCTACACCAGCGATAATAAAGTGCTCACTGAAATTTATAACCCACAGCGGGGCTATCTTTCATCAACTCAGCACAGGTTACATTTTGGCCTGGGTAAAGCTAAAGTTGATAGTCTTGAAATTTACTGGCCCGATGGTAGTTTTCAAACTTTGAAATCCCCTGAAATCAATCAAATTTTAGAGGTTGAAAAGTCAGCAGAATCCAATGTTTTTAATCACGAACAAACATATTCTACTCTATTTCAAGCTTCGGAAGTTCCTTTTGAACAGCATCAGGAAAACAGCAATTATTCAGAATTTGATTATGAGCGATTGATAGACCGGAGTTACAGCGATTTAGGTCCGGATGCTTTAGTTCTCGATGTTGATAAAGATGGTCTTGAAGACGTCATCATTTCCGGTGGAAAAGACCAGGCCGCTCAAGTCTATAAGCAAACAACACAAGGGCGTTTCAGCCCTGTTAAAATTCCGGAGTTTGAAAACGACAAAGCCTTTGAAGATACAACTCTTGCCACTCTCGATGCTAATCAGGACGGGTTTGCAGATGTCCTTATCGGCAGTGGTTCTAATGAACATGAACTGACTAAAACGCATTACCCCTTGAGGCTTTATCTTTACAGGCCATCAACGCAGACGTTTGAAAGAGCTGACTTCCCTGATGTTGCCGTGAGTACTTCAAAAATTTTAGTTGCTGATTTTGATAAAGATGGCCTGGAAGATGTTTTTGTTGCGGCAAGAAATCAACCTAAAAACTTCCCAAACACGCCAAAATCTTGCGTATTCAAACAAACAGAAAATGGCTTTATCAACAAAACAAAAGACTGGATTTCTGATGCCCGCTTTGGAATATTGACCGATGCTGTTTATGAAGATATAAATAACGACGATAAGCCTGAATTAGTTTTAGTAGGAGAGTGGATGGCGCCAAGGGTTTTTCAATTTGAGGATGGTTTTAAAGAAGTGAGTGAAAACAACAGCTTTCAACATTTGAAAGGTTTATGGGAAAGCATCCACATTATAGATATTAATGGGGATGGCCTGAAAGACATATTGCTGGGTAATCGAGGTTTAAATAATATTTATAAAGCCAGCCCGGAACAGCCCTTAAAAATGCTTGTCGGCGATCTTGATGAGAATTCAACTACCGATTATCTGCTGTTTCAGCCCAATACCAAAGGAGACTACAAACCCATTTTAGGTTACAAGCGGGTGGCCTCACAATTGCCAAAAATCAGGAAGAACTTCAACCGGTATGAAGACTATGCTAAAGCTGGATTGGAAGCATATCTTAAAAACCCTGCTTATCAAATTTTTGAAGTCAACGAATTGAAACACCTGGCTTTACTTAATAAAGGCGATAATCAATTTAGCAGGATACCTTTACCGTATTTTACCCAAAATTCGATTGGACGAGCCATCGCTTCACTCGTAATCAGTGCACAGAACCACATTCTCTTAGCCGGTAACCACTTTGATACCGATGCTGAATTTACAGTGTATGATGCCTCCAATGGCCATGTGATGGTATGGAATTCAGAAAAAAACATCTTTGACCTTTTGCCCATTTCAAAAACCGGTTTTATGGCGAGTGGTGATGTCAGGAATTTAAAGTCGCTAAATATCAATGGCAGGAAAGCTGTTTTAGTCTTGAATAATGATAATGAGCCAGAGTTATTCATTAGTAAATAGAAATATGTCAAGACATCTCTTGATTTTATTTTCCATAAAAGTGTAATAAATTGGTTTTTAAATAGCTATATTTAAACATGATAAAAATTTTATTACTTTTTTTAATTACTTCATTCTGTTTTTCTCAAAACAATGATATCGTTGGTTTGAGTAGAATAGGAAATTTAGGTCAAGGTGGTGAGGTCTATTTGTCATCTATTAATCCATCAAATGGACTTATTCAGGATATCGCCAATACCTCTTACTCTGAGGTAGCACTTACAACAGGATACACTGTAAATCCTGTCCTAGATATTTACTATTATGCAAGTCAGGATGCTTTTATTGGTATTGACATTAACAATGGATCTTTAGTTTCCAGTCCTGTAATATCCGGTAGCTCAAATTCACCTTCAACTTTCTCTAATTTTTTGTACAACGAGTTAACGCAAAACATAATAGGGCTGGAGTTGTTCGGGCTAAATAATGGGATATATTTATCTGAAATAGATCCAATAACAGGTATGGTTACTAAAATTTCAACGAGTTCTATCGCCAATGTTGTTAATGTAGGTGGCGGTCAGGCCTTAGATCTTTCAAATCAATGGTATCATTTTATTTCAAATGATAGAATTATGACGATAGATATTTCAACAGGGGCTTTATTACACAACCCATTGATTGACACTTCTAAAAGTCAATTTTTTGACAATATTATATACAATGAATCTGATGGTAATATTTATGGTCTGGCAAGAAATAGTTCTCCACTGGAAATATTTCTAGGAAGAATAGATCCAATAACAGGCAACGTAACAGTAATTTCTGGAAATTCTTTAGGACAATATTTTAATGTCTCCGGTGCGGCTATAGATCCATTTAGCAATATTTATTACTTTCAGACAGACCAGAGTTTTGTGAGTGTCGATATTTCAACTGGCAATGTCATAAATTCTCCTTTTTTTGATTCTTCTCAAACCAATGGTGGAAATTTCGGTTTGTTTTACTATGCTAACGAAAGAATTTCATTATTAGATAATCAAGGTTTCAGTTTAAAAAGTGAATTCGATTTCTACCCTAATCCTTCAAATAATGTAATTTTTGTTGAAGGAGATAAAATAGAAAAAGTAGAAATTATTGATATCTTTGGTCGAGTACAAGTGATTTCAAATTCTGCGAATTCTTCAATAGATGTTTCACACTTAGCTGATGGTACTTATTTCGTAAAAGCTTTTTATAATAATTCAGTTAGCGTAAAAAAGTTATTGAAAACATAGGCGTTATATTCATCGTAGAGACATAAATCCACAAATATTTTCTTTATTGTAAACCGATTTTCCGCTGCTTTCTTAAAAACATAAATACTTCATTACTTTAGAAAAATCCGGAAATTTTTTAGTGTTGTTTCGATTTTTTTAAATGAAAAGTAAGCCAGTTAGAGACCATTACTTTCTTATATCTTTTGGGATTTTTGGTATAAATACAAGCCCATTTTTATTTTCCAGTAGGGGACTTTTTCTTCAAAGTGTTCAAAAATTGGTTTTAAGGTGTCTTCATCAGGAGCAATCTCATTTTTAGCTTTTACGATTTCTTCAACTTCAGCTTTTGTAATATATTCTTCAATATTAATGGGTTTGCCTTCTTCGTGCAAGCGTAAAAGATGCCCGTAGATGGTTTCAGTTTTGAGGTTTCTTTTTTGGGCAATCTCTTCTATGCTAAACCCTTCTTCAAATAAATCAAAGGTTTCAAAGTAGGTTGAATTGAGTTTTTTCTTTTTTTTAGATTTAGGTTTTTGCTGTTCAATAAAACTATGGATCGCTTTTAGAAACCTTTCAGCATATTTTTCACTTTTAGCTTCTCCAACACCTGTTACCATTAAAAATTCATCTTTATTTTTTGGAACTTTTTGTTCCATATCTTTTAAGCTGGCATCACTAAAAACAATATAAGCCGGAACACTTTCTTTTGCAGCAATCTCTTTTCTCAGTTTTCGGAGCTCTTCAAATAATCCATTTGCTTTGGTTTTAGGCAAAGCAGCAGGCTCAGGTATTTTTGGTTTGAGCTGGAGTTTAGCCAACTTCACTTTTTGACCTTCAAACAATATTTTTTTAGCTAAAGGTGTTAATAATATGCGTCCTTTTTCATGGAACCGGATTTCCAAAACACCCTGATTCACCAATTGAATGATGTACTGTTGAAGATCTAACCAGGGCACATCGTTTGCGGCAGCATAAGTTTTAATGTTTTGATAGCCTTTTTCAAAAACCTGAGCATTCTTCGAACCTCTCAACACATCTACCAGCATGCTCATAGGTTCATTTTGCCTTAGTCTATAAACTGCCGAGCAAACCTTCTGGGCCAGAACAGTACCATCAAAGAATTGTGGTGGTGTTTTGCAGTTGTCGCAGTTGCCACAGTCCTGTGATACCTGTTCTCCAAAATAATTAAGTAAAGTTCTACGTCTGCAATTCAAGGCCTCTGCAAACTGTTGCATGCGTTCCAGTTTGGCCAGTTGTACCTCCTGATTTGCCGATTCATCTATAAATCGCCTTAACTGAATCACATCTGCATAACTGTAAAAGAGTAGGGTGTGAGCAGGCAAGCCATCGCGACCACTTCTGCCAATTTCCTGGTAATAACTTTCAATATTTTTGGGCATATTGTAGTGTATGACCCAGCGTACATTGCTCTTGTCTATGCCCATCCCAAAAGCTATCGTGGCCACAATAATAGAAGTTCTGTCATTTACAAAATCTTCCTGTATGCGCGATCTTTCTTCCGGAGCAAGACCAGCGTGATAGGCCTCAGCCTCGTATCCGTAATCTACAAGCCGACCGGCTAGACTTTCTGTACTTCTTCGGCTTAAACAATAAATGATGCCACTTTCATCTCTTCTGCTGTTTAAAAATTCCAAAATCTGATTGATGCGTTTTGTGCCGGGTCTCACTTCCAGATATAGGTTTTTCCTGTCAAATGAAGAGATATGTTTTTTAGCCTTAGGAATACTTAGCTGTTTTAAAATATCATCCTGAGTAGCCTTATCGGCTGTCGCCGTAAAAGCCGCCACCGGAATATCAGGAAATTTTTGTTTTAGATTTCCCAGTTGCTGATAGGCCGGCCTGAAGTCGTGACCCCAGGCGGAAATACAGTGGGCTTCATCTATAGCAAAGAGGCTAACATTCTCTGTAGACAGGTATGGTGAGAGCAGACTTAAGCTCTCAGGAGCCACATACAAAAGCTGGAGCGTATTTCGCTGAAGATCTTCCAAGACCTGGTTTTGCTCTTCAGGTGCTTGTGAACTGTTATAAAAACTGGCAGAAATACCATTGGCTCTTAGTGCGTCTACCTGGTCTTTCATTAAGGCAATTAATGGAGATATAACAATTGCAGTTCCATTTTTCAACAAAGCCGGCAGTTGAAAACAAAGCGATTTTCCGCCGCCTGTAGGCATAATGGCAAGTATATTTTTATCTTCAAGCAAATCTTGAACAATAGCTTCCTGATTAGGCCTAAAGCTACTATAACCAAAATATTTTTGTAGTAGAGACTTTGCTTGTAGAATAGTTTTCATGAGCCTAAAATAAAAGTATTAAGCGTTATTAAAAATAGTCTTTTTGATTGAAACATAAAAAAAGCTATCTCAAAAACTATTTTGCGGAATAGCACATTTAGCGCATCCAATAAGTTTTGAGATAGCTTTTTAAAACTAGAATTGAGCTTTGTTACTCTGTAGCTTCAGTAGTTTCTTCTGCTTTAGACTCTGATGGATTTAGGTCTTCTGTACTTTCAGAAGTATCTTCATCAGATTTTACAGGATATTTTGCATTAAGAGCCTGAGTAACCTCTTCTGTGATATCTAATTCCTCTTTGCCGTAAAGGATATTTCCAGATTCGTTAGAACCATAAATAAATGTATAACCATTGTCTTTCCCGTAGGATTTTACAAAGTCTTTTACAGTCTTTACCAATGAATCCATTTCTGCATTTTTCTTTTGCTGAAATTGTTGGTTGTTCATTTGTTGCTGTTGACCAAGTGACTGTTGAATTTGCATAATTTTATTATACAAAGCTTCTTCTTCAGACTTGGACATTTTACCTTGATTAGCCTGGTATTCCTGAACCATATCCTGGTAGCCGCTTTGAGCAACCATAGCATCCATTTTGGCTTTCATAGCCTCTTCTTCCTGGACATACTTTTCTTCAGCTTCTTTAAGTTTTTCAAAGCCTTCCATTATTTCCTGATTACTAACATAAGCTGTTTTTTGCTGACAACCTATAAGTGCAACAGATGCAACTAATAAAATTAATATTTTTTTCATGATTAAATTTTTTTTGCGAAAGTAAGTAAGATAAAGAAATTCACCTAAGATAGTGACTATAAATATTTACTATTAAAGTGAATTTTTGAATATTTATTTTCTATTACAAAAGAAGTGTTTTAAAGGTTTTTAAGCGATTTTTAAAAAAGATTGCATATAATATATATCAAAGCTTGTTATCTGCCTTTAAAATATACAAAACAGAAGAATACTCCTTGTTTTGTCTTGCTTTAAGGTTTGAAATAAAACCTGTGTACAAACTTTTTAGTGAAGATCCATTTTTAGTATAATTTTCTGACAAGAGAGAAACGTAGAAGGCATCAAAAAATAATCCTTTTTCGTCCTGGCAATGAAATGAAAATTTTTCTAATAATTTTTTTAAACCATTTCTGGAGAAATGCCAGAGGTGTCTGGGTACATCCCAGGCTGCCCAGTTTGTTTTATACAATTTTGCATCGTAGCTCTTATAATTTGGAACAGCGATAAAAAGCACACCATCTTTTTTAATTATTCTTTGAAGCTCTGTCAATGTGTTTTCTATATCAGGAATATGTTCCAGGCTATGCCAAAGCGTAATAATATCAAAAGTGTTATTGTCTATTTCCTTTAGGTCTTTGATTAAAGAAATTTTCTTTTTAGTCAGCAGCTCATGCAGTTTGGAAGAAGGTTCGAGAGCAAATTTTTCCCAGTTATTTGTTTTAAAACAATGAAGAAAATCACCTGTACCCGCACCAATGTCCAAAATTTTTCCCTGGCTTTTATAGTTTAGGATCCATTGCTTTTTCTTTTGCAACATCAGCGATTTTACTTTTTGGTAAATAAAATCTTTAATTGATTTTGATTCGGTCTGATGCGAAATATATTCATTAGAATCGTAATATCTGGGTAAATCTTTGGCTGAAGGCTGTGGCACAGTTTTTAAAACACCATCATATTCTGATGGTTTTATCTCAAAAACTTCTTGGCTTAAAAAGTGATCTTTTACTTTCATACAGAAATGTTCCACGTGGAACTTATCGACCTAAATGCACTAATAAAACAGAAATATCACTAGGGTTAACACCACTTACTCTTGAAGCCTGAGATAATGTTTGAGGTTGAATCTTGGTTAATTTTTCTCTGGCTTCATAAGACATAGACTTTAACTGAGAATAGTCAAAGTTCTTAGGAATTTTTACATTTTCTAACCTGTGAAGTTTATCTGCATTTGCTTTTTCTTTTTCTATATAACCAGAATACTTGACTTGTATTTCTGTTTGCTCCTGAACATCTTCACCAATATTATTTTCTTCAATAAAATGAGAGACTTTTTGAATGGCTTTTAAGTCTTTTAAATTGATGTTTGGTCTTGCAAATATTTTAAAGAGTTTACCCTGTTGATCAACAGGCTTAGAATTATTAGCCTCTAAAATTGGATTGATTTCTGAAGTAGTGACACTTATATTTTTAAAAAATTCTACGAAACTTTCTGTCTTTTTTATCTTTTCATCAACGCATTGCATACGTTCTTCTGATGCTAAACCAATTCTGTAAGATCTTTCTGTTAATCTCATATCCGCATTATCCTGTCTAAGCAACGTTCTGTATTCTGCTCTTGACGTAAACATTCTATAGGGCTCCTTGGTGCCTTTTGTAATTAAATCGTCTATCAATACACCAATATAAGCTTCGTCTCTTTTTAAAATAAAAGGCTCCTGTGATTTAACTTTTAATGCTGCGTTGATTCCAGCCATTAATCCCTGAGATCCCGCTTCTTCATATCCTGTAGTCCCATTTATCTGACCTGCAAAATAAAGCCCGGAAACCAATTTGGTCTCCAATGTATGCATTAACTGCGTAGGAGGGAAGTAGTCGTATTCTATAGCATATCCCGGTCTGAAAAATTTGACGTTTTCAAATCCCTTTACAGAGCGCAGTGCTTTAAATTGTACATCCTCGGGTAATGAAGTAGAGAAGCCGTTGACATAATATTCTATAGTTTTCCAACCTTCAGGTTCGATAAACATTTGATGCCTGTCTTTATCTGCAAAACGATCTATTTTATCTTCTATACTTGGACAATATCTAGGTCCAATGCTCTGAATTCTGCCATTAAACATTGGAGATCGGTCAAAACCTTCTCTCAATAAATCATGGACCTCAGGAGAAGTATATGTCATATAACATGACCTTTGTGCCTTGATTTTCTTTATGTTTTTTAAATAAGAAAACTGACCAATGTGTTCATCACCCGGTTGCTCAGTCATTTTGGTAAAATCCAACGAACGTCCATCTACTCGAGGCGGCGTTCCTGTTTTCATTCGTCCGGCTTCAAAACCCAGATTGACTAAGTCGGCGGTAATCCCGGTTGATGCACTTTCACCTGCACGACCTCCTCCAAAGTTTTTTTCTCCAATATGAATCAAGCCGTTCAAAAATGTACCGTTTGTGAGTACAACTGTTTTGGCTTTAATTTCCAGACCGAGACTGGTTTTTACTCCACCTATCTTGTCACCTTTAACTATCAAACCCGAGACCATCTCCTGATAAAAATCAAGATTGGGTGTTTCTTCAAGTAATTCTCTCCAGCGAAGAGAAAACAACATACGGTCTGATTGTACTCTTGGACTCCACATGGCCGGACCTTTAGATCGGTTAAGCATTTTAAACTGTATAGCCGTTTCGTCTGAGACTATTCCACTATAGCCGCCTAAAGCATCAATTTCTCTTATAATCTGCCCTTTTGCAATACCTCCCATGGCAGGATTACAAGACATCTGGGCAATATTTTGTAAATTCATAGTTACGAGTAGAGTAGAGCAGCCCATATTAGCTGCTGCCGCTGCAGCTTCGCTACCGGCATGACCTGCACCTACAACTATTACATCATATTCATTCTTAAACATTGTCTTCTGTTTTAAAATGTTCCACGTGGAACATGTTAAGCATTTTATCTTCTTCTATTCGCATTAATCTTTGCTCCTCTTCTGTTTTGTCATTAAATCCCATACAATGCAGGACGCCATGTACTAAAACCCTTAGTAATTCATTCTCAAAAGTATTCCGTGTTGACGCATTTTCTTTTACCCTATCAAGACTAATTGCGATATCAGCGGAAATTGTTTTATTTATTGTATTATCGAAGGTTATAATATCTGTATAGAAATCGTGATTTAAATACGTTTTGTTAATTTCTAATAATCCCTCATCGTCATAAAAAGAGTAATTGATTTCTGAATAATTGAAGCCATAATATTTTATAACAGACTTTATCCAATTTTTAACTTTGGATAATTCTCTAAAATCATAGTAGCTGTTTGTCTCGAAATTAATCTTGCCCTTCATTAAAGTACTTTTTAATCAATTGTTTGTACTTAATTTGCAAAGGTAGTTGTTGTCTGTTTAATATTTCAAAACTTTCAAAATATTCTTTACTGATGTCCTTTAAATCTGAGGTCTTGTTATTCTGGTAATTTTTATAGTTTGTTGTAGCCTCTCTTTTAGTATCCTGACCTTGCTTTTGTGCCGCTTTTTCAAGTTTCAATAATTGATGCTTTATATTTTCCATTTGTTTTAAGACATCAGAGGAAAAGCCTTGCATTAACATGTCCTCTTCAAGCTGGTCTAAACTCCTTTCTAAATTTCTTGTGTCTGACTGTAGACCAAGTTCTCTAATTTTATCTTCTAGTTGATTTCTTAGTTCCTGTTGCTGTTTAAATATTTCAAAAATCTCACCACTCATTTCATTAGATAAACCACTTTTTTCTACACCATCTCCATCTTTTTCGCCTTTACCGTCTTTACCTTTATTACCTTGATTACCACTTTGTCCCTGACCTTGTTCACCACTGCTGCCTTTCTGAGATCCTTTTTCTTTACCGGACTTGTTGCCTGATTGTTGCCCACCGGGTTTGTCTCCGGGCTTTTGTCCCTGATTCTGCATCTGTTTCTGTAATTCGTTATGGGACTTTATAATGTCAGATAATTGGAAACCGCTGCCCTGAGATTCTCCTTGTCCTTTACCGGAAGACTGACCCTGACCTGAACCACTCATCTGCATTTGTATTTGGTCCAGGGAGCTATCGAGCATATTGGATAGTTCATTTGCATTGGACATCACGTATTGCTGACTTGTGGTACCTAATCTTATCTGCGTTTCAGCTAATCTTTCTATGGACTTGTCTATATCGTATTGAATATCAACGAGTTTAGTTAAAATATCATCAGATACTATGGGATTTCTAAGTGCCAAGGCAAAAAGACTGTCGTCTACATGTTCAAAATTTTCTCTCAGCTGACCCTGACGTCTAAGTTTTTTTGCAAAATTGGGATTGGAAGAATTTAGTGCTTTAAATTCTTCCATTAGTGCTTCCTGCTCTTTTGAAAAAGTGATAAGGTTATCTAAAATCTGCCTTAGCATTTCTGCATCTTCGCTTTTTTGCTGAGCGCTCATAGACATCATGGATGAAGACATACTTTTAGACATTTTTTTCATTTGCTCTGAAGCCTTCTTCTGTTGTTGATTGGCGTTGTCTTGTTTTTTTGTTTTCTCGTCCTGTGTTGTATTTTCACCTTCACTTTTTTCCAGGCTTTCCTGTGCTTCTTCCTGTGCTTGATCTGCTAGATTTTCTGCCAGTTGATCTCTCTCAATTTGCATTGGCTCCTTAAGTTTTTCATTTTCCTGGTCAAGGTCGTTTAAATCTTCTTTAAGTTTATCAAAGGCTTTATTAAGAGAATCCTGAGCCTGACTTTCTTTTTCTTGATCTTCTTTACTGAGGCCTTCCTGCTTTTCGGCAAGATCATTTAGTTCTTCAGCTATTTTTTGTGCTTTTTGCTCAACATAATACCGTTTTGTTAACTCTAATAATTGTTCAAGACTTTTTTCCTGCTGCTTTGAAGACTTTGAAAATTTATCTAACTTTTCCTTAAGTTTTTCATCTTCAAGTTTGTTTTGATATTTTTCAAGTTCTTTTAATAATTCTTCGTTCTCCTGAAGCTTTTTTTCATTGTTCTCTAAACGCTTCTGAAGTGCTTCTTTTTCAGGATTTTTTTCTTCCGGCTGAAATTCGGATAATGATTCTTTTAAGGATTTCATATAATCCTTCATCATTTCGCGTTGCTGTTTTTGACGCTTAATGAAGTTGGCCATTTTTTGTTTATCAGAATAGTTGAAATTCTTCTTTTCCTTCTGAAGTTTCTCAATCTCCTTAAGTTCTTTTTCTTGTGATTTTAAATTTTTAAGACCTACATTTAAGCTGTCTATACTTTTACTCTGTTTGTTAAGTATATTATTCTCTAGCTCAGATTGTGTTTTTTCTCTATAACCATACACTTGAGACTGGCTGAATTTACTTCCATTAATAGCATCATTATCAGAAACTTCAAAGTAATATTCATAAGTAATACCTTCTTTCAGGTTTAGGTTTTTGTTTGGGAAACTATAGAAGGTTTGATAAAAATTCCCCTTAGATAAAGAAAGCTGTTCAGTAAATCGGCTCTTCGGATTATCCTGTTCGTAATAAACAATTCTTAGGTTTCTTAAACCGTAATCGTCTGTAACATTAATTCTATGATATGAAAGATCAACATTTGTAGAATCCTGTTTTTTTTCTACTTTAATTTTTGGATATTGATCCTTGATCACTTTGATCTGATAAGATAATGTTTCATAGTTTTCCAGATTTTCATTAGATGTTGAGATACCATAATTGGTATTCTCAAAGATTTTTTTCTGTAAAACAAATCTGTTCGCTTCCTTTGAAAAGTATGAACTATTATTTTCAGTTGTAAAGTTAACATTATCAGTATATTGGGTATTTAATGCCCAGATGATGTTCGTACCCTCAGGTATACTTATACTGCCTTGACCTTGTAAGGTTTTGTCTGCGATATTCGTATATTTCGGATATTTCAGGTTCATACTGAAATCGAGTATTTTTGGTGTTTTTACAATGTCAACATTATAAAGTTCTGAACTGACCTCATTAGCTGAGAAATAAAACTGGAAGTTTTCATTGACTTTTTCAAAAGTGTAGGTAAAATTTCCATTACCTAAAGGTTTTAAAAAAAAGCTTTGATCTTTATATATTATTTTGGCATTTTCCGGTTTTGATTCTCCAAGAGTAGAAACCAAAATATTCAAATCTTCTCCTTCATTTATCTTTAAAGATTTGGCATTTAATTGAAAATAAAAAGGGGCAGGTGGTTCATATTCAGTTTTATAATTTACAACTCTGGAATAGGAATCCGTAAAAACATCAACCCTGCCAAATGAAATAACAGCTATTATAATGCTTACAGGAATAACGGCATACCTGGCATATCTCATGCTATTTTTAAAATTTACAGCACTTTGAAAGGGAACAGGCCTTAGTTCTTTAGATTTTTGTTCAATACCTGCCAGTACCAACTCGTCGTTTCCACCTTGTTCTTTAAGCTGAAGTAAGTTGAGTAATTTATCGCTGACTTCCGGAAAATGTTTGCCTATTTGTTCTGAAGCTATTTTGTAGTCTATCCCTTTTACAAATTTGAATAATTTACCAATTGGAATAATTATAAACTTTACAAATAAAGCCGTACTAAAAGCAATTAAACTCCAAAATAAAATTGCCCTTCCAAGTGAACTTAACCAAAAAAAATATTCCAGTGCCGTTGTGATGATAAAATACATCAAAATGACTGTAAAAAATAAGATAGCACCTTTAACCAATTCATTCAAATAGAATTTTTTGATATATTGGCTTACGTTTTTCTCTATAACATTGTAATTCTGCATAAAAACCTCTTCATTAAAAATCTAAAGTACTACAAATTTAATAAGTTAGGATTTTTTAATATGAAGTTTAACCCTAATTAAGCATTTGAAGGTATGCCATTGCTTAATGGATAAAAAAATACAACCAATATAGCGATGCTTTTAAATCACAGTTCCTGAGCGTTTCGATAAGCTCAATGACCACAAAAAGCAGTACAGTATTGGTTTTTCTAACTCTAATTTAGGCTATGGAAAAACTATAGCAGAGTTAAAAACAAAAAATAAACGCTGAGTATTTTTAATACTTAAGAATATAGCATCGCTACATGAGGGATACCATCCTCAAGATAACCATCTCCAATCTGGACAAAACCATGTTGCGCGTAGAAAGATTTGAGGTGTTCCTGTGCTGAAATTTTGATGGTTTGTTTTTCAAATTCAGATGAAATAAAATCTAAACAATGACGCATTAATTGGTGTCCGTAATCTTTCCCTCTGTAGGTCTCTTTCACGATTATTCTCCCTATGCTCAACTTTTCAAAATAGGTATTTGGCGGTAAAATCCTGGCATAAACGACTAAAGTGTTTTTGTCATAATATAGCATGTGAATAGCCACCTGATCGTAACCATCTATATCCTGGTAGACACAATCTTGTTCTACCACAAAAACCTCCGAACGTAATTGTAAGACATCGTAGAGTTGCTGAGCTGTAAGGTCTGAAAATTTTAAGCTTTGAAATGTCATAATTAATCTTGTACAATGATATCTTTAGGGTCTTTTTTGTTGTATTCCGGTTGAATGGTGACGTGATTGATATTGAACTTTTGTTGTAAAAGTACTTCAATATCGTCTAAAATATCATCAAACTCAGATAAGCTGATATTGTCCTCAAAGGCAAGATGCGCTTCAAGATGTACTTCATCTTCATTAAGTTGCCAAACGTGAACGTGATGAAGTTTAGATACGCCTTGTATGCCGTGTACCTGATCTACAATAGATTTGATTTCAACGTCATTTGGTGTAAATAACATTAAAACACGATAAGATTTTTTCAATAAATCCCAACTCATGATGATGAGATACAAAGCTATTAACAATGTTAATAAACTGTCTATCCAAAACAATTCATAATACTTCATCAGTAAACCACCAATTAAAACTGCAACAGAAGCCAACATATCTGTAAATAAATGCAGATAAGCCGACTTCATATTCATGTTTCGTGAGCTATCGCTTTTTAAAAGCCACACACTAAAACCATTCCCGGCAATAGCGATGATAGATAAAATGATAACCAGATCAGACTGGATGGTTTCCGGTGAATAAAAACGTTCAATGGCTTCTATTATCAAAATAATGGCTATAACCACAAGACTGAGTGCATTGACAAAAGCAGCGAGTATTTCAGCTCGTTTATAACCAAATGTTTTTTGGGGTGAAGCAATTTTTTTTGAATAAATTGAAGCTATATAGCTTATAATTAATGATATAACATCAGTAAAATTATGTAATGCATCTGAAAGTAATGCCAGACTACCACTTAAAAATCCACCAACAATCTGTGAAGCTGTTATTCCAATATTTAACAGTATACTAAAAAGAAGCTTTTTAGACGAAGCCGTCTGGTGATGGTGGTGGAGTTCCAAAATACTAAGACTTATGCACAGGCTATTTTATTAACACGACGTTCATGTCTGCCACCTTCGAATGGGGTTTCTAAGAAAAGATCAACAAACTGTATAGCCTGTTGTTCGGAAACAAATCGGGCTGGAATACTTAAAACATTTGCATTATTATGTTGGCGGGAAAGTTCAACAATTTCATTATTCCAGCATAAAGCAGAACGAATGCCCTGGTGCTTATTTGCTGTCATATTAGCACCATTTCCACTTCCACAAATAATGATACCAAAATTTGATGTGCCTTCCTCAACATCTTTGGCTACCGGATGGATGAAATCAGGATAATCTACAGAATCTTCTGCATCAGTACCGTGATTTATAACAGAATACCCTTTGTTTTTAAGGTATTTGACTATTTTCTCTTTATAAATTGTCCCTGCGTGGTCGTTACCTATTGAAATTTGCATGATGATAAGTTTATGCAAAAATAATTAAAAAGCCTCCCTTATCCTCTCCAAAGGAGAGGAATATTTTAATGATTCTAATTTAATAAGTGTAAATAAAAAAGACCCCTTAAACAGGAGCCTTTTTGTTAAAAAGATAAAATCAGTTTATCCCTGCATTAAATTTGATAAACGTTGTTGAAGTTCTTTATCAGACTTCAATTGGTTTGCAATTTGTTGAAAACGTTCTAAAGTCAACCCTGTTTCTTTGATTTTAGTCTGTAGTTGTGCCTGTACGTTTTCCTGAATGGTTTCTACGGCTTCGATAGCTACTTGATAGCTTTCAAGTTCTTCTTCAGTAGCTTCAACTTCTTTATCCGGATTTAGTTCAGCCTGATTAATTAAATTAAAACGCTGTACTGTCAAATCTTCATCAGTTACCGCTTTCATCATTTTCTGCTGAGAAGATTGATTGATCATTCTTACCTGTTGATAAGCATCTGCAAATTTACTGAGTTCATCATCAGTGATGTTTTGTTGCTGTGCAAACGTCAAGCTTGAAAAAATAACTGTTATTAATAAGGCAATTGTCTTCTTCATAATTTTGAATTTAATTTAAATGCGAAAGAAAGCATCTAAAAACGGAACTACAAACTATAGAGTAGTTTAACATGAACTTATAACATCGAGATTGATTTTAACAAATTTTAAAAAAACTACATAGATTATTTATTTGTAAAATATTGAAAACCTGAACATTAACCGAAAGTTAAGCCATTGTTAATTAAAGTCTGTAAAACATTGATAATCAACATCAGTCTTATTAACATGCTTGTTAATTAATTTATCAATCTAAATGATAGAATAATTTTGCAAATCCAAAAAATTAAGCATCTGAAAAAAACTTTCAATTACCCAAACGGACTTATTGTTTTTTTAAAAAAACTTATAGATAGAAATTCAATAGATATCAACAGCTGTTTAAATTTAAATTCTAAACCTTCTATAATTTTATAAGTTATCAACAAGTGTTAATAGATTTGAGTAATTAATTGAATGAATGCAGTTTTAACTGTCAAATAAAATGTTGATAAGGCTATAGAAAATATTAATACTCAAATAAACAAACTTCAGTTTAAAAAGATATGCTACATTTCAACAGACCATTATAACAATTATTTATTTTTAAATTTTTAAATAAAACAAATATGAATATATATAATGTTGATAAGTAAATTTTCAAATAATCCTCAGAATAATTTTTCAGAAAGATTAAAAAAGATGTTAATTCAAAAAGTTATAATATTTAGTAATCTTTAAAAGTACTTTTGACATGATTATTTATTCGAATACCTTAATTTATGTTGTAGCCGGAATCATTATTTTTCATTTTCTATTAGGTTTTGCTTATCTGATTTATAAAATGAATAAGAAGAATGATAAGTGAAAAAATGTTTCCATCTCTTGTTATTTTACCAGACTCAAAGGCGAATCTGAAGCATTAAATTCCTCAATAATTTTTCTGGCTTCCTCTGCATCATGGGCGTGAACCATGAGTAAAATACCGTTATTACCAATAGCACTCATAGGCATGATGCTGGCAAATTGTTCATTTTTAAGAAAATAACGAATTTCAGCTTTGTCCAGCAGTAATTTTAGGATAGCATACTCATAAGTGTAGGTATAGCGAGCTATGTTGATGTAGTTTTGCAATTATGAAATTTTGATTACAAGATATTTCATTAAATCATATATGCTAATCTATATTTAAAATTTTATAAGAAAATTTAGATAAAAATCAAACTGCCTGATCTATAATGAACTTGATATACAACCAAATACCCAGTACGCCTATTACAAAAATGAAAAGGAACCACAGGAATATTTTGAGTGTTTTAGACATAAACAAGGAAATAAAATACAATATTAACAATTTTTTAAGGATTAGAAAAGAAAAAATCACATTTTCATGTTACTCAAATGTTAATTATTCATCATTTCTAAAAAAGCTCTTAATAAATAATTAGCCTTATATCTAACTAAACTTAAGTAATATAGATTACATTTGACCATTATTTTATTTTATGACAAAACGCAAACACAAACGCACTTCTACAAAACCTTCAGAAAAGTTTTCCCAACATATTCTCAATATTCTCAGAAACGAACCTCAAAAAGCTTATACTTTTCCTCAAATCGTTAAAAAACTTGAAGTTAAAAATCTACTCAAACCAAAGGCAGATCAAAAAGAACGCAATAAGATTATCAGAACTTTAGGTGATCTTACCAAAAAGAAAAAATTGGTTCAAAGCAAATCAGGTAAATTTCAGTTTAATGATACCTCAAACGTATTTGAAGGCCAGGTAGATATGACCAGCCGTGGTGATGCTTACATTGTTGTTGAACAATTAGAAACAGATATCTATGTAAATTCTAAAAAGCTAAACAAAGCTTTTCATAAAGATATTGTAGAAGTTTATGTCCCCAATCTGAAACCACACGGCAAAAAATCAGAAGGTGAAATCACCAAAATCATTGAACGCCATAAATTAAAATTTGTGGGCAAGATTGAAATAGAAGAGCGTTTTGCTTTTGTAGTGGTTCAGGATCCAAAAATGTACACAGACATTTTTATAGATAAATCTGATTTCAATGGCGCCGAAAACGGACAACTGGTCGTTGTTGAAATTACCAAATGGCAGGATAATAAAGATTCTCCTAATGGTAAAGTCCTTGAAGTCCTTGGAACACCGGGCGACCATAACACCGAGATGCATGCCATCTTAGCCCAGTACGATTTACCGGAACAATTTCCTAAAGAAGTGGAAGATTTTGCCAATCAGCTGGATACGAATATCACTGCCAAAGATATTCAAGCGCGGAAAGACATGCGCGATACCCTCACCTTTACCATAGACCCGGCAACTGCCAAGGATTTTGATGATGCCCTGAGTTTTAAAGCATTAAAAAATGGGAATTACGAGGTAGGTATACACATCGCAGACGTTTCCCATTATCTACAACCCGATACCATTCTGGATGAAGAAGCATACAATAGAGCAACTTCGATTTATCTGGTTGATCGTGTAGTCCCTATGTTACCCGAAATTTTATCTAATGATGCCTGTTCACTTCGCCCAAATGAAGATAAATTAACTTTTTCTGCAGTGTTTGAATTAACAGATAATGGTAATGTCGTATCTCAGTGGTTTGGCAGAACCGTCACACATTCCGACCAAAGGTTTGCCTACGAAGAAGCCCAATATATTATCGATACTCAAGACAATACGATTGATGAATCTGTGTCGTTGACCAATAAGACTTATCAGGTCTCAAATGAGATAAAAGAAGCCACTCTAAAACTAAATCAAATTGCGCAGCAAATGCGTCATCAGAGATTTCAAAAAGGGGCGATTTCTTTTGATAAGGTTGAAGTCAATTTTAACTTGTCTGAAGACAACGAACCGGAAGGCGTTTATTTTAAAGCTTCAAAAGATGCCAATAAACTGATTGAAGAATTTATGTTGCTGGCCAATAAAAAAGTATCGGAATTTATAGGTAAACAAAAACCGGCAAAAACTTTTGTTTACCGTTGTCACGATGAACCAAGTGCCGACCGATTAGAAGCTTTGAATAATATCGTTGGGCAATTCGGGTATCAACTGAACTTTAAGTCACAAAAAACACTAAGTCGTTCTATCAATAAATTATTGAAAGATGTGGAAGGTAAAAACGAACAAAACTTAGTCGATACACTGGCTATCCGAACCATGAGTAAAGCCTATTATTCAACTGAAAATATTGGACATTACGGTTTGGCATTTCCTTATTATTCACATTTTACTTCACCAATTCGTCGTTACCCGGATGTTATGGTGCATCGTTTGCTGCAGCATTATCTGGATGGCAAATCCAGCGCTAAGGCTGAAACTTACGAAGACAAGTGTAAGCACTGCAGCGCTATGGAAAACCTGTCAACAAATGCAGAACGAGATTCCATTAAATTTATGCAGGTGAAATTCATGCAGAAACATGAAGGCGAAATCTTTACGGGCGTTATTTCAGGCGTAACCGATTTCGGTATTTTTGTGGAGCTTGTGGAAAACAAATGCGAAGGTATGGTCCGTATTAAAGATATTCCCGGTGATTACTACATTTTTGATGCTGAAAATTATGAAGTGGTTGGTAAAAAAACAGGGCAGTCTTACCGATTAGGTGATGAACTCGATGTTAAGGTGAAGAAGGCAGACCTGATCAAGCGTAATCTGGATTTTGAGGTGGTTTGATGAAACATTTATATTTTTATACATAGTTCAATTAATTTGAAATTTTGCCATTTTACCTGACTAATTAAGAGATGAAAATGATTTTATTTTTAAAATTTTATAATCTCAATATCAAATGAAACCTTACGTTTCACTATTTCTTTTAATGCTTTTTTTCTCAGTTCAGGCACAAATTAATTTTGAAAAAGGCTACATTATAAATAATGAAAATCAAAAAACAGAATGTCTTATTCGAAATGTAGACTGGGAAAGTAATCCGGATGAAATCGACTATAAAATATCAGAGCAATCAGATGTTTTGGTTGCAGGTGTAGATGACCTCAAAGCTTTTGGAATAGGGGAAAACATAAAATTTATTTCAGCTATTGTTGATATTGACAGGTCCAGTGACAGGATCGATAAATTGAGTCAAACCAGAGTAGCATCTTTCAACAAAGAAAAATTATTTTTAAAGGTGTTGTTGGAAGGAGAAGCTAACCTTTATTATTACCACGATTTTAATTTAAGCAGATTCTTTTTTAATACTCAGGATTCAGATATAAGGCAGTTGGTTTATAAACGGTATAAACAAACACCGACTAAAATTGCTGAAAACAATAGATTTAGACAACAATTACTGAATGCCCTAAAATGTGAGTCTATCTCAGAAAATACTTTAAACGATTTAGATTATTCTCAGGGAGATTTGTTGAGAATATTTAAACAATACAGCGATTGTAAAAATCAATCTTATAATATTTACGAGTATAGAGAAAAAAGAGACCTTATTAACTTAAGCATAAGACCCAGATTAAACTTTAATACACTTGAAATCAGCAGAAGTACTTTCCCGACGGTTGAAATAGATTTTGGAAGTAATCTGAGTTACGGACTTGGCGCAGAACTTGAAATTTTATTACCATTCAATAAAAATAAATGGGCTTTTGCCGTTGAACCTACTTTTCAGTTTTATTCTAATGAAAACAGACAAAATTCAATTATTTTCAGCGGTGGTGAAATCATATCTTCTGCAGAATATACGTCATTAGAAGTTCCTATCAAGGCAAGGCATTACCTTTTTCTTAATGATACCTCCAAGTTATTTTTTAACGTATCCTATATTTTAGATTTTACATTGGATTCGTCCATAGAAATTCTTAGAAATGATGGTTCCAGAATAAATAGTTTTGAAAGAGAATCCAGTAATTCAATTGGATTGGGTATCGGTTTTAAACAAAATGATAAATATAGTATTGAATTCCGCTATCGAACTAACTCAAATCCTATATCTCAAAATATTAACTGGACATCAGATTATTCTATGCTATCTATGATCTTGGGTTATACATTATTTTAATATGCGCTAAGGCCCAAAGACAGTTTAAAAACTAAGTTGAATTAAGCTTGCAAAAACAAATATTTTTTACATATTTTTGTAAGTGTAAAAAATACACTTGTTTGATATATAGTTTGCAAGTATTTTATACCATTAAATTTTATAATTATGAGTAAGGCTTCAGACCAAAAATCAATTGACAATATACGAGCACTTTGTATAGCCATGGTAGAAAAAGCCAATTCGGGTCATCCCGGTGGACCAATGGGTGGCGCAGACTTTATGCACATTCTCTATTCTGAATTTTTAAATTATGATCCTGGCGATATGCACTGGCCCTTCAGAGACCGTTTTTTTATGGATGCGGGACACTTATCGACATTACTTTATTCACAATATTATTTATTAGGAAATTATAGTAAAGATGATATCCGAAATTTCAGACAATGGGGTTCTGTGACTCCGGGTCACCCAGAAGTTGATGTAGCCCGAGGTGTTGAAAATACATCAGGTCCGTTAGGTCAGGGACACGCTATGGGCGTTGGCGCGGCTATTGCAGCTAAATTTCTTCAGGCAAAATTTGGCAACTGGATGAACCATAAAATTTATGGTTTTATTTCTGATGGAGGAATTCAGGAGGAAATTTCACAAGGTGCCGGCCGAATTGCAGGACATTTAGGGTTGAACAATTTTATCATGTTTTACGATTCTAATGACGTACAGCTTTCCAGTATGACCGATGAAGTGACTAGTGAAAATACGGCCATGAAATACGAAGCATGGGGTTGGAATGTGATGACTATAGACGGACACGACCACGACCAAATCAGACAGGCATTGAAAGAAGCCAATGCAGAAACCGAGCGCCCTACGCTAATTATAGGCAGAACCATAATGGGCAAAGGCAGTGTTGATAAAGACGGAAACGGTTATGAAGGCTATTGTGAGTTACATGGTAAACCTATTGGTCAAACCGGCGCAGATTATGAAAAGACCCTAAAAAATCTGGGCGCAGATCTTAATGACCCTTTTGAAATATTTAAAGAGGTAAAAACGTATTACAATGATATTATCATTAATAAAAAGGATAATGCTGCTCAAAAAAAGGCAGAATATGAAACCTGGAAAAAAGATCATGCTCAATTAGCAGAAAAGCTTGAAGGATTTTTATCCGGTCAAATACCGGAATTAGATTTTGAATCGATAGAATTCAAACCCAATTTGGCCACCAGAGCATCTTCTTCTGCTGTTCTAGGCTATTTGGCGCAGAACTTTGAAAATATGATCGTCTCTTCTGCAGACTTATCCAACAGCGATAAAACAGATGGCTTTTTAAAGTATACTCAGGTGATGAAGAAGGGCGATTTTTCAGGTGCTTTTCTCCAATCCGGAGTAGCTGAACTTACCATGGCCGCATTAGCCAATGGTATGGCATTACATGGTGGTGTGATTCCTATTGTAGCGACTTTCTTTGTCTTTTCAGATTATATGAAACCAGCCATTAGGTTGAGCGCTATTCAGGAATTACCGGTAAAGTATGTGTGGACTCACGATGCCTTCAGAGTTGGCGAAGATGGCCCGACACACCAACCTGTTGAACAGGAAGCTCAACTCAGACTCTTAGAAAAACTTAAGAACCACAGCGGAAAACCAGGCTTTTTAGCCTTGAGACCGGCAGATTCAGCAGAAACAGCTGTAGCCTGGAAAATGGCATTAGACAATACAAGCACGCCCTCAGGATTAATTTTATCCAGACAAAATATACAGGACCTTCCGGCTTCGTCGTCATCCCGATACAAAGATGCGTTGAACGCAGAAAAAGGAGGCTATGTGGTAAAAGACGCCAATGATCCTGATGTGGTTTTGATTGCTAATGGCTCAGAAGTATCAACACTGATTGAAGGTGCTAAGCTTTTGGAAAAAGAATTAGATTTAAAAGTTAAAGTGGTTTCTGTACCATCAGAAGGTGTTTTCAGACAACAGACAGATGCTTATCAAAAAGAAGTTATTCCTGAAGGAGTTAAAACATTTGGACTCACGGCCGGTCTGCCTGTTAATCTTGAATGTTTAGTTGGACCTCACGGAAAGGTTTTTGGTTTAGACCATTTTGGCTATTCTGCACCTGCTAAGGTTTTAGATGAAAAATTTGGCTTTACGGGTGAAAACGTATTTAATCAAGTAAAAGAACTATTAAAGAAATAAAATCATGAAATTTTTTATAGATACTGCAAATTTAGACCAGATCAGAGAAGCTCAGGAATTAGGAATACTTGACGGTGTAACCACAAATCCATCCTTGATGGCTAAAGAAGGAATCACAGGACAGGATAATATTTTGGCACATTATGTCAAAATTTGTGAAATAGTTGATGGCGATGTCAGTGCAGAAGTCATTTCTACAGATTTTGAAGGTATGGTAAAAGAAGGTGAAGCGCTTGCTAATCTTCATGAACAAATTGTCGTGAAACTGCCAATGATCAAAGACGGAGTGAAAGCTTGTAAGTACTTTACAGACTGTGGTATAAGGACTAATGTTACTTTGGTTTTTTCACCGGGACAGGCATTACTGGCGGCTAAGGCCGGAGCCACTTACGTTTCTCCCTTTTTAGGAAGATTAGACGACATCTCAACTGATGGTCTGAATCTCATTGAAGAAATTAGATTAATATTTGACAATTATGCTTTTGACACCGAAATTTTGGCTGCGTCTATCCGTCATACCATGCATGTGATAGATTGTTCAAAGCTGGGTGCTGATGTAATGACCGGTCCATTATCTTCAATTACCGGATTACTGAAGCATCCTTTAACAGATATAGGTCTGGAAAAGTTTTTACAGGATTACCAGAAAGGCAATAGTTAACTACTAGGAGATTTTCAGATAAAAATCCTTGGTTTGCTTGGCATCGTATTTTTCCTGATCAAACATAAAAAGATATGAGCCCTTGGTAGAAGAGCTCATGTCTTTTTCATCAAGCTTTACAAGGATATCCATTGACTTTATCTTGTTGATAAAATTTCTTTTATCCACTTTTCGGTCTAAAATGGCTTCATATAATTTCTGAAGCTGTTTCATGGTGAATTTTTCAGGAAGAAGTCCAAAGCCAATCGGACTAATAGAGGTTCTTCTCCTTAATCGCATTATAGCTTTGTCGAGCATTTGGTTATGGTCAAAAATTAGTTTAGGTGCTTTGGAGAGACTAAACCACTTTGCATTATGATGTTCAATAAGCTCTTTATCGTGTTGCTTGATATCAATAATAGCATAAAAAGAGGTAGAAATTGTTCGCTCTGCAGGATCACGTTCTACTTCACTCCAGGTATAAAGCTGCTCCATATATATGTTATGCATACCTGTTAAAGTATGTAAAATTCTACGCGCAGCATCATCCAATGTTTCCGTTTTCTTTAAAAATCCACCAATTAAAGACCATTTTCCTTTTTCAGGTTCAAAATCCCTTTTGACTAATAGAACTTTGAGATCTTCATTATCAAAACCAAAGATGATACAATCTACGGCCAATAACACTTTGTCTTCTAATTGATAACCTGCTGTCATATTGATGTTTATTAATTGTCAAAAATATTACTTAATTAAAATATATCCACATTGAAAACGGTAATAAATGTTAAAATTACACTTTTAGTCAAAAAAAATTTTGAGATGTTAACTATTTGTTATTTATTTACAAATGTAAAAATTACACTTGTATTTAATTTTAATTTATTTGATATGACAACAACTAAACTTAGAAGATGTTATCGGGCAAAAATATCACTGTCAAAGGTAATATTTCTTGTTTTATCTTTTTTTATTTTCGCAAACGTTTTCGCTCAGCAGAAAACAGTTTCAGGCAAAGTAACAGCCGCCTCAGACGGTTTACCCTTGCCTGGCGTTAACGTTATTGTAAAAGGAACAGAAAGAGGACAAGTTACAGACATAGACGGAAATTACTCTATTTCTGTTGCCTCTAATGAAACTTTAGTATTTAATTATTTGGGTTTTGTAGAACAGGAAATAGTAGTCGGTAATCAAACAACTATAGACGTAGCCTTAAAAGACGACACCGAGGCTTTAGAGGAAGTTGTTGTTGTAGGTTATGGGTCGGTTAGAAAAGAAGACCTTACCGGAGCTGTAAGTGTAGTCGATACCGAAGAAATGCAAAAACAAGCCACAAATGATGTTACTCAGATGATGCAGGGACGTGTTGCAGGAGTTTCTATAACTTCAGATGGTCAACCAGGTGCTGCACCAAGTGTTAGAATAAGAGGTGTTGCTACGTTTGGTATAGGCGCAAGCGCTGAGCCTCTATATGTAGTAGACGGTGTTCCTGTTGATGGTATAAGAGATATAAACCCTAATGATATAGAGACTGTACAGGTCCTTAAAGATGCTTCTGCTGGTGCTATTTATGGGAATAGAGCTGGAAATGGGGTAATTATTATTACAACAAAATCAGGTGCTCGTGGTAAAAAACTTACCTTTAATTTGAATTCTTACTATGGTGTCCAAAATATTACACAAGATATTCCCGTATTAGGAAGAGTAGGATATCAAACTACTAATAGAGAACTAATAAACAATTGGAATGCCACAGTTACTAATCCTGCGGATTTAATTTCAATACCTTTAGGTAATGATCCCAATTCAGAGTTCTTTATAGATGACATCAATACCGACTGGCAGGATGCAGGTTATCAGCAAGGCTTTATTCAAAATCATAATTTTAGTGCTTCAGGAGGATCTGATAACACAAAATATTTTATGTCTCTGGATTATTTAGACAATGAGGGAACCTTGGTAGGACAGGGACCAAATTACAAAAGATATTCTTTCAGGGTTAATACCGAAGCAAAGTTCGGAAGGTTTACCATTGGTGAAAATCTTTTCATGGTACATTCTGATGAAAATCCATTGTTTGATACTGCAACCATCAACCTCCCTGGTGGTAGACCGAGTTTAGTCAACGATTTATTACAGGCGGCACCAACAATCCCGGTAAGAGATCCTAACCGTACAGGAGGTTTTGGTGGAGCAGATACAAACATTCACCAGTCTATAACATTAAATGTGCCTGGTATAAATACCTTAATAAACAACTCGACAAAAGTAAATAGAACAAACGCAAATCTATATTTAAGCTATGAGCCAATTGATGGTTTGACTATTAAGTCCAGCGCATCCTATAATGTTACAAGTGTTGAAAATCAATTATTTGTTCCCGAATATGATTTAGGATACTTCTTTCCAAACGACCTTGCTCAGCTACAGGTTGAAAACGTTAACATAAGCCGTTTTTTGATTGAAAATACAGCAACTTACCAAAAAGAATTTGGTAAGCACAATCTTAATTTGCTTGCAGGACAAACCTACCAAAAAGACGACTTCAGAGCAATAAGGACTGTTGGTGGAGGTTTAGAAGAACCTTATATTTTTAATTTAGGTAATGCCACAGACTATAGTGTATTTGATAATATTCAGGAAGCGTCTTTATTTTCTTTATTAGGTCGTGTAAATTACTCTTACGACGATAAGTATTTCTTTACAGGGAATATCAGGTATGATGGCTCTTCTAGATTTAACCCTGATGTACGTTTTGAATATTTCCCTTCTTTGGCTTTTGCCTGGAAAATTCATAATGAATTTGAACTCCCTGACTTTGTAAATACGCTTAAGTTGAGAGCAGGATGGGGAGAAGTTGGTAATCAGGAAATTGGAAATTATCGTTACCAAAGAACAATAAACAGAACTATACCTTATCAATTTTCTACAGATGAAACCACTTTGGTAGGTGCTGCAGTAACGACGCTAATCGATGAAGATATTAAGTGGGAGACCAGAAGAACAAGCAGTATTGGGCTTGATGCCTCTTTATTTGACGGTGGTTTAGATTTTACAGCAGAATACTACAGAAATACTTCAGAGGATGTGTTAGTTGATATACCGGTTCCATTTACAAATACTGTAGGAGAATTTAATGCCTTTATATTATCAAATGCAGGTTCTATTAGAAACTCAGGGATCGAATTATCGGCAGTTTATAGACAAAGAATTAGTGATGATTTTTCATTTGAAATTGCCCCAAACTTTTATACAGTGAATAATGAAATCCTGGATACAGGAAGTCAACCATTCATTACAGGAACAGGTTCAAGAAACCAAGTTGGCCGTTCGCTTGGTGAACATTATGGTTGGGTTTATGATGGTATATTCCAAACAGCAGAGGAAGTCGCCAACGCGCCTTTTCAGGAACCGGGAACAGCACCAGGTGATATTAAGTTCAAAGATTTAAACGAGGATGGTGTTATTGACCCCGAAGACCGTACCTTCTTAGGACAGGGTTTACCTACCTATTACTATGGTATAAATATTACAGCCAGGTATAAAAACTTTGATTTTACAATCTTTGGTCAGGGTGCAGGAGGAAATTTGATTAACTCTAACCTATATCGTGGTCTTATGGTAACTTCAGGTTATACCAACTGGCACGAAGATATTTTAGATCGCTGGACACCGGAAAACCCAAGTACGACTGTACCGAGAGTAATTTTAAATGATCCTAATAACAACCAAAGAGACTCTAACAGACCAGGTTGGTTACAAGATGGCGATTACTTTAGAATAAATACTATTTCCTTGGGATATACCTTACCGGATAATATTGCGAGTAAGTTTTATATGTCGAATGCAAGGTTTTATGTAACTCTACAGAACGTAGCTGTATTTTCTAAATACGAAGGATATAATCCAGATTTCCAAGCTGGTGTACTTAATCCAGGCTTTGATTTCGGAACCTACCCAAGACCAATGACAACCATGATAGGCGCACAACTTAAATTTTAAAAACACGTAGAAAAATGAAAACACAATTCACAAAATTATTTTTATTTCTAGTTGCGATCACGTCTTTTATGTCGTGTAATGACGAATTAGAGATTCAAGACACTAACAGACTACTGGCTGATCAATATTATCAGTCTCAGGAAGAAGCCCAAGCTGCTGTTGATGCCATTTATAGTGCTTTGATTATTGATGGAAATTATATGAGGATGACCCCAATTATGGGTGATGCAAGAGGTGATGAAGTGGGGTGTAGAAGTCCATGGGTCTTTTTAACCCAAACCTCAAACTTTACCGTACCTTCTACAGATACAGCCTTAGAAATACCTTATATTGGTTACTATTCTATAATAAACAGAGCCAATCAGGCTATAGCGGCAGTTAATCAAATTGATGGTATAGAGTCCGACTTGAGAGATAGAATGCTTGGTCAGGCTTACTTCTTAAGAGCCTTAGCATATTTTAATGCAACTAACGTATATGAAAATGTGCCTTTGGTGTTAGAAGTACAATCCGGAGCTGAAACATTTTTCCCTTCTAATCAGGAAACAACACAAGCTGATGTCTATGCACAAATAGAAGCCGACTTAACAGAAGCTATTGATAAGTTACCAGTTGATTATAACAATGTTACAGGACCAGATAGTGGACAGGCCCCTAGAGCTTCTAAAGGCGCTGCAAACTCCTTAATGGGAAAAGTTAAATTATATCAGGGTGACTATGCCGGAGCATTACCATATTTTCAGGCTGTAGTAGATTCCGGGGTGTATGATTTAGCACCAAATTATGCAGACTTGTTTTCACAAAACCCTTCTGTAGAAGCTTCAAATCCGGGTAGAATCTTTTGGGCAGAATTTACCCAAAGTCAAAATGTAGATTTCAACTGGGGAGGTGATCCAACAATAAACTGGAGACAGTTCTCTGCATTGGCACCAACGTATTCCGGAGCAGATTTTTATGACTTTGTACCAACTCAGTTTACGGTAAATTCATTATTAGAAGAACGTACCGTTAATAATGAAATAGACCCAAGATATCCCGCTACTATTCTGTCGTTTTTACCTGATGAAGGATTAACTCAAGCTTATGGAGGGTCCTTTTTATCAAACTCAAACTTAAATCCAGATGTTGACTATATTGCTAAATATACACTTGCTAATACTGGAGGAGACCCGTTCTTTTGTGGTATCAATTATCATATCATTCGTTTTGCCGATGTGTTGTTGATGTATGCAGAATGTCTGGCTAATACAGGAAACATTCCTGCTGCAGCTGAACAGGTTCAGCGCGTAAGAGACAGGGTAAACCTTCCTGACAAAGAAGCAGAATTTGCAGCATTCAATTTAAACCAGTTTATGGAGCAACTAGCCCATGAACGAGTAACGGAATTAGCAATTGAAGGTTTAAGGTGGTATGATATCAAACGTTGGGGATGGTTGGATGACCCTGCGAGACTAGATGAACTTCAAAGCAATGACTCTGAGTTCAATACTTTTGCATCTGATAGAAAATATCAACCTTTTCCACAAACAGAATTAGACCGTAATCCAAATTTAGTGGGCAACGCCGCTAATGATTAGTTTTTTCATTTTTAATTAGTCGTTGTTTAAGTAATTGGCGCTTGAGACTTTTAAATATTATTATTACGCTTTTTGTCGCATTTTTCTTGATAGGTTGTGTTCATAGACAAGAGAAGGAAACACTTTTTGTTCCTGTAAGTAATAAAGTCTCAGGCGTCAATTTTATTAATACCATCAAAACCAATGATTCTGTAAATATTCTGAACTACGAATATCTTTACAACGGTGGTGGGGTTGGTATAGGAGATTTCAACAACGATGGTCTGGAGGATATCATTTTTACGGGCAATCAGGTAGAAAGTAAAATTTATCTCAACAAAGGCAATCTTCAATTTGAGGACATCACAAAAACCTCTCAAATCAATACCGCGGGAAAGATATGCACGGGTGTTAGCATTGTAGATATCAACCAGGACGGCCTTGACGATATATATTTGAATGTGGGTGGAATGGGGAACCAAAGTGTGTTCCCAAATTTGCTTTATATCAATAATGGTGACCTCACGTTTACAGAATCCGCAGCGGAATATGGCTTGGCCGACCAGGGCGAAAGTATTCAGGCATTATTTTTTGATTACGACCTAGACGGCGATTTAGATATGTACTTGCTCACTGGTGGTGGCTTTGAAAAATCAGCCATCATGATTAGACCTATGCTAAAGAACGGCCAAAGCCGAAATACCGACAGGCTTTATCGTAACGATTTCGATACAGAAATAGGACACCCGGTTTATACTGATATTTCCAAAGAAGCCGGTATAACGATTGAAGGTTTTGGTCTTGGGGTTTCGACCTTTGATGCTAATAACGACAATTGGCCCGATATTTATGTTTCAAATGATTATTTGTCAAGAGACTTTCTCTACATCAATCAGCAGGATGGTACTTTTATAGAGCAAGCTCGGGATTATTTTGGCCATACCAGTCATTTTTCTATGGGTAATGATATTGCCGACATTAACAATGACGGTTACCTTGATGTATTCACTGTAGACATGCTGCCGGAAGATGTAAAGCGCAGAAAACTCATGTCCGGCGCTCACCATTCTCATGATGTCTTTCAGATTGCTTTAAAATATGGCTACGGTCATCAGCACATGCGCAATATGCTTCAATTGAATAACGGGAACAGTACCTTTAGTGAAATTGGACAACTCACAGGCTTGGACAAAACAGACTGGAGCTGGGCACCACTTATTGCAGATTTTGATAATGACGGTCTTAATGACATTTTTATTACCAATGGATTTGGTAAAGATATTACCGACATGGATTTTGTCAAATTCAGAGAAAACCATTCATCAGCTTTCGGAAATGCTAAGAACGCCAAAAAATCTGTCATAGATTCTTTGTATAAAAGACCCGGCATTATTGTCCCTAATTATGCATTTAAAAATAAAGGCGGCTTAAAGTTCGAAAAGGTTTCAAAAGATTGGGGATTTGATGAAAACTCTCTGTCTAACGGTGCAGCCTATGCAGATTTAGACAACGATGGTGACCTTGACCTCATCGTTAATAATATTAATAAAACGGCTTATATTTTTAAAAATACGCTTCGAGAAAAAGATTCCGTAAATACAAATTATTTAAAGGTCAAGCTTCAAGGGCGTTCAAAAAATATTCATGCTAAAGGCGCAAAAATAAACCTCTATATTTCAGATTCTCTCATTACAAGATACCATCAACCCGTTAGGGGCTTTCAAAGTACTGTGGGCAATACCATTCATTTTGGTTTAGGAAATGCAGGTTCAGTCGATAGTTTGGTTGTTGAATGGCCGGAAAACACCATTTCAGTAGTGAAAGATATTACCGTAAACCATACAATTTCAATAGCTGCTGAAAATTCTTTCACACCACAAAACCTACAAATTCTAAATGCACCGGAGACCTATTTTAAAGTAGATTCTACGCTTCAATTCAAACATCAGAATAAACTGTATAATGATTTCAATACACAATCGCTTCTTTTGAGGAAACATTCTAGTCTTGGTCCTGGTATGGCTGTTGGGGACTTAAATAACGATGGTCTTGATGATGTTTTTATTGGAGGAACTTACGGTTATTTGTCTACCATTTTATACCAGACATCTGATGGTGATTTTGAGGAACAGAAAATCCCGGAAACAGAACTGTATGAAGATGGTGGCGCTGTCACAGTTGATGCCAATGCAGACGGTCTTTTAGATTTATATGTGACCAGTGGCGGTTCTGAACGTTACGCAGGTCATGTAGCTTATCAGGACCGATTGTATATTCAAAACAATGGCCAACTTCAGCAAAAACCACTGCCGGAAATGTTAAGCAGTACTTCGGCAGTCTCAGCCGGAGATTATGATGCAGATGGTGACTTAGACCTGTTTGTTGGTGGCAGAGTAGTTCCCGGAAAATTCCCTGTAACTCCGGAAAGCTATATTTTGGAAAACGAGAATGGGGATTTTAAAATTGTCACCCAGGAGGTTTGTCCTGCGATTCAAAAAATTGGAATGGTAACCTCTGCGACCTGGACAGATTTTGATAATGATAACCACTTAGACCTGGTACTTGTTGGTGAAATGATGCCGGTAACTTTTTTGAAAGGCAATGGAGAAAGCTTGGAAAATATAACCGCCAGCACTGGATTACCCAAGACTTCCGGTTTATGGAACAGCCTTGTTTCTGCCGATTTTGACAATGACGGTGATATGGATTTTATAGTTGGAAACCTGGGACTAAATTCTAACTTGAAAATACAGTATAGCAATCCTATTCGATTAGACTACGCCGATTTTGACGGAAACGGCTCAGTAGACCCTATTTTTTCAAAATTTGAACAGGGACAATATTACCCAATCGCTTCCTTAGACCAATTGGCTAGTCAGTTGCCTTCCATCACAAAAAAATTCAGATACTACAATACTTTTGCCCGGTCTTCAACCCAGGATTTGATAGATTTATTTGATACCAAAACTCAAAAAACCCTCGAGGCCCATGAGTTAAAGTCTTCTTACATTGAAAATGTAGGCCAGGGGAAATTCAGCATAAAGACTTTACCCTTAACAGCTCAATTTGCGCCGGTAAATGGCATACTTCCAAAAGATATCAACCAGGATGGCTTCTTGGATGTGATACTCGCAGGGAATAATTTTGGAACCGAAGTTGGCATGGGTCGTTATGATGCTTCCTTCGGTCAGGTACTCCTCAATGATGGGAAAGGACATTTTACAGAATCCCAAAATGATAAGACCGGATTTATGGTCAGCGGCGACTCCCGAAGTCTAATCAACATCAAAACTGCTGAAAAAGACCTGATTGTTGTCAGCAGAAATAACGATGACATCAAAGTTTTTGAATACCAATTAAATTCAAATTCACGGGTAAACCCTAAAAGCAATGAAAGCTACGCCTTCATTCAATACAAAGACGGAAACACCACAAAAGTAGAGTTCAATTTAGGGCAGGGCTATTTATCGCAGTCATCAAATATTCTGAATGTGACAAAACATATTTCTAAAATAGAGTTCTTTAAGGCTTCAGGCGAGATGACAAGAGCAGTAAGGTTTTAAAGAAAACCATAATTATAATTTTACATCAATCGCCATGTATAAAGTTCAAAAATTATATATAATTTTGTTTATAGTTCTATTCTGGTCCTGCGCCAAACGAGACGCAGAAGGCTTGGTTTTACACAATACAAAAAACAATTTAAACGTAGAAATTGGATTAGATGAAGCACAACAGCCTTTTTATAAGGTTTTTCATGGTAAAAAGTTAATTATAGATACATCTTACCTGGGGCTGTTAAGAGCGGATGCTCAATTTTACAAAAACATGCGTATTGTAAAAGCCTCTGAGCCTAAATCCATTGAAGATTCCTATAGCCTGTTTCATGGTAAACAGAAAGACATAAATTATCAGGCTCAACAGTACACGATTTCATTAGAGAATGAAGATGGATTGCCAATGGATATGGTTTTCAATCTCTCTGATGATGGCATTGCTTTCAGGTATGTTTTTCCGGACACTTCAGACAGCATCAAGACTATAATAGATGAAAAAACCACCTATAATTTTGTAGAAAACACTAAAGGTTGGTTACAACCTATGTCTAAAGCCAAGACCGGCTGGCAGCAGACCAATCCGTCTTACGAAGAACACTATCTGATGGATATTCCGGTTAGTGAACCTTCTCCGATTGGAGAAGGCTGGGTATATCCGGCTTTGTTTAAAACCGACTCTACCTGGATAGCGGTTACTGAAACAGCTCTGGACCGAAACTACTGCGGCACTCGATTACAATTTAGCGAAGTGCATAAAGCGCTTGGGGTCACTTTCCCGCAAAAGGAGGAAATTTTTCCCGGTGGTGAACTCCAACCGAATGCCACATTGCCTTGGAAAACGCCCTGGCGAATTTTAGCCATTGGAGATTTGAAAACCCTAACCGAAAGTACACTGGGTACAGATTTAGCCGAAGAAGCTATTGAAATGGATACATCATTCATTAAAAGTGGACTGGCTTCCTGGAGTTGGGTGTTGCTGAAAGATGATTTTACCAATTTTGAAACATCCCTCAGGTTTATTGATTATGCTTCCGAGATGAAGTGGCAATATTGCCTGATAGACGCCGACTGGGACCAAAAAATAGGCTACGATAAAATGAGACAGTTGGTAAACTATGCTAATTCTAAAAATGTAAGGGTTTTGGTTTGGTATAATTCAGCCGGAAGTTGGAATACTACGCCTTATACGCCAAAAAGTAAACTACTAACGCACCAAGGCAGAACACAGGAGTTCAACAAGCTGAATGACATAGGTGTTGCCGGTGTAAAAATTGATTTTTTTGGTGGCGATGGTCAGTCTATGATTGCCTACTATCATGATATTCTTCAAGATGCGGCAGAGCATAAGTTACTGGTTAATTTTCATGGGGCGACATTGCCAAGAGGCTGGCACAGAACGTATCCTAACTTAATGACGGTTGAAGCCATAAAAGGCGAAGAGTTTATCACATTTGAACAGGAAAACGCCGACCTGCAACCGAATCATTCGGCCATGTTACCATTTACCAGAAATTTATTTGACCCCATGGATTTTACACCAATGGTTTTAGATAGTATTCCAGGCATAAACAGAAAAACCACCAAAGCCTTTGAACTGGCTTTGCCGGTCTTGTTTTTGTCGGGTATTCAGCATATGGCCGAAACGCCATCCGGAATGAAAAAACAGCCTGATTTTGTCATAGATTACCTGAAGGATATCCCAACCAACTGGGATGAATCCCGCTTTATTGATGGCTACCCGGGCAAATATGTGGTCCTGGCAAGACGAAAAGGAAACACGTGGCATGTGGTAGGTATAAATGGAGAAAACTCACCTAGAAGTCTTGATTTAGATTTGAGTTTTATAGAAGCAAAAGATGGTTTTATGATTCAACTTGAAAATAGTAAGTTCAAAAAGAACAGCATCAACAGCAGTAATCTGAAGTCTATAGAACTTGGAATTCATGACGGTATTGTAGCAAAGTTTTGATGCCTTACAAATAATATGAAAAACTAGGCCTCACAGGTTTTGAAAACCTGTGAGGCCTTTATGTTTGTAAGAGGTTTTAATTTTTAACTATTTAAAACCCATTCCTTCCTAAATTAGGAAGTCTACTTGACCACAATTTTAGAGTAAAGTTTACCCGAAGATGAATCAATTTCTAAAATATAAATGCCTGAATTTAGGTTCTCACCGGGATGAATGGAGATGGTGTTAAGGTTATAAGTTGCCTTAGTTTCATAAACTTTTTTACCTGTCATATCGTATAATGCAATAACAGGCTCGCCTATAAACGTATTTTTTGGCTTCAGGTGAATAACGCCTTCCGTTGGGTTAGGATAAATATTGAAATAATCATTAGCATCTAAGTCCTGAATGCTGGCAGTTGGAGATGCCGTCACTGTGGTTTGACCAGCACCATCATAAGAAACAGCAATTGATTTACCGGATGCCGCAACGATTTGTCCGTTATTGACTAAAGTATTTACTTCTGTGGTATAATCAAAACCTGGATTATTTAAAATTAAACTTCCCTCGTCAATGAATATTCTTCCATTCGTATCTACGACAAAGGCCGGAGACGCAAGGTTATTTTGATTAAAAACGACACTACCATCATTAATATTAAGGTCTCCAACATTTGGTGTAACATCTACAGCACCTTCATTTCCCGGGGTATCTACAAATAAGTCACCTACTATTAGAACATTACCTGTGTTTAGCGTACCTCCGTTTACGTTTATAGTGCCATTTGGTCCAATAGCAGTTACCGCACCCGCCGTGGCCTGACCTCCGGTGTTCACATTGAGGACACCTGTTGGGTAAAAATCTCTGGTTCCTATTTCTATTTGGCGGTCACTTTCCATAATGCCACCATTGTTTACATTTACAGTTCCATTCCCATTTTGTAGGACCCCAATAAAAAAGCTTCTAAATTCGTCGGTGGCATTATTTACTCTAAACTCACCTCCATTGATGTTTACAACACCAACACCTTCCCGTCCTACTCTAAAAATATTCCTGCAGGTAAATATGGCGCCGGAGTTTATAGTGACTGTACCGTTTAGCCAATCGTTGAAAAAGACGTTAAAATTTGCATTTAGGGTAAAATTGACGTTGTTGTAAGTATCAAAAACGCCGGGTTGCCAGTCCACAAAAGAATCTATTTGTGGGTCCATACCAACATCAGAAACATAAACAACTTTAAAACCATTATTGTCAAACTGTACTGCACCATTAGTGCTTGTCCAGTTTGAGGCATTATAAAAATCTGACGTATTGCCTACCCAATCATAAGTCGAGTCACCTTGCGCTAATCCGGAAGAAACTGAAAAGAACGCAAGTAAAATTGCAAAAGAAAACCTGAATAGTAATTTTGTACTCATAATGAATCATTTTAGTTAATAAATGTATTTTTTACACTTGTAAATTTAAAAATAAATTATCAATCAAAGCTATGTTAATCAAACAAATAGCTTTTAATTCTACGCTGAGGAAGAAATTATTTTCTAAAATATTTTATTCCCCGTTAAAAAATATCATCACACCTATAACAACAAGCACAACCAGGACAGAAATTAAAATATCAATCCAATTGTAACTGCTTTTGTTTTTAGTTTTTTCATCGCTGGTCACTGTTGCAAAGGTTAAATTGTCTACTTTTTCTTTTGGCGGTTTAGCCGTAAATAAGCTTACCACTACAATTAAAATGATACAAAATAAAAAGAACCAGGATGCAAAAGATAAAAAGTTCATATCCCCAAACTGATAGAGTAAGCTATCCGGACTAAATGAATCTTTTACCAATTCTAAAACAATCCTGATGGCTGCGACAACCAAACCGGTCATAAGCGTAACATAAGCGCCAGTCCCGTTTATCCGCTTTGAAAAGATGCCCAATAAAAATACAGCTGTAATAGGAGGCGCAATATAAGATTGTACACTTTGCAGGTACTCATACAAAACGCCGGAAATATTGGCCATCACAGGAATCCAAAGCATCCCGATAACAACAATTATACCTGTTGCGATTTGTCCTGTTCTTACCAGTTTTTTCTCAGGGGTTTCCGGTTTTAATTTTTTATAAATATCAATCGTAAATAAGGTAGAACAAGAATTAAAAACGGAAGCTAATGAACTCATAAGAGCCGCCAAAAGACCAGCCGCGACGAGTCCTCGTAAGCCGGAAGGTAAGAGATTACTCATCAATACCGGAAAAGCTTCATCGGCAGAATCCCAGTGGAGCTCACCTCTCATTTTTAAGGCTAAAGCGATAATTCCGGGAACTAAAAATAAAAACACGGGTAACAGTTTTAAAAAAGCGCCAAATATGGTTCCTCGTCGACCTTCTTTGATGTTTTTTGCAGTCAGCACCCGTTGAACGATATACTGGTCTGTACACCAATACCAAATTCCGGTTATGGTACTGGCAATTAATAATGGTAACCATGGGAAGTTAGGGTCGTCCATAGAACGCCACATGTTGAGGTATTCCGGCGTAACGGTTTCTGTCATGCTTTCCCAGCCACCAACTTTATCTAAGCCGATGATGGTTAAAGCTGCAGCGCCAATCACCAGAAGAACAGCCTGCAGGGTTTCTGTGTAAACCACGGCGCGCATACCACCAAGAACCGTGTAAATACCAGTTAAAATAACGGTGGCCAAAGCACCTGTCCAAAAATCGATGCCTAATAATGCAGAGACTACGATACCTCCGGCATAGATGGTAACTGAAATTTTGGTCAAAACATAGGCTACAATAGAGAATATTGATAATATCCAGCGTGAACGCGCATCAAATCGTTTTTCTAAAAATTCGGGCATGGTAAACACACCGCTTCGGGCATAAAAAGGCAGGAATATCCAGCCCAGCATTAAAACGACCCAGGCCTGAATTTCATAAATGAGCATAGGTAATTTATCGCCTGCACCGGCACCAGCTAAACCTACGACGTGTTCAGAGCCTATATTGGATGCAAAAATTGAAGCACCTACTACAAACCAGCCTACATTTTTGCCTGCTAAAAAATAGTCTTCAGTGTTATCATTTTTCTTTCTAATCACCCAGACCGCTATTCCAGCCAAAACTAAAAAATAAAAAACTACGGCTATCCAATCGTATAAATCTAAGGTTTGCATAAAGTTGGTGTGTTAGTTTTTATTCCACAGAAAATTTGAAGGTGGTTTTGGTTTTATAGATTTGACCAGGCTTTAAAGTCACCGATGGAAATTTTTCCTGATTGGGAGAATCCGGATAATGTTGAGTTTCTAAACAAAAACCCGTACGGCGCTCGTAAAAGCCACCTTCAGGCATGGGCAAAGTCCCGTCTAAAAAGTTACCCGAATAAAACTGTATGGCAGGTTCTATGGTAAAGATTTCCATTTTACGACCGCTGCTTTCATCTATGGCAGAAGCTGCCAGACGCATTTCTCCTGCTTCGCCGTTAAGCACCCAGCAATGGTCAAAACCAAGCCCTCTTTTGAGTTGTTCATTAGTTTTGTTGATGTCTTTGCCAATAGGTTTAGGGGTTCTAAAGTCAAACGGCGTACCTTCAACAGGTCTGATTTCTCCGGTTGGAATTAAAGTAGAGTCTACCGGGAGAAACGCATCGGCATTCAGCATTAAATCATGGCTTAAAATATCATTTGAAAAATCTCCAGTAAGATTGAAATAGGCATGCTGTGTTAAATTGATGACTGTTGTCTCATCAGTAGTGGCTTTATAATTAACTTCCAGGGCATTATCTTCTGTTAATGTATAAACTACAGTAACATTTAAATTGCCCGGGTAACCTTCTTCACCATTTTTACTGAAATAAGTCAGTATGAGTTGAGAAGATTCTTCGCCTTCCATAGGTGTGGCTTTCCATACCGCTCGGTCAAAGCCTTTTACTCCGCCGTGCAGATGATTGTTACCATCATTTTGGGCCAGGGTGTATTCTTTGCCGTCCAGACTAAATTTCCCATTGGCTATTCTGTTGCCAAAACGACCAATCAAAGCGCCAAAAAAAGGATTGTCTGCTTCGTAAGCTTCAATATTGTCAAAACCTAAAATCACATTGTCAAAACTTCCGTTTTTATCGGGTACCTTTAAGGAGGTTATTCTGCCACCATAGGTAATGACTTTCAACTCTACACCATTGGTATTTTTTAAGGTATATTCTTCAATTTTCACCCCATCTTTGGTAGAGCCAAAGTCTGATTTAATGATGGGAAGTTTAGTTTCAATCATAGATTCTGATTTTTCTTTGGTCTCTTCTTTTTTTGAATTGATACATTGAAATAATAGTCCTGAAAAGACAAAAGCAGCAATTACTAATAAGGCACGCTTAGTATTCTTCATGGTTTAAAATTATGAGTGCAGTTTGTAGTAGGCTTCACTGGTTTTGATATCATATTTAAAATTTCGAATGGTTGTATGTTCATCAATGACCAGAGACTCAATGCCTGCAATTTCTGCAAAGTCTTCTAACTGTTCTGCACTTACATTTTCGCTGTAACAGGTATGGTGGGCGCCACCACCTAAAATCCACGCCTGGCAGGCTGTTTTAAAATCGGGTAAGGGTTTCCACATCACTCTTGCTACAGGCAGGTGCGGTAAGTCTTCTGTAACTTCTTCACCTTTGGTTTTGTTGATAAGCAGTCTGAAACGGTTACCAAAATCCATAAGGGCAGCGTTGAGAGAATCGGTTGCCCGGCCATTAAATACCAATCGCACCGGGTCCTCTTTCCCTCCAATCCCCAGCGGATGAACTTCGCATTTTGGCTTATCTGCCGCTAAGACCGGGTCGACTTCCAGCATATGTGAGCCCAGCACTCTTGGGTTGTTTGGGTCTAAGTGATAGGTATAGTCTTCCATAAATGCATTACCGCCTTCAAGACCGTAGCCCATGACTTTCATGGCTCGCACCAGAGCTGCGGTTTTCCAGTCGCCTTCCCCGGCAAAGCCAAAGCCTTTTTGCATTAGGCGTTGTACGGCAATTCCCGGTAATTGTCGCATACCATGCAAATCTTCAAACGTATCTGAAAAGCCTTTAAAGCCTCCATCAATCAGGAATTTTTCTAAGCCTAACTCGATTCGGGCGGCTTCAACTAAAGAAGCGCGTTTTTCCCCATGAGCTAAGAGGTTCTCGGCCATATCGTATGAAGCTTCGTATTCTTTAATCAATTCATCAATTTCAGCATCGGTAACCGCATCAATTACTTTAACCAAGTCCCCAACAGGATAAGTATTTACGGCAAAACCAAATTTGGTTTCAGCTTCAACTTTGTCGCCATCGGTTACAGCCACAAAACGCATATTATCCCCAAAGCGGGCAAATTTAGCACCCTGCCAGTCATCCCATGCTGCAGCAACACGTGTCCAGTCGCCGATATCTTTTTGAACAGAATCTTCAGACCAGTGGCCAACGACGACTTTTCTGTTTTTTCTTAAACGGCTTACCATAAACCCGAATTCTCTGTCGCCATGTGCTGCCTGATTAAGGTTCATGAAATCCATATCTATAGTATTCCAGGGTATGTCTCTGTTGAATTGTGTATGTAAATGACACATGGGTTTCTGCAGTGCAGTGAGCCCGCGAATCCACATCTTGGCCGGAGAAAATGTATGCATCCAGGTGATGATGCCAATACAATTTTCAGCGTGATTGGCAGCGGTTAAGGTTTCGTATATTTCTTCGGTAGTCTTGACTGTAGGTTTGATGACCACTTTTACCGGAATAGACTGAGAGGCGTCTAAAGCTTTGGCAATTTCAGCAGAGTTTTCTGCGACCTGAGCTAAAGTTTCCGGGCCGTATAAATGTTGGCTGCCAGTGATAAACCAGACTTCTTTTTGTGAGATATCTATCATGTTTTTTAATTTATTGTCCGTAGTAAGCGTCTTTACCATGTTTACGTTCGTAGTGTTTTTTAATTAAAGCATCTTTCAACCGGTCGGCTGAAGGATTGATTTGTAATGTTAAGTAGGCCATTTCTGCAACAACCTCCAAAACTTTACTGTTATAAACAGCTTTGGCGGCATCTTTTCCCCAGGTAAATGGACCGTGATTTCCTATGAGAACCATTTCAACTTCCTGATGGGATAAGTTTTTATTTTCAAAACATTCCAAAATCTGGATGCCTGTATTATGTTCGTAGTTACCTTGAATCAACTCATCGCGCATAGGTGGCGCACAGGGAATATCTGCTGTAAGATGGTCGGCATGAGTTGTACCAAAAATGGGCACATCCTTTTGTGCCTGAGCCCAGGCACAGGAATATTTGGCATGCGTATGGGCAACACCTCCAATATCTTCCCAGTTTTTGTATAAAAAAGCGTGTGTTTTTGTATCTGAAGACGGTCTTAAATCACCTTCAACAATATTGTTATCGTAATCTACAATGACAATGTCTTCAGGCTTAAGCGTTTCATAGGGAACACCACTGGGTTTTATGGCAAATACGGCGTTCTGTCTGTCTACAGCACTCACGTTGCCAAAGGTATACACCACCAGCTCTAAAGCATTGAGTTGCATATTGGCTTCGTAGCATTCCTCCTTTAAAGCTTTATATTTGGTACTCATACTTGTTCAGTTTTATGGTGTTTTCTATAAATTCTCCCAGGGTTTTATAGGATTCCATCAGGTTGGCGTAAGTTTGAACTTCTTTAGCCTGAGGGAAATATTCTGCTTCAAATTCGCTCCCCATGGTTTTACTGGCCTGAATGACGTTTTCATAAACGCCTCCGGCCACGGCAGCATAAATGGCTGCACCTAATGCCGGCGCCTGGTCAGACTCGGCAACTTTGATAGGCATGTTTAAAACATTGGCCAGGGTCTGCATAATAAATGGCGATTTTCTGGCCACACCGCCAATACCAATCACCGTGTCAATTTTAACCCCTTCGCTTTCAAAACGGTCTACAATCATTTTGGCGCCAAAGCAGATGGCATTGACCAGGGCTTTGAAAATATGCGGCGCTTTTGTACCGAGTGAAATACCGGTCATGGCCGACTTTAATTCCTGATTGGCATCTGGCGTTCTTCGGCCATTCACCCAATCTAAGGCGATTGGAATAGCTTCTTCTAACGGAATTTGCTCGGCTTCGACGGCTAAAGTTCTGATGAAATTGGCTTCTATTTCCTCACGTAGTTTTTCTTTTTGGCTTGCTGAAAGTATTTTTGAAGTCATGACCAGCTTTTCAATAGGCCACTCTAAAACGCCCTTAAACCAGGCCAACACATCACCAAACGCAGACTGGCCGGCTTCTAAGCCAATCATTCCGGGGATAACAGAACCATCTACCTGACCGCAGATTCCCCGAACGCAATGGTTTCCGATAACCTTTTCGTCAGCCACCATAATATCACAGGTTGAGGTACCCATAACGCGAACTAAAGCGTGTTTATCTACATTGGCACCAACCGCTCCGGAGTGGGCATCAAAGGTTCCTACAGCAATAAGCGTTTTGGTGGTGAGCCCCAGGCGCTCTGCCCATTCCTGATTGAGATTTCCTGCAATCTGGTCTGAAGTGTAAGTGCCTTCATATAAATTATCTCGTAAATCTGCAAGATATGGGTCTAATTGAGCCAAATACTCTTTTGGCGGTAAACCTTGCCAGCTTTCATGCCACATGGCTTTATGTCCGGCAGCGCATCGGCTGCGTTTAAACTGAGTCAGGTCTTTTTCGTCTGCCAGCAAGTAGGTCATGTAGTCACAATGCTCCATCCAGGTATAAGCGGCCGCTTTAACAGCTTTATCTTTTCTGGCAATGTGTAAAATTTTAGCCCAAAACCATTCTGAGGAGTAAATACCACCTTCATACTTTGTAAAGTCTTCGCCACCCCAGCTTCTGGATAAGTCATTAATTTCATTGGCTTCTTTTACCGAGGTATGGTCTTTCCACAAAATCATCAATGCATTGGGATTTTCTGCGAATTCCGGTGTTAAGGCTAACGGCCTTCCTTCTGCATTTAGTGGCAGTGGAGAAGAGCCGGTAGTGTCTATGCAAATGCTTACTATAGATTCCGGATTCACGCCGCTTTGAGAGATGACAGAGGTTATAGTAAACTCCAGGCCTTCAATATGGTCTAAAGGATGCTGTCTAAACTGATTGATGCCCGGGTTACAATACAATTGCTTCTTCCATCGGGGATACCAAAACACTTCTGATGCTAATTCCGCCCCGTTCTGAGTATCAATCAATACAGCTCTTACCGAATCTGAACCATAATCAAGGCCAATTACATATTTTTTCATAACCTAAAACTAATTTGTAGAAACAAATATAAACTATTTTTTGAATAAGTGTTAATGTTACACTTATAATTTTATCTTTAACATATTGACTGATTTGCCTTTGAGGTTTAGGTCGATATTTAAATCCTCAATTTTTACATTGTTTCTTTCCATTTTGATGTTATCAGGATGCTCAAATGAATTGGTAGCCGATAAATCCTCATGACTAAGTGTAAATAGCTCAGCTACAGTATTTTTTAAGTCTTTTGCCGCAATTGAAACCTCCTGACTTGTCTCGTTTACATTGACTATTTTTATAATGATTTCGTTTTTGTCAGTATCCTTAACCGCTGAAGCATAAATCTGATGTTGACCAATAAGCGGTTTTGAGTTTTCGGTGATTGAAAGTAAATCAGTCCCCGTATTGTTACTAAAAAGCTTTTGAACTTTATAATTTGGGGTTTCATAAGCTTCGAGGTTATTAAACCAAATCAAATCCGGTGCCCACTGCCAGGCTTCAGCATGTGCCATAAGTGGTGCATAGGCGGTGAGATGAACCACATCGGCATTGCGTTCCAATCCGGTCATAAATGCGGCTTCAGATAAGGCGGCCTGCCAATTGTTTTCTAAAGGACCATTTTCTACCTCTTTAGGATGCGCAGCATATTCGCCGGCAAATACCTTAGGACCGTTTCTGTCGTAATCGTCATATCTGTCCGCATGTTCTAAAAACCATTCCGGTGGTCTGTAGTAATGTTCGTCTGCCAGGGCTACATCCAGTTTTTTCATTTGTTCCCAGCCATAGTCGAACATGTCACCATCAGGAAATGGACCGGGTGTAGACACCAAAACAATTTCCGGGTGTTTTTGGCTGATGGTTTCAGCAAACACTTTATAGCGTTCAAAATATTCCGGACCCCATTGTTCATTGCCGATACCCAGGTAGGTCATGTTAAATGGTTCCGGATGCCCCATATCTGCCCTTAGTTTTCCCCAGTAGGTTGAGGTATCTCCGTTGGCAAATTCTATTAAATTCAAAGCTTCTTCAATATAAGGGTCCAGTTCTTCGAGCGGCACTAATTCGCCTGTGTTAAATTGACAGGCCATGCCACAGCCCAAAATCGGGATGGGTTCTGCTCCCAAATCTTCAGAGAGTTGAAAATACTCGTAAAAGCCTAAGCCAAAACTTTGAAAATAATCATGAGCCGGCCGGTGGTCAAACAGATTGTTCCATCTGTTAATCAATAATTCCCGTTCTATAGGCGGACCTACGGTTTTCTGCCATTGGTAACGTTGCTCAAGACTTCTGCCTTCTACAATACAACCGCCGGGAAAACGAAGAAAACCGGGTTCTAAATCTGCAAGCAGTTGTATGAGGTCTTTTCTCAGTCCTTTTTTTCTGCCTTTCCAGGTATCCTGAGGAAACAACGAAATCATATCCATATCTATACTTCCCGTGCCTTCAAAAGTGATTTTTAATAGGGCTTTGGCCTCAGTGCGACTGGGGATTAAAACCGCTTCGTAAGTTTTCCAGTCCCCGGAATCCGGTTTAATTTTGGTTTGTGCTAAAACAGACCCCGCAGTATCAACTAAAGCAAAGTTGACATGTTTTATGCCCTGATTGTTGGCCATCATAACAGAGAGGTCGTATGTCTTGCCCTCGTGCAATCCAATGCCTCGAAACCCTTCATTAATCAGTTCGTAATTTTCATCATTATGAACTACAGTATGGCTATATTTTGTATTCCCTCCCTGTGGAAGAGCATAGTTGGTGATTTTGGCAAAACCTGAATTTAAATTCAGCGAAGGTCTGCGACTGTTAGGTTGTTTCCATCCCATTTTAGCATCGGGAAATTCGAACGAACGGTTTTTTATGAGTTCCGCGTATAAACCACCATCTGCGGCAAAGTTGATATCCTCAAAGAAAATCCCGTACATGGTGGGTTGAATTTTAATACCGGTATCGCTTGTATCCAGGCTTAGTTCAACTACAGCCTTTAAATTGGAATCTGATTGTTCTTTATTTTGGCTTTCATTTTTACAAGAAAGCAGGGTCACCGCGAAGAGCATAAAATAAAATATGTGATGTCCTGTTCTATTTTTCATAGTTGAGGTTTTAAAAAAATTCAAAAATTGGTTTACCATTGGGGTCAAACTTCACTTCCATTAATCTGGCATGGCGATTAGGGTCGTAAAGCGGGTCTGCTTTAATTTCTTCTAACGACCTTTTATCACTTTCAGGAACAAAAGCAGGGTCGCCTACAGCTTTTTCATAACTTCTGGCATGATAAATACACAAAGGATTACCTTTTTCATCTTCCGTGAAACTGTTGTGTCCCGGGCCATAAATGCCTTTTGCTTCGTTGGTTTGCAACACAGGGTATCGGGATTTGGACCAGGAATTCCTGTCCAGTAAATCGGCATCTTGGTCGGCTTCCATGATTCCCATACAGTAGCATGCGCCCGTAGCACTGGCCGAAAATGTGATGAATATTTTTCCATTATTTTTAATAACAGCCGGCCCTTCATTCACCCAAAAGTCTACACGTTCCCAATCATAATCCGGCGTGGTGAGCATGAATTGAACAGTCTTAAGTTTTACAGGGCTTTCCATTTCAGCCAGGTATAAGTTTGAAGCGGCAAACTGACCCCCTGTTTTTTCTGCCCAGCAAAAGTAGCGTTTACCTTTATGCTCAAACACGGTTCCGTCTAAGGAAAAGTCAATAAAGGATTTGTTGTCCTCATCGGCGGGCTGCATTTGCCCAAGTTCTTTCCATTTATCGAGTAAGGGATTTTGTCCGTGACATTCCAGGACGTATGGTCTTAGTTTCCAAATATCTTCCTCTTCGCTTGCGGCAAAATATACGTACCATTTGCCATCTAAATAATGAATTTCAGGAGCCCAGATATGACGACTCATCGGTCCACTCTCGTGTTTAAACCATACATCAAAAGTCTCCGCATTTTTTAGGTCTTTTATAGATTTTGCACGGCGTATTTCAATCCTGTCATAGGTTGGCACAGAGCCAGTAAAGTAGTAGTATCCATCTGTATGTTTGTAGATGAATGGGTCGGCGCGCTGTTCTACAATGGGGTCGTTATGTCTGTCAAAATTCATATCAAATATTGAGTTTAGCTTTAATGGTTTCGTAGTATTTATCGGTGATTTTATAGTTGAACATCAAACCTCCCATCAACATATGGAAGACACCCGGTATAATCGTCAGCATTAATGCAATGCCCAACAATGCAGTTTCAGATTGGGCTGTATCGGGTATGTACCCAAAAAAATCAAGGAGGTAACCCACGACGGCTCCGGCTATTCCCATTCCGAATTTTTGTGCAAAGGATATTCCCCCAAAGGAAAGTCCCGATACTCTTTTTCCGGATTTGGCGTGGCCATAATCTACGGCTTCGGCAATGGCAGACCAAAATACAGGAGCGTGCAAGTCAACAATGAATGACAATAAAAAATAAAGCACAAAGGCCATATACAGGTCTCCCGGACTTACCAAAAAGAACATTAAAGCGCTGATTCCACCGACGACGAGCTGGGTGTATTTGAAGAGTTTGACTTTACAATAGTGTTTGGTAATGTATGTGGATGCCGGCATGGCCAATATGGCACCAATCACACCTGTTGCTAAGAAAGACGATTGAATGCCGGCATCTCCTCCCAGATAATATTTTGCATAAAAAATGGCTACAGAATTTCGGATAACATAGCCTACAGTTCCTGTAAAACAAACTCCAAACAGCAAAGTCCACTGTCCGTTTTTGATGAGTAATTTGAATTGTTCCAGTAGAGGCTTTTTATCAATCTGATGTTCTACACGTTCTGTGGTTGTATAAAAGCAAAAAAGGAGTAAAGCGGTACCGAGCAAAGCCATGACACCCATGGCCAGTTGATAGCCTCTTTGTAAATCGTCTTTTCCAAATTCTTCAGCCAGAATAGGAACAATGATTGAAACCAAAAACGCGGCTATTTTAGCGAAAAACAAGCGGTATCCGTTAGCAGACAGCTTTTCCTTAGGGTCGCTGGTTAACACGCCTATAAGCGAAATGTATGGAATGGTGACCGATGTAAACATAATGGTTACAAAAATATAGGTGACGTAAGCGTAGATGAGTTTACCGGTATAATCAAATCCTGGTGTGGTGAAGGTCAGGAATACGGATATCCCAAAGGGAACGGCCAGGTATAGAAAGTAATGTCGGTACCGACCCCATTTTGTGGTAATCCGGTCTGTGATTGTCCCCATTAACGGGTCGGTTATGGCATCGATAAATCTTACCAGAAGAAACAAAATGGCCATGTCTGCAGGCTTTATCCCAAAAACATCGGTGTAGAAAAAGGTAATGATGAGAAACATTGACGAGATGACAACGTTTACAGCAGCATCGCCTGAGCCGTAGCCTATTTTCTCGAGGATGGTTAATTTTTGGAGTTCTTTTTTCATAAGTTATTTTTGGAAAGACATGAAAGTCATTTTAAGGAGAAAATTATTTTTCAATTAGTGTCAGCATTTCGGTTGAGGCATGGAGAAAAGCGCCAACACCATAGACTTCTGTCATTTCTGCAGTCACATTTTTGGGGTCTTCGCCAATGGGCTGAACCCAACCTAATTTGCCGTCTGCATAAACACAGCTTACTATGGCTTTCCAGCCTTTAATGACCTGTGGTTTATATTTTTTTTCTTCCAGTAAGCCAGCATTAATACCGTAAGCCAATGCATAAGTATAAAAGGAACTTGAACTTGTTTCAGGATTTGGGAAACTCTCGTGGTCCAGCATACTGGCATGCCAAAAACCATTTTTATCTTGACAGGCAATGACTTTTTCTGCCATTTCTTTGTAGAGATTTTCGTAGAAAGAGCGGTATTTACTGTCTTTGGGCAGGTCTTTTAATATAGATACCAGACCTCCCATGACCCAGCCGTTTCCTCTTCCCCAGAATATTTTTTTACCGTTAGCTTCCAATTTTTTCTCCGGAAAAAAACGGTAGTCGCGATAGAACAACTGTTCATCTTTATCATATAAAAAGTTGTAAGTTGCTTTGAATTCTTTATCCATAAATTCCAGATATTTATCATTTCCGGTGATATTGGCCATTTTTACATAAACAGGAGGTGCCATAAACAATGCATCGCACCAAGACCAGCGTTCTAAGGTTTGGGCATCTTCATAATTTAACAGCAACGAACCCTTGGAGGGATTGGCTATTACGTAATCTAAACGGGACTTAGTAGGACCTAAAATTCTGTAGCTATCTTCTGCTTCTTTATGTTGAAGATACATATCTAAATACATCTGGCTAACCACAATATCATCTGCATGGTACATTCTAAAAAAGGGTTGCCATACAAACCTGCGTCCTATCCCATTCAACCATTCCATATATTTTTGGTCAGAAGCAACTTTAGCCCATGACATCATACCCGAATACAAGGCACCGTTAGTCCAGTCTAAAGGATGGTGTTTTACCGTCTTGAAATGTTCAATTTGCCAGTCGGCTACAGCGGTCGCAACGTCTTTGATTGCATTTGCAGAAAGTTCTGAGGAAAAGTTTTCGGCTAGTTTGTTCCCTTTAATTGATGTATGATAATCTGTATAATGTTCGTAATGATTGATATTCATCCAAAGAACACGAGGAGAAACAGAGGCCGGCGCATTTCTTACTACAAAAGGGCGAACATTATCTTTTAAAGAATTTTCAGTAAGCATTTGATGTGAAAATGTTTTTCCGCCGTCTTTGGTTGACCATTCTTCAATTTCAAATATGTTATTGTAGGGTTTTGATAAATACACTTTAGACGGGTCATTATGGTCTAAAATGATACCGCCGGAATAATGCGGTTCCGGGTCTCTCATCTCTTTGGGTCTTTCGAACTTAGGAAAAGCACTGCCGGCTTCACATAATCGTTTATTTTGCCATTGTTGCCCATCCCATATACCGTAATTGTAGAAATGTTGCGTTTCTTCCGGTAAAGTTGTGTAGGCTATGACCGGGTGATTTTTTTCATTTATTGCAATATCCCAAATCCATGCCCTTTGATTATTGGCAACACCATCAAAGGCTTTAGGGATGCTTTCCTGTAAGATGGGTAGGTTGTCTGTATCTCCTAATAATTGGCCGGAAGCGTCATAAAACTTTCCGCCCTCATAACGCATGTAGTAAATAGAATTATGATTTTCCTCTCTTGGATGCCCGTCTGTAAATGCAAAGTGAATATTAGATTTTCCGTCTGAAACCACTTTGGTGTATGGGCGATTAAAATTTTTATTAACTTTTTTAGAAACCAATTTTTTGGGTGCTGACCAGGTTTTGCCTAAATCATCTGAGGTGATAAATGAGGGTTTCCAATCATACCCGCCACGGTAGAAAACATAAATACGGTTATTTTCATCGCTTAACATTACCGAGTTGGTGTAGCAAAGCCTCTCGCCAAATTCCAGGGTTTGAACTGATGAAAACTCTGAAATATCTTCTGAAGATAGAGATGTTGTGTGATAAATAGTACCTCCATGTTTAGTAAAAAATACCATTAAACGCCCATCGGGTAAAATTAATATAGAGGGATTGGTATGGTCATCTACTTCCAGCTCTTCGTATAAGACTGTTGTTTGAATTTCACTGGTTTTGTGGTCTTTTGATGCAATTACAATATCACCTTTTGAAGTCACAAAACCAGTGTAAGTGCGTTCATGAACGCCTTTGTGATACACAGAACGCGGGTCAGAAAACCAACACCAGGTACCGTCTTCTGTAATGCTGTTGTAGTCTTCTCCTCTTTGTGCAAAACCCATAAAAGAAATGAGTAAAAAGAATAGGGGTAGTAGCGTTGTTCTAAATTTCATCGTTTTCATTTTTGATAGTCTTTACGGGTATCCAAACCTTCATTTTACCTACACCACGATTAGACCATGAGTAGTAAGGAATGGCTTTTAATTTTTGATTTGAAATGGTATTTACACCGTCTAAAATAGCTTCTTTTTGAACGGTATATTCATCTGTAGTTGAAATTGAAAGTTCATCAATGTCGGGATTGTCAATTTCTTCAACAGCATAAACTAAAGGGCCGTATTCTATAGCCAGCTTACCTTTGTTTTCTTCGACTTTTTCATTGGATTTTACAGTTCGGACTTCCATCGGAAATTCAACTTCAATCTTATCGTTTTGATTCCACTGTCTGGTTACGACAAAATAACCTTCTTCAATTGTTGATGTTATTTCTTGACCGTTAATGCTTAAAACGGGTTGTCCGGAAAAGGAATCTGCATGTGAATATAAGTTACCGGGTAGGACTTCATTTCTACTCCATCCAGGCACTCTAAACTTTACCGTTATCTCTGATTCTGATGAGATTTTAAAATCGACTTTGCCATCCCACGGATATTGGGTTTGTTGAGAAATATTAACTTTTTGATGTTTCAGGTCAATTTCTGCATCGTTAGAAGCATAAAGGTTTACAAATACGGTGTCGTCAGATTTTGAATAAATTAACCCCGGCATAGAAGGAATAAAGCGGATAACATTTGTAGGACAGCATGAACAATCAAACCAGGACTGCCTTGTGCAGGCTCCACGATTAAACTTGTAAACACCATCAGATTCTAAGGCGTTGGGGTAAAAGAAGTTGGTGCCATCCAGAGAAAGTCCGGAGATGAGTCCGTTGTAGAGGGTTCGTTCTATGACATCAAAATATTTCGCATTTCCGTATAGGTTATGCAATCTATGGTTCCAGTATACATCGCCAATAGACGCACAGGTTTCATTATAGGCCGTCAGGTTGGGTAATTCGTAATTATCACCAAATTGTTCACCCTCATGCTTTGCGCCAATACCGCCGGTGAGGTACATTTTTTTATTGACCATATTGTCCCATAATTTATTAATGGCATTGGCATAAAGGCTGTCATTCTGCAGAGCTGCGATATCGGTCATAGCGGCGTACATGTACATGGCGCGAACAGCATGCCCAACCACCTCATCCTGTTGAACCACAGGGGTATGGTCCTGAGAATACGGCCCGAATAAGTCGTGATTTTCAGGGTCACCACGATGGTCTAAAAAGTATTTGGCCAGTTTGATGTAGTCTTCTTTTCCCGTAATCTGGTAGAGTTTGATGAGGCCTGTTTCGATGATTTGATGCCCCGGAACAGCTGCTATTTTATTTTCGCCTTCACCAAAAGTCTTCACCATTAAGTCGGCATTTTTTAAAGCGATGTCTAAAAAGTGACGTTTTCCGGTTGCTTTATAATGAACTGCAGCAGCTTCATACAAATGCCCGGCGTTGTATAACTCATGGCTCATAAACAAACCATCCCAACGTTCGCCTTTTGGTGTTTTTACCCAGGGAGCAGGTGGTTGAGCAGGGTTAATGGTTCGCCAGGTCGTTAAATAGCCGTCAGCTTCCTGACCAACTTTAATGATGTTTATTAATGAGTCTAAGACTTGTTCCAGTTTTTCATTTGGAGCACTTATTAAAGAATTAGAAGCGCCTTCAATAATTTTATACACATCAGTATCGTCAAAGGGCATAGCACCTTTTACCGTGCCTTCCATCTCACCACCGGCAATCAAAAAATTATCTAAACGGCCTTCTTCCTCGCATTTTGCAATGGCATAATCTATGGTTTTCTCCTGAACACGCTTAATAATGGGTAGCCAAAATTCATCGGTAACCTTAACATGACGAATATCTACGGGTTGGATTTTATACCCCTGAACGGTTTCCTCGATAATAGTTTGTTTTTTCTTTTTTGAATTACAGGCCAAAAGGCAAACTATAATGATGACAAAGCTATGTAGGTGATAAAATTTCATTTTGACATCGTTTTAGTGTTTTCCACAACTTTATAGACTTGCCTTAAATAATCGTGGTACAAATTGTCCCTTTGAAACATATTGATGTAAAACAAGGCTATTACATCGTGTTCCGGGTCTATGATATACTCTGTCCCCATTAATCCACCCCACCAAAATGCTGAATTTGAAACCGCATCAATGTGTTTATTTTCTTCATTAGCCAGCTGAAAGCCCAGACCAAATTGAAATCCTTTTCCACCAGAATTCACCTTAGGTAAGCGGTTGATGGTTGTCATGAGTTCAACAGTTTCAGTTTTGAGAACGCGATGACCGTTTAAGGTTCCTTTATTGATAAGCATTTGGCAGAATTTGGCATAATCTTCAATCGGGCCATTTAAACCAATGGCGCCTTCTGCATAGGTTTGTTTTTCACTTGTAGCACCTTCAGCATACATGGTTGAACCCGGCAACAGTTTACCATCCACATCGTTGTAAGGCTTTACAAATCTTGACAAGTCTTCCGGCGAAAAGTACCATCTTGTATGTTTCATGCCTAGTGGCTCTAAAATTGTTTCTTTCACATATTCCTGTAAAGGTTTGCCGGAAATGCGTTCAACCAGATAGGCCAGCATATTGGTGCTCACGTGGTAGTTCCAGTCCGAACCGGGGTCGAAGCCTAAAGGGTATTTCACCAGGTCCATCATTTCGTCTTCCAGATATTCAGAATTCGGGTTGCCACCAAAACTCCTTTGTCCGTGTGGTTTTTCAGGCACTTCTGTTTTACCAAACTCACTTAAATCTGTACTTTTTCGATTCTCTTTTTGCCGAATATCTCTGACCAATCCGGCATTGAGTCCTGAAGTGTGAGACATCAGGTGCACAAATGTCATAGGTGTTTTGACAGGTCGTGTTTCGTAGGTGCCATCTTCATAGACTTTGGTGACGACCTCGTTTGGTATCTCCGGAAAATATTCAGAAACCGGGTCGTCTATCGCCACCAATCCTTGTTCTACAAGGGTCATAAAGGCCACGGTTGTTATGGCTTTTGTTTGAGAAAACAGCACATAATAATCGTCAACACTGGCTGGTATTTGATTTTCTATGTCTTTAAACCCAAAGGCTTTATTGTAAACAATATCACCACCAACAGCGACAAAAGCTGTGACGCAATTCACTTTCTTTTCGTCAACATAAGATTGCAGTAGTGAGTCTATGCTCTTCAATTCTTTGGTGTTTAGGTCTAAAGCATTATCATCAATATTGTGTGTAAAACTTTGAGGGTTATCTGTTTTTTGAGCTTTGTTGTTTTGGCAAGCCATCGAGATAAACAGAAGTAATATTGATATGTATTTTAGGCTCCTCATGATTTACTTTTTCATTTCCAAGTTTTCAAGTTCCTTATAATAGGCCTGAAGCGTGTAAAAGGCTAATTTTTTGTTGCCTTTTTCATCGATGAGTCCTTTGCGGTTCCAGTTATTTTGATAGACCGGATTTTTACGTTTAGGCGATTTAAAATCAAATAAAATCCATGGGGTTAAGCCACTAAAGCTATCCGGAAATTTTGTTTTAAACATATTGATTTGCTCTTCGTATAACCATTGTTGATATTCTTCGCTGAACCTCATGGTTTTGTCATCGTGAAATCCACTCTTGGCACCTGCTCCGGTTTCGCTGATAAAAAAAGGTTTGTTGTATTTAACGCTCCATTCTGCAGTCCTGCAGGCATCCGGGGTTGATACATACCAGCCCAAATACTCATTTAAAGCTACAATATCTGTGTAAGCTCCGAGCGGGTCGTCTACATGATTTTTTCCTTCATTATAGCCAACTTCGAGAGCCGCGGCTATGATTCGGGTTTGGTCTAAAGCTCTGGAATCTTTTACCAAAGAAGCCATAAAGTCTGTCCTTTCTTTACTAACCGGGGTTTCATTACCAACGCTCCAGATAATTATTGAAGCTCTGTTTCGGTCTCTGCTTATCATTTCCTTTAATTGCTGTCCGGCATTTTCCAAAACCTCTTTTTTGTTGAAATTAATGGTCCAATACACTGGGATTTCTGTCCATAGTAAAATGCCTAAGGAATCTGCAAGTCTGGACATGTATTCATTATGTGGATAATGAGCCAGTCTTACCATGTTGGCATGTAATTCCTGAACTTCTGCCATGATGAATTCAGCATCCTGTTTGCTAAAGGCTCTGCGTTCTTCCTTTGCAATTTCTTCATGAAGACTTATGCCTCGTAAAAATATTTTTTCACCATTAAGCAAAATGTCGGTACCTTCAACTTTTATGGTCCTAAATCCTATTTTGTCTGAAATGCTGTTATTGCCCAAACTGAGATTAACCTTGTATAATTTAGGATTTATGGTGTTCCACAAATCGATTTTTTTTACATTGAAAGCCAGCGGAACTGAATCTCCATTTACAGTAAATTTCTTTTTAAATTTGAGTTCAGGAATTTCAATTGTAAAGCTTTGACCTGAAACCGGTTCATTTAGTTTTACCCAGCCTTTCAATTGAAATACTTCTTTTTGTTTAGCCTTCAATATATCCTGTTCAGCGTCTAACTGCAAATGGTACTGCCGAATGTGCACTTTTGGTGTGACAACCAGCTTAACATCTCTTGTAATTCCACCATAATTCCACCAGTCTGTATTTACGGTAGGGACTTCATCGGGATGGCGATTATTGTTGACATGAAGGACCAAATAATTGTCTTTTTCTTTTAAAAGTTGCTGAGGAATTTTGAAATTGAAGGGGGTAAAACCACCTTTATGGTATCCGAGTTTTTTTCCATTTAGATACACTTCTGTCTGATAGTTAACTGCGCCAAAATAAAGATGAATGTCTTCATTTTTGTCAATTTGAGGTTTGTCAAAAGTGCGTTGGTACCAGACTGTTCCTTCATAATATAAAAACTTTGGATCCTGGTGATTCCAGTCCCCAGGCACCTGAATGGTGTAGGGGTCTTTAAAACCATGTTCTGCCCAGTCGGTCTTTTTTTTAATCACCGGCTTATTCCAATAGGCATTTGGGTCTTCTTCGGGTCTTTCTCTAAACCTGTAATCATAGAATCCTGTCTCATAAGGATCTATGATGTAATGCCAGGTTCCGTTAAGTGAAACCGTTTTTCTGCCCTGCGTATTTATTAATAAATCCTCCTGTGCTTTAACAGAAAAAATGCAAAATATAAACAGTAATAAGAGGTTGGTTTTTTTCATTTTATTTCATTAAAATTTTACTGTGGGCCATTCAGCTCTATCCCAGGTTATGCCTTCAACAATAAGTTTTGAACGACCCTTGTCTTCTTTGTCATAGCCATGGGCCACAAAGTAAGTTTTTCCGTCAAAATCGTATACAGCGCAATGGCCAATACCTTTGTATTTTTCAGTTTCACCTGCCACAAAAGTACCTCCGCCGGCATAAAGAGGCTTTCCTTCTTTATCGAAATATGGGCCTTGAATATCTCTGGAACGGCCAACCATCACTTGGTATGTGCTGTCTAAACCTCTGCAACAATATCCCACAGAAATAAATAAGTAGTAGTATTGATGTCTTTTATAAATAAAAGGGGCTTCAACAGTGCCATCACCAGGGTCTGTATCAGGCATACCGAATGTTCTTTCCTGTTTGGCTATGGTATACCACTCCTGAGGTTCGGCAAGGGCTTTCATAGTAGAGTCTAATTTCACCAGCTTGAGCCCACCCCAAAACGAGCCAAAGGACAACCATCCCGTTACTTCTCCACCCCATTTTCTATCAAAATAGACATTGGCATCTATGGCATTCCAGAAATCACGTCCGGGAATGGATTGAAGGATCATCCCATGGTCGACCCATTTGTAATCAGGACTATTTTGGTCTAAGGTTTTATTGGTCATCACACCAATAGCAGAAGTGTTTTTAGCAAAGGCCGAAGGCGAATAATACAAGTAATACGTCCCGTCCAGATATTGGATATCCGGCGCCCAATTGCCACGACCACGATAATCAGGAATAATGTCTTTAGTGACCCAGTCCAGTTCAGTTGGTACAGGTTTAATTCTTTCCCAGTCTTTAAGATCTGTACTTTTGGCCATACCACCGCCTGTAGTGAACAAATAAAAACTATTGTCCTGTTTTATCATAACAGGATCATGCGCCCGAAACCCTTTTGAATCATCGGGAGCTTTCCCGGGTTGTGCCAGGCTGCTTAAGCCCCAAAAAAGCAAAAGGCATAAGCTCATATTTTTAATAATGAATTTTGTTGTTTTACGTTGTTCAATCATCATTATGGTTTTAGGTATTTATCAAAAAACGCTTCAAGTGCCGGATCTGTAATTTCTAACTGACCGTTGTAAGCAATACCGTGGTCGCCTTCCATTTCTAAATATTCTAAGTTGGGATTCCCCGCTTCTTTCATTTTATTGACAAAATCACGTGTTCGTTCGGGCAGTACAATAGGGTCTTCAGTTCCCTGAATTAAAAACATGGGCGGATGATCTGCAGCAATATGTCCAATGGGCCACCACTCTTTTTTGGCCATAGGCACATCACGTCCAAGTTCGGTTGGTGGTGAACCTGCACCTGCGACCTTAACTTTACTGGAATATTCTTTCCAGGGGCCATCACCTTCAAGAGATTTTTCATCTGCTGTCATGGCCAGCATCAATGATAAGTGCGCGCCCGCCGAATGGCCATAACTGCCAATTCTTTTGGGGTCTACACGAAGGTCTTCAGCGTGGGCGCGCAACCATCTCACAGCAGTCTTTACATCTTCAATACACGCCGGGAATTCTGCTTCATCAGTTAGTCGGTATTCAACATTAATGGTAACGTAGCCTTTCTGAGCGTAAGCCACCATCATTTTTTGATAGACATCTACTGATTTTGACCCAAATCTCCAGCCACCACCATGAATGATGACGAGTGCCGGACGTAATTCATTTCCAAAATTAGCGGGCATAGCCAAATCGAGTTTCCAGCTATCGCTTTCTCCTTCACGGTAAGGAATATCTTTTGTAACGGTTATGGTTTTAAATGTATTTGTAAAGTTTTGCTTTTCTTTTGCCTTATCGACTTGTTCAACACATGAAGTGAGTAAAATTAACGAAAACAAGATAATTGGTATGAGTTTCTTTTTCATAATTGAAGGCTTAAACAAGGTTTGAATACTTACCATTGAAAGTTTTTTGTTTTCATTGTCCAATCCGGATACTTTAATGGATCACCCTTTAGGAAAATCTCTGCATTATCTTTCTCTTTAAATTGCCAATCCAGCCAATCTAAGGTTAAAAGCGCAAATGAGCCCCCGTATTTTTCGTCAAAAGTGCCTCCGTGACCAACGCCTTTAAGGCTTGTAAACGCCATGGGGACAGTGTTGATTCTTTCAACATCTAAAAGTGCATTTTCGTAGGCGACATCAGTTTTACCACCAAGTATATATATGATGCTTGCATGTAATTTCTTTAAAGAAGTTCGGTCAGCTCCGGCCATGCTTAAATCACCCATACCGGAATTGAACATCATATAAGTTTTGATACGCGGGTCATCTGCAACGGCCATGACCTGAGCACCTCCACAGGACATGCCGCAGGCTGCAATTTTATCTATGTCTGCCACCTGATAGTATTTGCTATTTTCGTCATTCACCTGTATTGTTATCCATTCAATGCCCACAAGCAGTTCTTTATCTGATGTTTTTTCATGTGCTCTTTCCTCTACTGTCATTTGTAATTTTCCAATGGCCAGTATAATGTAACCATGAGAAGCTACTTCAGTTAAAAGTCTTTCATGATGTATTGAAGAATCCATGCATCCACCGTTAGCCCAGACTAAAATGGGTAGTTTGCCTTCTCTGTGGTTCGCAGGTTTGATAGCTTCCGGGCGATAAATGACAAAGTCAGCAAGTGTTTTGTCTGTAACAGCAATGGCTTTATAAGGACCGCTACCTCCATCATCAATTAGCTTCGTCTTTAGAATTTGGGCAAAACCAAAAAAGCTAAGTAAGACAAAACATAAAAACATAAGCGCGTCCTTTTTCATGGTTTAGTCGTAAGGTTAATCTAAAAAAAGTTGCCGATAGTGAATTTAGAATGTGTATTACAAGCCACCCATCGGTTCCACAACCGGCCAGCCATTTTCCCAATTGACTTCTTTTACAATCAGTTTTGGCAGGCCTTTGTCGCTGGCATCATAGCCGTGCATAAAGGTGTAATCTTTACCATTGAATGTAAAGACGCTGTTATGCCCAACACCGTACCAGTTTTTGTTGCCTTCGATGACCAGGCTTCCTCCGCCTTCAATTAATTTTTTTCCCTCTTTATCTACATAGGGGCCGGTAACATTTTTGGAGCGTCCGACTACCAGTTTATAGGTGCTATCTTCACCACGGCAGCAATAGTCCCAGGACAGAAACTGGTAATAATAATCTCCTTTTTTAAAAATGAAGGGGCCTTCAAGTGCAGCTCGTCCCGCATCTGCGTCAGGAATATTGTCTCCACGGTCTCTTTTGGCTATGGGGTACCACTCTTGAGGTTCGGCCAAAGATTTTAAATCATCAGTGAGTTTGACGATTTTCAATCCGGTCCAAAAGGAACCAAAAGACATCCAGGCTGTGCCTTCTTCATCAAAAATAATATTTGGGTCTATGGCATTCCAGAGGTCACGGTTTGGTACAGACTGGATAACAGGCCCCTGGTCTTCCCATTTGTAATTGTCGTCTTCAGGATTTAAAGTTGAATTGGTGACCAATCCTATAGCTGAGGTGTTTTTGCCAAATGCAGAAATTGAATAGTAAAGGTAATACGTTCCTTTGTGTTCGATGATGTCCGGTGCCCAGATATGGCCGTTGAACCCCGGTGCTACAGCGGTGGCCCATTCCGGACTTTTTGCAAAAACAGGCTCTCCTTTTGTCCAGGTTTTTAAGTCTTTTGAAGTGAATCTGGTAATTCCGGGTCCGGTACAGAACAGGTAATAGGTATCGCCTTGTTTGGCAACTACAGGATCGTGTGTGATTGGCTTATCGGTTTGACCGAATGAAATTATCGTGGTCAAAAAGGCACATAAAAATAAGTATGTTTGAATTGTTTTCATGAAATTTATTTTTGAATACCTTCTGAAGTCATGACCACACGTTGAAGTGTACCGTCTTCGTTATATTTTAATTCATCTATACATACCGAACGTCTGACGCTTCCTCCGTTGGGTTGAATACCACCGGTGTGATAAATGAAATAATCTTTATTTTTATATTCAATGATGGCCTGATGATTGGTATTGGAGTTTCCCGCTAATTCATTCAATATACCTTTATATTCCCAGGGGCCTTCAATAGATGTACTCATGGCATAAGCGGTTTTTTCAGGAAACTGATAAGCATAAGACAGGTAGTAATTTTCCCCTTTTTTATGAATCCATGGGGCTTCAGTAAAATTAGGAAGCTCTATGGTTTTGATTTCGCCTTCAAGCTCAATCATATTCTCTTTCAGTTTAGCGTAGTAGCAGACCGAATTTCCCCAGAATAAGTAGGCCTGCCCGTCATCATCAATAAACACAGAAGGGTCGATATCATCCCATCTGATGTCTGTTTGTCTGGTCATATCATTTGTAATCAGGGCTTTGCCGAGCGCATCTTTAAAAGGACCTGTTGGGCTGTCTGAAACCGCCACGCCAATGGCTTTGCCTACGTGAGTATCATCGTGTTCTACACTGACATACCAGTAGAATTTACCCTCTCGTTCAATGACCTGAGATGCCCAGGCATCGGCTTTTGCCCATTTAAAGTCTTCAACTTTAAGAGGAACCGGATAAGATTGCCAGTCGACCATATTGGTAGAGGAGAACACCAGCCAGTCTTCCATCTTATAAAAGTTGAAATCGTTTGGTGCGATGTCGTGACCGGTGTACAAATAAACGGTATCGTTATGCACGATAGCGGCCGGGTCTGCGGTAAAAACATCTTTAATCACAGGATTATTAATGACCATTTCACTTGGTTTTATCTGTTCTCCAGATGGAGAATTTTGAGGTTTAGCATCCTTTTTTTGACAGGAAATGAGTGTCAAAACCAATACAATGGCGATAATTTGTTTCATGAGTTATTGCACTTTTTTAGCCCAGATAGGTCTGCCTTCTGTGGTTAACCCCGAATAGGAAATCGTTACTTTTCTCGGCGTAGCTTCCCAGTCCCAGGCATCTAAAAGCTTACATTCATTACCATTGATAGTTAACGTATTTGTATCGGTATTTAAAGACCAGGTACCACCCATACTTCCGCCGAGTGTGCCATTACTATTAAATACCACATTTTCTGAAGTTTGTATAACCTGGTATTGATATTCCATGGTTATTTGTTCCCAGGTGCCTACGATATCTTCCTCTGTGATTTCGGTTTCAGGTACAGCTGCATAGCGCTCAGGAGCAACTACAGGCCAGCCGTCTGAAGTCCATTCTACTTCTCTCACGTGACCCATCATGACCGCATTGGATGCGTTTATGCCTGGAAGATTGGCCGGCAATCTTCCTTGTGAGGAGTAATACCATTGCTGCGTTTCCGGGTCCTGAAAAATTGTGCAGTGAGAAATACCAACCCAACCTGAATGAAAATTAAATTGATAGGGGTGAGTTAACATAGGCCAGGCTTCTGCACCCTGAGACACATTTTGACCATTTATACTTTCATAAGGGCCTAAAATATTTGTAGAACGGGCCACACGGGTATTGTAAGCCACAGATAATTCATCATAAGCTAAAAATAGATAATAATATCCCGTATCAGGATTGTAGACAATTTCCGGACCTTCAAGCCCCTGCCATCTGTTGGCATTGATATTTCCCCTACCAGCTATACGAGTGCCGTAATCTTCAATGCTATTTAACTGAAACGGTTTTCCTGTATTGGGATCGAGTTCGACCGCAGCAATACCTGTATGCCATGATCCATAAATCATCCAGTTTTCACCTTCGGGCGTGACGATAACGCTGGGGTCTATGGCATTAAATTTATAATAAGAGCTCCAGTCGTTACAACTGTCTCTGTAATGGTCTTCTATACCATCAGGGATATTTGATATAACCATGCCTTTGTCTACCCATTCGTTTGAGGCTAAATCTGTAGATTCCATCAAACCAATATAAGATTCTTCATTCCATGACGCACAGTCATCATTACCTTCAATAAGGTCTAAAATCACAATGCTGTAGTACATTCTATATACGTTGCCGACCTTAACAACTGCCGGAGCCCAATAGCCATAGTTTGGGTTTTGGATTGGTGGTCTTCCTTCTGCCGCCCTTTTTTCATTTAATTTCTCCTTTATCCAGGCTGGTGGCTGATCCATAGTAGAACCTAAATATTCCCAGTTCACTAGGTCTGTGGAGCGTCTGGCGTGAAAGTTCCCATTTCCCTGATGAGCATTGCCATAAGAGGCGTTGGTCTGATACATATAAAAGTAATCTCCTTGTTTGACAACGGTAGGGTCATGAACGTTGGCCAGGTTCCACTGACTTCGATTTGCCCAACTCGCAATATTGGTATAATTATCAGCATAAGTTGGTCCCGGAAAAGTATCTGTCGGGCCTGTTGGGTCTGTTGGGTCTGGTTCTTCAGTTGTGGTTGTAACATCTGAATCGTCTTCAGAACAGGCTATAAAAGCCGTAAACAAACACAACATCATTAAAAGTTTAAACATTTGCTTTTTCATCTTCATCTTTTTTAAAATATTATTTCGTTTCAATCACTACCACTGAAAAAGGCGGAAGTGTTAGTGTCAATTTTCCGTTTTTAAGGTTAAAATCTTTAAAGTTGACTGGTTTTACTTTGTTCGGGTCATCGAATGAATTGTGGTCCTGCACTTTTTTTGAAGTTAAAATTTGTGCAGTAGCATTCTTTAGATTCATACCATCGACATTCAGAACGACCTCATGTTCTTTTTCAGAATCTATGTTGACCAGTGAAAAGTGTTTAGCCCCATTAGAATCCTCAGAGGCTGATATTGAAATTGCCGGAAGCGCTTCGCCCTCATGAACATAAAGCGGTGAAGTAAAAGACACTGGCAATAATTTAGCATCCTGATGCACATTGTACATCTTCATGACATGATAAGTCGGTGTAAGAATCATTTTTTCATCCTGGGTGAGAATAACCGCCTGAAGGACATTTACGGTCTGCGCCAGATTAGCCATTTTTACACGTTCGGAATGGTTGTTAAAAATATTAAGCGTAGTTCCTGCAATCATGGCATCCCGCATTGTATTTTGCTGATACAGAAATCCTGGGTTTGTCCCTTCTTCAACATTATACCAGCCGCCCCATTCGTCAACAATCAGGTCAACTCTTTTTTGAGGGTCGTATTTATCCATTATAGCGGTGTGCTTTTGGATGAGTTCTTCCATTCTTAAAGCTGTTTTCATGGTAGAGAAATACTGCTCTTCTGTAAAATCTTTAGCTGAACCTTTATCATTCCATTCTACAAAAGAATAGGAGTGTAGCGCAACACCTTCGATGAGGTTTTTTGGGATTTCACGCATTAAAACTTCTGTCCAGTTATAGTCATCGACATTGGCACCTGAAGCAATTCTGTAGAAGTCATCGCTATTAGACCAGTCGGTCATAAATGTAGCGTATTGTCTGTAAATATCGGCGTAGTGTTCAGGTCTCATATGGCCGCCACAACCCCACATTTCGTTACCGACGCCCCAATATTTGACATTCCATGGTTCTTCTCTGCCGTTTTCTTTTCGGTAATCAGACATTGGTACACCATCTTCTCTGGTGACATATTGAATGTATTCTGTAAACTCCTGAACAGTACTACTACCTACATTTGCTGCCAGATAAGGTTCTGCGTCTAAAGCTTCACAAAGGTTAAGAAAATCATGCGTACCAAAGCTGTTATCTTCAACCACATTACCCCACCATTTATTAACCATTGATGGTCTTTCATCTTTTGGACCAACCCCATCTTTCCAGTGGTAAGTGTCTGCAAAACAGCCACCCGGCCATCTCAGGTTAGGTATTTTCAATTCCTTAAGGGCGTCTATAATATCCTGTCTTACACCATCTCTGTTGGGAATTTCACTGTCTTCTCCAACATAGAGACCACCATAAATACAGCGGCCCAAGTGTTCAGCAAAATGTCCATAAATGTGTTTACTGATGATTGGCGCGCTATCATCTTTTATTACTTCGACAGAAGTAGTTTGTGCGCTTAAAGAAAACGTTATCGTAAAGAGAAAAACGTTTAATATGGATAAATTTAACTTTGATAATGGCATGTTTAAATTCTTAAGTTTATACCTTGTAAAAGTATATTATTCCTGACTTTTACTTATAAGTGTATTATTTACACTTTCAAATAAAACAAAAAAAATTAATATGAGCAAAAATTTAAACACTTATTTTAAAAATTAAGGCTAGTATAAATGAATTTACGGCTCTGTTTTAGGTTATTTTAGTATTTAAAAATTTTCATAATTAAAACTGTTTGATGTGGTAGCTGTAGATCATTTGATAATACATTGTTAAAATGACCTCAGCTTGCTTTGACCTATGTTAGGTAAGTAGGAATTTATAGGCTTGATTTGTTATATAAATGATAATAAATAAAAAAACATTGTAGTTTTACTTTTTTAACACTCAAGCTTAAGTTTTTTAAATAAAAATCTGATGAAAAAATATGTAACTTTATTGATGCTTCTAATAGCATCGTCTTTAAGCGCTCAAAACTTTTTTACTCAAAATCCATCCGCTCTTATTAGTTCTAATGATCACTCAGATAAAATAACTAACTCATTATACTACAATATAGATATAGAAAATTTTAAAAGTCATCTTATAAATATTGGTAACAGACAAAATCCTGGAAATACAGTTATTAAACTGCCTTCTCCAGATGGAGAATTAAAATCTTATAAAGTTTTTGAAGCATCGGTAATGGAAACGAGTTTTCAAAATAATTATCCTAATATTAGATCCTATGCAGGAAAAGGTATTACCAATCCTCAGGAGATTATCAGATTTACCCTTACAAATCTTGGTTTTCAGGCTATTATTTTAAACACGCCGAAAGGAACTCAGCAAATATCACCTATTGATGCATCCAGAAATTTATACGCCGTTTACTACAATAAAGACCTGAACTTTGAAGCTCATAATTTTGAGTGTACACTTTTAGAGATAGCTACATCGTTAGAAAATACATCTGAAATATCAAGTTTTAACGCAAACGACGGCCTATTGAGAAATTTTAGAATTGCCATTTCCGCTACTGCAGAATACAGTGCTTTTTATAATTCAAATTTAAATGACGTCATATCTGCTATGAACATAGCAGTTTCTAATGCAAATGCGGTTTTAGAGCGAGATTTATCCGTTACAATGACCATGGTCGATAATACCTCTTTGATTTTCTTTGATTCTGCAACCGATCCATTTACTAATTTTGACAACGTTGCGTTAATAGATGAAAATCAGACCTTAATAGATACGAATATTGGAGATGCTAACTACGATATTGGACATGTTTTTAATACTGCCGGAGGAGGAATAGCGGGCTTAGGGACGTCTTGTATTTCGACAGTTAAAGCATTTGGTGTAACTGGTGATTCCAATCCTGACAGTACTTTTTTTGATTTTGTTTTTTTACACGAGCTGGGACACCAATATGGTTCACCACATACATTTAATGGTAGTGCAGGTCCTTGTGGCACAAATATTTCAACATTCACAGCCGTAGAACCGGGAAGTGGTTCTACGATTATGGCTTACCCTGGTTTATGTGCACCTCAAAATGTAGTACCGGCAGGAGATTTTTATTACCATCAAATCAGTTTATCAACTATTTGGAATCATATCTCAGGTTTTACTGCCTGCCCGACAGATCAGATACCTACCGGGAACAATCCACCTACTGCAGACGCCGGATCAGATTATTTAATACCTCAGGGAACGCCTTATAAATTGAACGGAAGCTCTACAGATTCCGATGGTACTTCTTCTCATACTTTCACCTGGGAGCAATATGACTTTGGGCCTCAGGGTGCTCCTGAAGAAACGACAACATCTGGTCCAGTTGTAAGATCCAGAGAAGGCACTACCAATCCTGTAAGATATATTCCTAGATTAGAAGATTTATTAATAAATCCCGGGTCTCAAGAATGGGAAAAACTAGTGGCGGTAAACAGAGATTTAAATTTTAGATTAACAGTAAGAGATAATGATCCTTTAGGAGGTCAGACAGCTTTTGATGCGATGCTGGCCACAGTCACAAACAGTGCTGGTCCGTTTCAGGTTACATCTCAATCTACGCAAAACCAGATTGTTTGGACACCTGGTAGTACTGAAACCATTACCTGGAATGTAGCAGGAACAGACGCTAATGGTATCGACGAAGCCACAATAAATATTCTGCTTTCAACAGACGGTGGAATTACATACGATACAGTCCTAGCTGCGAATACGCCTAATGATGGTACGGAAGATATTATCGTTCCTGATATTGATGCTACAGAGTGCAGAATCATGATAGAAGCTGTAAACAATATATTTTTTAATATAAATCAGGCATTTTTTGCTATTGGTAATTATACTTATGATGTAGTTTGTGAAGATTATGTGTTTGATTTTAACATTACAATCCCCGAAAACGCTGCATCTTATAATCAAATTCCTTTTCAGATAAATGAAAGTATTGAGATAGAAGATTTAAATATTAATGTCAATATTTCCGGTGCTGAAGATAATAGCTCAATTACCTATGCTTTTTCGCCACCTTCAGGTAGCTTTAACGAATTAGGCGTTTATCCATGTCCGGGAACTACCGGACTTAACTTAACCTTTGACGATGAAGGTAATCCGATAGATTGTTCGAGTTTGGACTCCGGAGATAATGTAGTTCCTGTAGATCCATTATCTGTTGTTGATGGACAAAATGCACAGGGTAACTGGACATTTTGGATTACTGATGTTGATGAGGATGGTATTACTTCTGCATTAAACTCAGTGACATTAACGATATGCAGTACAGGTCTCACACCAACCCTATCGGATATTCAAAATAAATTCGTAGATTTTAGTATCTATCCAAATCCAAGTGAAGGCCAGTTTACAATAAAGGGATTGAACTTCAATCAGGGAAACATAAGTGTTGAAGTCTATGATTTGAAAGGACGATTGATTTTAAAAGAAAACCTGAGTACTATGAGTTCTGATTTTGAAAAAACCTTGAACTTGAAAAGGTCTTCTTCAGGCATTTATCTGGTAAAAGTAATACAGGGTAATAGCAGTCAAATTAAAAAACTGATAGTGCAATAAAATTACTCTTCATAAATAAACATTTCTTCAATATCCTTTTCAAACAGTCGGCTTAATTTCATCGCTAAAACCAAACTGGGGTCAAATTTCCCCTTCTCAATGGCGTTGATAGTTTGTCTGGAGACTTCAACAGCTTTAGCTAAATCCTGTTGGGTCATATCGTGCTCTGCACGCAGTACTTTCAGCTTATTCTTCATGAGTAACGGCTTCTGTTGATGAGTAGTGCCACCATGTAAGTAATTCCTATAAAACCCACTAAAAATCCTATTTCAGCATCAAAAGTAATAAGATTAGTTTGGTCAACAAGTGAAAAGCTCAAACCCACAATTACCGCGAGACCTAAAGTAATGGCAAGGGCTTCAATATGAATTTTACGCTGTAATTCATCCATGCTATTAAAATAGCGCCGGTTGGCTATAATCATCATGATCCCGTTAGCCAGATTGGTTGAAATGGCTAAGACAGTTAGGAGTTGGTGGTCATCCCAAATAAATTTTGGTCCAAAAGTAGCAACGGCCAATGTTGCCACCCAGCTCCATGTCCAAAGGGCTAATTTGATGGTTTGTTGTTTTTGTGAAGTCATGGTAAAAGTAATTAAAGTTATACATTATGTAAATAAAACTTTACAAATATAAACAAATATTTAAAATGTAAATAAAACTTGACATAAAAATATTTTTTGAGATGGATTTTGTTTTTATAACTTGCGACAAAATATAATTATATGAAAGTCTACATTAAATTTGCATGTTTGCTATTTGTAAGTACTCTAATTTTTACAAGTTGTGAAAATGAGCCACTGTCTCCAGATATCAATCTTAATGACCCTTCTACTTCACCTGGTGACGGACAAAATGTACCAGAATCTGATATAGTTGGAACTTGGGAAGTCACAGACCAAACTTTAATAATTACTCAGGAGATCAATGCAGATTTTGAAGGTTTACCTATTAATACAACACAAACTATAACCGCAGATCAAATATCGGGAGATGCTACAATTACATTTTCTGATGATGGGTCTTATACTTCTTCAGGAACCATTACCCTTGAAATTACAGGAGAACAGGATGGTATGCCAATTCCAGGATCAGAAACAACAGAAGAATCAGGATTTGGTTCCGGAACTTGGAGCATTTCAAATGGCAACTTAAATTTATCTGCAGAGGGAACAGATGTAAGTTATGTCATCACCTCTTTTTCGACTAACAGCATGGTTCTGTTTACTGATGATGAACTACCGAGTTTTGATGAATTATTAGCTTCAGGAGAAATTCCGGATATTTCAGATTTACCAGGTTTCGAAGGTTTAAACTTCGAAGTAAATCAGGATTTTGAATTAGAGGCTGTTTTAACGAAGGTACAATAGTTAAAAGTTTATTTATTTCTAGGTTTAAATCTTTGTTTTAGTCTAATTTTAGGGCTGTTATGAAAAAAGCCCTATTGTTTTGTTTACTTTTTACAAGCCTCCTTTTTTCTCAAACTAACGAGATTATAGGCGTGTCGAGAACCAATGTTCCCGACAATGTAGTGTATCTGGCAAAAATCAATGAAGTTACAGGGCATGTTCAGGATTTAGCTTCAAACTCTTATTCAGAATACATCAGTAACTTTACCTACACCGTAGATCCGAACTTAGATATTTTTTATTACACTTCCAATGATAACCTTATTGGTATAGATATAAGTACAGGTAATTTAGTCTGTGATTTGCCCATGACAACCAGCCTACAGCCTTTTTTTCAAAACTTTGTTTACAATGAACTCACACAGGAATTAATAGGCTTAGAACGAGGGAACAACGGTGGTGATGCGGTGTACTTGTCGAAAATAGATCCACAAACCGGAATTGTAACACCTATTTCTCAAAATCCAATTACAGATGTTATCACTTTAAATGGTGGGTTTACAATAGACTTGAACAACCAGTGGTTTCAATTTGTATCTAATGGTCAGTTGTTATCTGTAGATATTGTAACGGGTCAGGTTGTACACTCACCAACAATAGACACCTCACAAGTCGCTTATTTTGATAATATTTTATTCAATGCCTCGGATGGTAATCTTTATGGATTAGGCAGAAACCCTAATCCTGCTGAGATTTTACTCGGACAAATAGATCCAATTACCGGAAATGTAACACTAATTTCACAGCAATCTATTAGCAGTGGATTCGCCTTAAGTGGAGCAGCGATAAACCCTTTCACAGAGGTCTATTATTTTCAAGGTATAAATGAATTTATTGGTGTTGATATCAATACCGGTGATATTTTTAGTTCTACACCTTTTGATTTTTCACAATCTAACGGAGATTATTTTGACTACTATTATTATTCGGGAAAAGTTGCTGCTTTACTCAATATAAGTAATGTAGAATTTATGAAGGACATCAAAATTTATCCTAATCCCGTGGAAAATAATTTGTCTGTAAAGTCAGAGATTACTGGTAAAGTGCAAATTTTTAATATTTTGGGTAAGCAAATAATTCAAGAGGACAAGCTAACGAATGCTGCTCTTAATATAAATATGAGTCAGTACCCAAATGGTGTTTACCTTATTAAATTCACGAACCAGGGGAATAGTGTTGTTAAGAAAATTATTAAGAGGTAGTACATCTAACTATATTTTTAAAGACATTATATGTCATTAAAATATAAACTAAAATGTTTATTCTATATTAGAATACCAGTTCTTAAATTAAACACTTGATGAAATTTAATACAAAAACCATTCATGCGGGTATTGAAAAGAGAGATCCGGCATACAATGCTGTGAACACGCCAATATACCAATCAACTACTTTTAAAATTGATTCACCTGAGGAGCATTCAAAATTTCAATATTCGAGAACCTCAAATCCAACAAGAGCAGACTTTGAGCAAACATTAGCTCAACTGGAAAATGCAGAATATGGTATCGCCTTTAGCTCTGGTGTTGCAGCTATAGATGCTGTTTTAAAATTACTGAAATCTGGTGATGAGGTGATTACTTCAAAGGATCTGTATGGAGGCACATACAGGATTTTCAGTAGTATTTTTAAAAATTTTGGAATCAGGTTCCACTTTATCAATTTGAATAATAGTGCAGCAATACAACAATATATAAATGCCAATACAAAATTAATTTGGCTTGAAACGCCAACAAACCCACTTCTAAATATTGTAGATATTAAAAGGGTTTCTGACATTTCAAAAAAAAACAAGCTAAAGCTTATTGTGGATAACACCTTTGCATCTCCTTATCTTCAAAATCCTTTAGATTTTGGAGCAGACATTGTCATGCACAGTGCTTCAAAATATTTAGGAGGGCATTCAGATGTTATCTTAGGGGCATTGGTTACAAACGATAAAGCTTTAGCTGATAGATTGTTTTTTATTCAAAATGCAAGTGGGGCCATACCCGGACCTATGGATTGCTTTTTAATTTCCAGAGGTATAAAAACTTTACACTTAAGAATGCAAAGACACTGCGAAAATGCAAAAACTATCGCTCACTTTTTAAAGACGCATTCCAGGGTAGAGAAGGTATACTGGCCTGGCTTTTCTGACCATCCCAATCACCTGATTGCAAAAAATCAGATGAGGAATTTTGGAGGTGTAGTGTCTTTTTCACTAAATGATAACACTCAAAAAGCAGCTATAGCCTTAATTAAAAAGCTCAAAATATTTACACTGGCTGAAAGTCTTGGAGGTGTAGAGTCTTTGGTAGGGCATCCCGCAAGCATGTCTCATGCCAGTATTCCAAAAGCAGAACGAGAAAAGGCAGGCATAAGCAATGCTTTAATCCGTTTAAGTGTTGGTATAGAAGATAAGGAGGATTTAATTTTGGATTTAAAAAGTGCTTTAGAAAAATTACAATAGAATTTAATAAGCTCTTAAAAACTTTTTTAAATAAAGGGAACCATGAATATGGTTAAAAACTTTAGGTAATTTATCTTACAGAGCATTCCGCAATAATTTAATAATGAGTTTTAAGTTAAAAATATAGTTTATATTAGTCCTTTTTTATAATTATTTATGAAACTGTTTCATTTATACTCTACGGCTCTATTCTTAGTTTCAGTTTCAACATCTGCTCAATTACAATCGACGACAGCTGGAGATGCTTTTGATCAAGGCGACAATTGTTTTGTCATAACACCAGATCAATTTAATCAAGCGGGTGGTGTTTGGTTTTCTAACCCCATAGATTTTGATGAAGATTTTACGATATATTACCAGAACAATTTTGGAAATAAAGATGGCAATGGTGCAGACGGTATGGCGATGGTATTTAAGGGCTCACCGACACCAGAAATTGGAAATGTTGGTGGCGGTATGGGTTATGAGGGTATAACAAATTCATTAATTATTGAATTTGACACTTTCCTAAATGGAGTCAATGGAGACCCTTTTTTTGATCATTTGGCTATTCTAAGAGATGGGAATCCTTCGCATAACGCAGCAACAGCACTTACACCTACAATACAGGCAAGTGCTACAGACCCTAATATCGAGGATGGCATAGATCACGAAGTAAAAATTGTCTGGGTGGCTGCAAGTCAAACAATTGAGGTGTATTTCGACTGTGTCCTGAGAGAAAGCTTAACTGCTGATATTAAAACTAATATATTTAATGGAGATGATACGGTGTATTTTGGGTTTGTGGGCTCTACCGGTGGCTTAAGCAACCTTCATCAAGTTTGTTTTAACTCTATTTCGTTCGTAGATGATTTACAATTACAAGACGAAGAAATATGCAGCGGAGAATTTGTTACCGTAGACGCCACAATTCCTAGTGGAGTAAGTTATTCTTGGTCTCCATTAACTGGAGTTGGAAGTCCAGACAGCCCGATAACTATTATTTCGCCTCAGGTAACAACAACATATACAGTAACAATTTTAGATAACTGCGGAGATTCTACAACCGAAGATATTACAATTGATGTTCTAGAGGAACAAGAACCATTATTTGATCCTTATCCAGTTTTTAATTTAGGCGATGCTATTCCTTTACTACCAAATACTTCAATTAACGGCATAACAGGAAGTTGGTCTCCACCAATAGATAATACTCAAACTACTACTTATACATTTACCCCAGATACTGGCCAGTGCGCCACAATTCAAACTTTAACAATAGTTGTAGTTAATCCTGCAGACCCTGACGGAGATGGTATAATAAATGCATTAGATATAGATGATGATAATGATGGTATTTTAGATGTAAATGAGCAGGACTTTCAAAATGTTGCTACTGCTTTTTTTGACCCTGCTTTTCAGGTCTGGCAAACCAGCAATCTCAATGTTCAATCAGGAGAAGACTATCAAATGAATCCGACCGGGTTTTCCCTTTCAGAAGTCATAGTTTCAGGAGGGCCTTACGACGGACAGATTGTTCAGCAAGCAGTAATCTTTGCTATAGGCGATGGTAGTTGGGTTGACCTTGATGGAAATTTCTACGATCTTAACCATAACTTTTTAGATACAGAAAATTCAATAGACATACCATTTGCAAATTTACTGGCCAGTGATTATTCAAATTTACTTACCTATATAGGTATGATAGACACAAACGGAAATGGAAATTATGATAGTGGTATTGATGAGGTAATTCACCCCATTTTCTCTGTTGATAATTCAGTAGTATTCACACCCAGCGTGAGTGGAGAACTTTTTATAGTTTTTGCAGATAATTTCTATAACGACAATGTTGGAACTTTATCTTTTGATACCATTTTGATTACTGAAAACGACTCAGACGAAGATGGCATTATTGACAGGTTAGACCTTGATGCCGACAACGATGGTATACCAGATAATATAGAAGCACAACCCTCAATTAATTATATTTTACCAAGTGGTATTTCAACAGTAATTACAGATGTTGATGGTGATGGGCTTGACGATAATTACGATGCGGACGTTGGTAGTATAAGCTCTGAAAATTCCATAGGCTTAATTCCTGTAGACACAGATGGAGATGGTATTTCCGATTTTGTTGATGATAACAGTGATAATGACCTATTTTTTGACATTGAAGAAAACGGATTTTCGGATTCGATTAGTAATCCATTTTCTGATACAGATGGCGACGGTATAGACGATATTTTTGACAACTCTAATGGTTTTGATGTAAATAATAATATTAACGACCCAACAATTGTATTTCCGGATTGTGATAATAATGTTCAAACAGGAGGAGATTTAGATTATAGAGAAGAACCTTTACTGCCTGATTTTGATGTTCCAGATGCTATTTGTGCTGGCGGTCAATTAGACGATTTACCATTAGTTTCTAATAATGGCATTTCAGGGACCTGGTCACCAGCAATAGATAACACACAAACAACAACATACACTTTTACACCTGACGATCTGACCTGTGGCCTTGTAACAAGCCTTGAAATTGTAGTCAATGATCCGATAATTCCAGTTTTTGACTCTTATCCAGTATATGATTTTGGTGCCACTATTCCACCTTTACCAAACACTTCCAATAATGGCATTTCAGGAACCTGGTCACCACCTATAGATAATACCCAAACGACTTTATATACATTTACTCCAGACGGCAATCAGTGTGTGACAAATCAAACTCTCACAATAACTGTAAACCCCTTGGATACCGATGCTGATGGTATTCCAGATGATGTTGACATAGATGATGATAACGATGGTATTCTTGATGTAAATGAGCAGGCTTTTGAAAGTGTAGCTTCAGCTGTATTCGATCCTGCAATTCAACAGTGGCAATTTAGCAACATATCTCTTCAGACGGGAAGTATATATCAATTAAATCCAACAAGTTTTAATTTACCTCAAACTACAGTTAATGGTGGCCCTTTTAATGGACAAACCCTACAGGAGGTTGTTATTTTCGACTCTTCAAATGATGTTTGGAGCGATTTGAACGGAAACACCTATAATGCCAGCAATACCTATAGTGGTACTTTTGGTGGTGTTGATATTCCTTTTGCTAATTTACAAGCATCTGATTACATAACACAATTGACTTATATCGGTTTAGTTGATACCAATGGTAACGGTAATTACGATGCTGGAATAGACGAAATTATTGAACCAATTTTTGCAGTAAATGAGATTATTACCTTTGAACCAAGTGTTAATGGTGATTTGTATATCGTCTATACGGATAGTTTTTACGCAGATAATTTAGGAGAATTATCTTTTGATATTAGTGTCAGTTCCGATTTCGATACAGACGCAGACGGTATTATAGATCGGCTGGACCTTGATTCCGACAATGACGGTATCCCTGATAATATAGAAGCACAGCCTTCAATCGGGTATGTCTCTCCCAGTGGAATTTCCTTAGGCATCACAGATGTCGATGGGGATGGTTTAGATGATAATTACGATCAGGATACTAATAGCGCATCTATCGAAACCTCAGTTGGTTTAGTTCCTGTTAATACCGATAGCACAGATAACCCGGATTTTACAGATGAGGACAGCGACAATGATGGTTTTCCTGATATTGAAGAAAATGGTATGCCTGATACCATTAGCAACCCATTTACAGATAGTGACGGAGATGGAATTGATGATGTATTTGATGTTTTTGATGGCTTTGATGTGAATAATAATATTGATGACCCAACTACCGATTTACCGGATTGTGATAATGATGTTTTTAATGGAGGAAACCTGGATTATAGGGAACTTCCAAATACGCCCTCTTTTGCTATGGTTGATCCCATATGTGAAGGAGATGTATTGGAAGAGTTACCTTCAACCTCAAATAATGGTATTACCGGCACTTGGTCTCCACCTCTGGATAATACGCAGACAACCGTTTATACCTTTACCCCGGAAGATCTTTCCTGTGGGACAGAATATTTATTAGAAATTGTAGTAAACCCACCGGAAACACCAATATTTAGTAATATAGACCCCATATGCTTAGGAGATCAACTTGAAGAGCTTCCAACAACCTCCAACAATGGTATTTCAGGAACTTGGTCGCCAGCCTTGGACAATACGCAAACCACAGTTTACACATTTACACCAAATGAAGGAGAATGTGCCATAACAACAACACTAGAGATAGAAGTAAGCCCATTACTTATACCGATTTTTGAAGACCAGCCTGAATATTGTGAAGGAGATGATATAGCCCCATTACCAACCACATCAGAAAATAGTATTACAGGTACCTGGTCACCAGCTATAGATAATACACAAACCACAGTCTACACATTTTCACCCAACGAAGGAGAATGTGCAGAACAAGCTACAATTACGATAGAGGTTATAGCCTCAATTCTTCCCGAGTTTAGCCTGGAAAACAATTATTGCATAGGTGATGCTATTGATCCTTTACCCACAATCTCAGACAATGGCATCTCAGGCTCATGGTCACCAGATATTGATAACACCTCAACAACAACCTACACATTTACGCCGGATGAAGGTCAGGGATGTGTTATAGAAACTACATTTACAATTACTATTGAGCCAGCAGCAATACCTGAATTCGATACTTTAGATTCTATTTGTGAAGGCGATGCTATTGAGGCATTACCTGAAACATCATTGAATGGTATCTCAGGCTCATGGTCACCAGCCATAGATAATACACAAACCACAGTCTATACATTTACACCAAATGAAGGAGAATGTGCAGAACAAACCACACTTACTCTAGAGGTTATAGAATTTATTCTTCCTGAATTTAGCCTGGAAAACAACTATTGTATTGGTGATGCTATTGACTCCTTACCCACAATCTCAGACAATGGTATCTCAGGTTCATGGACACCAGATATTGATAACACCGCAACAACCACATACACATTTACACCGGATGAAGGTCAGGGATGTGTCTTAGAAACTACATTTACAATTTTTATTGATCCAGGAGTAATACCTGAATTCGATATTTTAGACTCTATTTGTGAAGGAGATACTATTGAGGCATTACCAACCACCTCGGAAAACGGAATCACCGGCACCTGGTCACCAGCTATAGATAATACACAAACCACAGTCTACACATTTACACCCAACGAAGGAGAATGTGCAGAACAAACTACACTTACTCTTGAGGTTATACCTTCAATTCTTCCCGAGTTTAGCCTGGAAAACAATTATTGCATAGGTGATGCTATTGATCCTTTACCCACAATCTCAGACAATGGCATCTCAGGCTCATGGTCACCAGATATTGATAACACCTCAACAACAACCTACACATTTACGCCGGATGAAGGTCAGGGATGTGTTATAGAAACTACATTTACAATTACTATTGACCCAGGATTAATACCTGAATTCGATATTTTAGACTCTATCTGTGAAGGCGATGCTATTGGGGCTTTACCCGTAACTTCATTAAATGGTATTTCAGGAAGCTGGTCGCCAGATTTCAATAACCTTGAAACCACAAATTATACATTTACGCCGAATGCAGATGAATGTGCTCAAGTTTTAGATTTTATAATTTCTGTTAGTCCGGTAAATGAAATTTCACTCAATGCCTTGTTGACTTCAGCACCTTTCAGAGATAATATAAGCGTACAATTGCAAGCGAGCGGAGGAGATGGAGACTATGAGTATCGCGTAAACGGCGGACCCTGGCAGAGTTCAAGTGTTTTTGAGGACCTTCAAAACAATAGTCAATACGTTTTTGAGGTAAGGCAGGCTAATACCTGCAGTAATATTGCCTCAGATACAGTGACAGGTTTATCTTTTCCAGACTTCTTTACGCCAAATGGTGACGGTATAAACGACTACTGGAACATAACAGATCTCAGAGAACAAGGAGATGTTAAGATTTATATTTTTGACAGGTATGGCAAACTTATAGAGGAAATAAGTACACTTCAGGTTGGATGGGACGGCACCTACAACGGTAGATTAATGCCTTCACAGGATTACTGGTTTTTGGTGGAGTTTACCGATGAAGCTTCAGGTAATAGGATCTCCTACAACAACCATTTCACTTTAAAAAGATAGAATTAACCTTTATGATAAACGGTAAAATATAGATTTAAAAGAAAAAATTCCTTTAAATTTGATCAAACAGTGCCGATGTTACAAGGTTTAATTGATTTACTTTTTCCTGAAGTTTGCTCCTTATGTCAGTCTTCCCAAAACAGAACAAGAAAATGCCGGCATAAGCAGTGATTTAATTCGTTTAAACCTTGTTATAGAGGTTAAGGAGGATTTAACTTCGATTAAAAAAAATCTTAAAAAACAACAAAATAGAATTTAATTAAAACACCTGGCATTTATTTTCAAATGAAAGCGGTCATGAACAGGGTGACCTACATAAACTTACTTGTATCATCGAGTATGCACTGATAGTTTTCTCAATGAGATTTTAAGTGAAAAATATAATTTATATTAGAACTTTTTTAAAATCATCTATGAAATTATCCCATTTATGCTTTTCATTCCTAGTTATATTTTCAGTTTCAACATATGCTCAATTGCAATCTACAACAGTTGGCGATGCTTTTGATCAAGGCGACAATTGTTTTACAATTACACCGGATCAATTAAATCAGGCTGGTGGTGTATGGTTTTCTAATCCTATAGATTTTGATGAAGATTTTACCATTTATTACCAGAACAACTTTGGAAATAAAGATGGCAATGGTGCAGATGGAATGGCCCTTGTATTTAAAGGAACATCAACTGCAGAAATCGGTAATGTCGGCGGCGGTATGGGTTACGAAGGAATTGACAATTCTTTGGTTGTTGAATTTGATACATTTCAAAATGATGTAAATGCTGGAAATTTAGGAGATCCGGCCTTTGACCACCTCTCTATACAACGAGATGGCATACCATCTCATTTAAACGCTGCGGGATCCTTAACTTCTGCAGTTCAAATAAGCAACAACAGTCCCAATGTAGAAGACGGTATAGATCACGAAGTAAAAATTGTCTGGGATGCCACTTCTGAGGAATTTTCAGTGTTTTTTGACTGTGAATTTGTCCTGAGCTTAATTTTAGACATCAAGACACAGATTTTTAGCGGTGATGACACCGTGTTTTTTGGTTTTGTTGGCTCTACAGGAGGATTGAGTAACCTGCATCAAGTCTGTTTTAATTCAATATCATTCGTAGATGATTTACAATTACAGGACGAAAATATTTGTGAAGGGGAATTTATTACAGTAAATGCTACTATACCAAGTGGAGTCAATTATTCCTGGTCACCTACTACAGGTGTAGGTAGCCCTGGCTCTCCTGTTACTATAATAGCACCTAGCCAGACCACAACTTATACAGTAGACATTGTAGACATCTGTGGTGATTCTACAACAGAGCAAATTACCATTATTGTTGAGGAAAATACAGACCCAACTTTCGATGCATATCCTGATTATAATCCCGGAGACAATATTCCCCCTTTACCAACAACATCCAATAATGGCATTACAGGCGTGTGGTCTCCTCCAATAGACAACACACAAACCACAACCTATACTTTTACACCAGACCCAGACCAATGTGCGTCGACACAAACAATAACGATAGTCATAAATGCTTCTGATACAGATGGAGACGGTATTACTGACGATATTGATATTGACGATGATAACGATGGCATTCTTGACGTCAACGAACAAGGCTTTCTGAGCATAGCTTCAGCCTTTTTCAATCCATCACAACAGACTTGGCAGAGTAGTAATTTGGTTGTAGAAGCAGGTATAGAATATCAAGTAAATCCAACAAATTTTTCGCTGCCTCAGGTTACGGTTTCAGGAGGACCATATAATGGGCAGACTGTTCAAAAGGCTGTGATTTTTGATGTAAGTGACGGTCGATGGGCAGACCTAGACGGCAATACTTACACATCAAGTAACATTTTTTTAGGAGTTGAAAATCCAGCTAATATTCCTTTTGCAAACCTTCAAGCTGGCGACTATTCTGCACTATTAACTTACGTCGGCCTGATAGATGCCAATGGAAATGGGAATTATGACAATGGGGTTGATGAGATTATCCATCCAATTTTTGCAGTTAATAATTCAGTCACATTTACGCCTGCTGTAGATGGTGAACTTTATATAGTTTTTGCCGATGGTTTTTATAGTGACAATTCAGGAGATTTGTCTTTTGATACAAGTATAAACACAGATATTGATACAGATTCAGACGGTATTATAGATCGGCTGGACCTTGATTCCGACAATGACGGTATCCCTGATAATATAGAAGCACAGCCTTCAATCGGGTATGTCTCTCCCAGTGGAATTTCCTTAGGCATCACAGATATTGATGGGGATGGTTTAGATGATAATTACGATCAGGACACTAATAGCGCATCTATCGAAACCTCAGTTGGTCTTATCCCACTAAATACTGATTTTACAGACGAAGAGGATTATATAAACACCGACACTGATAATGATGGTTTTCCTGATATTGAAGAAAATGCTTTGCCTGATACCATTAGCAATCCGTTCACAGATAGTGATGGAGATGGAATTGATGATGTATTTGATGCTTTCGATGGCTTTGATGTGAATAACAATATTGATGACCCAACTACCAATTTACCGGATTGTGATAATGATGTTTTTAATGGAGGAAACCTGGATTATAGAGAACCTCCAAATATGCCTTCTTTTAATATGGTTGATCCCATATGTGAAGGAGATGTATTGGAAGAGTTACCTACAACCTCAAATAATGATATTACCGGCACCTGGTCTCCACCTTTGGATAATACGCAGACAACCGTTTATACCTTTACCCCGGAAGATCTTACCTGTGGTACAGAGTATTTATTGGAAATTGTTGTAAATCCTTTGGAAACACCAATATTTAATAATGTAGGCCCAATATGTTTGGGAGATCAACTTGAAGAGCTTCCAACAACCTCCAACAATGGTATTTCAGGAACTTGGTCACCAGCCTTGGATAATACGCAAACCACAGTCTATACATTTACACCAAATGAAGGAGAATGTGCCATAACAACAACTCTAGAGATTGAGGTAAACCCAATTCTTATACCGATTTTTGAAGATCAGCCTGAATATTGTGAAGGAGATGATATAGCTCCATTACCAACCACCTCGGAAAACGGAATCACTGGCACCTGGTCACCAGCTATAGATAATACACAAACCACAGTCTACACATTTACAC
>CAZQKB010000010.1:0-156049 GCA_964593755.1 uncultured Mesohalobacter sp. | reverse complement strand
CCCAGTCAAAGCCTACTCCGGCAACCTTATCTTGAATCCTCTGAGCTTTAATCAAGGCAGGTAAGCCTTTAGGTACGCCTTCTAAGACACTTTTCTTTCCTTCTTTCAGCTTTAGTTTTTCCCAATTTTGTTTAACTTCTTCTTCATTTTTTACCTTAACATCACCGTAAATATGCGGATGCCTGTCTATCAGTTTTTTGCAGATACCTTCAATAACTTCTTCTATATCAAACTTCTTTTTTTCAGAAGCTATTTTGGCATAAAATACAATATGCAGCAGTAAATCTCCTAATTCCCCTTTAATACCCTCATAATCTTCTTCAAGTATGGCATCTGTAAGCTCATAAGTCTCTTCGACTGTGAGGTGACTAAGCGTATGTATGGTTTGTTTTCTGTCCCAGGGACATCCAACTCTGAGCTCGGTCATGATTTTTAAAAGTTTTGGAAAATTAGTCTCTTTCATCTCAATTTTTTATTCAAAAATAGAACTTATTATTAAAAACCATTATTGTTTTAAACGACAACTTTATGATAGCGAGGTATAAATTAATGTGGTAAAGGCTATTCTAAGTTTTAATCAACGCCTTTTTGAATTATTACTAATAAAAGTAGTTAATGTAAAATAATTATTTTTATTTCCTGTGCTTCATTTTTTTTCTATCTTTAAGCATTAATTTAAAATATTAAATAATGAAAAAAAATTTACTTTTAGTTTTTATTTTATCAATCTGTTTCTTAGGAAATTCACAAGAGATTGGTATTGTTGGTCCGGCAGCTAATGGCTGGCCGGATGGAAATAATCCAACACCGGATATCATGCTAACCAACAATGGAGATGGGACATACTCTATTGATGCATTGACATTAACTACAGGTGCAGCAAAGTTTAGAGAAGATCAGGCATGGACCACTAGTTATGGTGGAGACACCTTTCCTTCCGGGTCTGTGACCAATGGAGACATTCCCGTTCAAGCAGGTGTTTACGATATCGTTTTAGATATCAATAACAATACGTACACATTTACCGATGTTGGTACTTTTACTTCATTAGAACTTTCCGGTTCTGCTGTGGTTGGTAGTAATCCTGAATTTGCAACCATTGATGGTGAAAATTACGAACTTACAGTAACTGAATTTACTGACGGCGATTTGGTAATACAGGAAATGGGAACCAATACAACTTATGGCTCAAATAGTTTTCCTACAGGCACCGCAACCATGGGAGGTACTGCAATACCGGTTCAGGCGGGATTCTATAGTGTAGTTTTTAACCTTAATACCGGAGATTATTCTTTCACAATTCCAGACGTTGGAATTGTAGGATCGGCGGCTAATGGCTGGCCAGATGGAAACAATCCAACTCCTGATATTCTGATGAATACTTTAGATGGTGACACGTACACGTTAGACGGACAAGTCTTATCTGATGGTCAACTCAAATTCAGACAAAATCAAGATTGGAATGTAAATTGGGGTGGCGATACTTTTCCTGCAGGAACGTTTACAGGAAGTGATATTAATGTAACTGCCGGAACTTATGATATAACTTTCTCAAGAACCGGTCAAAGTTATTCTTTTACAAGCCTTTCTATAGACGATGTATCTTTTGAAAACTTCAAAGTTTACCCAAATCCAACTAACAACACCTGGAACTTTGAGAATTTTGGTACAGCCATTCAAACAATTGCTATTGTAGATATAAATGGTAAACTGATTCTGGAAATAAATCCAGATGATACAGTTGGTGTTGTTTCTGCAGATCAATTATCCAAGGGTGTCTATTTAGCTTCTGTTAGGTTAACAAATGGTTTAAGCAAAACAGTAAAAATTGTTAAGCTATAGATTTAAAAAGTTTAAACACTGACTTATAAAAAAATCCCTGCACTTAACTGGCAGGGATTTTTATTTTACCTGACTTATAAATGTCAGTTTGTCATAAATCTTAGAATGGTATTTCTTTTGAAACTAAGATAAATAAATTTAAAATTTATAATTATGGCAAATGGTACTATAAATGTTTCCGTTGAAAATATTTTTCCGCTGATTAAAAAATTTCTCTACAGCGATCACGAAATTTTCTTAAGAGAGTTAATATCTAATGCTACAGATGCAACTCAAAAATTAAGACACTTGACGAGAATTGGTGAAGCAAAGATAGATATTGGTACACCAAAAATTGAAGTTAAAGTAGATAAGGACAATAAGACGCTTCATATTATCGATCAGGGAATTGGTATGACAGAAGACGAAGTCAAAAAATACATAAACGAAGTTGCTTTTTCCGGTGCTGAAGAATTTTTAGAAAAATATAAAGACAAAGACGCTAATGATGCTGGAATTATAGGACATTTTGGACTTGGTTTTTACTCTGCATTTATGGTTGCTCATAAAGTTGAAATCTTTTCAAAGTCCTGGAAAGATGAGCCTGCTGTGCATTGGACCTGTGAAGGAACAACAGAATTTACTCTAGAAGAGACAGACAAAAAAACCGATAGAGGTACAGAAATTATACTCCATATTAATGATGATGAAAAAGAGTTTTTAGAAGAATCTAGAATAACAGAATTACTTACAAAATACAATAAATTTATGCCTGTTCCAATAAAATTTGGAACGAAAGAAAAAACTTTACCAAAAGCAGAAGATGCTGAAGCTTCGGGAGAAGATGAGGAGCCTAAAAAAGTAACTGTAGACAATATCATCAACAATCCTGACCCGGCATGGACTAAACAACCGGCAGATCTGGATGACGAAGACTACAAAAACTTCTATCGTGAATTGTATCCAATGCAGTTTGAAGAACCGTTGTTTCATATTCATCTTAACGTGGACTATCCTTTCAACCTAACGGGTATATTGTACTTTCCGAAAATGACACAGGAACTTGCCGCGCAGAAAGATAAAATTCAACTTTACCAAAATCAGGTATTTGTAACTGATAATGTTGAAGGCATTGTCCCGGAATTTTTAACTATGCTTAGAGGTGTAATTGATTCTCCTGATATTCCATTAAATGTTTCCAGATCTTATCTACAGGCAGATGGTGCTGTAAAGAAGATTTCAAGTTATATCACCAGAAAGGTTGCTGACAAATTAAAATCTCTGTTCAACAATAGTAGAGAGGACTTTGAAAATAAATGGAATGACATCAAAGTAGTGATTGAATACGGTATGTTAACTGAAGATAAATTCTTTGAAAAAGCTCAAAAATTTGCATTATACCCAACAGTTGATGATACATATTTCACTTTTGATGAATTGAAAGAGAAAATTGAAAAAACACAAACTGATAAGGATGATAAACTGGTAATTCTTTACACTTCTGATAAAGAAAACCAGCACACTTACATTCAATCTGCCAAAGATAAAGGCTATGAGGTGTTACTATTGGATTCCCCTATAGTATCGCATCTGATTCAAAAATTAGAGGCTGAAAAAGAAAATATATCTTTTGTAAGGGTTGATAGTGATCATATTGATAATCTTATAAAAAAAGATGACGAAAAAGTTTCTAAACTTGATGAAAAGCAAAAAGAAACATTAAAAAGTGAATTTGAAGAAGTTGTACCTAAAGAAAAATATACAGTACAGCTTGAGGATATGGATTCATCTGCAATGCCAATCATGATAACCCAGCCTGAGTTTATGAGAAGAATGAAAGAGATGCAGCAAACTGGTGGTGGTGGTATGTTTGGTATGGGTAACATGCCAGAAATGTTTAATTTGGTTGTAAATACAAATCATCCCCTTATTGAGGAAATATTAAATACCAAAACAAAAAAGAAAAAGCAAAGGTTAATAAGTCAGTCTTTAGACCTTGCATTACTATCTCAAAACCTTTTAAAAGGTGAAGCTATGACAAACTTTATCAGGAGAAGTTTTGAAATGATAAAATAAGTTATTGCGAATAGATTATAATTTAAACCGATGTATCTTTTGATGCATCGGTTTTGTTTTTTAAAAAAGTCATAGATTTGAATAAAACTTATTTATGAAAAGGCTATTGTTATTCGTTACTATCTTAATTTTAAGTTTAAACCTGTATGCTCAGGATAAAAAAATATGGGCGAAGTCTTTTATTAACCAAAAGGCTCCGGAGTTTGTTGTAGAAAAATGGATATCAGAAAAGCCTGAAACTAAAGGAAAATATTTACTTATTGATTTCTGGGCAACCTGGTGCGGTCCTTGCATAAAAACCATCCCGAAACTAAATGATTTTCAAAATAAGTTTGGTGATAAACTAGTGGTGATTGGAGTAAGTGATGAAGAGAAGATAAAAGTAAAGAAAGTTACAAAACAAAAAATGAGGTATTTTAGTGCAATTGATACCAAAAAAAGAATGTATTCTGAACTTGAAATAAAAGGTATTCCTCATTGTATAATTATTAATCCTGAAGGCGTTGTGGTCTGGGAAGGTTTCCCATTACTTACAGGAAATGAGTTAACCGAAGAAGTTGTTGCGAGTATCGTTGGAAACTAGTTTCTAAAAAAGTAATTGTTGTTATAACTTTCAGAATTAGGGGTTTAATCCATGATTTTTAAATGGTTGATATACTTTATGTTAGTTATATATAAGCGCTCTGTATAGCCAGGTGATTTCTCTGATTAATTTTGTGTTATAATTTTACTACAGAGAGAAGACTTAGAAAGTAAAGACTTGCATGACGTCGATGCAGGGTAACATAAAGTTAGATTTACACTTTTAATTAAAGATTTAATTTATTGTATGACTTATAAGCCTAAGTCAATAACTTTATTAATATCACTTTCTCAGTGCAAAAGTACGTTACCCTAGTTTGGCCAGCTTACCAATCTGTTTTAATTCTTAAAAACATTTACTGTAGTTATATTATATCTATTTCAATTTTGATGCCTTTTATTCTATAACCTGTCCGGAAAATAATCAATCTAACCTCTGTTTATTTGTGCTGTTCTTTTTACACCATACCTCTTTCAGTCTTATTTACCCAATTAAAGCAAAAGCACAATTTTTGTTTTTTTATTTTATTATTTACAAAATTCACTTGAATAATTTAACTTTTTGAAATTTATACCATATAAATATGGGGTGTAAATTTAATTATGATAAAAATGAGCCTATAGACCCTATAAATTTTAGGGGTAAATTATAAAATAATATATTTGGCGAAAATTTTTATTAATGAAAAAGGTAGAAGCTATTATTAGAAAGTCAAAATTTGACGAAGTAAAAGCTGCACTTCATGATATTGAAGTCAACTTTTTTAGTTACTGGGACGTTACCGGCGTAGGTAACGAAAAACAAGGTCACGTTTACCGCGGTGTTGCCTATAGCACATCCGATATACAAAGGCGATACTTGGTTATAGTTGTATCAGACCATTATCTCGATAAAACACTTGAAACCTTAATTGCTACAGCAAGAACAGGAGAAGTAGGAGATGGTAAAATATTCGTGTCTGAGGTTTCTCAAGCTATTAGAATTAGAACAGGGGAGACTGGATCTCCAGCAATCAGCTAACTAAAAAAATACATTTATTATGGATCAATCTTTATTTACTGCAAATAACGTATGGATGATGATTTGTACAGCTTTAGTGTTTTTTATGCACCTTGGCTTTTCACTTTTAGAATCTGGTCTTACGCGACAAAAAAATACAATTAATATTTTGTTTAAAAACCTGTTCATCATTTGCGGCGGTTTACTTATTTATTATGCTATTGGATTTGGACTTATGTATCCGGGGGATTTTAACGGATTTCTAGGATTTGCGGGATTCGGTATAGAATCACCCGAAAATGGAAATACTATAGGTTATGCAGAGGGTGGTTATACTTATTGGACAGATTTTTTATTTCAGGGCATGTTTGCAGCTACAGCGGCCACAATTGTATCTGGTGCGGTTGCTGAGCGGATTAAAATCCATGCTTTCATGCTATTTAGCATAATTTATTTAGCTATAGTTTATCCAATTGTTGGATCCTGGCAATGGGGCGGTGGTTTTTTATCAACTGTAGGTGATTATTTTGGTCAGACTGGCGGTTTTCATGATTTTGCGGGCTCTACTTTAGTGCATTCTGTTGGAGGTTGGGCTGCTTTAATCGTCATTATAGTTCTGGGTGCCAGACTTGGTAAATTTGACAAGGATGGTAAACCTAAAGCCATTCCAGGTCATAATATTCCATTAGCAACTATGGGTGTATTAATCCTTTGGCTGGGTTGGTTTGGTTTTAATGGTGGTTCAGTGCTTAGTGCAGATCCTGCTCTCACTTCTTTAGTATTGGTTACTACCAGTCTTTCTGCTGCTGCAGGAGGTTTTGGAGCGTTTATCGTATCATCAATCAAGTTCAAAAATTTTGATGTTACCATGTTTATGAATGGAATCTTAGGCGGTTTGGTAGGTATAACTGCTGGTGCTGACCTGATGTCTCCATTTGAAGCGATTATTATAGGTCTTATTTCTGGGGCATTAGTAGTATTTGCTGTGAGCTGGATTGACCGTTTTAAACTAGATGATCCGGTTGGTGCTGTTGCGGTGCATTTATTCTGTGGTATTTGGGGAACTCTAGCCGTAGGTATATTTGGAGACAAAGCAGGAGGTTATCAATTTTTATATCAAATTATTGGTGTTTTGATCATTGGATTATTCTGTTCGTTGTTTGCGTACATATTTGCGGTGGTAATTAATAAAACAATTGGCTTAAGAGTAGGTAGTAGGGAAGAAGTTGAAGGTTTGGATATCCATGAACACGGTATGGATGCTTATGCTGATTTTGGTCTCAATGACCACTAATCGAGTTCAGCATCAATTTCTTTCCTGGCTTCTTTTTGCCAGTGCTCAACCAATCCGAGGTAATCTATTTCAGCGGCGGGTTTTTGTTCATCCAAAAACCCGTCTCTAAAAGCCCTTTGAAGAATATCTTCAATAAGGTAATCTTCTTTAACTTCCAGGGGTTTATATTCTTCTTTTAATGAAATATTAAATAAACTTGCTGTTGTATTATACCAGAAAGCGCGCCAGCCACTTTTTAATTCTTTGACCAAATCAAATGTTGTAATACCGGTCTGCCTGTGCATAAGTTTAACCAAAATCTGACCTTCTGTCTTGGTCAGTTTTTTTAGTCTATCGGTAAACTCTCCTTCAATATACTTTTGGACTCTTTTGGTATAACGTCGTTTTTTAGCTTTAGAATCTAATTGTTCGAGTCTTTCATTTAGTTTTTTCAAATTGTCAGCTGCCAAAACAGCATAGGGCCATACTTTTCGGGTTTTTCTTTTTAATATCAGGTATGTTCTTAGATCTTCTTTGGATTTGAACTTCAAAGGCTGTAAAACTATTACTTCATCAAGTTCAATTTCGTTAACAACGATGCTATCCTGCTGAACTATCATCATTTTTGGCATTCTTGCAGAATCTTTATGCTTTTCCTGTTGAGAAAAAGCAAACTGACAAATACAAATTATTAGTAATATGGAGGTTTTTCTTCTCATGTAAATATTTAATCCAAATATTATTCCAAAAATATAAATATGGGTTTAGCTATAACTCAAAAATAACTAATTTAGCATCAAAAATATTTTATGGATAAAAAATCACTGGAATTTCTCGAAAACTATTTAAATAATGCCTCTCCAACAGGTTATGAATCTAATGGTCAAAAGTTATGGATGGCTTATTTGAAACCTTATGTCGATGAGTTTATTACAGATATATACGGAACAGCCGTTGGCGTTATAAATCCAAAAGCCGAATATAAAGTTGTCATTGAAGGCCATGCTGATGAAATATCCTGGTATGTAAACTATATCACAGATGAGGGATTAATATATGTCATTAGAAATGGAGGCAGCGATCATCAGATAGCAACTTCAAAACGTGTAAATATCCACACTAAAAATGGTGTTGTAAAAGGTGTATTTGGCTGGCCTGCAATTCATACCAGAGACAAAGCCAAAGAACAAGCGCCTCAGCTAGACAACATATGCATTGATGTGGGTTGTTCAAATAAGGAAGAAGTTGAAAAACTAGGCGTACACGTTGGCTGTGTTATTACTTATCCGGATGAATTCTTTATATTAAACAATGATAAGTTTGTCTGCAGAGCTTTGGACAATAGAATGGGAGGCTTTATGATTGCCGAAGTAGCTAAAAAACTCAAAGAAAATAACAAGGAGCTGCCATTTGGTTTATATATTACCAATTCTGTGCAGGAAGAAATTGGTTTGAGAGGCGCAGAAATGATAACACAAACGATTAAGCCCAATGTTGCCATTGTTACAGATGTGTGTCATGACACTACCACACCAATGATCGATAAGAAAAAAGAAGGTTTGACCAAAATAGGAGATGGGCCGGTCATTAGTTATGCGCCTGCTGTACAAAATAATTTAAGAGAATTACTAATTGAAACAGCTGAAAAAAATAATATCCCATTTCAAAGAATGGCAGCCAGTAGAATGACAGGTACTGATACAGATGCTTTTGCATACAGTAATGGTGGTGTAGCATCCGCATTGATCTCTTTACCCTTACGTTATATGCATACTACTGTAGAAATGGTGCATCAAAAAGACGTTGAGAACGTTATTGACCTTATTTACCATTCTTTACTTTCCATAAATGCCGGAGATGATTTCAGTTACTTTAAATAAAAAATGACATCCTTCGGTAAATCTATTTCAAATTATTAAATTTACATTTTAAAAACATTAATTATGAGTCATAATATAAAACCAGGTGTAGCAACCGGCAAGCAAGTACAAGAAATTTTTAACCACGCTAAAGAGAAAGGCTATGCCATTCCCGGCGTGAACGTTGTTGGTTCTAACTCGATTAACGGAGTTTTAGAAACCGCGGCAGAATTAAATTCACCGGTAATCGTTCAATTTTCTAATGGCGGTGCTCAGTTTAATGCAGGAAAAGGACTTTCAAATGAGAATCAAAGAGCCGCTGTTTTAGGAGCTGCTACAGGAGCAAAGCACGTTCATGACCTTGCTGAAGCTTATGGTGCTACGGTGATCTTACACACAGATCATTGTGCTAAAAAGTTATTGCCTTGGATAGATGGCTTATTAGATGAAGGAGAGAAATTTTACAAAGAACACGGTAAACCTCTTTTTAGCTCTCATATGATAGACCTTTCTGAAGAACCATTGGAAGAAAATATCGAAACTTGTAAAAAGTATCTCGAGAGAATGAGCAAAATGGAAATGACACTTGAGATTGAGTTGGGTGTAACCGGTGGAGAAGAAGATGGCGTTGATAATACAGACGTTGACTCTTCTAAACTTTATACACAACCTGAGGAAGTGGCTTACGCTTATGAAGAGTTAAGTAAGGTAAGTGACCAGTTTACAATTGCAGCTGCATTTGGAAATGTACATGGTGTTTACAAGCCGGGTAACGTAAAATTAACGCCGGTTATACTTAAAAACTCTCAGGAGTACGTAAGCAAAAAATATGGTGTTGAACATAACCACATTGATTTTGTGTTTCACGGTGGAAGCGGATCTACTGTTGAAGAGATTCGGAAAGCTATTGGATATGGTGTGGTAAAAATGAATATCGACACCGATTTACAATACGCATTTATGGCAGGTATTAGAGATTATTTTAATGATAATGCTGAATATCTCAAAGCGCAGATAGGTAATCCTGACGGTGATGATGTGCCTAATAAAAAATATTATGACCCTAGAAAATGGCTGCGTGAAGCCGAAGTTACTTTTATTGAAAGACTTAAAAAAGCTTTTGAAGATTTAAACAACGTTAACGTATTATAAGTTTTAAGTCGAAGTTTAGATATATAAGCGCAACAATGTTTTGATTGTTGCGCTTTTAAAACTTAAAAGGCTAAAACTAAAAACTAACGATTAAAGACTAAAAAATGGCTTGGTTTAAAAGAAAGAAAAAAGGTATTCAAACACCTACTGAAGAAAAAAAAGATGTTCCTAAAGGCTTGTGGTACAAATCGCCAACGGGAAAAGTAATTGATTCTGACCAACTTGAAAAGAATTTTTACGTAAGTCCGGAAGATGGCTATCATGTTAGAATTGGCAGTCAGGAATATTTTGAAATTATTTTTGATGAAGGTAATTATAAAGAGCTGTATAAAAATCTAGCATCCAAAGACCCTTTAAATTTTGAGGATACCAAAAAATATACCTCTCGATTAAAAGAAGTCCAAAAGAAAACTGGCCTAAAGGACGCTATAAGAACAGCGGTAGGAGAATCAAAAGGAAAAAAACTTGTTGTTTGTGCCATGGATTTCAAATTCATTGGTGGCTCAATGGGGTCTGTTGTTGGCGAAAAAATAGCAAGGTCTATTGAATATGCCATCAGAAATAGTCTACCTATTGTAATAATTTCAAAATCAGGAGGTGCTAGAATGATGGAAGCTGGCCTGTCGTTAATGCAACTGGCAAAAACTTCTGCAAAATTATCTCAGTTATCAAAGGCCAGGCTACCGTATATCTCTCTTTGTACAGACCCTACTACCGGTGGAACAACGGCTTCTTTTGCAATGTTAGGAGATGTCAATATTGCAGAACCAGGTGCACTTATTGGCTTTGCTGGTCCTCGTGTTGTAAGAGATACAACCGGCAAGGATTTGCCTGAAGGCTTTCAGACTGCAGAATTTGTTAAAGAACATGGTTTCCTGGATTTTATAGTAGAGAGAAAACATTTAAAAGATAAAATTAATCTTTATATAGATTTAATTATGAATCAACCTGTCAGAAATTAAATCCATACCTACTTTAATCTTATGAACATCCAACCCTTCCATTTAGCTGTACCAGTTCATGATTTAAATATATCCAGACAATTTTATGGAAATGTTTTAGATTTAAAAGAGGGAAGAAGCAGTGATCACTGGGTTGATTTTGACTTTTACGGACATCAGTTTGTAATACACGAGGTGAACGACTACAAGCCTCATAATTTTTATAATTCTGTAGATAAACATGATGTACCTGTTCCTCATTTTGGAGTAGTTCTTCAATGGCAGGACTTTTGGGATTTAAGTATAAAGCTAGAAAACAACAATATTGAATTTCAAATTGAGCCATACATCAGATTTAAGGATAAGCCAGGTGAACAAGCCACCATGTTTTTCTTCGATCCTTCAGGAAATGCTTTAGAATTTAAGGCTTTTAAAGATCCAAACCAACTATTTAGTACTAGCACATGAATATCATTCCACAACGCATTATAAGACAGGTATTTTTACTTTTTGTCATAATTATTTTGGCACTAATTATTTATGAAAATATTCTGCCCTATTTATCAGGTGTTCTTGGTGCAATTACACTTTTTGTGATTAGTAGAAAATTAATGCAAAAACTAAATAACAGAGGTTGGTCTAAGAGTCTAAATGCCAGTATAATATTAATAGGTTCCTTTTTCTTGATATTGATTCCCATAGCTGGTGTTATACTTATGCTAAGTTCAAAGGTTGGTGAAGTCATCAGTAATTCAGAGAAATTCTTAGCGGCAGCAAAAACTCAACTTTCTGATTTTGAGCAGTATTTTGGTTATAATATATCTCAGGAAATAGACACATCAAGTATAGCATCTTTTGTTTCAAAAAATGCACAAAATTTTGCAGTAGGTACATTCGATGCGTTTATTTCTATAAGTATCATGTACTTTCTTTTATATTATATGTTGGTCAATCAACACGCTTTAAAAGATTCTTTGCAGAAATATATTCCTATAGGAAAAAAGAACTTCAACACAATTGGGGTAGAAGCCACAAAAAAAGTAAAAGCCAACGCTATTGGTATCCCTTTAGTGGCCTTAATTCAAGGTGTTGTTGCACTTATTGGTTATTTAATTTTTGGCGTTTCCGATCCAATGTTTTGGTTTGTTATTACCGCAGTAGGTTCTGTAATTCCATTCGTAGGAACCGCAATTGGGATAATTCCGGTAACAGTGATATTACTTTCACAGGGTTTAACCCTGGAAGCCATAGGCATTTTTACTTATGGAATTGTGGTCGTAGGCTCCAGTGATAATATCATTAGACTTTTTGTATTAAAACGTATGGCTAATGAACATCCTTTAATAACCTTAATCGGTGTTATTGTAGGTATTCCTGTATTTGGGTTTATTGGTTTAGTCTTCGGGCCATTATTGATATCTTTATTTCTAATTATAGTTGTTATTTACAAGGAGGAATACGGTAAATCAGGTAATAATGAAATAGAAACTAACGTTATAATAATTGATAAATCTGAATTGCCACCAGAATATTTTGATCCTGTAGAAAAAGATAAAGAAGAAAAAGGAAAAGAATTAGATGAAGACCGATAAAAATACACATATAGATAAAAAATATATACTTGATCAGTCCAAAAACATCAATAAAGATGATATTGATAAGGTTGAACGCAAAAAAAAGCGTTTAAATAAGATCTTAAAATTAAGAGTGTTTTCAAAGCAAAAACAAAAATTAAAGCTTCTTATTGAACTTTTAAAGCAATACAGGTCAGGCAATTATAGGATTATTCCCTGGAGGTCCGTTGCAGCTATTACCTTTACGTTACTTTATATACTTAACCCATTAGATATAATTCCAGATGTTTTACCTGTTTTAGGCTATATTGACGATATGAGCGTTTTTATGGCACTTTATAATCTTATAGATAAAGATATTGAAGCTTTTAAAGAATGGAAGCTCAAAGAATTAGATGCCTAAGCCAATAGGTATAATTTATGTCTGGTCTTATTTTAAAGTATATGCTCATTTTATAGACCATCAAATCACTTTTATTTTTAATAAGATTATTTTTATCAAGCATAAATAGGTCACTTTAATCAACACAAATGAAAATTAAGTACTTTTCAATCCTTATATAAATTTTTAATGTCAAACAATAACATAGAGATTGCAGCTCAACTGATTAAAGATGGAAAAGTTGTTGCTTTTCCAACAGAGACCGTGTATGGTTTAGGGGCAGATGCATTGAATCCTATAGCTGTAGCAAAAATATTTGAACTCAAAGAAAGACCATCCTTCGATCCTTTAATCGTTCATATTTCTGATTTAGGACAGTTAAAGCGTTTATCAATAAACGAAGATAGAAGGTTATACGATTTAGCTGAGAAGTTTTGGCCAGGTCCTTTGACTATTGTTTTACCTAAGCATCAAAGCGTTCCCGATATTGTCACGTCCGGTTTGCCGACCGTCGGTATAAGAATGCCTGCAAATAAAGTAGCATTGGAGTTAATAAGGTTGTCAGGCTGTCCCATTGCTGCACCAAGTGCTAATAAATTTGGAAGAATAAGTCCTACATCTGCAGCACATGTTAAAAAGCAACTTTCAGAAGCAGACCTCATATTGGATGCCGGAAAAACCAGTGTTGGTATTGAGTCTACAATCATTAGACTAACTGAATTCGGTTTCAAAATATTACGTAACGGCATTATCACTAAAGAGGAATTGGAAGAAGTTATTCCTTTTGACAGCAGCGAAGATGAAGGTGGTCTAGCAGCACCAGGAATGTTGAAATCCCATTATAGTCCTAATAAAAAATTTCTTATTGCCCGTACTTCAAATTTAAATATTGATAAATCTAAAGCCGGCTTAATGTCATTTACAGGTGAATTAAACGAAGGTTTTCTGAAAATTATCAGTCTCTCAGAAAGTAAAAGTTTAAGAGATTATGCAGTTAATATGTTTGAGGCTATGCATGCTTTTGAAGATGATGATAGCATTGAAGTAATTATTGCAGAACCTGTAGAAGAAAAGGGGATAGGAATAGCCATTATGGACAGATTAAGAAAAGCTGAACATGACTGGCAAATTGACCTTAAGTAGAATTAAAGACAAAGTTTTAAAAAATCAAAAATAGCCTATTTTAAAATATCTACTTAAACGTAACAAAAGGTATTCCCCGGATCTTAATTTTTTATCTTATGTTGCTCTCTGGCTAAAAGGGTGTTCTTAAGAAGCATGGCAATAGTCATTGGTCCGACACCTCCTGGTACAGGAGTGATGTGAGAACATTTTTTTGATACATTTTCAAAATCTACATCACCAGTTATTTTATAGCCTTTTTTTCTGGAGTCATCAGGTACACGGGTAATACCGACATCAATAACTACAGCATCATCTTTTATCATTTCAGCTTTTAGATAGTTTGGGATGCCAAGTGCTGTGATTATGATATCAGCCTGCGACGTAATTTGAGTTATATTTTTGGTATGACTATGAGTCAAGGTTACTGTTGAATTTCCTGGAAAACCTTTACGACCCATGAGGATACTCATTGGCCGTCCTACAATATGACTTCGTCCAATAACTACAGTATGTTTTCCGCTTGTCTCAACGCCATATCTTTCAATGAGTTCTAATATGCCAAAGGGCGTTGCAGGTATGAAGGTAGTCATATCCAAAGCCATTTTTCCAAAATTCATAGGATGAAAACCGTCAACATCCTTATCAGGGTCAACCTGCATTAATACTTTTCTAGTGTTAATTTGTTTTGGCAAAGGTAATTGAACTATATATCCATCAATATCATCATTTTCATTTAGTTCTTTAATTTTATCTAAAAGCTCGAGCTCGCTGGTTGTGCTGGGCATTTTAATTAAAGTAGACTCAAAACCGACGTATTCACAAGCTCTGACCTTACTTCCTACATATGTCAGACTAGCGCCGTCATTTCCAACTATCACAGCTGCCAGATGAGGAACTTTCTCTCCGCGAGATTTCATCTTTTCTACCTCATTCTTGATTTCATCTTTAATATCCTGGCTTGTCTTTTTTCCGTCTAGTATTGTCATATTTTATGAGTTTTCAGTATTCAGTCTCAGTGTTCAGTCTCAGTTTACTATATTATTTATTTACTTTTAAATGTATATTGTGACTATCAATTCGCTTTTACACCAAATTTATGCGGATTGTTGATCATATTATTTACTAACTTTCCTATTTATTTACATCTTTCTGTAAAATCAATACAAATGTCTTTATTTATAAATTTACAATGATAAGTAAAATCTAACCAAGTACTTATTTCTGAATTTTCTCTATCTGCATCAGTAAGTTTTCTTATAAAATGTTTCACATATCTTCGCTTTCTATAAGATTCTGCTATACAGGAACAAACAGAACGTGAGCACCTTCCAATCTGGTCAGTTAAAGAATAAGCTAAAACCACCCAATGCCACGGTTCACTGCGACTGTAAACTGATAACTACTTCATCTGATTCATCATTTGCATTAATTTTTTGCCTCCGCCGCCTTGCATCATTTTCATCATTTTACCCATTTGGCTAAACTGTTTTAGCAGTTGGTTTACTTCCTGAACACTAGTTCCGGAACCTTTGGCAATTCTTCGCTTTCTACTGGCGTTAAAAATTTTTGGATTTTCACGTTCCTCAGGCGTCATAGATTTTATAATGGCTTCGATACCTTTAAAGGCATCATCATCTATATCTACATTTTTCATCATTTTACCGGCACCAGGTATCATGCCAATCAGGTCTTTCATATTACCCATTTTCTTCACCTGCTGGATTTGCTTCAAGAAATCGTCAAAACCAAATTTGTTTTTGGCAATTTTCTTCTGCATTTTTCTGGCTTCCTCTTCATCATACTGCTCCTGAGCACGTTCAACAAGAGAAACCACATCACCCATTCCTAAAATTCTATCGGCCATACGAGAAGGATAGAACATATCTATAGCTTCCATTTTTTCACCGGTACCGATAAATTTTAAGGGTTTATCTACCACAGATTTTATAGAAATGGCTGCACCACCACGGGTATCACCATCTAATTTGGTAAGAACAACACCATCAAAGTCGAGAATATCATTAAAGGCTTTGGCCGTGTTTACAGCATCTTGTCCTGTCATGGCATCAACCACAAAAAGAATTTCATGGGGATTGACTGCATTTTTGATACTGGAAATCTCTTTCATCAAAACTTCATCAATAGCCAATCGTCCCGCGGTATCTATAATAACAACATTTTGTCCATTACTTTTAGCATGAGCTACAGCGCGTTCTGCGATTTTAACAGGGTCTTTTTCTTCCTTATCAGAAAATACTTCAACGCCTATTTGCTCTCCAACCACATGCAACTGGTCAATTGCAGCCGGACGATACACGTCACCGGCAACCAATAATGGCGTTTTCGCTTTTTTCTTTTTTAAAAAGTTTGCCAGTTTACCGGAGAAAGTAGTTTTACCACTACCCTGTAAACCGGACATGAGTATTATACTTGGGTTGCCTGATAAATTTATACCTTCAGCATCACCACCCATCAATTCGGTCAATTCGTCTTTTACGATTTTGATCATCAATTCACCTGGCTTTAAGGTCTTTAAAACATTTTGACCTAAAGCTTTTTCTTTTACAGTATCTGTAAAACTTTTAGCTATTTTGTAGTTTACATCGGCGTCTACAAGTGCACGTCTCACTTCTTTTAGTGTTTCTGCAACATTGACTTCAGTAATCTGACCGTGGCCTTTGAGAAGGTGAAGGGCATTATCTAATTTATCACTTAAGTTATCAAACATAGCTTTTCAATTTTAGCCACAAATTTAAGGAATTGAAATGGTTATCAACAAAATGAAGAACAGAAAAATTGATAATTGAATGTTAAGCCTGATATCATTAGGTGTGAATACAAATGGTATTAAAATTTATATTATTTTAGTCTATTAAATAATACTAAATTATGAAAATATTTCTGATAAGCATTGTTATAGCTATAACCTCAGTTTCTCATGCACAGGATTTTAACACTCCAGAAAACGTAACCTTAAAAACTGAAGATGACTATGGAAAATATGAAACTGTTGTGATCAAAGCAATCAACTGGTATCACAATACTCCGCTAGGTAATGAACCAGCTAAACGCAAAAATGTTAGTGCGTTTTTAATGCAATGGTTTACCGGAACCCCATCTGTGAGTATTGAATTATCTCAGGACCTGGTACCATTTATGGAATCTCCTGAATGTTTAATGTCTTTTCTGGCCGGCTGGACAAAATATAGCCTGGAGCATAACTACTCCAAAGATAAAGTTGCTTGTGCTACAGCAGCGCTGGAACATGTCATTGATTTTTATAAGAAGAATAAAAGTAAAATAGGTAGAGTATCCTCAATTGAAAAACTGGCCAAAAAACAAAAGAAAAACAAACTTAAATCTTATGTAGAATCTGTTTTATAACTAAAATAAAACACGTACAAACGGCATGTATGCATTGGCATATATACTCTTGTTTTCATCATGTATAACGTCGTATCTTATGCCTACGGTTACAGGTCCTGTAGTATATCCAAAACCAAGAAATAGTGCAGGATACCAGTAGTTATTATCAAAACTGCCATTATTGATACTTTGATTTACTCTCAACTGTTCAAACTCAGCAGATAATTGAATTTCAGGCAAAGGATTTACAATTGTGATCAGACTACCACCATAAACCAACAACTCATTATCTCTAAAACTGGAATAGGTCAGATTGAGTCCAAGGCCAGTTGAAACTATAGGAGTGACCTGATATAAAGCAACAGGAGCAAGGGTGCCACTGAAGAAATCATTACCGAAGCTAAGTCCAATTCCTCCACCAAATTGAACATTATCTATAAATGTACTTTTTTGCCCTGCTTGAAGATTTTGAGCGGATAAAGGCGTGATTGAAATAATAACTAAGAACAAAAAAGCTTTAATAAAAGATTGGGTTATCATGATAATTTTATAAGTTATAGATTAAAAAAGCAGTACAAATTTAAACTTTTTCATTAAAACCCCACTTTCAATTTAACTTTCAAAACACATTACTCCTAAATCATTTATTTATGTTTGCAAAAAAAAATTAATGAGATTTCTTTGTGCCCTTGCTTTCCTATTATTTTTCTTTAATTTCTATTCTCAAAATGCTATCATAAATGAATTGGACTCTGATACAGATGGTGTTGATACTAAAGAATTTATTGAAATAAAAACTACCAATCCTTTTACGCCCTTAGATGGCTACATGATTGTACTCTTCAATGGTTCAACCAGTGGTGGAGATGCCAGTTATTATAACATGGAACTAGATGGGTTCACCTCTGATATTAATGGTCTGTTTGTTTTAGGGGCTTCAGAAGTTTCTCCTATTGCTGATTTCGAATTACCTTTAAATACCATTCAGAATGGTGCTGATGCAGTAGGATTATATTTAACAGATGAAAATGATATGCCCATAGGTACCGTTGCCACAACTGTAAATCTGGTAGATGCTTTAGTTTATGACACCAACGATTCTGATGATAATGTATTGATGAGTCTTTTAGGGCAAACACAGCAATTCAACGAGGGTGAGAATGGTAATAAAGATTTTCAATCTGTACAGAGAGCTAATGATGGCTCGTGGTATGTGGCCGATGCTACTCCAAAACAACTTAATGACGGCTCCGGTGTTATTTTAAATGGAATAAGTATAACAAAGGATCAGGATGTTTATGATGAAGGTGATACCATGGTCATTACATTGACAACCGAACAACCTGTTCAAAATAATGTGTCTTTAGATATTGATATTACAAATGGAAGTTTTACAACTGCTGATTATACAGGAAATACAACTTTAGTCCTTCAACAAGGCAATACAACTGCCCAAACGAGTATCAATCTTATTGAAGACGGCATAGAAGAAGGAGATGAATTTACTTCTATAAATATTTTGAATTTACCTCCTGAATTTATCTCAAACAACAACAATGTCTCAGCTGTTATTATAGATTCAGATTTTACAGTTTCAAACTTTGGAACCCCTTTAAATCCTACCTATGGTAATGTGCCTAATGAAAAGCCGGATGATTATTACAACACCATAGAAGGTTTAGCAGGTAATGCATTAATACAGGGCATACAAAATTTAGTTGCAGAAGAAGGTGTTGTTAGGACACATACTTATGAAGATGTAAAAACAATTATAGAAGAAACAGACCAAAACCCTGAAAATAGCAATCAGGTTTGGTTGTTATATAATGAAATTCCCAGAGGGAAATACCTTTATCAAACCGGCTCTTCAGGAACCGGAAAATGGAACAGAGAGCATACCTATCCAAGATCAAGGGGTGATTTTTTTAGTATTGAAGAGGACGATATGCCTACCGGAATAAACCAATGGTGGAATACAAACGCAGACTCACTCAGACATGCAAACTCTGATGTTCATGGCCTTAGAGCAGCAGATGCGTTAGAAAATTCTTTAAGAGGCAACCAACATTACGGGCAATATACTGGTCCTTCTGGTAATGCAGGAAGCTTTAAAGGAGACGTCGCTCGATCTATATTCTTTTTAGCCATTAGATACAATGATCTGGAGGTTGTAAACGGGTTTCCGGATGTAGACGGAGAATTAGGAGATTTAGCCACATTACTATCCTGGCATCAGCAGGATCCGCCCGATGATTTTGAAATGAATAGAAATAATATCATTTATGACTGGCAAAAAAATAGGAATCCGTTTATAGATTACCCGGAACTGATAGATTACATCTGGGGAAATCAATTTGGTAATCCCTGGAACGAACCTTTGTCCTTAGAAGAAAATTCGATTGAAGGCCTTGTTGTTTATCCAAACCCAACGATTAACAATCAAATTAATATAGAAACTCAAAACAATAATCCATTAAATATCAATATTTTGGACGTTAATGGAAGAGTTGTATTTAAAAAAGATAACTTCACTGAAAGGCAACTATTGTTTGACCTTAATCCAGGTCTTTACCTATTGAGGATTAACAACGAAAATAGTTATATTTCAAAAAAATTACTCGTTAAATAAAATTGAAGACTTTATTTACAATTTTAGCTCGATTTTTGGCTACAATAAGTCACTCTCAAAACATCAATTATGGTTTTAAATTCGGAGTGAATATTTCTAGCTTTTCAGGAACTCTCGGTGAGGAAAGCCGGTCTAGAACAGGTTTCCATATTGGCGGATTTTACGAAGAAAAAACCTCTGATAATTTTGCCATCTCTCCTGAAATACTATTTTCTCAGCAGGGAGTAAGATTTGATGGTGATTCAAGAGATGAAGGCTTTACAGATTTAAGATTAAATTATGTCTCATTATCCGTGAATGCTAAATTTTTTTAGGAAAAAACTTTATTACATTATTTGGTCCACAATTTAGTTATATGGTGGCCTCAGATTTGGAAACTAGTTTTAGACAAGGTGGTGATATAGGTGCTGCATTCAACAATATAGACTATGGTTTCAATGCAGGTTTTATGTTTAGATTGGATTCCGGACTAACCTTCGGGTTAAGATATTATTTTGGATTAGAAAATATTATTGAAGACAGTGTAAACTTCAATAGAGAAGAAGGAAATAACAGGGTGCTACAGTTATCTCTGGAATATTTGTTAAAGTAGTTTACTTACCTGGATTGACAGCTTGTGTTTTTCTTTTGGTTTTTAATGGAATAAGATACCGTAACGAATAGCCCCAGCCGGCACCAATAGAGTTGAAGTCATTGGTAATATTGAAGCCCGGAATATAGATATTGTCAAAATTATTGATATCGGTTTCACTTGCCAGAACTTTCAATTGAACGTGTGCGCCGGCGTATAAGTTTTTTACCAATTCTACTCTAAAACCAAACTGCAGTTCAACCCAAACGGCCGAAAGGTTATTGAATTCTCTATTAACCACTTGGGGTTGTGGTTCAAAGGTGTTGTCTGTAGTATAAAAGTTAAATTCGTTTAGGGTTTGAGAAAAAGAAGACAAACCTATTCTGGCTCCTCCGTAAATCAAATTCTGCATGCCTATCCAGTTGGTATAGAAATTTCGGTTCGCACCAAGTTTTATATAACTGCCCTGAGCATCTACTTTAAGATTTGGTTCATCAAAAGAAAAATTATCATTTCCAATTTCAGCGGCAATATACCATTGGTCATTGTACCTAAAGTCACCATTTATTTCAAATCCGGAGTAATTGTCATCATAAGATGTTCTGGCCAATTTAAATAAATCTAAACCTACTGAAACGCCATAACGTTCTTTATACACCAAACTGTCATTTTGGGCATTGGCAGAAGTCGTTCCAAAAAGCAGAACTGTACTAATGCAAAATAGAAACGTGAGTAACTTGTTCATCTTCAACATCTAGTTGTTCTACAATTATACTTCTAATCCAGTTGTTTGTAAGTGGTGTTTCAGGTATTCTTATCGCACTTAGATCGTTATAAACGGCTTTAAAACTGCAGGCACGATTTATATATATATCATTTACCTGATAAATAAATTCTACTTCGTCTGTATTTTCAAAGTCAGTATCCCCAGTATTTCTAATCAGTTTAAATCTTGAGGAGTTCGCATTTGTATCAAGTGGTAAAGCAATAGAATCTGTATTTCCTAATGGAATCGTATCTGTTGATTCACCAGGAACAAAACTCAAATCAACAACAGATTTATTTTCTTCAGAATCTTCTACATCAAAAAACTCAATGATGAGTTTAGGTGTTGTAGGAGTTCCGGGAGGACAAATGTCATCACGTTCGCAACCCACTATAGTAACCAATACTACCGACACTATAACCAGCTGTATAATGTTTTTTATTTTCATGCTTTAAGTTCTAATGCCACTACATTTTCTACATGATGTGTTTGTGGGAACATGTCGACTGGCCTTACTTTTGTGATCTTATAGTGGTCTGCCAGCATTTCAAGGTCTCTGGCCTGTGTAGCAGAATTACAGCTAACGTACACAATTCTTTTGGCTTTTAGTTTTAAAAGTACATTTACCACATCTTTGTGCATGCCGTCTCTTGGCGGATCAGTAATGACAACATCTGGATGTCCATGTTTGGCTACAAAATTTGTTGTAAAGACTTTTTTCATATCTCCCGAAACAAATGTGCAATTGTCTATATTGTTTTCCTTGGCGTTAGTTTTAGCTTTCTCTATAGCTTCAGGCACGGCTTCTATACCTATAACTTTTTTTGCTTGAGAAGAGACAAATTGAGCGATTGTACCAGTTCCTGTGTAAAGGTCATAAACGGTTTCATCTCCTTTTAAATCGGCATAATCTCTGGCAATTTTGTAAAGCTCATAAGCCTGGTCAGAATTGGTCTGGTAGAAGGATTTTGCATCAATCTTAAATTTCAACCCTTCCATTTCTTCAGTTATGTAGGGCAAACCATGGTAGCAAATAACGTCCTGATCATAAATGGTATCATTTGCCTTTTGATTGATGACATACTGCAAAGAAGTTATTTGAGGAAATTCCTTTTTTATAAAATCTAAAAGCAACTCCCGTTTTTCCTTATTGTCATCATAAAACTGAATCATCACCATAAATTCTCCGGTACTAGTGGTTCTGATCATAAGTGTTCTAAGTAGTCCGGTTTGCGCTCTAACATCAAAAAAATCAAAATCATTTTCTATGGCAAATGATTTAACAGCGTTTCTAATGCTATTACTAGGTTCTTGTTGAAGGTGACAATTGTTTAAATCTAAAATTTTATCCCACATACCGGGAATGTGAAACCCTAAAGCGTTTTTTTCGTTAATACGTTCATCTGATTCTATTTCATCCTGAGTAAGCCATCTGTTATTACTGAAAGAGAATTCCATCTTGTTTCTGTAGTAATATATTTCTTTACTGCCCAAAATATCAGTTATTTCGGGTAATTCCAGATGACCTATACGTTTTAAATTTTCTACAACCGATTTTTGTTTAAAATCAAGTTGCTTTTCATAATCCATATTTTGCCATTTACAGCCTCCACAAACACCAAAATGTTCACAGATGGGTTCTGTTCTAAATGGTGAACGCTTTACAAACTCAGTTGGTTTGGCCTGAAAATATCTTCTTCTTTTTTTATATGACTTGGCATTTACAATATCTCCGGGTATGGCATTATCTACAAAGACAATCTGTCCATCCTTAGTTTTGGCAACTGCTTTACCCTTATGGCCGGTATCTACAACTTCAAGGTTTTCGAAGGTTTTATGTCTGTTACGTCTTCCCATCTATTCTTTTTCGTCCGAAGATGCTTCATCTTCAAAATCTGTATAGCCATTTTCAATTAGAATGTTATACCATTGAATGATTTTCTTGATATCACTTTGATACACACGGTCTTCATCGTATTCCGGCAGTATTTCTCTGAAATATTTTTCCAGTTCCTTTTTGGGTGATTTGTGATCTATACTTTTTTGGCCTTCAGTTTGTTTGTAAATTTTATTGAATATCTCTTTTAATGGAGTTTCATCAGCATAAGTGTAGATTGAAATTTCAGACAGCAGGCTAATGTTGTTTCTAAGGTTTACCTGTATTTTTTTACCATCTACCAGAGATTGAGCTAAAATTCCACCTCTGGTTTGTGTTTTAAGTTCATATAAACCTGGTTTTCCGGATACGGAAAGGATTTTTTCAAATTCCATATAATGTTATAATTTTAAATGTATTTATTTTTTCTTTAGTTTCGGGAAGCGCATTCGGTAATCTATATTCACTTTACCTTTAGATATGTTGTTCAATTTCCCTTTTATTATTCGTTTTTTAAGACTTGAGAGTTTATCGGTAAACAATATGCCTTCTATATGGTCATACTCGTGTTGGATAACCCTGGCGAATAAGCCATCAATTTTTTTATGGTGTTTATTAAAGTCTTTATCGTAGTATTCAATTTCAATTTCCGGTTTTCTAAAAACGTCCTCTCTGACATCGGGAATGCTTAAGCAGCCTTCATTAAAATCCCATTCGTTGCCTTTTTCTTCAATAATTTTAGGATTGATAAACACTTCCTTTGCATCCTTCAAAATTTCAGCTTCCTCTTCAGATACATTTTCATCTTCTGCAAAAGGTGTAGCATCTACAATAAATAAACGAATAGATTTGCCAATTTGCGGAGCTGCAAGACCAACGCCGTTGGCATTATACATTGTTTCAAACATGTTGTCTATCAACGCCTTCAGATCGGGGTAATCTTCAGGAACATCTTTAGCTTTTCTTTTTAAAACAGGATCGCCGTAGGCTACAATAGGTAATATCATTTTGTAATCTTATTTTTTTCAGTCTGCAAAGGTAATGAAACAAAATATTCTACAACTTTAGGACTGGTTAAGATAATCTTGTAATATTAAAGTAGCACTTACTTTATCAATTAAGCCTTTGCTCTGTTTTTGTTTTCTCTTCAAATGGCTTTGTGAAATAGCCTGTGATGCCATTTTAGAGGAAAAACGTTCATCTATCCTTAATATTTTAATGTCTGAAAATTCTTTTTGTAAATCTTCAATTAACCACAAGATATTTCTCTCCAGCGCCATAAGTTGGCCGTCAACATGCATCGGCTGGCCAATAACCATGCTATCTACTTCATTTTTTGACAGGTAATCTTTAAGAAAGTCCATGAGTTTTGGAGTTTCTACAGTTTGTAACCCTGAAGCAATCATTTTAAGATCGTCAGAAACAGCAATACCTGTACGTTTTAGTCCAAAATCTAATGCAATTACCTGAGCCATTATTTAATTTTTTGCAAATATAAAACATGTGCTTACTTAAGCGCCTTAAGCAAAATATTATATTTGTGAAAAATAAAAGTTTAGAATGAAAAATTTAGAAAATTTAATCAACCAGGCATGGGATAATCGCGATTTACTGAAAGAACAAAATACCATTAAGGCTATACGTGAAGTCATAGAATACCTAGACCAGGGTAAACTACGATGCGCAGAACCCACTAATGACGGTTGGCAAGTCAATGAATGGGTAAAAAAAGCGGTTGTTTTATATTTCCCAATTCAAAAAATGGAAACGCTGGAAGCCGGAATTTTCGAATACCACGATAAAATACCTTTAAAAACTAATTATAAAGAAAGAAATATTCGTGTTGTGCCTAATGCCGTTGCCAGACATGGTGCATATATTTCAAGCGGTGTAATTATGATGCCAAGCTATGTGAATATTGGGGCATATGTGGATGAAGGAACCATGGTAGATACCTGGGCCACTGTCGGAAGCTGTGCGCAAATAGGTAAAAATGTGCATTTGTCCGGTGGAGTGGGCATTGGTGGCGTATTAGAACCGCTTCAGGCTGCACCGGTTATCATTGAAGATAATGCTTTTTTAGGCTCCAGAAGTATTGTTGTAGAAGGTGTTCGTGTTGAAAAAGAAGCGGTACTCGGTGCCAATGTCGTACTAACCGCGTCAACCAAAATCATAGACGTTACAGGAGATAAGCCAAAAGAAATGAAAGGTATAGTCCCGGCGAGATCTGTAGTTATACCGGGTAGTTATACCAAAAAATTCCCTGCAGGAGAATACCAGGTGCCTTGTGCTTTGATTATTGGACAACGCAAAGAAAGTACCAATAAAAAGACTTCGCTGAATGACGCTTTGAGGACTTATGATGTGGCGGTGTAGATAAGGCCAAAGCCCCTCCTAACCTCCCCAAAGGGGAGGAACAATGTTTATATGAAAATAAATAAATTCAATACTGATAAAAAAAGCCCCTTACTTCGGCAGGCTCAGCACGGCGCCTTCGGAGGGGTTGGAGAGGCTTCTGGGAAGGCATTTAAAATTCTTGTCATTCAGCAGAAAATGATAGGAGATGTGCTCACAAGTAGCATAATCTGTGAGAATTTAAAACGAAATTTTCCGGATGCAGAAATTCATTATGTCATCAACAGGTTTACAATTCCCGTGGTTGAGAACAATCCGTATATCGACAAGTTTGTGGTATTTGAAGATGAGTATAAACAAAGTAAACTCAGGTTTTACAGGTTTTTAAAGCAAGTTGCGAAATCAAATTATACGCATGTTTTTGATGCTTATGGTAAGTTAGAGAGTCTCTTGATTTCAAAATTTTCTAAAGCCAAATTTAAATATGGTTTTAGAAAGTCTTATACCAGTTTTTATTACACCAACACCGTAAAAATGACCAATGATGTCAAAACTGAAGCAGGTTCGGCTATTGAAAACCGATTGAGGTTACTTCAATTGATGGATGGTGTAGAAATCCTAAATGATAAACCTAAAATATATTTAACCGAAAGTGAAGTTGAAGAAAGCCAAAATACTTTTAAGTCACTTAATATCAAACCTAACGACTGTATCATGATTAGTGCTCTGGGTAGTGGGATGAAAAAGTCTTATCCGCTGGATTACTTAGCTGAAATTCTGGATTTAATTGTCGAAAAAACAGACAAAAGTCTCATCTTAAACTATATGCCGTCTCAACAAAAGCATATCGATGAACTTTTGGATTTTTGTGCAGAAAAAACCAAAGCAAATATCGTTGAAGGTATAAGTATGAAGAGTTTAAAGGCGTTTATAAAAATTTGCAGTCAGTGCGCTGCAATAATAGGAAACGAAGGCGGGTCAACCAATATGGCAAAGGCCCTGGGCGTACCAAGTTTTTCAATTTTTTCTCCCTGGGTAACAAAAGAAGGCTGGAATAGTTTCGAACAAACCTATCAAAATGATTCAGTTCATTTAATAGACTATAAACCTCATTTGTATAAAAAACCACCAAAAAAATATAAGGAGCAGTCCCTTGAGTTTTATAAATTCCTGAAACCTGAACTTATAAAACCAAAGCTTAAATCATTTCTTGAAAAATTGAATTAGGTATTAACATCTTTAGTAATCCCGTAAGGCGTAACTTTAATATTATCCTGTTTCACTTTTTTCCTTATGTCTAAATTTCTCCTTAAAGATTCCGGTGTCTTGTATCCTCTCGGGTGATCGAGATGTATAACAATAGCTTTATGGCGGATTTGTTTTCCTTTTACACCATAATTTTCTAACCTTTCTCCAAATTCTCTATCAGGGCCACCGTATTTCATGCGTTCGTCATAACCGTTTACAGCAATCATATCCGCTTTAAAACCAGAGGAATTACAATTGTTAAACGAAGGTCTGGTTGGTGTAATTCTATCTAATAGAACTCTTCGATTTTTTGAAGAGCCCAATTTAAGGGTGTTTGAAAAATTGAGTTTTTCAATATCATTCAACCAATCTACATCAAAGCAGTCCTGACTTTCTACATCTTTTTTGCTTATCGCTTTACTGGTCTTTATAGGTAGTTTACAATAGCCGCCGGATAAGAATCGACCTTTTTCAGCTAATTCCAGATGAGACTCAACAAAGTCTTTTCTTGGTATACAGTCACCATCTGTCATGATGATATATTCATTTTTGGCATCTACAATAGCCCTGTTTAAAATTTCCTGTCTTCTGTATCCCTGGTCTTCATGCCACAGGTGGGTAATTTCGACTGGATAATCTTTTTTAAAATGATCTATCAGTGATTTAGTTTCTTCACCCGAACCATCATCAGCTATAATTACATCAAATTTATCGGTTGTTTGGTTGGCATAACCCCAAAGAACTTTCTGTAACCATTCCGGCGAGTTGTAGGTACTTATGATAACTGTTGCATTCATAAAATCTAATATTTTACAAAAGTAATTGAATTGATTAAAGCCTGCAAACCTCAATTTTCTTTAGTCATTGAAAAAGCAAAGGCTAATAATGGCTAAGATTTTCAAAATCTTTACCTTTGCAGCCCATGGAAACAAAAACCGTAGAAGAATTAGTTGAGCAGGGTCTTTATCTGCCTTTAATGGAAGCTTTTTACACCATTCAGGGCGAAGGGCATCATACCGGAACAGCCTCTTATTTTATTAGAGTAGGCGGCTGCGATGTGGGTTGCCATTGGTGTGATGTCAAAGAAAGCTGGAACCCGAAAACACATCCGCCCACAGATATTAAAAAAATTGTAGAAGACGCCCATAAATATTCTGATACCATAATTATTACCGGTGGTGAACCTTTAACCTGGGACATGGGACCTTTGACTAGAGCTCTGAAAGATAAGGGTATGAAAATTCATATCGAAACTTCCGGTGCCTATCCAATGACCGGCGTATGGGACTGGATTTGTTTATCACCTAAAAAAATGAAATTACCTGAGCCGGAAATCTACAAACGAGCTGATGAGCTTAAAGTCATCATTTTTAACAAACACGACTTTAAATTTGCAGAACAGCAGGCTGAAAAATTAGAATCAGAAGCCATACTATACTTACAGCCCGAATGGAGCGTCAGGGAAAAAATGATGCCGATGATTGTAGATTATGTCATGGCCAATCCTAAATGGAAGATATCATTGCAGACGCATAAGTATTTGAGGATACCTTAAAATAAAAAAAGCCCGTCAATAAATTGACAGGCTTTAAGCTATTCACAAGAGAAAGGAAAAATTAATTTCTATCTCTTCTGTTATTGTCTCTTCGGTTATTATCACCTCTTGGCTTAGAAGAACGCTCTTTATAACCTTCAGGTTTTGGCAGAAGAGCTTTACGAGAAACTTTATCCTTTTTAGTTCTAGGATCCAAACCAAAATACTTGACATCAAGGACATCACCAATATTTAAAACATCGGTAACGTTGTCTGTACGTTCCCAGGCCAGTTCTGAAATATGAAGTAAGACTTCATTTCCAGGAGCCTCTACATATTCAACTACAGCACCAAAGTCTAGTATCTTTATAACTTTAACTTCATATACACTGCCTTTTTCAGGCTTAAATAGCATGGCTTCTATTTTGGCTAATACTTTATCTATACCAGCCTGATTTGTGCCTAGAATTTCAACAATGCCCTGTTCGGTTTCTTCGTCTTCGTTTATAACGATTGTGGTTTCTGTGATCTTCTGTAATTCCTGAATGTTTTTACCACCTGGTCCAATTAAACTACCAATATATTCACCAGGAATAGTCGTGGTAACAATTTTTGGCGCATGTGCTTTAACAGAAGAATTAGGCTCAGCAATGGTCTCAGTGATTTTCTCTAAAATATGAAGTCTGCCTTCTCTGGCCTGCTTTAAAGCATTAATTAAAACTTCGTAAGATAAGCCCTTGACTTTGATGTCCATCTGGCAAGCCGTAATGCCATCTTCCGTTCCGGTAACTTTAAAGTCCATATCTCCTAAATGGTCTTCATCTCCAAGAATATCAGACAGAACAGCATATTTATCTCCATCAGAAATCAATCCCATGGCAATACCGGAAACCGGTTTTTTAAGCTGAATACCTGCATCCATAAGAGACATTGTTCCGGCACAAACTGTAGCCATTGAAGATGAACCATTTGACTCTAATACTTCAGAAACTACTCTAACTGTATAAGGACAATCTTCTGGAATCATGTTAACTAAGGCACGTTGTGCCAAATTTCCATGACCTATTTCTCTTCTTGAAGTTCCTCTTATAGGATAGGCTTCACCAGTACAGAAAGGAGGGAAGTTATAGTGTAAGTAAAATGTCTCTTCTCCCTGAAAAGTAGCATTATCTATAGTATTTGCTTCTCTTGATGTTCCAAGTGTTGTAGTGGCCAATGCCTGTGTTTCACCTCTTGTAAAAACTGCAGAGCCGTGCGTAGAGGGCAAATAGTCAACTTCACACCAGATTGGTCTGATTTCAGTAGTCTTTCTGCCGTCTAATCTGATACCTTCGTCTAGAGTCAGGTTTCTGATGGCATTTTTATGTGCTTCTTTAAAGTATTTTGAAACCATTCCACCAAATTCTTCCAGCTCTTCTTCTGTAAACATGGCTATAACTTCTTCCTTTAAATTTGAAAAAGCTTCTGATCTTTCTTTCTTACCAAGACCTTGTTTAGCAATGTCATAGGCTTTCTGGTATGTAGCGTCATGAATTTTTTGCTTTAACTCTTCATTTTCAAGAGCTGTTTCGTATTCACGAGTTGGTTTTTTGCCTACCTTTTCAACAAGTCTTTTCTGCATTTCACATTGGGCCTTAATGGCTTCATGTGCAAACTTGATAGCCTCGGTCATGTCTTCTTCAGAGCATTCCAGCATTTCACCTTCTACCATAGCTACGCTGTCTTCAGATGCACCGATAATCATATCGATATCAGATTCTTTAAGCTGAGAGCGACTGGGGTTGATGATAAATTCGCCGTCTATACGACCGACTCTAACTTCTGAAATTGGATATTCAAAAGGAATGTCAGAAAGTTGAATTGCTGCAGATGCTGCAAGCCCGGCTAATGCATCAGGCATGACATCTTCGTCGTGAGACATCAGTTGAATCATTACTTGAGTTTCGAACTTATAATCACTTGGAAACAAAGGCCTTAAAACCCTGTCAACAAGTCTCATAACAAGAATTTCATCATTGCTTGGACGTGCCTCACGTTTTAAAAATCCACCGGGATAGCGACCGGCAGCTGCAAATTTTTCACGGTAGTCAAGTGTTAATGGAAAGAAGTCCATAGTTGTAGGTGTGTAAGAAGATACAACCGTACAAAGCAGTACAGCATTTCCCATTCTCACCTCTACAGAACCATGAGCCTGTTTGGCTAATTTGCCGGTTTCGATGGAAATTTCTCTTCCATCGCCGAGGTCCAAGACCTCTTTAAATGTTTTTGGAATCATAATGTAAAAATTTTAAGTTTCCGTCATACGTGACGATGCGGTTGTGTTGTTGTTGATGTTGTAAATTACCAAAGGAAACTTAAATAAGGAAAGCAAATTCTTGCATAAAAAAAGGGGCTAAAAAGCCCCTTAGTAAGTTATTTTCTTAAACCTAATTCTTTCACGATAGCTCTGTATCGCATAATGTCTTTTTTCATTAAGTAGTTAAGTAAGTTTCTACGCCTACCTACAGTCTTAACAAGTGTTCTTTCTGAATTAAAATCTTTAGGATTTTTCTTCAAGTGATCAGACATGTGCTGAATACGCTTTGTCATAAGCGCAATCTGTCCTTCTGTTGAGCCGGTATCTTTTTCGTTTTTACCGTGCTTTGCAAATAATTCTTTTTTTTCTTCTGTAGTGAGATACATGCAAATATTATTTCAATGATTATTATGTATGAGAACTTTTCTCGGTTGCAAAGATACATTATTATTTATTATGCACAATACCGTTACTTAATTGTTTAATGGTATGAAAACTAGTATCCAAAACTTATGGAAAAAAGACCGAAAGCCTCTTAGACGCAGACAAAAGAATCTCAAAGTAAACATATTAAAATAAAAGCTATTTGCAAAATCACGATACTATGAAAAATTAAATTTTCTGTAAAAATTCCTGATAAATAAAAAAATCTGATCTCTAAAAAAATTGAAATCAGATTATCTTTATTCTATTCTCATTTAAGCTTGCGGTTTCATACTTCAGACGATGAGAAACAGCATCTATCATGAAGACTCTTTAAGATCGCAGAGAATCAGGCAATATATTATTTCACTATCAAATATGATTTTATCCCTCAGTATCTACACGTTCTGCTATTCCCGATTCTTTCTGCTTTTTACCTACCTCGTTATATTCAAATTTGTAAGTATTTTCTGTTGTACTTAGTATTTTCATGTGCATCTGGTATTTATCTAAAATACTTTCGGGATTGAGCGGCGTTAGTATAAATTCACAATCATTAATCCATCGAATTTTTGAGGTATCTGTTTGCTCTTTATATATTTCTATTTGCAGGCTATCGTTTCTTATAAAAATGGTCTTTTCTAAATTGCCATTTACAAGCGCCTCGTATTTAAACTTACCTGTTTTAAAATCCACACAATTTCTTTCAGGCGTATAACAAGCTACAAGTAGTAAAAGTGGTAAAAAATGAAATGATCTCATCCGGCAAAAATAATCCTTATTCAGGAGTGTAAGTCTTGAAAGAACCATTTTTATAAAAAATTACAATGCGTTCTATTTCGTCAGATTTTACATCAACAGGTTTTGAGGTGTTTTCTTTTATTTCTAATGCCTGTTCAGGTACTACAGGAGGAGTGGCAGGTGTATTTTTGGATTCTGGAGTAGGAGCAGCGTCTTTAGGAAAACTCCCTTTACCATTAAGCAGCCAATACAGTTCAACTTCAGGAAAAGTTTTCACTACCCGCATTACAAAATCCAGGCTGGGTTTATTTCTGCCGGATAGCAAATGTGATATTGAAGCTTTTCCAACATCTATTTTATCCGCAAAAGCAGAAGCATTCAAATCATAATAATCAAAGATTTGTTGTAAACGCTTTGAAAATTCATTCATGTTTACCATTGTAAACTTTTGTTTAAGCAATTAGAACTTTACAAAAGTAAATAATAAAATTTAACATCAAACCTATATTTGAAATTAATGTATTTTATAAACAAACGCTTGATGTAATAATTAATAAAACATTGGTAATATGATATTTATAAATAATAAAAACCTGTTATGGAAATATTCCTTAAGCTTTTCATAAGACTTTTTTACATTAATAAACATCATGCTGCGTTTTGTAAACAAATGTAAAATATCGTATGTTTACTTTTGTAAAAATTTATATTTTTACATTTGTAAAATGGAAATAAACAGCTATCTCAAAAGAATTTTTGAACATTATGATATTGAAAATACGTTGTTCTTAAATCGCTACCTGCCTTTTAATTTACTGGAAGAATATTTAGAACTTCAAGTGCCGGACTTATTTAAAAAATCTGTTATTGGGCATTCTGAGTTAGGAAAACCAATATATGCACTGGACTTTGGTACTGGTGCCAAAAAAATACTGTTATGGTCGCAAATGCACGGGAATGAAGGTACAACGACTAAAGCCATCTTAGACTTCATTAACTATATAAAAGAGTATAAGCATGGTAGTTTGGTAAAGACCATTTTACATAATTGTACCATACGGATAATACCAATGCTTAATCCTGATGGTGCAAGTTTATATACAAGATTAAATGCCAGGGAAGTTGACTTAAACCGCGATGCCGTCAATAAATCTCAGAGTGAAACAAAAGCTTTTTTTGAGAATTTCAGTACGTTTAAGCCTCAATACTGTTTTAATTTGCACGGTCAAAGGACAATTTTTGGGGTTGGAGAAACTCAAAATTCTTCAACCATGTCTTTCTTAGCGCCTTCTTATGATAATTTACTAAGCGTTGACCAGCACAGGGAGAAAGCTATGAAGCTTATTGTGAGTGCTAATGAATTACTTCGGGATCTCATCCCTAATCAAATAGGTAGATATGACGACACACATAATATTAATTGCTTTGGCGATTATATTCAAAGTCATAAAGTACCTACCGTATTATTTGAAGCAGGACACTATCCAAATGATTATTGCAGGAATAAAACAAGAAAATTTGTAACAATGAGTCTTTTGAAAATGATTTTCGTGATAGCAAATGCAAATGAAGACGTTTATGACATTTCTTCCTATCATGATATACCACTAAATAAGCAATCATATTTTGATATAATCGTAAAGAATGTTAAAAATTCAGATAGTCAATTTATTGGCATTCAGTATAATGAGGTTTTAAAAGATGGCAGAATAGAATTCATACCATACATTAAAAGTTTAGATGAATTAAGTTCTTTTAATTCACACAGGTCAATTGATGCCTTTGATAAGCCTGTTTTTATAAACGGTTTAAATTTTCTTGAAGAGAATATTTTGATTAAATCTATTAGAGTAGGAAGTGATCAAATAGAGATTAGTATTAACAGTTGTTGATGAGATTCCTTAAAATTTATGAAATAATACAAAAATCTTTAAAAAAGTATTTATTCATTGCAAATAAATCATTAATTTTGCGCATTCATTATTTAAAACGTAAAGCGCATGTCAAAAGTTAAATTAGACGAAACTGATCACCAGATCCTAAACATGTTAATTGAAAATACCAGAACCCCGTTTACTGATATTGCAAAACAACTACTTATTTCTGCAGGTACAGTTCATGTTAGAGTAAAAAAAATGGAAGAGATGGGAATTATAACCGGTTCCAGTCTTAATTTAGATTATAAAAAATTAGGTTATACTTTTATAGCTTATGTCGGTATATATCTGAAAAAAACATCACAAACCCAATTTGTGATAAATAGGATAAGTGAAATACCAAATGTTACTGTAGCCAGTATTACAACCGGTAAGTATAATATATTTTGCAAATTAAGGGCTAAAAATACAGATCACGCCAAGGAGGTCATTTTTAGAATAGACGATATTGAAGGCGTTCAAAGGACGGAAACTATGATTTCCCTTGAAGAAAGCATAAACGATAAAAAACGTTTAATGCATTCTATATTCAATGAGATATGATTTTTTTATAAACATAAAAGAAGCTGTCTCAAAATTCCTCATTTGATAATCTGTCCCGAAGCATAGGGGATTTCAGATTCTTTAACAAATTTGAAATAAATATACTGAGATTCTGAAATACCTGCCTTTCGGCATACAGAATTTCAGAATGACTGGCAATTTCGGTTATTAAGGTTTTGAGACGGTTTTTTTATATTTCTAAGTAGCGATTATATTCTCTGATTTCCTGAAGGTTTATCTTATTATTTGATTTCTTTATCAAATTCATTAGATAAATAAAGCTTTCGTCTCCGGTAATAAGTTGAGTGTCGTCCTGCTCTCCTTCCAAAGGTTCGTCTGTAGGTATAGGAATGATAAAGCCATCATTTTCTTCGATATGCTCATAAGTAAGTCTAAGTGCTTTAGCTACAACCGGACTCTTCTCTTCAACTGCAAATACTCTTAAGTCTTTAAGTTTTTTGATTATGTCTTCTGAATCGATACCGTTATCCATAACATGATTAATGATTTCGGTAATTAATTTAAGTGCTTGTTTATTTTTCAAAATTTCAAAATTTTAATAGGTACAAAAATAGATTTTTTATTGCTTTTTCAAACTATACAGAGTGTTTTAAATGCTTTTTAACCTTTTATATTTTCAATAAACTCAGATTCTACTTACTTTTGCAAATCCTCAAAATAAAAATGGGATCTTTATGTTGACCAAAACTGCTGAAAAAGAATTATACGATTACCAGGAAAGAGACCTTGAAAGAATTTTTGAATATATCGAAAATGAAAGAGAAGACTTCAACTTGTTATATCAGCTACCAACAGGTGGTGGAAAAACTGTTGTTTTTTCTGAAATAGTTAGAAGATACATCAATAAAACGGGAAAGAAAGTAATTGTATTAACTCACAGAATTGAGCTATGTAAGCAAACCTCTAAGATGCTAAAGCAATTTGGAGTAAATAACAAAATCATTAATTCTCAGGTAAAAGAATTAAGTGATGACAATGATTACATGTGCTTTGTGGCTATGGTGGAGACCTTAAACAACAGGTTAAATGATGAAAAAGTAACTCTTAAAAACATCGGCCTTACGATCATAGATGAAGCCCATTACAATTCATTTACCAAATTATTCAAATTTTTGGAAAAAACTTTTTTACTTGGCGTTACGGCTACGCCTTTAAGTTCCAACATTAAATTGCCGATGTATAAAAACTATAATAAGTTACTGGTTGGTGAATCCATACCAAGCCTTATTGAAAAAGGGTATCTGGCCAAAGCCAAGACTTATACTTACAATGTAGGATTAAGTCAGCTTCAGGTTGGTATAAATGGAGATTATACCGTAAAATCTTCAGAGGATTTATACACAAACATGAACATGCAGTCTAAATTACTGCAGGCCTATGAAGAGAAATGTAAAGGTAAAAAAACGCTGATTTTTAATAATGGTATAAATACTTCCTGGTATGTATATCATACTTTTAAGGAAGCTGGTTACGAAATAAAGCATCTTGACAACACCCATAATAAAAAGGAACGTAGGGCAATTTTAAAGTGGTTTCATGAAAAACCCGATGCTATTTTGACCTCAGTCAGTATTTTAACAACCGGTTTTGATGAGCCAACTGTCGAAAATATCATTCTTAACAGAGCTACAAAGTCACTTACGCTTTATTTTCAAATGATTGGTCGTGGTTCTCGTAAATTACCGAATAAAGACATCTTCAATGTAATTGACCTCGGTAATAATTTTGCACGATTCGGTCCTTGGGATGCAAAAGTAGACTGGCAAATGATCTTTAAAAACCCTGACTATTTCTTAGAGAATGTAATTACGGACGAAGAAATAGAAAGTCAGTTTGTCTATGAGATGCCCGAAGAAGTCAGGGAAATGTTCAAAAACACAGAGGATATTAGCTTTGATATCAAAAAGAGATATGACGAAACTGTAAATAATGGTGAAAAATCAAAACTTGTTCTGGAAGAATCTGTAGAACAGCACGCTAAAATGTGCGTTGATAACTCAGAAGATGTTTTTGATGCCAGGATACTGGCTCGAGAGTTAAAAGATGATATTCAGGATAGGATAAAACAATACTCCAAATGTATCATTAGAAATACTAAAAACTACAGAGATTGGCTTTATGAAGATTACACCAGGAAATTAAGGTCGAAAATTAACGAGTTGTATATGGATTAATGGGTTTATAAAATTCCAAAAATCAATAAGCCGTATATCAAAAACCTTACAAATCTTAAAGCTCCAAAAATCAAATAACTCCCAAACGGAAATTTTATAGTTCCGGCAGCTATACTGGATATTGCAAAAGGCAAGGGGAGAAGAGCTCCAACTATAATAAGCAGGCCACCCCATTTACGCATGTTTTTGATGTGCTTGGCCATCTTAACTTCAAGGTAAACAAATACACTTGGTATATTAGCAATACCCCGGCCAAAGAAATATGAAATGATACCTCCAAGATAAGACAACACGGACAAAATACTTAAAAACAACCAGGGGTATGAATTTTTATCACACCATGCTATGAATATTTCGGGTGGTATGAGGCCTAAGATAGATTCTGAAGCAAAAAATACAGCAAAAACACCAATAGGGTGAAAATTTTCTGTGACGTAAATCAAAATGTCATTGATATCTATCACAAAAAAATGAATGCCTAAAACGATTGCAATAAATATAACAATAGGAGGCGTAGCTTTAAGTAAGCTCTTACCTATAAAATTATAAAATCCTGTATAGCTATAATATTGATGGAGGAGTTTCCATCTTGGTTTTTTTTTACTTCTTAGCTTTTCTGGCATTAAAAATCTATTTTCAATTATAATTATATACAATCTGCTATTGAAATATTTTGCAAAAGTACGATAAAATATAGCTCATAATAAGGTTCAGCCATTACTTAAAGCAAATAATAATGTGAAAATATTTATAAAATACTTATCTCTGGCATTAATATAGAACACACATTTGAAAGTAATTGAATACATAAGTTGGAACTTAGCGTAAATTACTATAAACTATACCATATGTTACTATACTTTAATTTACTGATTAATTCAGTTTAGTGATTAGTTCAAATGATATAATCAGAATTAAGTGGTGTGTTAAAATTTACGGTTTATTGTTCTTGGATAAAAACTTTTTTAATTTGTTTTCAATTAGTACCACTTTTAACACAATGCTTCCAAAAATCACTATCAAAGTGATTGCTATAGCGTATTCAATTTTTGGGTGGTATATAAAACCTAAAAGACTAATCAAAATCTGAAGAGCACCAATAATCACTAAGTATTTAGCTGATAATTTTTGTGCAAATTTCCATACCGTTTCATTCTTCATTGAAGAGGTCGTTCGGTAGCCATAAATAAAATTAATTTCTTTAGGCGGTTTTTTCAAAAGTATAATTCCAGCAATGCTAAAAATAACACCACATGAAGATAATCCTAAAAAAATAGGGTTATAAAAAAATGGATATTGATCAATAAAAACAATACCCATTTTTTAGTTTAGTTTGTAGTTTGATGTTCTATTTCAATAGTCAATTCACTATTATCAGCATCAAAATCCATCTTTATGTGGTCTCCGGTTGAAATATCAGAATTGACAATTTTCTCTGCCAAAGCATCCTCGATATACTTTTGTATAGCCCTGTTTAATGGACGTGCACCATATTGCTTATCAAAACCTTTTTCTGCAATAAACTTCTTAGCCTGGTCTGATAATTCAAAATTATAGCCCATTTCTTCAATTCGTTTGTAAAGTTTTGATAATTCTATGTCTATGATTTTGAAAATGTCTTCCTGTTCCAGAGCATTGAAGATCACAACATCGTCAATTCTATTTAAAAACTCTGGTGCAAAAGCTTTCTTTAAAGCGCCTTCAATGATTTTTCTGGTATTAGAATCTTCCTGATCTTTTTTAGCTTTTGTTCCAAATCCAACACCCTGACCAAAATCCTTAATTTTTCTGGCTCCAATATTAGAAGTCATGATGATGATAGTGTTTCTGAAATCAATTTTTCTGCCAAGACTATCGGTCAAGTAACCATCATCTAAGACCTGAAGTAACATATTGAAGACATCCGGATGTGCTTTTTCAATTTCATCAAGCAACAAAACGGCATAAGGCTTCCGTCTCACTTTTTCAGTAAGCTGTCCACCTTCTTCATAACCAATATATCCAGGAGGTGCACCAATTAATCTCGAAACTGCGAATTTCTCCATGTACTCACTCATGTCCAGTCTTATAAGCGCGTCATTATTATCAAACAACTCTTTGGCTAAGACTTTGGCTAATTGTGTTTTGCCGACACCTGTCTGCCCTAAAAATATAAACGAACCAATGGGTTTATTAGGGTCTTTGAGACCAGCTCTATTTCTTTGAATAGCTTTAGAAATTTTTAATACAGCTTCATCCTGACCAATGACTTTACTTTTTATAGCTTCAGGAAGCAGCTTTAATTTATTACTTTCAGTTTTAGCGATCCTATTTACCGGAATACCGGTTATCATTGAAATCACATCCGCAATGTGGTCTTCTGTAACGGTAATTCTGTTCTCTTTAGATTGCTTTTCCCACTCCTGTTGAGCGATTTCTAATTCCTGTTCGACATTCTTTTCATCATCTCTAAGCTTTGCAGCTTCTTCATATTTTTGTTTTTTAACAACAACATTTTTGTGTTCTCTGATTTCATCTAATTTTTTCTCTAAATTGAGAACCTGTTGCGGCACTTTGATGTTGGTTATATGAATTCTCGAACCTGCTTCATCCAGGGCATCAATAGCTTTGTCGGGCAGGAACCTTTCAGTCATATATCTTGATGTAAGAGTTACACAGGCTTCTATAGCTTCATCAGTGTAATTTACACTATGGTGTTCTTCGTATTTACCTTTTATATTATTAAGTATTTCAATAGTTTCCTCTTTGTTGGTAGGCTCAACAATTATTTTTTGGAAACGTCTTTCCAGAGCACCATCCTTTTCGATATTTTGTCTAAATTCATCTAGAGTGGTAGCACCAATACATTGTATTTCTCCTCTAGCTAAAGCAGGCTTAAACATATTACTGGCATCTAAACTACCTGTAGCCCCACCGGCTCCAACAATAGTATGGATTTCATCTATAAACAGTATAATGTCATCATTTTTTTCAAGCTCATTCATTACGGCCTTCATTCGTTCTTCAAATTGGCCTCTGTATTTTGTGCCAGCTACAAGACTGGCCAAATCCAGTGTAACCAGTCTTTTATCATATAAAATACGAGACACTTTTCTTTGAACTATTCTTAAGGCCAAACCTTCGGCGATTGCACTTTTACCCACACCTGGTTCGCCAATAAGGAGAGGGTTGTTTTTTTTCCTGCGACTCAAAACCTGAGAAACGCGTTCTATTTCTTTTTTTCTGCCCACTACAGGATCCAGTTTACCTTCTTCCGCCATAGCAGTCAAGTCTCTGCCAAAGTTATCAAGAACAGGTGTTTTTGATTTTTTTGAAGAGGTTGATTTTGAGCTTTTACTGCTTTCAAATGGGTTTTTTCTTTTGCTGTCATCATCAGAGTCATCAGACAATGAGCTTGCAGATGGAGACTCAATAAAATCGTCTTCCATACCTTTAAGTGCTTTAAATTTATCCTTCACTATGTCGTAATCTATTTTAAATTTATTCAATAGTTTTGTAGTTGGGTCATTGTCATTTCTTAGAATACATAACAATAGGTGCGCTGTATTGATAGATGAACTCTGGAATAGTTTAGCTTCCAAAAAGGTTGTTTTCAATGCACGCTCTGCCTGTCTTGTAAGGTGTAAGTTTTTTTTCTCATTAGAAATATGAACCGGATTAGGTTCAGTAGGATTTAGTATTTCTACTTTTCTTCTCAGGTGATCTAAATCAATAGATAAGGAGTTCATAATATCTATAGCCATACCGTCACCTTCCCTTAAAAGGCCTAACAGTAAATGCTCAGTCCCTATAAAACTATGGCCTAATCTTAAAGCCTCCTCTTTACTAAATGCAATTACATCTTTTACTTTTGGTGAAAAATTATCATCCATATTTAAAATTCTTTATCTCAATAGTCTATTCAAATACTACGCCATTATGTGAGCAAATAACAATTTTTTTATTTAAATCCTTCACAAAATAGTGCTAAGTTATCAACGAATATACTATAATTCTTTGTTAATAAAAAATCGGGATTTCCCTTATCCATATATGATACTTGGGTAAAATTAATTAAATTAGCAGACTACAAATTTTTTAAACAAAATAAAAAAATAAAATGGCAGACAAAGAACAGCTTATTCCTATCAACATAGAGGATGAGATGAAAACAGCGTACATAGATTATTCTATGTCCGTAATTGTTTCTCGTGCTTTACCAGATGTAAGAGACGGACTAAAACCCGTTCATAGAAGAGTACTTTTCGGGATGCACGAACTTGGTATAACGTCAAATAAATCTTATAAAAAATCAGCGCGTATTGTCGGGGAGGTCCTTGGTAAATATCACCCTCATGGTGATACTTCGGTGTATGACACAATGGTAAGGATGGCTCAGGAATGGAGTATGAGATATCAACTCATTGATGGCCAGGGGAATTTTGGATCTGTTGATGGAGATAGTCCTGCGGCAATGCGATATACTGAAGCTAGAATGCAGAAGCTAAGTGAAGAAATGCTATCTGATATCGACAAAGATACCGTAGAACATCAGCTGAATTTTGATGATACCATAAAAGAACCAACCGTATTACCTACAAGAGTTCCTAATTTATTGGTTAATGGAGCAAGTGGTATTGCCGTGGGTATGGCCACTAATATGGCACCGCATAATCTTAGTGAAGTTGTAGATGGCACGATTGCTTATATAGATAATAACGATATTGAGATAGAAGAGCTTACGGAACACATTAAAGCACCTGACTTTCCGACAGGCGGAATTGTTTACGGACATGATGGCGTAAAAGATGCTTATAAAACAGGTAAAGGACGTGTAGTAATGAGAGCCAAGTCTCACTTTGAAGAGGTTAATGGTAAAGAGTGTATAGTAGTTACTGAAATACCTTATCAAGTCAATAAGGCTGATATGATCAAGAAGACAGCAGACCTTGTAAATGATAAAAAACTTGAAGGCATTTCTCTCATCAGAGACGAATCTGACAGAAATGGAATGCGTGTTGTATATTTTCTGAAAAGAGATGCGGTACCTAATGTTGTGCTTAACACACTGTTTAAGCATACAGCTTTACAGTCAAGTTTCAGCATAAACAACATTGCCCTGGTTAAAGGCAGACCAAGACTCTTAAACCTTAAAGAGCTGATAAGCAATTTCGTTGAACACAGACATGATGTTGTGGTAAGACGAACCAGATTTGAGCTTAAGAAAGCAGAAGACAGGGCACATATTTTGGAAGGTCTTATTATTGCTTCAGACAATATAGATGAAGTTATTGCCTTAATTAGAGCTTCTTCAAATGCTGAAGAAGCCAGAAATAAGTTAATCGAGCGTTTTGAGCTTTCTGAACTACAGGCAAGAGCTATTGTAGAAATGCGTCTGAGACAACTTACAGGTCTGGAGCAGGATAAACTTCGTGAAGAGTATGATGAGTTGATTAAAACTATAGAAGACCTCAAGGATATTCTTGCAAATGAAGAAAGAAGAATGACAATCATTAAAGATGAGCTTCTTGAAATTAAAGAAAAATACGGAGATGAAAGACGCTCTGTTATAGACTATGCCGGAGGTGATGTAAGCATGGAAGATATGATACCAAACGAACAGGTTGTCATTACGATCTCACATGCAGGATACATTAAAAGAACTCCACTTACTGAATACAAAACACAAAGTAGAGGAGGCGTTGGACAAAAAGCTTCAACAACAAGAGATGAAGACTTCTTAGAATACATCTTTGTAGGCACAAACCACCAATATATGCTGTTCTTTACCAAGAATGGTAAATGTCATTGGATGAGAGTCTATGAAATTCCTGAAGGCAGCAAAACATCTAAAGGCAGAGCGGTTCAAAACCTTATGAACTTAGATCCTGATGATAAAATTCAGGCTTTCATTTGTACAAAAGACCTTAAAGATGAAGAATATGTAAATAGTCATTATGTCTTAATGGCTACAAAAAAAGGTCAGGTTAAGAAAACATCACTCGAGCAATATTCAAGACCAAGAACGAATGGTATAAATGCCATCACTATAAAAGATGGAGATGAATTATTGTCTGCTAGTTTAACAACAGGCGACAGCGAAGTTATGCTGGCCGTAAAAAGTGGTAAAGCCATTCGTTTTGAAGAAAGTAAGACAAGACCAATGGGAAGGACTGCTGCCGGTGTAAGAGGTATAACCCTTGCGGGTGAAGATGATGAAGTGGTAGGCATGATTATTGTCAACAATCCTAAAGAAGATACTGTTTTGGTTGTTTCAGAAAATGGTTACGGTAAAAGAACTTTTATCGACGATCCTGAAAACGGAGAGCAGATTTACAGGTTAACAAACAGAGGCGGTAAAGGGGTAAAAACTATATCTGTCACAGAAAAAACCGGCAGTTTAGTATCTTTAAAATCTGTAACCGACCAGGATGATCTAATGATTATAAAAAAATCAGGGGTAGCCATAAGAATGTCCATGAGTGAGTTAAGAACTATGGGTAGAGCAACACAAGGTGTGAAACTTATTAATATAAAAGATGGTGACGCCATTGCCGCAGTTGCAAAAATAATGATCGAGGAAGAAGAGGAAAACGAAAACAACGAGGCTGAAGCAAATGACCAATCAGAACCTAAAAACGAATCAGATAATTAAAATTAAAATAAACAGAAATTAAATTTATGATGATGAAAACAAAAATAATTTTTACTTTATTGTTAAGCTTTTCAATTTCTATTTACGCACAAAAAAGAGAAATTAGGGATGCAGAGAAAGCTGTAGAGGATAAAAACTATAATGAAGCAAAATCTTTACTTAAAAAAGTGGAAGATACTTACACCAATGAAAATGAAAGGTGGCAGTCAACCTACTTACTTACCAAAGGTAAAGCATATCTTGGTGATGGTTTAAGCACATCAATCGAAGATTTTAAAACCGCTGCACAGGCGTTTCAGGATGCCATAGATCTTGGAGAAGATGAAGAAGATGCTATAGCTGCATTAGACCAATTAAGAGCAGACTTGGTGAATAGTGCTGTGGAAGATCAGAAAAAAAGCAAGAATCTTGTCGCAGCCAATAAACTCTATGAGTCTTACAAACTGGGTAAACAAGATACATTATATCTATATTACGCAGCTAACAGTGCATTGAATGCCAGAGAATACGATATGGCATTAGATTATTACAAAACCCTTATAGATTTAGACTACAACGGTTCACAAACCCTATATCAGGCCAAAAATTTAGATACAGGTGTTATGGAAACATTTGGAAATGAAGTCTTAAGAGATGCTTCAATACAATCGGGAACTCACGTAGAGCCTAATGATGAAGTTACGCCTTCCAAAAAAGGAGAAATTGCAAAATTTGTTTCATTAATATATATAGAACAAAACAAGCCGGATGAGGCTATAGAAGCGATGAAGATTGCAAAAGCTGAAAACCCTAACGATATTCCACTTATGCAGGCAGAAGCTGACCTTTACTATAAATTAGGCGATATGCAAAAATACAGCGAAATTATGTCAGAAATTTCTGAGTTAAGTCCTGACGATCCTGTAATTTTTTACAATTTAGGGGTAAGTACAGAAAAGCTTGAAGATTTTGATAAAGCCAAAGAGTTTTATCTTAAAGCCATAGAATTAGACCCTACTATGGCTAATGCCTATAACAACGTTGCGAGCATCATTCTAAAGGAAGACAGAAAAATCACCGAAGAAATGAACAAACTGGGAATGTCTACTGCCGATACTAAAAAGTATGACGAGCTTAAGGAGAAAAAAATTAAGATCCTAAAAGAAGCTGTGCCTTATTTAGAAAAAACCATAGAACTGGATTCTACAAATATTAATGCTATGAAATACCTTAAAAGTATTTTCTATCAGACCGGTGAAAATGAGAAAGCAAAAGCTATAGATGAAAGAATTAAAAATGCGGAAGCTGGGTCAAATTAAAATTATTTAGGTATAGATAAAAAAAAGTCTCGTTTTCACGAGACTTTTTTTTTAGTTTAAGTATTTCAATTAATGCGTAGTCATTTTTTCTTTTCTCTTTTGTAGTTGTCTTTTTAATTCGTCTACACTTTTACTTATTGCAGCTTCGAAAGATTTATCATTTGAAGATGTAAAAATATTCTGACCTGGGGTACTAATTTCAATATCACAAATCATCCCTTGCTCAGGGTTTGATGTATTCTCTTTTTTTATAAAAACTTCAGCCCTCACTATCCAACTATATCTATTCTTAAGTTTGTTAAGTTTTTTTGTGATCAATTCTTCTAATCTTTCACTTGCGGTTACGTGCACGTAATTAAAGTTAATATCCATATCTTTCAATTTTAATTTTTACTAATATAACAATATTCATTCAATTTTGAAATCTCATTGTAGAATAAACTGACTAAAATCATATTTATTATATTTATTCAAATTATCATATTTTAAAATAACACTTAGTTTAACTTGTTTTATATATTTAATCAAAAATAATTAGTGCTAAAATTGCAAATCAATTAAAAAATCTATTATTTTAACAACAAAATAAATTCAATGGTAAGACAAGAACGTGTTATAATAGAAAATGTACAGCCACAACTTAATTGTGGTCATTTTTTTATCAAAAGAATAGTTAACGAAAATGTTTTTTTATCTGCTGATATCTTCAATGATGGTCATGATATTATTCAAGCCGAAGTTGAAGTTGAACATGAATCAGGGAATCAACATTTTTCAGTAAGATTACAACACGATGTCAATGATAGATACACGGGTATATTTAATGTATCTGAGCAAGGTTACTACACTTATAAAGTCAATGCATGGGTAGATCATCCCCTTAACTGGCATCATGGAATTTCTGCAAAAATAGCTGCTGAAACTTATGTAAGAGGTGAGTTACTTGAAGGCATCCAATATGTAGAACACTTAGTTAAGTCAACAAAAAATGAGGATGATAAGCAGTTTTTAGATAATTTAATTCATTTATTCAAGGACGAAAGTAAATATAATGATGCCTGTAATGCTGCTAAATCCGAAAGGTTAAAGTATCTTTTTACAGAATATCCATTAAAACAATTCGTGAGTTCCACTCAGGAATTCAAAGTATACGTGGATAGGGAAAAAGCCAGGTTCAGTACCTGGTACGAATTTTTTCCGAGATCAGCAAGCGAACACAAAGGACAACATGGTACATTCAAAGACTGTGAAAGGTTATTACCACGTGTTGCAAAAATGGGTTTTGACACATTATATTTTCCGCCAATTCATCCAATAGGAGAAAAAAATAGAAAAGGAAAAAATAACACCACGCACGCAGAGCCTGGAGATTCCGGCGTTCCGTGGGCTATAGGATCAAAGTTAGGTGGGCATAAAAGCATTCATCCGGAATTAGGTGATCTTGAAGACTTCAAATCGCTTGTGCATAAAGCTCATGAACACGGAATCGAAATTGCCCTGGATTTAGCCTTTCAGGCAGCTCCTGATCATCCTTACCTTGAAGAGCATCCGGAATGGTTTAGATTTAGACCGGACGGCAGTATTCAATACGCTGAGAACCCTCCTAAAAAATATCAGGACATCGTAAACTTTAATTTTGAATGTAAAGCAGTAGATGCGCTTTGGGATGAGCTTTTAAGTATAGGGATGTATTGGGCCGATTTAGGTATAAAAGTTTTTAGAGTTGATAATCCTCATACAAAACCATACCGCTTCTGGAACTGGTTTATAACCCAAATAAAAGCCAAACATCCGGATACTTTATTCTTATCAGAGGCTTTTTCAAGACCCAAAGTAATGCAGCAACTTGCTAAACAAGGCTATTCGCAGTCGTATACTTATTTTACCTGGAGAGTAAGTAAACACGAATTAACAGAATATCTCAATGAATTGACAAAGACCAATATGAAGGAGTATTACAGGCCTAACTTTTGGGTCAATACACCGGACATTAATCCTTATCATTTACAGGGATCTAATGAGTCTATGCATTTGATACGCTACGCTTTAGCTGCTACATTATCCAGTAATACAGGTGTTTACGGACCTGTATTTGAACAAATGGTAACAGATGCCGTTATTGGAAAAGAAGAATATTTAAACTCTGAAAAATACGAAATTCGTCACTGGAACTGGAATCTTGAAAACAAGATTACTTACCTTATGGCAAAAATTAACCATTTAAGAAGAGAGAACCCTGCTTTACAGCAAACTAATCTGATTGAGTTCTCCTATATAGAAAACGATAATCTTATAGGCTATGTAAAGTGGAATGAGGAAAAAACAAATCTCATTTTAACAGTGGTCAATCTGGATTCTTATTACACACAAAAAGGTATGATAAGAATTCCTTACGAAGCCCTTAATCTACGTCCGGGACATCACCTTACATTATTAGACCTTATCACAAATGATAGCTACAATTGGTACGATGAATGGAATTATGTAGAGCTTAATCCAACATTACCATTCCACATATTTAAAATTTCAGTACATTGATGTCAGAAGATAAAAATAAGGACAATATAAATGATGTCTTCAAGTATGAGACCAAATGGGACGATCTATTTGAAAACAAAAGATTTATTAGCGAATTATGTAGTGATGTCTTAGGAGAATACATCACCAAGCAAAGATGGTACGGAGGTAAGGCCAGCACAATCAAATACATAGAAATTTTAAACTACTTTAAAATTGAAAAAGATAACGATCTTTTTTATGGCGTTATACTTGAAGTCAATTTTAAAGAGGCCTTTGTTCAGGAATATTTTTTACCCATGGGTCTAGTTAAGGAGAAAGACTATGTTGACTACCAGATTATATCGCGTTTGGACCTGAATGGAGAGAGAAGTTACCTCGTAGATGCTATTTTACTTGAGTCTTTTAGAGCTCAGATCTTCAACAAGATAGCCGAAGGAGATAAGTATAAATACGAAATAGTTGAATACAGAAGAGGAAGAAAATGCAGCGACCATAGCTATGAAAGTTCTAAGTTTTTGAGTGGTGAACAAAGTAATACATCAATTGTTTTTAATGATAAGTACATTTTAAAATTCTTCAGAAGAGTTTATACTGATCAAAACCCAGATTACGAAATCAGTAAGTTTTTAACCAACAATGGTTATTTTTTAAATACACCTGGATATTGTGGAAGTATTACGCTAAAATTTAGTGATAAAAATACCATGACACTGGCTTTAATGCAGGAGTTGGTACAAAATCAAGGTGATGCGTGGGAATATTTTGTGAAAAATATTGAAAAATCTTATGAAAAGCTTTCAAAACACAATTATAATGTTAAAAACCTTAAAGTTTTACCGAGGTATAAGCAAGTAAGCTTAGACCAAATTGATGCTAAAATTTTAGAATGGTTTGACCTTGAAATATTTGAAGATGTTCAAAAGCTAGCCCTCAGGACTGCAGAAATGCATATTGCCTTGGGTATGGAAAGGATTAATACGGCGTTTACGCCCAGAACTTATAATTACGATTATACCGTTTGGCTGAAAAACAGATTAATGTATATGTTAGACAACAGAATTAATCTGTTAGAAAACAATCTTCATAAACTCGACGGTATGATGCTGGAGATGGCAAATTACCTGTTGGAAAATAAGAAAGAAGTCAAAGCTAGATTTTTGGATTTTGATGAAACCAAATTAAAAAGTGAACGTATCCGTTTACACGGCGATTACCATTTAGGTCAGGTTTTGGTCAACAACAGAGATTTTTATATCATTGATTTTGAAGGTGAACCGGAAAGTACTATACGAGATAGAAAAGTAAAACAGCCGCCTCTTAAGGACGTAGCAGGGATGTTTAGATCTTTCAATTATGCTTTATACGCAACAATCTTTAACAACCTTGACAACTACAAAAAACCATTAGATGAATTATTTCATTCTGCTGAAGTGATTTATTCTAATATGGTAGGTGTGTTTTTAAACACTTATATCCATAAAGTTCAAAATAATAACCTTAATATTGGTTATATTAACGAAATTGAATTCTTATTAGAGTATTGTCTTTTGGAAAAAGCCATTTATGAACTTGGATACGAATTAAATGCCCGTCCGAGATGGTCTGTTATACCATTAAAAGGAATTTACAACATTTTAAAACATAAACTTAATGAATAAAGTTCAAGTACACAGCCTGTTTTCTGATTTTGATATAGATTTATTTAAATCGGGAAAACATTTTAGACTATATGAAAAATTAGGTTCACATCCTATGACTTTAAATGGGGTAGAAGGCACTTACTTCGCTGTATGGGCACCATCGGCAAAACGCGTTTCTGTCATTGGAGATTTTAATTATTGGATAGAAGGTGAACACACCCTAAATGTCAGATGGGATGAAAGTGGTATTTGGGAAGGCTTTATACCAGGCGTAAAACAGGGTGATGTTTACAAATACAGAATACATTCACACAATAATGATATCAAAACAGAAAAAGCAGACCCTTTCGCAAAACGATGCGAACATCCTCCAAAAACAGCTTCTGTGGTTTGGAAACTGAATAAGAAATGGAAAGACAGTGCCTGGATGAAAAAAAGAAAAACAAAAAACGATGTCAAAGCACCATATTCTGTATATGAAGTTCATTTAGGATCCTGGAAAAAAATAGTTGAGGAAGACAGAAGCTTAAGCTACTTAGAGCTTGCAAAAGATCTTGTAAATTACGTAAAAGAGCACAATTTTACACATGTAGAGTTTATGCCGATTATGGAATATCCTTATGACCCGAGTTGGGGTTATCAGATTACAGGATATTTTGCGCCGACATCAAGATTTGGATATCCGGAGGAATTTATGACATTAGTTGAAAAATTTCATCAGAATGATATTGGTGTCATTTTAGATTGGGTACCTTCTCATTTTCCCGAAGATGCTCACGGATTAGGATTTTTTGATGGCACGAATCTTTATGAACATCCGGACAGAAGTAAGGGCTATCACCCGGATTGGAAATCATTGATTTTTAATTATGGTAGAAATGAAGTCAAAGCATTCCTGATTAGTAATGCATTATTTTGGCTTGACAAATACCATATAGACGGGTTACGTGTAGATGCCGTAGCTTCTATGCTGTATTTGGACTATTCAAGAAACGATGGCGAATGGGAACCTAATATTTATGGTGGCAATGAATACCTCGAGGCTGTTACATTTCTGAAAGAATTCAACGAAGAAGTTTACAGAAATTATCCGGATGTACAAACAATAGCAGAAGAATCTACCAGTTATCCAATGGTATCACGTCCAACTTTTGCAGGAGGTTTGGGCTTTGGTATGAAATGGATGATGGGCTGGATGCATGACACCTTAGAATATTTCAGTAAAGAACCAATATATAGAAAACATCATCACAATGAATTGACTTTCAGTATGAATTATGCATTTACTGAAAATTTTATGTTACCATTATCTCATGATGAAGTGGTTTATGGTAAAAAGTCTTTAATCGAGAAAATGCCCGGTGATCAATGGCAAAAATTTGCTAACCTCAGGCTGCTTTATGGTTACATGTTTACACACCCTGGAGCTAAGCTTTTATTTCAGGGCGGAGAGTTTGGGCAGTACAGGGAATGGAATTTTGAAAAAAGTCTGGACTGGCATTTGCTTGAAAACAAAATGCATGAAGGCATCTCTAAAGTTATCTCTGATCTCAACGCTATTTATAGAAAAGAATCTGCGCTCTACGGTTTACAGTTTTCTCCGGACGGATTTGAGTGGATAGATCATAATGATTCAGCTAATTCAGTCTTATCTTACATAAGAAAAGATGAAGAGGGCCATAAAATTATTGTGGTTTGTAATTTTACACCTGTTCCCAGAGAGCGCTATAGAATTGGTCTTGACGATATAAAAAAGTTAAAGCTCTTAATGAATTCAGATGACTTAAAATACAGTGGTACTGGTTACTACAAAAATGATAATGTAGTTCTGGAGAATTCACCACACTATGGAAAAAAGAAATCGATAGAATTAGATTTACCACCCTTAGGATTTTTGATTTTTAAAGCCATTTAAATTTAGCAAAGCTTATATTTGCGATGCTATTATTTAACTCACTTTAGATTATGATTACAAATACCGAATTGCATGAAATGGGAAATCAATTCCCTGATAAGGTCATTTCATTTAGTCAAAACGTCAACAAACTTTATTTTAGAACTGAAAACAATGTTATACTAGAACTCAGTGTTATAAAAGACAGTGTTATAAGGTTTAGGTTTGGTACCAGAGGACAGCTTCAGCCGGATTTTTCTTATGCCATTTCTGAAAATGCAATTAGAGGATATAACCATTTAGAAGTTTCTGAAGATGTAGACAATTACATTGTTACCACTTCAAAGTTGGTTTGTAAAATTGAAAAAAAGAGTTTACAACATAAAATCTACGATACTTCCGGACAACTCATTAATGAAGATGAGATAGGTTTCCATTATGAGGAATTCTACGAAAAAGGAGGAAGTGTTGTTAAAATGAGTAAAAAGACTCAAAAGAAAGAAGCGTTCTACGGCATGGGAGATAAACCTATGCAGTGTAATTTAAGGGGGAAAAGGGTTCAGAACTGGCCAACAGATCAATATGCATTTTCAAAGGATCAGGACCCTATTTATAAAGCTGTACCTTTTTATATAGGATTACACGATACACAAGCTTATGGTATTTTCTTTGATAATTCTTTCAAAACCTTTTTTGACTTTTGTCATGAGCGTCATGATGTAACCAGTTTTTGGGCTCAAGGTGGTGTGTTGAATTACTATTTTATATATGGTCCTAAAATGGAAAATGTAGTTAGCAGTTATACCAATCTTACTGGTCTTGCAGAACTACCACCATTGTGGGCACTAGGTTATCATCAGTGTAAATGGAGTTATTACCCGGAAAGTCAGGTTCGAGAAATAGCAGGTAAATTTAGAGAGCTTCAAATTCCATGTGACGGTATTTATTTGGATATTGATTATATGGAAGGCTTTAGATGCTTTACATGGAACAAATCTCATTTTCCAAATCCAAAAAAAATGGTCAAGGAATTGGCAGAAGATGGTTTCAAGACCATTGTTATCATAGATCCTGGAATCAAAATAGATGAAGATTATGATATTTATAAAGAAGGTCTGGAAAAAGATTATTTCTGTAAACGTGCCGATGGACCACATATGATAGGAAAAGTATGGCCTGGTGAATGTGTTTTCCCAGACTACACCAACCCAAAAGTAAGAGAATGGTGGGCAGACTTGTTTAAAGAGTTGATCGCAGACATCGGCGTAAAAGGAGTTTGGAACGACATGAATGAGCCTGCTGTGATGGAGGTGCCAACCAAAACTTTTCCAGATGATGTAAGACATTATTATGATGGTAACCCCTGCAGCCACAGAAAAGCACATAATGTTTATGGTACTCAAATGGCCAGAGCAACTTATGAAGGTGTCAAAAAATACGGTTACCCGAAAAGACCATTTGTAATAACAAGGTCTGCTTTTAGTGGAGCCCAAAGATATGGGTCTTCATGGACTGGTGATAATGTTGCTACCTGGGAACACTTATGGATAGCAAATAATCAGGTGCAAAGAATGTGTTTGTCCGGCATGTCTTTTACAGGATCTGATATTGGCGGTTTTGCGGAACAGCCTGGAAGTGAACTTTACATCAGATGGATTCAACTAGGGGTGTTCCATCCACTCTGCAGAACCCACTCAAGTGGTCATCACGGCAATCAGGAACCCTGGTCTTTTGATGATGAAGCCACAGATATTTCAAGAAAATTTATAGAATTACGATATACGCTACTACCATATTTATATACATCTTTTTATAAATACACGACAGAAGGCATTCCTGTTATAAAATCACTGGTTTATTATGACCAGCAGGATTATCTTACGCATTTTAGAAATGATGAATTTATTTTCGGTGAACATATTTTGGTTTGTCCGATTTTAGAACCAAATTCAAAAGGGAGAAGAATGTACATCCCGAGAGGTGAGTGGTATAATTTCTGGAATGGGGAAATATGCAATGGCGGAAAAGAACTTTGGATAGATGCTGACATTGATACGATACCTGTTTTTGTAAAAGCAGGTTCCATTATTCCACGTTATCCCGTTCAACAATATGTTGGTGAAAAGGAAATTGAAGAGTTAAAACTTGATGTTTATTTTAAATACGGAGAAGAAAGTTCAAATGTATTTGAAGATGCACAGGATGGCTACGATTATCAAAAGGGAAGATACAGCTATAGAAGCTTTATACTAAAGGGTAAAGCAGATGATTTAGTAATAAGTCAGCACAAACTGGGAAAATTTATAACCCCTTACGAAAAATTGAAAATCAACATTATAGGATTACCATTTGAAATTGGTACTATTGAAATAGACAATGTTGAAGCCAGTCTTAATGATTTAGAATTTGATGCAGATACTTCAACTTTTAAAGTTACCAAGGAGTTTAATGAAATTCATATAAGGTCTAATGGTTCAAAGAAGGTTTAAGGATTATTTTATAATAGCTTTAAAGGGTTTAGCTATGGGTGCTGCAGATGTAGTGCCAGGGGTCTCAGGGGGCACTATTGCTTTTATTACAGGTATTTATGAAGAACTGGTAACAACTATTAGTAATGTAAATATCGGCCTAATTAAAACCTGGAAGAGACAGGGTTTTTTTGAAATGTGGAAGCAACTCAACGGCAACTTTTTATTGGCCCTACTTTCCGGGATTGCTGTAAGTGTTTTTTCATTAATGAAACTGATGTCTTTTCTGTTGGATAGTTATCCGGTTTTAGTTTGGTCTTTTTTCTTTGGCTTGGTGCTGGCCAGTGTCATTTTCATAGCCAAACAAATTCCAAAGTGGAAATTGGTTCACTTTATAGTATTCATTATAGCTGCTTTTGGTGCCTATTTTATTACTACACTAACACCAGTTGGAGAAACTCAAAGCTTAGCCTATTTATTTTTATGTGGAGCATTGGCCATTTGTGCCATGATATTACCGGGAATCTCCGGGGCTTTTATTCTTGTTCTTCTTGGGGCATATAAGCAAATTCTTGAAGCCGTAAGTAACTTTGATTTAAAAACCATTGCAACTGTAGGAGCAGGCGCAATTATTGGAATACTATCTTTCTCTAGACTTTTAAAATGGCTTTTCAGGAAATATGAGACTATTACGCTGGCTTTACTCACCGGTTTTGTTTTTGGATCTTTAAATAAAATTTGGCCCTGGAAAAATGTGCTTCAATCAGAGATAATTCGTGATAAAGAGGTTATCTTAAGAGAACAATCTGTATTACCAAATGCCTTTGACGGCGATCCACAGCTCGTTTTCGCGGTAATTCTTGCGGTTTCTGGTTTCGGTTTAATTTTATTATTAGAAAAACTTACATATAAGAATACATAGAATGGAAGCGACGCGAACATTTGCAGATAAAATGCTCTTAGTGGTTAAAGGTATAACCATGGGTGCTGCAAATAAAGTTCCCGGCGTTTCAGGTGGAGTTGTTGCTTTCGTCGCTGGTTTTTACGAAGAGTTTATTTATTCCCTGCAAAAATTTAATCTGAAAGCTCTAAAGCTTTTGATCAATGGAAGGTTTAAAAGTTTTCTGCAGTACATAAACTATAAATTCATAAGTCTTCTTGTACTTGGCATGATAATCAGTTATTTTAGTGTTTCAAAACTTTTAGATTTTTTAATACTGGAGTTTGAATTATATGTCTGGGCTACTTTTTTTGGAATGATTCTGGGTTCTGTTTATTATATGAGCAGGGACTTTAATTTCAGAGCTTCATCACAGGTGTTTTTTATGGTTTTTGGAGCTGTTTTTGGAATACTCATCAGTTTATTGGAGCCCGCAACACAAAATGATAATCTTTGGTTTGTGTTCTTTTGTGGAATCATTAGTGTATCCGGAATGACTTTACCAGGTTTATCAGGCTCTTTTTTGCTCATTCTAATGGGTAACTATGTATTGCTACTCGTAGATTCAGTAAATGCTCTATATGACACAATTTCAGATGTTATACAATGGGATTTTAGTTTTGTTGCAAATGCTGATCGAATCCAATTGTTGAAGATTCTTGGTATTTTTACAGCTGGTTCTGTTTTTGGTTTAGTTTCTTTGTCACATGTATTGGGTTATGTCTTAAAAAGGTTTAAAACCAATACTTTTGCAACCATTATAGGTTTTATTACCGGAAGTTTGGGTGTAGTATGGCCCTGGAAAGAAAAAATATTTGATAGAAATGATTCTGGCGAAATTCTGTACGACTCAAGCGGACAGGAAATCATTAAAAACTACCAGAGATACTGGCCTGATTTCAGTGATTTCACAACTTGGATTGCCATAGCTTTTATTTTAATTGGTATTGGTATAATTTTATTTCTTATTTGGTATGATAAGAAAAACAAAAGTAAATATTATGCGTAACTTCGGACTTATTGGTAAAAACATAGATTACTCATTTTCAAAAGCTTACTTTACAAAGAAATTTGAAAAGTACAACATTGAGGCAAAATACTTCAATTTTGATATTGATGATATTTCGAAAATTAAAGAAATTATTAAAAAAGAGGATAATCTGGAAGGCCTTAATGTGACTATTCCTTACAAACAATCTGTCATGGAGTTTCTTGATGAAATAGATGATAATGCAAAAACGATTGGTGCTGTAAATACCATTAAGTTCAAAAACGGAAAACTTATTGGATACAATACAGATGTATATGGATTTATTAAATCATTATTTCCATTGCTTGAAAAACAACACCAAAAAGCCTTAGTGCTGGGAGCAGGAGGTGCTTCTAAAGCCGTTTGCAGTGGCTTAGATTCATTTGATATTGATTATAAGATTGTAAGCCGTACACCTAAAAACGAGACCCAAATATCATATAAAGAAGTAGATAAAGAAACTATAGATTCACACAAACTGATTATCAATTGTACACCTTTGGGAACACATCCCAACATTCATGAATCGCCTGATATTCCCTACGAATTTATTGGGCAAAAACACTTTTTATTTGACTTGGTTTACAACCCAAATGTGACTACATTTTTAGCTCAGGGTAGTAATCAGGGAGCTAAAATATGTAATGGTTACGACATGCTGAGATTTCAGGCGGAAAAAGCCTGGGAGATTTGGAATAGTTAAATTCTCTTCCAAAATCTAAAAACCACAATACCACAAATCACAAATATTAGAGAAGACCAAACAGCATTTTTATAATCAGAAAAAATAATTTGTCCGATAGCAAATAGCAAGGCATATACAGCAATCACCGATGCCAAAAATGAAATGATCTTATACCTGAAGTTTTTTAACTTAGATTCATTTTTGAAGGCTATTTCATCAAAAGTTCTTAGGGTTTTAGTCTTACTTGGTTTTGTGAAAAGGCTGACCAAAATCCAGGCAAAAGTGGTAATGAAGACCCCTAAAACTAATTCTTCATATTGTTTGATTTCAAGCCAGTTATAATCTGATTTTTTATTAACAAAAAAGAATACTGCAATAAGAAACGAAACCAGCATTGCGGTGATTTCACTATAAGGATTAATCCTGTACCAAAACCATCTTAAAATAAACAACAAACCTGTGCCAGCACCAATTTGAAGTAATAAGTCAAACGCATCTTTAGCTTCTTCCAGCACAAAAGCCAGCAATGCAGAAAATACCATCATAACAAGTATGGAAAATCTTCCTACTAGAACCTGAAATTTTGGAGAAGCATTTGGGTTGATGAATCTAACGTAGAAATCATTGACCACATAACTGCTGCCCCAATTTAAATGTGTTGAGATTGTACTCATGAATGCGGCTATCAGAGAAGTAACTACAAGACCAATTAAACCTGAAGGTAATAATTTAAGTATAGCAGCATAAGACAGATCATTCTTTACAAAACTTTCATCTAATTCGGGAAACGCCTGCTGTAGATCCACTAAATTTGGATAGATGATCAGCGAGGCTAAACCCATAATGATCCACGGCCAGGGTCTTACCGCGTAGTGCATAACATTAAAAAATAGTGTAGCTATTGTAGCATCTTTTTCAGATTTAGAGGCTAACATCCGTTGAACAATATAACCACCACCGCCGGGTTCTGCTCCCGGATACCAAACGCTCCACCATTGAACAGCAAGAGGAACTACAAGTAATGGAACAAATAATTCAGGATTATCAAAATTAGGAATAAAGTCTAGTTTGTCTTTAACATTTACCGATGTAATTAAATTATCTATACCTCCAATTTCAGGTCGATTGACAATATATATAGTTGCCCAGATGCTCCCTGTCATTGCAATTATAAATTGAATGAAATCTGTGATTAAAACGCCTTTTAAACCTCCTAACATAGAATATAAACCCGTAACGCTGCAGGCAATAAGCAGGGAAGTGGTAGCCGAAAAACCAAATAGAACATGACCTATCTTTATGGCTGCCAGACAAACTGTAGCCATAATTACAATATTGAAAAATACACCTAAATACAACGCTCTGAAACCTCTCAAAAAAGATGCACTTTTACCACTATACCTTAATTCATAAAACTCTAAGTCTGTTTTTATACCTGTTCTTCGCCATAATTTTGAATAAAAAAACACAGTAAGCATTCCTGTGAGCAGGAAGCTCCACCATACCCAATTTCCGCTTATTCCATCCTGTCTTATGATTCCTGCTACAAGACCGGGTGTATCCGCCGCAAAGGTTGTTGCAACCATAGAAACGCCTAAAACCCACCAAGGCATATTTCGGCCGGAAAGAAAGAAGTTTGCAGAATCTTTACTGCTAAATTTTAGGGTGTATAAACCAATCAATAAACTGACAACAAAAAAAGCCATGATTATTATCCAATCTATTGTTGATAATGCCATAGGATTATAATTTTCCTGCGATAAGACTTATTTCAATATTTACATCTTTGGGTAACTTGGCCACTTGTACAGTCTCTCTTGCCGGTGCATTTTCAGATGAAAAATATGAGGAATAAATAGTATTTACTTTGTTGAAATCATTCATATCTTTTAGAAAAATACTCACTTTTAATACATGATTAAAGTTTAATTGTGCTGCGTCAAGAATGGCATTTAAATTTTTAAATACCTGATGTGTTTCTGCCTCTATGTTTTCATTGATCAGATTTCCTTCAAGGTCCAGTGCTATTTGTCCTGAGGTAAATAACATATTATTAAAAGAAATGGCTTGATTGTAAGGACCAATGGGTTCTGGTGCATAATCTGAATTGATGATCTTTTTCATAAATTGATTTTTAAATATTTAATTTAAAGTCCTGTCCGGTTCTCTGTTCTTATCGTATTTGATATCTCTAAAAATACCTGATTTAATACCTATAAAAAAGAACCAGGATCTCAGGTTTCCAATAGGTTGCCAGTTAAAACTCATTTGCCAACTTTTTAAATCACGGTTAAAACGCAATTGAGTAAAAGTAAAACCCGGATTTACAAAATCATAACCTGATGAAGCCCCAACCGACCACCCTGGAGATAATTCAATATCTCCGGAAAACATGAGAGAATGACTTGAAATTTCACTTTGCCTGGTTATGTTGTTATAGGTCATAGCATATTGAAAGTTCAAAGTCCATTTAGGTTTGTAATTGTAAAATTCATTATCGTCTGTCTTTGGCTCTTCATCCTCTGCAGTTCGATTAAGTTGGTCGTTCAAAGGGTCTCCTTCACCAAACAGATTATCCCTTCGTCCGCCATTTAAAAAAGTATCGTTGCTTAAGTCGCCCTCATCTTCATCTTCCTCATCGTCGTCTCTTGTAAAGTCTTCACTGGAAAACCTGTATCCAAAGCTTACGTTAGCTCTGGTTAATCTAAAAAGACTACCGCCGTTATTTATGTTTAGGGTGTTTATTCTTCTGTTATTACTATCTAAAGCGTACATGTCCAGGGTTCCAATAAGGTTGATGTTAAGTTTAGAATCCAGTAGCGGGATATTTCCACGTAAGGCAATGGGACTGAGTTGAAGCGAATCTACGGCAAAATTATAATTGGCACTTACACCGAAATTGTTGAGGAGTTTTACTTTTTTATAAGCTTCATCTCCAGTAAGTGTAGTATCTTTTTTCTTAACCTTAGCTTCAAAATCATTGGTCAATGAAAATGATAGACCACTGGCAAAATTTGGATTTGGAGCACCAAACATCGTACCATCAAATCTAGACACTTGCCTGACTTGATCGGGCGCAGAGCCTACGCCGGGAATAACAATATCTTCGTAATACTGATCAAAACCAGGATTGATGTTATACGAAATGTTAGGTCTCATAACGTGCCTGATGGCTTTTATTTTTTTATCGTCCCCAAAAGGAAACATGCCATAAACTGTGGTACCAAGACTCAGGTTCCCGTTATAAGTCCTGTAAGAATCAAAGCCATTGATGGTGTCACGCTTTATAGTTTGAGTGTCTTCATCCAAAAACGGTCTAAACGTTCTAAATAACCATGTTTCCTGATAATTTGCACTTGCAGAAACACTAAAATGATCAAAGACTTTAAAGTTTGTACTGATAGGAATGCTATGTTGAATTCCATTATTCATATCCTCAAACATTTCAGATCTTAGAAATAATGAATCTGTGGTCTGTATCCTGTTTTCTCCTCTTAAATTATATTGGAGGTTAATGTTTTCAATAGCTCCTTTTTTTGCTCTGTACTTTGGTTCAAAAGGAAAAATACGATTGATACTGAACTGCAGGGTTGGCAATGTCATGTTTATGACTTCAGTATTTGTATTCTGGTTATGTGTAGCTGATATGTTCAGATTCATACCAGGTCCGGCTTCGATAGTTTTGCTGTAAGATACAGAAGAGTTTAAAGAGTTATTCAAACGATTACCTGTATTAGCCTGATTAATAGATTGCCTAAAGAATTCACTGGAACCTAAGTTAACTGAGGCAGAAAATCTTGAACTTGGGTTTGCTTTAGTGTCCTGATTGTGGGACCAGTTAAAGTTAAAAATACTCTGTTCCTGAAAATTTGGAAACCCCCGTTCTTCAATAAATAGTTTTTCGTACCTTAAACTTACTCTGCCATTAAATTTATATCTCAAATTATAATTAGAGTCAAACCTTAATCCATAGCTGCCATTAGCGTAAATATCTCCTAAAACTTTCAGGTCTACGTAATCGCTTATGGCAAAATAATATCCGCCATTTTGCAGTGCAAAACCTCTATTTCTATTATCACCAAAGGCAGGAATGATAAAACCTGAAGACCTTTTATCTGCCAAAGGGAAAAAACCAAAGGGTAAACCCAATGGTGTTGGCACATCTGCTATATACATATTGACCAAACCTGTAACAACTTTTTTTCCCGGTACAAATTTGATTTTTCTGGCCAGAAAATAGTATTCAGGGTTGTTGATGTCCTCTGAGGTTGTAAATTTTGCATTCTGCATATAATAAACCGAATCATTTACCCTTTTTGATGCCTCTGCATATATGTTTAGTTCTCCATCCTCTGTATTAGAGCCGTAAACTATAGCTTTTTTCGTTTTGTGGTTAAAGAATATACTGTCCGGCCTTACTTCCTGACCACCTTGCTTGAATATAGGTTTTTGTGTATATCCGGTTGAATCTTTTATACCTGCTGCAAATACCTGATTGGTGTTATTATTCAATATAATTTTTCCGGCAGTTAATTCATAATCTCCATAGGAAATTTTAGCATTGTTGTACAGATACATTTTGTTTTCCTTTCTGGACATTCTAATGTAGTCTTCAGCGTATTTGGTTATTATATCTGTAAGCAGGGCGTTTTTTACAGAATCCTTTTTAATGGAGTCTGTTTCAACGCCATTTTTTTGATCCAGTATATCTTTAGATTCAAGTCTTAAGGTGTCCTTTGGTGAAATAATACCTTTTTGAAGTCGTTCTGGTACTGCTGGTAAACTATCAGGTTCAATTTGTGCTTGTATTGAAAAGCTCAATATTAGGCAGAAGTACAAAAGTATATATGGTATCTTTGCTCGCAAGATATATAGTTGTATTTTTGTTTTAAAAGATACTTTTTTCAAAAAGCCCCAAAATTACATATTATTAAATGATTAGATTACAAAAATCAGAATTTAAGCAAACATCAATTTTTGAGCCAAATATAGGTTTCAAACCTATCTTAAGTTTAATTATTGTATTTTTTATCTACTTTATTCCAAATACTTCATTTTCTCAACAAATGAAACCGTTTAAAGTCGTTCTGGACGCAGGGCACGGAGGCAAGGATTCGGGCGCCTACAGTTTTGGTTTAATGGAAAAAGATGTCGCTCTTAATGTATCTTTACTGGTAGGTAAACTACTTGAAAAGCGAAAGGATATCAATTTTTTGTTTACAAGAAAAACAGATGTGTTTATTGGTTTACGAGAAAGGGCTACAATAGCCAATAAGGCAAAAGCAGACCTGTTTATTTCAATTCATGCCAATGCTGTTGCAAACAGCAGACCCTATGGTACTGAGACATTTGTACTTGGGTTACACAGAAATCAAGATAACCTTGAAATAGCCATGAGGGAAAACCAGGTGATTGAACTTGAGGAGAACTACGAGGAAAAGTATGACGGTTTTGACCCTAAGTCTCCGGAATCCTATATCGGATTCAGTTTGATGCAGGAAGAGTATCTTGATCAAAGTATTTTATTGGCCAGCAGCATTCAGGACAATTTTACAAATAAATTAAAACGAAACAACAGAGGTGTAAAGCAGGCTGGATTTTTAGTATTAAGAGAAACATATATGCCAAGTGTGCTCGTAGAATTAGGTTTTCTCACAAACAAAAAAGAAAACCTTTATTTAAAATCAAAAAGCGGTCAGCAGCAATTGGCGCAACAAATCTGCGATGCCATAATAGCCTATAAAAACATATTGGATAAAAATTCTTCAACAGATATAAGCTTTGAAGTATCAGATATCCCAAAGAATGAAAAAACAGACGACTTATATGAAGCAAAATTTCATGTTCAAATCGCAGCATCAAAAAATAAATTAAAAGAAAGCCCGTCAAATTTTAAAGGACTTGATCCAATTAAGAGGGTAAAAGTCGGAGATTTGTTTAAGTACTATTATTCAGAATCCAATTCACATAAAGAAATACAAAACAAGCTTTTAGAAGCTAAGGACAGAGGATACAAAGGTGCTTTTATAGTGGCATATCTCAACAACAGAAAAATAAGTATCCAAGAAGCCTTGAAAACCCAAGTCAAATAATTATTTTTACCCTAAATATTTAAATTTTGAAAATATCTCGAGAGTTTAAGATCGGATTGATGGCCATAGCTGCAATAGTCTTGTTTATTTTTGGCTACAATTTTTTGAAAGGTAAAAATTTACTTGAAAATTCCAGAACATTCTATGCGGTTTATGATCAGGTTGAAGGATTAAGCCAATCTTCTGCTGTAACTATAAACGGACTTCAGATTGGTACCGTAATAGCTATTAAAATTAGAAAGGATGCAAAACTCGTTGTAGAGATGAACATTAAAAATGATTATCCTTTTTCTAAATCGAGTATAGCTGAAATTTATGGTGGAGATTTAATTGGTGGTAAATCTGTCGCTATAGTTCCAAATTTTAAAGATAAAACTATAGCTCAGACTGGAGATACCTTAAAAGGTAAAATAGAACCAGGGCTTATGGACTTAGTAAATGACAAACTTTCACCACTTCAACAAAAAATTGAAGACGGCGTGAGCAGTGTTGATACTTTATTGAACTCCATTAATTATATCATGGATGATAAAACTAACAAATCTTTAAAAAACACTATCTTAAAGTTTAATGAAACTGTAGACCATCTGAATTCTACAGCTGCACAGATTGATAACCTTTTAGCAAGAAACTCAGGCAGTTTTGAAACATCTCTTAACAATGTTGCAGAAATGTCTGACAAGTTCAATAAAATTGCAGATACATTATCACAAGTAGAGTTTAACAAGATTGTAAAAGACTTAGAAAATTCTTTGGCTCAATTCAACAGCATTGCACAAAAAATAGATTCAGGAGAAGGAAGTTTAGGTATGCTGATAAATGATGACAAGATGTACGTAAATCTTGAAAAAGCGACTCAACAACTGGAGGAATTGTTAAGAGACATGAAGATGAATCCAAAACGCTATGTCCATTTTTCTGTATTTGGTAAGAAAAACAGAGCGTATGAAGAACCAGAAGAAAAAGATGAATAACTAACAATATGGAATATATACCGCAAATATTATTTATTGCTGCCTTAGCATTTTCTGTGTGGTTTTTTTCAAGAAATGTCGGTAGATTAAGACGAAATATACGCTTAGGTAAGGATGTAGATAAAACAGACCAAAAACCAGCCAGACTCAAAAAAATGATCAGGGTTGCTTTGGGACAATCTAAGATGGTAACAAGGCCTATTGCCGGTTTTTTACATATTCTTATATATGTTGGTTTTGTGATAATCAATATAGAAGTTTTAGAAATCATTTTAGATGGCATTTTTGGAACACACCGCTTATTCGCATTTATTGGCCCTGTTTATGATTTTCTCATCGGGTCTTTTGAAGTTTTAGCCGTTCTGGTTTTAATAAGTGTTATTCTTTTCTGGACACGTCGTAATGTTATGAAAATTAAGCGTTTTTGGGCTAAAGAAATGAAAGGCTGGCCAAAAAATGACGCGAACTATATCTTGTACTTTGAAGTTGTTTTGATGGTTTTGTTTTTAACCATGAATGCGACAGACTATCAGCTACAGATAAATGGAGCAGAAGGTTATAATGAGGCAGGTGCCTTTCCAATTAGTCAGTATTTACTGCCACTTTTTGACGGTTTTTCCAATTCAACACTAATTGCCATAGAGCGCGCAGCCTGGTGGGCTCATATATTAGGTATCTTTTTCTTTTTGAATTATCTATATTATTCAAAACACCTTCATATTTTACTTGCTTTTCCAAATGTCTATTATTCAAAATTAACTTCAAATGGCCAATTTGCGCACAATGAAACCGTAGCTAAAGAGGTTAAAATGATGATGGATCCGGATGCAGACCCTTACGCTATGCCAGAAGAAGAAGATTCCGAAGCTTCGGAAGAAGTCCCTGAAAAGTTTGGAGCAAGCGATGCTACAGACCTCAATTGGTTTCAGTTATTGAGTGCTTATACCTGTACAGAATGCGGAAGATGTACTTCAGAATGTCCGGCTAATCAAACCGGTAAGAAGCTTTCTCCACGAAAAATCATGATGGATACCAGAGACAGGCTTGAAGAAATAGGGGAGAACATCAATAAAAATGGTGAGTTTAAGGATGATGGTAAAAAACTATTAGACGATTATATTTCCAGAGAAGAACTTTGGGCATGCACAACCTGCAATGCCTGTGTTGAAGCTTGTCCTATTGGTATTGATCCACTTTCTATAATAATGGAAATGCGTCAGTACCTGGTCATGGAAGAAAGTGCAGCACCAATGGAGCTTAACAACGCCATGACAAACATAGAAAACAACGCTGCGCCATGGCCATATAATCAACAGGATAGATTAAACTGGGTAAACGAAAACTAACCACAAATTTAAAACAATGTTAGAAAACCAAAATCAAGACGATCTACTTAAAGACGTAGTAGAAGGTGATAAGCATCTTAGCCCGATGCTGCCAAAACACATAAAAAATTACCTGATAGATATTGATGGAACCATAACAGAAGATGTTCCTAATGAAGAGCCTGAACGTATGGCTACGTGTCCACCATTCCCAGATGCACTAGCTACATTAAACAAATGGTATGACAAAGGTCATCGCATTTGCTTTTTTACCTCAAGAACAGAAGACCACAGAGAAGTGACTGAACAATGGCTCAAAAAACACGGCTTTAAATACCATAGCTTGCTTATGGGCAAACCTCGTGGTGGAAATTATCACTGGATTGATAACCATTTGGTTAAAGCTACACGCTATAAAGGAAAATTTACTGATCTGGTCATGAAGAATGTAAACATTGAAGTTTTTAAAGAGTAAAAAATGAATGAAAATCTAAAAGTGCCAACTATGGCAAGTTTAATGGCAGAAGGACGTCAACCTGAAGTTTTGTTTTGGGTAGGCTGTGCAGGTAGTTTCGATGACAGGGCCAAAAAAATCACTAAAGCTTTTGTAAAGATTCTCAACAACATAGGTGTTGACTTTGCAGTTTTGGGCACTGAAGAAAGCTGTACAGGCGATCCTGCAAAAAGAGCAGGAAATGAATTTCTATTCCAAATGCAGGCAGCTACAAATATCGAGGTTTTGAATGCTTACGAAATCAAAAAAATAGTCACAACCTGTCCGCATTGTTTTAATACTATAAAAAATGAATATCCTGCTCTAGGTGGAAATTATGAGGTTATGCACCATACACAATTTCTAAAAAACCTTTTAGACGAAGGTAAACTTAAAGTAGAAGGCGGACTGTTTAAAGGTAAACGGATTACTTTTCACGATCCTTGTTACCTCGGCAGAGCTAATGGTGAATACGAAGCACCAAGAGAATTATTAAAAAAACTTGATGTGCAGCTGGTAGAAATGAAAAGCTGTAAGAGCCGCGGACTATGCTGTGGAGCAGGAGGCGCACAGATGTTTAAAGACGCAGAGCCAGGTAATAAAGAAGTAAATATCCACAGAACAGAAGAAGCCCTGGAAACCAAACCTGAAGCCATAGCGGCTGGTTGTCCATTCTGCAATACGATGATGACAGACGGTGTCAAAAACAAAGAAAAACAGGACAGTATAAAAGTTTATGACGTGGTTGAGATGATTGCTGAAGCAGGAGAGTTGTAGTAAATTTTGAATTTTGAATTTGAAATTATGAATGAAAATAAGCTTCCTATACCTAAAAATAGATTGTTGTCTATCTTATGTTTTAATTTAGGAATTTTAATGTATGCTGCTATTGCAAAAACCTATAATTTGGAATTTTCAAATTTTATATATGGAGCTTCAATTTCTGCCTTTTTCATCACATGGTTTATTGTAGTAATAGATATGAAAAGAAATGAAATTTTCAATAAAGTATTTTGGTTATTAAGTATGTTTATAATCCCTCATATTTCTTCAATTTTGTATGTTATTCAAAGGGAAAAAATAATTAGGCTTTATCAGAAAACTTAGATTTTGAAAAAAAGTAATTCTAAAAAGTATCAATGACATCTATGATCTCATTTTAAAAATAAAGTATTAAAACATTTAAATATCAAAGCAACACTACTCGGTTCAACTGGTCTCATCGGCAATCATATTTTAGAATATTTGATTGAAGATCAATCGGTAGAAAGTATAACCTGTATTGTAAGAAGAGAAGTTAATTTTGATCACCATAAAGTTAGGGTTAAAGTCATTGATTTTCAAGACTTAGAGGTTTATGAAGATGCCATAGAACCTCAAAGCTCAATTTTTTGCGCCATAGGAACGACCAACAAAAAGGTAAAAGGCAATAAAGAAAAATACAGGTCGGTAGATTATCATATTCCCGTAAAGGCAGCCAAATTTGGTCTTAAAAAAGGATGTAAGACCTTTGTACTGGTATCTTCTATGGGAGCTGACAGTAAAAGTTCTAATTTTTATACAAGGCTTAAAGGCGAAGTAGAAGATGAAATTTCTAATTTAGGCTTTGACAATCTTCATATATTTAGACCATCTCTTTTGCTTGGAGATAGAAGCGAATTCCGATTAGGAGAAAGAATAGGGCAAATCTTAATGAATGCGATCTCATTCTTATTGCCCTCAAAAATAAAACCAATTCATGCAAAGCAGGTGGCTAAAGCCATGGTTATGGCTTCAAAACAAAGTTTAAAGGACTCCAATAAAATATATTTTTATAAGGATATTAAAGAACTTTGCGAGAAGTAAACCTTGTATTTTTTTGTCTCTGACGAGATATAAGCTGATGAAAATTTTATTATAGTCTATTTTTGTCCATTCAAAATCTAGTTTGCTTTTAAAATTGAAGAAAAAACTTTTCATATCATTTGCTGTAATCATTGCTTTGTTTTTAATGAATAAGTTTCTAAGTGACCTGGGAATTTTTAAAATCATCGAAATTGCTACAACAGCTAATGAGCCAACTTTAAAACAAGGAACCTTTATATTTTCAACGAATCTATTAAATCCGGAAAAAGGAGACTTTGTCATCTATGCACAACATGATCAAAATCTGGTTTCTACTTTTTATATGCACAGACTTTGTGGTACTGAAGGTGATATCATTGAGATTAAAAATTCAGTGCTTTATGTAAATGACAAAAATTTTGATAAAAACATCAATTTAAAACATATATATGAGTTGGATGTATCTGCTTATAGACAATTACCAAATGAAATAGTTTCTTCTCCCGAAATAATTAATTTAAAGATAAATGATTCAACATATATAATATCACTGGAGGAAGATTTTGTAAAAGATAAACACTTTAAAAAAAGAATTGAATCAAAACCTCATGAGGAGATTAGAACATTATTTGGCGAGGGTTGGAACAGAGATAATTTTGGACCTGTGAAAGTGCCGATAGGCAAAGTATTTGTTTTAGGAGATAACCGTCACAATTCGAACGATTCAAGATACAATGGATTTGTAGATAAAAAAGATGTCAGGTTTAGAGTATTATTTAAATAATTTTACCTTAAACCTACAATATATCACCAATGATGTTCATTATCTTTGTAGTAAATATACATATATGCTTGTCGATTTTAATAAACTATCAGATGAATCCAGGGTTTGGATTTATCAATGTAACAGAAGCTTTAATGAAGATGAAATTCTACAGATTTCAAAAGATATAGAAACTTTTTTAGAAGCATGGGCCGCTCACGGCCAATCGCTTAAGACATCTTATCTCATTAAATATAAACGTTTTATCGTAATTAGTGTAGACGAAAACCAGTCATCAGCTTCCGGATGCTCTATTGATACCATGGTTAGGTTTATCCAGGGACTGGAACAAGAATATAATGTAGATTTGATGGATAAAATGAACGTTTCCTATAAACATGGAGAATATATTGCATTTAAACCTCTGATTGATTTCAAAAACATGGTAAAACAAAAGGCTGTTAATGCCAATACTGTAGTTTTCAACAATTTGGTTGCTACAAAACAAGAATTTGAAGATTTTTGGGAAGTACCATTAAAAGACAGCTGGCACTCAAGATTCCTATAATTATGTTGAAGAGTTGCAAATTTGCTGGTTTTAATTAACACCCCATAAAATCATAAATAACATCAAGATTTCACCAGTCCATTTTAAATGAAACACATTTTATTTTTCTTTTTCGTTTTTCTTCCTGTCCAATTATTTGCTCAGAATTATGCTTACGGGTCTTTAATCACTAAAGATTCCCTTAAACAGAAGCAATGGGTAGATAGTATATACTACCAAATGAGTCTTGAAGAAAAAATAGGGCAGTTGTTCATGGTTGACGTATTTTCAGAAGCACCTCGTTCAAATATTAAAGAACTTATCGAGAAATACCATATTGGTGGTATTATTTTTTCAAAAGGCGGCCCTTACCGACAAGCTAAATTGACTAATCAGTATCAGAATTTAAGCAAGTACCCTCTCATGATAGCTATGGATGCAGAATGGGGCTTAGCGATGCGTCTTGACTCTACCTATGCTTTCCCCTGGAATATGACACTTGGAGCCATAAAAGATAATAAAACGGTAAAACGAGTGGCAAAACAAATTGCAGAACATAATAAAAGAATAGGGGTTCATATCAATTTTGCGCCGGTGGTTGATGTTAATATTAACCCTAAAAACCCTATCATTGGCAACAGATCATTTGGTGAAGACAAATACAATGTAACTCAAAAGGCCAAACAATTTATTGATGCTTTTGATGAAGTTGGTATTTTGTCAAGTGCAAAACATTTTCCCGGACATGGCGACACAGATGCAGATTCTCATAAGACATTACCTTCATTACTTTTTTCTAAAGAAAGACTTGACAGTATAGAATTGTATCCATTTAAAAACATTTTGGATACAAAATTAAGCAGCATCATGGTAGGACATCTCAATGTTCCGGCACTGGAGTCCAAAAGCAATTTACCGACATCGTTGTCAAAAAATGTTGTAACGGGATTAATTAAAGAAGAGTACGGTTATGAAGGTCTTATATTTACAGATGCTCTGAATATGAAAGGCGTTTCAAATTTTGATAAACCAGGAGAAATTGATTTACAAGCATTTTTAGCCGGTAATGATATATTATTGATATCTGAAAATATTCCCGAGGGTATTAAAAATATAAAAAAAGCCTATAAAAAAGAGGTGATTTCAGAAGAGCGCTTAGCCCATTCAGTTAAAAAAATACTTTATGCCAAGTATAAATCAGGGCTGAATGAAAATAGATTCGTGGACACTGAAAATCTGTTTGACGACCTTAACACTTCAGAAAATGACGCCATCTATATGAATGCTATCGCTGAAGCCATAACCCTTGTTAAAAATAATGCTGGTATTTTACCTGTAAAAGATTTAGAAGAGAAACGTATAGCCTACCTTAAAATGGGCGATGATTCTAATGAAGAATTTATTAAGATTTTAAATAAATACACCTCAGTTGAATCTATAAATTCAAATTTATTACTGGACGAAAAAATTAATATTGCAAAATCCTATGACTTTATCATTATCGGACATCATACGTCCAATGCTTCTCCGTGGAAACCATTTAAATTTACGGATAAAGAATTGGTTGCCCTTCATGAAATCAGTTTGAAAGTTCCTGTTGTTCTGGTCAATTTTTCGAGTCCGTACGCCCTTAGTGACATCAGAAGCTTTGTGAATATTGATGCTATAGTTCAGGCTTATCAAAATTCAGACCTGGCACAGTCGGCTGCTGCACAGGTTTTATTTGGCGCCAGGTCTACTCAGGGTAGTTTACCTGTAAGTATAAATACACTTTATCCTGTTGGTTCCGGTTATAATTTAGAATCTGTAAATCGATTAGGTTATGGGTTTGCTGAAAATCAAGGCGTTAAGCCTCATTTTGAAAGAAAAATAGACTCTATTGTAAATTATGCAATAGATCAAAAAATGACACCCGGTGCTCAGGTATTGATTGCAAAAAACGGAAAAACGATTTACGAAAAGAATTTTGGTTACCACACATATAAACGAGACATTCCTGTTTCTTCAGAAGATGTTTATGATTTGGCTTCATTGACAAAAATTCTTGTGTCATTACCACTTTTCATGGAAATGGAGGAAAAAGGCGAAGTTGATATCGATGATAGCTTGTCCGTACATTTACCGGAACTACTAAAGACAAATAAGTCTGGTATTTCTTTTAAAAGAATGCTGTCCCACTATGCACAGTTACAGGCCTGGATACCTTTTTATTTGGAAACTTTAGAAAATACTGAAAATTACTACAGGGATATAATTGACTTAGGCCACACAACAGAAGTCGCTAAAAATTTATACGTAAGAAATGACTATACAGATAGTATTAATCTTAAAATCATACAAAGCGAACTGAGGGAAAGTGACGAATACAAATACAGTGATTTGCCTTATTATTTCTTAAAACGAATAATAGAAAGACATTACAATGCTGGTTTGGATTATCTGATTTCGGATCGATTTTACAACAAAATGGGTATTAATTCACTAAAATTCAGACCACTTAGGCATTTTCAAAAAAATAGAATTATACCGACGGAGGAAGACCAAATATGGAGAAAACAGCTAATTCATGGTTATGTTCACGATCAGGGTGCAGCTTTAATGGGTGGTATCGGCGGTCATGCCGGCTTATTTGGTAATGCCACTGATGTTGCAAAATTCATGCAAATGTACCTTAATGGTGGAGTATATGGAGATGCTAAGCTATTAAAGCCTAAAACTATAGATAAATTTAATACCTGTTATTTTTGTGAAGAAGAAGTTAGGCGAGGCCTTGGATTTGACAAACCTCAATTGGAAGAAGAAGGCCCAACCTGTGGATGCTTATCTATGAATAGTTTTGGACACAGTGGATTTACGGGAACCTACACCTGGGCAGATCCTGATGAAGACATTGTTTATGTATTTTTGTCTAATCGTATCCATCCCGATATGGAAAACAAAGATTTGATCACTGAAAACATCAGAACTGAAATTCAAAAGGTGATTTATGAGTATGTTGAGAATGAGTAATAAGTGATTAGTAAATAGTGTTGAGTGGTTTACGATTGACATTTAATGAATTGTGATTAACTTTCGAGTAGTTGCTTATTAATTTTGGGGTAGTGAGTGAGAATGTGTAATTGATCATGAGTTGTGAGGAAAGTGAATTTTGAATACAGAATGTTTAATTTCAAAAAGTCAATTTGCAATATTCAATACTCAATACTGAACACTGAATACTCAACACTGAACACTGATACTCAATACTAAAAACTGCGACTGAATACTGATACTGAATACTGCAAACTTAATTTTACACTCTCTTAAGAGCTTTACCCATAAATTAAACTTATTTTTATAATCAAAATTTTTTAATGAAAATAGCTATTGTGTGTTATCCCACATTTGGTGGGAGTGGAGTAGTGGCTACTGAACTTGGAATAGGACTTTCCAATCGTGGACATGAAGTACATTTCGTTACTTACAAACAGCCGGTGAGATTAAAGTATTTATCGGCCAACATTCATTTTCACGAAGTATCGGTTCCTGAATATCCTTTATTTCACTATCAGCCATATGAACTGGCTTTATCGACAAAGCTGGTGAATACCATAAAAAAATACAACATTGATATTCTTCATGTGCATTACGCCATTCCACATGCTTATGCGGGCTATATGGCCAAAAAAATGCTGAAGGAAGACGGCTACGATATTAAAATGATGACCACCCTTCATGGTACTGATATCACTTTAGTGGGAAGTCATAGTTTTTATAAAGGCGCAGTGAATTTCAGTATTAATAAAAGTGATATGGTAACCTCAGTTTCCCAAAGTTTGAAAGAGGATACTTTGAGAATTTTTGACATTAAAAATGAAATCAATGTCATACCGAACTTTATTGATTTTGAAAATTTAAATGATAAAAATCCGGATTGTACACGCCACATGATGGCAGATGATGATGAGGCCATTATTACACATGTGAGTAACCTAAGGCCAGTAAAACGGATTGAAGATGTCGTTCAGGTATTTGCTAAAATTCTACAAAAGAGAAAAGCTAAACTTATCATCATAGGTGATGGTCCTGAAAGAGATAAAGCCGTTAATATTGCTATTGACTTAGGCGTAAGAGAGAAAATTATTTTTATGGGTAAAAGCGACGATATAGAAAAAATACTTTGCTTTTCAGACTTATTTCTTCTGCCGTCAGAAAAAGAAAGCTTTGGTTTAGCAGCACTTGAAGCTATGGCTCATAAAGTGCCTGTAATTTCAACCAATACCGGTGGACTACCAGAAGTTAATATTCATGGTGAATCTGGCTTTTTAAGTGACGTAGGGGATGTAGAAGACATGGCTAAAAATGCAGTTAAGATTTTAGAGACGCAAGAAATTCATGAGCAATTTAGAAAAAAAGCAAGAGAAAGAGCACTCAAATTTGATATTACCCACATCATCAAAAATTATGAAGATCTTTATAAAGAAATGCTGATCAGTGAAAATATTTAATTATTGAATACTGTATTAAGATTAAAAAATATGTTTAAATATCTAAGTTTTAGTTTTTTATTTTTATTCCTATTTACTTTAAATACAGGCTGTAATTCCAAAAACAAAAATAAATTGACAAATCATTCAACTGAAATCAAAGCGACCAAAGATGGTTACCAACTTTATTTTGGTAATGAACCATTTTACATCAAAGGTGCTGGATTAGGCAATGGAGATATTGAAGAATTGGCAAATAATGGAGCTAATGCCTTGAGGACATGGAGTGCCGATAATGGTAAAAAAATATTGGATGAAGCCGACAAATACGGGCTTAAGGTCATGATGGGACTTTGGGTTGGCCTTGAAAGACACGGTTTTGACTACAATGATGAAGAAGCAGTTAAAGAACAATTTGAGGATATTAAACAGACGGTAACAGCACTAAAGGATCATCCAGCCTTATTGCTTTGGGGCATTGGAAACGAGTTGAATCACCAATCTAAAAACCCTAAAGTATGGAACGCCGTGAATGACATTTCAAAAATGATTCATGAAATTGATGGCAAGCATCTTACAACAACTTCACTTGCGGGCATAGATAAAGAATATGTGGATTTAATCAACCGAAGAGCTCCTGATTTGGACTTTATCAGTACTCAACTCTATGCAGGTATTGAAGTGTTGCCTCGTTTGGTAGCAGAGTCTGGTTATGATGGACCTGTCCTTATAACAGAATGGGGTGCTACAGGATATTGGGAAGCAGGTAAAACCTCATGGGGTGCACCTATTGAAAATAACAGTTCTGTAAAGGCTGATTTTTATATGAAACGCTATAAGAAAGCTATTGAAAATCAAAATCAGGTCATAGGCTCTTTTGTCTTTTTATGGGGACAAAAACAAGAGCGCACTCCAACTTGGTTTGGCCTATTTATGCCGGATGGTAATGCCACTGAATCTGTTGATGTGATGCATTATATATGGAAAGACAAATGGCCTGAAAATAGAACTCCGCGTTTAAAAGACTTTAACTTAACAGGTAAAAAGGCTTATGATAATATCACCCTAAAACCAGGACAGGAATATACAGCTAATGTCGTTGTAAAAGATCCGGAAGATGATGACCTCAAGTATATTTGGGATATCATGGAAGAAAGTAAAACAACCAGCACAGGTGGTGACAGAGAATATGTGCCTGAATCATTGGGTACTTTATTTACAGAATCTTCCGATTATAAAGCAACATTTAAAGCCCCTGCAAAAGAAGGGGCTTATCGCATATACATATCAATCAAAGATGGCAATAATCATACAGCTCATGCCAACATTCCATTTTATGTAAAAAATTAATTAATTAATGTCTTTGTCTATATGTTTTAGCGATAATGTTTCAGACCTGAATTTATTTTTTCCAAAGTCTAAAGTTCTGATAGGGAATGGTATATTGATATCATTTTCATTATAAGCTTTCTTGATGGCTTTGATAGCTTTATGTTTAGCTAAAAATTCATCTTTAGCATTTGATTCTTTAATCCAAAAACGAACTTCATAATTTATGGAGCTGTTTCCAAATGCTTTGTAAAAGAAATCAATTTTTTCGGTTTCATTTTGTGGTAATGCGTTTTTTATCGCTTCTATAGTGATTTTTTCTACAAATTCTAAATCACTTTCGTAGCCAACACCACATTCAAGTATAGCGACACTTCTTCTATTAGTACTATAATTTTTAAAAGGGTTTTCTACAATTTTAGCATTAGGTATAACAACAATATTTTGATCGGCCGTTTTTAAAGTGACATACCTTAAATTAATATCGGTGACATAGCCAGCAAAGTCATTGGTTTCAATCCAATCACCAATTTGAATTTTTGGCATAAAACTCAGCACTACGCCTGAAAATGTATTATTAAGTGTACCCTGAAGGGCCAAACCTACAGCCAAACCGACTACACCTGCTGCACCAAGCACCGAAGTCAAGACTGTACTTAAGTCCATGATGCCAAGGGCTATAAAAAAACCTATAAGAACAATAATGGCTTTATATATTCTTATGGCTACAACTCTTACAGATTCCTGCGCACGTGTACGTCTGATGATTTTACTTATAAGTACAGCGGAAAGATTAGCTAGTGCTATAAACAGTATAAATACAACTAGTGCTAAAACAAAATTGGGTAGATTCACTATTGCAGAATCTACCCAACTATTTAACTTATCTTGTAAATCATTCCAGGCAGTATGAGTATTATCTAAAATCTTTTCACCGCTTTCCTGATTCAAATCTGTTATATATGGCATTAAATATGATTAACGTAATTTTTTTGTCCATACGTCAAGCATCCAGCTTGTTTTCTCTAATTCCCTTATATACGCACCAATCAAGTCAATTGTACCTTCATCATCGGCATCATCAGCAACATCTACAACTATTCTCATCTGTGCTATAATTTTACCATGGTCTTTTAATAAGGTATCGACCATTGCAGCATCGTCCAAATTATTTTCTGATTCATCGAGTGTTGTTATCTCTAAATAATCTGTCAAATTACTTTTGGGTGAATGACGTAAAGTTAAAATACGCTCAGCAATTTCATCAATTTTCTCTTTAGCTTCATCATACATTTCTTCAAATTTTTCATGAAGATCAAAGAAATTTGTACCTTCAATATTCCAATGAAAATTTCTTAATTTTTGATAATATAAATGGTAATCAGCTAATAATATATTTAATTGTTCAACAGTTTTTTCTGTTTTTACTGTGTCTAAATTCAAGTAACTCATAGTTTTTATTTATTGTTTTTTTTATTTCAATACAAATATACAATAGTTATCGTCATTAATAAATTCTATCGTCTATCTTAATATAAGTTTAACGCTCTATCGTGTAAGCTTTTCCCTAAGCTCTTTGGAAACCTGCCCACCTGATAAACCATAACCATCAACAAGTAATCCTTTTTGTCCGTCTGAAGTTGTAATAGCGTATAAAATCGAATTATCAGCCGGGTTTGTCATACCTTCAAATCTGAATACTTGATCTACATTAAATTCTTTAGGTAGATAGGTATTGTCTTCTTTGGTGTTGATTATTTTATCATCTTTCAAATTGAAATCGTTGACATATCCCTGTTCCTTGAGTTCATTCATTCTTTGTGATAAGGTCTTATCATTCATGTTTACTGTTTTTATGATTAAAAAAATTAATTCCAAGCGGAATAATTAAAAATAAAAAGAAATAATAGCCGAAAATGAAACCTATTAGAGTTAGCCCTACAGCGATTAAATTTATAATAATAATCCACTTTTTCATATATATTAAATTAAGAAAAATAAGGCATTGCAAACCTTTGTTTTGTTGGAATTTAACATTTGACAGATTTTAATCCACATAAAAACTTACAATTTGTAACATAGGACCTTTTAATACGTCTTATAAAACAAAAACATGATACGCACTTTTTCTCTTTTTTTCTTAATCTCCTTAGCCATTAACGCTCAAAATATTACTGGAATAGCTACTTATCAGACAAAAACCAGTATCGATTTGAAAATGGAAAGCAAGCAAATTACTCCCGAGATGCAGGAGCAAATCCAATCTATGCTGAAAAAACAGTTTGAAAAGACGTATACCTTAACCTTCAACAACACAGAGTCTGTTTATCAGGAAGAACAAAGTCTCGATTCTGCCGGCGCGACTGGTGGATTTTCTATGGTTATGGGAAGTTTTACAGGTGGTAAGAAATATAAAAATGTAAAAAACAATCAATACAAAGAAGAAACTGAATTTTTTGGAAAGCCTTTTTTAATTGAAGATGAACTTGAAAACATAGAATGGGAGTTAATTGATGAAAGCAAACAGATTGGGCAATACGTCGTTTTTAAAGCTGTGGCAACTCAAAAGGTAGACAGCCTAGAATTTACAGAATACGAGAGAAAAAAAGATGAGGAAAAAGACAAATCGGATACTATAGTATCGCCAATAGATCAGTTGAAGTTACCTAAAGAAAAGAAAATTGTAGCTTGGTACACGCCTCAAATCCCAATTAAAACAGGACCTGACGAGTATTGGGGATTACCTGGCCTTATTTTAGAAATACAATCCGGAAAAACAACCATGCTTTGTTCAAAAATCATTATTAACCCCAAAACAACAGTTGAAATAGAAGTGCCTAAGAAAGGTAAATCTGTCGCCAGAGATGAATACAAAAAAATCATGATGGATAAAGTCAATGAAATGCAGAACATGTATCAGTCTCAAGGCGGAAGTAGTTTTCAGATAAAAATAGGTAACTAGATGATTTTGAATATTAAATCCTGTAAACATCTATTGTTTACTGTGATATCAATCTTTTTATGTCTGGTATCAAATGCACAGGATGTAAAACTTATTGGAAAAGTTACGGACAGTCTTCAAAATCCTCTGTCAATGGCAAGTGTTATTGCTAAGGAAAAAGAATCACTGAAAGTGATTACATACAGTATTACCAACGATGATGGTCTATTTCAAATTAAACTCCCTAAAGACAATACCTATACTTTAGAAATAACATTTTTAGGCATGCAAACCCTAAAAGATGAAATCAGTACGAATGGAGTAGAGGAGGCAGTTCAAAAAAAGTATATCATGAAAGAGCAGTCTAATACTTTAGATGATGTCGAGTTGGTTTACGAAATGCCGGTGTCAATTAAAGGTGATACCATAGTATATAACGCAGATTCCTTTTCACGTGGAAATGAAGAAAAGCTGGAAGATATCATAAAAAATTTGCCGGGAATGGACATCAACGAGGAAGGTGAAATTGAAGTAGAAGGGAAGGCGGTACAAAAAGTGATGGTCGAAGGAAAAGACTTCTTTGATGGCGATTCTAAGTTAGCCGCTAAAAATATTCCTTCCGATGCTGTAAGTAAAGTTGAAGTGCTCAGAAATTTCAATGAAGTAGATCAGATGCGTGGATTAGGCAATGACCAGAACAATGTAGCTGTAAATATTAAATTAAAAGAAGGCAAAAAGAAGTTTTGGTTCGGTGAAGTCAATTCAGGCTTAGGTTATGGTGGAGATGAATTAAGGTATGTAGCCAACCCAAAACTGTTTTATTACAGTCCAAAATACAGTATCAACATACTTTCTAACTTCAATAATACTGGCGAATCTGTATTATCCTTTAGGGATTATTTTAAATTTACAGGAGGTTTTAGAAATTTCAACAGAAAAGGCGGAACGCGATTTAATATCTCAGATTCAGGTTTAGGGTTTTTACTCAGACCAACCAATCAGGCCAGACTGGTAGAAAATGATTTTGTGGCTGCAAATTTCTCATATAATCCCAACGATAAATGGAGCTTTAGTGGTTTTGGAATTTTTTCAGGTAACCGAACCGGATTTGAAACTGAGACCAGAAGACAATTTATTGGCACAGATGAAAATCAGGGCACACAAAGTGTTGAAAATTTACAAAGTACCACTGATCAGGAAAACAGACTGGGACTGTTTAAGTTTAGCTCGATCTATAAACCCAATCTCAAGTTTCAATTGGATTATGACGCATTGATAAAGATTTCAGATCAGGTCGAAAATGCCAACCAATTATCACAATTCATTAATATAGACAACAGTATTATAGACAACGATATTACTGAAAGAAAAGATAATCAGCCTAATTCTGTCAATCAAAACATCAATTTGTACTACACTTTGGACGATAATAATGTTTTTGCCGGTCAGGCCCAGTATTTATATCAAAAGGAAGACCCTTTTTACCAGGCTGTTTTAGACTTTTTACCTTTTGCAGGCATCCTCAATGCTGACCCTAATCAGTCTAATTTCAACATCAATCAAAGTAAGATGGTAACGACCAATAAGGTTGATGCGATGGTAGATTATTACAGGGTTTTAACAAAAAAAAGTAATATAAATTTTAGTTTAGGAGTTACTCATTCAAACCAAAGTTTTAACAGCAATATCTTTCAAATTTTGGATAATGGGAATCGTTTAAATTTTGACCAGACACCAGAAATTGCCGGGGAAAGTTTTTCTTTAATTAATGATGTAAATTTCAGATTTACAGATGCATTTATTGGTGCAAGGTATAAGTTTGTGAAAGGAAACTTTACAGCTACTCCTGGTGTGACTCTGCACAATTTCAATCTAAGCACAGATCAGTTAGGTTTTCAATCGAGTATAAATAATTGGCAGTTACTGCCGGAAATTTTAGCGATTTATAACTTTAGAAGGACCGAAAGCTTAAGATTTAACTACGCAATGACTGCAGAATATACTGATGTCAATAATTATGCTGAAGCCTTTGTTTTTAATAATTACAACAGTTTATTCAGAGGTAACCGTACTTTGGAAAACGCATTGGCTAACAGCTACACGCTGTCTTACTTTAATTTTAATATGTTCAATTATGTGAATATCAATGCTAACTTAAACTATACCAAACGTATTAAAGGGATAAAAAGTGATGCACAAATAGTAGCCATAAACCAGATTTCAACCCCTTTTAATATTAGTAGTAATTTTCCGGATGAAACTTTTTCTGCATTCGGCAGTTTTTCCAAACGTTTTAAGAAAATTCAATTTGAAGCCTCAACAAGATTTAGCTATAGTGACTTAAACAACCAATTTAATGATGACATACGCAATTCTAAAAGTTTTACGCAAAACTATCAGACCAGTTTAAGAACCAACTTCAAGAGAGGACCAAATGTAGAAATTGGTTATAATTACACAAGAAATCGCTATGACAATGCGAACAATGAAAGTACATTTTTAACAGACAGGCCTTTTATAGAGTTGGATTATCAATTTCTTAAGGCTTTTACTTTAGAAGCAGATTACAACTATTTCAATTACAGAAACACAGATAATACCATTTCAAACGAATACGCTTTTTTGAATTCAAAATTAAGTTATCAAAAGCCACAAAGCAATTGGCAATTTAGCCTTGAGGCTCAAAACCTATTGGATGTCAAAACCATCAATAATGACAGTTTTAGTGAAAATTTCAATACTACAAATGAATATTTGGTTTTGCCAAGAATTGTAGGATTGAGAGTTAGGTATGAGTTCTAAGTCCTAAGCAAGCCCACGAAGGGGACTTTTTCTAATCTTTTAAAAATCAAACTTCGTTTGATTAAAAACAATCAATATGAAGCCCCTTCGGGGGTTTGGGGACTTCTACCACATCACGCCTCTCCTTGAAGAAAGACTTGGTGTATAGAGTAGTGGAAGTGGTGAACCGCCTCTGAATCCTGGATTAAGTCGATTGGCTTCTATAAATGCATCATTTCGAACACGGTTAAGTCCCGAATAGATAGGTTCGTCATGATAATCCATAAATAAATTTTTGGAATTATCAATTTCAACTTTAAAACTTGAATACTGGGCCATTTGACGATTAATAGCTTCATTAAAATACCTGTTGGAATATCTATTCGTTCTCATTGTAGAGGCCTGCACAAAATCGAAATCTACTTCAGGCTTGGATGAAGCAAATACATTAACATTCTTGACCAGAAGGTCAAAATCGTTAGAATTAAAGCTTTGATATAAAGGAGATTGTATCTGCGGAGAAAGTTCAAACGGACTCAATTCCGGTAAATCAAAATCTTGTCCATAGCTCATGGACAGTAAAAATAAACCCAGAATAGTTGTCAGAATAAATTTCATACATTATATATAACAAAAATTATTCCTTTTTATTAAAATCAAGAATTGATTCATTTTTCCACAAAGCGGGGAAGAATGTACGCTTCTGATATTTGGGGTGTAAATATTTTTCCCATTGGGAACCACCTGTTGCGGCTTTAACTTCACCTTTCTTGCTCAAAAAATACTTAGCCGTATTGTAATGTACCATTGGCCAGTTTACATTATAGGCATTGTCAAAAGTTTTCATCAATTCAACCAATGCTTTAGAAGGATTTTTTATTTGATTGAATTTGTCGTAAAATGTATTGCCTCTGGCTTTGTCTATGTATTCTGCAAAAACACCTAAGTATTTATCTTCAAACAATTTAAGTGTCGTGCTTCTAGATTTTGTCTTCGGATTATAACCTGCCAATCGCCAATAAACATGTTCTAAATATTCATTGGCATCCGGATTTTCTGACAATTCTGAATGCTTTTCTTTGTGAATTAAGTTGAGTATCGGTGTACAATAAATCTCCAAAAACCTGAACTGTGCACTTTGAAAACCGCTGGCTGGTGTCAGTGTCAATCTGAATTTATTGTAATCTTCATGACTCATACCCTCTTTCATCACATCAAAAGAGGTGATAAGCATATCCGTATAACGAATGAGGCGTTTGAGTTTTTCTTTAAGTAAATCTTCCGTAGGCAGATCAGTAGAAACAACTTGCTCGACTTCATGGATCATCAATTTAAGGACAAGTTCTGTGATTTGATGGTAAACAATAAAGACAAACTCGTCCTTAAAATTTGTTCTTGGTTTTTGCAGTGAAAGCAATGCATCCACATCCACATAATCCCAATAGGTGATAGGTTTTGAATACAATAAACCTTCCAGGTAAGGCTTAGGATTTTCACCAAGTTCGGCGTACTTATCTTTAATCTTTGCAAGAATATCTTCCGGCATGTTTTATAGTTTTTTCAAAAATACTAAAAGCATTCTAAATCAGTATTCTGAAATAGGTTTATTAAATACTAATGTCTGAAATCTCAGTGACTTCAAAATTCAATATATATTCTCTTACTTCTCTGAAAAATCAAAAATTACATTTTAACCTGTTTTCGATAAATATTTTGAATGCAAAAAACATGATAATCAATACCTTACAATTTTCAGACTGAGTCTTTCTACTTTGCTCAAGACAGGCTAAGTCGAAGCCCTATTAAGATAAGCGATAATAAAAGCACCATTAAACTGTGCTCAGGGAGACAAAACTTTATAATGTGAATATAACTATTTGAATATCATTGTTTTAATAATCAAACTAAGGTTTTTAGTATAACTGGACATGACAACAATGAAATAATATACAGTAACATATTTGATGTTTTTTCGTCTGAATGATATACCTATAAATGAAATGAAAATAAAAGTGAATTTGAGTAAGAAAGATAAAATTGACATTTTTGAAAATGCCATCAGTTGGATTGTGGTATTGGCGATGTTTCTTTATGGTGGTGCTAAATTAGTACAATTTCAGGGCGCAGTGCATATTGACAAGACTGTAGCTGAAATGACCGGAATGGAGTTGATGTGGGCCTTTTACGGATATTCAAAATCTTTTGCATGGACTCTGGGAGTTTTAGAAGTTATAGGAGGTATTTTGATTTTAATAAAAAGAACCCGATTATTAGGTTGTTTATTTACATCTACAATTCTTGTAAATGTAATTCTGCAGGATATATTTTACGGTGTCCATTTTGGTGCTTTAAAGGCTGCAATACTTTACCAATTATTGATTTTGGTGATTCTATGGCTGAATCGAAACAAAGTAATTTATAGCTTTAAATCACTAATAATATCTGATAAAGTTCAGCACAGCAAAACTGAATACTTTGCAAAAGTAATAATAGCTCTAGTTTTATTTTTGGTACTCAGAGTTTTAGAATATTATCTAACTATAAAACTTTAGTTAATAATTCTTACATCTAAAATTATTTCAATCTCTTAATATTTTAATAAAACCAATCATTTAAATAGGCTACAGGTCTTTTTAAAGAATTATTTCATATAAGAGCATTGAATTAGAGATAATTTAATATTTCTATTTTACATAATATATATTATAGTTTTAATATATTATAATAAATAACTTTGCTATCGAGTTTTATACCCAATTGGATTTACTTAATTATTTTCAACAACCGCAAGATATTATATAATATATATTTTTACCTGAAATTTTATTAACTCTTTGAACTACTTAAATATTATTATAAACACTAAAAAAAAATAAATTGGGTTTAATATTGAAAAAATTATTATTAATATATTGCACATGATATACAATTCTATGAAAATTATTCCAAGTAGATATCAATGGTCAAAATGGTCTTTACCAAGCAAGGTTACTTATATTTCATTTATTATTACAGTTTTAGCATTATTTGTAACAATTTTATCCCCTATTTTATTTTCTAATTCAAAATTTAACTTAGATACAAAAAATGGAAATATTACTATAATTGAAGGAAATCAAAATGTTTTTAACTCTAAAGTAGAAAATACAGAAAAACTTAATAAAGATACCCTTGAATATTCTATTAAAGGCACAAAAAACCAAGCTTTAATTAGTTTAATTGAAAAAAAAATTAATATAAAAATTGTTTCATTTTCAAAAAATAAAATTAATATTTCTCATAATGGAACTCTTGAATTGCTAAATGAGAATAATAATTCCTATATTTATTCTGGAGGTAATATTTTTGTTTCAGTAAATAATAATTGTAATTGTGTTTTTAAAAATTATAAAATACCTCCAATGAGAGCTAGTCCTAAAAATGTTATTTTAAATGAGATTGAACGAGTAGTCAATTTTTATATAGATAAAAACTTAAGTGAAGTCTCAAACAAAATAATAGCATGCATAAAAAAATAATATTATTAATTTTTCTGTTTTTAATATCTTTAGTTCATTCTCAAATAAAACAAAATAAGTCGTTATCTATTCTAATTTACTCAGAAGGAGAAGGCTTTTTACAGCCTTACATAGAAACAACTTTGAAAAGTCTTATTAATACTGATTCAAATAAAATGTATTTTAGGTCTGTAAATTCTTTCAACAGGTTCATTTCTGATAATAAATACCAAGCGGATTTAAGTGATTTAATTGGCACACAGAGGCCAGAAAATGAAAAATTAAGTCTTTATTATTCCAAATCTGAAAAAGAAATAAGGAAAAGGATATTTAACATTTTGAAAGATTACAATTATTTCTTAACAGTAAATACAAATACTTTAGGAGAATTAATTGAATTTCAATTTCAACTATACGAAACTGTTAATACTGGAAATAACATTCCTTACAATATATCAGATAAAGTAATTAATGTTCAAAATTTCTTTATTAATCCTAAGGAACCAAGTTATAAAATTGAAATAAAAAATGCCATTCAAAGGTTGTTCAAAAAGTCAAATAAGCCTCCTCTACCTTCAATTAGCATATTTAATAATAAAATCAAAAATAATGATACTATTATTGTTTCTAAAAACACAAAAATCCAGATCGATGCATCAGATTCTGGAGACTATGATTCGGAAAAAATCATATATAAATGGAGGAACATTCCGAATTCAAATGAGAAGTATCAAACTTTTAATAAACTAAAATTTAAAGATAGTTTACCTTTTCTAAATTTAAATATTAACAAAGAAGGTCCTTTTAATATAGGATTTAAAGTGAATGATGGAATTAATGAATCCAAAGAAATAACTTTTACAATAATTACTAAAAAGAAGCCTCTAAAAATTAATATACAAGACACTTATTTTTTTGATATTATTCGAAAACCAAAATGGAATGAAAAAAGCAAGTCAGATTTCTTACATGAAGTTTATATTCAAGATAATGACTCTGCTAGTTTATTTCGGGGAAATATTATATACTCAAATAAGTTATTAGGCTCAAAATTATTAATTGAAGATATTAATTATGTAATAGATACTCTAAAGTTAAAGTTTCCAAAAGATAATAACCAAGAAAAGGAAAATAAAACCATATTTAAATCAAGATTAAGTTTTTCGAACTATAAGAAGAATAAACCATTATATATTTATAATATTTCAAGTGATAGTCTTCTCAGTATCCCTACAGTTATTAGACATAAAGTATATGACCGGGATGGTTTTACTTTCAGGTTTTCTCAAAATATTTCTAGCTTAATCCATGAAGATTTGCAGTCAATAGAAAGTGCTAATGATACAATAAAAAGAGGTATTGCTAATCACATTATAAAGCTTGGATATTTTATTAACCATAATATTGAAATTGGAATAGGTTTTCCTTTAAAGCGTGATAACCTAATTTTTAATGCTAATGAGTTTTTATTTCCAGAAGCACCAGTTTCAATATTTTCTTACTATCATTTGGACTTGAGCATTAAATTTATTAGTTTCTATGGCGGTTTAAACTTGAATCTCTATAACTACCGTAGATCGGATGAAGACAATTACGATGTCTTCTTCGGTTTTAGCCCTGAATTTGGAATAAGATGTAGTGTATTATCCTCCAAATATTTTGATTTTAAAGTATTTGCAGGAGGCAAAATTGATACCTTTCAAAACAAAAAGTTCAAGTCTTTATCTGGAATTTACACCGCAGTCTTTGGTTTTGAAATTGACATATAAAACATATTTTCTTACTTATTACCTACTATACAATCATTCCGATACTCTCGTAATATAGTTTAATTTAAAAAGTTTTCTATTTATATTAAAAAATGAACTTTTTTAATTTTTTTTGAAAAACAGCAGTAAAATATTTTACTGTTTTTTAGACTTAAATTACATAAGGCGGATACCTTATGGTATAAAATTTTTAAGATTTCCAAAATGTAAAAGCTTTATAAAATTAAGGTTAATTATATTATAAATTAAAAACAACTTGAAAATTTATAAGTCTACCCATCGTCCGATATATACATCGGCTTTAATTTTATTTCTTCACTCTTCAGAATCCATTTACCATTAGACTTTTCACTATAAGAAATCTTAATTTCGTTGGGTCCACTTCTTTTAAAAACATCGATCAGATCGAGATTTTCGTGCATTTTTCTGTTAATCACAACTGGTTTACACAGTAATTCACCATTTCTGGTGCTGTAAATGAATAAAGTTTTAGTATCAGGTTTAATATCCCAATAGCCAATTTCATCAGCTTCATCATTGTTGATATCCTTAAGATTTACCAACTTTGATTGATAGGAATTTTTTACCGTGATATCTCCCAGATCTTTGCTGCTAAAGACGATGAGACTATTGCATTCATCTTTGCACTTCACCTCATTATTTTCCTCGTTTTCTATGGTGGTATCATAAACTACTTCAGGTGAAATGACATTTGCGAAGTCTGAAAGCCCGTCACCATTAAAATCACCGTACAATTGTCTGTTTTGGTTCATATAAGTTTCACGGGCACGGCTATTAAGAAAAATTGGCGCATCAAGGTTTTCATTTGTATTATCGACGCCCTCACGTAGTATTTTATAATCACCATTCCTTCTCGTTATAGACAAAAAAGATGTGTAATTTGCTTTGATGTCGGCATAATTGACCTGTTTGGTAAATTTAACCAGAAACCTGCCGTTTAATTTGTTGACCTCAATCTCATCATTGACTATGCTTTGCTTATAATCCGGAAACTTTTGGAACATTAGATTTTTATCCCGCTGAACTTCATTTCTCCTGAATTCCTTTCCGTAATAATTAACGACATCCATATATTTTCGCTCTAAATACGGAGATTGAATTTGCGTATGGGCATCGTTCCATTGTTTTACAAATTCACGGACCTTATCCGCTTCATTTCCAGCGCCCTGATTACAACCAAAACAGCACAAAAGCATTAAAAAAAAGAAAAATGAATGAAATTTCATATAGGATAGCATTTGAAATGAAAATAAATATAAAGATACGTGATTTAATACAAAGATGTTGCTTATTACCTATACTTTAAAGCTAATTCATAGGCGTTATTATAATACAAACTAATACAACAAATCAGGTAAAAATATGATGACTCTTTATTTTAAGTTATTATTACTGACTTTTCTCAATTGATAGAATATTTACTGTTATTTCCTTAAACAAATTCTTTTATAATTTAGTTTATTTGCAATTTAATCGCATATGATGAAAGCTTTATCTTCAAGTATCTTCTTTAGTTTATTTATTTCCATTTGTTTTTCAAAAATTGGTTTTAGTCAAATACAGAAAAAACAGACGCCATCCTGGGTAAAGATTCAGTCTTATGAATCAAGCCCTAAAATTGATATGAACGAAATTTCATACGGTTTATTGACCTTGCTTAATGATGAACAAATCCATGTTCCCCGGCAGGAGCAATATGTTAGGATCGTTAGAAAAATCACTGACAATGTTGGTATTCAGGAAGGGTCTTCAATATCAATAAATTTTGATCCTACCTATCAAAAACTTTTTATTAATGATATTCAAGTTATACGTAAAGGTAAGGCTATTAATAAACTTAATATCAATGACTTTCAAACTATAAGACAAGAAAGCAATGCTGAAAGTTTCATCTATGACGGGAGTTTAAATGCCATAGCCAATTTATCCGATATTCGTAAAGATGATATCATTGACTTAAGCTATACCATAAAAGGATTTAATCCTATTCATAATGGTCATTTCGCAACTTCTTCTTCTCTTAATAATTATGAACCCGCAGGAAAAATTAATTTCAATGTCATTTCTGATAAGAAATTGTATTATAAAGTTTTAAATTCAAATGTAGAACCTAAGATAACTTCAATAAACGGCTACAAATCATACAACTGGCAAGCCACCACAACAGAAAAACCATTGTTTGAAGACAATATGCCCTATTGGTATATCCCCTATAAAAGCATATTTGTAAGCGATTTTAAAGAATGGGAGCAAGTTGTGGATTGGGGAGTGAACGTTTACAAAGCTGAAAAGAATATTTCACAGAAATTACAATTAAAAATTGAGGAAATAAAAACTAAATATGATTCTGAAGGCCAGCGAATTTCATCAGCTTTAAAGTTTGTTCAGGATGAAATTAGATATCTGGGTCTGGAGTCAGGAATTGGTGCTTATAAACCTTTTTCACCAAGCAAGGTATTTGAACAAAGGTATGGCGATTGTAAAGATAAGAGCTTTCTGCTCGTAAGCATGCTTAGAAGCATGGGCATAAAGGCTTATCCGGCTTTGATTAATACTACCTACGGCCAGGCTTTGAATGAGTTTCTTCCAACACCAAAAGCATTTGATCATGTTGTGGTAAAAGTCATAGACAGTCTGGATAACAGCCTGTTTTATGATCCAACTCGAAGCAATCAATTTGGGAAGTATAACAGTATCCCATTTCCAAATTATGGTAAAACATTAGTGCTTAAAAGTGGCGTTAAAAGTCTGGAACAGATAGAAAGTAAAAATGAAGACCTGGTTGAAGTGTTTGATATATTTGACTTGAAAAAAGTCGGACAGCCCGGAGAATTATATTCAACAACGGTTTACAGAGACGAGGAAGCAGACATCATGAGAAACTATTTTAAATCTAATAGTCTCAGTACATTGAGTAAGAATTTTAAAAGTTATTATGACAATTATTATGCTGGTGTAGAAATACAAAAAGATCCAATCATAAGGGATGACAGCATAGCCAATAAAATTACGGTTGAAGAATTTTATACCATCAACGAACTGTGGACTCCAATGATTGAGAATAAAGACAATATTAGTGCAGAATTTATTCCACTAAGTTTGATTGAGGCATTGAGGTTTCCATCTGAAAAAAACCGTAAAACCCCCTATGCGCTCTACTATCCTACACACAGAAAACATAAAATAACCATCAAGCTTCCACAATCCTGGAATCTGGGCAGGGATAACATCAATATCAATTCAAAAAACTTTGATTTTTCTTTTAACAGCAGGCTTAATGGTACCAAAGATATTTTATACCTTAATTATGAATACAAAAACAAAGACGAATACGTAAATCCGTCAGATTTTGAAGAATACTACAGGGACATAAAGCAAATTGAAGGCGCAATTGTATACTACATATATATTCCAAAAACCCTGGCTAAATTGAATAATATAGACAAGTCCTTAGTAGGTAATTTTGCAATAAAAGTCATATTTTGGATATTTTTAATCCTTGTTGCAGCCGGTATCATAATCTTTTTTGCCATTAAAAAATCTAACAGGAAAAGTTTATAACCGTCACAGTTCAGATTTACTATCTCATTCAATTTGAGACACAAGATCTTTTGCGGTTAGGTCAGATTTTTCCAAACCTCTTTCTTTCAGCCAGGATAGAAAGGCATCAACTTTGTCAATTTCCATTTTGCCCCACTCAGATTCATCGCCTAAAGCTATGCTGCTCAATTCTATAGCTTCTTCTATATCTATATTTTTATCCTGTTCCGGAAGATGTTGACTTAAAATCTCAGCGGCTTCTTTGGGATTGGATCTGGCATAGAAATATCCCTGTTTTGTAGCTTCTAAAAAGTCTTTGAAAACCTTTTGATCTCCAGATATTTTTTTCTTGTCAGTAGCGATTACCGGAGAATATGAATAGGGAATATCGTAATCCGACAATTTAAAATTTACAAGTTCAATTCCTTCTGCCTTTGCTTGTATAGCTTCCCAATTGAGAAAAATCCAGGTAGCATCGGCATTGCCTTCAACTAATCTTTCCCAAATCCCTAATTTATCAGGATAGCTGATTTTTAAATGACCTTCTCCTCCATCGTTTTTTACCATGGCTTTTACTATGCCATCTTCATATCTGGCCTGGTATGAGGCATAAGTTTTAAGATCCAAGTCTATAGGTGATTTGATGCCTGAAGATTTCAAAACACTTATTGCGCTTAAATCCTCTTTAAAAATACTTGAAATCCCAACTAGAGGAAAACTAATAGCTTTAGTCTGATAACTGATTAAACTTTCCGTAGGGCAAAGCGCAAAATCGGCAAGTCCTAACTCTACTTTCTTTGCCGGTGTGGTTTTATAGTTATCGGACTCCGGATTTATTATCCAAAGAAAAATATTTTTTGCTTTATAAAAACCTTTTTCTTTGGCTACAAAAAAACCAATATGGTTAACGTTTGGTGTCCAGTCTAAGGCGAGTTTCAGGTTTTCCATTACTAACTAAAAATTTGGTGTAAACATACTAAAATGAATCCAAAAGTTTTAATAGAAAATTTCCTTACCCGTTTTGCATAGAGTTAAAAATTACGCTTTATAAAGTCCAATGCATTGGTTGACATGACTTTCTCAACAATTTCTTCAGCCGAAAGTTTATTAAATTCTTTTAATGATTTTGCTTGGTCTGAACTTAAAAAATCTAAAGCATGATGCATCAGGTATTGGTCTAAATCTTTGAGTTCTTTGGAAGTCCACCAGCCGTTTAATGGATTGATAATACCGTCGTAATCTGTCCCAAGAGCCTGAATACTCCAGGCATTATGACCAAGGTTGTCAAGATAAACACCAATAGTTTCAATTTGTCGCCAAATAAAGTATGAATTATGTCTCAGGTGTCGTTTACCATAATTGTTCATGTTTTTTTTAGCTTCTTTCAGGATGTCGCGTTTCATCTTTACATCAAAAATTCGTCTTTCGTCTAATTGGATACCAAAAATGCCTTTTGATTTCTCTATTAGAATTAACTCATCAAAGAAAAAATTGATGTCTTTAGCATTAAAACCTTTTTTACTCACATAATCATGTGTTTTATAACGTAGTTTACCATTTAATGCACCGTGACTAACAACAATTGGGATATTTTCTTCTGGAAATCTTTTTTTCAGCAAGTCGTAATATTCATATCTGGATTTAGGATTCATATGTTTGATATCAGGCAAAATCCGCTTTCCATCTGAATTATCCAGTAAATCCATTACAACCTGAATTCCAAGTTCTGAAAAACCCTGTTCAGGATCATCGGCCTGTTTCATTTGTTTGGCAACAATCCCTGAAAAACTTTCTGCAAAACCACACAAGCCGTTATCAAAATGATGGGCAATACCAATAAATAGTGGTCTGAATTCCCAATTTTTAACCTTCTGAAGGTTTTGAAGCACCTCTTCCCTATCGGTTTTTATACCTTCTCGTTTTTCTAATCCACAATTGAACACATGCGCGCCTTCAATAGACATGATGACGTTAACACAGTTTTCATCTTCTAATTCCAGATCTGCTGACTTTCCTATCATTTTATAGGTTTTTTGTTTCCCGTTCAGGGTAACTGTTTTACCGTGCAACTGTTTGTAAAAGTCATATTCTGCTACCAAATCGGTAAAGTAGTCTTTCATTTCCTGCAAATGTCGTATTCTTCTCATTCCAATACCTGTGGCAAGATTACGTAATAATCTGCCGGCAAATTTTATATCCTCAGCATCATGATGAACCACCATGCCTTTTTCTAAGGGATAAAGAGAGGCTACAATAACTCTGTTATTGCCTTGTACAAGTGTTTCCATATCAGATTGTCGCCATTTTGTAAGTGAAAGTAAAACATTAGCGACACGTCTAAACAGTTTAGGCCTTTGTTGATGCCAAATACTGTTTTCTTCAGCTGTATTTGGATTGTTTTCTCCAGTGATATAACGCCTCATAAAACTTTTACCAAAAGGTTTCATGGCAGGGTGGCAATGCAGATCTACTATTGGTTTTTTCATAGTCTTTTGATTTTAAAATGGGTCTATAAAGATGACTATCATTTGATTATTAATCATTTAAAGATATTAAATAAATTGAAAAAGTTTTACATTTTTAAATTAAATAGGTTTCAAAAATTTTAAGAATAATAAAAAAGCCTCTTAAACTCATAGCTTAAGAGGCTCTCATGACGGTGATTTTTTAAAATTTTAATCCAGTATCTTTCGGTTATCACCAGATTTGGTATCAATCAACTTGTTATACGGATCTATTCCCACTTCTGTTGGCTTTTCATCTACAGTAATTTTGAAGGTATTGTAAATACTGTCAATTCTTACTTTTTTGAGGTATAATGGTTTCTCTTTGGTTTTACCATCAATTTTAGTTTCCGTAAAAATTCCAATTTCAACATAGTCCTGCATTGGCCAGGATTTTAAAGTGTCATTTTCGCTGATGTACATTAAACTGTCCTGATTGTTGGCATAAAGCTTTTTACCTTTGATATCAGACTTGTATTTAGATACTATAGCTTCAACATCAACCGTATAAGTGCTATCGGGATTAATCTGATAAGACGCGTTTTCGATATAATTATCATACAAGGTGATGGTTTTAAACATATCTTCAACCAGATATTGCAGTGAATCGGGCGTACGTTCTTCCAGGTGACGTACAAATTCAATAGAAGTTGTATACGGCGGTTCCTGAAAGGCCACTTTATCTATATATTCACTTAAAATCGCGTTGAATTTGTTTTCTCCCATATAATCGCTCATGGCATAAAGCACCAAAGACCCTTTATTGTAATGAATATACTGCTGATTCTCATTAAGCATAAGAGGTAATTCTTTTTGTTGCTCAAAAGTTCTACCGCTTAAGTACTTATCTAAAGCATCTTTCAAAAACCTGCGCATCTGATCTGGACCATACTCCTGCTCCAGGACTTTTAAGGAGCTGTATTCAGACAAACTCTCAGACAATAATGTTGCCCCACGTACATCTGCACTTATTACCTGATGCGCCCACCACTGATGAGCCACTTCGTGTGAAGTAATTCCAAAAGCATAGTCTACGGCATCTTTATCGTCCTCATCTACTTTGGCTATAAAGCCAACGGATTCTGAGAAAGGTACTGTATTGGCAAAGGACTGAGCAAAAGAACCACTAGTACTTGGGAATTCCATAATCCTTAATTGCCTGAACTGGTATGGGCTAAAATTTTCTTCATAATAATCAAGCGAAGCTTTCATAGCTTTGGCCATGCGTTCTATATTGAAATCATGAGGCTCGTGATAAAATATTTGAAGTTTTGTACCATTATAGTCTTCTTCATATATTTCATATTTTGCTGACATGATGTTATAGAAATTCAATATAGGCTTATCCATTTTATAATGGTAGTAATTTCTGCCATCTTCAGATTTTTCTTCAACCAGATAACCGGGAGCAATAGCAATTTGATCTGAAGACGTTGAAAGTTTAGCTTCAAAATTGATCCAGTCTGCACTGTTCGAAATATAATTATTGCCCAAAGCTGTTGAATCATAGGGTGATTTCATACGTTCCTTAGGCGGTAAATCATACTTTTCTCTGATCTTATTGTATGATAACTCATAGTATTCATTATATCCAAATCTCGGAAACATCCCGTAATTGAGAAAAGTACCGTTCGACTTGATTGAAGAATTAATGTTCAAAATGGTATTGGGATCATTTTGCATTTCAAAAGTAAAAGTCATTGTATCTCCAGGCATCAATTGTTTATCGAATTGGTAAACTTCAAGATCATACAAAGTATCTTTTAATATTACACTTCCGGCTTTTGAAAATTTATAACTCAATAAATCATCTCTCGTATTTAGCATCACCGAATCAATGGGCTTATTGGTTTTATTTTTCAATTTAAAAACGCCCTTGGCTTTGTAATCTCTTTCTTCAGGATAGATGTCCATTTCTATAGAAACATCAGTTAGTCTTGGCAGTGGTAAACTGGCATATTTACCATAGGTCTTTTCAAACTCAACACGCTGTTTTTCTCTTTCAATACCGGTATATCTTTCGTTTAAGACGTTGTCATTGTAATATATCCAACTTCCGATACCAACAAAAGTGATAAAACCAACAACCATGGCTATAAGTCTGGGCGTATAGATATTGGTAAATGCTTTTTTGATTCGCTGTTTTGCCGAGTATTGCTCTACCCTTCTGTAAAATTGAAGAGACAAGACATACAACACGACTCCAAGGCTGAACCAATATAATCTATAGATATAGAACTCACTGATATAATCGCTCCAACCTACCATATCGGAATAACCAACACTTCCACGATTATTGAATCTGAATATGGACTGTTCGATACCAAAATCAGGGAAAAAACCAAGAAGTATTAAAAACGCAAACAATACCACAAAACTCACGATATAATTTTTGAAAATCTGGTGTAGGAAAAATGCCAGCATAGTCCATACCATTATAGATAGATAATTTATTCCAAAAGCACTGAACAAGTAATGATCTAGTTCTAACTTGAAATAGCCCTGGTATAATTGCACGCCAATAGCCAATGAAATTAAAAGCAAATAAATAAATGCCTGCACCCAAAACATGGCCAAAAACTTAGAAAATGTAAAGGCCCAATTTGGGAATGGTGTGGCATTGACCAATTGATCCATTCTCGAAATTTTTGCCCGATTAATCAGCATTCCTGAAAACAAAAATGTCATGATAATCATAAAAAAGCCGGTTAAGCTGATCACCGTTTGAGCCATTTCTCTGGTAACGGGATAAGTTGGCGTACCTTGAATCTGATTTCTAACAGATAAAACTGAAAGAGCAATCAACAAGACCAATAAGGTAAATCCTATAAATATTTTGTTTTTAACAATATATCTAAAATCAAAAAAACTCTGTTTTACAGCAAAGCTGAACAATGTTTTAAAACTGTAATCCTTTTTTAGTTCAGGTAATTTGATGTTTAAAAAGAAATGAAAGTTGGACTTAACAAGCTTCTGCCCTTTCTTTTTGAATACATTGAAACTAATAGCCTGTTGTTCAAAATTAAATTTGAAAAATAAGCCTGCAAATATCAATAAACTTACTCCTAACCATATCAGGCGATTTTTAAGCAAATAACCATCTGTTGGCAGGTAATTGTTATTCTGCTCAAAGACGGTCCAGTATTCTGTATCAACTTGAATTGCAGCAAAACCCAAAGGATCTATAAGCGCCCCAAGTGTTTTGTATTCTTCATAACTTACTAAAATCCCGGTAAAATTTTGTAAAATCAGTAAAATCAGAACAACGATAAATCCTGCAAAAATATTTCTCCCAAATGTCACTATTGTATAAACAATAGCTCCAAAAAACAAAAAGTTGGGTATAATCAAATAAATGAAAGGCTGTAAGTAGTTCATTAGATCAAAATCACCAAGCAAATCAGGGTTTGTAAAAGGAAAAATTGTTCCCAGATAAATTCCTATCACAACAAAAAAGAGAATAATAATAACCACTAAGAATGAACTCAAAAATTTTGCCCAGAGGTAGCTTGATTTTTTTATCGGATAGGCGTAAAGAATGTTGTGCACGTTGTATTTAAAATCCTTATTTATAGATGCACCAATAATGGAAGGCAGCATAAGATATAATAAAATACTTATGCCACTAAGAGTTCCTGCAATATTAAGGGCAGAATTGACATAGGTTGCCGAAACTGTTGTCACCGTTACATTATCAAATAAACCTGCAGCCGCCGCCATGGTGAACAGTGAAAATAAAAATAATATCACCGAATAGACATAGAAAATCGGAACTTTAAACCAGGATTTAAATTCAAAATTAAATATTTTTAAAAACATAGTTTTTGGAATTAAGCGTTAGACATTTCATTTTCATCCTGCTTTAAGCTTACAAAATAAACATCGCTTAAATCTGGTTCAATGCTTTCAAAGCTATCATCCGGTTTAGTTTCACTATGAACTCTTATATTTAAGGAGTGGTCTTGGTTATATTTCCTATTGATGACTTCAAATTGACTTGCATGTGCCTCTAAGTCTTCTTTGTCAATCACTTTATTCCAAATCTTGCCCTTGAGCTCGTTTATGGCCTCTATTGGTTTGTTTTGGTTAAGAAGTTTGCCTCCATTAAGAACAGCCATGTCTGTACATAATTCCTTAACATCATCTACAATATGTGTTGAAAGAATCACAATATGGTCTGTACCAATATCTCTTAAAACATTTAAAAATCGATGACGTTCAGCCGGATCAAGACCTGCCGTAGGTTCATCTACTATGATAAGATGTGGATCATTGAGCAAAAGCTGTGCTATGCCAAAACGTTGTTTCATACCACCTGAATATCCGGCAACAGATTTGTTTTTTACTTCATAAAGGTTGGTGACTTCAAGTGCAAAATCTACAATCTTCTGTCTGTCTTTTTTACTTTGAATACCCTTTAGCTGAGCAAAATAATGCAAGAGTTTCTCAGCGGAAAGTTTAGGATAAACCCCAAAATCCTGTGGTAAATAGCCTAAGACTCTTCTCAATGCCATCTTGTCTTCCAAAATATTAATATCACCTAAAAACAACTCACCGGAATCTGGCTCCTGAAGTGTTGCTATGGTTCGCATTAAGGTAGATTTTCCAGCACCGTTCGGACCAAGAAGACCAAACATACCAGGCTGAATTTCAATTGAAATATCATCTAAGGCTTTTACGCCATTAGAATAGGTTTTGGAAACATGAGAGAGTTTTAGTGCTTGCATAATTTTGATTTTGGTTGATAAGTAGAGTAAAATTAAAATTTGTTACAGATTAATTAAAAAAAATAGTGATAACTTCGTTTCGTTTGAGTTCAGGATTTTTTTATTCAGCCCTGCAAGGGTTTTGAACCCTTGCAGGGCTAAGTAAAAAGTTTCGAAACCCTTGCAGAGCTCAGTAAAAACTTATTAAGACCAGTCATTCTGAATTCCTGTCTGCTGACAAAGCAGGCATTTCAGAAGCTCACCAGCTTAGTTTCTAGGTTATTATAGAATCTGAATGCCCCGACGCTTTGGGACAGAATATCAAAACAGAGGTTTAAAACAGCTTCTAATATTCTTGAACTAATATCCTGTGGATTAAATCAAGTCACCAAAAACTTCAATTCTTCCCGATATACAGAAGGTGTTTTACCAAAAAACGCTTTGAACAATTTATTGAAATGAGAAATATTATTAAAACCACTATCATAGCAAACCTCAGAGATGCTCATTTGTTTTTCATGTAAAAGTTTGGCTGCATGGGCAATACGGTATTCATTTACAAATTCAGTAAAAGTTTTCCTGGTCATTTTTTTAAAATAACGACAAAAAGCAGGGACGGTCATGCTTGCAACTTCTGCTATATCTTCGAGACTTATACTTTTTGTGTAATTCTCTTTTACATAATTAAAAATTATATTTATTTTTTCGCTTTCCTTGGTTGAAGTTTCCATACTGAAATCTTCTACATTAAGAAGAGTATAGTTTTCAGCTTCGTCCATGGCTTTAAAGACATTGAGCATGGCCACTATACGGTCAAAATAATTCATATCGTTCATGTCCTCTATCAATTGTCCAATGCTGCGTTTCGATTCTCCGTGAAAAACCAAACCTCTTTTTGCACGTTCAAGTAATCCATTCATAAAAGACATTTCAGGGATATCAAAAAAAGCTTTATTTAATAAATCAGGTGACATTTGGATAACTGTTTCTCTTTTGTTGTTAGTCAATTTTTCGGTCAAACCACAATGCGGCAAATTAGAACCTATAAAAATCAAATCACCATTTCTATAATAAGATACATGATTAGCAATTTGTCGACGTCCCGAACCTCCGTTTACGTACACGATTTCCAATTCCGGATGGTAGTGCCAGAAGGGTTTAACGTTTTCTACATGTTTAGAAAATCTTTTATACACCAAAGAACTTCCAAAGGGTGGTTCTATTTTCTCAAATTCAGGTTTTATAAGACTCATGATACTATATTAACTTTATGTGATGCTAAATTAGCAATTAACAAATAATAAAGTATATTTATATGCTATATTTTTAGTTAAATGATGTTAAAAATATATTTAAAGTTAATATAGCATAACTATTGGTTATTTTAGTTGAAGTCAACACCCTGCCTATCTCCTACTTTTGTCCCGTAATTAAAAATGAAAACTATGAAAACGACACAAAAACTATTAGCGACTTTATTAGTCATATTAATGACGCAGATAACTTTAGCTTCTGATGTTAAAATCAGTACAAATGGGAAAGAATCTGTAGTAATTGAAGTTCAAAACAATTCGAAGAACGAAAAAATTAAAATTTTCGACAAAAACGGTAACCTTTTGTTTTTCGAAAACATTACAAAAGAGCATTATCTCAAAACATTTGCCATGAACAATTTACCGAATGGTGAATACCATGTCATATATGAAAATGATAGTAAAATCAACCTTGCTATCGTGTTGAAGAATAATGAAGGGATGCTATTGACTTCAGATTTCAGTAAGGTAAGTTTTAAACCTATGGTAAATCAAAAGGGAGATTATTTAAGTATAGGTTTTACAAATCCAAAATTCAACAATGTTGAGATCAATATTAGTGATAATGACGGAAATGAAATCATTGAAATAGCAGATCTTAATGATTTAATTATCAAAAAAACTTTTAACACCAAAAGACTTCCAAAAGGGATTTATGTTGTAAACCTTAGAAGTGGTGATGAAACTTTTACAAATACTATTGAAGTCAAATAATTAAAATTTAGGTTTAGGTTTAGATTGTAAAGGTCGTCTTTAAAAGGACGGCCTTTTTTTATAGATAGGAATCTACGTCAACATTCAGCCTTACGCTTTTAAATTTTCCTATGGATTCAAACTTATCAATACCATTAAGCAAATAAGATTTTGTTTTAGACAATGACTGGTTTGCAGGTACTTTAATGATGATGTGTTTAATATATTGATTTCTTATTCTGGCAATGCCGGGAAACTCGGGCCCAAGGATATTAGTTTTAAAAATTTGCTTTAAATAAAGTCCAAGCCAATCTGCAGCTTCATTGAGTTTATTATAATCTTTAGCTTTGAAAATAAGTTTTATAATTTTACAGTACGGCGGATAATTGAAATCTTTTCTTTGTTCAACTTCTGCAACATACATGGCTTTATAATTTTCCTCTATAACATTTTGAATAATTCGATGTTGAGGCTGAAAGGTCTGGATGAGCACTTCTCCCCTATCTTTGGTTCTGCCTGCTCTGCCGGCTACCTGGGTTAGAAGCTGGTAACTTTTTTCAAATGCTCTAAAGTTCGGAAAATGAAATAGCGCATCTGCATGCATTACTGCAACCAAATCTACATTCCTAAAATCCAATCCTTTAGTGAGCATTTGTGTTCCTATTAAAATATCAATTTCAAGATTTTCAAAACTTGAAATAATTTTTTCAAAATCGTATTTACCTCTTGTTGTGTCTAGATCCATACGTTTTACATTGGCGTCTGGAAATAATCTGCATGTTTCCTGCTCGATTTGTTCTGTGCCAAAACCTATGGCATCTAAGGTTTTACTTCCACAGGCCAGACAACTTTTTTGAACAGCCATTTTATAGCCACAATAATGGCACCTGAGTGTGTTATTGTATTTATGAAGCGTTAGATTAACATCACAATGAGGACATTGGGGAGAATGACCACAAGACGTGCATTCTATAACCGGGGAAAACCCTCTTCTGTTTTGAAAAATAATGATCTGTTTTCCACGACTTAAAGTTGTTTCTATTTTTGCAATCAATTCCTCAGAAAAATGACCATTCATTTTTTTTCGCTTGTATTTTTCTTTTAAGTCTATGGTATTTATAACCGGTGGTTTTACACCACCATATCTTTCCTTGAGCTCTACAAGTTTAAACTTACCTGTATCTGCATTGTGATAACTCTCTAAACTTGGTGTTGCTGAGCCCAAAAGTACGCTGGCATTATGTAAACTTCCTAAAACAACGGCTGTATCTCTGGCATGATATCGCGGTGATGGATCGAATTGTTTATAACTGTTTTCATGGGACTCATCAACTATTATAAGACCCAAATTACTAAATGGTAAAAAAATTGAAGACCTGGTTCCGACAATCACCTGGCCTCCTTTGGCTGATAATATTTTCTTATAAATTTCAACACGTTCATTATTTGAATATTTGCTGTGATAAACCAAAACCTTTTCTCCAAACTGATCTTGAATACGCTTAATGAGTTGAGTGGTAAGCGCAATTTCAGGCAACAGGTAAAGTGTCTGCTCATTTTTTTTTAAGCTTTCTTCAATCAAACTCAAATAGACTTGAGTCTTACCTGATGAAGTAACCCCTTTTAACAAAACCGTTTCATTTGATTGAAAATGATGTTGAATCTCATTTAAAGCATGGGTTTGCGCCTCAGAAAGCTGATAATTATAATTTTCATCTTTACTTTCAACTTTCACCCGGTCCTGTTGGATGTGGTATTCTTCAAAAACCTCTTTTTCAACAAGCGCATTAAATACAGAATGGCTGATGGATGTCTGTTTCAATAGCATCTTTTTTGTCAAAGGTTTTTTAGATTGCCCGCTCAGTTTAAAATAATTAAAAACCAGTTCTTTCTGTTTATGTGCCCTATCTAAATCCTCGATGAGTTTATTAAAGTTTTCCGATGTCCTGTATTGGTCTGCAATCCTCACGTAAGATTCAAGTTTTGGACTGTATTTATGTTTTACCTGTTTGTCTGTAAAAATCAGGTTTTTTTCCACCAAACCATTTATGACTTTGAGGACATTTACTTTTTCTAAAATTTTTTGAACATCACTAAATTTTATTTGTGTCTGCCTCTCTATAGCTTCAATCACAAGGTATTCATCGTCTGTTAAATCGTGATCCTGGTCTTTATAATCTTCTGTAAGCTGAATTAAAGTTTCGCTTTGGATAAGTAAAGCATTAGGTAAACAGGCACGTAAAATTTCTCCAAACTCACACAGGTAATAATTTTTTACCCATTTGAATAATTTAAGTTGAAATAAATTGACAATAGGATACGGGTCGAGGATGTCTTTTACAGGTTTAGCGTCGTAATGGAGAGGTTTATTTTTGTGAATATTGACAACTACCGCAGTATAAAGCTTATTATTTCCAAGAGGTACAGCCACTCTGCACCCGAGCTGAAATTGTTCCAGCTTATTTTCCCCTATGCCATAGGTCAGTAAATTTTTAATATTAAGAGGAAGAATAACGTCTACGTAATAGCTCATAAAATCAAAATTAGACTATTACTTTATAATCAACTTTTTTACTGCAGATTGATTTTCTGATTGTAATTTCAATAAATAAATACCCGTACTCAAATGGCTAAAGTCTAATTTATGGGTGTTTTCTAAAAATTCTAAATCAATGTTTTCTAATAATTTACCATTAATATCAAAAACCAATACTTTAGCCTTACTTCTTAAGTTGTTGTCAGTGCTTAAATTAACAATACCAGTTGAAGGATTAGGTATTATACTAAAATCACTCTTTATAAAGTCTGGATTTGATAGGAATTGTTCAACACATATTTCTATACCAAAATTATTTATTATACCACCATCAGCATTAAAATCATCTTCAACAGTCAGTGTCCAGTCTCCTGCAAAATCTTCATTTACAAAAACAGATAAATTGTCTTTAGGTTTGATTAAGCCTTGTAAGGCAGGTGATGAAAAATTACAGTTAATATTTAGACCTTTATCATCAAATATTACATCTATATCGTCCAAATCACTACACTCATCTTCTAATAAGGTAATTGTTGTTCCTTGTGGACTCGTAAGTGTGACTGTAAGGTCTGATAGCCAGGTATGCGTTATATCTAAAATAATGTTGACATCTTCAACAGGAAAAGCCAGGCCAGTACCACTGGGAATGTTGATTACAGACTGAAGTGTAGCTGTTGTATCCTCCGGAATACTTATGGGTGTATCATTTGCAAATACAATAGGTTCGCAAACAAGGGGTTTTGTGTTAAAACTTTCAACAGAATAATTTCCCGTTACACATTCACTTATTGGTCTCACCCTCCAAAAATAAGTTGAGTCAGAATCCAGCTCTATAGGGACATTAACGGCTGTTTGCTCTGTATTTGCAGAAAACAGAATACTGTCGAAATTTTGAGAAGCCGAAAAATCCACATCATAAGAAGTCGCAGAACTGACAGAATCCCATTGTAAAGTAACAATTGTTGAGCTCAATTGGCCATCATTTAAAGGGCTTGTTAAAACAGGGTTGCTTAAAGGGTCTGCTGCCCTGATATTTAGCATAAAATCAAGACTATAGGATTCTGAACCTGATGTCGCAGTAACCGTAAAAGGATAATCTCCAGCCTGGACAGTGTCTAAACCATCAATATTCAAAATACTTTGTCCCTGGTTAGAAATTGTATTTGCAGAAAAATTTGTTATCAAAGACGCTGGTAATCCTGAAACACTAAGATTGATATTTGAATTGAAAGTTGTTTGGGAATCAATTTCTAAATTGAAAAAAGCAGCCGTATTGGCACAGAATGATCTATATGACTGATTTGATTTTAGTACAAAATCATTTTCAGCTATACCACTCACAATCAATGTGTAATCCTGGGATAAATTTTGCAAATTCCCTTTATGGCTAATTTGAATTGTATAATTTCCGGTGGCGTTAGGAATTTCAATTTTTTCAACGTTATCAACTAAATTATCGCCAGTTGTAGCAGCTGCAACAGGTTGAGAAGGATCAAGTTTCCAGGGCAAAAATTCTGTAAACGCATCCGGTGCTATTATTTTTATATCCAAATCATTCACAAGTCTAGGTGTAGGATCATCAGCAACGGATGTGTCCTGAATGTTTCCCGGTGGATCTGTCCAGGCAATGGTTGCAACCAAAGGTGTATTGGGGTCTATGGCCTCTACTGGGTATGTAAAGGTATTGCTGTCATTTAACGTATTCTCCTGAATTATTGTAGTGAAATTTTTATTAGAAATCACATTTGCAGCTTCAGCAGTGTTCATAAGTCCCCAGCCAAATATATAATCAGGTCCCGGGTCTGTTCCTGCTTCTCTAGCCGTATGCAAAACAAGACCTCGCATACTTGCTGCGGTCAGATAGCTGCCGAACATATTGTTATGATGTTCCTGCAATAATGCTATACTACCGCTTATTGCGGGTGCTGCCATAGATGTTCCGGTATAATTCCCGCTGTAAGCATCATCTGCCGTAGCTATTGATGAATAAGTTAGTCTACCTTTAGCAGATATATCCGGCTTTATCCTACCGTCATCTGTTGGACCCCAGCTACTTGACTGCCATATCACAACGCTGGAAGGGTCAACATAATTTGTGACTTCTTCAACATTCGCAACTGTCAATATATTTTTTGCCAGGTTTTTTCCGGATATCAGATCGTAACCATTTTTATTCGGATTATGAGGTGGAAATGCATTATTACTGTTACCAGCAGCAAAAACTGGCAGGTAATATGGAGCATTAAAAGTAATTTGGTCTATACTTCTTGCAAAAGACAAATAAGCACCAAACCATTCAACTGGTATAGAGCTTGGTGAAAAACCATACGAATGGTTGGATATCAAAAGCCCGTTTGCCGCTTCATTTACCATCTCGGGTATATCTCCATTAAAATCATAGGCGATAAGGCTGGCTTCATAAGCCATACCTTTTGCAGCAGGATCTACACCGGAAGCTATCATTGTTCCGGCAACGTGAGTAGCGTGATTACTAAAGTTCTCCGGACTGTCTAATTGAGCCACTCTAAGATTAAATTCTTGATGCGTAAGTCTAACCAGACCTCCATCCCAGATGCCCATTTGCATATTTTTTCCTGAAAGTGACAAGCCTAAAGTTCCACCTTCATGCACCTGATCGGTATTAATGGTTTGTGCGGAACCGGTATTAAACGTTTCAAGATATACGGGTGTACCATCTTCTAAAATTTTATAAAGTAAAGAAGTACCACCATCTTGTTTAGTCACAACAATGTCTAAGTTATTTTCTCTGGCATATTCCAAAACCTTACGTCTTTGAATATTATATAATGCAGAAAATTGCTCTGAAAGGCTGTTTAAGTTATCAAAATTATAACCGGAAGTGATTTCTATTCTCTCTTCTTCAGTTTGAGCTATTGTGATTTGAGTTGAAAAAAATAAAATTAATAATACAATCGTGTTATTAAAACCCTGCATTTGAAATTGTTTATAAATCTGACGTAAAACTAACTAAATTAGCAATATTTGAAATATATTTGTTCTCTAAAAAAAGTTAAAATATGAATTTTATCGTATCCAGCTCCTATATGTTTCAAAAGCTCCAGGTTTTAGGAGGAATAATCAATAATTCTAACACATTAGCTATACTAGATAATTTTTTGTTTGAATTGAATTCAAATGAACTAAAAGTTTCAGCCTCAGACCTGGAAAGCACAATATCTGCAAAAATTGAAGTACAATCTGAAGCTACTGGAAGTTTTGCCATACCTGCAAAAACACTTTTAGACACGCTTAAGACATTTGTAGAACAACCCTTAACATTTACAGTTAAAGATAACAATACTGTAGAAATTAGCTACCAGGGTGGAAAATCAGAACTGGCATACATTAATCCGGAAGATTTCCCAAATACTGTAGAAGTTGAAGATTCTTCGTCTACTTTAATCTTAGCAGATACACTTGCTTCTGCTATAAGCAATACTATTTTCGCAACAGGCAATGACAGCTTAAGACCGGTTATGAACGGGGTTTTCTTTCAGTTTTTAGAAAACGATGCCAGATTTGTTGGGACAGATGCTCATAAATTAGTCAAATATACAAGAACAGATATTCAAAATGATAAGCCTACTGAGTTTATCATGCCCAAAAAACCCTTAAACTTATTAAAATCTGTACTCGCTGGGAGCGAAGATGATGTAAAAATTGAATATAACGAAACTAACGCTAAATTCTCCTTTGAGGATTATGAATTAACTTGTAGATTGATAGATGGTAAATACCCAAACTATGAAGCTGTTATCCCTAACGAAAATCCTAATAAACTTATCATAGACAGGACGCAATTCCTAAATACCGTAAAACGTATTTCAATTTTTGCAAATAAAACCACTCATCAAATTAAACTCAAGATGACCGGAGCAGAATTAAAAATTTCTGCACAGGATTTGGATTATTCAAATTCAGGTGAGGAAAGACTGGATTGCGAATACCACGGAGATGACATGGAAATTGGCTTCAATTCCAGATTTCTAATTGAAATGCTGAGCAATATAAATTCTAAGGATATTCAATTGGCCATGAGTCTTCCTAACCGGGCAGGTCTTCTTACACCGGTAGATGGTCTTGAAGTTGGCGAACATGTTATTATGCTGGTAATGCCAGTTATGCTAGGTAATTAAGCATTGTAAATACGTTAATTTTTTATTGAATAATCCCAAGACTAAAAAAGCATTTGAGCTAATACTTTACTTTTGCAGACATGTTTAGAAAGTTTGCCAAAATCTCTCTGATTACTATATACCTGGTTATAATTGCTGGCGCAGTTGTAAGGATGACAGGCAGCGGTATGGGTTGTCCGGATTGGCCTAAGTGCTTTGGTTACTACATCCCTCCTACAGAAAGCGAACAGCTGGACTGGAAGCCGGAACACGAATACTTTAAAGGACAAGTTATCATAGTTAACGAAAGTTTAAAAGTAGCAGAAGAAAAATTTGTCTCATCTGATAGTTTTAATTCAGAAAATTGGAGTAATTATGAAAAGCATGATTACGCAAAGTTCAATGTGTGGCATACCTGGATAGAATATATAAACCGTTTATTGGGAGCCTTATCAGGCGTATTTGTTCTTTTGATGGTAATCAGTTCGTTTTGGACTGGTAATTTAAGGATGATACTATGGTCTTTTGCCACCTTAATATTATTGTTATTTCAGGCCTGGCTTGGTGCAACTGTGGTATATTCTAATCTTCTGCCCGGCAGAATAACTGTACATATGATTGTAGCACTGATAATTGTAGCTTTACTTTTATACATTGTATACTTATCAAAAAATGAAAAAGACAGATCTCTAACTTCTTCAGGTTTTAAATACCTGGTTGTTTTTGGCATATTTCTATCATTAGTTCAAATTGGTCTAGGTACTCAGGTAAGACAATTTGTTGACGAAACGGTTAAGAATGTAGGTTATGACCAAAAAAGCATGTGGTTAGAAAACCCGGATATAAAGTTCTATATACACCGGACATTTTCAATTTTAGTTCTGCTTGTTAATTTAATTATCTGGTATCTCAATAAGAAATTTTCTTACGGCCTGGACAAGCTGACAAATGGTCTTGTAGCAGTCATTGCGGCTGAGATATTTACCGGTATTCTGATGTATTATTTTGATTTTCCTTTTTTATCTCAGCCACTGCATCTTATCATTGCAGCTTTGATGTTTAGTTTGCAATTTTATATATTCGTAAATATACGTTCAAATTCAAAAAACAAACAATTGGTATGATTTATAAGTTCAGAATAACACTTGATGTATTAGATGATGTATTCAGAGATATTGCAATTAGGAAAACAGATACATTCGAGGACTTGCACTTTGCTATTGTTCAGGCCTTTGGTTTTGAAGGTCAGGAAATAGCTTCTTTCTATAAATCAGACGATAAATGGAACCAGGGTGAAGAAATAGCTCTGGAAGATATGAGTGATGGCCAATCGCCACTTTTAATGATGAATGAAACGCCTCTGGAAGATGTTTTATCCGAAAAACAGACCAAACTCATATACGTCTACGATTTTTTCAATATGTGGACGTTTTATGTTGAATTAGCTGATATTACGGAACCTGAATCTGCCAGGACATACCCTGACCTGCTGTTTGCTCAAGGTCAATTACCTGAAAATCCACCTGAGAAAAAATTTGAAGCTGACATTTTTGACCAATTCAGTGATGAATTCAGCGAAGAAATGGAAAATGACGGCTTAGACCTTGATGACTTGGAAGATATGGATTTCGATGAGCATTGGAACTAATGTCATTTTGAATTCTGAATTCAGGATTTAAAATAAATTTTCCTGTAACCAGGTTCTTCGATATTTGCCGTTACTGTCATAACGTTCGGCCTGACTTTGAGTATTAAATTTTCTATCTCTTGGGTCATTTCCTACTCCGGAATTGTACATCCAGTTTCCCCAGTTACTGTGAACATCGTAGTCAATTAACATGGCTTCAAAATAGGCAGCACCAATTCTCCAATCTTGTTTCAAAGTTTTTGACCAGTAACTGGCAACATTTTGTCTGCCACGGTTACTCATAAAACCGGTTTTTTTGAGCTCAATCATATTTGCATTCACAAAATCATCTTTTGTTCTGCCTTCAGACCATTCTATAAAAGCTGCTTTGGTTCTATGCCAGTCGTAATCTTTATTCAATATGCCGCCAATTTTAAATATGGCGTTACCGTGTTTAAGGGAAACATATTTAAAATAATCCCTCCAAATCAACTCAAAAATTAACCAATAGGTATCCTGGTTTTTTTTGATTTGTTTTTCAAATTTTTTGACCTCTGCATAAATTCTTCTGGCAGAAATACAGCCATGAGCAAGCCATGAAGAAAATTTAGAACTGTAGTCCGTTCCCAGTAATCCATTACGGGTCTTTTTGTAATATTTAAGCTTTTCGGTATCCCAAAAATAATATTCCAGTCGTTCTAAAGCTGCTGTTTCACCACCTTTAAAAGGAAAAGCCGAACGTGCATCTTTTTCAAAAGAACTCAATCCTAAATCTGATAAAGATGGCAAAGCCTGACCAAAATCTATAAAAAAATCTTTATGCTGAGGAGTTGGAATATCTAACGGAGCTCTAACCTCAGATTGTTTTTGACATTTTTTTCTAAAATTTGTAAAAACTTGAGGTATTTTTTCAATATTCTCATAGGGCACATCCTCAGGATGAAATAAAAATTGACCAAATAATCCCTTGAATTCTATATTTTTAAAATTGTTTTTAATTTGATTTTCTACTTCAACTTCTTCGGATGTCCATTCTTTTTGATAAAAAATAGATTGTATTTCAAAGTCGCTTTCCAGCTCTTCCAAGGCTTCCTTTGGACTTTTCAAAGAGATTTTTAATCCAACATTCAAAGACTCGAGTTTATTCTTTAGATCTTCCACAGCTTCAATTATAAATTGAGCTCTGAAGGATTCAGTTTTTTTAAGTTGATAAAAATAATTATCATAAAGTCTTGGCTCAAAGCAGTATAAGCCCAAAACAGGTAAGTCATTCTTTAAGCATTCTAAAAGCGCTGGATTATCATCAATTCTAAGGTCATTTCTAAACCAGATTATATTTATTTGTTTCTTCTGCATTTTTCGCTACAATATTTTACGTTTTCCCAATTCTTTTCCCATTTCTTACGCCATTTAAACGGACGACCACAAACCACACAAATTTTCTCTGGTAAATGTGTTTTACGATGTGCCATCTTTCAAAATACTTTCTGTGTTTTGATTAGGTCTGGCATAGGATAATCTGTCGAGCAATTCGATTCCTACATAAGCATCTAAGCCTATGGCACCGGCAGTATTCGCCTGGTCATGATTCACAAAACCGTTGTTATCTATAATGCCTTCTTCTGCATAAATATCAAGAATATCTGCAATTATAAGTCTGCAACCATTTTCTTCGATGAAGTACTCATTTCTGTATGCACAGGCCAATTTAATTTTACTTTCTTTGACAAAAGGCGCACTAAAAGACTCTAGTAACTCCGGAGATAAGCCCGATTCTTCAAACTCTGAAACACTTCTAACATAATTTGCTGCAGTTTGATGAGCTGATTTAAATATTGAGGTATTGACCTGATTTACTGTAAATTTCCTGGTTGAAAGCATATTTTCATAAGAATGTCTCTCAACGGTTGTAGGTCTGAGCACAAAACCCAACATAGGTGGACTGCTGCCGATGTGAACTATAGAATTAAAAACAGCCAAATTGTATTGACCATCTTCAGAAATCGTACCTAATAGATTTAAAGGTTTTACACCTCCTATGCCATTTATCAAGGCTCTTCGTGTCAAATTAGGAAGTTCGGCGATTTCTTTTTGATTATAATGTATCATGTTGCTAAAATAAACGTATTACTTAGCTACAAGTGTTAAGAGATTGGAAAAGTTTGAAATTTGAAATTATAGACCTGGTTTAAGAATGCCGGCATCTATTCTTATATTCAAATGATTTTCCTTTGGTGGCTTTGGACATGAGTAAAAAGGGCTGTAGGCACAATAGGGATTATAAGATTTGTTGAAATCTATAATTATAGTGTCGTTATTGGTAGTTTTTAAATCAATGTATCTGCCACCACCATAGGTTGAATCACCATTAGTTTCGTCAGTAAATGGCAAAAATACATGATCAATGTATTCAGGGTCCTCGCTTGGCGTTGTACTTCTGTATAATGTTAGCTGATATGACTTTCCTTTAATTTCAAAGCTTGCAATGGCATACTTTTTATACTCAGCGATTCTTGACGTGCTTGTGAGCATACCAAAAATGATAGAATCTTCAAAAAAGTCCAGTTTTGCATTAACTCTAAAATCAACATTAGTTGGAAAAAAGTCGTGGCCTGTAAATTTTTTTAGATCTTTTTTGAGTAATGGAGAATCTTCAGCATCTGTATATTGGTTATTCAATTTTTCTTGAAATCTATTAATTTCTTCAACATATTCTTTGTCTTGAGCGAATGATATTGAAGAAGTCAAAAGAAACCCCATGACAAAATAAATATGTCTTTTAAACCTCATGCTTATTTTCTTTCAATAACCTTCTTTGCTTTTTCAACAATAGCTTTTGCATTCAGGCCATATTTTTCCATAAGTTGAGCTGGTGTACCACTTTCTCCAAAAGTATCCTGTGTAGCTATGAATTCCTGAGGACGAGGATGATTTTGCGTCAAACATCTTGCTACACTTTCACCAAGTCCGCCTAAAAAGTTGTGTTCTTCAGCAGTAACCACACAACCTGTTTTTGTAACAGACTCAATTATAGCTTCTTCATCTAAAGGCTTTATGGTATGAATATTTAAAACTTCTGCCAGAATACCTTGTTCGTATAAACTTTTTGCAGCCTCCAAAGCCTCCCAAACCAAATGACCTGTCGCAACTATAGTCACATCACTTCCCTCCTGCAGTTTTACGGTTTTTCCTATTTCAAATTTTTGGTTTTCCGGAGTAAAATTAGCCACTTTCGGACGACCAAACCTTAGATATACAGGTCCTTGATGTTCTGCAATAGCTATTGTTGCCGCTTTGGTTTGGTTAAAATCACAGGTATTGATAACCGTCATACCCGGCAGCATTTTCATTAAGCCAAGGTCTTCAAGGATTTGATGGGTGGCACCATCTTCACCAAGGGTTAGACCGGCATGAGATGCGCAAATTTTTACGTTTTTCCCGGAGTAAGCTATACTTTGTCTTATTTGGTCATAAACTCTTCCTGTTGAAAAGTTAGCAAATGTACCTGTAAACGGGATTTTGCCACCTATAGTCATTCCTGCAGCAATTCCCATCATATTCGCTTCAGCAATACCAACCTGAAAGAAACGTTCAGGATGCTTGTCTTTAAAAGCATCCATTTTAAGAGAACCGGTTAAGTCTGCGCATAAAGCAACAACATCTGGGTTTTTGTCTCCTAAAACATCAAGGCCAGCTCCAAAACCTGAACGTGTATCTTTATTTCCTGTATTTTCGTATGTTTTCATAATAGACTAATCTAACTCTTCCAGTGGAAGAACTTAATATTTATATTGTGTAATTTGTATTTTTGCCATTTAAGTTTTTCTGAAAATCTTTCCTTTGGTAAGTTTCGAAGATTTGGAAAGCAGGGTTTAATAATCCCCTAAAGTTTCTGCATTTTGTGCCAAACCAATTTCTAACTGCTCATCATTTGGAGCCTTGCCGTGCCAGGCATGGGTATGCATCATAAAATCAACACCATTCCCCATTACTGTTTTAAGAAGTATTACAACTGGCTTTCCCTGGCCTGTTAGGGATTTTGCTTTAGCCAGCACGTTTCTTACAGCGTCTATATCATTTCCGTTTTCTTCTTCTATAACTATCCAGTCAAATGCTTCAAATTTTGCTTTGAGGTGCCCCATTGGTAAAACATCATCTGTACTTCCATCTATTTGCTGACCGTTAAAATCGACAGTGGCAATGAGGTTATCTACTTTGTTTCCTGCGGCATACATTATGGCTTCCCAATTTTGACCTTCCTGCAATTCGCCATCACCATGAAGCGAATAAACAAGATGTTCGTCTTTGTTGAGTTTCTTACTTAGTGCTGCGCCTATAGCTACAGACATGCCCTGGCCAAGAGAGCCTGAAGCAATTCTAATGCCCGGCAAACCTTCATGGGTGGTTGGATGACCCTGCAAACGAGAATCTATATGTCTAAAAGTATTGAGTTCTTCAACAGGGAAATAACCACATCTGGCTAAAACACTGTAATAAACAGGAGAAATATGCCCGTTGGACAAAAAGAATAAATCTTCGCCAATACCATCCATATCAAATTCAGTTTTGGAATTCAATACTTCTTTAAATAAAACTGAAAAATATTCAGCACATCCTAAAGAACCACCGGGGTGACCTGAATTTACTTTATGAACTTGTCTTAAAATATCACGTCGAACTTGCGTGACAAAATCTTGAAGATTTGGAGTTTCTGCCATTAGTTAATGATTTTGTGCAAAAATAAGGCTTTTATATGCTATCGAAAACATTTTCTCTCTCATTTATTAACTGACTTATTAAAACCAAAAGCTTATAAATTAATCCATTTAAAAAATCATATATTTTGAAAATGCAATACATATATTTGCAGTCCTTAAGACATTTGAATGAAATTTGAACTTCAAGCTACTGATCCGAAATCCAAAGCCCGAACTGGTGTCATAACAACAGATCACGGTGAAATTAAAACACCTATTTTTATGCCTGTTGGTACCATAGCAACGGTAAAATCAGTACATCAGAGAGAGTTACTTGAAGAAATTAAGGCTGATATTATACTTGGAAACACCTACCATTTGTATTTAAGACCCGAGACTGACGTTTTGGAAAAAGCCGGCGGTCTTCATAAATTCATGAATTGGCCTAAAAATATTCTTACAGATAGCGGTGGTTATCAAGTCTACTCTTTGGCAGATAACAGGAAAATCACTGAAGAAGGTGTAAAATTCAAATCTCATATTGATGGTTCTATGCACTGGTTTACCCCTGAAAACGTCATGGATACTCAGCGAAAAATTGGAGCAGACATTATTATGGCTTTTGATGAATGCCCACCCTATCCTTGTGATTACAAGTATGCAAAAGAATCTATGCACATGACTCATCGCTGGCTGGACCGCTGTATAAAACAGTTTAATAGCACAAAAGGTCTGTACGGATATGAGCAAAACTTATTTCCAATCGTTCAGGGAAGTACTTACAAGGACCTAAGACAGGAATCAGCAAAGTACATTGCAGACAGTGACTTACCAGGGAATGCCATTGGTGGTCTATCGGTAGGAGAACCTAATCAAGAAATGTACGAAACTACAGATCTGGTAACAGATATTTTACCTAAAGAAAAACCCAGATATCTTATGGGAGTTGGTACACCTGTAGATTTGCTCGAGAATATTGCTTTAGGGATTGATATGTTTGATTGTGTAATGCCTACCAGAAATGCAAGGAATGGTATGTTGTTTACAAGTCAGGGCATCATTAACATCAAAAATCTAAAATGGAAATACGACTTTTCACCAGTAGATGAGGAAGGAACAACATGGGTAGATCACGAATACAGTAAGGCTTACGTCAGGCACTTGTTTACCGTTAATGAGTTGTTAGCCAAACAAATCTGTAGTATTCACAATTTAGGCTTTTATTTGGCGTTGGTAAGACAGGCTGCAATACACATCAAAGAAGGCTCCTTTTCTTCTTGGAAAATTAAAATGGTAGAACAATTAAAAACCAGGCTTTAGTGAAAATACTGGATTGGTACATATTAAAGAGATATCTTATCAGTTTTATGATAATGATTATCATGTTTGTACCCATAGGTATCATCATAAACCTGTCTGAAAAAATAGACAACTTTGCAGAGCAAAAAGTACCATTGGATGAAATCCTGTTTTTCTATTTCAATTTTGTTATTCATTTTGCTAATCTTTTATTTCCAATTTTACTCTTTTTATCTGTAATTTGGTTTACTTCAAAATTGGCTAATAATTCTGAAATCATAGCTTTTTTAAGCTCCGGAGTTTCTTTTACCAGATTCCTTAGGCCTTATCTTATTGGCGCGACGATTGTTTTTATGATTGCTCTTAGCTTCAGCATGTATATCTATCCAAAGTCCAGTGAAGACTATAATACTTTTTATTATAAATATTTAAAAAAGAATGAGTCTGTAAGAGATACAAAAGACATTTACAGACAAATTAATGAAAATGAGTATATCTATGCGTCAAGCTTTAGCCCTAAAACAAACACAGCTTACAATTTTAGATTAGAACATTTTGAAGGCGAACAAATGCTATTTAAAATCGAGGCCAATCAGATCAAATTCAATAAAGATTCGCTTACCTATACACTTAAACCTTACTTTAAAAGAATAATTACAGCCAAAGAGGATAAGCTGATAAAAAAATCTAAACTTGACACCGTTTTACCTTTTGAACTAGAAGAACTCACCCCAACAATATACGCCGCAGAGACTAAAAACTATTTCGAATTATTGGAATTTATAGAAGACGAAAAACGCCGGGGTTCACCTTATGTAAATTTGTATATGATAGATCTTTACAAGCGATGGAGTGTTCCCGTTTCAACATTTATCCTGACAATTATAGCAGTGGCAGTTTCTTCTTTTAAAAAACGAGGTGGAATGGGAATAAATCTTGCCATTGGAATTGTTATCGCCTTTTCTTATGTTTTTTTGGATAAGGTCTTTGGTACAATTGCAGAAAAATCTGACTTCTCCCCTTTTATTGCGGTTTGGCTTTCAAATATTGTCTTTGGTCTAATTGCTATAATTTTATTGCAAAGAGCAAAACGATAATTTTTTTATGATCAAATTCCTTTGCTTCTTTATTTTTTTAATAGGACTTAATACTGTGCATGCCCAAAGAGGTGAAGCTGAATTGATTTTAAATGACGGTAAAAGAATAAAAGGTTTTGGTGAAATTACAGGAATGTCTTCTATTTTGACTGTCAGATTTAAAAATGACAGTCTGAAGTACAGAGCCTATAGCCATGAAGATATCATAGGTATTGATATTAAGGAAAATGAATATTTCAGAAAATTCAGATATAAAAACACCGACAAGTCAAAATATCCAAAACTGCTTGAAATTATTTCTAATGGTGAATTGAGTCTGTATATTAGAATTTTCGGTGAAGGCATCTTATCCGGAATGCCCCTGCAGAAGAGATTAGAGAAATATGTAAGTGAACATCATTTTGTACCACCGGATTCAAATGGTTTTTTTATAAACTATGCATATACTGAAATTGATTTTCAAAGGTACAGTTACTACATAGGTGTTAAGGGAAGCTATGATGTAGAGCATCTTTATACCAGAGGCCTTCCTTTTTCCAAAACATTTAAAAAAGCCATGAAAAGCAAGTTCAAGAACTGCCCTGAACTGATAGACAAAATTGAAGAGAAAGAATTTAAAAAAGAAGACATTATCACTGCAATTTACTTCTTCAATCAAGAATGCCAGTAAGCAAATTTATTTGGATTGATTTTGAGTGAGTTGCCATTTAATGCTCAAAATATTAAGGACTTAAAACTCACAAATTAAAAACTTATATTTAAATTTGTTTCATATAAAACAAAAAAACCAAATGGAATATTTAGACTTTGAATTACCCATTAAAGAATTAGAAGAAAAATACCAGCAAGCGTGCAGTATTGGAGAAGATGGCGAAGTAGACGTAAGAGATACCTGTAAGCAGATTGAAAAAAAGCTCGAAAAAACAAAAAAAGATATTTATAAGAATTTAAATGCCTGGCAAAGGGTTCAGTTATCCAGACATCCCAACCGTCCTTACACTTTAGATTATATCAACAATATTTGTAAAGAGAGTTTTCTGGAGTTGCATGGTGATAGGAATTTTGGAGATGACAAGGCTATGATAGGTGGTTTAGGTAAGATTGAAAATCAAACTTTCATGTTTGTTGGTCAGCAAAAAGGCTATAATACCAAAACAAGACAGTACAGAAATTTTGGTATGGCCAATCCTGAAGGTTACAGAAAAGCCCTTAGGTTAATGCAGAAGGCAGAAAAATTCAATCTGCCGGTAGTCTGTTTAATTGATACTCCCGGAGCCTTTCCCGGACTTGAAGCAGAAGAGCGTGGTCAGGGCGAAGCCATAGCCAGAAATATTTATGAAATGACAAAACTCGAAGTGCCTATAATTGTGGTCATTATCGGTGAAGGTGCAAGTGGTGGTGCTCTGGGTATCGGTGTTGGTGATAGAGTTTTAATGTTGGAAAACACCTGGTATTCAGTAATTTCACCTGAATCCTGTTCCTCTATTTTATGGCGCAGCTGGGAACATAAAGAACAGGCAGCCGAAGCCTTAAAGCTCACAGCAGACGACATGAAAAATCTTAAGATTATAGATGAAATTATAGAAGAACCTGTAGGAGGTGCTCACCGAGACAGAGAAAATACTTTTAAAATAGTCAGTAAAAAAATTCTAGATACTTACAACGAATTAAAAAAATTATCACCAGAAGATTTGGTAGAAAAACGTATAGAGAAATATGTAAATATGGGTGAATTTAAAGAACGCTAATTTTTAAATCCTAACTTCCAAATCATTACGTTTTATAAATATAAAACATTATAATTATCAACATAAATTTTGAGTTATTAACATAGCTTTTGTTGATAGCCTGTTGACTATGTAAGCTTCAAAAAACTTTTATTTAATTAACACTTTCTTTACATTCGCAGTATGGAAAAAACACAGTCGTACCCTAATCAAAATACAAGAAAAGGAAATGTTATAAGCCTTCAAAAAGGAAAAATACCTCCACAAGCAGTTGATTTAGAGGAAGTTGTATTAGGCGCTATGTTGATTGATAAAAAGGGTGTTGATGAAGTGATAGATATTCTAAAGCCTGACGCGTTTTACAAAGAAAGCCATCAGCACATTTTTACAGCCATAAAAAATTTATTTGAAGAAGGCGAACCTATAGACTTATTAACGGTTTCAAGTCATTTGAAGAAAGAGAAAAGACTCGAATCTATTGGTGGAGATTTTTACCTGATCCAATTGACACAAAAAGTGTCCTCTTCGGCACACATTGAATACCATTCCAGAATTATCCTTCAAAAATATATACAAAGAAGTTTAATTCAGATTTCAAGCGAAATTATCGAAGAGGCTTATGATGAATCTACAGATGTTTTTGACTTGTTGGACAATGCAGAATCAAAACTTTATGAGGTAACACAAGGTAACATCAACAAATCTTCAGAAACTGCACAAAGTTTGGTTATTCAAGCTAAAAAAAGAATTGAGGAAATATCAAACCAAAAAGGATTAAGCGGTATTCCTTCAGGTTTTGACGATTTAGATGAATTAACCTCTGGCTGGCAGCCCAGTGATTTAATAATTGTAGCTGCTCGTCCGGGTATGGGTAAAACAGCGCTTACGTTGTCTATGGCCAGAAACATTACTGTGGAACAAAATATACCGGTAGCATTCTTCTCACTCGAAATGTCTTCTGTACAATTAATTACCAGGCTTATATCTTCTGAAACTGAGCTTTCTTCTGAAAAGCTGAGAACAGGGAAACTAGAACAATACGAATGGGAACAGCTCAATGTAAAGGTAAAATCTTTAGAAAAAGCACCACTTTTCATTGATGATACACCTTCTTTATCAATATTTGATTTAAGGGCAAAAGCACGTAGGCTTGCTTCTCAGCATGGTATAAAGCTTATAGTAGTTGATTATTTACAGCTTATGACCAGTGGTTCTAGTAATAAAACCGGAAACAGAGAACAGGAAATTTCAACCATCTCGAGAAATTTAAAAGCCCTGGCAAAAGAACTCAATGTTCCCGTTATTGCACTATCACAATTATCTCGGGCTGTAGAAACCAGAGGTGGTACTAAGCGACCATTATTGAGTGATTTGAGAGAATCAGGCGCAATAGAACAGGATGCAGATATCGTTTCATTTATTTACAGGCCGGAATATTACGGTATTGAAGAATGGGATGATGAAATGAATTTACCTACTAAAAATGAAGCTGAATTTATAGTGGCCAAACACAGGAATGGTGGTTTGGATAACATTAGGCTTAAATTTATAGGTCAATATGGTAGGTTCCAAAACCTGAATGTAGATACCTTTTCTGAAGTCGGGTCAAAAATAAATGAATCAGGTTCTTCTCCTGATTTACCGGAATCATCTCATTTTGATGAGTTTAATAAACCTGATGATGATGATGATATGCCCTTCTAATATGTAATCTGTATTTCAAAAGCATCTGAAGTTTTTAGAAAATAGACTGTTTTACCTCGGCTTAGGGTTATTGAGCAGATCGACGTGCTCACTGTATTACTTGTCGAAATGCTCAGCTCAAGTAACTATTAAATTATAGATATAAGACTCTTTAAATTTACATGTTAGTTTGTGTTTTATTTTAAAAAGTGATAACACTTAAAAAAACTAGTTGGGCGTGAAAGTTCTTTTTAAACACGGTGAATTTTATTCTTAAAAAAACTGAAAATCAACTTGTCTTTATTCTTTTTCTTATGGCTGCTTGTGCTGAGCTGCGTCGAAGAAGCTGTCTTATATCTATTTTTTCGGATACTTGTATCAGTATTTATATTTTTTTTTGAAATAACCCATTCCATTTCTATTACATTTGTAACAAAAGACATGATGATGTTTAGGAAAATATTCTTTTTGGTGATTTTTATATTGATTTCAGGCAACCTGAGAGCTTCTTTTGTGCTTATTCCCATGGATGCAGAATCGCAAAAAGACCATCTTAAAGCTTACGGCATAACTTACTGGGTTTTAGAAAACGGTCAAAAAGCAGAATGGTTATTAAATTATCGTGGTGGATCCTTTTTAATTCCTGATTCTGAAAGATTGAGAAAAGAATGTACAATCAGGGGAGTCAGTTTTGAAATATTGAGTAATGCCGAAGCAGAGCAAATTTTGACGGCGATTGATAGCCCAAGCCAGAACCAGGAATCAGTGTTACTTGAAAAAGCGCCTAAAATTGCCGTTTATACGCCAAGCGGTAAAAAACCCTGGGATGATGCTGTAACATTGGTATTGACTTATGCTGAAATACCTTACAAAACTGTATATGATACAGAAGTTCTTAACGATGAACTTTTACTCTACGATTGGTTGCATCTACACCATGAAGACTTTACCGGGCAATACGGCAAATTCTACAGAGCCTATCGCTCTGCACCCTGGTATATTCAGGAGAAGAAAGAGGCTGAAGAACTAGCAAGGTCCTTAGGCTACGATAAGGTTTCTGAACAAAAACTCGATGTTGCCCTAAAAGTAAGGGACTATGTTGTCGGCGGTGGATTTATGTTTGCCATGTGCAGCGCAACTGATAGTTTTGACATTGCTTTATCTGCGGAAGGTGTAGACATATGCGAAAGTATGTTTGACGGCGATCCCAGTGAACCAGGATATCAGAATAAAATTGCGTATTCAAAAACATTTGCTTTTGAAGATTATGTTCTGGAGAAAAGTCCGATGGTCTATGAATTTTCAAGTATTGACATGACCAGGAAAAGACGTATGCAGAAAGAACAAGACTATTTTACATTGATGGAATTTTCTGCAAAATGGGATCCAATCCCCACAATGCTTTGTCAAAATCACACAGCACTCGTCAAAGGATTTATGGGGCAAACCACTTCTTTTGATCCAAATACAGTAAAATCTAATGTGCTGATACTCGGCGAAAATCGCTTAAACAGTGAAGCGAAGTATATACATGGCATAAAAGGTAAAGGTTTTTTCACCTTTTATGGCGGTCATGACCCGGAAGACTATCAGCATCGCGTTGGTGATCCCAAAACTGAACTCGAATTACATCCAAACTCACCGGGCTACCGTTTGATATTAAACAATATATTGTTTCCAGCAGCAGAAAAGAAAAAGCATAAAACCTAATCAAAAAGTTTTTTCTTTCTCAATTCAAAATTTTGACCCAAGTACACTTTTCTAACCATCTCATCTTCTGCTAGTTCCTCTGGTTTACCATGTTTAAGAATACCACCCTGAAACATCAGATAAGTTCTATCTGTAATTGCCAGGGTTTCCTGTACATTGTGGTCAGTTATCAGGATACCGATATTTTTATGTTTTAATTGAGCAACAATCTTTTGTATATCTTCAACAGCAACGGGGTCAACACCGGCAAAGGGTTCATCCAACAGAATAAACTTTGGGTCGGTAGCCAGAGCTCTGGCAATTTCTGTTCTCCTTCTTTCTCCTCCCGAAAGCAAGTCTCCTCTATTTTTTCTAATTCTGTTTAAACCAAATTCCTCAAGCAGAGCTTCCATCTTATCCTGTCGTTCCTTCTTAGTGAGTTTGGTAAGCTCCAAAACGCTTTTGATATTATCTTCAACACTTAATTTTCTAAATATTGATGCTTCCTGAGCAAGGTATCCAATACCATTTTGGGCACGTTTGTACATCGGAAATTTTGTAATGTTTTGACCTTCCAAAAAAATATTCCCCTTTGTAGGTTTAATAATGCCAACGATCATGTAAAAAGAAGTTGTTTTACCTGCGCCATTAGGCCCTAACAAACCAACTATCTCACCTTGATTAACTTCGAGAGAAACATCTTTCACCACACGATTTCCTCCATAGGTTTTGACAAGCTTTTCAGCTCTTAATTTTAATTTTGTTGGCTCCGGCATAATCAAAGTTTAATTTATACTTTCAAAAATAAACATTTCGGTAAAAGTAATATTCTCATTAACATAAGTAAAGGTCATAGGTAATCTATCACTTTATGCAGTTTCGTATTTTTCTTCAATACCTTCCCAAAATTCATAAGCTCTTCTCAGGTGAGGAATAACAATTGTACCGCCTATGAGTGTCCCTATACTCAAAGCTTCCATCACCTGTTCCTTATCCCAACCGGATTTGTAGGAAGATTCTAAGTGATATTTTACACAATCATCACATCTAAGCACCAAAGAGGCCACCAAACCTAATAATTCTTTGGTTTTTTTATCTAATGCACCTTCGGAAAAGGAATTGGTATCTAAATTAAAAATACGTTTAATCACTTTGTTGTTTTCCTGCATTAGCTTTTCATTCATTTTCGAACGGTAAGCTTCAAATTCATCAACCTTATCTATCATCTTTTTTGTTTTTTAAGTTCTTTTTTATAAATAATTTTTGTGATTATAATACTGATTTCATACAGCACCAGCACGGGAATGGAAACTATAAACTGGCTAGCGACATCCGGTGGAGTTATAACAGCTGATACAATCAATATCAGTACGATGGCGTATTTTCGATTTTGTTTAAGGAATTCTGGTGTTACCAATCCGAATTTTGCCAAAAAATAAATAATTATAGGCAATTCAAACATAACACCGCAAGCCAGAATTGAGGTTCTAACCAAACCAATATAACTCTCTATATCAAATTCATTAAATACCTGTTCGCTTACCTGATAAGTCCCCAGAAATCTAATGGATAAGGGTGAAATTACATAATATCCAAACAAGACGCCCAGAAAAAACATGAATGAAGTGATGATGATAAACCATCTTGCAGAACGCTTTTCTTTACTGTAAAGTCCTGGCGCAATAAACGACCACATTTGATAAATCACGTAGGGAAAAGCCAACACAAATCCAGCCGTGACAGATGTCCACAAATGTACACTGAACTGCGATGCTACTTTTCGGCTTTGTATTTTGAAGGGCAATTCATCAAAGCAAAAACTTTCATCCAAACCAAGAAATTTGGACAAATTACAAAGTATTTTGTAAGTTGGAAAATCAGCACTTTTAGGACCAAGAATAACCACATCGAAAATAAAACTCTTGAACATAAAAGCCACAACTCCTGCTATACCAATAGCTATAAAAGCCCTGATAATATGCCACCTCAGGTCTTCAAGATGGTCTAAAAAAGACATTTCATTTTTATTTACAACCTTAGCCATTATATGATGCCTTCTTTAATGAGATTATGTAAATGTACAACCCCTTTGTAATGACCATTTTCGATTGCTATTAACTGGGAAATATTGTGACTTTCTAAAATTTCCATGGCATCAACGGCCATAGCATTATTGTCCACAGTTTTAGGATTTGCAGTCATGATATCTTTAGCCTTTAAAGTGTGTATCTCGTCAAACTTTGCCAGCATTCTTCTTAAATCTCCGTCTGTAATTATACCTATAACCTTTTTGTCTTGTATTACTGCCGTAACACCAAGCATTTTATTAGAAATTTCAATGATGACATCTTTCATAAGTGTATCAGGTGAAACTTCAGGCCTTAAGTTGTCTGCTGTAATATCACTGACTTTTAGATAGAGTGCTTTTCCTAAAGCACCGCCGGGATGATATTTTGCAAAATCATGTTTTGAAAATCCCTTTATCTTTAATAAAGTTACTGCCAAAGCATCTCCCATAACAAGTTGAGCAGTTGTACTTGTCGTAGGCGCTAAGTTGTTCGGGCAGGCTTCTTTTTTTACGGGAACCAACAATTTGTAATCTGCATGCTCTGCAAGATAAGAATCAGTATTACTGGTGAGGGCAATGAGTTTATTTTTAAAATTTTTTATCAATGGAACCAAAACCTTTATTTCAGGTGTATTACCACTTTTAGAGATACATATCACAATATCATCTTTAAGAATTGTTCCCAGGTCTCCATGAATAGCGTCTGCGGCATGCATAAAGACTGCCGGTGTTCCTGTAGAATTCATTGTGGCAACAATTTTTTGAGCAATAATGGCACTTTTCCCAATTCCTGTGATAATTACCCTGCCTTTACCCTTTATGATAAGTTTTACCACTTCAGTAAAATCTTCATCTATTGAGTTCTCGAGGTTTTTTACAGCCTCTGCTTGCATCAAAATACTTTCCTGAGCAAATGTTTTAATATGAGAAAAATCCATAGTTCTTTAAATTGACTTGCAGACTTTAAAATATTGCGTATATTTAGGTTTGCAAATGTAAGTAAAACAAAAATAAATTGGACTCAAAAGCAATACATCAAGAATTAAAAAGAATTTTTGGTTTCTCAGAATTTAAAGGTCTTCAGGAAGGAGTTATAAAAAGTGTACTCAGTGGTAAAAATACTTTTGTCATTATGCCTACCGGCGGCGGAAAATCCCTGTGTTATCAGTTACCCGCTTTAATATCAGAGGGCACAGCTATAGTTATTTCGCCTCTTATTGCTTTGATGAAAAATCAAGTTGACACGTTGAGGAATTTATCTGATAACGATAGTGTTGCACACGTCTTGAATTCCTCTCTCAACAAAACCCAGATAAGGCAGGTAAAACAAGATATTTCTGATGGTGTAACAAAATTACTTTACGTTGCGCCTGAGTCCTTAACCAAAGACGAGTATGTAGATTTCCTGAAGCAACAAAATATATCATTTTTAGCCATTGACGAAGCCCACTGTATTTCAGAATGGGGTCACGATTTTAGGCCGGAATATCGAAATATCAAAAAGATTCTTAACCGTATTGGCGATGATATCAGTATTATTGGCCTTACGGCTACAGCCACACCAAAAGTTCAGGACGATATTTTAAAGAATTTAAGAATGACAGATGCCAATTTATTCAAGGCATCCTTCAATAGGCCAAACTTATATTACGAGATTCGTCATAAAACTGCTAATGTAGATACTGATATCATAAAATTTGTAAAACAGCGGGAAGGTAAAAGTGGAATAATTTACTGTTTAAGCAGAAAAAGAGTTGAAGAGTTGTCTCAGACTTTACAAGTTAATGGTATTAAAGCTGTTCCCTATCACGCTGGTCTAGATGCTAAAACAAGGTCTAAGCATCAGGATATGTTTTTGATGGAGGATATAGATGTTGTTGTCGCAACAATTGCGTTTGGAATGGGTATTGACAAACCGGATGTAAGGTTTGTTATACATAATGATATACCTAAAAGTATAGAAAGCTATTACCAGGAAACAGGTCGCGCAGGAAGAGACGGCGGCGAAGGACATTGTCTGGCTTATTACAACTACAAAGATATTGAAAAGCTCGAAAAGTTTATGAGTAACAAGCCTCTTGCAGAGCAGGAGATTGGATATGCTTTACTTCAGGATGTTGTTGCTTTTGCAGAATCACCTGTCTCAAGAAGAAAGTTTATTCTTCATTATTTTGGTGAAGAGTTTGACAACGAAACCGGCGAAGGTGGTGACATGGACGACAATGTAAAATACCCTAAAAAAACCATTGAAGCCAAGGATGAAGTTTTAATTGTTCTTAAAACCGTTAGGGATACCGGTGAATTATATAAAATCAAAGAACTGGTAAATATCATTTTGGGTCAATCAAATGCTTTGATAAAATCTCATAAAACAGAGGAAAGTGAGGTTTTTGGGATTGGAAAAGATAAGCCCAAGAGTTTTTGGACTGCATTAATCAGACAAGTCCTGGTAAATGGATACCTACACAAAGAAATTGAAACTTACGGTACTGTAAAGCTAACCGAAAAAGGTCTTGACTTTATTAAAAACCCATCCTCATTTAAAATGGCTGAAGATCACGATTACAGTGATGACAAACCCGCACCTGCCGCTAACCAAAGCGGTGGAAGTGATATCAGGCTATTGAAAATGCTGAAAGATTTACGCAAAAAAGTATCTAAACAAAAAGAAGTTCCTCCTTTTGTTATTTTTCAGGATCCATCACTTGAAGATATGGCATTGAAATATCCAATAACTATTGAAGAAATGAGCTATATCCACGGTGTTGGTGAGAGCAAAGCAAAGAAGTTTGGTAAAAAATTTATAGAGCTCATTAAACGTTATGTTGAAGATAACGACATTATAAGACCAGACGATCTTGTTGTAAAATCAACCGGAGCCAATTCAGCTAATAAACTCTATATTATTCAAAATGTAGACAGGAAATTGCCTCTAAGCGATATCGCAAATTCCAAAGGACTTGATATGGAAGACTTGATTAAGGAAATGGAAGCTATCGTTTATAGTGGAACTAAATTAAATATCAGTTATTGGATTGATGAACATCTAGACGAAGATCAGCAGGAGGAAATTCACGAATATTTTCTTGAAGCAGAATCTGACAGCATAGAGGATGCTATTGAAGAATTTGAAGGAGATTATGAAGATGAAGAACTTCGACTTTATCGAATTAAATTTATTTCAGAAGTTGCGAATTAAAGCTTAGTAGATTTTCCGTGACTGATAAAATGACCTAAATAGGTTTTGTAAATTTGTTACTGATTTAACCATTGTAAACATTAGATGGAAATATAAACTTTAGGTTAAGTTGTTATGAGTAACAATCTTATTCCTGAATTTTACACGTTCACCTTCTAAGCTTTTAAACTTTTGAGCATTGGGTAGTACCGGTATAACGCCTCTCAAATAAAATAAGACACCAGCCAACACAAATGCAAACCAAAAAACAGGTTAAATTTTAGGCCAATTTACAGTTCAAATTCATAATCTCTTTAATTTTGAATAAAAAACACATGTCTGACAAAAAACCAGATCAGGTTGTCTATGATGAAGAACAGGAAAAGTATACGGCTGGACTTCTCCCCTATGCAACAAATGCTTCTGCTCCTAAAATAACTTCAACAGATTTAACGGGTTGGAAAAATTCAAATATCAATAAAGCCAATCACCAAATTAAAACAGAATATGAAAAGCTGAAGGCAGCTTATGAAGAGCTGATGAAAAAGCATGAATATAATGCATTGATATACAATGCAGAATTTAGTTTTGAGCCCAATGTTGGCCAAATTTATCATTTATACATTAAAGATGATAAACAGACTTTTCTATCAATAATAGCCCCTAATGAATGTAATTTTAAATACAAAGGCAGTTTCAAACTTAATGATGATAAGATTTGGACTAAAGTTAACAGCCATAAACCTTCTGAAGAGTCACTGGAGAATTAGAGGTTAATTTTTTTTGAATTTTTTAAAAATTTAATCAATACACTTTTGGTAGTTGTATTTTAAAAACTACGGCAGATATGCGTATAGCGATGACTACAGATCCTGAAATAATAAAAATCAAATCCTGAGTCAGAAGGAAATAATCCAGGAGAAAGTAGGTAAATCCACCCATTATGCAAGCTGTTGCATAAATTTCTTTGTGAAATATAACTGGTATATCATTACATAAAATATCCCTTATAACACCACCAAAACAAGCACTCATTGTTCCAAACGCTATGCAGGTTACAGGTGGTAGTCCAGAAGAAATGGCTTTCTCTACACCTACAACAGTATAAAGTCCAATACCAATCGTATCAAAAAGGAAAAGAGATTTTCTGAGGTATTTTATTTTATCTCTAAAAATTATCGCCAAAATTGTTGTCCCTATGATCATGTAGATGTAGGTCATATTTGTGAGCCATGCGACTTCAGCTTTTAATAGCACATCCCTTAAAGTTCCTCCTCCAACTGAAGTAACAAAGGCTATAATTAATATTCCAAAAACATCTAATTCTTTTCGCATCGCGGTCAAAACGCCGGATATTGAAAAAGCTACTACGCCCAGAATATCAATAACAAAAATAAAGTCCATTAGCGCTGAGTATAAAAATTATAATCTGTCAAAACCCTTTTGACAAATTCTATAGCCTGTTCTTCTGGCTGTACGTCCATTTTTGATGATAATTGCTGTTGAAGTTTATTGATAATATGGTACTCTCTACTTTGCTTAGCTTTAATATAAATAGCTTTGGTTTGTCGCATATCCTCATCATTAAAGATGGTTACCTGAGGATATTTTGGTACATAATTCTCCGGCACATCCATTAGAATAGTTTGTGTAAAATCTACAGTTTTCTTTTCTGTAATAACTGTAGTTTTTGCTGCCAAATCTCCTAACCTTTGTCCTTTTCCTCCTAGTAAGATAAATAAACTGCCAAGTGAACCACTTGTAAACGCAATATCTATCAGACGCAGACACCACCTTATGAAATAATGACTGGCTTTAGGTTCTGATCCATCCAGACAAACCACACGAATTTTCATTGCAGATTTCCCTATACTTTGACCATTCATTGTAATTTCCATAATCAGGTGGTATAGCAAAAGAGGAAGCGATATCACCATCCAGACACCAAAACCCGGATTACCGTCAAAAATTGAGAGAATAATTAAAATCAAGAACAAATAAGCTGCTAAAATTAAAATATCTATAAACCATGCAGCGGCTCGCTCAAAGTAGTTTGCAATATTTTGATTGATACTCACATTTTGAGCCGTTTGAATTTGAAAATTATCCATTTAAAATTATTAAATTTGAAATCTATTATATCAGTATGCGTGAAGCCGCTTTCGTAAAGCAAAATAAAAACAAATGGTTCAAATTTGAAAGCTATCTTGGAGATAATGCCAAATATTCTCCGGAAGAACTTTCTAATTTATACATTGAAATTACGGATGATTTGAGTTACGCTCAAACTTTTTACCCTAACAGCAATACAACCAAGTATTTAAATCAAATTTCTGTAAAGGCGCACCAGAAAATTTATAAAACTCAAAAGACTTCGGGTAACAAAATTTTAAAGTTTTACACTAAAGAATTTCCTCTTACTTTTTATAAATACAGGAATCAGTTGTTATTATCCTTCTTAGTTTTTTTATTTTTTAGCATTATTGGTGCTTATTCAGCATCTTCAGACCAAGATTTTGTAAGGATGATTCTAGGTGATGAATATGTAAACATGACTTTGGAAAATATCGAGAAAGATGATCCTATGGCAGTTTATAAAAAAGCAAATGAAACTGATATGTTTGTTGGAATTACTATCAATAATGTACGAGTAGGATTTCTGTCATATATTTTTGGTTTTATTTTTGGAATTGGGGCACTATTTATAGGTATGCGTAATGCTATTATGCTCGGTTCATTTCAATATTTTTTTGCAGAGCAGGGTTTACTTTGGGAATCGGTAAGGACCATTTGGATTCATGGCACAATAGAGATCTCAGTAATTATTGTCTGCATTACAGCAGGTGTGGTTACAGGCAATGGTATTATGTTCCCAAAAACTTACACTAGAATAGAATCCCTTGCCATAAGTGCTAAGGAAGGCTTGAAAATAGTTTTGAGCACAGTACCATTCTTTGTTGTGGCAGGATTTCTGGAAGGGTTTGTAACCCGACATACAGAAATGCCTGATTTTTTAGCTATACTAATAATCGGGAGCTCATTGGCTCTAATCTTATATTATTACGTTATTTTACCTTACAGACTAAACAAAAAAGAACAGCATGGAAGACTACCTGGAAACAAATGATAAAGCTCAACCAAATTTTATTTTTAAAAAGGAAAGAGACTTTGGAGAAATTATAAGTGATACCTTTACTTTTTTTAGCCAAAACAATAAAAGGCTTTTCAATATTTTTGTCAAATTCATAGGTCCTTTTATTTTACTTTTAATCTTATCAAGCACTTTATACCAATATAAAACCGGAGACTTGTTGTCTGACTTGACTGTCATTGGCGCAAACCCTAGCTCTTTCTTTGGGTCTCTTGTAGAAAATTTGCTGGTTATGCTATTTTATATGATTACCACTTTGCTCACTACAATTGTTACGTATTTGGTTATTTTACACTCTATTAAGTCTTATATAAATAATAATGGTGAAATTCTTGACAGCGATATTTCAAATGGCATTAAAAAAGATTTTTGGAAAATGCTGGGATATATCCTGCTGTTTTACATTGTTGCTTTTATTGGATTTATGCTTTGTTTTTTGCCTGGCGTTTATATATCTGTTGTTCTTGCACCCGGTATTGCTATGCTTATCATAAAAGATATCTCAGTAGGTGATGCTTTTTCCAAATGCTTTACCATTATAAAAGACAACTGGTGGATAACATTTGCTACACTTTTAGTTTTTGTGATATTGTTGTTTATATTGAACTTTATATTTCAACTTCCTGCAACGATATATACACTTATGCAGGGTTTTCTCGCGGCAGATAGCATTAATACGTTAGAAGCCAATAATAAAATCATGAGTGTTTATAGCGATTGGATTTACCTCCTATTCTCTGCAATAGCTGTAATAGGACAATACTTTATGAATATTTTTACAGTTATCATCACTGCTCTCATATATTTCAACCTTACTGAAAAACAAGAGTTTACAGGTACTTACGAACAAATTGATAACATCGGAAATTAATTTGATGAGGCTAAATTTTTTTATTTTATTAGCATTATTTGTGTTTATATCGAATTACGGCTTTAGTAATTCTGTAATAAGTTATAAATCTGTTTTAGTATATCAGAAAGATCAAAACATTTTTGATGAAGACAGACTAAAAGAACTTAGAACAAACGAGGATTATGACTATACCGAAAATAAGGTCTCTGATAATTGGTGGAATGAATTCAAGGAATGGCTTTGGATAAAACTTCAAAAATTGTTAGGAGATGATGTGGGTACAGATTCTATACTATTTAAAATATTAAAACTTCTGCCTTATATAATTCCAGCTATAGCTGTAGTAATAATTGTTTGGTATATTATAAAAACCAACCCGGGTAGTCAAGTCATGCGACAACATAACAAGTCCAAGGTCATACTTACTGAAGAGGAAGAATTGCTTATGGAACGTGATCTTGACAGGCTGGCAGATGAAGCTATTGCGAACAAAGAATTGAGAGTGGCTGTCAGGTATCTGTACCTAAGCTGTATAAAAAGATTAGACATGAAGCGTATCATAAGATATGCCAATGAAAAGACAAATTATGAATATGTAAAAGAAATACAATTCGTTGAAGTAGCAAAACAATTTAAAAACCTTACACTTGCTTATGAACAAATTTGGTATGGGCAAATGGTTTTTGATCAAGCCTATTTTCAAAAATATAAATCTAAAATTGAAAAGTTTCACAGCCTTTTAGACCAAAAACAATATGCTAAAGCCTAAGAATTTTTTCCTCATATTTCTATTGTTATTTATGGGATCCTATATTTTTTTGGAGTCTACTGCACAGAGGCCTTTAGATTGGACAGATAGCTATTGGAAGTTTCACGACAAACCCTATGGCGCAGAAGTTTTTCATGAAATTTTCACACTTCATCAAGAGAATATTCAGGAAGTCAATAACACACCATTTGAATTTATTTCAGAAAACCAACCACGGGGCAATTACCTTTTTTTTAATTCTTCTTTATCTATAGGCGATTACGATGTAAAAAAAATCTTTGATTGGGTAGATGAAGGTAATACGCTATTTATGTCTGCAGAATATTTACCTGAATTGGTTTTAGATACGCTGGGTTTAGATAAGGAAGCATTTATGTTGAAAGATGAGTTTAGTTATAAGCCTGTTTTGAAATTAGATTCACTTTCGGACGGTTTTCAATTTAATAAAAATGAAAATTTTGAATATTTTAAATTTAAAGATACCGTTGATGTCGAAGTGCTCGGATATGTTCAGGCTTTCAAAAAAGACAGCACAGTTTCAAAGAACCAACCTAATTTTATTAAGACTCCGTTTGGTTCAGGCGAAATATACCTGCATTTATTTCCTAAAGCTTTTACAAATTACTTTTTAATAGATTCGACCAATTTCAACTACACCAAAAACATTTTAAAGTATTTAGACTATGAGAATAAAATTTATATCGATCAAAACTTCAAAGTACAAAAAGACATAAAGCCAAAACACGTATTACAATATTTAGTCAATAATGAATATTTAAGATGGGCTTATTATTTGATTTTACTTACTGGAATTATTTATATTTTCTTTGAAGGAAAACGCAAACAAAAACCCATTAAGGTTGTTAAACCTTTCGAAAACAAAACTTACGCCTTTACAAAAACCATTTCTGATATGTATTTCAGAAAAAAAGACCACAAAAGTATTGCTACAAAACTCATAGAACATTTTTTTGATTTTGTGAGAGACCAATATTTAATCCCTACATCTGTAATAGACGATAATTTTGTAAAGCAACTGGCCTCAAAATCTGGACAGGATATTAAAAAAATCAAAGCCTTACTTAAACAGATAGAAAATATAGAACAACAAGAATCTATTTCTAAAGAATCTCTTATTCGTTTAGAAAAACAAATTTCAACATTAAAATCCTAAGTTATGGAAGATAAAACCAATAAAGAAGAATCTCAAAAACCGGAAATTTCAGGACATTCTGAAAATTCAAACGAAGAGGTATCAAAAGCCGATGATAGCATAAATGACCTGGCTCAAAATACAGAAGAAAGCTCAAAAGAAGCAGAACAAGAACCTGAGAAAGAAAACCCATACCAGTCTATGGCCAGTGACTTGAGAGCTGAACTTTCTAAGGTAATCATTGGACAGAAGGAGTTCATAGAGTTACTTCTGGTAAGCTTACTCACAGATGGTCATGTTTTGATAGAAGGTGTGCCAGGTATTGCAAAAACACTTACAGCCAAATTGTTTGCAAAGTGTATTGATACTGAATTTAGCAGAATTCAGTTCACACCGGACCTCATGCCAAGTGATGTTTTAGGGACATCTGTTTTTAATGCCAAAACTTCTAATTTTGAATTTAAGTCTGGTCCAATATTTTCTAATATGGTACTGATTGACGAAATAAACCGTGCTCCTGCAAAAACACAAGCAGCACTATTTGAAGTAATGGAAGAAAAACAAGTAACCATAGACGGACATCAGTATGACATGGATTTACCCTTTATGGTATTGGCCACTCAAAACCCTATAGAACAGGAAGGAACTTATGCGCTGCCGGAAGCTCAATTGGATAGATTTATTTTTAAAATTAAATTAGACTATCCAAGCCTGGAGGAAGAAGTGGAGATTTTAGATAAACACCACGAGAAAAAATCCAGTTTATTTTTAGAAGATATCCAACCCGTAATTACCAAGGAAAAAATTAAAGCTTTTAAGACAGAGATCCATAAGATAAAAGTTGAACCTAAAATTATGGCTTACATTGCTGAAATTATTCATAATACAAGACAACACCCGCATTTAATTCTTGGAGCCTCTCCACGAGCATCTGTTGCAATAATGAGGGCTTCTAAAACCTTTGCAGTTCTCCATGGAAGAGATTTTGTAACTCCAGATGATGTAAAACGCTGTTTAAAACCTGTCTTAAATCACAGAATTGTTCTTTCTCCTGAAAGAGAAATGGAAGGTATGACCACCGAAGACGTCATAGACATGATTGTAAAATCGATAGAAATTCCAAGATAGTGTTTAAACTTATCAAATCATTATACTTTACATCACGCTTTTTCAAGGTCATGATTGGCACCGCAGTGGTATTTTTCATGTCTTACTGGTTTAATTTTCTATTTGTCATAGCTGCTTTAATGTTTTATGCCGTTATGGTTTTAATTTTGATTGAAACAGTAGCCTTATTTAGGATTCATGGATTTTACGGAGAAAGACTTTTGCCTGAAAAATTTTCAAACAGTGATGAAAATGTAGTTATGCTCAGCCTTGAAAATGCCTACAATTTTAAAATTCACCTCCAAATCATAGACGAAATACCTGCACAATTCCAGAAAAGGGACTTTCTCAAAGAATTACTACTCAATTCCAAACAAACCAAGTCTTACGATTACCTTCTAAAACCACACAAACGCGGGGAATATATCTTTGGTAATCTGAATTGTTATGTGTCTTCTCCTTTAAAACTCGTAAAAAGAAGGTTTAAATTTCAAAATGAACAGATGGTTAAAGTTTATCCATCTTTTATACAAATGAAAAAATATGACTTTTTATCTTTAGATAGCAATTCCAGGAACTTTGGCTTAAAAAAAGTAAGACGTATTGGTCACAGTATGGAGTTTGAGCAAATTAAAGAATATGTAAAAGGAGATGATGTAAGAGACATCAACTGGAAATCTACTGCCAAACATAACCAGCTTATGGTCAATCAATTCCAGGATGAAAAGTCTCAGCCTATTTATAGTATTGTTGATAAAGGCAGAGTTATGAAAATGCCCTTTGAGCAACTCAGTCTTTTGGACTACGCTATAAATTCTACACTTGCTTTTTCAAATATTGCATTGAAAAAAAATGACAAAGTGGGTTTGCTTGCTTTTTCCAATAATATCAACAACTTTATTAAAGCCGAGTCTAAACGTTCGCAGATCAATGTAATTTCCGAAGGTTTATATAATATAAAAACAGGTTTTAAAGTCAGTGATTATGGCTTACTATATGCGCATTTAAAAAGAAAGGTTACGCATAGAAGTTTATTATTTTTGTTTACAAACTTTGAACACATCTCATCTTTAAAGCGACAACTACCCTATTTAAAGGCCATTTCAAAACAACATGTACTGGTGGTTATTTTTTTTGAAAATACCGAGTTGGATAGATTAATAAATACTAAAACAGAAGATTTAGAAAGTATTTACCAGAAAACAATCGCTACCGATTTTGCTTATAACAAAAGACTTATGGTAAAAGAATTAGAGAAAAATGGCATTCAAGCTATACTTACAAAACCTAAGGAATTAAGTATCAACACTATTAATAAGTATTTAGAAATTAAAGCCAGAGGACTACTTTAAAAAAACATACCAGTACCAACCAGTTGGCTTGTTCAAAAATTTGTCTTAAATTTGTTTCATGAATTTAATACAAATAAAAAAGAAGGGGCATAAACCTAAATACAAACAGATTGTAGAATCTATAGAAGCAGCGATTAGAGAAGGCAACTTAAAGACAGGTGACAAACTCCCTTCCTTAAATGTTATAAAAAACAAACACAACATTTCCAGAGATACGGTTCTCAGTGCTTTTAATGAATTAAAAAACAGAGGAATAATTGATTCTACTGTAGGTAAAGGTTATTTTGTTTCCAGTGAAAATATTCAGGTTAAAACTAAAGTTTTTGTATTATTTGATGAACTGAACGCTTTCAAAGAAGACCTGTATAATGCTCTGCTTAAACATCTCGGTATAAACGTTCAGGTAGATGTTTTTTTTCATCACTTCAACAAAGATTTTTTTGCAGATATTATCAAACAAAACATAGATAACTATTCTTATTATGTGATCATGCCGGCAAACTTAGATGGCATTGAACCCTATGTGAAACTCCTGGATCAAGAAAAAGTATTTATACTTGACCAGATGCGACAGGAGTTTTCAGAGTATTCTTCAGTTTATCAGGATTTTGAAAACGATGTATTTCACGGGCTCTCACAACTTCTTACAGATATTAAAAAATATGAGAATTTCAAACTCATTTATTCCCCACAAAAACAACCTCTTGGCATTTTAAAAGGCTTTAAAAGATTCTGCGAAAACCATGAGCTCAGGCATCAGGTATTACCGGAATTTAACGAAAACCTTATCTCAAAAGGGGATTTGTTTTTTGTGCTTGAAGACAAGCATCTCATTTTAGTCATTAAAAGGATGAAAGAAAAAGGCTTAGAAGTTTCAAAAGATTGTGGGATCATATCCTATAATGAAAGTATGATTAAAGAAATAATCGAAGGAGGAATAACAACCATATCCACGGATTTTAAGTTGATGGGCAAACAGCTTGCTCAAATGATCTTACAAAACAAAAAGGCTCAAATAGCAAATACAAACAGAATAAAAATAAGAAACTCATTATAGTATGTTTATAGTAGAAAACAATAAATCTCAGGTCGAACTAATTGATAAAGAGACAGAATCTAAGGCTGTAATCGCCTTAGAAAATGAAGGTGGCAGATTGAAATATTTGGCATTTCAGAATACACCAATAATAGATGATTTAGAAAATAACCCGTATACAAAGAGCCATGCCGGTGCCATACTATTTCCTTTTGCAAATAGAATAAATAAAGGCGAGTATGATTTTGAGGAAAAACACTACAAATTAGAATGCAATGAGCCCGGAAGGGATAATGCCATACATGGGCTGATATTTAATAAAACGTTTCAAATAGATGAAATACTCCAAAGAAATGATTACGCAAAAGTTAGCCTATCCTATACTGAAACAAATCCTGTTGAAGGCTTTCCATTTCCTTACAAAGTAGAATTAATTTATAAACTCAAAAGAGATAATTTAGATTTAATTGTAAAAGTTCACAATATTGGAGAACATGCATTCCCTTTTAATTTAGGCTGGCATCCGTATTTCTGTATAAATAGTTTTGATGATGCTTTTCTGAGCTTTAAATCACATAAACAAGTTATTTTTAATGATAATTTAATTTCACTTGGAATAGCTGAAACACTCATTCCGGATCCATATTCACTGAAAGACAAGAAACTAGACGACTGTTATTTGTTGTATGATAGAAATGTAGAAATACACACAAAAGACTACGCCGTTAGCGTGTCAGGCAAACCTAAGTCTGAATATCTTCAGATTTATGCCCCACCAAAGGAGAAAAAACTCGCCGTAGAACCAATGACAGGGATTTCAGACAGTTTTAATCACAAAAGAGGTATACATATTTTGAAGCCAAACCAATCGAAAAAAGAAAAATGGTCTGTAAAATATTTAAGTTAATTAAACGCGAGTAGATTTAATAAATTAATCTGAAAAAATGGATGTAGAAAGTTTTCAACCCGATATCATAATAGAGTCACCCGGACGAATAAACCTTATTGGTGAACACATAGATTACAATGGTGGTCATGTTCTCCCGGCTGCCATAGACAAAAAAATCACCCTCAACTTCAAAAAAAATAATTCTAATACCTGTGAGATTTATTCAAAAAACTTTAAAAGCAGTTTTACAATCCATTTAAACCAGCTTGAAAGAAGTAAAGTAGAATGGCAAAATTTTGTTCTTGGTGTTTTATATCATATTGATAATATCAAGCCAAACCGCATAAAAGGTTTTGATTGTGTTATTGAAAGTAATCTGCCACTTGGCTCCGGCATTAGTTCTTCTGCCGCTTTAGAATGTGGTATCGCGAAAGGGGTAAATGAACTATTTGACCTTGAACTATCAGATTTAGAAATCATAAAAATTTCCAGAGATGCAGAACACACCTTTGTAGGTACAAAATGTGGCATTATGGATCAGTTTGCTGTGGTAAAAGGTCAAAAAAACCATCTTATCCTGCTTGACTGTGAAAGTCTGGACTATGAAATGATTGAAGCCAACTTCAAGCCCTATATTGTTGTATTACTCAACACCAATGTTTCTCATAACTTAGCCTCAAGTGAGTACAATGTACGCAGAGATGAATGCCAAACCGCATTAGAAGCTGTTCAAAAAAAATATCCAAAATACAGGCACCTTACCGAAGTACCAGTAAAAGTTATCAAAGAGTTTAAAAGTGTTCTTCCACAAAAAATATACAACAGAGCACTTTACGTTTCAAAAGAGAATAAAAGAACGCTTAAGGCGGTCAAAATGTTAAAGAAGAATAAATTAAATGAATTTGGTGAATTGCTTTACAAATCTCATGAAGGCCTGCAAAAACTCTATGAAGTCAGCTGTAAAGAACTAGATTATTTGGTTAAGCAAGCCAAAAAAACAGATCATGTCTTGGGCGCAAGGATGATGGGTGGCGGATTTGGTGGTTGTACGATCAACTTGGTACACCAGGATAAAGTAGATGATTTTGTGGGACAAATTTCAGCTGCTTATGAAGAAAAATTCAATATCCAGTTAACATCTATTTTAACCACCATCGGAGATGGTACAAAAAAAATAAACTAATGTCAGCAGATTTCAACTCAAAACCACACAGAAGATACAACATTTTAACAGGCGAATGGGTATTGGTTTCCCCTCATCGTACCAAAAGGCCCTGGCAGGGCAAAACCGATAAAACCACTGCCTTTGATAAGCTTAGTTATGATGAAAAATGCTATTTATGTCCGGGAAATACGCGTGCCAGTGGTGCTGAAAATCCTGATTATGAAGGTACATACAGTTTTACTAATGACTTTTCTGCATTATTGGAAGATACCAAAGAGGACGCCTATGACAATGGCTTACTGAAAGCTAAATCTGAAGCCGGTATTTGCAGAGTCGTATGTTTTTCTCCAAACCACGCACTGACTTTGCCTTTGATGGAAATTGAAGACATTCATCAGGTGATCAAACTATGGCAAAAAGAATACAAAGAACTTGGTAGAAAACCCAACATAAATCATGTACAGATTTTTGAAAACAAAGGAGATATTATGGGATGTAGTAATCCGCATCCGCATGGTCAAATTTGGGCTCAGGGTTCTATTCCTGAAGTGGTTTTAAAAAAACAAATTCAGCAAAAAAAATATTGGAATAAAAATAAAAAGAGTTTACTTGCAGAATATATCAAACAAGAAATCGAACTAGATGAAAGAATCATTTTAAAAAATGATCATTTTGTCGCTATATTACCTTATTGGGCAGTTTGGCCTTATGAAACCATGATTGTTCCTGTAAAACATTATAACAACATTAATCAATTGCGTAAAGAGGAAGAAATTGCTTTTGCAGAAATCATAAAAGACTTAACCACTAAATACGATAACTTGTTTAAAACTTCTTTCCCCTACTCTTCCGGTATTCATCAAAGTCCAACAGATACTGAACATCCGGAGTGGCATTTTCACATGTCATTTTATCCGCCATTATTACGTTCTGCAACGGTTAAAAAGTTTATGGTGGGCTACGAAATGTTTGCCAATCCACAACGGGATATTACTGCCGAACAGGCTGCCGATACTCTTAAATCACTTGATACATTACATTTTACAAAAAAATAAACCCTTAAACCAAGCCAAATGTCATCAAATTTTGAACTTTTAGATTATATCATATTTATAGGCTATGCCATCCTTATTCTTGGCATTGGCCTTTGGGTCTCACGAGATAAAAAAGGCCATCAAAAGAATGCTGAAGATTATTTTTTGGCCAGTAAATCTTTGCCTTGGTGGGCCATTGGTGCTTCATTGATCGCAGCCAATATTTCTGCAGAACAATTTATTGGCATGTCAGGTTCTGGGTTTGCATCAGGTTTGGCCATAGCGTCTTACGAATGGATGGCCGCATTAACCTTGATTATTGTCGGTAAGTATTTTTTACCCATTTTCATTAAAAAAGAATTATATACCATTCCGGAATTTGTTGAAAAACGCTATTCCACAAATTTAAAAACCATTTTAGCCGTCTTCTGGATTGCGCTATATGTGTTTGTCAACCTAACGACAGTTTTGTACTTAGGCGCTTTAGCATTAGAAACCATAATAGGTATTCCTATGGTATATGGCATCATTGGTCTGGCTTTATTTGCTGCGGCTTATTCTCTTTATGGTGGATTGTCCGCTGTTGCCTGGACAGATGTCATTCAAGTTGTGTTTTTAGTCCTAGGTGGTGTGGTGACAACATACTTAGCGCTAAATACAGTTTCTGGTGGTGAAGGTATAGTTGAAGGTTTTAAAGTCATCTATGATCGCGTCCCTGAACGATTTGAAATGATTCTTGATCAGTCTAATCCTGAATATAGCAATCTGCCTGGTTTAGGCGTTCTCATTGGTGGGCTTTGGGTAGCGAACCTGTATTATTGGGGTTTTAACCAATATATCATTCAACGAACGCTTGCTGCTAAATCGCTTAAGGAATCACAAAAAGGAATTTTGTTTGCTGCTTTTTTAAAAATGATCATTCCTCTTATTGTAGTAATTCCCGGAATTGCAGCCTATGTCATTGTAAACGACCCAGAATTATTGGCTAGTTTAGGTGAATTAGGTATGCAGAATCTACCCAGCAGCAGTGAAGCTGATAAAGCCTATCCATGGTTGCTTCAGTTGTTACCTGTCGGCTTAAAAGGTTTGGCCTTTGCCGCGTTGTCGGCAGCGATAGTGTCCTCACTGGCGTCCATGTTGAACTCAACTTCCACTATATTTACTATGGATATTTATAAGCCATACATTAACAAAAATGCTTCTGATAAAGCTACTGTAAATGTTGGTCGCTTGTCTGGAGGTTTAGCGCTTTTAATCGCGTGCTTAGTTGCTCCTTTTTTGAGTGGCATAGATCAGGCTTTTCAATTTATTCAGGAATATTCCGGAGTAGTCAGTCCGGGTATTTTAGCAGTTTTTCTCTTAGGTTTATTCTGGAAAAAAACAACAAACAAAGGGGCAATTATTGGGGTTTTGAGTTCAATTCCTATTGCGATGTATTTTAAAATTGCACCTAAGGGTTGGTCGAATAGCCCTATTTTTGTAGATGTACCATTCTTAGACCAGATGGGCTACACTTGTCTTTTGACTATCCTGATTATCGGTATTGTAAGTTATATTCAACATAACGGCAAAGATGATGAGAAAGGCATTCCAATCAATAAACAAATGTTTAAAACCTCTCCTCTATTTAATATCGGTTCGTTTGCCATTATGATTTTACTCGTTGTACTATATGCGATGTTTTGGAGTTGATTCTTTTTTTGAGTTTATGAGGTTATGAGTTTATGAGGTTATTGGTTTAAAGTTTTTGGATTATGGGATTAACTGGTGTTTAAATTTATGGTAAAGTTTAACCGCTAGGAACGCAAGGTCTTACGCTATGCTCGCAATGGCTGGTTAATTCACTTAATTTTCTAAATGCCTTAATGTTTTTTTTGTTTAAAGGTTATGAGGTTATAGGGCTATGAGGTTATGAGGTTATGAGGTTATTGGTTTATTAGAAAGGTAACATGAATATAGTTAACAGATTTATCAAAAGTAGTAAACTCATAATCCACTAAACGATAATTCAAAAATTGTTTTGTAATACTTTTTCTTCTAAAATCCTATATTTGCGTAAATAAAAATAAATTTATGTCTGTCGCAAAAAAGGAATACAAAAGAGTTACTGTAAAGAGCCTTGTAGAGATGAAAAGCAATGCTGAAAAAATAAGCATGCTTACGGCTTATGATTTTACCACTGCAAGAATTGTTGACAGCGCAGGAACTGATGTCATTCTGGTTGGTGATTCTGCTTCGAATGTGATGGCCGGTCATGAAACTACACTGCCTATTACCTTAGACCAAATGATATACCATGCATCAAGCGTAGTAAGAGCCATAAACCGTGCATTGGTAGTAGTTGATTTGCCTTTCGGAAGTTACCAAAGTGATGCTAAAGAAGCTTTGCGTTCTGCCATCAGAATCATGAAAGAAAGTGGTGGACACGCCGTAAAACTTGAAGGTGGCAGCGAAGTAAAAGACTCTATAAAAAGGATCTTAAAAGCCGGAATACCCGTTATGGGACATTTGGGATTAACACCTCAGTCTATTTATAAGTTTGGTACATATACTGTTAGAGCCAAAGAAGAAGCTGAAGCTAAGAAACTAAAAGAAGATGCTTTAATGCTGGAAAAATTAGGTTGTTTTGCTTTAGTTCTGGAAAAAGTACCTGCGCATTTGGCCAAAGAAGTCGCTGAAAGTCTTACCATTCCTGTGATTGGCATAGGTGCTGGTAATGGTGTAGATGGTCAGGTTTTAGTAATCACAGATATGTTAGGTATGGATAAATCTTTCAGCCCAAGATTTTTAAGACGTTATGCAGACTTACATGATATTATGACTGAAGCCATCGGCAATTACAATACTGATGTAAAAAGTGGAGATTTTCCTAATGATAAAGAACAATACTAATAAAAACTAATTGTAATTAAGCTTTAATTAAAAACATAAGTTACAATATACTCTTAGACTATTGTTCAATTTTTTATATCCTTCAGCCTGATCAAACAGCTATTTTCTCAAAGTATTGCATATGGCTTTTAAGTCTTTCAATAGTGAGATTTGTTATTCTTTTGTTTAAAGCACGCATGTTTTCAATGTAAATCAAATATTCATCGTGTGTAAACATGCCAATAAAAACTCCTTTGACAACATTTCTCAATTTAGCATCATGTTTAACCGCATGGTCTATGTAATGCATTTGTTTTTGCTGTGATAAGGAATCATAAACGTTTTTTCGTCTTTCGATATAATTCCTGAAAATTTCCAATAGCAAATCACTTTGGAGTTTTGCAATTGGTCTTAGAGTTTCATTTTGGAATTTTTCTTCTAAAGAGGTCAGAGCGTTGACGGTTGCTCCAGGGATAACAGGCCTCAATTCAAGTAAATTTTGAGTTCGAGTGTCCATTTTATAAGTTTTTATAAAATTATCAATTAACTCAGAGCTTTTTTTTGCAGAAGAAATTTATTGTGAACATTTTATCAACATTTTACTATTCAATATCTTCCAACTTAGCACGATTGGATTTAAAAGGCCTTATGATCAAACGTTCTGATTTGTCATAATTAATATAGCTGTAAACCCAGTTTAAAAAGGTAACCAATCTATTTTTTATTCCTATTAAAAACCATAAGTGAACAAACATCCATATATACCAGGCCAAAAATCCTCCTAACTGAAATTTTCCAATATCCACAACAGCTTTGTTCCTTCCTATCGTTGCCATTGAGCCTTTATCGAAATATTCAAAAGGCAGCATCTTTTCTCCTTTAATGCGTTTGAGTATATTTTTAGCCAAATGCTTTCCCTGCTGAATGGCAGGTTGGGCGACCATTGGGTGTCCTTTTGGCCAGTCTTCTGTAGACATTTGCGCTATATCTCCTATAGCAAAGACGTTATCATAGCCATGTATCTGATTGTATTTGTCGACTTTATAGCGATTGGTTTTATCCATTAGGCATTCAGCTTTGAGACCTTCAACAGGAGCACCGTGAACACCAGCACTCCAAATAAAGTTTTCCGTTAGGTAGCTGTCGCCATTTCGGGTGGTTACTACTTTGTTTTTGTAATCTTTGACCATGGTATTTAAGTGAATATTTACACCCATTTTACTCAAATATTTATGAGCATCTTTAGATGAATCTTCACTCATTGGTGGTAAAACTTTATCTGCACCTTCTAGAAGGTGAATTTCAATTTCATCGGCGTCAAAATCTTTATAGTCTTTTTTAATGATATGATTTCTGAGCTCTGCAATGGCACCACTAAGCTCTACACCTGTTGGGCCGGCACCAGCAATTACAAATGTGAGCATAGATTTTCTGTCATCCGGATTTTCTGTAATTGAGGCTTGTTCCAGATTTTCAAATATCAAACTTCTTAAATTCAATGCCTGTGGAATCGTCTTCATCCAAACAGCATTATTTTCTATGTTTTTATTTCCAAAAAAATTGGTTTTAGAACCTGTAGCAATTACCAAGTAATCGTAGGTTAACTCTCCTATATTGGTTTTTATCTGTTTTTGTTTTTCGTCTATTGAATCTACCTCTGCCATCCTAAAATAACCGTTATTGCTTTCATTTAAGAATTTCCTCAAAGGAAATGCAATAGAGTCAGGTTCTAATCCGGATGTAGAAACCTGATACAACAAAGGCTGAAACGTATGGTAATTTTTTTTGTCTATCAGAACAAGTTGTACCGGTTTGTTCAAAAGTTTTCTAGTGATGGACATTCCTCCAAAACCACCTCCGATAACCACTACCCTGGGTAGACTTGTTGCAGGTATATTCATGTTTTTTATTTTAGAATAGTAAAATTTAATGAATAAAGTTTGTTAAAATTGTAACATTAAGAAAAGTTTACTACTTATAAAGTAATACTTGTTTTGTGAATTCGGATTTAGAAAAGAAATTTGTTAGACTTCTAGATGAGCACCAAAATATTGTGCACAAAATCTGCCGTATGTATGCAGATAATGATGCGCAACATAAGGATCTGTTCCAGGATATTACTGTACAGTTATGGAAAGCTTATCCAAAATTTAGAGGCGATGCAAAATTTTCTACCTGGATGTACAGGGTTGCACTTAATACAGCCATTACACTTTATAGAAAAAAGAAAAGAAGAGTAAAAACACAGGATATAGATGAAATTGGTTTTAAAATTGAAGCACATCAATATGATGATACTACAGAGCAGAATATAAAACTGATGTACGCTGCTGTAAAACAATTGAATGACATCGATAAAGCCCTTGTGTTTTTATATTTGGAAGACAAGAACTATACTGAAATTTCAGAAACCTTAGGTATTTCTGAAGTTAATGCCAGAGTGAAGATGAATAGAATTAAAAAGAAATTAAAAACAATATTAAATCCTTAATATGGATGAGTTAGATTTATTAAAACAGGACTGGAAACGCCAGGAAAAAAATCTGCCACATGTTGAAGCTGAGGAGATAAAGAAAATGATGCATAAAAAATCGACTTCAATTGTGAAGTGGATATTTTTTATCAGCATTGCAGAATTTCTATTTTGGATAGGCATAGAATTTTTGAGCTTATTTGATGAGAGTTTAAATATGATCAAAGAGATTGGCCTGGAAACTTTCTACAGAATATCGCTGGTAGTTAATTATGCTGCTATTTTTATTTTTATATATTTATTTTACAGGAATTATAAAAAGATTCAGGTCTGCGATAGCGTCAAACAGCTTATGAAGAATATTATTATCACCAGAAAAACGGTAAAAGCCTACGTTTTGTTTAACCTGGCCATTTTTAGTATTTCGTTTGGAGTAATTTCTTACGTCAGTTTTGATGATGTAATTGGTGATGAGCCTATGAATGTAAAGCTCTTTTCTATTTTATTTATGGTTGTATTTTTTGTAATAGTATTACTTCTTATCATTGGTTTCTACGTTCTTTTGTATGGTATTTTGACCAAAAGACTTTATAAAAATTACAACATTTTAAAAGAAATTGAACGCTGACAGAGGTAACCGCTAGACTTTAAAAAGTCCATTTAGCTCAGCATCTATTTTATTGATAATATCTCCCAGATGTTCCGGATTGTCAACAAAGTCTATATTATCAACATCAAAAATAAGCAGATTCCCTTTATTATAATTATGGATCCAGGCTTCATAACGCTCATTTAATCTGTTGAGATAATCAATGGAAATAGAATTTTCATAATCACGACCTCTTTTTTGTATTTGATTAACGAGGTTTGGCACTGTACTTCTGAGATAAATCAATAAATCCGGAGCTTTTGTAACAGACTCCATCAGGTCAAATAGAGAGCGATAGTTTTCAAAATCACGATTGGTCATCAATCCCATAGCGTGCAGATTAGGTGCAAAAATATAAGCATCTTCATAAATCGTTCTATCCTGAATAATGTCTTTACCGCTTTCTCTGATATCCAAAATTTGTCTGAATCTGCTGTTTAGGAAATACACTTGAAGGTTAAAAGACCATCTTGACATTTCATCGTAAAAATCTTCCAAATAGGGGTTCTCCAGTACGTCTTCAAATTGCGCTTCCCACTTAAAATGTTTAGCTAGTAATTCTGTCAATGTGGTCTTTCCAGCGCCAATATTTCCGGCAATCGCTACATGCATAGGGCTTAATTGTTTGTAGTTATTTTATAGTGTTTTAATATTTTTCCGTTGTAAAGGTATAGGTTTTCATCTTTATAAAAAAGGGAATCGTAGTCTTCAAAATCAACTGCTATAAGCTCTTCAAGATCAAAATTCTGATTATAAACACCTAAGCCTTTTTCAGCATGAATGATTAGCTTATTCTTAAATATATCAAATGCAATTATGTTTTCTACTGGTATTTTTTTTAAAAGGCTGCCGTATATGTTGTATACTAAAATACCTTCAGCTGTTTGAATGAAACAAAAATTAAAGTTGTTTTTCAAATCTATAATATTTTCATCTATTGGCAGTGATTGAGCAATTGTCTTGTCATATCTGTAATCAAACAGTTCGAGTTGGTTTAGGTCTATATTGTAAATCCATAAACTTTGATCCTTGGATGACCCTGCGTGACTAACATTTTTGAAGGGTGTAAGGGTATTAAAATTCTGTCGGTCAATCTCTGTCAGTCGATTATCCAAAATAATGACCTCGTTTGCCATTTGGTAAAATACAATAATTTTATTTGGGTTAAGAAAATCAACTCTTGAAATATCCCCTAAAAGTAGATCCTGAAATGCAATTTCATCATTTGATGGCGTAATTTTAAAAAGCGAGTTGTTTTTTAAATAATATGTGTTTTCAAATTTGTCTATCCCTAAAAAAGTATCGACATCAAGGTTTTCTGTTTTTGATAAACGAAGCTCAGTTTCTTGAGATGTAGAAATCCAAAAAAAGAAAAATAAAAGAAATGTAGCAGGCCATTTTATCTTCATCGGATAAAAATAAAGAAAAGTAAAGTATCAAAATATAAAAAGCCTTAATAAATTATAGACTTTTATACCAACTTAATACAAACCATACCTGATGCTTTACCCTATCGAGGAAAAACTCTTCTGCACGCCATTCTATGCCTGATTCAACTTTATTTTTATCATTAATATAAAGCCCTACTGCCGAAATTATTCTATTTTCCAGGTCTGCATCAGGCGACCTGTAAGACCAGACCAACTCATCTGAGAATGAAAGATAATACTCGCCTTTGTCTAAATTTTGTCCCTGTAATGGCAGTTGAAGTTTTGCACGGTATCTAAAACGCACTTCAGGTTTTCTGTCTTCTGAAAACGTCTGATCACTTCTAAACCTATGCCCTATCCTAAACTTATCAAATCGCTGTGTCCAGGAAAACTGTTGAATAGTTCTGTGAGAATACTTTTGATCGGTTCTAAATCTAAATTGATAACCTAAAGAAATTTTAGAAAATAAACCTGTTTTTCTTTCCAGATAGTTTTGAACATCAAATCTTTCAAATTCAGGATCAAAAGTATTGTCAATGTCATTTAAGGAAGGCCATCGACTCTCAAGTTTATGAACCAATTTATAATTTTCTGTCAGCTTATAAGACAAAGTAAAATTAGGCAAAAACCCTGACTGAACATTTTGAGCTATACAAATATTAGAAATAAAAAATAATATAAATAAGTAACGCATTAATAATCAAAAATGTCTGTTGATTTAAGCTTAATTTGTCTTTTAGAGATTAATTTTAGTCTACGATTTAAAATAAGCTCAAAGAGTTGCTTTTCATTACCTGATTTTCCTATGACTTCAATCTCGTACTGAATTACCAGCGCTTTTGGGATTTCTTGAGATAATAAGATTTCTAACAAGTCTTCCGATTGTCCGTAATATTCTTTTTGGATCTTTCTAATGATATTTTTATCAAAATGTTCATTAAGCGTTTTCTTCAGCCTTTTTACAAATTTTGGTTCAAGATTTTCAGATTTAATTTCTATCTCGACATTAGAAATAGTTCCAGCAGTATCAAATTCAACACTGTAATTATCTTCCAATAATTTAAATTTTGCTTCAAAAACTTTTTTATCACCATCTTCCTGATAGTACCATTTTACTTTAAAATCGTTTCCAAGTATATCGTACAGATCATTTAATGCTTTTGGAGGAACATCAACTTCGTGTATTTTTTTTTCGATTTCAATTTTCTCCTGTGCATAATTAAATTTACAAAATGTAACAATAATTAAAAGGATAAAAAGGCGCATTTTACTATTATTTGGTTGGTTTATCTACAAACGGCCTCTGTTCTCGGTTTGCAATTTCCCATGCTGTGTAAAAAATAAGCTGAGCCCTTTTGGCCAGTAAATCATAATTAATTTTGTCCGGAGTATCGGTATGTCTATGATAGTCTTCATGGGTGCCGTTGAAGTAAAAAATGACAGGTATATCAAATTTTGCAAAATTGTAGTGATCACTTCTGTAATAAAACCTGTTAGGGTCATCTTTTGCATTGTATTTATAATCCAATTCCAGTTGAACATACTTTTTGTTAGTTTCTTCAGAAAGTTCATGGAGCTCTGTACTTAATCTGTCACTTCCTATTAGATATACATAGTTGGGATTGTTTTTATGGGCATCATCTACTCTGCCAATCATATCTGTGTTTAGATTGGCGACAGTTGCTTTTATTGGAAAAACAGGATTTTCTGAGTAATATTTTGAGCCTAACAAGCCTTTTTCTTCGGCTGTAACATGTAAGAACAAAATACCCCGTTTCGGTTTATAACCATCATTTTCTGCTGCTTTGAAGGCGTTTGCTATTTCGAGAAGCGCCACCGAACCCGAGCCATCGTCATCTGCTCCGTTGTAAATTTTATCCCCTTTTTTTCCTATGTGATCGTAGTGTGCAGATAACACCAAAATTTCGTCAGTGGAACCATCACCTTCAATAAACCCTAAAACATTTTCTGTATCCGGAAGCCTATCATTAAAATAAGAGGAAGGTATTTTCTGAAAATAACTTCCGTCATCTAAAGGTGAAACTACACCTATAGATTTATAGAAATTTTCAATGAATTTGGCCGCTTTCTTTTGCCCTTGCATGCCTGTATCTCTGCCTTCAAACTCATCTGAAGCAAATACATATAATTTATCCTTAAGGGTCTGTGCTTTTATGATTTCTGCATAAATTTCAGGATTTACATCAGATATTTCTTTCTGAGCTTTGCAACCCAGAAAGAAGATAGCGCCTATAAGTAAAAAAAGAATTCTCATGGTATATTTTTTTATCTTTTAGCTAAAATACAAATACTTTGAAGAGTATAAAATTTAAAATCATGAAATAACGTCAAAAGACCGTTACAATCTATGCAAAAACTCCGAAGTATCAAGGCTTCGGAGTTTATATCAATAAAATCGTTATTCAGTTTAAGTACGCTGTGGTTCAGCGACCAATTCTATGGCATTGAGCATTTCCTGCAAGGTCTTTTGTATATCATAGTCTAAACCTATAGAAAATCTGACGAGTCCTGGAGACAGACCCATTTCATTCTGTTCATTTTCAGGAATTTCACTCGATGTAGAAGTACCCGAAGCACTAAACAGAGTTTTATAAAAACCCAAACTTACTGCCAGGTAACCAAGGTTTTTATGTTGCATCATTTCCATAACAGCGTTGGCCTTTTCTACTGTTCCGAAATCTATACTCATAATACCACCATACCCCATATCTTTAGTGATGTGTTTCTTCATTAATTGATGCTGAGGATGAGACTTCAATCCCGGATAAGAAACCTTGTAACCTAATTTCTGAAATTCTTTAGCCAGATACATCGCATTTTTGGAGTGTTGCTGCATTCTAACGGGAAGTGTTCTCAGGTTTTTGAGAATAGAAGCTGAGCGCAAACTGTCTAGTGTTTGCCCTAAAAGCATGGCCAAACCTGAGTTTACATCTTTGAGAGCATTAATGAAATCTGAAGATGAACAAACCGCACCAGCTACGGCATCTGAGCTGCCATTAATAAACTTAGTAAGACTGTGAATGATGACATCAGCTCCAAATTTTGCAGGTTGAAATACCAATGGAGAAAATGTATTGTCAACGATAAATTTGGTGTTATGCCCTTTTGATATTTTAGCAATTGACGAAAAGTCCGGAACTTCGAGTAAAGGATTACTCATAGATTCACAATACAGCATTTTGGTTTGACCATTTATAGCATTGCGTATAGCATTACAATCTGTAAAATTTACAAAGCTCACTTTAACCCCATATTTTGGCAAAACATTTTTCATGAATGCATAAGTACCACCATAAATAGTTCTGCTGGCAACAATATGATCGCCCTGTTGACAAATTTGAAGAATTGTTGAAGTGATAGCTCCCATTCCGGATGCAAAAACCGCTGCGTCTTCAGTAGCTTCCATTTTTGCTAAGGCAGAACTTAAATACAGGTTGCTTGGGGATGAATGACGACTGTATAAGTAACAACCTTCTGCAGAACCTTCAAAGGTGTCATGCATACTTTTTGCTGTTAAAAAAGTATAGGTAGAGCTATCTGAAATTGATGGGTTTACACCACCAAACTCTCCAAAAAATTGTAAATCTTGAATAGATGAAGCAGGATGTTTTGACATAACTATTTTAATTTTCAAACAAAATTAAATTTAAACCGTTTTATTCACAATTAATATTTTAATATTCAGAATATTTATCTAATATATTTTATTAAACAGAAATATATTCTATATTTATTTTTATTCTTAATTTTTAAAGAAAATATATCATGACAAAAATTGATGATAGAGATAGGCAAATACTCAATCTTCTTCAGCAAGATGCCAATCAGACCACAAAACAAATTGCAGTAAAAATAAAACTCTCACAAACCGCTGTATATGAACGCATAAAGCGTCTTGAAAGGGAAAAAATAATTACCGGATACACAGCGCTTTTAGATTATGAAAAAGTAGATAAAGGCTTTACAGCTTTTTGTATGGTAAAACTTGTTAACCATACAAAAAAGAGTTTAGAGCACTTTGAAAAAAATATACTGACCCTTGATGAAATCAGTGAATGTTATCATATAAGCGGTGAATATGACTATATATTAAAAATCAATGTTAAAAATATAAAAGCCTATCGCTTATTTATGGTGAATAAATTGACGACAATATCATACATAGGCAGTACCCAGAGTGCATTTAACATAAATACTGTAAAATACAGCACATCCATACCTTTGGGATAATTTTAAAAAATCTGACCATTAGAAACTTTATATTTGACTATTAAAAAGAAAGATGACTTTTACTACTATAAATCCATATGATCAGCGAAAGATCAATTCTTATAAAACATTTGACCAAAACCAGGTAAAAGATACAATTGAAAAAGCTCATGAAACATTTTTAAAGTTCAGGCATAAAAAACCTTCTTCAAGGTCTGATAAAATGTTGAAAGTTGCTGAAATTCTTAAAACAAATAAGACCAAATATGCTTCTCAAATTACACGTGAAATGGGCAAACCTATTACTCAATCCATTGCAGAAATTGAGAAATGTGCAATGGTATGTGAATACTATGCCCAAAATGCAGAAGAATTACTAAAGGCAGATATTGTTAAAACAGATGCCAATTCATCATATGTAACTAAAGAAGCCATAGGCGTTATATTTAGTATTATGCCATGGAATTATCCATTTTGGCAGGTTTTTAGGGTTCTTGCTCCTAACATCATGTTAGGTAATGGATTGATAGTCAAACATTCTCCCAATACCTTAGGTTGCGCTGAAATGATTTCAGAGATCATAGATGAAGCTGGATTTGCTCCAAATACTTTTTCGCATATTATTATTGAGGTTGATCAGGTTGAATCTGTTATTGCGCACAGACTTATTAAGGGAGTAACCTTTACTGGCAGTACTAAAGCCGGGAGTAAAGTTGCAGCTTTAGCCGGGAAACACATTAAGAAGTCTGTTTTGGAGCTTGGCGGCAGTAATGCCATGGTTGTATTTGAAGATGCGGATTTGGAAAGAACCGCAGAAGAATGTGTAAAAGCGAGATTTCAGAATACAGGACAAAGCTGTATTGCCGGTAAACGCCTTATGGTTCAGGAATACATTTATGAAGAATTTATTGAAAAGATAAAAACCCGTGTTCATGCATTGCAGGAAGGGAATCCCAATGAAGAAAACACCTACATTAGTGTATTGGCCAGAGAGGATCTTGCTGAAAACCTAAATAACCAATTAAAAAAATCTATCAAAATGGGAGCTAAATTAACGTCTGGTGGCCATCAGGATAAAACCTATTTTGAACCTACATTGGTGGAAAATGTCACAACAGACATGCCGATTTTCAAAGAAGAAACCTTTGGACCCCTGTTGGCAATTATACCTTTTAAAAGTGATGAAGATGCTATAAAACTTATAAATCAGAGTGATTTTGGACTTGGAGCTAGTATATTTACAAATAATGAAGAAAGGTTTGATAAATTAGCTCATCAGTTAGATGATGGTGCTGTCTTCATGAATGCCATGGTAAAAAGTCAACCCAAACTGCCTTTTGGTGGCACCAAAAACTCTGGTTATGGTCGGGAACTTGGCAAAGAAGGTATTCTGGAATTTGCAAACATCAAAACCATATACAAACAACAAAATGAAATTTAACAATGGACAAATTAAGTAAAGAACAAATAGACGAGTATTTAGAAAAATTTCCAAACTGGAGTTATGAAGATGATGCTATCCACATCAGTTTTGAATTTGAAGATTTTAAAAGTGCTTTTTCTGTGATGACGAGAATGGCATTTGAAGCGGAAAAATTCCAACATCATCCCGATTGGTCAAACGTTTATAATACATTAAATATATCATTATCAACCCATGATGCAGGAGGTGTTACGGAAAAGGATTTTGAATTAGCCAAAGCCTTTGAGCAAGTACTGGGCCAGTAAACACAATTTTAGTTGTAAAATGCTAAAAACACAAAGACCATGTAGGCTATCAGCAATAAAGAGCCTTCTATCCTAAAGAACTCATAACGCTTAGGAATAAGTAGAGCGAAGGGCACCAAAACTATAGCAAAGCCTATCATCCATATCAAATCATTGTTGAGCATCTGTGGTGACTCTAGTTTAAATGGATGTATGAGTGCTGTTATTCCTAAAACACTACCTATATTGAATATATTAGACCCAATCAGGTTACCTAATGAAAGGTCTTTCTCTTTTTTAAGCGCTGCCATTACAGAAGCAGCAAGTTCAGGAATACTTGTTCCTAAGGCCACCATAGTCAAGGATATCACTCTATCACTAACGCCTAAACTTTGGGCAATACCAGTTGCGCCTTGCACCAGCCATTCGGAGCCAAAATAAAGTCCGGCTATTCCTATGATTAACCATATTACAACCTTAAAATATGTTGTAGACTTAAGCTTTTCGTCCACGTCCTCAAAAACAATATTTTTTTTGGTTCGCGTTCTTATGACTAAAAAGAGTAAATAAACAACCAAACCTATCAGTAAAAGCAAACCTTCAAAACTGGTTAGATCAAGATCTGTACTGATAAAGTAAAATAGAAATATTGAAAATAACATCATTATAGGCCAATAAAACCTTAAAAAATCCTTATCGGTGGACATTCTATGAATAATGGCAGTAATACCCAGCACCAAACCAATATTGGCAATATTAGAACCCACAACATTACCAAGAGCAAAGTCTGCTTTTCCTTCAACAGCAGCTACCAAACTCACAAACAATTCAGGGACCGAAGTAGCAAATGAGACGACTGTCAGACCAACAATCATCTTTGAAATATTTAATTTTAAAGAAATTGAAACCGAAGATCGTACTAAAAATTCACCACCTATAACGAGCAAACTGATACCGACAAATAATAGAAAAATATCCATTAGGGTAAGATTTTCAACAAATATATAATACTAGAATTTATTTGATAGAAAATTCTACTGAATTGAATTTAAATTTGATTAAGATTTATCATTTTGAATTAAAACTAACTGCAAAGATCCATAAAAAATCTAGTTTATCTTTTTAAAAAGCTAGTTTGATGTTTAACCCTTTTAATTTCTGTCAAAAGTAATATGCCAAATTCCCCTAACTTCGTTTACGTTATAACCAACAGCTAGATCTTCCGGATATTTCAGTTTAATGGTTTTATAGGTTTCACTTTTTACCTCCTTACATACTTCACCATGACATTGAAGACACATTTCGTTTGTTGTAATTGGATAATAAAAGTCAAACTTATCATTATTTTTATCGATAATGGGCTCTGGTGATTCTCCAACTGAGATATTATTTTTAAAAATTGAAATTACTTCAGCTTCTCTTGATGTTGCTCTGTTTAATGGATTTCTTGGCTTGTCTGATGCCCTTTTTATAGTGGCATTAAATTCCTTTTCCTTAGCAGCGGTAATTGGTAAGGCTTTGATGTTACAAAAATCAACAGCACCAGCTGTACCCCTTTCACTTATAGCTTTCATTAAATTCTTACCAAGTTCTTTCTTAGTGGCAATAGCCATTGCTTTTCCCTGTGCTTTTGGTCCATTTCTTACATTTTGTTCATGGTTACCACTCCCCTGGCTATTTTTTTTTCCATGACCTTGTCCTTTACCCTTTTTCATACCATTTTTAGCCTTATTATGCTTTTCTTTTAGATGATCATCAAACCAGTCGGGTTTTTCTAGTTCATTATTATAGATATAAGTTGCTATTAACCTTATATCTTCTTCCTTATAAGGCACATAAGGCATAAGTCCAAATTTTCTTACAGCTCCTTTCATTAAGGACTTACTCTCCTCTGGTTTATGTGTAAATTCCCAAATAGCATTCACAAAATCTTTTTGATTATTGTATTTTTCTTTATAGTGCATTTTTACAGCTTCCATTGGAGGCGCCATTCGCATATCCATTTCTGCTGTAGGACTATGACAAGAATAGCAGAATGTTTTCATTTTTTTTAGCCCGTCAGACTGCACAGGCTTTACTGGAACCACTTGAGTATAAGTTAATTGATCAGCAGGGTAATCTGCTTTATTTTTACAGCTTGAGAAAAAGATAGAAACTGAGAATAAAAAAAGTAAGCTTTTCATTATATATTTTTTTCAAAAATAAATGCTTTTTTAGAACCCTAGTGTAACCTATATCACTTAACGTATTTTTTTTTGAAATTAAATCTCTATTTTTGTAAAAAATAATTGAAGATGGGATTAGAAAAAGATGTCATGGAAAAAATGAAGACTGCGATGAAGGCAAAAGATACTGTGGCCTTAGCGTCTTTACGTTCTATAAAAAGTGAAATATTAAAACAGAAAACTTCCGGTGATTCTAAAGAAATGACAGAAGCTGATGAGCTCAAATTAGTTCAAAAGCTTGTAAAACAAAGAAAGGATTCCGCTCAGTTATATCAGGAACAAAATCGCAAAGATCTTGCTAAGGAAGAGTTAGATCAAGTGGCTATTTTAGAGGATTTTCTTCCGCAACAATTAAGTGAAGAGGAAATAAAAGCTGAAGTCAAATCTATTATTGACCAAGTTGATGCGACAAGCATGAAAGATATGGGTAAAGTAATGGGTATAGCCAGTAAAAAAATGGCTGGTAGAGCTGAGGGCGCTATGATTTCTAAAATTGTAAAGGAAGAACTTTCTTAAACAATTATAAGGCCGCGTGGCGCAACTGAATAGCGCATCAGATTTCGGCTCTGAGGGTTGGGGGTTTGAATCCCTCCGCGGTCACGACAAGCGCAAAACCACAACTCCGTAAGGGGTTGTGGTTTTTAGTTTTGACAAACGTGAAATGCTACAGCTTTTCTAAGTGCAGGCAGAGCTAAAAAACCAAACCTGATGTCAATCAGGATTGAGTTTTTGTATTTCCAGCATTGAACAGATTAGGGATCATGCTAATAATCCCTCCGCGGTCACGACAAGCGCAAAACCACAACTCCGAAAGGGGTTGTGGTTTTTAGTTTTGACAAACGTGAAATGCTACAGCTTTTCTAAGTGCAGGCAGAACTAAAAAACCAAACCTGATGTCAATCAGGATTAAGGTTTTGTATTTCCAGCATTGAACAGATTAGGAATCATGCTAATAATCCCTCCGCGGTCAAGACAAATGTAAAGAAGCTGCCTCAAAACTCTTAATTTAATAATCTGAAATCGTTTCAGATTCTACAACAAGTTGGAAGTAAATAGACTAAGATTCTGAAATAAATTCAGAATGACTTATAAGTATTGGTAAAGAATTTTTACATAATTCAATTAAACAATATCAACTATATTAAGAATAAAATAATTTGAACTGACTCTCAATAACCCGAGAATGATAAATATAATATTTTAGAATTTAAAATGTCTAAATCCTTTGAATCTCTTTCAACAAAGCTGTAAATTAAGTAGTGTCACTAAAGAGGGTGTTATCCAGTTCTCTATATATTTTTTCAGCATATTTAAGAATGCGAATTTATCATTTTTTAAGGATTCTATTGAATCTACATTTAATATGCACAGTTGACTGCAAGACAACAAAGACAAATGATACAAGCGTAGACAATTTAAAAAATACAGAAGTGAAAAAGTAATCAAAAAAAAGTGTTATTCTGAGTCTATGTTGATAGGGTTTTGAATTATTCAATATGGTGCATTTTCATTTACTTTAGACATTAACCACCTGATATCGTCTTCTATTATTTCATTTATATCATTAAATTTAATTCGCCTAGCATGTTTGCCTTTACCACTAAATTTTAGTCTTTTATGGTTAATTTCATCAATGTGATGAACATATAGCATGCAGGAGGCTTTACTTCCTTCCTGTATACCACAAAGCACATTATTTTTTCCATTTCTCGAATACAAAACCAATTTCACTTTTGAACCTCCCACAATACCAGCCTCAATGTCATCAAAACAGGATTCAATTAAAGTTTGTAACTTCAATCCCATTTCTTTGGCTTCAGGACTTTTAAAAACCTGATTAAAATCTTCCATATTTGTGTTTTGTGTTAATATTTAATTCTTGAATTCAACAAATAAACACAACTTTTAGAGAGTGATAATAAATCAAAATAAGTTTGATAAAAAATAACATTTATTTGAATGAGTTTAAATGAAAATGACTACTTAATTTGCTCCTTAATTCATTGTTGGCATTTCGTTATTTTTTTTCAGTCATAACTATCACTTTTTCCGTTTCCGTTAATGCGACTCTTTGATTTTTAACCCAATCGCTCTGCATTAACCATTTTAAAGCAATTATGTTTTTATATTCAGAATTATCGTATAATTCAATTAAGTTTTGGCCATCGGAATTCTGGGTTCTTGTATAATTAACTAATGATTTAGCGTAATTATTTCTCGATAGAAAATCACTTATTTTAGAATTCCAAAGTTGGTCAAGATATATTTCAGATTCCTTAATTTTATTATAAGACAGTTGTAACTTTCTTAATTCCTTTAATAATTTATCATCACTAATACTTGAAGAGCTATTTGCACTCAAAACATTTGTTATAATTGGATGCGAAACTGAAGATTGGCTGTATATATCTAAAAAAGAAATTATTTTAATTTTTTGTTCGTTGTTTTTCTCGATTTCATCAAGATATTCTTCTACTTGTTTTAAATTTTTATTATTACTCTCGAAATCGATTTTTAGCTCATCACGTATAGAAATCAATTCCTCATTCAGCGATGCTATAAGTTTCAGTTCATTATTATTTGCTATTCGATTATCATTCCAATTATTAATCTGTAATGCGATTAAAATTCCAATGACTACAAGGATAATTTCGCCAGAAGCATATTTCAAGTACTTTCCACTTTTATTATTTCTTATAAGGTCGTAACGTATTTTACGAAAGAATTTTATCATTGATTTAGAGTTTCGTCATAATGAATGCCAACAGTTTGGGCTATAAGTAGTGCGGGATTAAAATGCACTTCAATTTCCGTTTAGCAGTTAGTTTATTTTATGTAATTACCTTCATATCAGCACTTAAGCCCGCTTTACGTATAGCCATTGTGCCTGTTGCACATACTCAAATATACAATAATTAATTTTATAATTAAGTCATCATTTATCAATATAATATATTGTTATTTAGGCGATTAATTGTAATATTTAACCATGCAAGGCAAAAAGATAACCCAGTAAAAACTCTTCACTACATTTCAACTTAGTAATCATGTTCCGCCGGATAACTTCTACCGGCGATTAAAGTAAAAATCAAATCTACAATTCGTCAGACCACTGACTAAAGACTTTTCAAGGACTGAGAAAAGTAAACCTGTCCGTCCGGCAGGCGGGCGTCAGAGCCATTAGAGGTACGAACAAATGCATGCTCATGGCAGCGGTGGCTTTTAACATCAAAAAATTACTGATATTTCAGAAAAATCCTACAAAAAATAAAGCAAAAGGAGTTGCTTTTGACCGATTCATAAAAAATGAGGTATATGACTTATTCTCGGTAATTCTAAGCCCTCCAAAAATTGAAATTCGCTATCTCTAATTCTTATAATTGAATCAAAAAAAGTCCTTATAAGGGCTTGTATTAAATAGGTTTTTTAGCTTTTGATAGGTTCAGCATGAGCTACCCGTGTTAGCAAACGTTTTTAATAATCAAAACTTAATTCTTGATTTGAAGGATTGGAGGTAATATTGACATTCTGCCGAATATTGGGTTCGACCATATTGTTTTTGATTTTAAAGACATTGACAGTATTTTCGCTTTGTCCTGTGACAAAATTAAATTGGCTATTTATTTGACTTGTTTCTTGATAGATTACTGGAAACTTTTGATCTGCAAAACCATATTGAGCTTTGCAGTTAAAGCCAAACCTATCTGCCAAACCAACAGGTTGGAAATTATTCAGATTGATTGTTAAGTCGCTTTTTAGGGGAACTATGAAGTCAACTATTTCGATTGGATCCCTATTGTTTATTCCATCTATTATTATTTCGTTAACGCTTGGTGCAGTTTCAGGTATTAATTCCGAAGGCTTCAAATAATCATTTCCTAATGAATTTTCGATTGAATTTATATCCACAGATATGCGAAAATTATTTAAAGTTCCTAATTCTCTATCTTTTATAAACCCTTTTATTTCGTATTCTCCATTTTGGTTAGTAAAAGATTCTGATATATTTCTCGTAACTCGATAGGGTGCAAACTGGACAAACGAAAATGTTACTTTAACGTCTTTAATTCCGCTGCCGTCAGCACGAATGATTTTACCAGTAACAGTAGTGCAATCAGTTGAACATATTAAATTTGTATCGTCCTCTTCACAAGATAGACATAAAAGTAATATCAAAATAAAATATACACTTTTCATATCGTGTTTTTTCTGTAGGTGCTTTTATCTATTAAAGGTTGCGTTAAAATGTTTGCTAACGGGAAGTGTATCTTTCAGTGGCGACCAAAGAAGCACAGCCTTTTGTTTTTCAATCGTAAAGTTAGAAAATAAATCCCAAACCATTCGTTTCAACTCCCAAAGCTCGCCATTGAAGATACATATTGTTGTGCGTAGTTTTAGATCAATAGGCTAGTATTCTTTTGTACTTTATATCGATGATCGACTTCGGAAAATTTATAATAATCACCGCCTCTTACGTTTCGCCAATTTGTTAGTTTCATTATTTTTATAGTTTGATTATTAAGAGATTCTCTCTGTTCATTTTCACTTTGTTTACTGACATTTATGACACTTATTAGTTCTTCAGGCTTATAGATTTTGCACCATTCACTTCCTTTTCCGTTCACTTCTTTTAAAATTCCAATTTTCAGATTTTTGGTTTTTCCAACAAAAAATTGATTGTGCTTTAATTTTAATGTGAAAATAAAAATACCATGTAGATTCAAATTGTAATTCGAACTATTGTTTATCGGTAAAATTTCATTTCCTAAATCAGAATTGTTGCAAAGTAAAAATCTTAATCGCTCTTCATCCAGTGTGCAATAATCCCCACCTCTTACATTTCTCCATCCATATTTCTTCATGTAATTTATAGTAATTGAATTTTCTAAAAACATGGTTTCACTTACTTCTGTAAAATCTGTTTCAATGAGTTCAATTTGCTCAATAGGTTTGTGAATTTTTGTCCAATCCGAACCTAATTTTCCTTTCACGTGAAAATTAATTCTATTTTCCGAGTCTACTGATTGACCAACATAGTATTTATCATTTTCTAATTTTAGAACATAAATCTTAATCATTTCAGTTTTTTATTACGCACAACGTCTCGGCTATGCACAGTGGCGTGCAAATAAGCACTTTTCGTTATTTTTCAATCGTAAAATTAGCAAAAAAAATGAATCTTTCATTTCAGCCCAAACCCAAGCCATTGTGTATAGCTATCCTAAGTTTGTTTTTTACTAAATTTAATCATTAATCAAAAGAACAA